>NZ_JBPULG010000001.1:0-1296221 GCF_051550705.1 Sphingopyxis selenitireducens
ACCTCAGGGGTGCTGGCGATGCCAGAGAGGCCCCGCTCCGGCCCGATCCCCAGCATGTCGAGTGCCAGCGCCGCGAGTTCGAAACTTTTCGCCGATTCCTGCAGCCTGCCCGCCACCCCGGAAAAAGGCTGGTGCAGGATTTGATTGGCAATGCTGGTCATGACGGCGGGTGTCGGGCGCCGCTTTTGCGCGACGCCTTCGCCAAGACGCTGCAGGTCCTGCTCCAGCAGGTCCTCGACGAGGCCGGCCTCCAGATGGAGCGTGACATATCGCAACCGGGTGCCGGCATCGAACCGGTGATCAAGCACCCAATCGTCCCGGCTGACGAACAGACTGCTGCTGGCGCCCGGTACCTGCTCGAACCGATCGCCGCCGATGCCCAGTTCGAATTGCCCTTCGAGCAGCAACGCCAGCTTCAATCCCGGGCCGAGTCGCTCTTGCGCCTGATGCATCTGCTGAAAATGCCTTGCGCCCCCCGCCAGAAATATCCCTGCAGACGGATTGCTAGACCAAAAGCCCGGCGCATATTCGCCGGCACCAGGATGAACGGCCTCCGGGATGTTCCAATGGGTCTGCATAGTGGCGCAGCCTGCCACTATTGCGAGCAAATCGCAATAGTGGCAGGCTGCGAGACGCGATTGTCACAGCGGCCACCCCGCTTTTAGAAAGAAAAGGATGTAACGAGACATTGCGCGCATTTGATCGTAGAAATCAAAATTAGCGCCGCCCCCGGTAAAGCGAGATCGAACCCGTCGGTGTCTGGATTACCCGAACTTCCTCGACGTCGCGAAATCCCGCGGCGACGAGGATCCCGGGGACGCAACCGCGCGCATTCGGTTCCGTGAGGTCGAAGCCGTCGATCATCTGGACCTGCCGAAAAAGGGTGCGCATCAACAGCGTGCGCTGCTCGCCATAGTCGGCGATGAACAATTCGCCCCGGGGTTTCAGAAGCCGCCACATCTGGCGGACGATCGCTTCCTTCACCTCCATCGGACATTGATGGAGAACGAGGCTTGAGACGATCTTGTCGCAGCCGCGCAACGGCTCGAAGGTATCGAGAGCGTCACCCATGGCTTCGAACCATTGCACCGTCTTGTCCGCATCGCGAGCCTTGGCTTTGGCGATTGCCAGCACCGCGGGATCGGGATCGACACCCAGAACGATAGCGTCCGGCGCCACCGCCTTGAGTGCGATGGCGAGCGTGCCAGTCCCGCAGCCGATGTCGACGATCGTTTCACCCGCATGCGGCGCGACGAGCCGCACGAGTTCACTCCTCCATCGCTTCTCCCGCGTCATCAACGCGACGACGGCGTCATAGCGGTCTGTATTTCCGGCCTTTCCCAAGGCGGGGACGAAATCTCGGCTCACATCGGTCATACCCGTTACTTAGCCAAACAGGTAGCTCGGCGCTTGAACGCAGGGGCTAAGCCTTCAGATTCAGATCGCCAGCCCGGATCCCGAACATCGCCTTGATCGTTCGCGCAAAATGGGCGGCATCGGCGAAACCTGCAGCATGGGCCGACCGGGTGATGTTGTATCCCGCGATGAGTGCATCGAATGCAGCCCGCAACCGGCACCACAATATATATCGCTGGAAAGGCATTCCGACTTCCGAGGAAAAGAGGTGCCGAAACCGGCCGATTGAGAGCTGGGTACCTGCACAGACGTCCGCGAGGCGGACGGTGCCATCAGGAAGCAGCCGTTCAATGGCCGAAATGGCATGCGACACGCGCGTATCGATCCGCCGGCCCGCGGACCGGCCGATCGCCTCCTTCCAGAAGGATCGGGTTTTCGCATCAGATATAATATATGCTCTGTCTCGTTCTATACGCTCGCGCAGGGGGGCCGGTAGACTAAAGGAGCCGGTGGGTTCGACGTAGCAGATGTCGGCGGCATGAGCCGGCAGAAGCCGATGCAAGGCATTGGGTTCAATGAGAAGGCAAGTTGCCGATACTTCTTCGCCATCACCGTCGAGCAAGCGGATCGGCACATCGGAAAGCACAGCCTGTGCCGCGAAATGCCGATGCGAGGCGGTGTCGCCAACGCAGCCCGACCACCAGGCAGTCTCGCCTTCAATCCGTAATTTGCCGCGCCAGGATCGATTTGTCATGCCGGTCTATTAGACGGTACAATCCTGATCGTCACGGCCGGTCAGTGGCCGACAGCGGACTGGCAGCTTTTGAGATCGATGCCATCGAAGCCGCCTTTGGATCGGTGACGATGGATCGCTTCGACGCGATCATATTCAACGTAGCCGGGCGCCCCTAGCTCGATCCGTCGCCGTCGCGGTTAGCCGCCGACATAGTGGAGGGTGTGAGCTTGTCAAAAGCGATGCGCATGGCCGGAGATAACCTAAATGCGGGACCTCAAGCTGTCATAACGACAGCTAGAGAGGCTTTCATCTGCGTAAAAATGACGAGTTGCCGCGTCATAATGTCAAGTTGCTGATTGATGCCGCAATCGGTCAACGTGCCATGCGAATCAAACAACTGCTGACTGGAATTTGCCATCACTGCCATTGGCGTGGGCCAACCTCGCAAAGCGTGGGTGACCGATCGTAACGTCGCAAGTGTACTGCCAGCCGCCTGCCAGCCGCCCGCGACTGCGATGAGGCCGACGGCCCGGCCGTCAAAATAGGGCTGCACATCCGACGCGAGATCCTGCGCATAGTCGAGTGCATTTTTGACTACACCCGACACGGTGCCGTGGTAGGCGGGCGACGCGACGATGATACCGTCGGCCTTGCGTAGCGCTTCAGTCAAGGCCTCGGCCTTATCGCATCGATCGCCATGGTGTGGCGCATACAGCGGCAGATTGATCGCATTGCCCGCAAACAGCAATGTCTCCGCGCCTTCAGCTTCGCAACGATCGAGCGCGTGGCGAAGGAGCCGCTCGGCCGATCCGCCGGCGGTTGCGTTGCCGCCAAGCGCGACGATGCGCGGCCGATGCGCGAAAACTGGACGCTCGATCATGGCTTTACCCCTCAATTAAAGGTCACCTGGCTGCCGCCGCGCAAGAAGGCGATGGCATTGCGGCGCAGGTGGTTGGTGCCGGGATTGAGGATCGGCTCTGGCGAATATTGCGCCAGATAGACGCGGCGCATGTTCGGAGTCGAATTCGATCCGGTGGCGTGGAGCGCGAGGCTGGAGAAAGCGACGACGCTGCCCGCGGGTACTTCGAGCGTCACGCCTTCGCTGTCGCCGGTGTAGCCGACGAGGTCGTTGCTGCCAGGCTGGCGACTGTGCGGGACGATGCCCTTCCGCGTTTCGGGGGCCTGCGAGAAGGGCATGATACGCACGGTGCCATTGGCGATCGTCGTATCGTCGAGCGTGCACCAGCAGGTGAGATAGGGCTTGTGATCGACGGGGCCGCCGTTGCCGACGACATAGCCTGAATCCTGATGCCAGCTGAACGGCATGCCTTCGCTGGCGCCCTTCACGACATATTGATCATAGAAGAAATAGGCATCGTCGCCGAGCGTCGCACGGCAGATGTCGGCCATTGTCTCGCTGAACAACATATTGCGCAGATCGGGCTGGCGGCGCTGGCATTCGCCCGCAAAATAACGCTTGCCCTTGTGGCTGATGCCATCGACTTCGACGCCGAGGCTGTCGAGGCGAGCATCCTCGCGGTCGATGACGCGGCCGCATTCGTCGCGCAGCAGATCGAGCAGCGGGCCTTCGAGGATGCGTTCGAAGACCGCATAGCCTTCGGTGGCGAATTGTTCGCGCTGAGCCGCATAATCCATCTTCACTCTCCCGTATCTTTTCGATCTTCACGCATATCGCAGAGGACGGTCATCGCATCCAATCGAATTGCATCCATCGATCATACGTCTATACTATGGCCTATGCGAATGAGACAGGTTGAGGCGTTTCGCGCCGTGATGATGAGCGGGGGCATCACCGCCGCCGCGACGATGCTCAACATCAGCCAGCCGTCGGTGAGTCGGCTGATCGCCGACATGGAGCGTGCGGTCGGATTCCGGCTGTTCGACCGGCGCGGCGCGCGAGTGCATCCAACCGCGCAGGCGCAGGCGCTGTATGAAGCGGTGCGACGCAGCTATGCCGGGCTCGACCTGCTCGATCAGGCCGCGCGGCGTATTCGCGCGCATCCGGTGGGGACGGTGCGGATCGCGGCGCTTGCCGCCATCGCAATGGCCATCTTGCCCGCGGTGATCGCCCGCTTTCGCATCCTGTATCCCGACATCAAGATCATCGTGGAATCGCTGGGCCAGCGCGCGATCGAGGAACGCGTGTTCCTGGGCCAGGCCGATCTGGGCATCGGGGTCGATATGCAGGGGCGCGAAGGCATCAGGGCGACGCCGCTCGCGCGCGCCGAATATGTGTGCATACTGCCCGCCAACCACCCGCTCGCGGCGCGCGATCGGCTGAAGATATCCGATCTGGCAGGCGAGGAATTCGTCGGCCCGATGCACGAAGCCGACGCACTGTGGACCGGGATCGACACCGCGCTGGAAGAATCGGGCATCAGCGTATCGCGGCGGCTGGAGACGCAGCATTCGCAGATATTATATGCCTTTGTCGAAGCTGGGCTGGGCGTCACGATCGCCGAGCCGTTCAGCGCACCGCGCTTTCACCGGCTGGGCGTCGCGGTACGGCCAATCTCGCCGCCGGTGTATCTGGATTTCGCGCTGCTCGAGCCCGACATCGGGCCGACGCCCGAGATTGTCGCGTGGCTGAACGCCGATGTGCAGCGCGAGACGGCGGCATGTCTGGCGCATGTGCAGCAGGTGGTTTCGTCGAAATAGGCGGTGTCGCTGTTGTCCGTTTTGGGCGGTCAGCGGACATAGGGTGTTAGGGGCTTGCCGTCCCATTCAGCTTTGCTGGTAAAGGGCCACACGCTGAGATCGCCATGAGCATCCATCGCCGCGTCGACCTTGGCGTTTCGTGATTTGATCAGGCGATCGATCGGGCTTAACAAACCCAAAGAAAGCGGCACTAGCGCTCCTAGGCCTTCGATACGAATGAAATTGTCCTCCGGCCACTCGTAGGACAGGTCGGTCCTCAAATACGCTTCGTATCGGCTAAAAAGCGATATTTCTTCGCATGTGGCAGCATCCTTGCCGACCATGCGTCGAGGCTTATGATCGTCGTAGTGCAGCCACAGCATCGATCCGATGGCTTCGATTGCGCGATCTTCGGCGCTGGTCGGCCATTCAGATTCCAAGTCGTCGCTGTCTATTTCGCCACGTGCGAAGCGCACGATCATGGAAGCCGCTCGCTCTCTTTTTTGTCGGTCGATCATGCCAGCATAATGCGCCGTTCGTTTATGACTGCAACCGGTCGTTAGCAGCCACTCGCCCAAGTCATAGCATTTGGACATAACAGACCGACATTTCTCGATTAGACTGCAATGATTTTGGCGCGCATCCCTAGTTTGGCTGATGGGCAATGGCGCCGATTGGCCGATTCGTGGCTGTGGACGACATCCGTTCGCGGCCTGATGTCGAAGCGGGCGAATGATCCGTCACGACAGGGGGAAGGGTTGCTGATGACGAGGCCGACGCGCATGCCAGAGCATTTCGCCAGCTTCTCGCGCTGTCCTGTAAGCCATAGCATTCGGATATGGCATCACGACCTTTCTCTATTGGACCACAAAAATAATTGCGCGCATGGGTCGGCTCTACATTATCAATAAAATTGATTGAGATACCGATTTAGCAGTGCATCAAGGGAGGATCTGAAGATGGTTTCGTCGAAAGCCAAAGCGTATCTGACACTTACAACGGCATTGGGCATGGCGCTGTTCGCCGCCCCCGCCGCCGCACAAGACGCCGCAGCACAAGCCCCGGCCGAAACCAATGCGCCTTTCGCCTCCACCGACATCATCGTCACCGCGCAGAAGCGCGAACAGAATCTGCAGGATGTGCCGGTCGCAATCTCGGTCGTGTCGGGCGCGCAGCTCGAGCGTTCGAACGTCAATTCGGCCGAACAGCTTTTCCAGCGCGTCCCCACGCTGACCTTTCGCAAGGGCAACACCAACAAGGATTCGGCGCTGTCGATCCGCGGCGTCGGCACGATCAGCTTCTCGTCGGGCGTCGAACCGTCGGTATCGACGGTTATCGACGGCGTCGTCTATGCACGCACCGGCCAGCAGACGTCGGACTTCCTCGACGTCGAGCGCATCGAAGTGCTGCGCGGCCCACAGGGCAGCCTGTTCGGCAAGAATGCCAGCGCCGGCGTGATCAATATCGTGTCGCGCGAGCCGGGTAATGAGCTGGGCGGTTATGTCGATGCGGCCTGGTATGAGGGCAATGAAATGCGCCTCCGCGGCAGCATCGGCGGCCCGATCGGCGATGGCATCCGCGCGTCGCTGACCGGTTTCTGGTCGCAATATGACGGCAACGCCCGCAACGTCTTCAACAACCACAAGGTCAACGGGTACGAACATTGGGGCGTACGCGGCAAGCTGATCGCCGAGCCGACCGACAACCTCAAGATCACGCTGATCGCCGATTATTCGAAGAACAGCGACAATGGCTTTGCCGACAGCATCGGCACCGTTTTCCCGTCGGCGTTCAACAATGCGGTGTTCATCCCCAGCCTCGCGCCGCTGACGCTCGACGGCAAGAACAAGGATATCGACAACGACCTCGACCCCTACACCAAGGACAAGAACAGCGGCGTGTCGGGGCAGATCGACCTCGACCTTGGCGGGGTCACGCTGACCTCGATCACCGCATATCGTCACTGGTATAATTTCCAGCAGCGCGACGGCGATTTCCGGTCGGATGCACCGCGTTACGTCAACACCGGCACTGCGGCGGGCGATGTCCGTTCGCACGATCGCGGCGATTTGAAGTTCGACCAGTTCACGCAGGAACTGCGCATCGCGTCGGCCAATCCGCAATTTTTCGAATATGTTGCGGGGCTTTATTATTATCACACGAAGGAAGTCGATTTCTTCAACCGGACGGTCACGAGCTGCACCGCGTCGACGCTGCCGACCGTCGGCGGATTGACCCCCTGCACCGCCGGATCGTCGACCTATGTGACCAACGAGGGCAACGCCGATTTCACGACCAAGCTCACCAGCTATTCGGCGTTCGGCCAAGCGACGCTGAACTTTACCGATGCGTTCCGCGGTATCGTCGGCCTGCGCCATACCAATGACAAGGTCAGCTATGACTTTGCGCGCCGATCGACATCGCTCGCCGCCTTCTCCGGCGTGAACCCGGCCTTCGCCTCGGCCGGCTCGATCAAGGACACTGGCTGGTCGGGCAATGCCGGCCTGCAATATGACCTGACCGACGATGTCGTCGCCTATACGACCTACACCCGCGGCTATAAGGGTCCGGCGCTCAACGTGTTCTTCAACATGCTGGCGCGCGACACGGGCCGCATCGATCCTGAAAAGTCGGATGCCTATGAAGTGGGCCTCAAGACCCGGCTGTTCGATCGCCGCCTGACGCTGAACATCGCAGGCTTTTATGCGAAATATGACAATTATCAGGCGAACTTCCTCGACCTCGTCGCCGGGCAGGTCGTCACGCGTCTGACCAATGCGGGCACGGTGTCCACGCGCGGCATCGAAATGGATTTCAACGCCGCAATCACCGACGATTTCTCGCTGTCGGGCGGCTTCAACTACACCGACGCGCATATCAACCAGTTCATCTGTCCGTCGGGCGCGGCGGTGACCTGTGCCGATGCGATCAACGGCAAGCCGCTGCCCTTTGCCCCGAAATATAAGGGCACGGTAACGGTGGACTGGCGCCTGCCGCTGAACATCGACGGGTTCAACGTCGATCTGAACAGCTCGCTGGTTTACCAGAGCCGCACCCAGTTCGACATCAACCAGAACCCCAACGCCTTCCAGAGCGCCTATGCAATCTGGGATGCCGGGATCAAGGTGAGTACCGACGACGACAAATACAGCCTGTCGTTCATCGCCAAGAACCTGACCGACAAGCAATTCGTGATCCAGCGCATCCCGAACGGGACCAGCTTCATGCGCCAGATCACGCCGCGCGACGCCGAGCGTTATTTCGGGGTCACCGCACGGATGAATTTCTGACGAACCCCCTGCCCCGCCGCGTCCCGTCCACGATGCGACGGGGAATCTCCTTGGCCAATCAAGGGCGCGATGTTTCAATCGTCACCCCGGACTTGATCCGGGGCCTGCCTTCCCGAAAAAAAGGCGGGTGCCGGGTCAAGCCCGGCATGACGATGACGATATGAAAAGGATCCTCCCCCATGGCGCTTGATGCGCGCGACACCGGCTTTGCACTCCGTCTTGGCGGACAGGTGATCCTTTCGCATCAGAGCGGAGCGCCCTGTTTCTTTGTCGGGCGTGGCGAAGCGCATGTCCATTCGAAGCTGGGCCATTTCGATGTTTCGCAAGATGTGATCGAGCGGATTGCGCTGGAGCATGTCGAGGTCGACGGGCCTGTCATGCGTTTCGCCGCGGCGGCGGGTTCGCCCTGGCTGCTCGAAGCGCGCGTTGCGGGCGATGGCGACGATGCGGCGATCGCGCTGAAGACGCTCGACCCGGCGCTCAACCGGCTATGGCTGCGCGTGCCCGCTGACGCGGGCGAGCATGTGTGGGGCGGCGGCGAGCAATTCTCCTATTTCGACCTGCGCGGACGGCATGTCCCTTTATGGTCGAGCGAGCCCGGCGTCGGGCGCGATGCCTCGTCGGAGCTGTTCCGGCAGGTCGAGGCGCACCGCAAGGGCGGCGGCGGCAGCCCGACGCACACCAATTATCCGCAGCCGACGTTCGTGAGTTCGCGACGCTATGCGCTGCATGTCGACAGCTTTGCCTATTCCGCGTTCGATTTCCGTGCGGCGGATTATCACGAGGTCGAGGTATGGGAGATTCCCGCGAGAATCGAACTGTGGGCGCGGCCGCATTTTACCCAGCTGGTCTCGGCACTGTCGGCGCGCTTCGGGCGCCAGCCGCCGCTGCCCGAATGGCTCCTGAAAGGTGCGGTCATCGGCCTGAAGGATGGCGACAACAGCTTTGCGCGGCTCAAGGCCTATGAGGATGCCGGCGTCGCGGTGTCAGGGCTGTGGTGCGAAGATTGGGTTGGGCTGCGCATAACGAGCTTCGGCAACCGGCTGTTCTGGGACTGGCAGTGGAATGCCGAGCGCTATCCCGAATTGCCGGCGCGGATCGCAGAATTGCGCGAACGCGGGATTCGCTTCCTTGGTTATGTGAACCCTTATCTGGCAGTCGATGGTCCGCTCTATGCGGAGGCGGCGGCGCAGGGATTTATGGTGATGCGTCCGGACAAGGACGAGCCCTATATCATCGACTTTGGCGAGTTCGATTGCGGACATGTCGACTTCACCAATCCGGCGGCGGCGGCGTGGTTCGCCGATACGATCATCGGCGAGAAGATGATCGATTTCGGGCTGTCGGGCTGGATGGCCGACTTCGGCGAATATCTGCCGGTCGATGTTCGGCTGGCGAATGGCGAGAGCGGGATGACCGCGCACAATCGCTGGCCCGCGCTGTGGGGCGGGGTCAACGCGCAGGGGATCGCGGGACGCGGCCAGACGGGCGAGATGATGGTGTTCATGCGATCGGGCGCAGCCGGGGTGCAAGGCGATTGCCCGATGCTGTGGGCGGGCGACCAGTCGGTCGATTTTTCGCGCCACGACGGGATCGGCACGGTGATCTGCGCCGCGCTGTCGGCGGGGATGCTGGGCAATGCGCATCATCACAGCGATTGCGGCGGCTATACCAGCCTGTTCGACACCATACGCGACGCCGAACTGGCGATGCGCTGGGCCGAGATGTCAGCGTTCACCTCGATGATCCGCACGCATGAGGGCAACCGGCCGCGGCAGAATGTGCAATATGACGACGATCCCGAATTGCTCGCGCATTTTGCGAAGATGACGCGAATTTATGCGCATCTCGCGCCCTATCTGCGGCGGCTGTCGCTGGAGGCTTCGCAGACCGGATTGCCGGTGCAGCGGCCATTGTTCCTGCATTTCGAGGAGGATGCGGAGACCTATGCGATCCAGACCTCCTATCTGCTCGGTCCCGATCTGCTCGTCGCGCCGGTGATTGCGGCGGGGAAAAGCGAATGGACGACCTATCTGCCGGAGGGGGCCGATTGGGTCCATGTCTGGTCGGGGGTGCGCCATGACGGCGGGCAGCATGTGACGGTCGCGGCGCCCTTTGGTGAGCCGCCGGTTTTCTATCGCGCGGGTTCGGGTGATAGCGCGCTGTTCGCGGGGATCGCGTCGGCCTGACCCACCGCTTTCAGAACATCGACGAACGCGGCGACGAGCGCGCTGCGGCTGCGGTTGCGCAGGAGATGGATGGCGTCGCGGGTGACTTCGGACGGCGGGAGCGCGATCATCGCGAGGCCGCTGCGAAGCGCGAGCCGTTGCGGCACGACGGTGATCGCGCGTCCGCTCGCCGCCATGTCGAGGCAGGCGGCGGTGGAATCCAGTTCATAGTCAGGGAACTGCCCGGCGGCGAAGCGGGCGCGGAGCGCGCGCGGAAAATTGCTGCCCGGTGCCGGACGCGGCAGCGCCCAGGGGAAATCGGCGCTGTCGCCCTGCCCCTTCGCGAGCGGGTGGTCGGCCGCGCAGACGAGCATGAGCGGTTCGGGCGGCAACGGGATGCTGAGCACCTCGTCGGCATGGCCCGACGCCGCGAACTTCGCCCGGTTGCACACGACCAGATCGAGCCGCCGGTCGATCAGCGTTTCGAGCAATTGGTCCGATGGCCCGCCGGTCACCGTCACCCGCACCCCGGGATGATCGACCGCGAAGCGCGCCACCGCGTCGGTGATGAGCGGCTGCAGCGGATAAGGCCCGCTGCCGACCGCGACCGTGCCGCTGCTGGGATGGCCGAGGCCACGCGCTTCCTGTTCGAGGTTCGCCGCCGCAGCGATGACGTCGCGGGCGGAACGGATCAGGCGGTCGGCGTCCGGGGTCGGGTGAACATAATGGGTGGTGCGGTCGAACAGCAGCGCCCCCATTTCCTCTTCGAGCTTCTGGATCGAGCGCGTCAGCGCCGATTGCGTAAGGCCAAGCTCGTCGGCGGCACGGGCATAGCTGGCCAGGCGGTAGAGCGTGTCAAAATGGCGGAGGCGGCGGAGGTTCATGCTGCGCAGCATATCATTCCTGTTTTGCAATACCAATGCCGCCGTGATGCGCATAGCGTGAAGCCATGAGCAGCACCCAACTCGACGCGCGGCGGCGTACACAGGTCTTCGCCGAACTGGAATCGCGGACGTTCGATCTGGCGGTGATCGGCGGCGGGATCACCGGCGCGGGAATCGCGCGCGATGCGGCGATGCGCGGGCTGTCGGTCGCGCTGGTCGAAGCGCGCGACTATGCCAGCGGGACGAGCAGCCGAAGCTCGAAGATGATCCACGGCGGGCTGCGTTACCTGGCGCAAGGCGATATCGCGCTGGTCAAGGAAGCGGCGTCGGAGCGGCAGATACTGCGGCGGATCGCGCCGCATCTGACGCGGCTGACGCCCTTTCTGATCCCGACCACGAACATGGCGATGACCGCGAAATTGCGGACGGGGCTGTGGACCTTCGAGAAGCTGGGCGGGGTGCCCGAAGCCGAGAAGCATGAGGTCATCGGGCTGGTGGAGTTGCAGGTGCGCGAGCCGTTGATGCGCACCGACAAGCTCAATGGGGCGGTGCTATACCCCGAGTTTCTGACCGACGATGCGCGGTTGGTGCTCGCGAATATCCGTAGCGCGCAGGGCGCGGGCGCGGTGGTGGTCAACCATGCGGCGGCGTCGGAACTGACGGAGGGCGGGCTGGTCGCGACGTCGACGCTGGACGATGGTCTGGGCGCGCGGATCAAGGCGAAGCTGGTGGTGAACGCCGCGGGCGCGTGGGTCGATCAGGTGCGCGGGCTGGAAGCGGACGAAGGCGACGCGCGCATGTCGCTGAGCCGCGGTATCCATCTGGTGCTGCCGCGCGAGCGGCTGCCGATCCATTCCACGATCATCATCCGCGCGCCCGACAAGCGCAGCATTTTCGCGGTGCCGCGCGGGGTGTTCACGTACATCGGCACGACCGACGTGTTCCACGACGGCGCCGATTACTGGCCCGCACCGACGCGGGGCGACATCGACTATCTGCTGCGCGCGACCGAGGCGGCGCTGGCCATCGATCCGATCCGCGACGCCGAGATCGTGTCTTTGTGGTCGGGGGTGCGCCCGCTGATCGCCCAGCCAGGCAAGAAGGCGAACGAGGTGTCGCGCAAGGACGAGATCTGGATCTCGCCCGGCGGGCTGGTGTCGATCGCGGGAGGCAAGCTCAGCGCCTATCGCGCGATGGCCGAACGCGTCGTCGATCTGGTGGTTGAGCGGCTGAACGTCATGGCAGCGCCCTGCTCGACGGCCGAGGTTCCGCTGCCCGGAGGATCGCGCGAGGTGCGGCTCGCCGGGCTTGATCCGCTGGCTGCCGAGCGGCTGACGGGGCTCTATGGTGACGAGGCGAACGAGATTGCTATCGCGGGCGGCGACGTTGCTGCGGAAGCCGCGCGCGCGGTGACGCATGAGGGCGCGTCGACGCTGGAGGATTATTGGGTGCGGCGAAGCGCACGTGCCTGGTTCGACGATGGTGCAGGCCTTGCCGCGCTGGCCCCTGCCGCTGGCGCGATGGGCGCGCTGCTCGGCTGGGACGACGCCATGAAGGCGAACCAGATCGCGCATTGCCTTCAGATCAATGAGGAAAGCCGCAGGCTTTTGGGAGAGTGAAATGAGTTCGATTGCCGAAGCCCTTGCCAGCCTTATCGGCGCCGATCGCGTGGCGAGCGATGCGGAGGCGGTAAATGCGCGCCGCTACGACCAGTGGGCGGTCAAACATCTGCGCGATTGGCGCGGCGAAGCGGTGCCCGCGCCGGCATGCGTCGTGCGACCGCAGTCGGTCGAAGATGTCCAGAGGGTTGTGAAGCTCGCCGCCGAGAAGCGCGTGCCGCTGATCCCCTATGGCCTTGGCAGCGGGGTGTGCGGCGGGATCGAGCCGACGCCCGATGCGATCCTGCTCGATATGAGTTCGATGAACCGCGTCCGCTATATCGACAATGACGATCTCCTCGCGAGCTTCGATGCGGGGCTGAACGGCATGGAGGCCGAGGAGGCGGTCGCGGCGCACGGACTGACGATCGGGCATTGGCCGCAGTCGATCGCGATCAGCAGCGTCGGCGGCTGGGTCGCGACGCGCGCATCGGGGCAATTCTCGACCGCTTACGGCAATATCGAGGATATCATCCATTCGATCGAGGCGGTGCTGCCGAACGGCGAGCTGGTGACGCTGGGCAAGGCCGTGCGCGCCGCCGCCGGACCCGATCTGCGCCACCTGCTGATGGGCGCCGAAGGGACGATGGGCGTCATCACCGGCGTGACCTTCTCGCTGCGCGCGAAGGCGCCGCACCGCGATTACAGCATCTTCTATGCGAACGACATGCGCGCGGGGTTCGAAGCGCAGCGGCAGATCATGCGCGCCGACTGGCGTCCGCCGGTGATGCGCCAATATGACGGGCGCGAAGTGCGGCGGCTGTTCCGCGACTATGAGCGTGACGGCAAAGCGATGCTGCTGATGGTGCATGAAGGGCCGAAAGCCCGTGTCGACGCCGAACTGGCCGCGATGCACGAGATTTGCGGCGCTGCGGGCCTCGAAGCGGGCGATCCGAAGGCAGCGAAACAGTGGATCGAAAAGCGTAACCATGTGCCGAGCTGGCGCGACATGTTCGAGCGCGGCTATGTCGCCGACACGGTCGAGATTTCGGGGCGCTGGAGCGAGATCGGCGCAATCTATGACGACAGCATCGCGGCGCTGAACGAGATTCCGGGCGTGATCAACGCGTCGGCGCACAGCAGCCACGTCTATCGCTCGGGCATCAACCTCTATTTCAGCTTCGCCGCGACGTTTGAGGACAGTGCGAAGATGGAGCCCGCCTATTTCGCCGGCTGGCGCGCGATCATGGAGGCGACCGCGAAGCATGGCGGCGGGGTTGCGCATCACCATGGCGCGGGGCGGCTGCGCAAGCCGTATCTGCACCATGATCTGGGTGAGAGCGGCGTGGCGTTGCTGCGGCGGGTGAAACAGGCTCTCGATCCGGACGGGATCATGAACCCGGGGAATTTGATACCCGATGTTTGAAAACGCCGACATTGCGAGCAGCAAAGCCGCGCGGCAATCCAGAGCAGGCGTAAACCGCTCTGGATTGTTTCGCTTCGCTCGCAATGACGATTGGGAGGGGGGCAAGTGAGCACCCACGGCCACCTTGTCCTCGCCCTCGATGCGGGCACGACGAGCGCCCGCGCGATGCTGGTCGATCCGGCGGGCGCGGTGCTGGGCGTCGACAAAAGGCCGATCGCGAGCCGCTTTCCCGGCCCGGGACTGGTCGAGCAAGATGCCGCCGAGGTCTGGAGCCTCTGCCGCGCGGTGATCGACGGCGCGCTCGCCGCGGCGGGGCGAAGCATCACCGATGTCGCGGCGATCGGGGTGACAACGCAGCGTGCGAGCATTGTGCTGTGGGATCGCAGGACGGGCGAACCCGTCGCGCCGATGATCGTGTGGAGCGATTTGCGCGGGCTGGAGGAATATAAGGCGCTGCGTGCGGCGGGGTTTACCGGCTGGCCGCAGGTGCCGTCGGCGAAACTGCCCGCCGCGATTGCGCTGTCGGGACGCGATCCCGCCGACCTGCAATGGGGAACGCTTGACAGCTGGCTGACCTACAAGCTGAGCGGCGCGCATGTTACCGATGCGTCGGCGGCGTGGTTCACCGGCTATCATGATTATGCGGCAGGCAGCGGATGGGATGCAGCCTTGCTGGGGCACCAGCGCCTGCCCGCGACGCTGTTTCCGGCGCAGGTCGATAGCTGGGGCACAATTGCGGAGAGCGATCCGGCGGTGCTGGGCGCGCGGGTGCCGATTACCGCGCTGATCGCCGATCAGGAAGCGGCGATGGTCGCGCATGGCGCGCTGGAGCGTGGCGACTGGAAAGCGACCTATGGCACGTCGGGCGTGCTGATGGCGGGGACCGGCGCGGTGCCCGAGACGATCCATGGCAGCATGCCCGCCGAGGCGCTGGCCTTTGCGGGCGGCAAGGCGCGCTTCTGCGTCGAGGGCATGGTGATCACGACCGGGTCGATGATCGAATGGCTGTGCGGCGGACTGGGGCTGTTCACTTCGTCGGCCGCGATGGAGACTGCGGCGGCTTCGGTGGCCGATGCGGGCCATGTCATGGTGCGGCCTTCGCTTGCGGGCATGGGCGCGCCGCACGGCAAGTTCGAGGCACGCGGGCTGATTGCGGGGCTGAGCTTTGCCGACGGGCCGGGTCAGGTGGCGCGCGCGACGTTGCAGGGGATCGCTTTCCGGTTTCGCGAAATTGCCGATGTGATCGCCGAGGCTCTGCCCGTGCCCGAGGCTTTGCCCGTGGCGGGCGGTTTGTCGGCGAGCGATACGCTGCTGCAATTGCAGGCCGACGCGCTGCAACGGCCGGTGCGGCGCCATTCGGTGCGCGAGGCGAGCGCCTATGGCGCGGCGCTGGCGGCGGGCATGGGCGCGGGGCTATTCGGGGAAAGCGATTTGAAGCGGCTGGCGCGCTATGATGCGGAGTTTGTGCCGAAGGTGTCGCGGGATCAGGCTGATGCCGCGTTTGCGCGCTGGCGAGATGCGGTGGCGGTTTGATGCCCGCCCACACTCCGTTTGTCCTGAGCGTGTCGAAGGACCGTCGTTTTTCTTTCCTAAGGCCTGCAAGAGAAGAACGGCCCTTCGACAAGCTCAGGGCGAACGGGTTTTGGTGTGAGATTCGTGTTTCAACCTCCGCTCACCTCACGCCACAGCCCACGCACAATATCGCGCATGCGCTGCGCCTCGTCCCAGCGGTTCGTCAGTTCGCTGCCGTCGGGCGCGGTGATGGCATAGGGCGGCGGGCCGAGTTCGCACATGAAGGTCAGCGCATCGTCCGCGCGCGCCTGCTCCAGCCAGAGCTCGAACCCGCGGCGCCACCAGGCGGTATGCTGGTCGAGCCAGCCCCGATGCTGCGGCGCGTCCAGCGCGACTTGAACCTGATGCGTAGTCGAAACGCGGCCGTGAAAATTATGGCTGCCCTGCAAGATCGTCTCGATCGCGGCGAGTTGGTCGTCACGCAGCGGCAGTTCCATCTCGCCCGCAACCGGATAGTGCGACAGGTCGGCGGTGAGCGGCAGGCCGGGGCGTTCCTCGATCAGGCGCAACGTGAAGAGCAGGTCGTTGGTCAGGCGGCCGCGGTGGGTTTCGAACCAGACCGGCAGCGGCGCGTCCTTGGCCGCTGCGACGAGGCTGTCGATCAGACGCAGCGCGGCGCGGAAATCGGCAGTCGGGCCGGCGATCTGGACGTTAAGATGATGCGCGCCGAGGCGCTGGGCTTCGCCGATCCAGTGGGTGAGCTGAGCGGCGTCATGGACGAGCACCTGCCCCTCCCATACGAGGCCGCGCGGGTTCATCACCCGCGCGACGCCGTCGGTGCGCGCGGTACGCGCGAGGTTGACGCCGACGCCGTCGAAGCCCGCAGCGACGACCTGCTCAAGCGCATCGTCGAGGTGGTTTTCGATGTCGAAACCGGGGCATTTGTCGAGGCCCCAGACCGATTGAAGAACGAGCAATTCGGGCATTGACTTCCCTTTTCAGACAACGCTGTCATATCGTGTCGGGTGGGGGAGTCAAATCAAACCCGTCGCCCCCGCGCAGGCGGGGGCCGCTGTCCATTTACACTGCGGCCCCGACCAAGGCCGATGGCGGGCCCCGCCTTCGCGGGGGTGACGAACTAAAGATCTTGAGAGGATGAGATGACAAGCGAAGCCCCCGCCCTGCCCGTCGTACCGCCCGTGTCTCTGGCCTATCGCCGCTACGCGCTGACGGTGTTGCTGATCATCTATATCCTCAACTTTCTGGACCGGCAGATCGTCTCGATCCTGGCCGAGCCGATCAAGAATGAGCTGCATCTGGCCGACTGGCAGTTGGGGGTGATGACGGGCCTCGCCTTTGCGCTTTTCTATACCGTGCTCGGCATTCCGATCGCGCGGTTCGCCGAGACGGGCGATCGGCCGCGGATCATCGCGGTGGCGGCGGGGCTATGGAGCATCTTTACCGTCACCTGCGGTTTTGCGCAGAATTTCGTCCAGTTGGTGCTGTGCCGGATAGGGGTCGGGATCGGCGAAGCGGGGTGTACGCCGCCCGCGCATTCGCTGATCACCGACTATACGCCGAAAGAAAAGCGGGCGTCGGCGCTCGCTTTCTACTCGCTCGGCATTCCCTTGGGCGGGCTGATCGGACTGGCGATGGGCGGGCTGATCGCCGACGCTTATGGCTGGCGCACCGCGTTCCTCGTTGCGGGCGCGCCCGGTGTGGTGATGGCGCTGATCGCGTGGACGACGCTGAAAGAGCCGCGGCGGCAACAGATGAATGCCGATCTGGATGCGCTGAAAGCCTCGCGGCCCGACTTCAAGACCGCGATGGCCGAGATCCGTGGCAAGCGGACCTTCTGGCTGATCGCCTTTGCCGCCGCGATCAAGGCGTTCATCGGCTATGGCGCCGCCGCGTTCCTCGCCCCCTTTTTCTTTCGCAACCATGCCGAGGAATTGACCGTGATCGCGGGTGGTTTCGGGCTGGGCCTGACGGGGTTTCTGGGCGTTGCGCTGGGCATCGTGCTGGGGCTGACCGGCGCGGTGGGGACGTGGATGGGCGGGCAGCTTGCCGATAAATATGGCGCGCGCGATTTGCGCGCTTATGTGGCCATCCCGGCGGTTTCGACTTTTCTGGGCATACCCTTTTACATCGCGGGATTGATGGCCGATTCAGCGGTGTTCGCGCTGGTCATGTTCGCCTTTCCGCCGGTGCTGAACACGCTCTGGTACGGGCCGGGCTTCGCCGCCGTGCAGGGGCTGGTGCGGCCGCAGACCCGCGCGACCGCCGTGGCGGTGTTGCTGTTCATCATCAACCTGCTCGGGCTGGGCCTCGGCCCGCTCGGGGTCGGCGCGGTCAGCGATTTCCTGTCGGGCCCGATGGGGCTGGGGTCGGCCGAGGGCGTGCGCTGGTCGCTGATGATCTTCATCCTGTTCGGCGCGCTCGCCTCGGCGCTGTTCTGGATGGCGCGCCAAACGATCCGCGAGGAGATGGTCAGTTGAGTATCGCGAGTATCGCCCTGCCCCGCATCTTCCGCATCGGCGGCGGGGCATCGAAGCAATTGCCCGAGGTGCTGGCATCGCTGGGACTGTCGCGGCCGCTGGTCGTGACCGATGGCTGGCTGGTGAGCAGCGGGCGCGTTGCGGAATTGGTCGACGGGCTCGCGGCGGCGGGGATCGCTTCGCAGGTATTTGCCGATACGGTGCCCGATCCGACGGTGGCTTCGGTCGATGCTGGGGTTGCGTATCTGCTGGAGGGCGACCACGACTGCGTCGTCGGCTTTGGTGGCGGGAGCCCGCTCGACAGTGCCAAGGCGATCGCGCTGCTCGGCCGGTTCGGCGGGGCGATGGCCGATTACAAGGCGCCGCATGTGCAGGACGCGCCGGGCCTGCCGGTGATCGCGATCCCGACGACGGCGGGCACGGGGTCGGAGGCGACGCGCTTCACGATCATCACCGACGAGACGACCGACGAGAAGATGCTGTGTCCGGGGCTCGCCTATCTGCCGATCGCGGCACTCGTCGATTACGAGCTGACCTTCACCAAGCCCAAAAGGCTGACCGCCGACACCGGCATCGACTCGCTGGTCCATGCGATCGAGGCCTATGTGTCGAAGCGCGCCAACCCATTCAGCGATGGCATGGCCTTGCTCGCGATGCGCGCGCTCGCGCCGAACCTGCGCCGCGTGTGCAGCGACCCGATGGATGCCGCCGCGCGCGAGGCAATGATGCTCGGCGCAACGCAGGCGGGGATCGCCTTTTCGAACAGCTCGGTCGCGCTGGTTCACGGGATGAGCCGGCCGATCGGCGCGCATTTTCACGTCCCGCACGGGCTGTCGAACGCGATGCTGCTGCCTGCGGTAACCGCCTGGTCGGCGCCCGCCGCGCTACATCGCTACGCCGATTGCGCACGCGCGATGGGGGTGGCGGACGAGGCCGAGGGCGATCAGGCGGCGGTGGCGCGGCTGCTCGACGAGCTGGCGGCATTGAACCGCGAACTCGAGGTTCCGGGGCCGGCGGCGTGGGGGATCGACGCGGCGCGTTGGGACGCGCTGGTGCCGACGATGTGCGCGCAGGCGGCGGCGTCAGGCTCGCCCGCGAATAACCCGCGCGTGCCCGACGCGGAAGAGATGGCGATGCTCTACGCGCAGGTCTGGGCGGGATAAGACCTTCGGTTAATCGACGGGCAAGGCGCGCTCTGCTTAAGCGCGCTCGCCCCGTCTCCCTCTCTCCTACGTCTCATCGAGGAGGCGGGGCATCCCTTTCCCGGCGTTACAGTTCCAGCGGGCCGTGCTTCATTTTCGGCAGCACGTGACGCGCGAAGAGGTCGGCTTCGGCGGCGTGCGGGTAGCCGGACAGGATGAACGCCTCGATTCCCATGTCCTGATAGCGGTTCAGCTTCGCGAGCACCTGATCGGGGTCGCCGACGATCGCGGCGCCGCAGCCCGAACGGGCACGGCCGACGCCGGTCCACAAATTATCCTCGACATAGCCGTCGTCGGATGCGGCTTCGCGCAGGGCGACCTGGGCGTTGACGCCGAACGACTGCGAGTCGAGCGACTTGGCCTTGATCTCGGCGCCCTTCGCGGCGTCGAGTTTCGACAGCAGGCGGTCGGCGGCGGTGCGCGCTTCGCTTTCGGTATCGCGCACGATCATATGCGCGCGGTAGCCGAATTTAAGGGTGCGGCCGTAGGCGGCGGCGCGTGCGGTCATGTCGGCGATGATGTCCTTCACCACCTCTTCGCGGTCGGGCCACATCAGGAAGACGTCGCAACCCTTGGCGGCGGCGTCGCGCGCAGCCGGCGACAGCCCGCCGAAATAGAGCGGCGGCGCCTTGCCCGAGACGGTGCCGACGCGCGCGGGTGCGACCTGCAGCTTCCAGAACTCGCCGTCATGGTCGAGCGCTTCGCCGTTGAGCAGCGTTTTCAGGATATGCATCGCCTCGACCGTGCGGCGGTAGCGCGGTTCGGACTCCATCGTCTCGCCCGGCATGTCGGAGGAGATGATGTTGACCGTCAGGCGGCCCCCGAGGATCTGGTCGATCGTCGCAATCTGGCGCGCGAGCTGCGGCGGCCAGCTTTCACCGATGCGCACCGCCATCAGCAGGCGGATGCGCTTGACCATCGTCGCGATTGCCGCCGCAAAGGCGGTGGTGTCGATGCCGAGCGCATAGCCCGATGGCAGCAGGATATTGTCGAACCCAAGGGTATCCGCCTGCACCACGATATCGCGGCAATGCTCCCAGCTCGACTTGAGCATCGGGTCGGGAACACCCAGAAATTCATAGTCGTCGTCGCAGAGCGCCGAAAACCAGCTGACTTCGCACGAGCGGTTGGTCATGGCAGATTCTCCCCCATCGATGTTTGCAGCACCGCGTACCATTCGGCGCGCGTCCAGCGCGGGGCGAAGGCTTGCGGAATGTCCTTGATCCGGTCCGGATTTTGCGTGCCGACGATGGGGATCGGGCGCGCGGGATGCGCCATCACCCAGCTGTAGGTCGCGGCGGCGCGCGAGACGTCATATTCGGCCGCCTTCGCATCGAGCAGTCCGGCGACTGCGCGCGTGCGCTCGTCGGCCGGATCGCCGAGCCGGCCACCGCCAAGGGTGGACCAGGCGAGGAAAGACATGCCGCGCTCCATCGACTGGTCGAAGATGCCGTCGAACAGCGGGTCGAGGTGCAGCGGCGAAAATTCGCTCTGATGGCTGACCAGCGGGACGGTCAGATGGTGCGCGAGCGCGCGGGTCTGCGCGGGCGTGAAGTTCGACACACCGATCGCGCCGATCTTGCCCGCGCGATGTGCATCCTCCAGCGTCCGCGCGATTTCCTGCGGATGGGTGAGCAGGTCGGGGCGGTGAATCTGCCACAGCTCGACATGGTCGGTGCGCAGGCGCTTCAGCGAGATATCGATCGCCGAGGTCAGATAGGCCGCGCTGCTATCATAAGGCACGCCGAGGACGATCCCGCCTTTGGTCGCCAGCACCATGCGGTCGCGCAGTTCGGACGCTTCGGCAAAGACCTTACCCAGCAAAGCTTCGGCTGAGCCGAATCCGTCGGGGGTGTCGCAGCCATAGATGTCGGCGGTGTCGAACAAGGTGACCCCCGCCTCGAACGCGGCGTCGAGCCGCGCACGGGCGGTTGCGACATCGGCGCCGGCGAAGCGCCACATGCCCCACGCGATGGGAGCGACGTCATGACCCGCGAGGGTCATATGGGCGGGAGCGGGAAGAAAATCTGACATCGCTGTCATATACTCCAAAAGTTCGGAATGGGAAAGCGGGTTTCTTTTACGGTTCGGCTTATCTGTTTAGTCATCCCCGCGTTCGCGGGGATGACAAGGATGGGTCTCAATGTGCCAGGACTTGCACTTCGCCGTCGTCGTCTTCGTCGATGGCAATAAGGCGCGGCAGGATGAGGTGGATCGCCGCGAGCGCGACAAGATAGGTGCCGGCGCAGACGAGGAACATCGGCATATAGCCCCTGCCCGTGTCGAGCGACCAGCCCGCGAACTCGATCATCGCCATGCCCGACAGATTGCCGGCAAAGGCGCCGATGCCGATCGCCGAGCCGACGATTCGCGCGGGAAAAACGTCGGTGGTCAGGCCGAACAAATTGGTCGAGAAGCCTTGATGCGCGAAGAGCGCGAGGCCGAGGATCATCGCCGCCGTCCAGGCGCTATCGACACCGACGAGCAACGGCACCGGAACGATCAGCAGCGCATAGATCAACATCGTGGTCTTGCGCGCAGCATTCACGGTCCAGCCCCGGCGGGTCATCAGATAGGATGGCAGAAAACCGCCAGTGATGCCGCCGAACGCCGCCATCAGATAGACAAAAGCGACGGGGAGCCCGAGCGTCCCCTGCGTCAGGCCGAAGAGACGATGGAACAGGTCGGGCATGAAGAAGAGCAGGAACCACCACACCTGGTCGGTCAGCGCCTTGCCCAGGATCACCGCCCATTGGCGGCGGTCGCGCAGCAGGCTGCTCCACGCGATCTTCGGCGCGGCGGCGTCGCGCGCGGCATTCGGCTGTTCGGGAATGCGGACCATCAGCCAGACGACGACCCAGACGAGGCCGAGCCCGCCCGCGATCAGGAAGGTCGCCTGCCACCCCCACATCAGGGCCATGACGGGAATCAGCAAAGGCGTCAGGATCGCGCCGACATTCGGGGCGATGCCGCCAAGGCCGAGGACGAAACTCCGCTCTTTCGCGTTGAAATAAGTCGCGGCGGTCTTGACCGCAGCGGGGGTGCCGATCGATTCCGCCGCGCCGAGGACGGCGCGCGACGCGACGAAGCCCGAGACGGTGGTAGCAAAGGCGTGCGCCATGCCGGCCAGGCTCCAGACGCCGACCCCGATCGCGAAGCCCCAGCGAAGCCCGACGCGGTCAATGAACCAGCCGGTGCCAAGGAAGGCGAGCGCCGCCGCGAACTGAAAGGCCGAGGCCATGTGGCTGTAATCACGGTCCGACCAGTCGAATTCGAGTTGCAGCGTGGGTTTCAGCAGCGCGAGGATCTGGCGGTCGACATAGTTGAGGACGATCGCGACGAACACGAGTCCCACCACCAGCCAGCGGCGTCTGTCGGCGATTTGCGCCAAGATCGTCTCTCCCCGAATCTGTTATTGCCCGATAAGATAACGTTGTCATATGGAAAAGGACAAGGGCTTTTTGGTCGAATTGGTATTTTTGGGCCCAAGACAATCCTCCCCACTTGTGGGGAGGTGGCAGCGCGCAGCGCTGACCGAGGGGGATGCGCGTCCTCAAGGAGCGTTGCTGAGGGCCGAAAGCCCCCTCCGCCACCGCCTTCGGCGGCGGCCCCCTTCCCCGCAAGCGAGGAGGATTTTACGTCCGCTCCCGACCGAATACGGCCCTTCCTAACTATTCGCCCGGCGCTGCGGTCGAACCTCGCACGATCAGTTCGTGCGGCAATTGCCGCCGCTCGATCGTCTCGCCGAAGGCGAGCAGCAAATCGGCGGCGGCGTAGCCCAGGTCGCGGATCGGCTGATGGATCGTGGTCAGCGCCGGCCAGACGACCTGCGCGAGGTCGGTGTCGTCGAAGCCTGCGACCGACAATTGTTCGGGCACCCTGATCCCCAGCCGATGCGCCGCGGCGAGCACGCCCGCCGCCATGTCGTCGCTGCTCGCAAAGATCGCGGTCGGCGGCGCGTCGAGCGCCAGCAACGCTTCGGCCGCAGCGGCGCCCGACAGGAAATCGAAATGGCCGGGGAACACCAGCGCCGCATCGAAGCCGATCCCCGCGCGCTGCAACGCCAGCCGGTATCCGGTCAGCCGCTGACCGCTGGCGAAATAATTGCCATGGCCGGTCACGAAGCCGATGCGGCGATGGCCGAGCGAAATCAGATAGGCGGTCATGTCGTCGGCGGCCTGCACATTGTCGATGTAAACCGCCGACGTCGCGGTCAGATCGGTACCGGGCTGGACGCGCACAACGGGAATCTTGCGTCGAAACAGTTCGGCGAGTGCGGTGCCGACGTCGGTCACCGGCGGGGTCATGATGATGCCGTCGAGCTGTGCCTGATCGATCAGCGCGCCGATGTCATCGACGAGGCCGGGCGAATTGACGTCGCACGGCTGGACGATCATCCGGAAATCCGCCTCGCGACAGCGCTGTCCGACCCCCGCCTGCATGTTGAAGATATAATAGGGGCTGGGGTTGTCATGGATCAGGCCGATCTGGAACGATCGTTTCCCGGCCAGCGTCCGTGCCGCCTGGCTGGGGTGATAGTTGAGGCGCGCGACCGCCTCCTCGACCTTTTGCCGCATGTCGTCGCTGACATAGCGTTCCTTGTTGAGCACGCGCGACACGGTCTTGATCGACACACCGGCGACCCGCGAGACATCCTTGATCGTCGCCCGGGTCATGCGCGCAAACGCTCCGCACCCGGCTTGCAAATCCTCGTCACGGCTGCGCATCTCCCGCTCGGCCACCTTGGCCACCGCATCCGCTTTGGCGAGTCAGGTCCGGCATCGCAAGAGAAGCCTTGCGCGCAGACGCGGGTTGGCGATATGTCGCCACTATGACAGCGTTGGACAGAAACGAATTGACGTCGATGCGTCACGCGCATTGGAACAATCTGCCGAGCGGGGGCGACCTGTTCGGCGAATTGCAACTGGCGCAGGCCGCAGCCGGGACCGCGCCGAAACGCAGCCTGTTTCCGGGGCTCGCGGCCTGCGCGGCGGCATCGGGGGCGGCCGCGTGGCTGTCCGACCATTATGGCTTTCCAATCATCCTGCTGGGCCTGCTGGTCGGGTTATCGCTGAATTTCATGTCGTCGAACGAGGCTACGCATCGCGGGCTGGACTTCGCGTCGCGTAGCTTTCTGCGCATCGGCATCGTCATCCTGGGATTGCAGGTGACCTTTATGCAGATCGCGGTGCTTGGCCCGATGCCGTTTGCGGCGCTGATCGTCATCATGACATTGACCATGGGGGCCGGGTTTCTGGGCGCACGATTGTCGGGGCAGACATCCTATGTGGGGTTGCTGGCGGGCGGGGCGACGGCGATTTGCGGCGCCAGCGCGGCGCTCGCGCTTTACAGTGTGATCGGGCGCCAGCGCCTGTCGCAAGCGCAGTTCGCGCTGACCCTGGTCGGCGTCTCGCTGGCAAGCGCGTTGGCGATGACGATCTATCCCCTTCTGGCAGGCAAATTCGGCCTGAACGATGCGCAAGCCGGCTTTCTTATCGGCGCGTCGATCCACGACGTCGCGCAGGCGATCGGTGGCGGCTATGCTTTTTCCGATGCAGCCGGGGCGAGCGCGACGATCGTCAAGCTCGCACGCGTGGCCCTCCTCGCGCCCGTGGTCGCGCTCGTTGGACTGCTCCTCAAGCCCCAAGATGGCAGCAATCCACGCATCTGGCGCCGGCTCGCCCTGCCTTGGTTCATCGTTGCTTTCTTCGCGATGGTAACTCTGAACAGCGTTGTGCCAGTCCCCGATACCGTACGGGACGGCGCGTTGACGGCATCGAAGGCGCTGCTGCTGCTCGCGGTAACCGCGACCGCGATGCGCACGCGAATGGACCTGCTGCTCGAAACGGGCTGGCGCGCGATCGCTCCGGTCGCGCTCGCCTCCGTCACCAGTTTCACACTGTCGCTGATCTTCGCGTTTGTGATAGTCTGAGCCGCTCTACCAGGATTGTACACGGCCGCCGATGGTCGTTAGGAGACAGTTCGCTTCCAGCTCGACACAAGCGGAAGCGGACTGTCGAGCTCTGCTAGGGCAGTCTGTCGTCGCCCAGCGGGCGAATTATTGCCGCAGGCCCTCCGATTCCAAGTTCGTACTCGGAACAGTAGATCAAAAGGCCAGTCGGCTCGGCAATGCTACCAAGCTTGGAAGGAAAGTCCGCCCTGACAGGCCTGATAGTCTTCAGGCTATGCAGGGCTCTAATCGTAAAGATGGATCAGAGCATCATTTAATGCCGGCATCAAAACGGACGTATGCGTATGGCCTTCGTAGGTTTTGGCCGACCATGTCAGGTTGTTCGGCGACTTTCTCGACAAGGCGCTCACAGTCCGGTTGAAGCTTCGACCGATCTCTTCGTAAAAACCGACCCCTCCTGCCATCTCTCTGGTACCGATCGAAAGGAACATTTTGGTCGGGTGGACCAGCGAACGGCTCAGACACGTCTCGAACTGTGCAACATAATCGGCCCGGGTCTCGAAAATGCCCGGGCTTCCTAGCCAATATCGATTAAAGAGCTTCGATTGCCGCAGAAACGCGTAGAAGGTGAAAGTGCCGCCGAATGAGTCACCGAGTATTCCGGCCGGGCCTTCTTTGATCTCATATCTGGAGCGTAGGAACGGATCCAGTTCGCTCTCGAGAAACTCCAGAAACCGATCGGCACCCCCCGGGGTTGTCTCCGGCGTTCCCGCCCCCAGCAATTTGCCCATATAGTCGGGAACCGAATCCGTCATGGTATAGTCGCGGGTGCGCGCGTTTGGCCTGCCTTCCGGATAGTCGAGCCCGACCAGCAAGACGGGCGGGAATCCCGGATTGACGAGGTCGGCGCTCAGCAACCTGCAAGACGCCGCAGCAACTGCAAGGACGAATGACCCGTCAAGAACGTACACCAGTTCCAGCGGCACGGGCTTTGCTTCCTTCGATGGCCCCGGCCGGACGCTGGACCAGATACCAACCGCAATCGTGTCGCCTATTGCCCTCGACCGAAATTCGAAGGCCTGACTGTCCCGGAGTGGCCAGGGAGCTCCCTTCGACTCTATCGGCGGCCGCTGCTCTGCGTGCGCCGCCCCGGCATTGAGCTGTGTTGCGCCGAGCACGGCTGTTACGCTCAGGCCGCTCTCCATGAATTTCCTCCGATCGATCACAGTCCGTCCCTTTGTTTTGGCGATAGCCGACGATGGCGCTGCTGCTGCTCAAAGACGCCGTTCCGAGCCGCCGAGCCTCGCATATTTCGCCGAACCCTGTCCGCTGCGACGGACTGACGCCCAGAGATGGCCTCTCCCGTCAACCGGTCACCCGATGGCATCAGAATTTCGCGTTTGCGCGCACGCCCCAGTAACGTGGATCACCATATACCGAGCCCGCGGACGGCGCACCGAACTGGGCCAGAGCCGTCGCCGCCAAAAAGTCTGTCGCGTAAGTCTTGTCGAGCAGATTTTTCGCAAACAGCGAGATCCGGTAACGTGACCACACAAGAGATGCGCTAGCGTCCACGAGCGTGTAGGCATTGCGCGTAGGGCACGGTCCGAAAACTTGCGCTTCGCCGCAGAAGTGCGTGGGCCCGACGCCATTGACCGCTCCGTTGACCTCGAACGACACATCGTCGGACACTGGCTGGGTGTAGGTCGCAGCGAGACGGTAGCTCCATTTCGGCGCGCGCTGGAACTGTTCCCCGACATTGCCGACACCCGGCGCGATGGTGGGCGAAAGGACGGTCGGACGGACGCGATTGTAGCCGCCGCTCAAGTCCACCACGAACTCGGGAATGATGCGATACGACGCGTCGACTTCGACGCCGTAGGATTCGAGCTTGCCGACGGCGACCTGCACGACGCGCGGTCCGAGTGGCGTCGGAACCGTCGCAGCGGCGTTGAACGACTGTGCATCGATATAGAACAGGGCGACGGAAAGGCTGCCGCGCCGATCATCGAAATTGGTTTTTACGCCGGCCTCATATTGCCAAAGTCGCTGGTTGGGATAGGTCGCCAGCGGGCTGCCGGTGCCGACCAGTGAAGAGTTGAAACCACCCTGAGTGAAACCCTTCGTGATCGAGCCATATATCTGGGTGTCTGGCGTGAACAGGTAGCGAGCCGTCACCTTGGGCTGGAAGCCATGAAAGCGACCTTTTAGTGCGGCTCCGGTCGCCGGCCTGAGTTCCTGCTTGAGGTCATCATAGCGCGCGCCTGCCCCGATCACGAGATGATCGCCGATCTTGTATTCCAGGTCGGTGAAGGCGGCCAACGCACGGTAGAAGACCGGCGGTACTGCTTGCGCGATCGATCGACTGCCGAGCGCAATGCCTCCAAAAAGACCACCGCAGTCAGAGCAATCGCCATTGGCGCCGCGATTATAATATCCGCCGACAAGCCATTTAAAGGGGCCATTGCCGGTCGACTGAATCCGCACCTCCTCGCTGAAATCACGCAGCGCGCCTGTCCCGCGCGCCGCGAAATTGTCCGGCGTGTTCAGGTCGGCATCATATGTGTCGCTGAAGTGCAGCCTGTTGTAGGCTGTGGTGCTGATCAGATCGAACGCGTCTGCCGAGAAGGTGATCTTGCCCGAATAGCTGTTGCTGCGCAGGCGGCTTTGGGGACGGCTGCCGGCGAGCACGCCGGTTGCCGGACCAAATACCGGAGTCAACAACAGGCGGCCGCGCTTGTCATTGATATCCGCAACCTGGTGGTAGAGGAACGATGGCCCAAGCTTGTTCACATAGGCATATTTGAGATCCACCGTCAGATTTGTGGAGGGCGCGATCATCACGCGGCCGCTAAACGCCTCGTAATTATCCCGGTCCGCGTCGCTGCCATCACTGAAATTGCGGAAGCCCGAGCGACGCTGGATCGTTCCCGACACCCGCGCGGTGATCAGGTCTTCAACGATCGGCCCAGCGACGGTTGCAGAACCGCGGAGCGTTCCGGCATTGCCCACTTCGGCGTTCATCTCGCCTTCGAAATCATTGGTCGGTGCGCGCGTGACATAGCTGATCGCGCCCGAATATGCGTTGCGCCCATAGAGCGTTCCCTGCGGGCCTTTGAGCACTTCAACGCGTTCGAGATCGAATAGCGGAATGGCGAAGGCCACATCTGAAGGCTGATAAACGCCATCGATGTAGAGCCCGACGCCCGGCACGCCAAGCCCGCGCATCGTAACCGATATCCGCGTGGCCCGCGGCGCGGCAATGAAGAAGTTCGGCAATTTGGTCGATAGATCGTTGATGGTGAGATTGCCGGAAGGCGCCAAATCCTTGGACGAGAAGACATTGATCGTCGCCGGAACCTCGACAAGGCGTTCGGAGCGCTTGCGCGCGGTCACAACGATTTCGCCTGAGGACGATGCGCCGTCATCTTCTGCCGCAATGGTATCGGCAGTGTCAGACTCCGCAGAAGCTTGTGCCATCGCAGGTTGCGCCAGCACGGGAACCAATCCTGCCAGTAGAGCCGCCTTCATCTTCATTCGCATATCCATCTTCCCATTTCTATTTGGTGGGCTCTGTTCGACAGCCTTTATCTTGATTGCTCCATGTCGGCGCGGCGTCGGGTCTCAGATCAACCGGTTCTTCACGATCTCGCCGGCGCGCATGATCAGGTCCAGCTTGCGTCCATCGGCGGCAAGCAGCCCGATATCCGTGAGCGGATCACCGTCGACGACGATCAGGTCGGCATGCGCACCGGGCCGGACACAGCCGAGCATCCCTTCCTGCATCAAAATCTCCGCCCCTATGGATGTCGCCTGGCGCAGCATTTCCAGCGGGGTAAATACTTCTCTCCGGAACTCGAACTCGCGGCACTGCTGATTGTAGGTCGCCCCGAGCAGATCGGTGCCAAAGCCCATCTTCACCCCGGCATCGCGCATGTGCTGGAGGCCCTCGATCGCCGCATCCGCCGCAACCTCGAGCTTCGCCATACTGTCGGGCGTCATGCCCAGCTTCGCGCCTATTTCCATCGTGACGAAAATGACCGACATCGTGGGCACGACATAGCAGCCCCGTTCAGCGACGAATTTCGCGGTGTCGGCATCAATCAGCGTCCCATGCTCGATGCAACGGACCCCGAACTCGATCGAGCGGCGGATCGCGCTGACCGGATGGCAATGCGCCGACACATAGGTTCGGCGTTCGGCGGCTTCGCCGACGATTGCGCGAATCTCATCCTCGCGAAACTGGTTCATCCACATCGGGTCGCTCGGCGACATCACTCCGCCCGACGCGGTAATCTTGATGCAATGGGCACCGCGGCGCAGTTCCTCGCGCGCGGCTTTGATGCATTCGTCGACACCGTCGACCACGACGCCGCCCCAGTTCATCGATCCGCACGAACAATAGCCATGGGCATGGTGCATTTCGTTGGGCGTTCGATAATCGACGTGCCCCCCGGTCATCGACAAGACCTTGCCGGCGTAGAAGAAGCGCGGCGCACGGATCAGACCGTCTGCGATCGCCGCAGCCAAGGGATAATCGCCGCCGCCGATGTCGCGGACGGTGGTGAAGCCGCAATCCAGCGCGTGGCCGAGTTTCTGGACCGCGTGCGCGGTCCGGTAGGGCGCATCGCGGCCGTCGACCACCTTGGCGTTGAGATCGGAGAAATAGGCGTGAATGTGCAGGTCAATCAGGCCGGGCATGAGCGTCTTGCCGGCGACATCGATCCGCTGCGCATCGGCCTTGATCCGGCGATCAGACACCTCCTTTATCGCGCCCTGCTCAATCAGGACCGACATTCCTTCGGCGCATTCTGCATTCTTACCATCAAAAATGCGGGCGTTTTCCAATAAGATCATGTGCTGATAACTTCGGTGAAGGAGGTTGAAGGAAACTTCGGGCGCTGACTGAATGCGCGGTCTTTCTTCCTGGTCGATTGGGCTGCACCGGCGGTTTCCGGACCGTCGCGCCGGGGCTGATCATCCGCAAAAGCGGCGGACGCCCCGCGGCCAGATTCCCCACCGGGAAAACCCGACAGCGCGCCATTTGTCGCTGACCGCGGCCAACAGGCGCGGCCCATTGCAGATCGCCGGGCGCCCACGCTAAAAGTCGGTGCTGAGTGACAAGGTAAAGCTGCGCGGGCGGATCAAATAGGCGGCCGCAGGGGCACTTGGCCCCGCAGAAACATAGTTGATAACCCCATTTCGGTCGAAGAGGTTTTCAGCGCGCACCTGGAGCTGGTAGCGCTGGTAACGAAGGCCCGCACGCAGATCGGCCGTGGTGACGTCCGGCAACCGCACATTGGGATTGCTGACACTGCCCGGGTATGACGTGAATTTGTGCGACTGCATGCGAACCGTCGCACCCAGTTGTCCTTCGATATCTGCACCAAGTGGAATGCGCTGATCCACGGTAGCGGATACCGTCCAGCGCGGGGTTTGAGGAATGGGATCGCCAGCGGCAGCGCCGATCAAGGCCGTGACGCCCGGGTCGACCTGCGTAATCCGCGCATCGGTGTGCCCGACATTCGCGCCGATGCTCAGCAAGCGCGTCGGCCGCGCGTTCAACTGAAGTTCGAAGCCCTGCACTCTCGCCTTGCCTGCGTTGGCGAGCAGCTGCTGCGATTGGAAAATGGTGTAGAGCTGAATATCCTTCCAGTCGATCTGATAGACTGAAGCCTGGATGCTAAATGTCCGGTCGATAATGTCCGCCTTGAATCCGGCTTCGTAATTCCAGACCGTATCGGGCCGGATCTGAGCCTGCGCGCCCGGTGGCAGGATCGCGGCAGGCTGTGGTCCACCGGGCCGGAAGCTGCTTGCGGCGCGTAGAAAGGCGCTGAGTGTAGAGGTGGGCCGCCAACGCAAGGTCGCAAGATAATTGATCTTGTCGTCGCTGCCTTCAAATGGCGGAATTTGCTGAGGACCGCCGAGGAAAATGTCATAATAGATCCCGCTGTACGCCAGCGTGAAATTCTCCTTGTAGCGGGCGTAACGTATGCCGCCGGTAACATCGAGATTGTCGGTCAGATAATAGGTCAGGTTGCCGAAGGCCGAGAGTTCTTCATAACGATCTTTAACCGGGGACCGGACAATGAAGCCCAAGTCGCCGGGAAGCTGGGTATCGGTGGCGGCGTCGCGGGCCACGATGTCGGTCGGTATCGACGAACGCTCTTCGGTGTAGAAACCCCCGACGATGAATTCGACCGGGCCCAGACGATCGGAGACGAACCGCAGTTCCGCGGCCTTCTTCTTCTGGGGGATCGTGGAGATCACGGCCGCTCCGGTGTTTGCCGGATAAATATAGCCCAACTGAGCGAATAACGGGAAAAAGGGCGCATAGGTAGAGCTGACGTCCCGATCGACTTGCAGCTCGCTCTCAAGATAGGCTGCACTGGCGATCAGTTGCCCGATACCGACCGCATATTTCCCCGTGATGGAAGCCAGACGGTATTGAACATTCGTCGGGGCATCGAAGAAATTGCTGTATTGGCGCGCCCCAAAAATTGGCGTGGACGTACCCGGCGCGACATCCTGGGCGGCGAGCCCCCTGGTCTCTGTGTCCTGGATCATGCCGACGATATCGACGGTCAACCGATCGGTCGGCGTCCAGCCAATCGCGAGCCGCGCGCCCTTCGAGACGCTCTCGTTGACGTTTTTCGAGCCTGTGCCAACATTGTCGACATAGCCCGGCGCGCGGCGGTAAAAGCCCGTCGCGCGCACGGCGAGCCGATCTGATATCAGCGGAACATTGAGGGAGCCGTTCAGCAAATAACCGGTGCCGCCACCTTCGATCGCGGTCAACTCCGCCCGCGCGCTTCCCGAAAAGCGAGATGCATCGGGCCGCTTCGAAATCAGGCGAATGACGCCGCCGAGACTCGAAGCGCCGTAGAGCGTGCCCTGTGGGCCCTTCAACACTTCGATGCGATCGATGTCGGCGAGTTCAGGCTCCGGCGCGATGAAGGATCCCCCGCCATTGGCAGAACTGGCTGTGAATGGCACGTCGTCGAGATAATAGACCGTTGTCGCCGATTGCTGCAGCGAACCCGTCGTCAAGCCGCGGATGGACACCTTCCCATATCCCGGAGCGCCCGTGTCTTCGACGACCAGACCTGGCGTCAACGTCGCATAGTCGCGGACGGTCTGGACGCCCAAATTGTCGAGCTCATCGCCGCCGAGCACGGTAATTGCGGACGGCACATCGCGTAATTTCTCGCCGCGCTTGCTCGCCGTCACGACGATCTCGCCGGAGTTCGCATCGTTCGACTCTGCCGTCGTCAACTGCGCCGAAGCTTGCGCCTCCGCTTGCGCATAGGCGTCTCCAGCGGATACTGCGAGACAAAGCGCAAGCAAGCTTGCCGATCGGCGAAAAACCCTTTTGGTTGGCGCGACCCGCCCACCATGCCCGTCGCTGTCGATCACGATATTTTTGTCGCGCATATCCCACCTCCGCCTATGGCTCCCGGGTCTGATGCGTTAGGTTTGAAGACGCCCGGATTGCAGTCACGATGTACGCCGCACCGCTTTCGAGCGTGTCCAAAAGGTTTTCGAATATCGCCAATACGCCTTCGCTAGCGGCGTCTGCGCCATCTAGATGTTGACCTGACGGCCATTTCACGTCGAGGTAGGCGGGACGGAGAAATGGGATGCACCGACAAGTCAACGACACTCCGAACGTCCAATCCACCGCTGGCGACGGGATGGCAGTCGAACGGGGCGGACCAGATGAGGTGACGGAGCGGCGGGATGCTGCGCATGCGGCCGAATCCTGTTCGAACGCGGCGCCGACCGTTTCAACCTTTGTCAGAGACACCACGAACGGGGACGCCGATCCGCTGCAAGGCTATGGCATCGTTCCAACCGATGGCGCCCACGCATTATGGGAAGGCCTCGTCCCGCTAAGCGACCCGCTGCATTACTGCTGGCGCAGCCGGCTTCTGGGCAGCGGACGCTACGAGTTTTGCGGGCTATCCAAGGGCTTCTTCATCACGTTCGGCGATATGGAAGTCGGCATACCGCAATTGGTGCATATGTCGTTCCCCGACACACTGCGCGTTTACGTGACGAGCAATGGCGACTGCGAATATGGCGCTCAGCAAGCCAGCAAAGTAAGTCTGGACGCGCCGAACACCGCCATCCTGATCCAGCCAGCCGACGCTCCCCCGACCGAAGCAACGTTCGCAGGTTGCACCCGGTTCGTGTGCATTTTCATCCACCGCGAGGCATTGAAGTCGCTTCATGCCGGCGGGGAGCACGAATTGCCTGCTGTGCTTCAATCTTTCCTCAAGGGTGCCCTGGAGTCGACAGTTGCACGGACGCTTCCCTTGGGCGCGGCCCTTTTGCGCTGTCTTGAGGATGTCCATGCCAGTGCGCTGGAAGGTCTGCGCCGCCGCTTGTTCCTTCAGTCGAAGGCTGTTGAAATCCTGTGCCAGGCGATCGAGGCTTTCGAACATAGCGAGAGCTTCGGTTCGCCCGACACAACCAGATTGACGGCTAGAGGTGTCATGAAGGCCCAACGCCTTCTGATGGAAAATTTCGTGGCGCCGCCCTCGCTGGAAGACCTCGCGCACGAAGTGGGTTTGAGCCGCAGCGGCTTATGCGCCGGCTTCCGCCAGATTCTGGGCCAATCAGTGTTCGACTACACACAGGAACTTCGCATGCAGCATGCGCTGTCGATGCTGAGCGAGCGCAACGTTTCGATTTCCCAGATCGCCTATGCGGTCGGCTACAACCGCGCGTCCAGCTTCTCGGTAGCGGTGCAACGCCATTTTGGGGCAACGCCTAGCGAACTACGCAAGCGTGGCCACCAATCGAGAGATGTGCAGAAGGCCGCCGTCGCACCCCTTGCGCAATAAACACCGCAATAGAGCAAGCGTCGTGCAACGCGAAATTCAAGAGCGGCTGCCTCAGGCGTGCGTTTCCGCACGCCTGAGGACGAAGCAACGCCGCGTCGAGCGCTCTGGAAGAAGGATGAAAAAGGCGCCGATCCGCTGCAGATCTGCCAATTGTCTTTGTCATCCGATACAGGTTTCACACTGGAAGGATCGCTTTTGACGCTTAGGGCTTCAAAGCAAATCGCAATCCGCGGCTAAACATCGGCGCCATCACGCTGATATGCGTCTCGCCGTCGAAGACAAATGTTTCGACCTCGCAGTCGGCTGACCCGGCCATGGCCCCAAGCCGCTCGGCCAGCGCCTTGATGTTTTGGATCACGCCTGCGGCCTTCAACATTTCGGCCAGGTCCTCGCGGCTCATTCCCGGAGGAAGCGTCGGATTGTTGTCGGCAGATTCCTCCAGCCCGCCAGCCGTCAACAACACTCTGGGCATGACGTTACCGTTGGCGATCGATGCTGCCAGATTTGCTTCCCCCATGAGTATCTCGCCATCGTTCCAGATGATCGACGGACTACCAATCACATAGGCATTGTAGGCCTGCGGATCGTTAAACAGCACATGGAGAGCGAACAGGCCGCCCAGCGAATGACCACACAGCGTGCTATCATTCTTGTTGGTGTCATAGACGGCGTCGATCTGCGGCTTGAGCTCCTCACGCAGGAAGCGGCGGAACCCATCGGCACCTCCGAAGGTCGCACCCTCGAACATCGGCGCGCCCTCGATGGACGCACCGACAGTCTTGCCCGGCGGTGTCGGGGTAAAATCCATGAACCGCGACACCGTCGCTGCCATCACGCCTGTGCCATATCCGATCCCAACAATGATCGCGGGCTTTGCCTGCATGCCGATGCTGAGCATCATCTGCGTGTCGGCTGCCGTGTGAAAGATATAGTCGGCGTCGGTGACGTAAACCACCGGATAACCGCCTGGCGGCGGCGGGAGCACCTCTTCCGGGAGGGAAACATAGATGCGATAGGTGCGCCCCGTGATCGTCGAGGTTACATCCCACTGCTCGGCCCCGGGACGTATGATGGGCGAGCGAGCCGACGCCGCGACCGATGCAATATCGTTGTCCATGTTTCCCTCTCCAAATGGTTCGCCCGCTTGATCGCTTGAGATTTAGCCAGAGCAGGACGTGGCTCAAGACATAGACCACCCAGCTTTCGAGTATCGCCAAAAGGGTTTCGCATGTCGCCAAAACGGCCTCCACCAAGGCCTGGGCGGTCATCGCTACGTTGACTTGAAAGGGATTTTCGCGACCAAGCATGGACGAAACTTGTCAGAAAAATTCAAATCGAGAGGGATTGGATGAACAGCGTGGCACCGGCCGAATATCCTACGCCACGCCCGGATGGCGAGACGAAAAGCTGGGACTTATACTCCGGCCGCCAACGCAGCACCTACCTCCTCGTCCTTTTTCTCGTTGGCACATCCAATTATGTCGACCGCAATATCATCGGCGTGTTGCTCGAGCCGATCAAACGGGAATTCGGCGTTTCCGACACCATGCTCGGCCTGCTTTCGGGCCTATCCTTCGCCTTGTTCTACGCCACCCTGGGGATCCCGGTGGCGCGTTGGGCAGACCGCGGCGACCGGCGCTTCATCATCACGATTTCACTGACGGTGTGGAGCCTGATGACGGTCCTGTGCGGGATGGCGCATAATTTTTGGCAGCTTGCGTTGGCCAGAGTGGGCGTCGGAATGGGGGAAGCAGGCGCAATCCCGCCCGCGCAAAGTCTGATTGCGGACTATTATCCTCCCGATCGCCGCGCCAAGGCGATCGGCTTCTACATGATGTGCTCGATGGCCGGCTATGTGATCGGCCTCGTCGCGGGCGGATGGATTGCGCAGCATCATGGCTGGCGCGCGGCTTTCTTCATTGTCGGATTACCGGGCCTTCTGCTGGCCGTAGCGACACGCTTCATGCTCGCCGAACCGCGGCTTTTACCGCAATTCGCCATCAAGGCGCAAAGTCAGGAGCCGGTCACCGCGACGTTCCGTGCGCTGTTCGAAAAGCCGTCCTATCGGAATATCATCGGGGCCATGGTTCTCTATTTCCTGATGGCCTATGGCGCACTCCTCTTCACCGCTTCGTTCATGATACGGGTGCATGATCTCAGCATTTCCGAAGCCGGCGCCTTGTTCGGCGGGCTGTCGGCGGCTGGCGCTATCGTCGGCAATATCGGCGGCGGGATCGTCACAGATTATCTCGCCAAACGCGATATCGCCTGGACCGCGCGGCTGCCTGGATGGGGCCTGATCCTGGCCTTGCCGCTTTATCTGGTGGCATTCATGGCGCCAACTATTCCCATTATGGCCGGCGCCCTGTTCCTCGCGTCGATATTCTTGACCGGCGTCATTCCGCCGATGTTCTCCGCTTTGCATGCCGTCTGCGGTTCCGCTCGGCGGGCAATGGCCGTGGCTATCGCCTTCTTCTTCGCCAACCTGATCGGCCTTGGCCTCGGCCCCGTGATCGCCGGTTCACTCAGCGATTGGTTTGCGCAAAGTTACGGACCAGCCAACGGACTGCGATACGCTTTAATGACCGTCATGTTCACGTTCGTGCCGAGCGGCATGCTCATGCTGCGCGCCGCTCGGACTCTGGGAAACGACATGGAGGATTAACGGAGGCGGCTTGCGGATGTTCCGGCCAGTCTTTCCCTATTTCGATGGGGCCGGATGCACTCTCCCTTCCCCGGACAGAAGAGCGGTAACAGCTTCCAAAGGTGCAAGTCCGACGGGTGCGCCGGAGGCAGGAACATGGACGCCGATGGCTGGACGCGCAGCAAAGACAACCGAGACAGACTGGATCGACGCGGCGAAGCGCACGCTGATTGACGAAGGCATTGGCGGAGTGAAGATCGATCGCTTGGCGATACGGCTAGGCGTCACGCGAAGCGGCTTTTATCGCTTCTGCAACGACCGCGAAGATTTGTCGACCGGTTGATTGCACATTGGGAAGCGACATGTTGCCTTCTGCCTAAAGAGCTACCGCAGATCACCCCCGAGTCGCCCCTTGCGCGGATCGAACGCTTCATCACGCACCTGACAGACCCGCACTGCTACGACTTTCGGTTTGACTTGGCTGTTCGGGGATGGGCGCGGCCAGACAAGCGCGCCGCATGGGCGATCGAACGTGCAGACCGCGAGCGGCTCGAAGCCCTTCAGCGAGTTTTCGAGACAATCGGTTCCGATAAAAATCCGCTGGAATCCGAGCGAAGTCAAATATTTCACTCTGATCGGCTCCTTCACGACCGGCGACTGACATAGCGTCGCCGAACGCCACAAGACAATGCAGCGGCACATTGATATGCCTTGTGAGGAAAAGCTTGTGGCAGCAAAAAGCAATGGGGATTATAAGGCCCTTCAACAGGCATTGCAGGTTCGGGTTCCGCAACAATGATCGCGATCTGGAGTCCGTGTTCGCACCGGCCAATCGCCAAAAGGATATATTTCCTCGCTTGGCGGTCGGCGTGAAATCTAGCGTATGATTTTCCCTTAGTCGACTCTTGCTAAGTTAGTGATCACGACAACCGGTCTTCTAGTCGCAGCTTCACAAGGCAAAACCTAACGACGGGTTGCTGTTGGCCGGTAGGAGACGGTCCGCTTCCAGGCATAAATCGCATCAAACGGACAGGCGTCAGCCCCGCGCATTGCAGTCACCCAACAAGGCGGTAGCCCGAAGTGCAGAGATGTTGCGACAGGGCGTATCTTTTCGGCGCTGGCGCGAAGAAGACACGCCGATATCCGACTGCTAAGCGCCCTTGATCATTACATATATCACCGCTGATTTGCGTGACGGGAATCTGGCGGATTCACAGTATCAGAGTCGGAACGCACGTTGTTCAGGTCCATCTTTTCCATCGGCGTCAGCGCCTGCCTTTTCGCGGCCTGCACCGACACCGCAACGGGACACGCCCAAGGCGAGGCGAAGCCAGGCATGTCGGTTCAGCGCGGTGCGGGGCTGCCGTATGAGGTGACCGATAGCGAGGTATGGGATGTTCCCGATCCCGTCTCCGGGCGCGGCTATCAAGTTTTCGTGGCTTTACCGCCGTCCTATTTTGCGCAGCCGCAGCGACGGTATCCCGTGCTTTATGTGACGGATGCGGATTACGCCTTTCCTCTGCTCAAGCAGATCGGGCGGCGCCTCAATGTCGAGAGCCCAACCGTCGAAGAATATATTCTTGTCGGATTGTCCTACGCAAAGGGCGAAGGCGGGATGGAAAGCCGCCGCCGCGATTACACCCCGACCGCAAATGGTCCCGCCGGAACGCCCGCGGGGACGGTGCACGGCGGATCGAAAGCGTATCAAGCCTATGTCCGCGATCAGGTGCTCCCGTTCGTCGCGCAGCGTTATCGGACAGACGAAAAGCGGCGTATCTTTCTGGGCCATTCCTATGGTTCGCTGCTGGGTACGCAAATCCTGCTGAGCGAGCCCCGCCTGTTCGATGGCTATATTCTGGGCAGTCCCTCATTCTGGTTCGATCGCCACTATATGGCCGGTCGGGAGCGCGCCTATGCGGCCAAACATGACGATCTGCCAGCACGTGTCTACATGTACATCGGCGAGTATGAAGAGATGCGGCCAGGCGATGCGCGCTTTGCCAAATCAGGTAATATGGTGACCGATACCAAGAACATGGCGCAGGCACTTTCATCTCGCGACTATCCGTCCCTCCATATGCAAATGGAGGTATTGAACGACGAAACCCACGTCAGCGTTGCCCCGCGCGGCTTTACCCATGGCCTGAAATTTATGTTACCGGCCGGTGACCTGCCCCGCATCGATATGGCGCGCGATCAATAAGAACACCGTGACGCGGCAATGACCGGGCATAGATCGGCAGACGACCCCCGCGGTCGAAGCCTGGCCGGTTGGAGACTGTCCGTATTCGAGTAAAATTCGAGAAAAGCTGACATCTGGTCCCGTCGCGGGCTGACCGCCCCAATTTGGGGAAGCTTAGTGAAGTGGAGATTGCGCGTCCTCGGCGTGCAAAAATCCATAGCTTTCGTTCGCCGACGATAAAGTGGCGTTCGACAAGTTAAGTCGAAACGGGCTTCAATCGACCCAATCGCGATCGAGTGATCGGGCACCGAATAACATCATAACCGCTGAAACGACATAGAACAGCAGACAGCACATCATCGCATATTTGAGCCCGTCACTACCAAAAACCGGCAGCAACGCGTCCGAGAGCCCCCCCAATATATAGATACCAAGCCCCGGTCCGAGCAGGTTGTTGATGAACAGAAGGCTTGCGGTCGCGGTGGTGCGCATTTGCGCCGGCACAAGATGCTGGACGGCACCAATGACCGGCGCCAGCCACACATAGCCCAGCGCCATCGGGATGCTGAACAGGACAAAGGTCAGCGGAAGCGAGTCCGACAATATACCGGCGGCAAAGACGGGCGCCGCTACCAGAAAGCAAAGGGCGGGCACCGTCGCGAGCGCCCTTTTATTGTTCCGGCCAACGCGGTCGCCGATCACCCCGCCAAGAAGCACTCCGACGCCGCCACCGATCAACAGCATCGTCCCGAAGAAGAGCGACGTCCCTTCCAAATCCAGACCAAAGCTGCGTTGCAAAAGAGTCGGAAGCCAGAACGCCATGCCATAGCCCATGATCGAGCTGGACGCCGCGCCGAGCGCAAGAAACCAGAAACTGCGCTTTTGCGACAATATGGTCAGCACACTCCAGAGAGGCATGGCATCCGGCGACCCTGCGGTGCGAGGGGGATCGCGAACGATGAGCCGAAACAGCGGAGCCAGCGCGACGCCAGCCAATCCCACGACTATGAACGCTGCGCGCCAATCGACGGAGGCAGCGATATAGCCCCCAAAATATACGCCCAAAGCCGATCCCAGCGGGATTCCAAGCGAATAGATTGCTAGCGCCCTCGCGCGCTGTGCCGAGGGAAAATAATCCGAGATGAGCGAAAAGGACGGCGCTACGCCTCCCGCCTCGCCTACTCCGACGCCTAGTCGGCAAAGGAATAGCGTCCAGAATCCACCAGCGAGGCCACACAAGGCTGTAAAGCCGCTCCACACCGCCAATGAGCCGGTAATAACCCAGGTGCGTCCCGTCCGATCGGCGAGCCAGGCCAGCGGAATGGCTGCCGTGGAATAGAGCAGGGCGAAAGCAATCCCCCCCAAGAGACCAAGCTGCGTGTCGCTAAGGCCCAACTCTGCCTGAACCGGCACCGCAAGAATGCCCAGTATCTGGCGGTCGATGAAATTGAAGGTGTAAACGAGGAGGAGCATCAGGAGGACAAGGCCCCGATAGGTGCTCGACCCATGGCCTTCGGCCGCGCCGCCCGGAGAAACTGGCAGAGAATTTTTCACGCGGGACTTCCCTCGCGGCGGAGCATTTTCCCGACCCACGATCGCCCGGTGCGCTGCTGTGCAGAGGTGCTCACACTTGTTTTCATTCTATTGCCCTCAATGTAAAACAGCATGTGCCGGGATTTCCAACGGTTCAGCCACGCGTCTTCCGGCCAGCCTGGGCCAGCAGCGACGCTGCATTGTCGTGACGCCATTCGCCCGCGATATCCGCTGGCAATCCCAGTTCATCGATCTGCGCCGCTAGGTCGGCGGGTCCTAAACTGGAAACCCAGGCAGTGGCGCCGAACAGGACGCGACCTCGCAACGCGCCTCGCGCCTGCGCGAGCAGAGGCTCCCAACCCGACCCGGCGCGTCCCATGAAGCGAGGGCTGTGGCTCGACAGTTCGAGATAAACGTTGGGATGCCGCTGCACGATCGCCACAGCATCCGATATCCAGGGCCATCCGCCGTGACCGATCAAGATCGTCAAATCGGGAAAGGCCGTCGCGACGCGATCGATATTTCGTACATCCGAAAGATCGAGCGAGATCGAGCGATTGAAATTCTGGCCTGCATGAATCCAGATCGGCAGATTAAGCCATTGAGCCATTTCATATATCGGCGCCAGCGCGGGCTCGGACGCCGGAACGGCTTCCCAAAAGGGCGAAATCGAGACGCCGCCAATGCTCCATTCGCGATGCGCATACTCGATTTGTGAGGCGGCTTCATCGGGTGAGCGCAAAGAAACGCCGAGCCAGCATGTGAGAAGATCGGGCGCTGTCGAGGCAAACCGCGCGATCGATTGATTGGCATCGGCGCCGGATCGCCCCCGCCAGGGAAAACCATGCAGCACCTGATGTGTGATGCCCTCGGCGCGCAGACCGGCTATATAATCCTGATCCGCGACGTCGAAACCCTTGCCCTCGTCCATCAGGTAATGAACCGCAGAATGAGGATAGGTGGCGAGCCGGCGGCGATACTCTTCTATGTCCACCCCTCCCCGCCGCGTCAGGGGCTCAGCGAATTTTTCGAGGTAATCGGGTGCAGCGATGGCAAAGCCGGTAAGATAGGCTTCCCACACGTCACGGTCCCCATGGACAGCGCAGATGTCGATGACGCCGGGTCCGGCACTGCCGTCAGCCATCGATGCGATCCCGTTTCAAGATGATGCCATGCGCCTCACGATCCCAGGCGTCGGCCGTTCGCCCCTCAGCGCGTAACTCCGTCTTCAAAATCTTCGCAGTCGGCGTTTTGGGCAGATCGTCCAGAATACGGATGTAGCGCGGCACCATGTAATAGGGCATCCGGACGCGCAGATGATCGACAAGAGCGACCCGGTCGATCGGCGCTCCCGGATTTGAGGAAAGCGCAACCATCACTTCATCTTCGCCGAATTCGCTCGCGACTGCATAAGCAGCGGCTTCCCGCACGGCCCCGAACGAGAGGCATTCACGCTCGACCTCGTATGAGGATATATTTTCCCCTCGCCGTCGTATGGAGTCCTTGGCCCGGTCGACGAAATAATAATCGCCGTCAGCCGAGCAGCGAAACAGGTCTCCTGTATGAAACCAGCCATTGCGCCAGGCGGTGGCCGTCGCTTCGGCATTGCCGGCATAGCCGTGTGACGTCGACCATGGGCGGTCGGTACGGATGAGCAGTTCGCCGACCTCGCCGGGCGCGACCTCGCGATCATGTGTATCCGCGATGCACAAGGTCACGCCGGCACGCGCCCGTCCGCAGCTTTCGGCATCGCTCTGATCGTCGCGCGACAGGATCGGCACCGCCAGTTCGGTCATGTTGAACATGGTCCGGGTGGCAACGCCAAAGCGGTCGGAAAAGTCCGTTGCCGTCTGGCCATGCGGAAGGACATAAGCCCATTGCAGGCCGTGATCCCGTTCACCGGGCGCTAAAATCTGCTTGTTCAGAAATCCCGCCATCGCACCCAGAAGCGTGCAGCAGGTCGACCGCGTTTCACGTACCACATCCCAGAAGCGCCCGGTTTCGAATTGCTCGGGCAACGCGATCGAGTGTCCCAGCAGCAGAGTGCCGATCGTCCCGATGGTCCCGCCAGCGTGAAACAAGGGCAAAGTGACAAGATAGCGCAGGTCGTCCTGACTCTTTTCCTCGAATGCGACGAGGGCTGCCGTCGCTCCATGACAATAGGAACTGAGTACCCCCTTCGATGGCCCGGTCGTCCCCGATGTATATATGATCGCCTGCTCGTCCCAGGGTTCGATCGGTTCCTCCAGCAAGAGCAATGTCTCGTCGATACCGCCATCGAGGCAGTCACCGCCCAACAGCGGCCTTGAACTCTTTGCATCGACGCTGGGCTGGTCGATCAGGATGGCCGCCAACGCCGGGTCGATCCCCGCCTCGTCCAGCCGGGCCACGAGGCTGGAGTGACAGATGATAAGCTTCGGTTCCGCAATCTCGACTGCATTGTGAAGGATCGAGCCACGATAGGCCAGATTGATCGGCGCGTAGACGGCACCCAGCCAGTTTATGCCGAACCAGACGCGCAAAGCGTCGGGTCCGTTGGGCAGCCAGCTCATCACACGGTCGCCACGCACGACGCCGAGCCGTGCAAGTCCTGTCGCGACCAGACGGGCCTGTCGGCCCATTTCGGCAAAGCTCCATTGCCCGCCGTTTGGAAAAACCGCGTAAGCCTGTTCGCTGCGTTCGACCTCCCATCGCTCGAGCGCATAACGCAGCACGCACTGTTCCCGCGGCGGAACATTGGGGCTCATCCAGCTGAAAATACTCATAGGTTCACCTGCCTGCAAACGTCGGCTTGCGGTTCTCGATGAAGGCGCTCGCGCCTTCCCTTGCATCTTCGGTTTCGAAAAAACAGGTCTGGTGTGCGGCTTCCTGCAACATGGCACGGGCGTCGAGATTGCGCCCTTCAGACGCTGCAAGCAGCTTTTTCTGCATCGCGATAATGCGGGTCGGACCGTTCGCCAGCCGGTCCGCCAATGCCGCGACGCCATCCATGAATTCGCCATCCTCGAACACATGTGTCGCAAGTCCGATCGCCAGCGCCTCGTCCGCTCCGACGGCACGTCCCGTCGCGAAAATCTCGAATGCGCGGGCATGTCCGACGACGTGACCGAGATAGGCTGCATTTCCAAGCTGTGCGATTTTGACGAGCCCGCTCCCGATGGCGGCAGAGCGCGCCATGCATCTTATGTCCGCAGCGCACGCCAGTTCGGTGCCGGCGCCGAACGACAGGCCGTTGACCGCCGCGATGACAGGCTTGGGGCACCGGGTCATCAGCTGTGCCACCCGCATGTAAAGGCTGGACTTGTCGGTCGGATCGACAGCCGCCCGCTCATGATCGAAGTCGCCTTCGAGGAAAGCCTTGAGACCCGCGATATCGTCACCGGCGCAAAAAGCGCGGCCAGAACCGGTAAGGACGACCGCCCGAACATCATCGTCGCGTTCGGCCGCATGAAAGGCCTTGAGGAGTTCAAGACCCAATATCCGGTCGATCGCGTTCAGCGCCGCCGGTCTATTCATCGTCAGCCAGAGAACGCCGCCATCACGGCGCACCTGCAGGCAGTCATTGTCACGTGCGCTTTGCATGGAGGCTCCAGTCATCCTTTGTATCGCCCGGCGTGCGGCTGAACCAACGCGGATAGCCGTGCAGCGTCTGGCCACCATCGATCAGGATTTCGGCCCCGGTGATGAAGGTGGAACGGTCGCCCAAAAGGAAAAGCGCAAGCTCGGCGATGTCTTCCGGTCGGCCCAGGCGGCCGACCGGCGTCTCGCCCACAATGTCCGCATTGATCTCGGGGTCGGCGAGCAGGCCCGACGTCATGCGCGTCTCGATGACACCGGGCATGATCAGATTGGCGCGAATGCCATGCGAGCCGAGTTCGCCCGCGAGCGTCCGGGAGAGCATCCGCAAACCCGCCTTCGACGCGCCATATGCGCCAAACAACTCTGCCGCATGGGCGGCGGCGGTCGACGCGTTGAACAGCAACGCCCCGCCCCGCCCCGTGCCGATCATCAGCCGGGCGGACGCTTGGGCGATGAGAAAGCTTCCCGTCAGATTGACGTCGACATGCTGCTTCCAGTCCTTGACCGCCACGTCCAGCAGCGCGCCGTAGCGGCCGATACCGGCGTTGATGAAGGCACCATCAAGCGCGCCGAGACTATCGAAGAGCCGTGCGGAAAGACGGTCGACATCCTCTGCCTCGGCTTGATCGCAGGCGATGGCGATCACCTCATGTCCGGTTCCGTCCAGTTCCTGCGCCAGCGCTTCGATCGGATCAACGTGCCGGTCGGCCAGGCACAGGCGGGCTCCGGCACCGCGCAGCAGCCGCGCGGTCGCGACCCCCATGGCCCCCGCAGCGCCCGACACGAGAAATGTCCGGCCAGAAAGCTCTTGCACCGACCGGCTCACAGCCTCGCTCCGCCCGATGCGTGGATCACCTCGCCCGTCACATAAGATGCATCGCGCGAGATCAGGAACGCGACAACCGACGCAATTTCTTCTGGCTCTCCGTAACGCCGAAGCGGTATCTGTTCCATCATCCGCAGCCGCAGGCGATCCTGGCTGCCATCGGCGGGATTGGTCATTTCGGTCTCGGTCATGCCCGGCGCGACGGCATTGACCCGGATTTTATGCCGGGCGAGTTCCATCGCCGCGCCTTTGGTCAGCGAGACCACCCCGCCTTTGGACGCAACATAAGCGATCTGCCGGGTCATCCCCTTATAAGACATCGAGGATATATTGACGATCGCTCCCCCGCCTCCGCGCGCAATACGGCAACGGGCGAAGTTCTTCGTGAGCAGATGCACCGCGGACAGATTGATCTCGATCACGCGGTCCCAGTCGGCGTCGGGAAAATCCTCGATCGGCCCCATGCTGACGATCCCGGCATTGTTGACGAGTGCGTCCATTCCCCGCTGATCGGCCCAGTCGACCAAATCGGCGATCTGGCTCCGGTCGTCGAGATCGGCGGCCCGAAATTCTGCCGCCAGTTCGGACGCGAGTGATGAAAGAGTCCCCGCGTCGCGATCGGTGAGCAGCAACCGAGCGCCGCGCGCCGCCAGCGTCCGGGCGGTGACAGCTCCGATTCCACCGGCGGCGCCGGTGATCAATATGGTGAAGTCTTCGAGTGAATTGGCAATTGTCACGGTCTTATCCAACCTCCATCGACAAATAATGCGTGGCCGGTGACATAGCTGGCGTCGTCAGACCCCAGCCACAGCACCGCTTCCGCGATTTCTTCCGGACGCGCGAGACGTCCCAGCGGCAGCGAACGCGCAAATTTCTGCGAATGACGATGCAGGCTTGCGTCGGATTTAAGCATTTCCGTGTCGACAAAGCCGGGGCAGACGGAGTTGACGCGCACGCCAGCCGACCCGAGCTCGAGTGCGAGCGACCGCGTCAGCGAAATCAGCCCGCCCTTCGACGCATCGTAGGAACATTGATCCTTCATCCCATAGGCGGCCGCCGAAGCGATATTGACGATCGCGCCGCGCGCCTGCCGCAACGGTTCCTGCGCAGCCCTCGCAAGGAGAAAGGGCCCCATCAGATTCACCTCCAGAACCTTGCACCAATAATCGGTCTTGTGGCCCGCGAGTGGCGCGGCGCGACCGATTGCGGCATTGTTGACTAGGACTGCGAGCCCGCCTGTCACATCACAGGCGCTGGCGACAATCTCCGCGCAAGCATTCTCGTTCGAAACATCGCCCGGAACCGCGATCGCATCGCTTCCCTTTTCGCGCAGCGCGGCGACGGCCCGATCCACGTCGGCGGGGTCCCGGTCATTGATCGCCACCCGCGCGCCGCGCGCCGCGAATGCTCGCGCTATCGCCAATCCGATCCCGCGCGCCGCGCCCGTTACCAGCACCGAACGTTCGCTCATATCGCTGTGGCAGGTCATCGCCGCATCCACCCCCCGTCGACGAAAAGCGTGTGGCCCGTAACGTAGCTTGCGTACTCGGACGCGAGCCATGCGACGGCAGAGGCAACCTCCTCCACCCGGCCCGTCCGGGCGATCGGCAGTGTCGCGACAAAACGCTCCGCCACCGCCGCGAGGTCAGGCATTTCCTTCACCATTTCCGTGTCGATAAAGCCCGGCGCCACCGCGTTGGCGCGAACGCCCATCGGACCCAGTTCGACCGCCAGCGAGCGCGTCAGCGTCGCGAGTCCGCCTTTTGAGGCGTCATAAGCGGCCTGTCCCGCAAAGCCGACAACGGCCACCGACGCGAGGTTGACGATTGCGCCCCGCGTTGCGGCAAGATCGTCGGTCAGTTCGCGAACGAGGCGGAACGTCGCCGACAGGTTGATGTCGATGACGCGGTCCCATGCCGCATCGTCATGCGCGGCAACTTTGCCGCGAAACTCGACGCCGGCGTTGTTTACCAGCACGGCAATTGCACCATGGGCAGTGCGCGCCGCATCGGCGATCTGGCGAGGTGCGGAGCGATCCTGCAAATCCGCAACCAGCGTCTCGATCGCCGGGCACTGACCACTACATTTGTTCGCGGTTTCGGCGAGACCGGCGGCGTCGCGATCGACGAGCAGCAAGGGCGCGCCCTCGCTCGCCAGCCGTATCGCGATCGCGCGGCCGATCCCGCGCGCGGCACCGGTCACGATCGCGGGGCGCTGCATGAAACGGGCTCCCGTCATTCGAACACGCTCAGCGGATGTGCGTGCCGCCGGTATCGCCCCTCCCATCGGACCGCGGTTGCATAATCGACCGGGCGTCCCCGTTCGACCGCCTGCTCGAACGACGCGGCGTCGATCGGGCGCTCGACAATGAACGACAAGGCATCCGATCCCGCACCAAAACCGTAGGACAAAAGCCCGACCCGGTCGCCCGGCTGACGCTCTTGCAATTGACAAAGCAATGCGGCCAGCGGCGATGCCGCGCCGAGGTCGCCGAGCATCGGCGCCACCGATCCGCCAGCAAAAAGCGCCGCATCGATCGTTGCGGCTCGCGCCAGTCGCCCCGTCAGCCGCCCATCGGGCTGCTGCGCCGCAATCGCCGCAAAGTTCGCGCCATCCTCCAGCTTCGCAAGCAACAGCTTCCAGGCGCCGACCATATGTTGCAAATCGCCGATGCCGCTCGATGCAAAGCCCGCACCGCCAGACCGGACATAAGGATCGCCCTCAAGCCGGAAACCATCGGCGGCGTCGGACGCCGTCGAGGCCAACGCTTCGAAGCGTGCGGCAATATTGGTGTTGCCGACGAGGACGCAAACGGCCCCGGCACCCGCGGTCATTTCCAGCGGGTCGCCCGGCGCCGCCCGCAGGCACAGCGTGTCGGCACCGACCGCCAACGCATATTCGGAAAAGCCCGCGCTCACCCATGCAATCGCCATGGCGAGTGCCGCCGTCCCCGACTTTCCGCTGAACCGCACATCGGTCGCGAAAACGGCTGGCGCGATACCGAGCATGTCGGCAAGCACCGCCGCAGCCGACCGGGAGAGGTCGGGCGACGACTGGGTGCCGAAGAAGATCGCGCCGATGTTCGACGGAAGCGGCGCGAGCCTGCGCGCAGCCTCTGCCGCCAGCGTAATCACGTCCGCGTCCGGATCAAGAACTGTGCGCTCGCGAACCCCGCTCCGCTTTGCGGATCCCGACTGCCAGACTGCTTCTACCTCCGCGGTTGCCAGACGGCCCGAAGGCGCGGCGAATGCCAGATCGACGATGCCAACGGCCGCCTTCATGAGGCCACCCGAAACTTGAAGCCATAGAGCGCAAGGCCCGACTGCTCGGGACGCCATTTGCGAATGACCATTTCCACCGGCTGCTCGGGCGCCAGACCATCATATTCAGCGTCCACGACCTCGGCCATGAGGACTGGCCCCTCTTCGAGGCGGATCATCGCGAACGGCCTGGGCGCTCGATCGCCATGGCCAACCAGCGGTGAATGATCTTCTGCAAGGCAAATCACCGTGCCGCGCCCCGATAAGATCGTCTCTTCCTGTATGGCATCGACGCAGCAAGGACAGCGCCGCTGCGGCGGGAACGAAAAGGACTGGCAAATCTGGCAATGACTGCCGACCAAACCGTAGCGATTGCGGCGGGTGCGCCACGCGCGCGCCGGTCCGGCAACGACGGGCCGGGCGGAGATGTTCTGACTCATTTTCAGTTTCCTTTCAGGACGGCAACCGCGCTGACGGCGTTGTTTCCACCCATCGACTGCGCCACACCGACACGCGCCCCGGCGACCTGACGCTCGCCTGCCTCGCCGCGAAGTTGTGTGACGGTTTCGCAGATAATGCTGAGGCCGGTGGCTCCGGTGGGATGACCCAGACCTATGCGGCCGCCATCGGTATTGGTCGGACAAGCGCCGCCGAGCGCCGTTTCGCCGCTTGCAACGGCGCGCGCGGCCTCCCCACGCGGAAAAATGCCGAGCCCTTCGAGGTGAAGCGAGCCCATGACGCTGAAACAGTCATGTACCTGCGCCACGTCGACGTCGCTCGCGGTGATGCCGGCCTCCCGATAGGCGCGCTCGGCAGCGATGCGAGTCGGCACAGCCTCGGCGATATCGTCCTCGCCTGACCATGCGCCGAACTTGGCACCCATGGCATTCGGCCCCGTGGCGGCCGTGACGCTTGCAACCTGGACGGCGCGTCGACGTGACGCATCGCCGCCCGACCGGGCCAGAATGACCGCAGCCGCGCCATCACAGCCCCGCGCGCATTCGGCGCGGGTGATCGGCCGCGACGCCCAGCCCGACTGCATGATCTCGTCAATCCCGAGCGCACCGCGGCGATAGTCGATCGCATGGGGATTGCGCGCCGCGTACCAGCGGTCCTGCATCGCAAAGGCCGCGACATGTTCTGGTGCCACGCCGTATTTCTGCATGTAGCGCGCATGCATCAGCGCCATGGTGTCGACATAGTCGAAGCCTGCCGGCGCCTCGTAATCCTGATCGGGATAAGAAAGCAGAGCATCCGACACCGAGTACACATCCGACATTTTCTCGACGCCAACGACGATGACGCACTCGCTCTGGCCCGACCGGATCATGTTGACGCCCTGCATGAACGCCATGGTCCCGCCCGCGCACGCGCCGACGACCTGCGCGAAAGGACCGCTGGGCAGGTCGAGTTCTTCGGCTACAAGCGGGCCGAGATTCTGCTGTTCAAAGGCTTCCGGGCAGGTGACCGACACCAGCCCGCCGTCAATCGACGATCGTTCAATGCCGGCGTCGGCGAGGGCGCTGCTTCCCGCTTCGAACACGAGGTCGCGCCATCCCTTGTCGGCCCGATAGCCATGTCTGGCCATGCCCACACCGATGATTTCTGCTTTGATGGTCATTGTCGAGGCGCCCTAAATTTTGAGATTGATGTCCATTCCGACGGTGCGCCCCTCGTTGATCGGTACGAAAAAGCCGCCGCCGACCGATGGGGGAAGCGGGGTATTGCCGCCCTGCGTCACGCGATTGAGGAGATTTTTGCCGAAAACCCCGACCGAAAAGCGGTCATCGAGAAACGACAGCCGCGCGCTCGCCGACAGGTCGTTGACCTGATTGAGATAGGCGGAGTTGTTGTCGGTGAAGGCGACCCGGCTGCGATATCCGTAATCGGCACGAAGCATCAGTTCGGCACCGTCCCCCACGGGCTGAACGATCGTCGCGTTCGCGCCGAAACTCCATTTCGGGAGCCGTGTCAGGTCGAGTTCGTAGCCCAGCCCCGGAGCAGCCCCGTTCAGGTCGACGGCCAATTTCGTATATTTGCCGTTCAGGTGGCCGAAGCTGCCGCCCAGCGTCAGACCGCGGAACGGTGCGAGAGTGAGTTCGCCTTCGACGCCGCGCACCCGCGCTGTTCCGACATTCGACGTGACCTGTACCACGCCCGACACCGGGTCTGGAATGTTGATGTCCCGCTGCAGGTCACGCAGTGTGCTTTGGAAGATCGCAGCGTTGAGGCGGACGCGCCGGTCGAGAAAAGTCGATTTCCATCCGAGTTCGAATGCGTCCTGCGTCTCCATATCGTAAGGACCGGGCGGGATCGTCGCGGCCGTGCTCTTGACGTTGAAACCGCCGCTGCGAATGCCGCGGCTCCAGCTTCCGTAAAGCAGAAGATCCCGGCCCGGTTCATATTGAAAGCCTAGTTTCGGGGTCAGGCTGCCCCAGCTTTTTACGCCGGTCGCCCCCGGGAACTCACCCGGAAAATCGAAATCGCACGTGCGCGCATCGAGGTCGCACAGGCCCGGCGCCCGGAAAGTCGCGACGTCGGCCTTTTTTCGCTCCCACGAGTAGCGCAGGCCGCCGACAAGGCTGACGCCCGCCCCGATGTCATAGCTGAGCTGCGAAAAGGCGCCCCAGCTATCCTGGTCGATTCGACCGCCAAAGGCACGATCGACAGCGCCGCCTGACAGCACGCGCCGCTCGATATAGAAATAGTTCTGACTGAAATAATAGAGGCCGAGAGTAGCCTTTATCGGTCCGAACGTCCCGGCGTAGCGCAGTTCCTCGCTGAACTGATGCTGCCGCAAATTGACGAAGGAATGAAACCCCGAAATGGGCAAACCATCGACATCGACCGCCCCGTTCTGGTTCAGCCGCCGGTAACCGGCCACATTCGTAATCACCCCGTCGCCGAGCGCCACGTTGATGTTGGTCTCCGATGTCAGCGCGTCCCAGTCGATATCGAAATAGCCGGGGTTATCGATGTCGATCTGAAATCCCGACTGGAACGCCGGGTTTTGCGCCACCGTCCCGTCGCCCCTGCTGCGTCCATGCTCATAGATCAGCGTCGTCTCGATATCGGGAGAGATGTCCCACACAACTGTCGGGCGCACGAACACCGTCTCGCGCTTCCCGAACGGCCGGTCGTTGAAGTCGTTGTGAAACCAGCCCTGGTCATTGCTGTAATAAAGCGCCACCTTGGCGCGGAGATTGTTCGCGACGGGCCCTTCGACGCTCAGGCCGGCGGTATATTGTGGCCCCGTTTCGACGGCCAGCCGGCCGCGCACCTGAAACTCATCACCCGGACGCCGCGTGCGCAGCGTCACGGCACCGCCAGTCGTATTGCGGCCGAACAAGAGCCCTTGGGGACCTCGCAGCACCTCGACGCTCTCGAGATCGAAAACGTCGATCACCGCACCCGCCGACATGCCAAGATAAACGCCGTCGACGAAAAGCCCGACCGAAGGTTCGACCGACGGTATCGAGCTTACGATCCCGAAACCACGGATGGTAAAATTCGCTGTGCCGGGGATGGTGCCGACATCTTCAAGAGCGACATTGGGCGCGGCCGTGCTGAGCGACCGCAAGTCGCGGACCTGAAGCGTATCCAGCGTCGCGCTGTCGAAGGCCGTGATCGCGACCGGCACCCGCTGAGCCGATTCGGCAACGCCGCGCTTTTGCGCGGTGACGAGAATTTCGGCCAGCCCCGGACTTGCGCCGTCGGGCACCTCTGCATCCTGCGCCATGCAGAGCGTCGGAAAACCGAGCGCAGCATAAGAAAGCAAAGCCCATCTCGCATCCGCTCGCATCCTACTCCCTTTCAAGTCTTTTATATGAACGATCGTTCGTCTATATATATTCCTGTAAGCTGTCAACGGATGGGATGAGAAAGTCTCGCGTGCGGCGACAGCGATGCTAGGAGCAGGATATGAAGCGCTTTACCGTGGATAAGGACGTCTCGATTCCGATGCGGGATGGCATCAGACTGAAGGCCGACATCTGGCTGCCGGACGTCGAGCGTCCGGTTGCAGCCATTCTTTACCGCACGCCTTATGACCGGGCGGCGCTCAATCCCGACTTCTTGCGACCGCAAGACGCGGTCAACGCGGGATTCGCCGCCATCGTCCAGGACACGCGCGGTCGCTTTGGTTCGGAAGGCGCATGGAAGCCGCTGATGTGGGATCAGGAGGGCGACGACGGATATGACAGCGTCGAATGGGTCGCACAGCAGGACTGGAGCTCGGGTCCGGTGGGTATGGCGGGTCCGTCCTACCTTGGCATTGCGCAACTCATGGCGGCGGCGCGCAAGCCACCGCATCTGAAGGCCATCGCTCCTGCCCTCACGAGCAGCCGGGATTTCGAACTAATCGAAATGGGCGGAGGTTTACGTCTCGATCATCTTCTGTCCTGGGTCGCTTTCATGGCAGTCGACTGGATGCGGCGGCAGCAGGAAAGCGGTGCCGCCTTACCGCCGGATGCCGCCGATCTGATCATGAAGGCCGCGCTCAATCCGCGGATCCTGATGGATCATCGTCCACTCAAGGATTGCCCGATCTTCTCGCTCCCCGGATTTCCCATCGGTTTTGACGAGTTGGTCAATCCCGATGGCAGCGCACCGATCGCAGCCGGGGTCGCCGATATTCCAACCCTGCATGTCGGCGGTTGGTACGATATATTTGCGCAGGCCAGCATCGGCATGTTCCAGCGCCAGCGCAGTGCGGGCAGATCCGATGCGCATCTGATCATGGGCTGCTGGACACACAGCGGATCGCTGGGGCAGCAACATGGCGAAGTGAATTTCGGCGTGATGGCATCCGCCGGAGGCACGCGCATAGCCGACCGCCATATCGCCTTCTTCCGCCGCTACCTCGAAGGTGCCGAAATTGCGCTACCTGCTGTCCAGTATTTCCTCGCAAACGCCAATGAATGGCGGACTGCAGATGCGTGGCCACCGCATGATGCCGCCGCTCTGGGCCTGGAATTGGCCGGAAGCGGCGAACAGCAATATGACTATGATCCCGCTGACCCGACACCGACCGTCGGCGGACGCACGCTTTACCTTGGGGGATTGGCCATGGGGCCGATCGATCAGCGCAAGCTCGACACGCGTCAGGACTTTCTACGCTATGTCGCCGAGGCCTCTCGTGAGCCCGTCGACCTGATCGGGCCGGTAACGGCACGTCTGACCGTATCCACCTCCGCCGTCGATACGGATTTCATCTGCAAGCTGATCGATGTTGCGCCCGACGGCACAATCCTTCCGATTTGCGAAGGCACGCTTCGCCTTCGTTACCGGAACGGGTTTGATTGCGAAGTCCCGGTCGAACCCGATACTCCCTTACCGATCCGCATCCCCCTGGGCCACGCCGCCTGGCGCGTTCAGACTGGTCACCGGATCGGTATCCAGATTCAAAGTGGCAATTATCCGCATCTCGATCCCAATATGAATGAAATGACTCGAACTGGTGAAGGCGTCGCCGGAACGATTGCCCGGAACAGCATCCACGACAATCCCGGCGCGTCGATGATCCAAGTGATGTTTGCCGGTCCGCAGCGGCCGCCGACCGCCCTTCATCCAGTCAGGACCGCAATCTAGGACGGGGCCCCCACAAGACGCAGCGCAAACGCTGCATAGGCCTGCTCGACATCGCTGCTCGCGAGTGCCTCCTCGGGACGATACCATTCGGCAACGCGCAGGCACATGTCGCCAATCGCGACCGCGGCCAGCTTTGGTGAAGACATGCCACCCGCATCAACCAGAGTGAACCGGCCGGTCGACGCCCCTCGTTCGATGACCTCCTCGAACAGGCTGCGCAATCGCACGCGTTCAGCCCGCACGCGAGACAAGCGCGGTTCCGGAAGTGCACCATATTCCGCATTCGCCACCAGCGCGAAGACCTGATGATGCGTGTGGAACCGTACATATGCGGCGACGATTGCGGCAAGCTCGCGAGCCGGATCATCCGACGCGTCTTGCAAAGCCTCCTGCATCATTACGCCCACCGTCGCGTGGCCCTCGGCGACGATTTCGTAAAGCAGTTCCTCCTTCGTCGCGAAATGATTGTAGAATGATGCCGGCGTCAGATTGCAGGCATCCACAATCGCGCGGATCGACGTCACCTCATAGCCGTGGGCGAAGAAGAGCTGCGACGCGACATCCTTGATTTGCGCACGCGAATTATTGCGCCTCCGGTCCACAATCGGCTCGGCCAGCCCCTTCGTCTCGGATGTCTTGCCGGATGCGCGCGGACGGGATGCTCGAGTGGGCGTCTTCATGACACGACGTTGGCCTGAAATATGGTCATCCGCAAGCGCAGACTTGACATATATATAAACGCTTGTTTATACATTATCTCACAGATGAAAAAATATCATTGGGAGGGATCATTGACCATTTCACGTGCACCATTGGGCCTTGTGGCCGCGTTGCTTGTCGGCACTTCGGGAACAGCCATCGCGCAAAGCGAACCGGTCGCGCCTTCAACCGCCGCCACGGCGCAGGATGATCACGAAATCATTGTCACCGCCCGGCGGACCAACGAGCGCCTGCAGGACGTTCCTGTCGCCGTAACAGCGGTCAGCGGCGATGCTTTGGAACGTCGGCAAAGTGCAAATATCGCCGATGTAGAAGCCCTGATCCCCAATGCGACTTTCTTTGCATTCGGGGGCTCGAACAACAATGCGTCGGTTTATATCCGGGGCGTCGGTCAGGCTGACCAACTCTTCATGTTCGATCCCGGTGTCGGCATCTACCTCGACGACGCCTACATCGGCCGGGCGCAGGGCGCGCTCTTCGAGACGCTGGACATCGCCCGGGTCGAAGTGCTTCGCGGACCGCAGGGCACGCTATATGGCAAGAATACGAGCGGCGGTGCATTAAAAGTCTATACCCGGGACCCTGATCTGGTCGAAGCGGGTGCGCAGATGACCGCGACCGGCGGATCCTATGACTATTTTTCCGGAAAAGCATCCTTCGACCTGCCGATCGTCGAGGACCGCGCAGGTATCCGCGCAAGCGTGCTGCGCGTGTCGCGCGATGGCGTCGTCCGGAATCTGAATAGCGGAGACGACCTTCAGGATCGCGATTATCTCGGCGGCCAGGTCACCGCGCTTGCCCGGATCGACGAGCGCCTGACCGCCCGCCTCACGTTCGACATCATGCGCGATCGCTCGACGCCGGCGGCCCCCACACCGATCGTAGCCGTCAGCTTTCCCCCGAACCTGCCGCCCTTTTCGCCGCAAACCCCGCTACCGCCGCGCCAGAGCAAGGCGGACACTCCGGTGCGGAACGATCAGGACAGCCATGGCTTCAACGGCCAGCTTGCGTGGCGGGGTGACCAGATAGAGATCAAGTCGATCACTTCCTATCGCCGGCTGAAGTTCCGGCAGGCTTTCGACTATGATTCCTTCCCCTATCTTCTGCTCTCGAGCAATCAGCGGCAGCGCACGGCGCAATTTTCGCAGGAGCTTCAGGCCAATTTCGAGCCTACGGACGACCTGTCGTTCGTGGGAGGCCTCTATTATTTCGAGGAGAAGACAGACTCGATCATCGGCGTCCCCAACACCCTGCCCCTTCAGGTAGCCCCGGGCGTCTTCGTTCCGCTGGAGAACAGCTTCACGCAAATCACCGATCTCAAGAACAAAAGCTATGCCGCTTATCTGAACGCTGTATGGGAAGTCACCGATCGCCTGTCGATCAGTGGCGGGCTGCGTTATACGGACGATCGCAAAAAATATCTGTCGAGCCTGACCAACGACGTTTTTCCGACCGGCAATTTCAGCTACGATCTGTCGGACAATTGGTCTCGATGGCTGCCGCGCATCGGCATCGATTTCAAGATCACTCCCGACCAGCTTGTCTATGCAAGCTATGGCACGGGCTTCAAGAGCGGAGGCTTCAACCCCCGCGCCGCGTCTGCTGACGTCGCGCTGTCCTACAAGCCCGAGACGAGCGAAACATACGAGATCGGTTACAAGTCGACCCTTTTCGATCGCAAGCTGACCTTCAATGCCGCCGCCTTCTACAACCGCTTCAAGGACTATCAGACCAATCTGATCGCCTTTGTAGGCACGCCGCCAGGGCCGACCAGTTATTTCACCAACGCAGGCCGGTATGAATCCTGGGGGGCGGAAGCCGAGCTGACGTTGCGCGCAACGGAGCGATTGACACTGAAGGGGCAGGCATCGCTGTTCGACGACAAGTTCGCAACTTTCGTCAATTCGATCATCGGCGACTTTGCCGACAAGACGCTGCCCAATGCGCCGAAATTCACCACCAGCCTTGCCGCAACCTACATCATGCCGCTGGGCACTACGACTGCGCTCGAAATCGATGCCGATGTCGCCTACCGGTCGAGCAGCTTCATCAATATTCTGAACAGCCCCCTGCTCCACCGCGAGGCCTACGCAATCGCGAACGCCCGCATGGCTCTGGCTTTCCGAAACGGCGATCTGCAACTGTTTGCCGGGGTCCGCAACCTGACCGACAAGGATTATGTGGTCGACGGCGTCAATTACATCGGAGCGACCTACGGCTTTCTAAGCTATTATTACAATGAGCCGCGCACCTATTATGGCGGTGTCAGGGTGCGCTTCTGACGATGCAAGCGGACGAAAACCATGCGACTTTCGATACCGGCGACTGCCTGATCCACTACTGGATCGGCGGTCCGCCGGGAGCTCCGCTCGTCGTTCTGACGCCCGGCGCCTATACCGATCATCGCATGTTCGATCCCCAGATCGAGCCGCTTCAGGCCGAGTACAGGACATTGCGCTGGGATCCGCGCGGCCATGGCCGATCGCGCCCGGCCTCTCGCCCCTTTTCCCCACAGCTTGCGGCCGAGAACCTGATCGCCATTCTCGACGCGATCGGGGAAAAGAAGGCGATCCTGATCGGACAGTCGATCGGCGGCAACATTTCCCAAGAGCTATTGTTCCGATACCCGGAGCGTTGCGCGGCCGCGATCCTCATCGGCTGCACCTGCAGCACGATCGCGCCTCGACGGTGGGAACGCTGGCTTCTCGCAAGCTTTCCATTTTTCGTGAGTCTCTATCCTGCTGAAACCTTCAAGCGCAAAGCCATGGGCGATTCCGCATCTGTGCAGGCATCGTGCGACAAGCTGCGCCAGATGATTGCGCCGCTCAGTCGAAGCGATATCCTCTATATCAGCAGAGGTATTGCGCGCGCGGTTCATGACGAACCGGACTATTCCATCGAGCATCCCATCCTCATCATGAACGGCGCGCACGACCGGCTTGGAAATATCTCTCGCATTGTCGAACGGTGGCGCGAGCGCGACAGGAATAGCGAATATGTCGAGGTGGCCGATGCCGGCCATGTGGCGAATCTGGACAATCCCGGCGCGGTCAATGCCGCCATTCTGGCATTTATCAGAAAGCATGGCTGCACACGTTAGGGGGCATATCCGTTCGCCGCCCTCGTAAATCCGCCGCACGGTTCATGTCATCGACGTGTTTCCGTCACCATCTTCACCGCGAGGCCGGCAAGCACCGTTCCCATCATCCAGCGCTGGATAATGGAGAATGTCGGGCGGCGCGTGAGGAATATGGCGATCGATGCCGCGGAAATCGCAATGATGGCGTTGACGAAAATGCTGATGATGATCTGGGTCATCCCCAAGGCAAGCGCCTGCCCCAATATGCTGCCATGCGCCGGATCGATGAACTGCGGTAGCAATGACAAATACATTACGGCGATCTTGGGGTTCAGCAGATTGGTCAGAAACCCCATGAGGAAAAGCTTGCGCGGACCGTCCCGAGGCAGGCTTCTGACCTCGAAGGGCGAGCTTCCGCCGGGACGGACCGCCTGCCACGCGAGCCACACCAGATAGAGAGCGCCGGCAATGCGGATGGTGTCATAGGCAAAAGGCACCGCCATCACGAGGGCGGTAATGCCGAAAGCAGCACAAAGCATGTAGAAGACGAAACCCAGCGCGACACCGCCGAGCGAAATCAATCCGGCGATTCGTCCCTGAGTGATGGACCGCGATATGAGATAAATCATGTTCGGCCCGGGTGTCAGGACCATGCCCAAGGCGATGGCGGCGAAGGTCAACAGGCTGGCCATGTCGGGCATATGCTCACTCCATTTTCAAGGCTGCCGGACGCGGTGCTTCTTTAACCCTAAGGCTGGATCCCCACCGGCGGGGCGTCATCGTCGAAGAAGGCGCAAGAACGTCCGCATGTCTTCGGCAAGCAGCTCGAGCTGTAGCGCATATCCGATGCCGCAAATCGACAAGAACCTTATCGGCAATTGCCAGCGAGAGGTCTCATTTCAAAGCAGGGCAATAATTTGTTCCCGCCAAAGGGACTTGGAAATCATATTTGCCAATTCAACCATTCGCCCGGTTGCAGCGCCGTCACGGATGGGCCGCCCGGACGGCTCGCATCATATAGGGCGGCAAGAGGGTCGGGCACTTCGGCGTAACCGTCGGCGCCAACCACTCCGTAATGGATCGGCACGATCCGCTCCGCACCGAGGATTGTGGCCGCGGCGAATGCCTGTTTCGGCGTCAGCACAGCGGGTTCATCCGTCGCTGGCTTGCGCCACGAAAAGGCGGCGCCGTTGATGGGCAAAAACGCGGCGTCAAAAGAACCGAACTGCCGGCCTGCGCGCCACCAGCCACCATGCATCATCGTGTCGCCGCCATGGAATATTCGGCGTCCGCCCCCCGATACGACCCACGAAACCTGAAGATCCCCATAACCATCCGACGCGGGAACCGGAGTTGCGGTAAAATCTCCCAATATTTGCGGCTCCCAAAGTGGGCACGACCGCTGGCGCACATTGTCAGGAAGCCCGCTGATCGGCTGCGTTCCGGCGGCATATGCCAGCGTCCCGCCCCTTTTCAACGCTGCGGCAATGGCGATGGGATCCCCATGATCCGAATGCCCGTGCGTAATCAGGACAACGCTATCGCCAACCGGGTCGTCCACGGCAATCAGCTTGTCGGGAAGAGAAGCTCCCCAGATAGCCGGGTCGGTCAGCGGATCGATGAACAAGGTCGCGGTCGGCAATTGCAGACGGATGCCTGCCCATGCCAAACGCTGAATGCGCAGCCGGGACGGCGTCGTGGCGCGCACGAAGGGACATCCCAAAGAGGCGACTGCCGCTGCGGCAGCGATTCCCCCGGAGATCATTTGCCGCCGACTTGTGGTCTCGCCGGCATCCCACGAGGAAGGGAGGTTCACAGGAGATTGAAACCGATGAGCCGCACGCCCGACTCCGTCCGCGGCTGGTGCTGACTGTCCGGACCGAAATGGAGATATGTACCGACACCGAACCGCTTGTCGCCTTCGATTACTTCGCCATCGAGAATGAAGACGTCTTCGCCGCCTTCGCGATGATGGTCGACATGCGGCCACACACTGCCGGGCGACATTTCGACGATCCAGGTGCGGACACCGGGACGCGAGGGCAGATCGCGGCGGATGCACCCGGGGCCGATGACGATGGCTTCGCAGGCGTCGAACGATATGGGGGTGAGCCCCTTTGGCTGAAACATGATTTTCTCCTCAGATCGCGCGCACTCTATGAATCGCAAGATCGTTTAGATAGTTTGTCAGGCGCCATGCTTCTGTGCGAAAAACTCACGGCTTGCGATCAGTCAGGGGAGTAGAATTTGTTGAACGTCCCGTCTTCAGAGGCCTTGATCGCTGCGATTGAAGCCGCCCAAACAGGGTCGATGACCGCAGCAGCAGAACGACTCGGCATAACGCACGGCGCTGTCAGCCGCCGAATATTATCGCTTGAGCAATGGCTCGGAACGCCCGTATTCGAACGGCTTGGCCGCGGCGTGCGGCCGACGCCCCAAGGTCTCATTTTCCTGCGCCGCGCTGAACGATCGCTCAACGCAATCGAAGCGCTTCGGTCCGAACTTGGCAGCCGGCACGATACCGGCGCGATCCGCATTTCGGCGCTTCCATCGATGGTCCGCCTATGGCTGATGCCGCGGCTACACCGCTTCGAAGCGATCGTCCCGGGACGCACGATAGAAATCATTCCCGAACATCGTCTGGCGCATGTCCAGAGCCGGGACATGGACATAGCGGTGCGATACGGCACCGGATCCTGGCCCGGCGTCGAGACACATCTCCTCTTCTCCGACATCGCCATTCCCGCCGCGACACCCGAACTGGCGGGGCGATTGACCGGGATTTCAGCGCGGGGCCTGATGAAAGAGACACTATTGATCGACGGCGACAGCTCCGATTGGCAGGAATGGAGTCGTCGTGCCGGTATCCAAAGAGCCCTGTTGGGATCAAAGCGCCAATTCCTTGATCACGACGTCGCGATCGAAGCCGGCCGCCAAGGACTTGGTGTGATCTTGCTGCGCGCACCGATGGCGGCCTCGGCACTCTATGACAAAAGCCTGCAAGTCCTGCCTTTTCCCGCCATATTGAGCATGCGCGGACATTATCTTGCGGTTCGGGCAGGCGAACGTCGTCCGGACGTACTCGCGCTGGTTGACGAATTAAGGTCAATCGGCGCAGAAGCCACGGCGCATTTCAATTTAGCCTTTCCCCAAATTGCCGCCCAAGTCTTCGGCACGCAAGACAAGTAGCTTCGCGGGCCATTCACCGCCAATGAGACATCGAAAAACACAGCCTGTGCCGCGAAATGCCGATGCGAGACGGTGTCACCAACGCAGCTCGACCACCCAGCCGCCTCGCCTTCAATCCGTAATTTGCCGCTCCAGGATCGATTTGTCATGCCTGTCTATTAGACGGTGCAACCCTGATCCTCACGGCCAGTCATGGCCGCGAGCGGATAGTCCGCTTTTCGGCATCAGACCGGCATAGGCGACGTTTAGCAGCAGGTGGTCGTGTCAAACGGCGCGGCCTCTTTGCGAAAACTATCTAGTTTCTCGCATTCCAATTCTAGGTACAGGCGGCAAGCATGGCGAAATAGCGATCCAAGCGGCGGCCGCGCGGGACTCCCCTCGGGAGAAGAGTCGAATGAAGAAAATCTTGATACTTGCCATCGCGCTCGTTGTCGCATCGTGCGGGCAGTCGGCCATCGGCTACGCAACCGAGGCGGATGGGGGCACTCTGTCGGTCGAGGAGCACCGCCTCCTGTCATTCGCGAAGGCCACCCTCACTGAAGAGGTCGGAAGCTCCCACGAGCTCCAGTTCAGAAACCTTGCATTTGGCGACATCTCGGTTTGCGGAGAATATGCTCTAACGGAGCCCGGGGCCGCGATCGAGTTCGACAAGTTTCGATACGCGGCGGGCAATGTCATGCGCCGCACCGACCATGAGAGACACCGGAAGCTACTGCTGAATTCCGGACACACAGAAGCGGAGCTTAAGTCGATGCTCGACGATTTAGATCAGTTTTGGAAGGAATGCCAGAGAGTGGCCCAGCGAACGGATTGAAGACATACAGCGCTTCTGGCCGGTCGCGGACAGTCGGCTTTTTTTCCGCGATCCGCGATAGCTGCCATTCACCCGTTGCCAATTGATAGAGATGCCTCCTAGGTCGAAGCAATGCTTAGGAGAATGCAGTTCACGGGGGGTTGGCGAGGCTATCAGGCTCGCGTGCTCGACGAGATGGAAAGCCATTTCGGCGATAGGCGGCTTCACGTTGTCGCCGCACCCGGCGCCGGGAAGACTGTACTGGGATTAGAGATCATTCGCCGGATCGGGCGGCCTGCCCTTGTTTTTCTCCCACCGTCGCGATCCGGGAGCAATGGCTTCAGAGATTGTGCCCCCTCTTTCATCACGAACCTCCGCTGACATCTGCCATTTCGCGCGATCTCGCCGATCCACGCGAATTGACGTTGAGCACTTACCAGGCACGAGGCGATCCATCCGGGACGGCGATCAGATAAAGGCCGCGCTCCAAAGCTTGTAGGGTTTGGCTTGCGGCTTGGCTTGGGCGACAGCGGTGGCGCTCAACGGCATGGCGATGACTCCTGACGGTAAGTTGGGCTTTTTTAGCTACCGTCAACCATGCAAACAGGGGCTGGGATGCAACAGGGCGCCCTGAGACGCCAGGGGCCGATAAGCCTTTGATTTCAAATCAAAGCCCTGTTTCTCTTGGAATATCTTGAGATGTTCTGATGAGAACAAATGGTGCCCGGGGACGGATTCGAACCGCCGACACTGCGATTTTCAATCGCATGCTCTACCAACTGAGCTACCCGGGCGACGCTGCTGCGACCGGATGGTCGTGCTGGCGAGCGGCGGCTATAGGCAGGGCTTTCGTGCATGTCCAGAGGCTTTGTTGCGGCTTTTTGCGCGCTTAACCTTCATCGAAACGATCATCGTCGGCAGTGCCGTCTGGCGCCTGATCGACAGGCACGCGATAGCCTTCGCCGAACCAGCTCAAAAGGTCGCGATCACGGCAACCGCGACTACAAAACGGTTTGAATTCTTCGACGCGCGGCTGGCCGCACAGCGGGCAACGGCGCGGCTTGGCGCTCGTATTATTGGGCATGCCCCACTCCTTTTGTTTCGGCGTCGGCGACCAACGCCACCGGCCGGCCGGTGCGTTTTTGCAGCGCATCGATCCATGCAGGCCGCGCAGCGATATAATCCACTACGACCGGACGCGCCGTCAGTTGCAGCGCCCCTGCCCCCACGGCCCGCTCGGCGTGGCGCAGCAGCAGCGCGGCATCGGTCGCCACGGGGTCGAATCGCACCTGCTCGATCAGCGAGGGCCGGTGACGGCGGCGAATGATCTGCATCAGCCCAAAGCCGTTGACCCCGGTGCGCTCAAACGGCTGCGGGAGATGTTCGTCGATCAGCGCATCAATCGCCAGTCGTTCGGCGCGGCCGCCAAGCGAGGGAAAGTCGATGCCGATCGATCCCCCGACGTCGCAGCAGCGGATGACGTGGACTGCCGCCTTCGCCCCTGCTTGCGCGAGCGCAAACGCATCCCCCTGCCCATCGATGTCGATCAGCAACATCGCCGGGGTCGCATCGACCCAGAGCGCGCCGCCAGCAAACGGCCAATGGCCGGTGCGGATCTGATCGATGAGTTCGGACCAGCCCGCCTGTTCGAGCGCGTCCGTATCGGTGGTTCGTACCGTAACGACAGGAGCCTCGCTCGCGGCGATTCGCGCGCGCAGGTCCGGGCCATCGGTGACGATTGCGCCGCTTTCAGCGAGCCGGGTGCGCGCAGGCTTGTCACGCCCGCGTTCGCGCAGCGCCATGCGGGTGACTTCGACGATCAGCGTCGTACCGATGGAGGTTGCGGGCGGCATTTCGGCGAGCGTCGCCGTCGGCGTCCCCGGCCATTCGAGTGCGACCAGCGCGCCCTTGCCGCCGCGGCCCGCGTCGATCAGTTTTGCGGCAACGATGGCACCAATGCGTGGCCCCTCGCCGTCGCGCTCGATCCGGGCTTCGATGATTTCATCATTTTCGACCAGCGCAGCTCTCGCCTCGCCGATCCCGGCTTCGTAGAGCCATTCAGCCAAGGGCTATTCCTGCGCTGGTCAGCAACACCCCGGTTTCATAAATCGGCAGGCCGACGACATTCGAATGGCTGCCCGAAAGAAAGCGGACGAAAGTTTCGGCGCGGCCCTGGATCGCATAGCCGCCCGCCTTGCCCATGCCTTCACCGCTGGCGACATACCAGTCGATGTCCGCAGCGGTCAGCACCTTGAACGCAACGACGGTATCGACGACGCGAACGCGCGCACGCGCGTCGGTGCCGACGACGCAAATACCCGAATAGACATGGTGGCGCCGGCCAGAGAGCAGGCCGAGCATGCGGCGCAGATCCGCTTCATCAGCCGGCTTTTCCAATATACGGCGTCCGACCGCAACGGTCGTATCGCCCGCGAGCACGACCTCATCCGATGCGCGCTCGACCGCGAGCGCCTTGCCCTTGGCGAGCCGCGCGACATAGTCGCGGGGCAGTTCGGCCTTCAGCGGCGTTTCGTCGATATCGGGAGACGCGATGCGCGCCGGTTCCACCCCGATTCGCGCCAGCAGCTCGCGGCGACGCGGCGAAGAGGAAGCGAGCACCAGCGCGGGAAAGTTCGCCGCGCTACTCACTTGAAGCGATAGGTGATCCGACCCTTGGTCAGGTCATAGGGCGTGAGTTCGACGAGCACTTCGTCGCCCACCAGCACACGGATGCGGTTCTTGCGCATCTTGCCGGCAGTGTGACCCAGAATCTCGTGGTCATTTTCCAGTTTGACGCGGAACATCGCGTTGGGAAGCAGTTCGACCACCTGGCCGCGCATTTCCAGAAGTTCTTCTTTCGCCATCAATCCTCAGTCGGGTCAAAATCGGTGATGCGCGCCCATAGCCGCGATTGCGGAAAAAGGAAAGCTGGCATCAATCGGCCGGATTATGCCTGGCGAGAAACGCGTCCAGTCGGTCGAACCAGTCTTTCTGATTCAACGGATTGACCAGTCCATGCCCCTCATCGTTATATACCTTATATTCATAATGGGCGTGGCCGGCCTTTTTCAACGCCTCCACATATTTCTTAGACTGGCTGATCGGCACATTGCTGTCATCTTCCCCATGGGCGATCAGAACCGGCCGGGTCAGCCGCGCCGCCAGCGCCATCGGCGATACCGACGTCAGGTCCAGCGCTGCGTCGCCGGTCACTCGCGCTTCCCAACTGGCGCGCCCCTTTTTCGAAAGGAAGCGCCGATCATATTTCAGCATCGACGTCCAGTCGGCCACTCCGGCAAAGCTGGCCGCGCAGCGGTAGCGCTCGGGATTGCGAGTAGCCGCCCAAAGCGCCGCATAGCCGCCATAGGATGCGCCAACGACGCAGACGCGTGATTTGTCGATGATTCCGTCCCCGGCCAGCCAGTCCATGCCGTCGTCGAGATCATCCTGCATCTTCAGCCCGATCTGTCCGCGCCCCGCATCACCAAAGTGCGTGCCATAACCACCTGAGCCCCGATAATTGGGCTGTAATACCGCATATCCGCGATTGGCGAGCAATTGCACCTGCGCGTCATATTCCAACTTGTCGCGTATCCCGTAGGGCCCGCCGTGCGGATAGATAATCAACGGCAGGTTTTTGGGATCGCGTCCCTTGGGCAGCGTCAGATAGGCAGGGATTTCCATCCCGTCGCGCGCCTTGTACGAGACCGCCTTGGTCGCCGCCAATTGCTCCGGCGGCAGGCTGACTTGCAGCGAACCCAATATTGCCATTTGGCGCGTTGTGCGGTCGAGCAGATAATAAACGCCGGGATCGTCGGGCGCGGTGCCGAGAATCAGCATATGCTGACCATCGCGGCTACGCGATGTAACCCATGCCTGTTGCCTGGGGATCGCACGGTCGATCTGGGCCTGCTGAGTTTTTTTGGCCTCGTCGAACCAGTGCACCCGATCGCGATCATCGGTGTAGCTCACACCTTCCAGTGCCGATCCGTCGTCATTTAACCAATAACTATCAATATCATAGCGATCATGGCCATAAACCAGATCGCCGACTTCGCGGGTGCGGTAGTTGAATTTATAGAGCGCCTGACGGCCTGTTTTCTTGTCGCTGAGGATATAGCCGTCATCCGATCCCCGAACCACACGCGCGACGTTGATCCAGTCATTCTCTTCATCGGGCCGCACAGCGCCGATCAACGCGAATCGCTCTTCGGCGGCGCGGCGATAATAATATTTGGATTTCCGGTCTTCCCAGCCCACGCCGATGCGGACGATGCCGGCCTCGTCGGCATACCATTCCCACACCGGCGGCCGCGCCTTGACGATTTCGGTCATCTTGCCGTCGGCCAGCGTCACCCGAAAGACCGAGGGATAGTCATAGATCGTCTTCTGGATCGACAGCAGCAGATATTCGCCGTCGGGATCGACGAACAGGACATCGTCGCCCTCCAGCCCCTGCGTCTTGCGGCGGATAACGCGCGTTTGCTTTGTGGCTATATCGTGCAGGAGCAGGAGAGTGGCCCGCGCCTCTTCGCCGAAATAGATTGTGTTCAGGCCCACGGCGATAAGGATACGATCGTTGCCGGCCCAGCGGATCCAATCCAGCTCGGCCTTTTCAGGAACCTCGAACGCCACTTTTTTCGTCGTGTCGACCGGACGAAAGGCAACATAGGTTTTGCCGTCCGCCTGCTCGCGATAGAGGATGCGCTTGCCGTCAGGCGACAATTTTACATTCGAAAAAACGGGCAGTTGAGCAAGATCGGCAGTGGAAATACGTGCCGGTTTGGCGGGGGTCGCGGCCGTGACCGGCGATGCCGATTGCGCGGCCACCATCGACGCAGCGCCGAGCAAAGCAAACGACACCGACAGTGTCGTCATATATCTTGATATCATCGAATCCCGCCCCATTTCCCCTGGATGCAGGATTGTCCATTATTGTTTTGATTTTCAACCTTTATTGAAACGGCGGACAATTCTCCAGCCAACGGTCTTCGCCCAGGCATAGCTTGGCCAGCGCGGCGGCATCGCAGGGTCGAGCCCCATGCGGCGCAGCGCGGCATTGGCGGCGTGCGCTTCGGATTCGCGATAACTCCATTCGCTGCGCCAGGTGATCGACAGCGAGATCGACGGCGTATCACCATTGGTGACGAAATGCGGTGCCATGACCGGCATCAATACCGCGTCGCCCGGCGCCAGCGGCACCTGCTGCGCGGCATCGTGATAGTCATCGTGCCACGGAAGGTTTCGGTGACCGCCGGTATGATAACGCTCATGCTCGCGGCGATGCGCGAAGCGTTCGTCGCCGGCGGGCCAGACGTTCATTACTTTCGTGCCCTTGAGCTGGAGCAGGATATTATGCTCGGGATCGAAGTGGAACGGCGTGATCGACCCGGGCGAGGAAACGAAGATAAAACCTTGCGGCGTCAACATTGCGCCAGTGCGCGGCTCGACCACCGGCTTAAGCTCCGCGAGCAAATCCATCAGCAGCGTGCGATAGGCCGCTTCGCTTTCGATATTCTTCAGCACCGCCCAGCTGCGGTTTGTGTCGATCGTGCGGATCGTTTGACCAATCGACAGACCGTTCGAGGGCACATCCTCGGGGCGGATGCCGATGGGAACGTCACCCGGGTTAAATTCGACCTGCCCCGCAGGCAGGCTTTCGGCGAGCAACGCAAGCGCTTCGAGCGAAAGCAGCGGATGATCCGGCAAATGATGGTGCAGCAGGCCCGCTTGCGCCGGATAGAGCCCCGTCATCCGCTCCAGCGTTTCGGCGGGAAAGACGGGCGCCGCGATGGTTTTGCGTGCAATCATGACTCTTCCTGCGACGAGGGTGCGGCGGGCATGGGTCTTTTCCAGCGACGCCAGGCACGCTCGGCCCGGACCAGCGCCGAAAAGCGTAGCCGGTCGGCGACGCCCGAGAGCGGGACATTGACCCAGACGAGCCGGCGCCGTTCGCGCCACACGCTATCGATCATCGGATGATCGGGAGCGGCGCAGCTGTCGACCCAGTCGATCCGAGCATCGTCCAGCAGGTCGAGGTTTGCCTGTTGCAGCAACACCCCGGGGGAGAAGCGCGCATAACCTTCATCAAAGGCGGTCTTGAACGAAAAGCCGCCGGGCGGGCAGAGAAAGTTGATGAGCATGGCGAGCGGCCGACCATCGAGATCGATCGCACGCATATCGAGCTTTCCGGCGTTCGCCGCAGCCGGCAATATCGCGCGAAACCATGCCTCGGTATCATTCTGGCTGGCAAGCGCCGACCCCGCGCGCCCTTTCCAGCCGCGCGCTTCGAGTGCAAGAAACGCGTCGATCCACGACGTGATCGCCTCACCCGGCTGCCAACGGCGGAACGTTACTTTACCCTGCTCGGCCAGCCGGTTTGCCTGCCGCCGCAATTCCTTGCGCTTCTTGGCGCGAACCGCAGAGTCCCAATAATCCTGGGGTGAGAGTTCGCTTTCGAGCAGCGCGCGTTCTTCGCGGTGGACAACCACCGCCGCGCCGCTGCGAACCCTTGCGACGTCGACCAGCGCGCGGTGCAGGGGCCCGTCCTCGGTCAGACGCGGTACATGGACCAGCGTTCGCGCCCAAGCCGATGCATCGCACCAGCCAAGCAGGATCGTCCAGAACAGGCTTTCCAGACCCGCACGCACCAGCGGGCTACCGTGAAAATGATTGGGATGTATCCAGCCAGTGACATGGCGCAGCGGCAGGCGGCCATAGCGGTGCGCGAACGCGAGCGGCATCACGCCGATCACCGCCCCGTCATGACCGTCTCGCACCATGACAAAACGCGCACGGCGTTCGGGATCGAGCAGGTGCAGTGCCGATTGCAGGCACCAGCGTTCGGCAAAGGGATTGGGCTCGCTAGCTTCGTCGGCCAGCCGGTCCCACGCCGCGGCAAGTTCGGGCGAAAGCGCGAGCGGGTCGACGATACGCACCGTGATGGGCGCAGCGGGGACAGCATCGACGGGAAAGGCAGGATGGACCGTCATCGGTAACGCCTCTAGCAGCGAGGCGTTAAAAACGGGTGGCGACGCACGTCAAATTCCGAACAATTTGGCCAGCGATTTTTCGAGCATGAAGAATTGCCAGATCAGCCGGCCATGATCGCGGCGACCCGACTGGTGCGCGGCGACAATCCGCTCGATTTCCGCCATATCGAACCACCCCGACCGCGCGAGCGTCGAGGAGGTCGCCAAGGCGCGCGCCTGTTCGACTAGCGGCCCCCGGAACCATTGCGACACCGGCGTCACAAACCCCATTTTGGGGCGATAGAGAATGTCATGCGGCAGATAGCGTTCCATCGCCTGCTTCATGATCGCCTTCCCCGTCCCGCCCTTGACCCGCATCGATGCGGGCAGGCTCGCGGCGAATTCGACCAGACGATAATCGAGCAGCGGCTCACGCGCCTCAAGGCTGACCGCCATGCTCATCCGATCGGTCTTGGTCAATATGTCGCCGGGCAACCAGATTTTGAGGTCGGCATATTGAGCGCGGTCGAGCGGTTCGCGCGCCGGGGCGTCGTGCATCGCCCTCCAGTATCGCGTCTCGGCGACATGATCGCCCAGCGCGTGGTGCGCGGCATCGTTGAACAGGCGCGTGCGTTGCTGGAGCCCGGTGACGCCGACCGCCTCGGCATAGCCCTCAGCCCCGCTTTTCGACAGGCTGGCCAGCGTCGCGCGTGCGCGCAGCGGGCGTGGCGCCCAGTCCATCTGCGGCCAGACGCGCGCGAGCGGCCCCAGAACGCCGCGACGCAAAAAGCCGGGGATCAGCCCGCGGAGCCGTTCTTCCTGATGCTGAAACACCAGCCGGCGGTATCCGGCGAACGCTTCGTCGGCACCATCGCCCGACAGCGCCACAGTGACGTCCTCGCGCGCGAGTTCGCACACACGATAGGTCGGCAAGGCGCTCGCATCGGCAAAGGGTTCGTCGAACATATCGGCGATCCTCTCGACGAGCGCAAAGTCGCTTGCCGACACGGTGCGCGTGCGATGATCGGTCGCGAAACGCTCGGCGATCTGCTGGGCATAGGCGGTCTCGTCGAGTGCGGCCTGATCGAAACCGATGGTGCAGGTCTTGACCGCCTTCGAACTTGCCTCGGCCATCAACGCGACGACCGCGCTGCTATCCACCCCGCCCGACAGAAAGGCACCGAGCGGAACGTCGGCGACCATGCGATCGGTCACCGCCTGCCGCATCAACCAGGTCAGATGCTCAGCCGCCTCGCCTTCGCTCGCCCGGACGCGGCGCGAGAAATCGGGCGCCCACCAGCAGGTCGGCGACGGAACCGGCTTACCGCGCTCGAGAAGCAGAAAATGGCCTGCGGGCAATTTTTCCACGCCGGCGACGATGCAATTGTCATCGGGCACATAGCCAAAGGCCAGGAAATCCTCGATCGCGGTGAGGTTCGCTTCCTGCCGGAGCAAGGGGTGGCGGAGCAGCCCTTTCAATTCCGACGCAAAGGCGACCGACCCGTCGGACAGGCGGACATGGTGGAGCGGCTTGACCCCCAGCCGGTCGCGCGCGAGAAACAAGCATCCGCGCGCATGATCGTGGAGCGCAAAGGCGAACATGCCGTTGAACCGCGAAAGGCAATCGGGTCCCCACTGGCGCCATGCGGCGATAATGACTTCGGTATCGCCGCTGGTGCGGAAACGATGGCCGCGATCCTCCAGCTCGGTGCGCAGTTCCCGGAAATTATAGATTTCGCCATTGTAAGTGAGCGTGACGAGCTCGTCGTCGCTCGCCATCGGCTGCGGACTGCCCGCGATATCGATGATCGACAGGCGCAGGTGCGCAAGGCCGACGCCGGGCGCGGTCCATTCGCCCGATCCGTCAGGGCCGCGGTGCTGCATCGGCGATAGCATCGCACGCAGCCGCGCAGGATCGACCGGCTTGGCCGTTTCCAGATGATAGATACCCGCAATCCCACACATATATTTGTGGCTTAGCGGGTTTTGAGCGCGCGGTCAGCCATTGCCTGCGCTCCGCCCGATGCGGCGACAAAATCGGCGATCGCAGCATCACCGCCCTGCCCCGTCTCGCTCGACACAATCAGCGACAGCGCGCGCGGATCGCCACCGAGCAACCGAGCCTTCAGGCCCATGAATTTAGCCCGGCGCGGGCTGCCGGTGACGCGGCCATCGACGACATACCAGGTCGCGGCGTCGCGCAGCACCGGGCCGGGGTGAAGCAGGCGTTCGGTCCTGGCGCCGTCGACCGCGGCTAGCGCCGCGCTCCATGCCCATCGGCTGTCGGGATCGACCGCGCCCTGGCCATAGCTCACAACCTCACGCCCTTCGGCTTGCCGTTCGTAACCACCGATCGCGACGGCGACGCGTCGCCCGCTGGCGTCTATGAAATGGCGCAGCAACCGCTGATCGGCACCATCGAAACGCGGTGTCCATGGCGCGCCGCCCGCACGTGCGTCGTTCCAGCCCGACGGCGTTTCGATCATCATCGTCGCGGGCAAGGGCGCGGCGCGGCCGCCGACAAGCGCCGCCCACGCCATAAAGACCAGCGGCAACGCAAGCGCAGCGGGAAGCACCGTCCTGGCGGAGCCGGCGAAGCGCACAGCACCTTCCAATCCAGCGACATCGACCGCGAGGTCATTGGCGGGACGATCGAACCAGCGCCGCGCGACGAGCATCACGATCAGCACGACAAGGCCGAAGAAAATCCAGCCGTAAAAAATATGGTCGATCCCGCCCGCCGCTTCGATTCCCCAAATCTCGGCGGCGACCATCGTGCCATAGGCACGAAGCGCATTGGCGAAGATCGTCGTTGCGAGTGCCGACACGACGAAGACGATCCGCCGCGTCCAGCTTTTGAAACAGAGATGTGCGGCAAATACCGCGTAGGCGAGCATCGCGATCAGGAAATTGACCCCCGAACAAGCCTCGGCAACCTCGAAGAAGCCCGCACGCGTGGTGATAAACACGCCCTCCATTTCGGCCTGCAAACCCGACAGGTGGAACAGGAGGACGCTGATATGCGCGGTCAGGGTCTGGAGCAGCGGGACCAGTTCCTCGCCAAACGGCACAAGCAGCAGCGCGTATGCGAGCGGAAAGAGCAGCGCGCGAACGAGCTTTTCGCCCAGAGTCGCAGCCACCGCGCCCTGCAGCATCAGCACCAGGCCGAACTGCCTGAACAGCGCGACCCCCGCCGCTTCGCCGACCAGCCACGCCAGCCCTGCGCCTGCGATCCAGACCAGCGCCGGCCACCAATAGGTGGGCGTCAGTGACCGGATCAGCGGTACGCGCAGCGACACCAGCCAGCCAATCATCGGCAGCATCAACAGGCAATGGGTGAAGGTCGAACTATGCCACCAGAGGCCCGCCATGTCAGCGGCATCACGATAGAAAACTGCGAGCATCGCCCCCGCGAGAAGCGCGAGTGCGGTGAGGTGGCGTTGCCAAGCCGTCATGCCCCCAGCCCCAGCAAGTTGCCGAGCGGTGACATCCGGGCGTCCCAACCATAGCGCGCGATCATCCGGCGGCGTGCCGCAACGCCCATTTGCGATGCGCCTGTCGGATCATCGAAGATAGAGCAGACGGCATCGGCGAGACCCGGCGCATCGTCGGCAACGCGCAGATGTTCGCCGGGCGCCGCGTCGATGCCTTGGGCTGCGGCGGCGCTCGCGACCACGGGACGCGCCATCGCCATCGCCTCGAGCAGCTTGTTCTGCACTCCGCGCGCGAGAAGCAGCGGCGCGACGACGGCATCGGCGGTGGCCAGCCAGGGGCGAACGTCGGCCACCTCGCCGGTTACGATCACACCGGGCGATTTTTCAAGCGCGCGCACCTCGTCGGTCGGCGCACGCCCGACGATAGCGAAGCGTGCCTTCGGATGATGCGCGCGGATCAACGGCAGGACATCGGCAGCGAACCAGCGCACCGCGTCGATATTCGGACGGTAATCCATCTGGCCGGTGAAGACCGCAAGTGGCCCCTGCCCCGCGCCGACCGGATCCAGCGGGACGGCCGGGTCGAAACGATCGGTGTCGATACCATTTTCGACCGCGTGGACGTTGTCGGTGCCGAGGCCACTGCGCTCGCGGAACAACGCCGCCTCGGCCTCGCTAACGAACAGGCTGGCGTCGGTGCGGCGAGCGATTTCAGCCTCATAGGCGCCCAGCTTTCGCGCTTCGCGCGCATGGACCCAATGGAGCGGCTGGCGTTTGTCCTGTTCGGCATAGGTGGCGAACTTAGCCGAATCGACGTCGACGAAATCCATGATGACCGGCCCACCAAAATGCGCCGGCAGATATTGCGCCATCTGCCCCGAAAAGGCTACTATATGGGTTATTTTGCCGTCGCTCAGCAGCTTGCCAACGCGCCGCGCGATCGCGCTATTTTTGAACAAATGGTTCGAGACGGGTTCGCCGCGCAGCACCGCCTGTGCCAAGGCGACGGGGCGCGACACGTTGCGCACCTCGACGCACAGGCTCGCGCACAGGGGCGCCATTTTGTCGCGTGCAAGCGCCGCATCGGCGGCATTGTCGGCGAGTGCCGCGACATGGACCGGCGCAAGCTTCGCCAACGCCTCGAACATGTGCCAGCTGCGGATGCGGTCGCCGCGGTCGGGAGGCCAGGGCGCGCGGTGGACGAGGAACAGGATTTCGGCCATCAACCGAGCCCGCGCGCGATCAACGGACCGATGCGGTTCGCAGCCCACAATGGCAATCGCTTCCACAGGTCGACCTGCAGCCGATATTTGGCGCTGGTCGGATTGGTATCGCGCGGCTTTTCGCCCGGCGCGAGCCAACGCGCGTAGACGAGTGGCTGGGGTTCGAAGCCCCAGTTCTTCTTGTAGGCGAAGGGGCCGGTTCCGGCTTTCGAGCGGCCGAAATCGAAGCGCGTGCAACCTTTCGACCGGGCGTGGCGCATCAGGGCGAAATACATGAGTTCATTGGCGCGCAGCCGCCGGGCGTCGGCGGTGCCGCCGCCCCAATAGGGCATGACGGTGCCGCGCCAGGTGAGACTGAGGACGCTGGCCACAACTTCTCCATCGTTGCGCACATCGAGGATGTCGGCATCGTCGCCAAATGCGTCCATTACTTGTGAAAACAATGACTTAGGGAAAACTGGGGTGCCCAGATTGCGCACGCTCGTCGCATAGGTTCGATGGTGGGCGGTCCGGTGCGCTTCATCGCGTCCGGTGGAGACCGTCAGACCGCTGGCCAGCGCCTTGCGAACCTCGGCGCGCTGTTTGCGCGGAATGGCGAGCAGTTCGGCGTCATCGTCGGCGGCAAGGTCGCGCGCGAAACCGGCGTAGACGCCCTCTTCGCGGTGCCAGCCGTCGGTATCTGGAAGCGGGCCGCCGCGCAGTTCGACCGACGGTACGCCGAGCGATTTCGCAATATCGGCCGCGCCTGCAGCAAGCGTCGCCGCGACCGCATCATTGTCGGCGAGGATGCCGCCGTCGACCGCGAAACCGCTGGCGACCAGCGCCTGCCCGAACAAGGGCGAGCGGATATGATGGAGCGGCAGGAGGCCGGTCAGCGCTCCATGGGCGTCGCGCGCGGTTACCAGATAGCATTGGTGGCCCGTCGCCCTGGTAATCGCCTCGCACCAGGCGCGGCTATGGAACGGCCTCGCGTGCGGATGCGCCGCGACATAGCTGTCCCATGCGGCCGCATCGGTCAGCGGCACCGCAGCCGTCATCGGCGCGTTCACGCCGCCGCGCGCCACGGCTGAGCGCGGGTCTGCTGCGCGGCGAGGAGCGCATCGGCGCGCGTCCATTCGAAATCGCCCAGCAGCCGCTTCAGCTTGCCCGCCATCGCCGACAGGCCGCTGTAATGGCGTATTTTCGATTTCAGCGGCGCATCGGCGACGCGCGGCTGGCCGGGGTCGATTTCCCACGGATGAAAATAGAGGATCGCCGGATGACCTTCCGCATTCATTCGTGCGATCGCCCAGCGGGTGAAAGCATAGGGCAGCATACGCATGAAGCCGCCCCCGCCCGCGGCCAGGGTCCGCCCCGCCACGCTTGCGGTCGTCACCGGCCATTCGACCAGATCGCTGTCGGCTAGTGGGCGCCATGCGTGGCGCGGACTTTGCGGCCAGCCATAATGATCATGCACGACGGGCGCGACGCTGCTGGAATAGGCATAGCCTTGTTCGGCGAGCACCGCATGCGCCCACGGGGTGCGCTGATCGACAGAAAAGCTGGGCGCGCGATAGCCGCGGATCGCGACGCCGCCCAAATCCTCGAGGATCAGCTGGGTTTTCCTGAGGTCGGCCGCGAAGCTGTCGGCGGTCATGTTGAACACGCGCTGATGATCATAGCCATGGCTGGCGAGTTCGTGCCCCGCCGCAACGATGCGCCTGATCAGCGCCGGATAGCGTTCGGCGACCCAGCCGAGGGTGAAGAAAGTGCCGGTGACGCCGGCATCGGCGAAAATCTGCAGCACCGCGTCGCAATTGGCCTCGACCCGGCACTCGAGGCGCGGCCAGTCGCTGCGGTCGATCGTCCGTTCAAAGGCGCCGACCTGAAACCAGTCCTCGACATCGACCGACAGGCCGTTCTGCATCATATCTCACCTTCATCGGTCCGTCGCCGGACGATGCTTAACCCGTCAGGCCGCCCAAGTCTGTGACGATGCCGGATCGGGGGCATTTTCGGGATCGCGTTCGACCCATTCGATCAGCAAATCAATCACCCGGCGCAGCGCGGCATCCTGTTCGGTCAGCCGCGCCTCGAGGCCCGTGATCTGCTCTTGCAACGCCGCCACATGCGCTTCGTCGATCGCGGCGGCGGGTGCGGCGGCAGGCGCGGCGGCAGGCGCCAGTTCCAGCACATTATCGTCGGAGGCAGACGGGGCCAGCGGCGCCGGCGCGACCGCCTTTGGCCATTCGGACGGCGTTTCGGCGGTCGGCGCGGTGACGGCGGCGGCATAGGCGACCAGCTGGTCGATCGGCGGCTGCGGAGGCACGGGCGCGGTCTGATCGAGGCCGCGATCGGCCTCGATCTCTGCAACCACCGAGCGGACCTGCTGGCCGGTGATGCGGTTCATTTCCTCGACCGCACCATAAAGCAAAAGGCGGCTGACCAGCACGTTGAGCTTGCGCGGCACGCCCGCGCAATAGTCGAAGATTTCCTCGAACGCGTCGGGGCTGAAGCTGGGGTTGCCCGTCCAGCCGACCTTGCCGAGGCGGTGCAGGATATAGGGTTCGACCTCCTCCGGCTCCATCGGGTCGAGATGATGGGTCGCGATCACGCGCTGGCGCAGCTGTTCCAGCGCCGGCGAATGGAAGAGCGTCTGTCGGAACTCGGGCTGGCCGAGCAGGAAGATTTGCAGCAGCGAATGACCGCCGAGCTGGAAGTTCGAGAGCATACGCAGCTCTTCAAGCGCAGAGATGGCAAGATTCTGCCCTTCGTCGACGATCAGCAGCGTCCGCTTTCCGGCGCGCGCCTGTTCGCGCAGATATTGTTCCATGGCGCGCAGCAGTTCGGCCTTGCTATGCCCTTCCCACTCCAGCCCGAATTGTTCGGCGACGAGGCGGAGAAGATCGTCGCCCTCGACCTGCGTCGACACCAGTTTCACCGCAGTCAGGCGGTTGGGGTCGATCGTGTTCATCAAATGGCCGACGAGCGTCGTCTTTCCCGCGCCGACATCGCCGGTGATGACGATGAAGCCTTCGCCCTGCGCCAGCCCATAGCCGAGATAGGACATCGCCTTGCGGTGCGTTCCGCTCTCGAAATAGAAATGCGGATCGGGGGTCAGCTGGAACGGGCGTCCGGTGAAGCCATAAAACTGATCGTACATCGTAAAATTCCTGTTTCGGGATCAGAAGTTGTAACGCAGACCCACCAGGGCTGATCCAATAAGTTCGCTGTTGAAGCCATTCTGGTCGAACGCATCGAGGCTCGCTCCCGCGCTCCCCGTCAGGCCGCGCCAGAAGCGCCTCGAATAGGTTGCCGACAGACCCGCCGACTGGACATCGCTGACCCCCGGCGACCCATTGTCGAAATAGTTGAGATAGCCCGACAGGGTGAGGTCGGATTCGGCGTCGAGGCGGCGCCCGGCCGAGAGGAAGAGATAATAGCTCTGATCGGTGATGCCGTTGAGCATGGCGATCGGCGACAGGCGCGGCGTGAGCAGGCGGCGGCGATCATAACCGACCCCGACACCATAGCTCCAGCCGCCGAAGCGCGACGACAGCACCGCCTGGATACCCTGATTGCGATATTGCGCCGAGATCGCGTTGCCGATCCGGTTGTTGAGGCAGCCGCCGCCCTCTTCGCCGAAGACGCACGGATCGACATCGCCGTCGATCGGATTGCGCGTCGGGTCGAATTGGGTCGGGAGGGCCGACAACCCGCCCGACAGCCCGCGGCCGAAGCTGGACAATCCGTTATAAACATCGACTTGCACCATCGTCGCATGGTCGGCGCGATAGGAAAAACGGCCGGTATAAATCGTGTCGCCATAGCGGTGGCCGATGCTGGCGGTCAGCGACGTGCGGCGGCTCGGCTGCCAAAGCACCCCGGCATCCCAGATCAAACCGTCGGTATCGAACGACAATTTGCGCGGCGACGATTTGTCGGTGACATAGCGGCCGTTGCCATCCAGCACGGGGATGCCATTGCCATCGAGCAACGGGTCGCGCTGTCCGATTTCGATATTTTCATAGCCGACGCCGCCGAGCAGCGCGACCGTGCGGCTGATCGGCACCGTCACGTCGGCGCGGGCGAATTTGCCCTCATAACGCTGATCGAGCTGGCTGGCGTCCTCGCGGTCGTAGCCCCCCGACACTCTCCAGCCGAACGGCAGGTCGCCCGGCCGCGCGCCGACGCTGGCCCACGCGCTATGGTTGGTCGAGCTGTCGAAGACATTTTGCGCCACCGCGCCCGGCGGCAGCAGCGCGGGGGTTTCGACATCGACCTTGCTATAGCCGAAGCGATAGCCCGCCGCGACGTCAAGCCCGCCGATTCTGCGCGCCAGCGTCGGCCCCGCATAGACCGAATAGAGATTGGCGACATTGCTCGACCGGCCGTTGATGATGCCATTGCCGGCGCCCTGACCGTCGGCGCGGGTGCGCGTCGCAAGCGCCCCGGCTTCGATATTGAGGCCGCGCAACAGCTGAAGATTTCCGCGCGCAAGACCGCTGATCACATCCTGATCGCTCATCCCCGCCGTCAGGCCGAACTGATGTTCGTACCGCAGCGTTGCAGACAGTTCGACGCGGCGCGTGACGACCGCGGCATCGACCCCGACCGCGACGGTCGTATAGGTCAGCACGTCCCCGCCATTTTTGAGGTCGGCAGTCAGCCGTTGATCGATCGAGAGATAGGGGCTGACATCGACCTGACGCAGGCCACGCGGGCGCTTCGCCTCACCGCCGTCCGTGTCGGCGGCCGCGCGCGGCCTGTCCTGTCCGCCCTCGCCGGCATCGCCCGAAAATTGCGCATGCGCGCCCGTCGCCGTTCCGGCAAGCAGCAGCGCCGCGAACGCGCCCAGCGGGCGTATCGAGGATTTCCTGTAATTCACGCGGGTCCGCCCTGTCCGTAATAGGTGCCGAAGCGGCGGCCGCCCGGCGAGAATTTGACCCCGTTGAGGAGCAGCTGGATATGCGGGCAACCGCCCATCAGCCCGATCGCGTCGCGCAGTCCGCTTTCCAGCGTCTGATCGGCGCGCACGACCATGATCAGCTGGCCGACATGCCCCGCGAGTACGGCGGCGGGCGATGCGGCGAGCACCGGCGGCGAATCGAGAATGACGATGCGCCCCGGGACGCCCTGTTCCAGCTGCGTCAACAGGGCCTCGGTCCGTGCTGAGGCGAGCAATTCGGTGTCGTCCATATGCTGCATGCCCGCCGGCATGACCTTCAGCCCCGGCATGTCGGTCTGGATCAGGCAGTCGCCAAGCGGCAGATGCGGATCGGCGAGCGCATCCATCAGCCCCGGTCCATCCTCCAGACCCAAGGCTTCGAGCACGCTGGGCTTGGCGATGTCGGCGTCGATCAGCAACACGTCATGGTCGGCCTCGGCCGCGAGGCTCAAGGCCAGATTGACTGCGGAGAAGGTCTTGCCCTCGCCGGGATTTGCCGAAGCGATCAGCACGCGGTGGCCGCGCGGCAGCGCGGGGCGTCCCACGCCGCCCGCGAAATTGCGGATCAGCTCGCGCTTCACGATCCGGTATTCTTCCGAAATGCCGGTGACGGGCGCGCCGGGAACGACCATGCCGCGCGCGGCGAGCCGGGCGCGGTCGATCGTGCCCTGCCGCGTCGGAACGATGGCGGGCGCGGCGCGGGCGATATCCTTGCGCGGCGACGGTCGGGCAGCAGGTTCGACGGCGGGTGCGGGTTCGACGACCGCCGGTGCGGGTTCGACCTGCGGCGTTTCGACCACCGGTTCCGCGACCGGATCCATCCTGCGTGCCTTTTTCACTGGCTCGGGCGGCAGTTTCGACACATCGATCGTCGGCGCATTGGCCACGGGGTCGATGCCGAACATGTCGGCGGCGCGTTCGAGCAGCGACGGCGGGCGTTTGACGGGGCGTTGATCGGTCATTTTCTTCTTCCCCGTCACGCGACCAGGCCGCGTTGGATGAACTCGGCAGCCAGCAGCAGCGCATAGAGGCCGACGAGCGCGCCGGTGCCGCCCGCGAGCCAGACCAGCTTTTTGCGCCGGTCGACATGGCGTTCGGGCGTGACGACTTCGGTGATGGATCCGATCACCGGCAGTCCGCTGGCGCGTTCGAGCTTCGCCGCGGTCGCATAGCTGGTACGCACCTGCGACAGGGCGAAAGCGACGCCGATTCCGGCGCCGATGCCAGCGAGCAGCACCAGCGTCAGGAACAGCGGCCGGTTGGGCGATGCCGGGCTGGTCGGTTTCGACGGCGGGTCGAGCAGTTCGACCTTGATCGCATCGGTTTCGGTCTGCACTTCGCCGCGCAAACGCACCTGTTCGCGCTGGGACAGCAATTTGTCATACTGCGCCTTGAACGCGGTATATTCGCCGTTGATCCGGTCATATTCGGCGGCGATGCCGGGGTTCTGGATTTGCTGCGACGTGACTTTGGCGATTTCGGCCAACAGCTGCGCCTTGCGTGTCGACAGCGCGCTGACCGTCGCCTGACGTTCCGCGCGCATCGCCGAGAGCGAGGCATAGGCGGGATTTTGTGCATTGCCGCCGCCGCTGGCGCCCGGACCTTCGCGGTCGGCCATGGCCTTCAGTGACGCAATCTGGCTTTTGAGCGCAATCACATCGGGGTGCGCGTCGGTAAGACCGCGCGACCGCATCGACGACAGTTCATTCTGCGCCCCGGCGAGTTGCTGGCGCGCGACGCCGCCGCCGACGCTGCCCATGCCGGGAACATTGATCGTCGCGGGGGTCGAGGCGAGCTGACCGTTGGCGGCAGCTAGCTGTGCCTGCGCCGCGATCATCTGCGAATCGATCTGGCTCAGTTCGGAGCGCGCGGCTTCGACCCGCTGCGCGGGCGAACCCGAGCCGCCGGGGATCAGGCCGATATTCTGCGCCTCGAATGCCGCACGGCGGGCCTCGACCTCGCGCAGCGCCTTTTCGCGGTCGGCGATCTGGGCATCGAGGAATTTCAGCCCCTCGCGCGCGTTCATCCGGCCGCCGCGCAGCTGATCGTCGCGAAACACGGTGATCAGGCTGTCGAGAATACCGCTCGCGAGTTTTGCATTGTCGGCGTCCGACAGGCTGGTGACCGCGACGCTGGAGGTGAGTTCGAAGATATTTTCCTGCTGCGGAAGAACCTTGATGCTGCCCCGCAGCATGGAAACCGCGCCGGCCTTTTCGCGCTCGCTCGCACCCGCAGGGAGCAGCCCGGTGGTGACCGCGACCTTTTCGAGATTGCGCGCGCTGGTCAGCGTTTCGCGGATCTGGTCGATCTGCTGACGCCCGGACGAGCCCGCCTGGACTTCGTCCGGCAGGATTTCATTGACGTCGACGAGCAGCCGGGCACGCGAATCATAGCGGTTCGGGATCGACGCGACCGCCAGCCAGCCGAGGATGCAAATCCCCCATGCGACCGCCAGCACCTGCCACCGGCGCGTCCAGACGCTGTGCAGCGCCACCCGGAATTCGTCGTAAAGGCCATTCATACTCTGGTCTCAGTCTCGCTCGGCGGATCGGAAGCCCGGGGCTGCGTCCGCGTCAGAACATGCTTTCGGGGATGATGATGACATCGCCCGGCTGAAGCCGGACGTTCGCCTTGATGTCGCCACGCTTGATCAAATCGTTGAGGCGCAGGCCGAATTCCTGCTGCTTGCCGCTGCCCTTGTCATAACGCACCAGCCGCGCCTTGTTGCCCGCGGCATATTCGCCGAGCCCGCCGACCGCGATCATCGCGTCGAGTACGGTCATATTGGCGCGGAACGGGATCGACGCCGGCTTTTCGGTGGCGCCGACGACCCGCACCTGCTGCGAGAAGGTGCTGTTGAAGCTGGTGACGATCACGCTGACGATCGGGTCGGTGATATATTGGCTGAGCTGGAGCTTGATGTCCTGCTGCAGCATCGTCGGCGTCTTGCCGGTCGCGGGCATGTCGGTGATCAGCGGGGTGGTGATGCGCCCGTCGGGACGCACCTGAACCTTGCCGCCCAGTTCAGGATTGCGCCACACGAAGATCTGCAGCTCGTCGAGCGGGCCGATGATATATTCCTCGCCCGGTCCTTCCTGGTTCTGGACGAAGGTCGCGCTGGGAAGTTGCGGCGCGGCGCCGCCGGCGCCCATGCAGCCGGTCAGCGTGGTCGCGGCGATGCCGCAGACCAGCGCAGCGCGAGCGGCGCGGAGCGAGGGAGAGGAAGCCATAAACCATCAACCTTTCGAGCCGTCAGCGGTCGCCGCAGCCCAAATCCTTGCGCGGCAACCATTAATCAGGTTCAATCCTTGCGCGAAAAGGGTGAACATAATGTTAGGATTGAAATAAATCCGGACCACACTCCGGAATCAACGTCCCGAAACGGGACAGATATGCCGTTTCAAACGAGCATTTCGCGCGCCGGCCCCTGTCCCAGAAACGCGGCGGGGCTGGCCGAAGCCCCATAGGCCCCCGCTTGAAAAATCGCAACCAGGTCGCCCACCCCGGCAACCGGCAGCGCGACCTGATCGCCCAGCCGGTCTAGCGGAGTGCACAGGCAACCGACGACGGTCACCGTTTCGGCGGACGCGATGCCAAAGCGGTTCGCGACCGCGATCGGATAGTTGCGGCGGATCACGGTACCGAAATTGCCGCTCGCCGCGAGCTGGTGATGAAGCCCGCCGTCGGTGACGAGGAAGGTTTCGCCATGACTGGTCTTGCGGTCGATTATGCGGGTCAGGTAGACGCCAGCCTCGGCCACCAGCCAGCGCCCGAGTTCCATCGCAAAGCGGCTGCCGGCGAGCGCCGCATCCCGCTTTTCCAGCGTTTCGGCCAGCGCCGCGCCGACGGCAGCGGCATCGACCGCCGTGTCGCCGGGGAAATAGGGAACCCCCATTCCGCCGCCCAGATTGACCAGCGGCGGGACCGCGCCAACTTCATTCGCCAGCCGCGCCGCGAGCGCCACGGTCTGCGCCTGCGTGTCGGCGATCGCCGCCGCATCGAGTGCCTGCGAGCCTGCGAAAATGTGAAAGCCCCGCCAGTCGGCGCCCGAGGCGATCAACCGCCGCGCCAGCGCCGGAACCTCGGCGGCATCGACCCCGAAGGGCTTGGCGCCGCCGCCCATCTTCATCCCCGACCCCTTGAGGTCGAAGTCGGGATTGACCCGCACCGCAAGGCGCGGCGCGATGCCGAGCCGCGCGGCGATCGACAGCGCGCGGTCGGCCTCGCCCGCCGATTCCAGATTGAGCGTCGCGCCCGCCGCAATCGCCGCCTCCAGTTCGCGGTCGCGCTTGCCGGGACCGGCGAAGCTGATGTGTCCGGCGGCCATCCCGCTGTCGATCGCGGTCTTGAGCTCGCCGCCCGAGGCGACGTCGAACCCGTCGACCAGCCGCGCCATGAAGGCGAGCAGGGGCGCATAGGGATTTGCCTTCATCGCATAATGAAGCTGCACCCCGCCCGGCATCGCCGCGCGCCATTCGGCAACCCGCGCACGAAGCATCGCGCTGTCATAGACGAACAAGGGGGTGTCGCCCGCCGCGTCGACCAGCGCCTCGGCGCGGTCGCCGCCGATCAGCAGCATCTCATCGTCATCGGCGGCAAAGCCGTGCGGGATCGGTCCATGGGGTTTCATGGCGCCGTCCCCTGCACCCAATCGGCGGAAATCGCCACCCGGTCGAGCTTGCCATTGGGATTGCGCGGCAGATCGGGGCGCCATTCGATCGTCTGCGGCTGCATGAAATTGGGGAGGTTCTGGCGCAGCCATGCCGTCAGTTCCTCGCCGCGATCATCGCCCTTGCCGCGCACAATCAGGATGATCGCGGCGCCGAGCCGCGCGTCGGGGACGCCAAAGGCCACCGCCTCGTAAATCAGCCCCGATGCGATGGCCGCCTCTTCGACCTCGGTCGGACTAACGCGATTGCCCGCGGTCTTGATCATCGCATCGGCCCGGCCGACGAAGTAGAGCAGATGATTGGCGTCGCGGCGCACCGTATCGCCCGACCATACCGCCATCCCGCCATATTCGGACGCGCGCGGCGCGGGTTTGAAACGCTCGGCGGTGCGTTCTGCGTCGTTCCAATAGCCCTTCGCGACGAGCGGCCCGCAATGGACAAGTTCGCCCGCCTCCTCGTCGGCGGTGATCGTCCCGTCGGGGCGGCACACCAATATCTCGGCATGCGGGATCGCGCGGCCCATCGAGGTCGGATGGTCGGCAACATATTTCGGCTCGAGATAGGTCGACCGGAAAGCCTCGGTCAGCCCGTACATCGGATAGATATCGGCGTTCGGGAAAGTCGCACGCATCGCGTCGATCAGCGACGGCGTCAACGCGCCGCCGCTGTTGGTCAACCGTTTGAGCAGCGCGGCGGCCTCCGCCGGCCACTCGCTTTCGACAAGTTGCACCCAGAGGGGCGGCACCCCGGCAAGCGTCGTGATGCTGTGCCGGGCAACCGCCTTCACGACGTCGCGCGGGGTCAGATAGTCGAGCGGCGCGACCGCCGCCCCCGCGTACCAGCTCGAGAGAAGCTGGTTCTGCCCATAATCGAAACTGAGCGGCAGGACGCCCAGCAGCCGGTCGTCGGGGGTCAGTTGCAGATAGGATGCGACGCTTTCGGCGCCCAGCCACAGATTGGCGTGGCTTAGCATCACCCCCTTGGGCCGCCCGGTCGAGCCGCTGGTGTAAAGGATCGCGGCCAGATCGTCGGGCGCGGCGTTCGACGGCGGCAGGCCTTCGCCGCCCGAATCGATCGCCGCTTCGGCCATCTTCGCATCCTGCATCGCGCATCCCGCCGGGCGCGCATCGCCCAGCATGTCGGCGCGCGCGGCGTTGGTGATCAGCAGTTTCGCGCCGCTGTCGGCGAGGATATGCGCAACCTGCGGCCCCTTGAGCAGCGGATTGACCGGCACATGGATCAGCCCGGCACGGGCCGCGGCGAGCGGCATCAGGCAGGCAAGCCGCGTCTTGGCCGTCCAGCTTGCAACACGCTCCCCCGGCCCGCCCGCCTGTTCGCGCAGCCACGCCGCGAGGCGCCCGACCCCGGCATCGAGGTCGGCGAAGCGCGTCACCTGTCCGCCGATCAGCAGCGCAGGCGCGTCGGCGCCGCCGCAGCGGGCAAGATGGTCGATCGGACGCGAAGGAGGGTTTTCGGCTTTGGTCATCGGCTGTTAGGACTGCGGTGATAGAGGGCCGCACGATGCAAGGAAACGGTGAAGATCAGGCTAATGATAATGTCTTGCCCGCGACAGCGCGCGCGGCAGGCTTTGTCTCGCCCTTTGATCGCGCGCCGTGGTTCGCCCTGTTGGAAACGCATGGATTTGCGGGCCGGGGCCGCTTCGATGCGCGCGGAAGTGCGGGATCGGTCACGGCGTGGCTTCCGCTGCGGATCGAGACACAAGGCGTCTTTTCCGGGCTGACCAACTGGTACAGCTTTGCGATCCGGCCCCTGTTCACCGGCGAGGGCGACCGAAGCGCCGCGCTGTCCGACCTGTTCGCGAAGCTGCGCAAACGGGCGACGCGGCTGACGCTTTATCCCGTCGCCGATCCCGACGATCTGACCGCCGCGCTGCGCGGTGCCGGATGGTGGGTGAAGGCGACCCCCGCCGGCGACCGCCACTGGCTCGATCTCGGCGATATGGACCATGACGCGTGGTGGGCCAGTCGTCCCGGCGCGCTACGCAACACCGTGCAGCGCAAGGCGAAGAAGGGCGTCGTCGATATCGAATTGCTCGCGCATTTCGATGGCGATGCATGGGACGCCTATGAGCATATTTATGCCGCAAGCTGGAAGCCCGAAGAGGGCCACCCTGCCCTGCTCCGCGCCTTTGCCGAAAGCGAGAGCGCGCGCGGCACCCTGCGCATGGGGCTTGCGCGCATCGACGGCGTGCCCGTCGCCGCGCAATATTGGACCGTCGAGGACGGCACCGCCTTCATCCACAAGCTCGCGCATGTCGAAGATAGTTTGAAAGCCTCGCCCGGCACCTTGCTGTCGGCGGCGCTATTCCGTCATGTCATCGAAACCGACGGCGTGAAGCGGGTCGATTTCGGCACCGGAAACGACGGGTATAAACGCGACTGGATGAACCGGCACGATCCGCTGTGGCGTATCGAGGCTTTCAATCCGTCGCGGGTCGCGGCATGGGGACCGGCATTGAAGGCCTTTGCGCGTTCCATGCTGAGGAAAGACACGTGACCGATACAGCTTCCGTCGATGCCACCCTGCGCGCGCTGCTCGCCGATATTCTCGGCCTTGGCGAGGAACGCGCCGCCGCGCTGACCGCCGACAGCGGGCTGTTCGGCGAACTGCCCGAATTTGATTCGATGGCGGTCGCGACGGTGCTGACCGAGATGGAAGACCGGCTGGGCATCATCATCGACGATGACGAGATCGACGGCGAAATTTTCGAAACCTATGGCAATCTGCTGGCATTTTCGCAGCGCAAGGTTGCCGGCTGAATCTTGTTCGGGGGCGCATGAACGAACATCATCTGCGCATCCACCCCGCTGGTCCCGGCGCGCGCGCCGCCACGATCCTGATCGTCCCGCCGCTGTTCGACGAAGCGAACCGCACCCGCCGAACCCTGTCGCTCGCGATGCGCGCGCTCGCCGCGCAAGGTTTTGCGAGCGTGCTGCCCGACCTGCCGGGGCAGAATGAAAGCCTCGTTCCGCTCGAAGACGCCGATCTCGCAGGCTGGCAGCGCGCGCTCGCCGATGTCGCGGATGCCATCGACGGACCGGTCATCATCGCATCGCTGCGCGGCGGCGCGTTGATCGACCATCTCGCGAAAGCCGATGCATGGTGGCGGCTCGCCCCCGTTGGCGGCGCTTCCTTGCTGCGGACCCTGATGCGCGCGCGCGTCGCCGCCGATCGCGAGGCGGGCATCACCGCGTCGCTCGAAAGCCTGCAGGACATGGCGAAGACCGAACCGCTGGCGCTCGCGGGCAATCGCCTGTCGCCAGCGATGGTCGCGCAATTGGGTGGCGCCGAGGTCCAGCCCGCCGCGCCGCTCCGCACCGTCACCCTTGGTCATGGCGACGATGCGATTGCCGGGACGCCATTGTGGCTGCGCGCCGAGCCCGGTGAAGATCGCGCGATGGCCGGCGCCATCGCCGCCGACGTCGCCGCATGGAGCAAATCATGCGGCATCAGCTGAGCTTTGCCTGCAACGGCGACATGCTCGCCGCGAGCCTCGACGAGGCGCCGGGCACGACCGGGCTGCTGATCATATCGGGCGGCAATGAAGTCCGCAGCGGGGCGCATCGCGGCATGGCGACGCTGGCGCAGCGCGTCGCGGCGGCGGGATATCCGGTGTTTCGTTTCGACCGGTGCGGGGTCGGCGACAGCGAGGGCGAGAATGCGGGCTATACCGGCAGCCGCGACGACATCGCCGCCGCAATCACGGCCTTTCGCACGGCCGCTCCGCACGTCACGCGCGTCGTCGCTTTCGGCAATTGCGACGCGGCGAGCGCGTTGCTGTTGCACCAGCCGCTGGCGCTCGATGCGCTGATCCTCGCCAATCCATGGACCTATGAGAGCGATGATGAGGAGGAGACGGACGAGCCCGCGCTGCCGCCATCATCGGCGATCCGCGCCCGCTATATGTCGCGGCTCAAGGACCCGAAAAGCCTGCTCCGGCTGATCAATGGCGAAATTGATTTCAGGAAGCTGGGTCGCGGCCTGTTGGCGCTCGGCAGATCCGCGCCGCCGTCTGCGCCCGATAGCCTGCCCGCGCGGCTCGATGCGGCGATGGCAACGCTCGCCTGCCCCGCGACGATCCTGCTCGCGACTGGCGACCGGACGGCGCAGGCCTTTGCCGGGAATTGCGATACGGGGTCTCTGCCCGTGGAGCGCCTTGCCAGCCCCTCACACAGCTTTGCGGGCGACGATGCGGATTGGTTGGTCGAGCGGATTTTGGCGACGCTCGGATCAGCTCAAGAATAGGATTCGCGCAGAGGCGCAGAGGACGCAGAGATTTTTTTGGTTCGCGCGGAGACGCGGAGACGCGGAGACGCGGAGAAGAAATGGGGAGCGGCGAAGCCGCTCAATATTGTTCCGGTGCGAACGTCCAAATCGACGAACGGGGTCGCCCGAAAGCCACCATATCCCTCCGCGTCTCCGCGTCTCCGCGCGAACAATCTCTTCTTCTCTGCGTCCTCTGCGCCTCTGCGCGAATATCTTCAAATCAGCTCGAACAGTCCGTCGCCCCGCGAAGGCGAGAGCCGCTGGCAGGCTTGCGCACCACCGATAGCGGCCCCCGCCTTCGCGGGGGCGACGGGCTAATTTATGCGTTGTCGGCGTTACGCGTCGACCAACGCGTGATATTCGGCTTCGGCGAGGAATCGCTCGGCGTCGAGCGCGGCCATGCAGCCCATGCCGGCCGCGGTGACCGCCTGACGATAGACTTTGTCGGTGACATCGCCCGCCGCGAACACGCCGGGGACCGAGGTCAGCGACGTGCCCGGAGTGACTTCCAGATAGCCGTCGGCGTCCAAAGGCAATTTGCCCTTGAACAATTCGGTCGAGGGGCTGTGGCCGATCGCGACGAAGCCGCCGTCGGTCGCCTCGTGGCTCGCCGCACCGGTTTCGGTGTCGATCAGGTCGACGCCGACCAGACCCGATACGCCTTCGCCCGCGACGAAACGGTCGACCTTCTTGTTCCACAAGACCTTGATCTTCGGATTGGCGTGCAGGCGGTCCTGCAGGATTTTTTCGGCGCGGAGGTGATCGCGGCGGTGGATCAGCGTCACGTCATCGCTGTGGTTGGTGAGGTAAAGCGCCTCCTCGACCGCGGTGTTGCCGCCGCCGATCACCACGACCTTTTTGCCGCGGTAGAAGAAGCCATCGCATGTCGCGCACGCCGACACGCCCTTTCCGCCCAGTTCCTGCTCGCCCGGAACGCCAAGCCACTTTGCCTGCGCGCCGGTCGCGATGACAAGCGTTTCGGCGATATAGACGTCGCCGCCGTCACCGGTGATGCGGAACGGACGCTCTGACAGATCGACGTCGATGATCGTGTCCCAGATCATGCTGGTGCCCACATGCGTCGCCTGTGCGGTCATCTGTTCCATCAGCCACGGGCCCTGCACCACCTCGGCAAAGCCGGGGTAGTTTTCGACGTCGGTGGTGATCGTCAGCTGACCACCCGGCTGCAATCCCTGAACGACGATCGGCTTCATCCCCGCGCGCGCGGCATAGATGGCGGCCGACAGGCCGGCGGGGCCCGAACCGAGGATCAGCATCTTGGTGTGGTGGGTGGTGGGCATGACAATCCTTCTAAGTGGCGGGCATTTTGCGTGGCGGGATGCGCCTAAATGGGTGTTGCCAACCGCGCTAGCAAGGGACAGGCTGCGCGCCAAGGGGAGAGAGTGCCGATGGCGAGCTGGTGGGAAAAACATGGGGTGCCGCGCCTGATCAAATGCGCCTGCTCGCAGGGGCAGATCATGAAGGCGCGCAGCAAGGTCGTGCCGCATGCGGCGGGCAACGTGCTGGAACTGGGCTGCGGCGGCGGGATCAACATGGAATTTTACGTGCCCGGGCGGATCACGAGCTTCACCGGGCTCGATCCCTCGCCCGAATTGCTGGAAATGAGCCGCGAGGCGGCTGCTGCGCATGGGATGGAGGCCGATATACAGGGCGGCTTCGGCGAGGCGATGCCCTTTGCCGATGGCCGTTTCGACACCGTCGTCACGACCTTCACCCTCTGTTCGGTCGCCAGTCAGGCGGCGGTGCTGTCCGAAATCCGCCGCGTCCTGAAACCCGGCGGGACCGCGCTGTTCCTCGAACATGGCGGCGCGCCCGATGCCGGGGTTGCGACATGGCAGCGGCGGATCGAACCGCTGTGGCGGCGCATCGGCGGCAATTGCCACCTGACCCGGCCGATTTCGGAAGCTTATGAACAGGCGGGCTTTGCGGTCGATCGTCAGGGCGCCGCCTATATGCCCAAGACCCCTCGCCCGTTCGGGTGGGTCGAATATGGCGCGGCGCGGGTGGCGGGTTAGTCGGCCTCTTTCTCGCCAACCTCGACCAGCCCGTGGCCGACGCTGACGCGCTCGTCGAACACGAAACAGCTGCCGTTCCAGCGGCTGTCGCTTTCGGGAACCTGCTCGAGATAGGCGAGGATGCCGCCCTTCAGATGCGCGACGTCCTCGACGCCCTCGGCGCGCAGGAAAGCGGTCGATTTTTCGCAGCGGATGCCGCCGGTGCAGAACATCGCGATGCGCTTGCCCGCAAAGCGATCTGCATTGGCGCGCCACCAGTCGGGAAACTCGCCAAAACTGCGCGTCTCGGGGTTTTCGGCGCCAGCGAAGCTGCCATAATCGACCTCATAGGCGTTGCGCGTGTCGATGACGACGGTGTCCGGGTCGTCGACCAGCGCGTTCCAGTCGGCGGGCGCGACATAACGGCCGACATCGCGCGCGGGGTCGATGCCGTCGACCTTCAGCGTGACGATTTCCTTTTTCAGCCGCACCTTCAGCCGCTGAAACGGCGGCGCGGCGGCGGCCGAATATTTGACGTCGAGCCCGGCGCAGCCCGGGAGCGCGCGGATGTGGTCGATTACTGCCGCAATACCGGCGGCGCTGCCCGCGATCGTCCCGTTGATGCCCTCGCGTGCGAGCAGCAACGTGCCTTTGACACCCTCTGCCGCGCAGAGATCGAGCAAGGGCTGGCGCAGCACGGCGGGGTCGTCAAAGGGCGCGAACTGGTAAAGGGCGGCAACGGTATGAGTCATTTCCGGGGCCTATAGCGGCGCCGGGCCGCGAACAAAAGCCGCCGTCCCTGCGAACTTCAGCCGAACGGATCGCCCCGGCCCGTGGCATATTGCGCCATCGCCATCGTGGTCCATTGCGCGTTGACGCGGATACAGCTGGGGAAAACGCTGGCGTCGGTGACGAGGACATTGGTCGTGCCATGAACACGGCATTCGGGATCGACGACGCCATATTGCGGATTTTCGTTGATCGCATTGCCGCCGTGCGGGTGGCTGCTCGACAGGGTGACATCATCCTGTTCGCGGATCGCGGCGGCGAAAAAGGCGTCGATGTCCATGCCGCGCGTGATCACCTGTCCGCGCGCCAGCGCCGGATAGCATTCGATCGCCCCGGCTGCGAAATGCACCTTGGTCAGCGTCGCCATCGCGCGGCGCAGCACCGGCAGATCGTCGCTGGCATCGAGCCGGAATTCGAGCTTGCCATCCTTCACCTGCCCGCGCCGGTCGGCGGGAAAGAGGATTCCCGCCGAATGGACGCGGCCGAAATTCTTCATCCGGTTGGCATGGTCATCGAACCAGCCGGGCATCAGCGACGCCATCGACATCGGCGGCTGAAAATGGCTTTCGAGCAGGAAGTCGCCGCAGTCGACATAGCTCGACATCTGATCCTCGTCCCACGCATTGCCGCCGACGCCGCCCGGCATCAGCGCGACGACCGGCGAGGCGACATTGAGCGAAACCTGATAGCCCGTCCCCGATATGTCGCTGCGGTCGAGCAGCTTCGACGAAGCGATCGTTCCGGCGGCGACGATCACCCCGACGCGGGCGCGGACGAGCGTTTTTGTCCCATCGGGCAGCACCAGCTTCACCGCCTCGGCCTCGCGCCGGCCGTCGACCGCCGTCTGCCAGACGATCTTCTCGGCCTTGGTTTCGGGAAGGATGCGCGCGCCATGATCGCGGCACGCGGCAGGCAGGTAAGTTTGCGCGACCCCCATGCGGCGGCCATAGGGGCAACCCGAATTGCAATAGCCGCAATAGGAACAGGCGGTCGGCGTGTTCGGCGGGCCGAAATTCTTGGCGAACCAGTCGGCGACCGCGCGCTGATCGCGGGGGTCGGTCGAGGCCGCGGCATAATTCGCCCAGCCGTTGATCAGGTGCGGGCCATTGTGACGCCCGCTGCGCGGTTCGATCTTCGCAATCCCGAGCCGCGCCTGCACCGCGTCATAGCTGGCGTGGAACGCCGCGGCATCGACCGGCGCGCCGATGCTCGCCCATTTGGCGAGTATGTCGAGCGCATCGGGGTGCGTCCGCCCCGCCTCGTTGACGCGCAGGCAGATGCCATTGTTGATCGTCGACGACCCGCCGACGCAGCGCCCCTGAAACACCACGAAATCACGGTTGGTCGAGGTTTGCAGCGCGCCATGCTTGTAGAGGTTGGCGACCATGTCGAGTTCGTGATGGGTGATGTCGTGTGAGGGATAGAATGGCCCCGCCTCGACGATCAGCACCTTATATCCCTGTGCCGCGACATTATACGCCGCGACCCCGCCGCCCGCGCCCGACCCGATGACGATCACGTCATATTCGTCGTCGAGGGTGGCTGCGTCCAGGATATGCGAAGGGTCGATCTCGCGGCCGTGGACGGGCTCGATCGGCACTTCGCCCGGCCCGCGCTGGCGGAATTTGGGCAAGGTGAAACCGATTTGGGCATGCACCGGATTGGCGGCGTTGGCGTCCTGATCGCCCGCATTCCAATGACCGTAATAGCAGGCGTAAACGATCCCGCGCAGCCGCGCCATGTCCTGAAACAGGTCGATCTGGCTGTTCTGCAACCGGTCGGCGAGCTTGTCGGCGCGGCCCGCGACATCATCCTCGGTGAAGAAAGGCCCGCCGAGCACCAGCTCGGTCGCCGTCAGCGACAGGCGAATCTCGTCGAGCTTGGTCCCGCCGACCTTGTCGAACAGGTCGCAGATATTGGCGACGACCTGATCGGCCGAAATCGCCATATCGGCATTGTGGAACAGCGCCTCCGTCAGCGCCTTCAGAAATTTGAGTTGCCCGAAATTAAACGGTGCCGCCATCGCCTGTCCCCTGTTTTTCCGTGTCGCAATGCCGACTTATAATGGGTCAAGGCAAGGGCGTATTGTACCGGAACGGCGGCTTTGGGGCGGGAGGCGGACGGTCAGCACTGGGCAATGGGTTCAGGAAAAATCAGGTAATGCGCCACTAAAACACGCGATCGCAGCGATAAGATGCATCAAAGCTACAACGACGGTTGGAAGATAATTCTGCCGAACAACGGTCCATCCCATCAACGCTCCGTAGATTGGAAACTGTAGCAAAGCGGTCGAGATGGACAACGTTCCGACACGATTTTCTATGAGAGTCAACAGCATGGACGTCGGGAACACGCTGCAACATAGCCCCCGTGTCCCGCGCCGCCCGAGATGACAGCGACAAAAATGGCGGGAACACCAATCAGTGCGCCTATAACACCGCCCGCGAGCATCCCCCTGAAAGAAGATATTGAATCGGCTTTGGAGTTGTCCATCGGCAAGGTCGTCCAAATCTAGCGCGAGTGGTTTCTAACCCCGATAATCGACGTCCGCAATCGGTCGAAAGCGACCGGCTACTTGACCTATGTCGATCGCCCGGGTTCCAAGCATAACACGGATTTCTGCGCTGCGTAGATTTCGGAATTTCGGCGGCGTCAGACCCGCTCTCGCGAGCCGTCGGGAGCAGCGATCACCCATGGAATTTTTGGGTCAGCGAACTCGCGCCTCAAGACAATGTACCAGGACGGCACCGTTGAAATCCATCACCTTCTCCTCATGCTGGTTGAAGACCTCGACATATGAGGTGGCAATGCCCTGCCCTGGCGTCGAGCGCCGCAGCCGCTTGGTGTCGAAGCAAGTCGTGATCGACAAGGTGTCGCCGGGATATACCGGCCGCCTGAGACGCATTTCGCGGATACCCAGACCGGCAATTGGCGTGAAAGCAATCGTCTTCCAGTAGTCGACCTGGAGCCGGCCCGCGATAGCCAATATATGGACTCCGCTGGCGGCGAGCCGCTCGAAGACCGGGCTCGTCGCGCCGATCTTGGGGTCGAGATGCATAGCTTGCGGGTCATAACGCCGGGCGAACTCGAGCACTTCCTCCTCGCTCACCGCATAGCGCCCAAAGCGACAGATTCGGCCAATTTCAATCTCTTCGAAGCGCAACGTCATTGATCGATTGTCCCTTTCAGCCTTGATATCCGAACCTTGCAGATTCATCATTGAAACAACAATACGCAATTTGTATCATTATCTCAAATTTGATGATTGAACAAAATGCAGGATGAGGAACGACACCGGATGGAAGACACAGCCCCCGTCACACCGCCCCGCAATTCTCTCTTGTACGATATTTCGACAGCCATCCATGCGGCGCGGTGCGGCCCAAAACGTCGGCGCAGCGTCCTTCATTGCAAGGGCCTTATATGAACGAGACACGCGGCGCCGATACCAGCATCGAAGCCCTGCACCCTAGCGCCGCGCAATTGCTTGCGAACGTCGATCTCCACGGCAAACTTGCGGTCATTACCGGAGGATCTGGCGGCATCGGCCTCGCCACCGCCGCAGCGCTTGCCCGGGCTGGCGCGGACATCATCATCGCCGCGCGACCCGGCGCAAAACTCGATCAGGCGCTGGCGACACTTCGCGCTCGCGCTGCGGGCCAGGTGCTGGGCATATCGGTCGACCTTTCCGACTTGACCGCGGTCGACCGGTGCGCCGCAGCCGTGCTGGACCTCGAGCGACCGATCGATATGCTGATCAACAATGCAGGAGTAATCGGTCCAAAGACGCTCTCTGCGGCCGGCATCGAAACGGGCTTTATGACGAATGTCGTGGGCCATGCCGTGCTGAGTTCAGGACTCGCTCCGCGGCTCGCGGCGGGCGCGCGCATTGCCTGCCTCAGTTCCTTCGGGCACCATTTCTCACCCGTTGTCTTCGACGACATCAATTTCGAGCACCGCCCCTATACCGCATGGAGCAGCTATGGTCAGTCCAAGACCGGATGCTGTCTGTTGGCGGTAAAGCTGAGTAGTGCGCTGGCGTGGCGCGGCATCGACGCCTTCAGCCTCCACCCCGGCGCCATCTCGACGGACATGACCCGGGATATGGTTCCCGCAGATTTCGAGGAAATGCGCGGCAAATCGGGCGCACTCGAGCCTACGGACTATCTGACCCCGGATCAGGGTGCGGCGACGACGATATGGGCGCTGACCGAGCCAAGCCTCGCCGGGCGAGGCGGCCTTTACCTGCAGCGCTGCGCCGTTGCCGAAATCATCGACCAACCCAATTACCGGACCGGCGTCATGCGCTATGCAATCGATCCCGACGCGGCCGAACGGTTGTGGGCCAGCATCGAAGCCATGACCGGCCGGACACTGCCACTGTAAGGGGGCCCCGCCCCAATTATTCGTCGCCCTTTCTGGCGGGCGCATGTCCGTCGGAGAGAGCAGGATCGGCCTTACGCGCGACACCGCCGACAAAGGTGCGGATTGTCTGCACGAACATCTGCTCATCATCCCAGCGATTGGCGCGCAGAGCGCGATGGAGGTTGGGATAGGCGCGCGGATCGGCGGCCGGCGGCGCGCCGTCCGCCCGCGCCCTTTCGGAGGCCGCGAAAACCGCCGCGCCGAACGTCAGCTTCTCGATCCCCTCGATCAACAGCATATGGACATCGACCGGAAAGGGGCATTGGCGCATCCATTTTTCATAAGCTTCGAGAAAAATTCTGCGCGGGGCAAATTCGAGGATCAGCGGTGCCGCCTTATAATGGAGGAGGATCGTGCGGCGAGTTCGCACGCAAATGTCGACGAGCGCATCTTCCCAGTCACCCGAGGCGACATCGTCGGGAATCTCGACTTCGCGCAGGAGGGAAAGGACGACCTCCCCGAACAGTTCGGACTTGTCCTTGAAATGATAATAGAGCGACGGCGCGCGAACCCCGATGCTCCGCGCAACGATCTCCAGCTTGAAGCCACCGAGGCCATGCAGGTCGATCGTGTCGAGCGCCGCGCGTATCACCCGCTCGCGCGTTATGACCGGCTTGTTGACCATAGCCCGCTCAAAGCTCCCCTGTTCCGGTCGAATCCACGATGCATCCAGTCCGCCGTCAAATCACGAGACGCCGCCAATGCGCTCGGCGGCTAGCCAGGCCATGGCCATCGTCGGCGCTGCGGTATTTCCGGCGGGAATGACAGGGAATACCGAAGTGTCTGCGATGCGCAACCCGTCAAGGCCGTGAACCTTGAGATCGGGATCAACGACCGATGTGCAGGGGTCACGGCCCATCCGGCACGAGCCTACTGCATGATAGCCGCACGTTCCCTGCCGCCGAAAGGCGTCGAGGATCGCCTCATCCGAAACGACGTCCGTGCCGGGGATGGTTTCCTGCGATATCAACCGGGCGAGCGGCGCCTGAGCGACAAAGTCCCGTATCGTGCGGACGGCGTCGACCATTACGCGCCGATCTTCCGCAGTGTCGCCATAGTTGCTTTGAATGACGGGCAACTCCTCCGGATCGGTGGAACCGATATGCACGCTGCCGGCCGATGTCGGGCGCAGCGGGAAGACCCCGATATGCATACCGGGAAGCTTTTCGACATTCTCGCGATTGCCGTCGGGGTCCAGCGAATAGGCGGCGGGAAAAATCTGCACGTCGGGTCGAGGCGCATCAGGCCGCGACCGAAACCAGGCCACCTGTTCGTAAACGGCCTCTGCAAGCGGTCCGCGACGCCGGGTCAAATAGGCCACCAGCGCCCGTCCCAGCCGCCATCCATGATAGCGCTTGTTGTCCGAGACATCCGCTGCAAGACGCCACTGCATCGCCAGCGCACGGTGTTCGAGAAGATTTTCGCCGACGTTCGCATTGATATGGCGAGGCTCGATACCGAGCGCATCCAGACGGCGCGCGTCACCGATCCCCGAGCGCTCCAATATTCCTGGCGTCGCCAGCGCCCCGGCGCACAGGATGATGTCGCGCCGAGCGGCCAAGGTCGCACGCTGGCCGTCCTTCAGATATTCGACCGCCTGGGCTCGTCCGTCGACAATGACAATCCGGTCGACGGTGCAATTGGTCATGACGGTCAGGTTCGGCCGTGCCATTGCAGGCCGCAGGAAAGCGGTCGCCGCACTGACGCGCACGCCGCCATCGACCATGCACGGCGCAAACCCTATCCCTTCGATATCATCGGGCGCATTGACATCCTCCTTCCACGTCCAGCCCATCGCGCGACCGGCCTGCCCGAAGGCTTCGAACAGAGGATCCGACCGACCAGGAAGCGATAATCGGAGCGGACCATCCCCGCCCCGCGCCTCATTCGCGCCAAGCGGATGCGCCTCGATCGCGGCATAGGCTCTCGCAAATTCCCGCCAGTTCCAGGCGTCACTCGACAGGCTGGCAAGCTCATCAAAGTCGGCTGGCTGCCCACGCACATACATCATGCCGTTGATCGACGTCGAACCGCCGAGCACCCGGCCGCGCACCCATCGTTCGGGCACCCCGGCGTTCGCCTCTTCGGGCGTGGTCATATAGGGCCAGACGAGGTGCGTTCCGCCGAGAAGCTTCGCGAACCCCTTTGGCACGCGCAGCAGCGGACTGCGATCAGCCGGACCCGCTTCGAACAGCACCACCGAAACACCGGGATCTTTCGACAGCCGGTTAGCCAGCACGCAACCCGCGGCACCGCCGCCGACAATCACATAATCGGCATCCATCCATCTTCCCCTTGCCCAAAAACCTCATCGAAGTTATTTTCTAATTCTATTAGACAAGTCGAATCGTCAAGAGGAACGTAAAAATGCAGGCAATCTTCATCGATTCATCAGGCAAGCGCACCGCCGCCACCCTTGTTGACGGTGAAAGCCTGATGACCGCGGCCCTTCGCAACGAGATCGAGTGGATTCGAGGCGATTGCGGCGGATCGATGGCCTGCGGGACGTGTCACGCTCACGTGATTCAGGGGAATCAAGACCTGATGCCCGCCAGTGAGGATGAAGCTGACCTGCTGTCGGGAGAGATGGACTGCTCGAAATCCTCACGCCTCCTTTGCCAGATCGTCGCGACACCATCCTTGGACGGCCTCATCGTTCGCGCACCCGACTTCGGCATTTGAACTTATCTAATCATATTATAATTTGAACGGGAGAATATTGATGACCAGCGCCGACACGAACATTCCCGGACATGTCGCCCCCGACCGCGTATTTCCATTTGATATCTATAGCGACGTCAGACTGGGCGAAGAGCTTCACGCCACCTATCGGACTTTGCATGACGATGCGCCCAGCCTGTTCTGGACCCCGGCCAACGGTGGCCACTGGGTCGCCACACGCTATGATGAAATTGCCGAGATTGTCCGCCAGCCTGAAAATTTCTCGGTGCGCGAGGCCCAGATTCCGCGAATTCCCAATCCGCCCCGCTTCATCCCTTTGAGCCTCGACCCGCCTGAAAACGCCCCTTATCGCAAGGCGCTGACGCCCTTCTTTTCGCCCAAGGCCGTCGCCGCGCTGGAACCGCGAATTCGCCACTTTGCCCGATCGCTGATCGACGAAGTGCTGGAAAAGGGATCGTGCGATTTTGTGCGCGATATCGGCTCGCGCTTTCCAGTATCCGTTTTCATGGAACTCATGGGCATGCCGCTGGAGAAGCTTCGCGAGTTCAAAGACATTGCCGATCAGTATTTCCGCGCCCGAACCCCCGAAGAATATGCTGACATGTCGGGACGGATCATCGTTCTGATGACCGAGTTGATTGAAATGCGGCGCGCCAAACCCTGTGGCGACCTTGTCAGCGAGATGGTGCAGTTCCAGATTGAGGGGCGCCCCATCTCGACGCCCGATCTACAGTCGCTGGCGCTGCTGCTGTTTCTCGGCGGAATGGACACCGTCGCCAATATGTCGGCTTATCTCTATCGCCATCTCGCCACCGACACCGAACTTCAGGCTCGGCTGGCCGCCGATGCGGCGCTCATTCCCCAATTTGTCGAAGAAGGCCTGCGCAGTTTCGGCGTGATCAATACGCCGCGCATCATTGCCCGCGACTGCGAACAATTCGGCGTCCATTTCAAAAAGGACGAGATGCTGCTCTGCCTGCTTCCGATGGCGGGCCGCGACGATCGGCACAATGCCGACCCCGATCGCTTCGACATTGATCGCAAACGCAAAGACCATCTCACCTTCTCGTCGGGGCCCCATCTTTGTCTCGGGCACAATCTGGCTCGCCTCGAATTGCGTATCCTGACGGAAGAATGGGTCAAGCGCATCCCGGCCTTCCGCTGGTCCCCTGACCACGCCCATCCCAGCCGGCATGGCATGGTTTTCGCACTCGAAACGCTGCCGCTGGAATGGAAATGACGATGTCCGACACACCCGGCTTTTCGATGCTCGTTGGCGGCGAACTGATCGACAGCGACCGTCATTTCGATGTGATCAACCCGGCTACCGGCGGCGTCCTCGCGGCGTGTCCCGCAGCCGGCCCCGCCCTGCTTGACCGGGCCATTGATGCGGCCGCCGCTGCCCTGCCTGCGTGGCGCGACATGCCGATCGAAGGGCGAAGAGCGGTTCTTCGCGCGGTCGGCGATACGCTCGCTGCCCATGCGGCAGAGCTGGCGGAACTGTTCACGCGCGAACAGGGTCGCCCCCTTGCGCTGGCGCAACAGGAGATCGCCGGCGCCGGTGAATGGTTCCACGGCGTCGCGGCATTTGATTTGCCGGTGGAGGTCGTCGAGGACAGCCTGACCCGAAGGACGGAAATCCATTGGGAACCGCTTGGAATCGTTTGCGCGATCGTGCCCTGGAATTTTCCGGTCATGCTCGCGGCCTGGAAACTTGCCCCGGCCCTGCTGGCCGGCAATTGCGTCGTCCTGAAACCCTCACCGTTCACGCCGCTCACCACACTCCGGATCGGTGAATTGCTGCAATCAGTCGTTCCCCCGGGTGTGCTCAATATATTGACCGGCACCGACGAGCTGGGACCGATGATGACGGCACATCCGGGATTTACGAAAATATCCTTCACCGGCTCGAGCGAGACAGGGCGGCGCGTGATGGCGACGGCCGCGCAGGACCTGAAGAATGTCACGTTAGAGCTTGGCGGCAACGACGCCGCGATTGTTCTGGCGGACAACGACCCCGAATCGATTGCCGACGCGCTTCTGTTCGGCGCCTTCTTCAATTCCGGCCAGATCTGCATGGCAACGAAACGTCTTTATGTTCATGATGCAATTTACGACGCCGTTCGCGACGCACTGGCTGCGCGCATCGCGCGGGCCCCGGTGGGAAATGGCCTCGACGAGGGCGTGCTGTTCGGACCGGTGCAGAATCGCCCGCAATATGAGCGGGTCCTGCAGCTTCTGGAAGATTGCCGGACCAATGGCTATTCGCTGTTGTCCGGGCCTGCCCCCGAAGCGAGCGAAGGCTATTTCCTCCCGCTGACAATTGTCGATAATCCGCCCGAGGCAAGCCGGGTCGTCCAGGAAGAAGCCTTTGGTCCGATCCTTCCGATGTTGCGTTTTGCGTCGACGGACGATGTTATCACGCTGGCGAATGCGAGCCCCTATGGCCTCGGCGCGACGGTCTGGTCGCGTGATGTCGAGACCGCTGTTTCCGTTGCGAAACGGCTCCAATGCGGAACGGTCTGGATCAATCACAATCTGGACGGACACCCGGAGATGACCGTTTCGGGTCGAAAGCAGTCAGGGATCGGCACGGAAAACGGGGCGAGCGGGCTTCGCAGCTTTGCGACACCAAAGGCCATCCTCATACCCAAATAAGATATATTGACATTTATCGTCTCATTGTCTCAATAGCGCCAAGACGGAGTCAGGATAAGGCTCGATGTCTGGGAGGATTGCATGTTGATTGAAAATTTTGTCTCGCGCCTTGCCTTGTCCGCTTCGGTGGCAGCGCTCACCGCGGCCCCGGCTTTTGCCCAAGACGCCGCCCCCGTCGAAAGCGCCAGATATGACGAGATCGTCGTCACTGCGCAGAAGCGCGAGCAAAACCTCAACGACGTCGGCCTGACGATCACCGCGATCAGCTCCGACGCACTGCTGAAACAGGGCATCTCATCGGTTGACGATCTTGCGCGCGTAGTTCCCGGTTTTGATGCGGCGACGACGCCGATCGGTTCGCCGGTCTATTCCTTGCGCGGCGTCGGCTTCTACGACACGACCCTTGCGGCGACGCCGGCGGTCACCATCTATGTCGACGAAATTCCGCTCGCCTATCCCGTCATGGCTGCCGGAGCGAGCCTCGACCTTCAACGCGTCGAAGTTCTCAAAGGGCCGCAAGGTACGCTGTTCGGACAGAATAGCACGGGCGGCGCGATCAACTATATCGCCGCCAAGCCGACCGACAGCTTCGAGGCCGGTCTCAACGCCAGTGTCGCGCGGTTCGGGCTTATCGAACTCGACGGCTTCGTGAGTGGCCCGCTGACCGAAACGCTGTCGGCTCGCGTGGCCGTCGCCGCCCAGCAGGGCGGCGCCTGGCAGCGCAGCTATACCCGCGACGACAGCCTCGGCGATCGGAACTTCCTCAACGGACGCCTGCTACTCAACTGGGAGCCGTCGTCGTCCGCGCGTTTCACCTTCGGCCTGAGCGGCTGGAAGGACAAGTCGGAGATGCAGGCCGGACAATATGTCCAGTTCCGTCCGCTCCTTCCCGCCGCCGTACTCCCCGAACTTCGCGACTATCCTCTGGCTCCCGATTCCATCCGGGCCGCCGACTGGTCGCCGGGCGAATGGCGCCGCGACAACAGCATGTTCCAGGTCTGGGCTCGCGCCGATGTCGATATCGGCACCGCAACGCTCACGTCGCTGACCTCCTATTCGCAATATGACCGCGACGAACGGGTCGATTCCGATGGCATCGCGCTACGCATCGTCGACCGTGTCGCATCGGGAAAAATCAAGGTCTTCAACCAGGAACTGCGCATCGCGGGCGACGCCTCGCAGGACCTGCGCTGGATCCTCGGCGTCAACTATAGCGCCGACAAGACGAGCGACTTTAATCTCAGCGACTTTTCCGACGCATCCGCCGCCTTCGCAACGGGTCGATATGCAAAGAATATCACCTTTTTCTCGCGGCAGAAGTTCCGCTCGCTCGGAGCCTTCGCCAATCTGGAATATGATCTGGCTCCGTCGGTAACGATCAAGGCGGGTGGCCGCTACACCGATACGAAGCGCGATTATGTCGGCTGTTCACGCGATTCCGGGGATGGATTGACCGCCGCAGGCTTCGGCGGGCTGTGGAGCACACTGAGCGGCCACCCGGTCCCGATCGCGCCCGGCGGGTGCATCACGCTTGTCGATCCGGTCAACTTCGTACCCGGTGTGGTCGAAGATACGCTGAAAGAGGATAATTTCGCCTGGCGCGCGGGGATCGACTGGCGTGCCAGCAACGACCTGCTTCTCTATGCCAACATCAGCAAAGGCTATAAGGCGGGCGCCTATCCGACAGCTTCGGCGACCACGGTGGCGCAATATACGCCGGTCCCGCAGGAATCAGTGCTCGCCTATGAGGGCGGCTTCAAGGCCGAGTTACTTGACCGGGCGGTCAATGTAACCGGTGCGATCTATTATTACGACTATAAGGGCAAGCAGATCCTCGGACGCATTCCCGTCCCGGTCTTCCGCTCGCTCGATGCCCTCGTCAGCGTTCCGAAATCGAGCGTTTTCGGACAGGAAATCACGCTGAACATCCGCCCGGTAGAGGGACTCGCGTTCGAGACTTCGGTGGTTCATTCGAAGGCGACGATCGACAAATATTCGGGCTACACCGACCTTGCCGTCCTGACGGTTTTCGATGATACCGAAATGCCCTTCGCGCCGAAATGGGAAGTAACCTCGCGCCTCGACTATGAGTGGAATGTGAGCAGCCGGATCGACGCCTTCGTTGGAGCAAACCTGCGTTACCGCGGGTCCACCTTTGCCTATCCGGGCGAGGACACGACCTTCCGCATCGACGATTATACCACGCTCGATCTGCGCGCTGGCATCACCTCACCCGACAAGGGCTGGACATTTTCGCTCTGGGGCCGGAACGTCACCAACAGTTCCTACTACAATAACATCCAGCGGCAGGTGGATACGGTCGTGCGTTTCATGGCCAAACCCGCGACTTATGGCGCGACACTAAGCCTGCGCTTCGACTGAGGACGGGAATGACGACGGCGAGCCTCGATGTCCTGAAGGACATATTGCATGCGCATGCGGCCACTTCCCCGGACCGTATCTTTGCGGTCTTTCCCGATCGGGGAAGCTGGACCTATCGCGATACGCTCGACGTCGCCCAGCGAACGGCAGCCGGGCTGAGGCACCTCGGGGTCGAAAAGGGCGACCGGGTCTTCACCTGGCTGCCCAACGGCCCCGAACTGCTGCAGGCCTGGTTCGGGATCAACTATCTCGGCGCGGTCCATTGCCCGTGCAACCTGGCATGGCGGGGCGACATGCTCAGCCATGCCATCGCGGTTTCAAACGCAAAACTCGCCGTCATTCACGCCGACCTCCTGCCGCGGCTCGAAGGGCTGCCTCTACACGCGCTGGAGCGCATCCTGGTCGTCGGCGGTCCCATATCGCCGGGTCTGCTGTCCGTTCCGCTCGTGTCGGCATCGATCCTCGACACCCATGCGCCGATCGTGAACGACGACACGATCGAGGCTTTCGACGCGATGCAGCTCATGTTCACGTCGGGAACCACCGGGCCTTCCAAGGGTGTGCTGTCGTCCTACGTCCAAGCCTCGCACTTCCTCGGACCGCCGAATCCCGCATCGGCCGATGCCGATGCGCGTTTCTTTCTGGTGTTGCCGCTCTTCCATTCGGGGGGGGCGGCTTCGGTCTATGGCATGCTGAAGCACGGCGGATCGGTGGTCGTACCAGAGGGATTTCGCACGGCGACCTTCTGGCCACTCGTCCAGGAAACCGGCGCGACCTCGACCACGCTTGTCGAGCAGATGGCGGCCTTCCTGCTCGCGCAACCCGACAGCGCGACCGATCGCGATACACCCCTGCGCTTCGCCAATATCGCGCCATTGGGTACGACGGGAAAACGTTTCTCGGAGCGGTTCGGCACGGAAATCTGGAGCGCCTACGGCTCGACCGAGATCGGAACCGCACTGACCTGCTTCGATGCCGAGGCACCGACCGGCGCAACGGGGCGCGTGCGGGACGGCTATCAACTACGGATCGTCGATGCGAATGACATGGAAGTTCCCGTGGGATCGAGCGGCGAACTGGTCGTCCGGCACGACGCCCCCTGGCGCATGCTGACAGAATATGCCGACGACGCTGCGGCCACCGCACGCTTGTGGCGCAACGGCTGGCTGCACAGCGGCGATATTTTTCGGCGCGACACCGACGGATGGTATTATTTCGTCGACCGGTCAAAGGATGCCATCCGCCGCCGGGGTGAGAATATTTCATCCTTCGAGGTCGAGCGCGAACTGCTGCGCCAGCCCGGTGTTGCCGAAGCGGCGGCGATAGCAGTTCCCGACGGTCATGCCGAAAATGAAGTCATGGTCTGTGTCGTCGCAAGGGAAGAGACGATCGACTGGGCGATGCTGGTCGAGCAATTGCGCGCCGCCATGCCGCATTTCATGGTCCCCCGCTATTTTCGGCAGATGCAAGAGTTCCCGCGGACGGCCAATGGCAAAGTTCGCAAGGACGCGCTGCGCGCCGAGGGCGTCACTTCATGTACCTGGGACCGCGAGGCGGCGGGCATCATTCTCAAGGCCGAACGAGTTGGAACTGGAGATCGGTGAGCCCTCCGGCTAAGGGCAGGTCGGGAGCCATTGATGACTGATAGCAGTGAAAGCCGGAACCCGGCGGGACGGAGTGCCCCGGGACGCAAACAATCGAGTGAACAGGCGATCATCGCCGCGGCGCAGCTATGCTTCGAACGCTTCGGGATAAAGAAGACGTCGATGGAAGACATCGCCCAGGAAGCGGGTGTGTCACGCGCGACGATGTACCGGCACTTCACCAACAAGGATGCGATCGTGGAAGCGATCAGCATCGTCGAAGCCGAGAATGTGAACCGGCAGATCCGCGCACAGCTCGCCGGCCGCGCTTCGCTCGAGGACACGCTCGTCGAATGCATGTTCCTCGCCACGCGCATCGCGCATGAAAACAGCCATATCCGGGTCCTTCTCGACTATCCCGGCACCACTTCGGTCAACGCGCGCCCCAATTCGGTCGCGCAGCAGCGCCAGCGCGCCATGTGGGGCAACCTCCTCCAGAGCGCGGCCCAGCGCCACAGCTTTGCGGCCGACCTGGAGATCGACGACCTGGTTCGCTGGCTTCTACAGTCGCAGGACATGTTGTTGCGAATGGTGGAGGCGGAGGAAATACCCGATGCCGAACTACGCTGGTTTATCCGCCGCTTCGTAGTTTTCCCCATGCTCGATCGAGCCAAAGGCACAGTCTAATCCGTTTGCAATGATACAAAATATGTGTCACTGTCTCACCATTACGGATGAGGACAAGATGATGCAGCAAGACAAGACGCGTTCGCTGACCGAAAGCCAGATTTCCGCAATCCTGGCCCTGCCCGAACATGCGGACGCGGTGATACCGACCGATGAAGCGCTCCAGTCCGCGCATGTCTATACCGATCCCGCGCATTTCGAACGCGAGTATCAAAAGCTTCTGAAACGCGTTCCCATTCCGCTCACGGCTTCGGCCGCGCTGCCCGAGCCGAGGATGGCCTACGCCCATAATGATATGGGCATTCCGATCCTTTTGACCCGCGATGCGGACGGGATCGTGCACGCCTTCCTGAACGCCTGCACGCACCGCGGCGCCAAGATCGTCGACAATAGCGAACCACATAATTGCGCCCGGATGACCTGTCCCTTCCACGCCTGGACTTTCGGGCTCGACGGCAGCCTCGTGGCGCTGCCAAAAAAAGAGGCGTTCCCGACGCTGGACAAAAAGGAATATGGTCTGCGCCGCTTGCCGGTCCGCGAGGCGGGCGGGATCATCTGGGTTGGTCTCGACCCCGAATATGAACCCGATTTCAGTGAGGCAACGGGTGCGATCGCTGCAGATTTCGACGCCTTCGGCATCGGCGACATGCATTTCTATGGCCGCCGCCGCTTCGACCTCGCCGCCAATTGGAAAATCCTGATCGAGACTTTTCTCGAGACTTATCATGTCCCGCCGCTGCACCGCGACACGGTGGCTCCGCATTTCGCCGAAGTACCGACATTGATGACCCATCTGGGTCGAAACTCCCGCCAGACGACCGGCCGTTCGCATTTCAAGCGCGATAATTTCGAAGTCGACCCCGACACGCTCCATCGGCACGTGACACACGCCTATCATCTCTTTCCGACCGCTGTGCTTGTGACCAGCCCCTATCATATGAACTTCATCACGATGATGCCGCGCGCCGCCGACCGGACGATCGCGGATTGCATCATGCTGACGAAAGAAGAGCCAAAAACCGAAGAGGCCAAGCGGCTCTTCGAAAAAACGATCGAGTTTAATTTCGAAAAGGTCTTCGGTGCGGAAGATTTCCACGCGGCGCAACTGGTGCAGGAAGGCCTGTCGTCGGGGGCGCTGAAGACGGTCCGTTTTGGCGGACTGGAAGCCGCGCTCGCGACCATGCATCGCAATATCGACGAAATACTGGCGCGCTGAGCCCACGCCCGTATCGGGTGCACAGCCCTTCAAGGCCAATATCGATGACCGAAGACGATCTGCCGACCGGCGGCGAGGAGCGCTATTGGCGCGCACTCGCGGCTGGCCGGCTCGAATTGCCGCGCTGCGCGGGCTGCGATAGCTGGCACTGGCCTGCAGTATGGCGCTGCGGCACCTGCGGTTCATGGGATCATCGCTGGTCGCAGCATCTGCTCGCCGGCACTGTCTTCAGCTGGACGCGAACGTGGCACCGCTTCGCCGGGACCGAAGCCTTCCCCAGCCCTTTCGCGCCGGTCGTCGTCGCGCTGGCGAGCGCGCCGGTACGGCTCGTCGGGGTGATCGAAGGCGACGAAGATGGCTTGACGATCGATGCGCCGGTGACCGGCCGCATCGTGGATGGCGCGTTCGGCGCGCGGCGCATTCCCGCGATCCGGTGGACGCTTGCATCATGACGGTTTTCCGTGGGGCGACCGCAGTGGCTGGCGTCGGCTATCGCCAATATCGCCGCGGCACCGCGCCGATGCCGCCGCTCGGTCTCCTATCGGCGGTGCTCGCCGATGCCTGCAACGATGCAGGCATCGCGCCGAGCGACATCGACGGCTTTGTGTCCTATGGCGAAGACAGCACTGAACCCGTACGCCTGATGCCCGAACTGGGCACCCGCGAGATCAGCTGGTCGGCGCAGGTGTGGGGCGGCGGGGGCGGCGGAATCGCCGGCGCGTTCGGCGTCGCCGCTGCAGCGATCATTTCCGGGCAAGCGCGTATCGTCGCGATCTACCGCGCTCTCGCCGAGGAAAAGGGTGGACGCCTCTCCGCTTCGATCATGGAACATCATCTTAACGATCATATGCTCGGCGCGGGTCTGATCGCGCCGGCACAGCTCTGCGCGCTTCGTGCGCGCCGCCTCTTCGAGCGACACGCCGTACCCGAGGCGCTTTGCGAGGAGTTGGCCCGCGTCTCCTATTTTCACGGGAGCCGCAATCCCGACGCCCTGGCTTTCGGCAAGCCCCTCGATATTGCGGACTATCGCGGCGCGCGCAGTATATCGGAGCCCTTCCGGCTCTTCGACTGCTCGCGCGAGAATGACGGCGCCGGAGCGTTGTTGCTCGTCTCCGCAGACCATGCGCGCGATCTTCGAAAGCCCGCCATATCGCTGCTCTCCGTCGCGCAGGGCGCGCGCCGCGGCTGGGGCGATCTGCTCGAAAATGATGCCGAGCATCTTTATGCCAGCGGCGGTTTCCAGGGCTTGGCCGACCGGCTCTATGCTGGCGCAGGGCTGACCCCGGACGACATCGACGTCGCCCAGATCTACGAGAACTTCCTTGCGCAAGGCATCGCTTCGCTGATCGATCACGGTTTCTGCACGCATGAGAGTGCCGCGGACTTTATCCGGTTCGACAATCTCGTCGCTCCGGGCGGGCGGCTGCCGATCAATACATCGGGCGGCAATCTCGCGCACGGCTTCGTCCACGGGATCGGCCTCGCGATCGAGGCGGTCCGGGTCCTGCGCGGCGAATCCGCCAATCCGGTTCCGGGCGCACGAACCTGCCTGCTCGCGGGCGGCCCGGGAGCCCCCACTGTGAGTTCCGCCATTTTCGCCGTCGATCCCTGACGGCGGCTCGGCAAGGCATCGATGGCGACCGCCAGAAAGCCGTCAAACCGCCAGGAAGGAAATGAAATGACCTCCGCAGTCGAAGAGCATGGCCCCGTGCGGCTTATCCGCGTCAGCGCAGCACCACATGGCATTCTCGACGCAGCAGGCGCGCGAAACCTGCTCGCGGTATTCGAAAGCGCCGCCAGCGATCCGGCAGCGCGCGCTATCATTATCGCGGGCGGCACCCCCGGCGCCTTTATCCGTCACTATGACCTTGCCGCGATTGCCAAGGCAGCCGACGCGCTGCGCGCAGGCGCGATCGAGCCCGAAGCCTTTCTCGATGCCGATTTCGCCCGCCTCACCGACCGGATCGCCGCCGCGCCCGTGCCCGTCATCGCCGCGATCAACGGGCTATGCATGGGGGGTGGTCTCGAAATCGCCCTCGCGTGCGATATTCGCATTGCACAAAAGGATGTCGAACATATCGGCCTGCCCGAAATCCGTATCGATATCTTTCCCGGCGGGGGCGGAACGCAGCGCCTCGTCCGGCTGATCGGCGAAGCTGCCGCCCTCGACATGACGCTTTGCGGCCGCACGGTCACAGCGCGCCGTGCCTATGAACTCGGCCTCGTCGGCGAACTGGCCGCCGACGCGGTGACCGCAGCTCTGACCCTTGCCGGCGCTCTTGCGCAGCGCGATGCCGGCGCCCTTGCCGCCATCAAGCGGCTCGTCCGCATGGCGCAGGACCGCCCGCTCGCGACGGGGCTCGCCGACGAGCGACTGGCCTTCGCCGGACTGCTCGCAACGAGCGATCAGGCGCTCGACACGATCCGCAACACGCTCGCATCGGGGGTCATGCTCGAAGAGCTGGAGCTGTAAAGCTCATTTCGCTGCGCGCTTCGGCACCGGGACATAGATGCTTTGGGGCGCCATATATTCGAGGAAGCCCTCCAGCCCGTTTTCGACGCCAAATCCGCTCTGCTTGTGACCGGCAAAGGGCGTGTCGGCGCGCAGGGTCAGGTTCTGATTGATCCAGACCGTCCCGGTCTCAAGCCGCCGCGCGATCTGGACCGCCTGCTCGACATCGGACGACCAGACCGCGCCGGCCAAGCCATATTCGCTGGCATTCGCCCGCGCGATGACCTCGTCGAGATCGGTGAAGCGCAACATCGGCAGCACCGGCCCAAAGGCTTCCTCCTGCACGACCGGCGAATCCTCCGGCGGATTGTCGACGATGGTAACCGGGATGAAATAACCCTCACCCTCGGGGCCTGCGGATCCCTCGATCAGGTTGAGCCCCTCGGCGCGTGCTCCGTCGATCAGCGCGGTAACGCGTTCGAACTGGCGGCGGTTCTGGAGCGGGCCCAACACCGTTCCCTGCTCGCTTCCATCGCCGAGCTTGACGGCCCGCGCGATCGCCGCGAGCCGGTCGCGTAGGGCGTCATAGATGCTGTCATGAACATAGAGCCGCTTCGTCGCAACGCAGATCTGGGCACTGTTGTAGAAGGCGCCGAAGAAAATCTTCTGCGCGACATCGTCGAGATCGACGTCGGGCATCACAATCGCCGCATCGTTGCCGCCAAGCTCGAGCGTCAGGCGCTTCAAATCCCGCGCCGCGCTCTCCATCACGCGCTTGCCGGTTGCGGTCGAGCCGGTGAAGCTGATCTTTGCGAAGCCCGGGTGCGACGTCATTTTCGGCCCGAGCGCATCGCCGCCGGAGATGATGTTGAGCACGCCGGCGGGAAAAACATCCTTCAGAAGCTCGCCGATCTTGAGCATGCAGAGCGGTGTGAACGGCGACGGCTTGAGTACGATCGTGTTGCCCGCCGCAAGTGCGGGCGCGATCTTCCAGATCGAGAGATTGACGGGGAAATTCCATGGCGAGATCGCACAGACCGCCCCGAGCGGAACATAGTGGGTCTCGATGCGCTGCCCGTCACCCTTGTCGACGATGTGGACCGGCGGCTCCATCGCGCTGAAGGCACGCAGCCATGCGATTCCAAGCCCGATCTCCGCCTGGGCGCCGGCGGTCGGCCGCCCCTGCTCGCGCGTGAACAATCGTGCAAGTTGCTCGCTGTGGGCGGCGAGCAAGTCGGCAGCGGCGCTCAGCCGCTGCTGGCGCTCAGCGATCGGCGTCGCGCGCCATTCCCCGAAGGCGCGACGGGCGGCAGCGACCGCGCGCTCAAGGTCGGCGTCTCCGCAATCGGGCGCCGCAGCGAAAGTCCGGCCCGTTGCGGGATTGATGACATCGATCGTGGCATCGCCCGCGACCAGTTCGCCGTCGATCAGCATCGAATAGGAGCCGCCAAAATCCATTTTTCTCTCCGTTGAGCCAAGCTCGCTTAAATAGACATTTAAATGGTGATTTAAATGCGCGTTTGAACGCCGTCAACCCGGCGCTTCGCGAGATTGTGGGGCGCCCATTGGTCACGACGCGCCCCACCTTGGAACAGGCGCAATATTGACACAGATTAAATGCTCATTTAATTGCGAGTTAAATATGGTTTTAACTTCTGCCAGTGGATGGAGAGCCTTCAGATGAGCAAGCTGAACCCCCAAACACCGATCCTCGTGGGCGTCGGTCAGGTGATGCGAACGTGGGATTCTGCCAGCGGAGGCGATGCGCCGAGCCCGCTCTCGCTTCAGGTCGAGGCCGCAAAAGCAGCGCTCGCGGATAGCGGCGCCCCGGCCGAGCTCGCAGCGACGATTGACGGCATCGTCGTCGTCCGCTCGATGCTCGATTCGGTCGAAGGCGCGCGCCAGCCCTTCGGGCGCTGCGCCAACCCGCCCGCTACGCTCGCTGCCGAGCTCGGTATTTCAGGGACGTGCTGCATCTATTCGGTGGTCGGCGGCGACCAGCCGCAGGCATTGGTCAACGAGGCTGCCGAGGCGATTTTCGCGGGCGATGTCGATGCCGTGCTGCTGGCGGGCTCGGAAGCCACCGCAGCCATGAAACAGGCGCTGCGCGCACGGAAGTCTCTGGACTGGTCGCGCACCGTCGACGGACCGTGGCAGGATCGCGGTCTCGGAGACGCCCTGCTCTCGGATTATGAGCGCGCCAACGGGCTCGGCGCACCAACGCAGACCTATCCATTGTTCGAGGAGGCGCTGCGCGCACGTCTCGGACTTGATCGCGACGCCTATGCCGACATCATGGCCGAACTCTGGGAGGGATTTTCGGCGATCGCAGCGACCAACCCCCATGCCCAGTTCCCCGATGCGCGTTCGCGCGAATATCTGAAAACCCCAAGCGAAGGCAATTACCGCGTCGCCGATCCCTATCTCAAATGGCACGTCGCGCAGGACGCGGTGAACCAGGGTGCGGCGGTGATTCTGACCTCGGTCGGCGCCGCCCGCAAACTCGGCATCGTGCCCGAGAAATGGATCTTCCTCCATGGCTATAGTGCGGCCAGGGACAGGCTCGTGACCGAACGCCCCGATCTGTCGCGCTCGCGGGCAATCGAAGCGACGTTGGGCGACGCGCTCGCCATGGCCGGAAAGTCGGCGGCCGACATGGCGCATCTGGATCTCTACAGCTGCTTTCCCTGCGCTGTCCTGCTCGCGGCCGAGGCGCTCGGCGTTAACTGGCGCACCGTGCCATGCACCGTCACGGGCGGCCTCCCCTTCTTTGGCGGCGCCGGTAACAATTATTCGATGCATGCGATCGCAACGATGGCGGAGCGCCTGCGAGCAGTTCCCGGCAGCTTCGGCCTCATTCTCGCCAATGGCGGTTTCCTCTCCAAGGAAGCTGCAGGCATCTATTCGACCCAACCTGCGGCGGGATGGAAACCGCGCGTGGATAATGGCGCCCAGCGCGCGATCGACGAAGCACCCGCACCCCCGCTGCTCGCGGAGACCAGCGAGGCGGTGGTGGAGGCGAGCAGCGTCACCTGGAAGAAGGGCTCTCCCTCGCGAGGCTATATTCTGGCTTCAAACGGCAAGGGCCGCATCCTTGCCCGTGTGCGCACAGGCCATCGTGCGACGCTACACAGCCTTGGCGCCGAAGATGCGGTCGGACGCAGCGTCCGCATCACCCACGAAAACGGCGTCAACTATCTCGAGGCGAGCAGCCCGCTCTGCGCACCCGTGCCAGCCGGGGCGCTCCCGGCCCGGCGTTTCGACCATATCCTCCTGGAGCGGCGCGGCCCTGTCCTCGAGGTGACGCTCAACCGGCCCACGGCCATGAACGCGCTTTACAGCGCGGTCCATTTCGAGCTGCACGAGGTCTGGGACATGTTCGAACGCGACCCCGACCTCTGGGTGGCGATCATAACGGGTGCAGGCGACCGCGCCTTTTGCAGCGGCAACGACCTCAAGGTCACTGCGAAGGGCGGTGACCTTACCATGCCGCGCACCGGGTTCGCGGGGCTTTGCGAGCGTTTCGACCGCACCAAGCCGGTGATCGCGGCCGTCAACGGCGTCGCGATGGGCGGCGGGCTGGAGATCGTCCTCGCCTGCGATCTGGCCGTGGCGGAAGAAAAGGCGCGTTTCGCACTTCCCGAGGTCCGGGTCGGTCTTTACGCCGCCGCCGGCGGGGTTCAGCGCCTGACCCGCCAGATCGGTCGCAAGGCCGCGATGGAGCTCATCCTGACCGGCCGGCACTTCGATGCGGCCGAAGCGCTCGGTCTTGGCGTGATCAACGAGCGAACCCGCGATGGCGGTGCACTGGAAGCGGCGCGGGCGCTCGCCGCGCGCCTCCTCGAAAACTCGCCCTCGGCGATCCGCGCCTCGAAGGAAGCGCTGAACAAGCTGGAGGAGCTGGAATCGCTTGAAACGGCGATGGCAGCGAACAGCCGAATATTCGGCCGCCTGATGCGCACCAAGGACTTTCGCGAAGGCCTCACCGCCTTTGCCGATAAACGCAAACCGGAATGGAGTGGATCATGATTGCGGCAAACGACGGCAAAGCGATGCTCGAGGGAATCAAGATTGTCGATCTGACGAGTGTCGTCTTCGGTCCCTATTGCACCCATATCCTCGCCGACCTTGGCGCCGAGGTGATCAAGGTCGAAAGCCCGCGGTCGGGCGATGCCTATCGCTGGTCGGGCAAGGCGGCCATAACGCCCGGGATGAGCCCCGCCTTCATGGCGATCAATCGCGGCAAGCAGTCGGTGGCGCTCGATCTCAAGCAGCCGGACGATCTTGCGGCGATGAAAGCATTGCTCGCCGACGCTGACGTCTTCGTGCTCAATGTCCGCGGAAAGGCGGTCGAACGGCTCGGGCTGGACTATGAAGCCGTCAAGGCGATCAACCCCGACATCATCTATGCCCATTGCGTGGGTTTCGGGCAGGATGGGCCCTATGCCGACCTCCAAGCCTATGACGATGTCATCCAGGCCGCGACCGGCACCGCAACCTTGCTTCCGCGCGTCGACGGCAACCCCAGCGCGCGATACCTCCCCTCGCTGATCGCCGACAAGGTCGCGGGACTCCACGCCGCCTATGCGGTGCTCGCGGCGATTATCCACAAGATGCGGACGGACGAAGGACAGAGGATCGAAATCCCGATGTTCGAGGCCTTCACCAATTTCATGCTGCTCGAGCATTTGGGCGGGCTCAGCTTCGATCCGCCCAATGCCCCCGTTGGCTATTTCCGTCAGATCGACCCCGACCGGCAGCCCTTCCCGACCAGTGACGGCCATATCAGCATCGTCGCCTATACCGACGAGGCCTGGCCTCGCGTGTTCGATCTGCTCGGCAAGCCGGAATTTCTCGAGGACGAGCGTTTTGCGACCCGCAAGGGACGCACGGTCCATCTCGCGCTCCTCTATCAGGAAATGGCCCGCCTCACCCCACGCTTCACGACCGCCGACCTTGTCGCCAAATGCCATGCCGCGCAGATTCCGGCGCAAGCGGTCCGCGACATCGGTGACATCATGAACGATCCGCATCTCGCCGCCACGGGCTTTTTCGCGCGCCAGGAGCATCCAAGCGAAGGGGGCGTATTCGCCATGGCGCACCCGGTGCGCTTCGACACTCCCCTACCCTGCCAGACCAGGTCGGCGCCGCAGCTTGATGCCGACGGTCCGCGTGTCCGGGCATCCTTGACGAAAGCAGAGGAAGGCTCGACAGGCGATCCATGACAAGCAGCCACGCAAGCCGCGCCGACACGCCGGACCGCATCATTGCGGCTGCGCGCGAACTCATGACCGAAAAGGGTCTGCTCGATGTTTCGCTTGCCGAAATCTCCCAGCGCGCCGGGACCAATATCGCGCTGGTCAGTTACTATTTCGGCAATCGCGAAGGGTTGATGCTCGCGCTTGCCGAAGTCGACGGCGCGCGCGCGACGGCGCATCTGGCTCGCCTGCTCGCTGCCGACCTCTCGCCTTCCGAAAAGATCGAGGCGCATATCCGCGGGCTGATCGATGCCTATTTCGAACGCCCCTATCTCCACCGTCTGCTCCAGAAGCTGCTCCGCGAAGGATCGACCGAAGTCTCGACGCGCATTGGCACAGCGCTCGTCGAGCCAACGGCGCAGGCACGGCGCACGATCATCGAACAGGGCGTGGCCTCAGGCGAATTTCGTGACGTCGACCCAAGCCTTCTCAGCTTTGCGATCGATGGCGCTTGCTCGCATATCTTCTCCTCGGAGGCGGGCCGACGCGCCGTCCTCGGCAAGGGCGACATCGACCGCGATCTCAAGGATCGGTACGCTCGGACCGTCTCGGACCTCGTCATCCAAGGGTTGCTCACACGTTGAACGGTCGAGGTTGTAGACCGTCCGGTTCTCTTATTCGATGAGCAGGACGCTTCGTTTCCCGCCGCAGGGCAGTCCAACTCCGCTTTTTCACGTGACGACAGCGACGTCCGGGAGTGACTTCCGCCGCTTTCGGCGACGTACTCAACAGGGCGTAATTCAACCAGAACCGACGGCCGCTTTTGTCCGCAACAAAACGGGCCGGGGACGACGACAACCAGACGCAATTACGGACAGGAAAGTCACGTAATTCGGCCTCAGAATGCTGAGATGGGTACGCGCGCGCAACTCCGAGAGCTAGTCCATTCAACCCATTGCATATCTATCTGCCTGCGATATGGTCACATGGGGACTGTGGGGGTTTCAATGAAGCGATATGTTCCGCTGGCGACGGCGGTTGGACTTTGTCTGGTTACGTCACCAGCATTGGGACAAAATTGTCCCGAGGTCGAAACCAGCCGGGCTCGGCTGGTCGAATTTCGGACGACGAAATCCCAGCGGCTTGCCCAGCTTCAAGAAGCCGAAGCCAGCGGCCCGAAAACAATCGACGATCAGGACCGTCTAAACCAGCTGCAAACTGCGCGGCCTGGGGAGATTGCCGCACAGCTCGCCCGGTTTCGACAGGATCAGACCACGAAACGCACCCGGCTGCTGAGCGAGCGAAATCAGCGCATCGCGGAAATCGCCAACCAACGCAATGCGGCCATTGCCCGCAACGATGCTGAGTTGGCCGCGCAGCAATCGAAATATAATGATTTGGTCGCCAAAGGCCCCCAGATCGGCGATATGGACGCCCAAGCACAGCGCGCAGCGGATCGCGAAGGTGAATTGGTTGCCGAGAAGCGCCAGGTTATCGCCGACCTGCGCAGCGGAAAATTCTGCTCGGAATGTGGACGTTCGGCTTTCGAGATCGAGAAAGGTGGCGGGCAAACCTTTGAGCAGCACCTCGTCTCGGTGAGCGGCTATGCGGTGATGCGGCCTGAGCAGATCCAGGCCCGCTCCGATTCATACGACCAGCAGATTGCACAAGCGCGGCAATCCTATCAGGATATCCAAGGAAAGCTGACAAAGACCCGCAGCGATCACCGAATTGCAGTCGATACGGCGCTGGCAGCAGTGACCCGCCTCAAGGTCGACGGCCCGGCGGCCGTGATCAATTTCGAACAGCAGCATCAGGCCGCCGTGGCAAACAGCGACATTGCACTGGCCGGGGTCGAGAGTGAGCTCAACGCGGGTATCGACCGTTTCACCAAGATGGAAGCCGATAGGGCGGCGGAAGAGCGCAACCTCAAGGCGGAGATAGCCGACCGCAGCACGACGCACGAGGCGAAACTGGGCGACCTTCGCGAGGCACTCCGTCTGGTCGAGGCAGAGGAGGCACCTCTTAAAGCAGCCTTTCTTCAGGCGGCGGGTCAATGTCGCGCGGTGGTGATCGAAGCTCAGCAACAATCGGCGAGCCAGGACTATAGCTGGAGACAGGCTTACCAGACGGCGCGACAAAAATTTGCGGACACATCCTATGAGGAAACCTTCCAGCGTGAGTCCGCGCGTCGGAGCAACCTTGATACTGGCGCTGCACCACCCTCCTATCGCCCGAGTTCGGCAATGGCACAGGCTGAAAGCGCTGTGCTCAAGGCGGGAGGCATGCTTCAGTCGGCACGGCGAAGCTGGAAGAGCGGTCTTGGCCTCCGCGAAACCGACTACTACCGCAATCTTGACGTCGGCGTCCGCCAGAAGATCGACGCCAATATCGACACATTCACGAGTGGCCGAAATACCGCACGAGAAGTGTTGCGCGATTCGATCGGCCGCCTGCGTAGCGGCTCCACTATGGCATTGCTTCGCAACGCTTTCGGCCAAGGCAATAGCGTAGCGCCCGATTTGGCCACGGCAGTGGACAATGCGGCGCCCAGCCTCACGGGCACGATTCGCCACCGACTCATGCCAACGGTCGAGGCCATGGCAATCGAAGTGGCGGTGGATTCCCGCGAGCGCCAGGCCGGACGAAGCTTCGATCCCCAGGAGCGCGTGGCCGAGCGCGGATATGTGCGCGCGATGGCCTATATTCTCGATCGGAAGAAGGCTGGCGAGGAAATGTTGAACACCTACAGCGAAGCGATGGACACGTTCATGGTCGAGATCAAGAAGAGCCTGGGAGACGGGAACTGATGCGCAGCGCATTCATCGCAACCGCCGCGCTCATGATGGGGTGCATCGCATCTCCCGCAATCGCGCAGAGCGCAGCCGATCAGGTGACAGCGGGTATCGCCGCCTATAGCCGTGACGGCGATCGATCCTCCGCGCGTACGGCGTTTCTGAGGGCCATCGAACTCGATCCGAACCAGGCGGCCGCACGCTTCAATCTTGCGATGATAAATGAGGATGAAGAGAAATGGGCGGAGGCCATCCGCTATTACCACGAATATGCGGGACTGGTGTCGGCCGACGATCTGTATCTGGGCGTCGCCCGGCGCAAGATCGAGGCACTTGGCAAGTTCGAGGCCCTCGACCGTACACCGGACGGAAAAATCGAGCGCATTTATTTGCAACTTGTCCAGCGTGCACAGGCCAAGCTGACAGGCGGAGATCAGGGGGCTGCGCTGGCGCTGGGTGAAATTGCTGTCCAACAGCGCGCTGATCGCTTCGAGGGGCATCTCGTCAAGGGCGTCGCCCTGATGGAGCTGGAGCGCTATCCAGAAGCCCAGGCGGCGCTCGATAAGGCAAAGACCCTCGCTGGCGCCGACAATCAGGCTGGTATCGACGCTCTCGTGCAGCGCGCCCGAAAACTGACGGCGGCAAAGGCGAAAGTGACTGTAGGGGATGCGGCGTTTGAGGCCAAGAATTACGCCGCGGCTGCAGACGCATACGGTCAGGCTTGGACGATCGCGGATCAGCCCGAGTTCGGAATGCAGGCCGCCCGTGCATGGTCGATCGCAGGAGAGCCCGCCAAGGCCTTGAAGATTTATGATGTCATGGTCCGTTCCTCCGACCCGGGCACGGCTGCCCTCGCGCGGCAGGAAAGAGGCCAGGTGTCGCTACTGGCGCTCGATGCGGGCTCGGCCGAACCGCTGAAGCGGCCCGAGTATGCGCGCGCGCGCGAATATATTGGCGCCGGAAAATTCTACGAGGCCGACGCACAGCTCACACTGGTGCTCGATGGGCTGATGCCCGATCGCGGTTATGCGGCGCTCTATGAAGCGCGCGGCGTCGCACGGGCCGGATTGAAAGAGCATCAAGGTGCGGTCGCGGACTTCACGGTGGCGCTCTTGCTGGATCCCTCTCGAGCGGCCATTTATGAACGCCGCGCTGCCTCCAATGCGGCGCTTGGCCTGTATCGCGAAGCGGCGAACGACATCGGTGCGACCATGGAGCGTTCACAGCCTGCCGACCTTGAGCGGCTCCGCAGATTACGCTCCGACTATGCTTCAAAGACCGCAGGATGAAACGGTCGATCCTGTTTTCGGGCGCTTTCTTCGGATTGATCGCGAGCGCCGCACTCGCGCAGGACCGCTATGTGGTCGGCTATGCCACGCGCCTCAGCGAAGGTCCGGCACTAACCGTCATTTCCGACGTCGCGATCGATCCTGACCAATCGAGCGACGAGAGCCTCCGCAACCATTTCATTACGCGGCTGGGTGGACGTGATAAAGATTTTAGCGCCGACATCGCCATATTCGATCGGCGCGACGATGCGGACCAGTTCAAGCGCGAATTGCTCGACCGGGCAGGCGCGACCGGCGCGGTCGAGGAACTGCCCATGTCGATCTCGGAGAAAAGCGTCGGGCTATGGCGGCAACATGCGGCCTCGTTCGATACTTGGCCTTTTTCGGCGGCAGATGCGAAGCGTCGTCAGCTGCTGGCTTCCGAGGTCTGGAATCTGCCGGTAACAATGACCGCAGCCGGCCGCGATTTCGTGCTGATCCCGCCCGGAGAATTCGTCATGGGCAGCCCCGAAAGCGAGGCTGGAAGGGATGCCGACGAGGTTCAACATCGGGTGCGGATTACCGCACCCTATTACCTCGCACGAGTCGATGAGCGGTTTGAGGTAGAGGGATGGGGCGACACGCTCGGCGAAATTTTCGCATCAGCGCCGGAAGGATATCGTTTTCGTTTTCCGACCGAGGCGGAATGGGAATATGCCGCCCGGGCCGGCATTGAAGGGGCAAATTATTCTGCCGACGGCACGATTCCGGGAGAATATGGCGACCCGGTTTCTTCGCTCAGTTGGAACGCGCGAAAATTCCATCGCTGGGAGAGCGAAATCAAGACGCGTGCGCTCGCCAAAGGCGGAACCTTCCTCCGCTTTTATGCCAGCTGCGTTATCGGTACTGCGTTGCGAAACGACGATCCACCGGTGCCGGCCAACCCTATGCAATGCAGGGGGTTTTCGATGTCCCTGGATGACGTCTTGGGCGAAGGTCTGGAACAATTGGTCGAGCTCGATCACAAACCCGGTCCAAAGCCAGGACGACGTTTCGCACCGAATGCATGGGGTCTCTATGACATGCTGGGACGCTACGACGAGGTGGTTGCCGATAGCTACCTGCCCTATTCAACCGATGAGATTACGGTGAACCCGAGGCAGCAGAAGGATTTGACTTACGCAATAGGAACATTGGATCTCGACCTTCCCGGCAAGGGCTTCATCATGCGCGGTGGTCATTTCGCAGATGGCGCGCGCGAGATGCGCATCGCTCGGCGGCGGCAGGTCGGCTACACCTTCCTGAACTATCCTTATATCCACCCGCACGGCCTTCGCCTTGTGCTCGAGAAGGCGACCGGAGAAGCGAAGCGCACTGAATACGGCGATCCGCTCCGCAACGCGTTGCGCGATTATCAGAAGAGCCTCGGCCCGCAGGAAAAGACCGGGCCGGACGCACTGCCTGAACCCCAATGAGACCCAGTTTAAAGCTCGCGCTTGTCTTGTTCCTGATGACGCCCTTTCCGGGTGTAGCAAAACCTGCGCCTCCGCCGCAATTCTCCGCCCTGACCGCGCAGGGGGAGCCGCTGAGCTCTAAAAGCACAAGGCGCAAAGTCGTCATCCTTACGTGGTGGGCCCATTGGTGTGCGCCATGCAAAGAGGAACTGCAGGACTTCGATCGTTTGCATCGCGCTTATCGAAGTCGGGGCGTTGTCGTCATCGCTTTAGATGCGGACATGCGCGATCCTGACTATCGCTTCCGGTCGCCGGACCCAAGCAGTAGCCTGCTATTTGCTGACCGCTTCAACGGAAGCGCATTCCCGCTCCAAGGCGTGCCGACAACCTATGTAATCGATCGGACCGGGAGGATTGCCGGGACCTTTCACGGCAAAATGACGCTGAGCGAAATGGAAACCACCATCACGCCCTTGCTGTAGTCGGCAATCACCCGGACCAGCCCGCGAAACCGATAGCCCGTTGTGGGGTGGGTAGCGCTTGACGCCCTCCGTTCTGGAGCGGAGCATATACGTCGTCGAGAGTCCGAAATCGGGCGCTAGCGGACGTCCCCGCCGCCGGGTCAGCTTACCCAGTCCCAACCGTCGTCACGATGGCTCATGATCAAATTGCCCGGCGCTGGCAGGCCGTCGATCAGCCCGCCTCGCAGTCGCAGAACATCGGGCAGATCGTCGCGGCGGCTGTAGACAGGAGCACCGCAGCCCGAACAGAAAGCCCGATATTTTCCGGGCGAACTTTCATATTCGCGCACATTGTCCCGCGCGTCGAAGCGGACGTCGGCGACATCGGCCAAGACCGCCACGTTGAACGCGCCACCGTTCGCGCGGCGGCACTGGCTGCAATAGCACAGCACCACCTCGTCGACCGGTCCCGACAATCGATATCGCGTCGCGCCGCAAAGGCACGAAGCGGACAGCGTCATGCGGCCGCCTTTTTCGCCTGCCGGAACTTATGGAGCAGCGGTTCGGTGTAGCCCGACGGCTGGGTCACGCCTTCGAAGATCAGCGCGCGCGCCGCCTGATAAGCGATGCCCTCCGGGGTCAGCTTTTCGTAGAGCGCGTCGCCCGCATTTTGCGCGTCGACCTTGGTCGCCATGCGCGCCAGTGCGGCGTCGACCTGCGCCTCGGTGCAGACGCCATGGAGCAGCCAGTTGGCGAGCGCCTGACTGGCGATGCGCAGCGTCGCGCGGTCTTCCATCAGGCCGACATCGTCGATGTCGGGGACCTTCGAGCAGCCGACGCCCTGATCGATCCAGCGCACGACATAGCCCAAGATACCCTGACAATTATTGTCGAGCTCACGGGTGATTTCGGCATCGCTCCAGTTGCGGCCGGTCGCGACCGGGATGTTGAGCAGGCGGTCCAGCGACGGGACGGCTTCGCCCGCGATTTCGCGCTGGCGGGCGAACACATCGACCTGATGATAGTGGAGCGCATGAAGCGTCGCGGCGGTCGGCGACGGCACCCAGGCGGTGTTCGCACCCGATTTCGGGTGGCCGATCTTGGCCTCGAGCATCCCCTTCATCAGGTCGGGCATCGCCCACATGCCCTTGCCGATCTGCGCCTTGCCGCTGAGACCGCAGGCGAGGCCGATGCGGACGTTGCGGTCCTCATAGCTCGCGATCCAGTCGCTGGCTTTCATCTCGCCCTTCGGGATCATCGGACCCGCGCGCATCGAGGTATGAATCTCGTCGCCGGTGCGGTCGAGGAAGCCGGTGTTGATGAAGACGATACGGTCCTTCACGGCGTGGATGCATGCGGCAAGGTTCGCGCTGGTGCGGCGTTCCTCGTCCATCACGCCGACCTTCATCGTGTGGCGCGCGAGACCGAGCATATCTTCGACCGCATCGAACAGCCGGTCGGTGAAGCCGCATTCCTCCGGCCCATGCTGCTTGGGCTTGACGATATAGATGCTGCCGGCACGGCTGTTGTTGAGGGTGCCCAGCCCCTTGAGGTCGTGGAGCGAGCAGAGGCTGGTGAACACCGCGTCGCACAGACCTTCGGGCGCTTCGCTGCCGTCAGCGAGCTGGACCATCGGGTTCGTCATCAGATGGCCGACGTTGCGCACGAACATCACGCTGCGCCCCGGCAGGGTGAAGGCGGCGCCACCCTGCGCGGTCCATGCGCGGTCGGGTTCCATCGCGCGGGTGACCGTCTGCCCGCCCTTGGCAAAGCTTTCGGTCAAATCGCCGCGCATCAGGCCGAGCCAGTTGGTGTAGCCGAGCGTCTTGTCCTCGCCATCGACCGCCGCGACGCTGTCCTCCAGATCGATAATCGTCGTCAGCGCGGCTTCGAGCAGCACGTCGGCGATGCCCGCGGGGTCGGTCTGACCGATCGCGCTCGCGGGATCGATCACCAGTTCGATGTGCAGGCCGTTGTGCTTGAGCAAAATGCCGCCGGGCTTGGTGCCGACGCATTGCGCGGGGTCGGCGAGGACCGGCTCTCCGCCCTGCCAGTCGGCCCAGCTTCCCGACGCCAGCGGTACGGTTTCGTCGAGAAACGCCTTGGCGCGCGCGATGACCGCTGCGCCGCGCGCCGCGTCATAGCCACCGGGCCTGGCGGGCGGCGCGTCAAGCGCGTCGGTGCCGTAGAAGGCGTCATAGAGGCTGCCCCAGCGCGCATTGGCCGCGTTGAGCGCGAAGCGCGCATTGAGCGCGGGGACGACGAGCTGCGGCCCGGCCATCGTCGCGATTTCGGGGTCGACATTTTGCGTACCGACCTGAAACGCCGCGGGTTCGGGGACGAGATAGCCGATCTCGTTGAGGAAGGCCTGATAGGCGGCCGCGTCGTGCGCCTGCCCTTCCCGGCCTTGATGCCAGGCGTCAATCTGTGCCTGCAAATCTTCACGCTTGGCGAGCAGCGCCGCATTTTCAGGGGCGAACTTGCCGAGCAGCGCGGCGAAATCGGACCAGAATTTATCGGTGTCGAGGCCCGTTCCGGCGAGCGCCTTCGCTTCGACGAAATCGACCAGACGCGAATCGATGGACAGGCCGTGGCGATCGAGGAAATCAGTCATGTTGCACCCTTTGGTCGGCGCGGCTGCGCCAGTGGACCCGGGGAGGAAAGGGCCGCTGCCCTATGCCGCGATTGATCGGCCTTGGCAACCGGGGGCAGACCCTAACGCGAAATCTCGATCGCCGGCGGCGGGACCGGCGGCATCTCGTTCAGCGCGACGCGCACCTGATTGCGGCCGCCCGCCTTCGCACGATAGAGAGCGGTGTCGGCACGGCGCGCCAGTTCGAACAATTTGTCGCCGGGCATCATCTGCGCCACCCCGAACGATGCCGACACGATATGGCTGATGCCCGGCACCGTGCTTGCGGCAAAGGCAGCGCGCACAGCTTCGGCACAGACGCGCCCGTCGGCGAGGTTGGCGCCGACGATGAACACCGCAAACTCCTCGCCCCCCAGCCGGCCGACCAGCGCCTTGTCGGGCGCCGTCTCGCGCAGCAGGCGTGCAAATTCGACAATCACGCTGTCGCCTGCGGCATGGCCGAAACTGTCGTTGATCATCTTGAAATGGTCGAGGTCGGCGGTGACCATCACGGCGGGGCCGCCCGATCGCAACACCTGCGCCAGCGCGGGTTCGGCGCGGTCCTCGAAACCGCGACGGTTGAGCAGGCCCGACAGCGCATCGGTTTCCGACCGCGCCATCATTTCGGCCGCCGTGTCGCGCATCATCACCAGCAACAGCACGAGCCCGAGCATGACAAGGCTCACCGCCGCCAGGCTTTGCGAGATCGCCGCATAGGTCGTCGCCATATAGTCCTGCGGCGCGACGGCCGTACCGGCCAGAACGCCGATCAGCGGCTTGGAGAGATAGGTCAGCGCCGTGAACAGGAGCAGGACGAGCAACAGCAGGTCGAGCGCCTGTCGGCGTCCCGAGCGCAGAACGACAAGCGCGAACAGGGCTTGCGCCGCAAAATAGGGGAATTGGTAAAGGAAGGACCGCAGCGGCGTGCCATAGGCCAGCGTGAAGATAACCGGCGTCGTAAAGAGGGTGAAGCCCCAGATCGCCGCCATCGCGAACCATGGCGGCTCCACGCGATAATGATGCGCCACGCCGACCAGGCTGAAGGACATGGCGAGCAGGACGATCAGGAAAATGCCGATGCCGACAATGGTCGGATCCGACTGTCCCCTGAGCAGGAACTCCAGCGCGACATTGCCGATGGCGAAGACATAGCCCAGCGCCACCCATTTGGCGCCGCGCGCAGTGGGATTCGTCGCCGCCACCACGCCAAAGGCGACGGCGAAAATACCCGCGATGAACATGTTGATGCCAAGGATAAAAGCTGCTGTCATCGCCCCACTCGATCGATGTTTCGCCTCATTCTAGGGAGGCGGGTAAGAAATTTCGGTTAATCCGCTGCGATTCGGATGCATTTGATCGCCTGTTGCCCCAAGCGGGCGGCCCTTCCAGTGATTTGCGGCACAATGAAGACGAATAATGTATCGACAATAATGTCGCGCGGGGGTGCCAAAGCCCCTCGCCGCTCGCTATACGGTGTCGATGACCACCCTCTCCGCAACCGAAAGTGCGACGCTCGAACGCGCGGCCGATGCGCCGATGCTGCGTCAGGTCGAGCAATGGGCCGCAGTCAACAGCGGAACCGGCAATCTGGCGGGGCTCAAAACCGTCGCGGGGCTGCTCGCCGACGCCTTTGCGGTGCTGCCCGGAACGATCCGCCTCCTCGCGCCCGAACCGGTCGAAAGCGTCGATGTCGCCGGTCAGGTCCGGACGAGCCAGCGCGGCGACCATCTCCACCTCTCGGTACGTCCCGAAGCGCCGGTGCAATTGCTGCTGACCGGCCATATGGACACGGTTTTCGCCGCCGATCACCCGTTCCAGACGCTGCAATGGCGCGAGCCGGGCGTACTCAACGGCCCCGGCACCGCGGACATGAAGGGCGGGATCGCGGTGATCCTCGCCGCCCTGCAAGCGCTAGAGGCGTCGCCGCTCGCCGGCCGTGTCGGCTATGACGTGATGATCAACAGCGACGAGGAGACGGGAAGCCACGCCTCCGCTGCGCTGATCGCCCAGCTTGCCAGGAGCAAGACCGCTGCGCTGACCTATGAGCCCGCCTTGCCCGACGGCACGCTGGCGGGGGCGCGGCCGGGCAGCGGCAATTTTTCGGTCCTGATCCATGGCCGCTCGGCCCATGCCGGGCGCAATCCGGAGGAAGGCCGTAACGCGCTTGTCGCGGCGGCCGATCTCGCACTGCGGCTCAATGCGCTCAAATCGCCCGCGCTCAAGGTAAACCCCGCGAAGATCGACGGCGGCGGCCCGAACAATGTCGTGCCCGATCAGGCGATTTTGCGCGTGAACATGCGCCCGTCCACCCCGGAGGCGATGATCGCGGCCGAAGCGGCGCTGCGCGATGCGATCGCCGGCATATCGCGCGACCATGATGTGCATTGCCATCTTCACGGCGGTTTCAACCGCCCGCCCAAGCCGCTGGATGCCGCCGCGACGCGCCTGTTCGAACTGGTGCGCGATTGCGGCGCCGCGCTCGGCCTGACGATCGGATGGAACGCGACCGGCGGCGTGTGCGACGGCAATAATATCGCAGCCTGCGGCATTCCGGTGGTGGACACGATGGGTCCGCGCGGCGGCGCGATCCATTCGGCAGACGAATTTCTGATCACCGACAGCCTGCCCGAACGGGCGCAGCTGTCGGCGCTGACCATATTGAGAATAGCGGAACGGGGGACTGTGTGAACTATGTGATCCGGGCGGCCAAGCCGGGCGATTTGCAGAGCATTTACGAAATGGCGAAACTGACGGGAGGCGGTTTCACCAACCTGCCTCCCGACAAAAAGGCCCTGCGTACCAAGCTCGATCGCACCGAGGCGAGTTTCGCCAGCGACAAGGAATATCCGTCGGACGAGCTGTATCTGCTCGTGCTCGAGGATCTCGACAGCGGGGAAGTGCGCGGCACCTGCCAGATTTTCGGACAGGTCGGGCAGCGCTGGCCCTTTTATTCCTATCGTATCGGCACCGACAGCAAGCATAGCGAACAGCTCGACCGGACCTTTCACGCGCAGGTGCTGATGCTCAGCAACGACCTCAACGGCGCGAGCGAGGTTGGCGGATTGTTCCTGCATCCCGCGGCACGCGCGGGGGGGCTCGGCCTGCTGCTCGCGCGCTCGCGCTATTTGTTCATCGCCCGCCACCGTGCGCGCTTTGGCGATCGCATTCTTGCCGAACTGCGCGGCGTGATCGACGAGGCGGGCGGATCGCCCTTCTGGGACGGGGTCGCGGGCAAATTCTTCGGGATGAGCTTTCAGGAAGCCGACCAGTTCAACGCGGTCCACGGCAACCAGTTCATCGCCGACCTGATGCCCAAGCATCCGGTCTATATCGCGATGCTGAACGACCATGCCCGCAGCGTGATCGGCGTCCCGCACCCCAGCGGCCGCGCCGCGATGCGGATGCTGGAAAATGAAGGCTTCGCTTACGAAAATTATGTCGACATCTTCGACGGCGGCCCGACGATGACCGCGCGCACCGATCAGGTGGCCAGCATTCGCGACGCCCGGCATGTCGCGGTGTCGGCGATTGCGGATGGCAGTGATGACGCGCTGGTCGCGACCGGCCACCTCGCCGATTTCCGCTGCTGTTTCGGACAGATCGGCAATGGCGGGACGCTCGACAGCCATGCCGCGAAGCTGCTGAAGATCGCTGCGGGCGACGAGATCAGCTGGATCGGTCGCTGACATGCTCACCGAAATCAATTTCGACGGCATCATCGGCCCGACCCATAATTATGCGGGCCTCAGCCAGGGCAATATCGCTTCGGCCACCCACAAAGGCGATGCGTCGGAGCCGCGCGCCGCAGCGCTGCAGGGCATCGACAAGATGCGCCACAATGTCGCGCTCGGCCTCCCCCAGGGCTTTTTCATGCCGCTCGACCGGCCCGATGCGCGGTGGCTCGAAACGCTGGGCACGACGCCCGCCGCCGCCGAGCCGCATTTGCGCGCGCAGGCATGGTCGGCGTCTTCGATGTGGGCGGCCAATGCCGCGACCGTATCCCCCGCCCCTGACAGCGCCGACGGCAAATGCCATCTGACCGTCGCCAATCTCGTTACCATGCCGCATCGCAGCCACGAATGGCCGGGAACGCTGGCGCAGCTTCGCCTGGCCTTCGCCGATCCCGCCTTCGCGGTCCACGCCCCCGTCCCCGCGCCCTTCGGCGACGAGGGGGCGGCGAACCATATGCGGCTGTGCAGCGGGCATGACGGCCCGGGGGTCGAGATTTTCGTCTATGGTGTTGGCGGCGGCCGCTTTCCCGCGCGCCAGCATCTCGACGCGTCGAAAGCGATTGCGCGCCACCACCGGCTCGATCCCGCCCGCACGCTCTTCATCCGTCAGTCGGACACCGCGATTCAGGGCGGCGCCTTCCACAATGACGTCGTCGCCGTCGCGAACGAGCATGTGCTGTTCACGCACGAAACCGCATTCGAGGACCGCGAGGACGCGCATGCCCGGATCCGTGCCGCCTTCCCTGCGGTCGAGATTGTCGAGGTGCCTGCAAGCGCGGTGAGCCTTCCCGACGCGATCAAATCCTATTTGTTCAATGCCCAGCTCGTGAGCCTGCCCGATGGCGGCGGCATGGGCCTTGTCCTGCCGTCGGAGGCACGCGAAACGCCGTCGGTGTGGCAATGGCTGGAGGCGCATGTCGCCGGCAATGGCCCGATCCGGCGCCTGCTGCCCGTCAATGTCCGCCAGTCGATGGCGAACGGCGGCGGCCCCGCCTGCCTGCGGCTGCGCGTCGTCGCCGACCCCGCCACGGTCGATCCGCGCTTCATGGCGGATGATGCCAGGCTCGACCGGATCGCCGACGTGGTGGCAAAGCATTGGCCCGAAGCGATTGCGCCTGGCGACCTCGCCTCCACCGCCCTGCTGACCGACGTAAAGCGCGCGCGCGCGGCGTTGCTGGACGTGCTGAACCTTTCCGAACTCACCTGAAGCGTCGGCGGCGCCCCTTCCCTCACCTGTCGGATTAACTTACAGTTTACCATAAGCCCGGCGCGCCGAATCGCGGATTTGCGCCACTGGCACGGCTCTTGCGTGGACGATGGTGATGCTGAAGAAAATCGGACGGCTGTTCATCATCAAGACGCGCTTTGAGGCGTGCCTGATCATTTATGCGCTGGGGGTCGGCGCAATCGCCCGCGGCATGGCCTATCTCGATCAATATCCCGGCGTCGGCGGCAAGCTGTTGCTCGCCGCCTGCACCGGATCGGTCTTTCTGGCGGGGGCCAAGATTTTCGACTGCCTGCGCTATGAGCAGGCGGAGGCCGCAGCCAAGGCCAGCCAGCAACCCGCCCAATAGCCCAAGCCATTCCGCCGGACTTTCGCGCGTCACCGAAACCTGCCAAAGGCGAAAGCATGACACGGATCGGCGGCAATCCCGCTCTCAGCACCGAACATGCCTATGGCCTGACGCTGCGCGTTGCGCGCTGGCGTGCGGGTGCGGGCGGCGTGCCCTTGCTGTTCCTCAACGGCATCGGCGCCGACATCGCCGCCGCGGCGCCGTTGCTCGCCCAGATCGACGGGCGCGAGGTGTGGACGCTCGACATGCCCGGCGTTGGCGGTTCGCCCGACACATTGCTCCCCTATACCGTACCGGCAATGGCGTCGGTGGTGATGGAGATCGCCGACCGGCTGGGCCATGCCCGGATCGACCTTGCCGGCTTTAGCTGGGGCGGCGCGCTGGCGCAGCAGATCGCGGTACAGTTTCCGGAGCGCGTCCGCCGCCTGGTCCTGATGGCGACGACGCCTGCCGTGTCCGCACCCGGCATTGGCTGGGCGGCGTTGCTCGACGCCGATATGCTGGCGAGCGGGCTGAAGCTGCCGACCGCAACCGCGCTTGGCCTGGCCTGGCAGAGCATGGCGATGGCCGGGTGGACCAGCGCCGCCTTGCTGCCGCAGCTGAAAACAATGCCGGTGCTGATCCTGATGGGCCGGAACGACGGCGTCGTCCCCGCCAGCCATGGTCAGATGATCGCCGACCTGATCGACGGCGCCGTGCTGGAAGTGGTGGAGGGATCGCACCTTTTCCCCTTCACCCACGCCGCCGACATTTCGTTACGGATCAGCGCGTTTCTGGACCAGCCGCAGGCGGCGGAGCGGCAAGCCGCCGCATAAGGAAATCGGCGATCGCTCTGGCGGTCGCGTCCGGCGCCTCCTCCATCGGCAGATGCCCGATGCCATCGAACAGCACGACCTCCGATCCCGCGATACGGTCATGGAAGGTCTGCGCCGCCGTCGCGTTGATCAGCCGGTCTTCCTTGCCGAACAGGATCAGCGTCGGCGCCGTGATCGCACCGATACGGTCCGCCATCGCGGGTTCGCGGTCCATCCGCGCGCGCAGCACCGTCGCCTCGCGATTGCCGGGAAAGTGCAGCAATTCCCAATAGCGGTCGATCATCGCATCATCGACGATCGCCTGTTTGGCGACCGATCCGCGCAGCGATTGTTCGACCAGCATGCGCGGGGTGATCTGCGTCGCGAGCCAGCGGCCGAACGGATATTCGAGGACGCGAAAGCCGATGTTCGATTCGGGACGCTTCTCCCCCTTGCGCAGCGGCATGCCGGCGGCGTCGAGCAACAGCAGCGCGTCGACCCGTGCAGGCTCCGCCAGCGCATAACGCCACGCAACCCAGCCGCCCATCGAATTGCCGCCAAGAACGAAATGGTCGAGACCGAGCTTCGCAGCGACGACGTCGATCGCGGCGATCATCCCGTCCGCGCTATAATCCTTGTCGGGCGTGCCCCCGGTCAGCCCATGCCCCGGCAGGTCGAGCGTGACGATGCGCCAGGTGCCGCCGAGCCGCTTCACCAGCGGTTCCCAGGTGTGGAGGCTGGCGTTCGAGCCATGAAGCAGAATGATCGCCGGAGCGCCGCGCTTGCCCTGATCGCGATAATGGATGCGTTGCCCCGCCGGGCCGTCGGCGAAGGTCGCGTTCGGGCCGCCATATTTGGCGATCATCTCGTCGCGGTCGGTATCGGCGGTGCGCAGAAGCAGAAAAATGGCGAGGATCGCGACGATCAGGCCAAGCGGGATCATCACCCGCTTGCGGCGGATCATCGGCCGCCTTGGCGGTTGCGGTTCAAATTCATCGTCGTCGATCATCACGCCCCCCTCAAGGACGGCGCGACCCTAGCGCGTAGGCGCGCGCCGTCAATGCACGGAAAAACTATTCGTCGATCCGGCGACGAAAAGTTTCGGGCAAAAACAGCACGCCAACAACAAGTGTGATCACCGCAACGACCACCGGATACCAAAGGCCGTAATAAATATTTCCCGTCGCGGCGACCATTGCGAACGCCGTCGTCGGCAAAAAGCCCCCGAACCAGCCGTTTCCGATATGATAGGGCAGCGACATTGCCGAATAACGGATGCGACTGGGAAAAAGTTCGACCAAAAGCGCCGCGATCGGGCCATAGACCATCGTCACCAGCAGCACGAGGTAGAAGAGGATTGCGACGACGAGCGGCTTGTTGATCGCCGCCGGATCGGCCTTGGCCGGATAGCCCGCCGCCGCGGTCGCGGCCGCCAGTTCCTTGCGAAACGCCTCCGCTGCATCGGCGCGCTCATTCTCGGCGATCCGCCACGGTTCGGGGGCGGTGAGTACGCGCTCGCCGATGCGCACTTCGGCGGGCAGGATGGCGACGACGGGGCGCGTGACATTGGTGTAACTGACGCCCGCCTTGGCCAGCGCGGCCTTGGCGATATCGCAGCCGCTGCCTTCGAACTTGTTCTTGCCGACGGGGTCGAACTGAAAAGAACAGGCGCCGGGGTTCGCGGTGACGATCACCGCCGCGCTGTCCTGCGCCCTTGCCATCGCCGGGTTGGCGGCGGCGGTGAGCATGTGGAACGCCGGAAAATAGGTCAGCGCCGCGAGCGCGCAGCCCAAAAGGATGATCGGCTTGCGCCCGATCCGGTCGCTGAGCCAGCCGAAGAAGATGAAAAAGGGCGTGCCGAGCGCCAGCGCGACGGCGATCAATATATTGGCGGTCGCGCCATCAACCTTCAGCGTCTTTTCAAGAAAGAAGAGCGCATAGAATTGGCCGGTGTACCAGACCACCGCCTGTCCCGCGACCGCGCCCATCAACACGATCAGCACCAGCTTGAGATTGGCCCAGCGTCCGAACGCCTCGGTCAGCGGCGCCTTCGACGTCGTGCCTTCGTCCTTCATCTTCTGGAAGACCGGGCTCTCCTCAAGCTGGAGGCGAATCCACAAGGAAACGCCGAGCAGGATCACCGAAATCAGGAACGGAACGCGCCAGCCCCAGCTGGCGAACGCCTCTTCGCCGACCAGATAGCGCGTCGCGATGACGACGAGCAGCGCCGCGAACAGCCCAAGGGTCGCGGTGGTCTGAATGAAGCTGGTGAAAAGGCCGCGCTTTCCCTCGGGCGCATGTTCGGCGACATAAGTGGCCGCGCCGCCATATTCACCGCCAAGCGCAAGCCCCTGAAGCAGGCGCAGCACGACGAGAAGGATCGGCGCCGCGACGCCGATCGAAGCATAGCCGGGCAGCACCCCGACGAGGAAGGTCGAAGCGCCCATCAGGCCCATGGTGACGAGGAACGTATTCTTGCGCCCGACCAGATCGCCGATGCGCCCGAATACCAGCGCGCCGAAGGGTCTTACCGCAAAGCCCGCGGCGAAGGCCGCGAGAGCGAAGATGAAACCGGTGGTTTCGTTGACGCCCGAGAAAAACTGCGCCGAAATGATCGTCGCGAGCAGGCCGTAAAGATAGAAATCATACCATTCGAAGACCGTGCCGAGCGAGGAGGCCAGGATGACCTTGCGCTCGCTCTGACGGGCTTCTCCGGGCGCTATCGCGCGATATTCGCTCATCCTCTTCCCCGTTCGCCCTGAGCCTGTCGAAGGCCGTTCTTTTTCCAGCGCAATGCTAGAGGAAAGACCGGTACTTCGACAAGCTCAGCACGAACGGAATGAGAGAAAGGCGTTTAGCGTCAGCCGACGCGCTTCACCGCGCCCTTGTGCGCGCCGACGCTTTTGTTGCGCGGGCGGAAGAAACGCTTGCGCTGGCCTTCGGCGCCCTCGCCTGCCGCGCCAGCCGCACCTTCACGGCGCGGACCACGGTCGCCGCCCGGCTTGCCGCCGCTACGCTGGCGATGGGCATCCTGACGCTGGCGGTTCGGGTCGCGCCCCTGGCTGCCGGTGTCGCGCGGACCCGCAACGGGTTTCGGCAGGTTGCGTACCAGTTCGTTGAAATTCTCGGGCAGCGGCATCGGTTCGGACTTGGTCCGCGTGACGCGCTCGATATCCTTCATATAGGGACGCTCATCGGGGGCGATGAAGCTGATCGCCATGCCCTCGGCACCTGCGCGCGCGGTGCGGCCGATGCGGTGGACATATTGTTCGGGGACGTTCGGGATTTCGAAGTTGATGACGTGCGACACGCCCGACACGTCGATACCGCGCGCGGCAATGTCGGTCGCGACGAGCAGCTTGATCTCGCCCGAGCGGAACTGCTGCAGCGCGTTGGTGCGCTGCGCCTGGCTCTTGTTGCCATGAATCGCCATCGCCTTGATCCCGGCGCCCGCGAGGTGGCGCACGACGCGGTCGGCGCCATGCTTGGTGCGGGTGAAGATCAATGCGCGGTCGATATTCTCACGCTCGACGACAGCATGGAGCAGCGCCTGCTTTTCCTTCTGTTCGACGAAGGTCGAGAATTGGCGGATCTTTTCGGCAGTCGTCGCCTGCGGCGCCACCGATACGGTGACGGGATCGTTCAGGAACTGGTCGGCAAGGCCGGCAATTTCCTTGGGCATCGTCGCCGAGAAGAAGAGGTTCTGACGGCGCGAGGGCAGCAGCTTGGCGATGCGGCGCAGCGAGTGGATGAAGCCCATGTCCATCATCTGGTCGGCTTCGTCGAGGACGAAGATTTCGACATCGTCGAGGCGCAGTGCGCGCTGGTCGATCAGATCGAGCAGGCGGCCGGGGGTGGCGACGAGGATATCGACGCCGCTCGACAGGTCGCGGATTTGCTTGTTGATCGGCACGCCGCCAAAGACCGTCGTCACGCTGAGCTTGGTAAAGCGGCCATAGTCGCGGCAGCTCTGCGCAATCTGCGCCGCAAGTTCGCGCGTCGGGGCGAGAACGAGCATCCGGCAGCTGCGCGGGTTGGCGCGGTGCGGATAGGTCAGAAGATGGTGGATGGAGGGGAGCGAAAAGCCAGCGGTCTTGCCGGTGCCGGTCTGCGCGATGCCGCACAGGTCGCGGCCCTTCATCAGCGGCGGGATCGCCTGCTCCTGAATGGGGGTCGGCTGGGTGTAATCCTTGGCGGCGAGCGCGCGATTAATGTCGGCGTGCAGGCCAAAGTCGTTAAAAGTCGTCATAAAATACTCACATAGGGCGACGCGCAGGCGCATCCGTTCGCATCGAACGGACGGCGCACGGCCGCGGGTTCGAAACGACCCGCGTGAAAGGGTGCCTCTGGGGACAAAGCGCATTTCCGGCTCGCCCGCGCCTGAAATCGGTCGGGAAAATCACGCTGCCGGTGGTTGCGGCGGATTGGTCCGCCATGTTGCGCTGCAGCATATATGGCACGGGTTGCGTTCTTTTGCAAGATAATTGCTTTTCATCTCTCGCACTTCGATCGGCAACGGAAAGAATATTCGCGCAGACGCCCAGAGAGCGAAGAGAGCGCAGAGATTTTTGTTCACGCGGAGACGCGGAGCCGCGGAGGAAAAAGATTGGTGGCTTTGCCGCCTTTCACTCTCTCTTTCTCTGCGGCCTCTGCGCCTCTGCGCGAACATTCTTCTTCTCCGCGCCTCCGCGTCTCCGCGTGAACCCCATTCCTGCCCCTTGTTCCGACCCACAGCATTTGGCAGGTTCACCCTCGAAGATTGGGAGGAAAACGCGTTGACCAAAAAGATCATCGTCATCGACGAAGGCACAACCTCGACCCGGACGATGCTCTTTGCCGCCGACGGGACCCCGCTCGGCAGCGCGCAGCGCGAGTTCAACCAATATTATCCCGCCCCCGGACTGGTCGAGCATGACGCCGCCGAAATCTGGACCGCCACCCTCGCCTGTACCCGCGCGATGATCGACAAGGCGGGCGGCGCCGATAAAATTGCTGCGATCGGGATCACCAACCAGCGCGAGACGGTCGTGTTCTGGGACCGCACAACGGGCGCACCGCTGGCGCGCGCGATCGTGTGGCAGGACCGGCGCACCGCCGCCGATTGCGCCGCGCTGAAAGAGGCGGGGCATGAAACTGCGGTGCAGCAAAAAAGCGGGCTGCTGCTCGACCCCTATTTTTCGGGAAGCAAGATCGGCTGGGCGCTCAAAAACTGGCCGCAGCTGCGCGAAGCGGGTGACCGGCTCGCGGTCGGAACGATCGAATCCTATCTCGCTTTCCGCCTGACCGGCGGCGCCCATGTCAGCGATGCGACCAACGCGTCGCGCACCTTGCTGATGGATATCAACGGAGCGGGCGGCTGGGACGCGGAGATGTGCGACCTGCTCGGCGTGCCAATGGGGCTGTTGCCCGAGATTGCCGGCTGTACCGAGCAGGTCGGGACGACCGATCCGGCGCTGTTCGGCGGCGCCATTCCGATCTGCGGCATGGCCGGCGATCAACAGGCGGCGACGATCGGTCAGGCGTGCCTGTCGCCCGGACAAACCAAGGCGACCTTCGGCACAGGCGCCTTCATCCTGTCGGCCAGCGGCACGGCGCGGCCGCAGTCGGCGAACCGCCTGCTCGCCACGATATTGGTGCAGGAAGGCGATACGCGCAGCTATGCGCTTGAGGGATCGGTGTTCGTCGCGGGGAGCCTGATCAAATGGCTGCGCGACGGGCTTGGCCTGCTCGCCAATGCGGGCGAGAGCGAGGGGCTGGCGCGGTCGGTTGCCGACAATGGCGGGGTCTATCTGGTCCCGGCCCTCACTGGCCTCGGCGCGCCGCACTGGCGACCCGATGCCCTAGCGGCGATCTCCGGCCTCAGCTTCGCCAGCAGCAAGGCGCATGTCGCGCGCGCGGCGCTCGAGGCGCAGGCCTATCAGGCCCACGACCTCAAATCGGCCTTCGCCGCCGACGGGGTCGATTGGGCCGATTTGCGGATCGACGGCGGCATGGCCGCGAACGACTGGATGGCGCAGGATCTGGCAGATATGCTGAACCTGACCGTCGAGCGCCCCGAATTCGTCGAAAGCACCGCGCTGGGGGCCGCCATGCTCGCCGCGACCGGGGCCGGCCTTTATCCCGACCTTGCGAGCGCAGCCAGGGCGATGCGCGGCCGCGCCACACGCTTCACCCCCGCGCTCAGTGCCCCAAAACGCGAAACGCGCCTTGCCGGGTGGCAAAGCGCGCTTGCGAAGGTTTTGGCGTAATCGTCGCCCCCCCCCGAAGGCGGGGGCCGCAGTCGTCTTACGCAGTGAAGCCGAAAAAGGCCTCCAGCGGCCCCCGCCTTCGCGGGGGCGACGCTCTATCAACGCTTGAGGGTGAGACCACCGAAACGCTTGTTGAACTTGGCAACCTGGCCCGCAGCGTCGAGCATGCGGCCGTTGCCGCCGGTCCATGCCGGGTGCGCCGTCGGGTCGATTTCGAGCGTCATCGTATCGCCCTCTTTGCCCCAGGTCGAGCGCGTCTGATATTCGGTGCCATCGGTCATCTTGACCGTGATCATGTGATAAGCGGGGTGAATGTCTTGTTTCATATCTGGGCTCCTGTGCAGCTGGTTACCGACCAGCCGCGTTGAGTCGGTGCGTCCGGGGACGCGAAGTCGCGGCCTTTAGTGGCCAATCGGGGAAAATGCAACATCTCTCCCCGGGTTGACGAGGAGCACGAAGGCTTGCTCAATCCGTCGGCGGATCGGCGATCATCGCGGTGAACTGGCATTCGGCGGCCAAAGCGCCATCCAGCATCGCCTTGCCCTCGAACTTGCAAATGTTGCGCTTCGCCTGAACGATCGTGACGTGAAGGTCGAGCAGGCAGCCGGGTTCGACCGGCTTGCGGAATTTCACGCCATCGATCGCCATGAAATAGACGAGCTTGCCGGTGCCGGCGAGGCCCAGCGATTCGATCGCCAGCACGCCGCCAGCCTGCGCCAGCGCCTCGACGATGAGGACGCCGGGCATGATCGGCCGGCCGGGGAAATGCCCTTGAAAAAAGGGCTCGTTGATCGTCACCGCCTTGACCGCGTGGATCGAGGTGTCCTTCACCATCGAAACCACCCGGTCGACGAGCAGCATCGGATAACGATGCGGAAGCAGGCTCAGGATCCGGCGCGTATCGACCGGCCCCAAAGCCCCCGCTGCATTTTCCCCGTCCGTCATGATGTTTAGCGCGTCGTCGGCGGGGTGCCGGCGGCGGGTGCTGCGGCTGCGGCAGGCTGCGCGGCACGGGCGGCGTCCATCAGCTGCTGGTTGCGCTGCTGGACCAGCTGGCCCGGCTGGTAACCCGCGGGAACCGCGATCGAGACGTTGGGCAGAATCTTGTTGAGTTCGGCGACCACCGCATCGGTGATGTCGACGTTGTTTTCGCGCGCCAGCACCGCTTCGGGGTTGATCAACAGGTCAACCTTGCGTGCGGTCATCGCCGCCTTGATTGCCTCGTTCATGCGAACGCTGATCTGGTCTTCGACATAAGCGACAGCGAGATCGACGGGCCCGCCGATACGGCCGAGTTCGGCCTGAGCCGCCTGACGCTTGTCCTGCACGGCCTTGGCAGCAGCCTGAAGCGCGGTCTGGTTCTGCGGGGTCTTTTTCGATTCTTCGTTATATTTCGCGATCAGGACGTTGATTTCGGCTTGAAGCGTCTGGCCGCGCGACTGCTGCTGATCGATCTGCGCCTTATAGGTCGTTTCGATCTGCTGCGACGCGGTGCTGAAAGCGTTGGAGCGCGCGGCCGCCATGCGGACGTCGGCGACCGCGACGGCTTTCGCCTGCGCGATGGCCGGGGCCGACAGGATCGGCGAAACCGACAGGGTGGCGACGGCGAGTGCCGAAGCGGCAAGAATTTTCTTCATCAGAATTGGGTTCCTACGTTGAATGAGAAGCGTTTGGTGTCGTCGCCCTCTTCTTTACGAAGGGCGTAAGCGAAATCGATCCGGAAAGGACCAAAGGGAGAGTTCCAGTTAACCCCGGCACCGATCGCAACGCGGGGCATCCAGGTGTCGCCGAAAAAGCGTTCTTCGAACGGGTCCATGCGCGAAAAGCCGGTCGGACAGGTCGTATACTGGCCGGTCGGGGTCGTGCCGTTCAACGTTTCCGTCGCAAACTGGCTGCCCCCCGTGTCCTTGTTACGGCAAAGCGACTTGGTCAGATTGTCGGTCGGATCCATGAAATTCGCCAGCGTCGTCAACTCCGGACGCTTCACGCTGAACACCGAACCCACGTCGAGGAAGATCGACGGCCGCAGCCCGAGTTCCTTCGCGCCGGTGCCGAGCGGAATATCCATCTCGATCCGGCCCTGATAATAGGCACGTCCGCCGAGAGCATCGTCGATCTGGCCGCGATTTCCGCTGGTGTCCGTGATAACAACCGGGCTGGCGGGGTTGGTATTGTCGACCGCATAGCGGATGACGCGCGGGCCGACGCCGCGAATGTCGAAGCCGCGCATCTGCGGTTCGCCAAGGAAGAAGCGGTCGGTCAGGCGAACCTTGTCGCTGCCCGCGCTCGGCGCGCTGCCAAAGGGATAGATATAGCCGCCCTCGGCCGAGACGTTGAGGATGAAGCGGCTACCCATATTGAAATGCTTGCTGCCCGACAAACGGGTACGGACATATTTCACGCTGCCGCCGAGGCCGGCGAAATCCTGGCTGAGCGACAGCGACTGTCCGCGCGTCGGACGCACGCGGTTGTCACGGTCGTCATAGGCCAGCGTAAAGCCGACGAGCGAGGTCGTGCGCTTGCCGATCGCGTCGCACAAATAGCGGCCGGCGATCAGCGGATCGCAATTGTCGCCGAAATAATAGAGCGACTTGTCGAGCGACACATCGTCGAAGTTCAGGCTGTAGCGGCCAAAGAGCGACATGAATTCGGTCAGCGGAACGCCGGTGTTGAGCTGGAAGCCCGTCGTGACCTGTTCGAAGGTCGTGCGGCGATCATTGTTGATCCCGAAACCGAAGGAGTTGAGGTCGCGGCGATAGACGCTGCCGCCGATCGAGATGTTGCGATCGAACAAATAGGGTTCGGTGAAACCGAGTTCGATCGACTTCGAATAGCTCGAATAATTGACCGACGCCTGAAGCTGCTGACCCAGGCCGCGGAAGTTGCGCTGGCGGATCGAACCCTGGAGCAGGAAATTCTCGATCGACGAGAAACCGGCCGACAGCGACAATTCACCGGTCGGCTTTTCCTCGACATTGGTTTCGAGAATGATGCGGTCGGGGGCGCTGCCCTCCTTGCGCTCGATCGCCAGATTTTCCTGGAAATAGCCCAGGCTGTTGAGGCGGTTCTCGGTGCGCTTGATGCCAAAACTGTTGAAGGCGTCGCCTTCGTTCAGGCGGAATTCGCGGCGCACGACCTTGTCGTGGGTCAGCGTGTTGCCGTTGACGTCGATCCGCTCCACATAAGTACGCGGGCTTTCGGCGACGTTGAAGGTGATCGCCATCGTCCGGGTTTCGGCATCGCGGCGGAATTCGGGATTGATGTCGGCAAAGGCGTAACCGAACAGGCCGGCGGTTTCGCTCAGGCTTTCGACAGTGTCCTCGACCAGCTTGGCATCATACCAGTCGTCCTTTTTCATCGGAAGCATGGCCTTCAGCGTTTCCGGACGGAAATCGCGCAATTCGCTTTCGACTTCGACGTCGCCGAACTTATAGCGTTCGCCTTCCTCGACGACATAGGTGATGATGAAGTCCTGCTTGTTGCTCGTCAGCTCGGCCACCGCCGAAATGACGCGAAAATCGGCATAGCCATTTTTCAGATAGAACAGGCGGACCTTCTGCTGGTCATAGGCAAGGCGGTCGGGGTCATAGCTGGTGTTCGACGACAGGATCGTGAGCAGCCCCGATTCCTTGGTCGCCATCTCGCCCTTCAACTCGCCATCCTTGAACTTCTCGTTCCCGATGATGTTGATCTGGCGGACCTTGGACTTTGGACCTTCGTTGATTTCGAACACGACATCGACGCGATTCTGATCGAGCGAGACCATCTTCGGCTCTACGGTCGCGGCGAAGCGGCCCTGACGCTTATAGAGTTCGATAATGCGCGCGACGTCGGCGCGGACTTTCGACCGGGTGAAGATCTGACGCGGCGACAGCTTGATCTCCGGCCGGATCTTGTCTTCCTTCAGGCGCTTGTTGCCCTCCAGGATCACGCGGTTGATCACCGGGTTTTCGACGACCTGGATCGTCAGCGCGCCATTGTTGTCGCTGATCTGATAATCCTTGAACAGCTCGGTCGCCGCAAGGTCCTTCAGTGCCTGATCGAGAACCGAGCGGTCATATGCCTGACCGACGCGCAAACGCAGGTACGACAGGATCGTCTGCGCCTCGAGCCGCTGGTTGCCGGTGACCGTGATCGACTGGACCGTGGCGGCCGACGGAGCGGCCTCCGGTGCCGGAGCCGGGACGGTCGGCGGCGCAACCTCTTGCGCGAACAGCGGCGCGGCGGGCCATGCCAGCATCGTTCCTGCCAAAAGAACTGCCGACAGCTGCGTCCGCGCTGAATATTTGTGTGATGCCACGCTGTTCATCCCGAAAAAACAAAATCCCTGCGCAAGGCCCCGCTCCGGCCAAGTGCGCGCTCTCCCTGCCCCAGACTCGCTAGCCAATCAAGCGGGCGATCCCGTCCCAGACCCCGATTGAGCCCAAATCGTTGAAAGTCACGACCAGCATCAGCGTGACGATCGCCGCAAAGCCAACACGAAAGGCCCATTCCTGGGCCTGTGGCGGTGCCGGGCGCCGCCGCACCGCTTCATAGCCGTAAAAGAGCAAATGGCCACCATCCAGCATCGGCAATGGCAACAAGTTTATGAACCCCAGATTGATGGAAATGAAGGCAGCAAAGAAGATCAGTTGCTCGATCCCGAGCGACGCCATCTCCCCCGATGTCTTGGCGATCTTGACCGGACCGCCCATCTCCTTGATCGACCGATCGCCCGTCACGAACTGGACGAGTACCGACGCGGTCATCCGGACGATCGCGACCGTCTGATCGACGCCGTGACCGATCGCCGCGATCGGCCCCACCGAGGTATAGACCGGTTTGCCAGAGCGGATGCCCAGGATCGCCCGTTCCGATTTGTTTCCGAACCGATCGGTTTCGGTGATCATTTCGGGCTTCAGCGTCAGCGCGAACCGCGCATCGCCGCGCTCGACCAGCAAATTGGCCGACTTTCCAAGATTATAGCCGATGGCCGGCAGAATATCGCTGAACGCGTGCATCGGCCGGCCGTCGATTTCGACAATGCGATCACCGGCTTGCAACCCCGCGACCGCAGCGGGGCGCCCGGGTTCCACCTGCCCCACCACCGCCGGCGTCTGCGCCAGTCCATAGGCAAAGGCGAATGCCGCCAGAATCCCGATCGCGAACAGGAAATTGGTGACCGGTCCCGCAAGGACGATCAGCGCGCGTTTCCACACGGGCTGGGCAGGAAAGCTCTGCGAGCGTTCGCCCTCGGGCAGCGCCTGCCATTCGGCGTCGGGCCGGCTCGCCGCGTCGCGGTCGCCCGCGAACTGGACATAACCGCCGAGCGGCAGCCAGCAAATCCGCCATTCGGTGCCGCGCTTGTCGGTCCAGCCGAAAATCTTGCGCCCGAAACCGATCGAAAAAGCGTCCGCCTTCACCCCGCACCAGCGGCCGACGATATAATGCCCATATTCATGCACGAAGACGAGCGGGCCGAGAACCCCCAGAAAAGCGACGAAATAGAGCCAAAGCGGAACGTTAGACATGTTCGTACTGGTCCACAAAATGCTGCGCGGCCGCGCGGGATGCGGCATCGACGCTGAATATGTCGTGAAGCGATGCCGGCACCGCGGGCGCATCGGCATCCATCACCCGGCGCACCGTATCGACGATCGCCGGAAAGGAAATGCGGCCGGCAAGGAAAGCGGCGACCGCCACCTCATTCGCGGCGTTGAGCTGCGCCGGGCGTGCGCCGCCCTCGGCGATCGCGGCGCGGCAAAGCGCGGTCGCCGGAAAACGCACCTCGTCGGGCGCCTCGAAATCGAGCCGCGCGATCGTCGTGAGGTCGAGCGGCGCGCAGGGCGTCGCCATCCGCTGCGGCCAGGCAAGCGCCGATGCGATCGGGATCCGCATATCGGGCGACCCGAGCTGCGCGAGTGTCGAGCAGTCGATATATTCGACAAGGCTGTGGATCACCGACTGCGGGTGGACGAGGATTTCGATGCGCTCAAGCCCGATCGGGAACAGATGATGCGCCTCGATCAGTTCGAGCCCCTTGTTCATCATCGTTGCCGAATCGACGCTGATCTTGGCGCCCATCGACCAGTTCGGATGCGCGACCGCCTGTGCCGGGGTGACGCGCGCCATGTCGGCGGCGCTCATCGTGCGGAACGGTCCGCCGCTGGCCGTCAGGATGATCCGGCGCACCTGATCGATGCGCCCGCCCGCGAGGCACTGGAAAATGGCATTATGTTCGCTGTCGACCGGCAGGATAGTCGAGCCCGACGCCCGCGCCGCGGCCATCATCAGCGCGCCCGCCGACACCAGCGATTCCTTGTTGGCCAGCCCGACATCATGCCCGGCGGCCAGCGCAGCCATCGTCGGCGCGAGCCCGGCGGTGCCGACGATCGCCGCCATGACCAGATCGGTCGGCCGCCGGGCCGCTTCGACCAGTGCATCGGCGCCCGCCGCGGCTTCGATCCCCGTGCCCGCCAGCACCTCGCGCAGCGCGCCCAGATGCGCCTCGTCGGCGATCACCGCGACATCGGGACGAAATTCGCGCGCCAGCCGCGCCAGTTCGGCGACATCGCTGTTCGCGGTCAGCACCGCGACCGCCCAGCCCTCGCCATCGCGGCGAACAAGATCGAGGGTCGATTGCCCCACCGATCCCGTGGCGCCGAACAGCGAAAGGCGGCGCGTCATCTCAGCCACCCGCCTGCACGGCGATCTGTCCGGCAAAGGCCAGTCCGCCCAGGATCAACGCGACCGGCAGCAACCCGTCGACGCGGTCGAAGACGCCGCCATGTCCCGGAATGAGCTTCCCCGAATCCTTGACCCCGGCGCGGCGCTTCATCCAGCTTTGCGCAAGATCGCCGAGTTGGGCGAGCAGGCCCATGATCAGGCCGATCCAGAGCGGAACCCCGACGATCTCGCCGCGATCGCCCAGCGTCGCGCCGACGATCAGCGCCGCGATCATCCCGCCGATCAGCCCCGACCAGGTTTTGGATGGGCTGATCTTCGGCGCGAGCCGCGCACCGCCAAAGGCACGGCCGGCAAAATAGGCGCCGATGTCTGTCGCCCAGACCATCGCAAACACCCACAGGGCTGCGGTGACGCCCAACTGGTCGCGGATGAACCACAATCCCGCGATCGCACCGACCACGATCAGCAGACCGAGCAGTTGAAGGGCGATGCGGCCGCCACCGCCCAGCCCCATCGCGCGGACGAGCCCGACCCATTCAACCAGAAGCAGCGCGCCGCCGACGAACAGCAGCAGCGCAAAAGCGAGGCCGCCGAACCACAGCGCGGTGCCCGCGATCGCCAACATGACGATCGCCGATCCCAACCGCACCCACAGATCCGACTTCACCGCCGTTGCCATCCCTATAATCCCCCGTAACGGCGTTCGCGCCGCGCAAAATGGTCGAGCGCCGCCGCCAGATCGGCGGGCTTGAAATCCGGCCACAGCCGGTCGGTAAAATAGAGCTCGGCATAGGCCGATTGCCACAGCAGGAAATTCGACAGCCGCACTTCGCCGGAGGTCCGGATCAGCAGGTCGAGCGGCGGCAAGTCCGCGGTGTCGAGGTTTGCCTCGATCGCCTCGGCGGTGATCTCTCCCGCCGCAGCGGCCGCCTTTGCCGCGCGCACCAGTTCGTCCTGCGCGCCATAGTTGAGTGCGACCGCCAGCGTCGTGCGCGTGTTGCCCTCGGTGCGTTCGAGCGCATTTTCGATGAGCGCGACGACGTCGGGAGCCAGCCCGTGCCAGTCGCCGATCACTTTCAGCCGCACATCATTGGCGGCGAATTCGTCGAGATCGCTGATGATGAAACGCTTCATCAGCCCCATCAGGTCGCTGACCTCTTCCTCGGGCCGTTTCCAGTTTTCGGACGAAAAGGCATAAAGCGTCAGCGCCTCGATGCCCAGGTCGCCCGCCGCGCGGACGATGTTGCGCACGGCTTCGACACCCGCCTTGTGACCCGCGACGCGCGGCAAAAAGCGCTTCTTCGCCCAACGGCCGTTGCCGTCCATGATGATGGCGACATGGCGCGCACCGTGATTTCTCGTTGACATCGGCTAACTCAAAAACCGTTCGTCCCGAGCTTGTCGAAGGGCCGTTCCGTCTCCGGGCAAGAGAAGGACGGGGCTTCGGCAGGCTCAGTCCGAACGACTGAAAGGAAAGTGCCCAAAAGCACTAGCCCAGAATTTCCTTTTCCTTGGCCGACGCAGCCGCATCGATTTCGGCGATCGTCGCGTCGGTCAGTTTCTGCACCTCGGCTTCGTGGCGCTTGCGATCGTCCTCGCTGATTTCCTTTTTATTCTCGTCCACCTTCAGATTGTCCATGCCATCGCGGCGGACGTTGCGCACGGCGACGCGCGCGGCTTCGGCATATTTGCCGGCCAGCTTGGACAGTTCCTTGCGGCGCTCCTGCGTCATTTCGGGGATCGGCAGGCGCAGCGTCTGGCCATCGACGATCGGATTGAGGCCGAGGCCTGCCGACCGGATCGCCTTGTCGACCGGACCGACGTTCGACTTGTCCCACACCTGCACCGACAGCATGCGCGGCTCGGGCGCGCTGACCGATGCGACCTGGTTCAGCGGCATGTGGCTGCCATAAACCTCGACCGTGACCGGATCGAGCAGCGCGGTATGCGCGCGGCCGGTGCGGAGGCCCGAAAGGTCGCTCTTCAGCGATTCGACCGCACCGTGCATCCGGCGTTCCAGGTCGGCCTTGTCATATTTCGCCATCGTCTTTTCCTCTATTCCAAGCTTTGCCGGCGTCGCTGCCGGACATGATCTCTTCAGTCGGCGTCGCCGACGTCATTTCGTCAGTCGGCGTCGCCGACGATGGTGGAAACACCCTCGCCCGTCAGAACGCGCGCCAGATTGCCGGGTTCACGGATATTGAACACCACAATCGGAATATGATTGTCGCGGCAAAGCGCGACCGCACTGGCATCCATCACCTTCAGATTGTCGGCAAGGACGCGGTCATAGCTGAGCCGGTCGTAACGGACCGCGTTCGCGTCCTTCTTGGGGTCGGCATTATAGACGCCATCGACGCTGGTGCCCTTGAGCAGCGCGTCGCACTTCATCTCGGCAGCGCGCAGCGCGGCGCCGCTGTCGGTGGTGAAATAAGGCGCGCCAACGCCCGCAGCAAAAATCACCACCCGGCCCTTTTCCATATGACGCTCGGCGCGGCGGCGGATGACGGGTTCGCACACCTTGTCCATCTCGATCGCCGACTGGACGCGGGTTTCCACCCCCAGCTGCTCGAGCGCATTCTGCATCGCCAGCGCGTTCATCACGGTGGCGAGCATGCCCATATAGTCGGCTTGCGCGCGGTCCATGCCCTTGGCGGCGCCCGCCATACCGCGAAAGATATTGCCGCCGCCGATCACCAGACAGATTTCGAGCCCGCGCTCCTTCGCTGCCTTCACTTCGGCGGCCATGCTGGCGACGGTGTCGGGGTCGATGCCGAAGGCGCTTGAGCCCATCAGCGCCTCACCCGACAGTTTCAACAATATGCGTTTCAGGCCGGGCAATGCCATATTGCGATAATACCTTTAGCTGGGGGAAATATGCGAATGGCGCGCACCCTAGTCAGAGTACGCGCCATTGCCAAGCGGAGTGCCGCGCCGCAGCGCAGCAATTCCACGTTTATTGTGTCAAACGCCAGAGACCTTCGCGACTTCTGCCGCGAAATCGCTTTCTTCCTTCTCGATGCCTTCGCCGAGCTGGAAGCGGGTGAAGCCCTTGAGCGTGATCGTCGCGCCGACATCCTTGCCGGCAGCCGCGACGACTTCGGCGACCGGGGTCTTGCCGTCCATCACAAAGAGCTGCGACAGCAGCGCATTTTCCTTGCGATACTTCGCGATCGAGCCGTCAACCATCTTCGAGACGATTTCGGCGGGCTTGCCCGACTGGGCAGCCTTTTCTTCGGCGATCGCGCGTTCGCGTGCGACCAGATCGGCGTCGAGGTCGTCACCGTTCAGCGCCAGCGGGTTCGCGGCGGCGACGTGCATCGCCAGCTGCTTGCCCAGCGGTTCGAGAACGTCGGCACCGGCGGTCGATTCGAGCGCGATGAGCACGCCGATCTTGCCCATGCCGGGAGCGGCAGCGTTGTGGACATAGGCGGTGACGACGCCCGAGTTCACGGTCATGATGACCGAACGGCGCAGCGACTGGTTTTCACCGATCGTCGCGACATTCTGCGTCAGCGCCTCGGCAACGGTGCCGCCGGCGGGGTAAGCCGCAGCGCCCAGCGCGTCGATATCGGTGATGCTGCCGGCGAGCGCGACCTGGGTCACGTCACGGACAAAGTCCTGGAACTGTTCGTTCTTCGCAACGAAGTCGGTTTCGCTGTTGACCTCGACCATCGCACCGCGATTGCCGTCGGTGGCAACGCCAACCAGACCTTCAGCAGCGACGCGGCCAGCCTTTTTGGCAGCGGCGGCGAGACCCTTGGTGCGCAGCCAGTCGATCGACGCTTCGATGTCGCCGCCATTTTCGGCAAGCGCCTTTTTGCAGTCCATCATGCCGGCGCCGGTGCGGTCGCGCAGTTCCTTGACGAGAGCGGCCGTAATTTCAGCCATGGGTGATCCTTTCCAAAAAAGGGCGGGCCGTGAAATTCGGCCCGCTGCTGCGCCGCGCACATGGCGGCGCGATAAGTCAATGCGATGACCGGGGCGGCGGCCGCACGAATGCAGCCGCCGCCGGGGTCACGTCAGGCGCGCTTATGCGTCGCTCTGGCGCTCGGTTTCTGCGGCCGCTTCGGCCGGAACCTGTTCGTCTTCGGTCACGGCCGGTGCGGCTTCTTCGACCAGCACGGGTTCGACAACCGGGTTCACTGCGGCGCCAAGGTCTTCGCCGCGATCGGCGCGAGCCTGCTGGCCGCCACGGGTCGCCGCCTGGGCCACCGCGTCGCAATACATGCGGATCGCACGGGCGGCGTCATCGTTCGCCGGAACCGGGAACGCGATGCCGTCGGGCGAGACGTTCGAATCGAGGATCGCAACGACGGGAATGCCAAGGACGTTGGCTTCCTTGATCGCCAGCTCTTCCTTGTTCGCGTCGATCACGAACATCACGTCGGGAATGCCGCCCATGTCGCGGATGCCGCCCAGGCTGAGTTCCAGCTTGTCGCGTTCGCGCGTCTTGTTGAGCACTTCCTTCTTGGTCAGGCCCGAGGTGTCGCCCGACAGCTGCTCTTCGAGCATCTTGAGGCGCTTGATCGAACCCGAGATCGTCTTCCAGTTGGTGAGCATGCCGCCCAGCCAGCGATGGTTGACGAAGTGCTGACCCGAAGCGCGAGCCGCATCGGCGATCGGGCCCTGTGCCTGGCGCTTGGTGCCGACGAACAGGACCTTGCCGCCCGACGCTGCCGACGAGGCAACGAATTCGAGAGCGCGCGCGAAAAGCGGCACGGTCTGCGACAGGTCAAGAATGTGGATGCCGTTGCGCGCGCCGAAGATATACGGCTTCATGCGCGGGTTCCAACGGTGGGTCTGGTGGCCGAAGTGGGCGCCAGCTTCGATAAGATTCTGCATCGTGACGACAGGGGCCGCCATAGTCTTTCTCCTTCCGGTTGGTCCTCTGGAAAGCAAGAACCGAGGCATCCGCGAGGGATGGTCCCGGCACCGGTTTATGTGCGCCTTCCATGTGGAATGGGCGGGCCGTTAAACGCCCTCGCCGCGAAAAGCAAGGGGGAAGCGGCCTTTTTGCGCCCGTCCGTGCCCTCGATTTCGGCGCGCGCGAAATGGCGGCACGACGACAATCGCACTCGGTTCGTCGCAAAAAGCTTGAGAACAAAAAGGGAACATGGAACAAAAGCTCAGCGGAGCCGTCCCATCGACATCAGGGTTTTCGCACGAAAAAACCGGAAGGACAAGATCATGGTTCAGGTCGCAGCCGCTCTCCTTTTCGCCATCGCCGCCGGGCTTGGCATCACCGTGATCGTCGCAATGCTGAAATCCAATGAAGATGCGATCCTGTCGGCGCTGCTCGGCGAAGGCGCCTTCCCCGTCGCGGCAACACCGAAATCGGGTCCTGCGCCGCGCGTCCTGCCGCTGCGCCGGACCGGGGCGCGCGCGATTCGCAACGCCGCCCGCGCCCGGCCGCAGCTCAGCCGCGCCGCCTGACCTTCGCATAGCTGGCGAGCCCAAAGGGCAGCGCAAGCACATAGAGCGCGCACACCGCGAGCAGGGTCCACCAGGGCGCCGTCACCAGCGCCGCGCCGAACAGGCCGACCCCCGCCAGCGCAAAAATCCGCCACGAACGGCGCAGGCGGATCGACGACCAGCTATAGGTCGGGATGGCAGAGATCATCAGCATCGCGACGCCCAGCGCCCACGGCATGACGATATACCATTGGCGGAACAGGTCGTTGTCGGTCACCAGCCACAGATAGACGGGAACGAACGACAGCCCTGCCCCGGCCGGCGCCGGAATTCCGGTCATGAAACCGGCCGATTTATGCGGCTGAAAATCGGCATCCATGCGCGAATTGAAGCGCGCGAGACGCAGTGCGCAGCAGACCGCGAGCGCAAGCGCGGCGGTCCATCCGAATTTGGGCGCCTCGTCGAGCGACCAGAAGAAAAGGATCATCGCCGGCGCCACGCCAAAGGCGATCACGTCGGACAGCGAATCGAGTTCGGCGCCAAATTTGCTTTGCGCGCGAAGCAGCCGCGCAATGCGGCCGTCCATTCCGTCGAGCACGCCGGCCACGATGATCATCGTGATCGCCGCCGCCCAATCCCCGTCGATCGCAAAACGAACCCCGGTCAGGCCCGAGCAAAGCGCCAGAATGGTGATGGCATTGGGCGCAAAGGCGCGCAGGGGGATGCCGCCGATCCGGCGACGCTCGATGTCGGGCACCGCGCGCCCGTCGTCGGTCAGCTTGGCATCCGACACATTATTGCCCAACGCCGTCGATCGTTTCGGCCTTGCCGATCCGCGCGACGATGGTTTCGCCGGCGAGCGTGCGCTGGCCCAGCAGCACCTGCGGGGTCGTCCCCGCAGGCAGATAGACGTCGACGCGGCTGCCGAAACGGATCAGCCCGACGCGCTGACCGGTCGAAAGCTCGGCCCCCATGCTGACGAAGGGCATGATGCGCCGGGCGACGAGCCCCGCAATCTGGGTAAAGCCGATGCGGACGCCATCGGCGCGCTCGACGACGAAATGCTGACGCTCATTTTCCTCGCTCGCCTTGTCGAGGTCGGCGTTCACGAACTTGCCCGGAATATAGACGAGCTTGCGAAGCGTTCCGGCGACCGCGGTGCGGTTGATATGGACGTCGAACACGCTCATGAAAATCGACACGCGCAGCATCGGCGCGTCGCCCAGCCCGTCGAGGCCGGCAATTTCCGGCGGCGGCGCGACTTCGGCAATCTGCGTCACCAGCCCGTCGGCGGGGGCGATCACCAGATCGCTGCCCGTCGGCGTAATCCGCACCGGATCGCGAAAGAAGGCGCCGACCCAAGCCGTCACGCCGGCCATCAGCCAGCCGAGGATTTCCCAGCCGAGCAGCCAGAAACACAGGGTGATGATCGCCGCGATCAGAAGGAACTTGCGGCCTTCGGGATGGATCGACGGCCAGCGCCACTTGATACCGCCACCGGGGCGGTTGGAGGAAATGGTTGTGGACATGGCAGTCTTCTAGGGCGGCCATCCCGCACTGACAATGGGATATGGGTAACATGGGCTTGTCGGGGCACCGGCAGGGCCGCGACGACGGTTGAACAATCGCGCCGCATTGCCTAAGGCGCGTGCAAATCCGACTCCCCAAGGAAAAAGGCACTATTATGGGCAAGATCAAGGTAGCCAACCCGGTCGTCGAACTCGACGGCGACGAAATGACCCGGATCATCTGGCAATGGATCCGCGAACGGTTGATCCTGCCCTATCTCGACATCGATCTCCACTATTACGACCTCAGCGTCGAGATGCGCGACGAGACCAACGACAAGATCACCGTCGACGCCGCCAATGCGATCGCCAAATATGGCGTCGGCATCAAATGTGCGACGATCACCCCCGACGAAGCGCGCGTCGAGGAATTCGGCCTGAAGAAGATGTGGAAGTCGCCGAACGGCACGATCCGCAACATCCTGGGCGGCGTGGTGTTCCGCGAACCGATCGTCATGAAGAACGTCCCGCGTCTCGTTCCCGGCTGGACCGATCCGATCGTCGTCGGCCGTCATGCTTTCGGCGACCAGTATAAGGCGACCGATTTCCGCGTCCCCGGCCCCGGCAAGCTGCGCCTGGTTTTCGAAGGCGAAGACGGCACGCTGATCGACGAAGAAGTGTTCCAGTTCCCGTCGGCGGGCGTCGCGATGGGCATGTACAACCTCGACGATTCGATCCGCGACTTCGCGCGCGCCAGCCTGAACTATGGCCTCGCCCGCGAATGGCCGGTGTATCTGTCGACCAAGAACACGATCCTCAAGGCCTATGACGGCCGCTTCAAGGATCTGTTCGAGGAAGTCTTCCAGGCCGAATTCAAGGAAAAATTCGATGCTGCTGGCATCGTTTACGAACACCGCCTGATCGACGACATGGTCGCATCGGCGCTCAAGTGGAGCGGCAAGTTCGTCTGGGCCTGCAAAAACTACGACGGCGACGTCCAGTCGGATACCGTTGCACAGGGCTTTGGCTCGCTCGGCCTGATGACCAGCGTGCTGATGACCCCCGATGGCCAGACCGTCGAATCCGAAGCCGCACACGGCACCGTGACGCGCCACTATCGCATGCACCAGCAGGGCAAGGCGACGTCGACCAACCCGATCGCGTCGATCTTTGCATGGACCGGCGGGCTCAAGCATCGCGGCAAGCTCGACAACACCCCCGAGGTGACGAAGTTCGCCGAGACGCTCGAGCGCGTCTGCGTCGACACCGTCGAAAGCGGCAAGATGACCAAGGATCTGGCGCTGCTGATCGGTCCCGATCAGAATTGGCTGACCACCGAAGGCTTCTTCGAGGCGATCGTCGAAAATCTCGAAGCGGCCATGGCCGAATGAACAACCGAACAGGTTGACATAGATATCTAGCCAACCGGGGCCGGCCTGCATAAGGTCGGCCCCAATGGTATCAGAAACAGAAACATCGGCCCTCGGCAATGCGCTGGTGGTCCTCGGTGCCGCAGGCATCGTCATTCCGGCGTTCGCACGGTTTCGTATCACCCCCGTTATCGGGTTCATCCTCGTCGGCCTGCTCGTCGGACCATCGGGGCTCGGCGCGCTCACCGGCGATTATCCGTGGCTGAAACATGTCACCATCGCCTCGACCGAAGATATCGCGCTTTTCGCCGAATTCGGCATCATCCTGCTGCTCTTCTCGATCGGGCTCGAACTGTCGTTCCGCCGCTTGTGGCAACTGCGCAAACTGGTGTTCGGGATCGGCGCGGCCGAATTGCTGCTCGGGGGGACGATCCTTGGTGGCGCGCTGATGCTGCTCACCGATTATTCGACCCCCGCCGCCTTCGGGCTCGGCATCGCCCTCGCCCTCTCTTCGACCGCGCTGGTCCTGCCGATCGCCGGAACCAAGTCGGCGGTCGGCCGCGCCTCTTTCTCGATGTTGCTGTTCGAGGATCTGGCGATCGTCCCGATCATCTTCATCCTCGGCGCCTTCGCGCCCAACGCGGCGGCCGATGGCACCGAATTGCTGCTGACCACCCTGTGGCAGGGCGCGGTCGTCGTCGCCGCGCTCGCCATTGCCGGCTGGTTCCTGCTGCCGCGCATCTTTGCGCAAGCCGCGCGCGCCAAGGACCCCGAACTCTTTCTTGCCGCCAGCCTTCTCGTCGTCATCGTCGCGGCGCTGGCCACCGCTGCGGTCGGCCTGTCGCCGATCGTCGGCGCCTTGCTCGCCGGCCTGATGATCGCCGAAACCGAATATCATGGCGAGGTCGAATCGATCACCGCGCCCTTTAAAGGGCTCGCACTCGGGGTATTCCTGATCAGCGTCGGCATGGGGCTCAACCTCAAGACGATTGCCGAACAATGGCCGCAACTGATCGCGGCGGTGGTCGGGGTCATCCTGATCAAGGCGGTCGTCACCGCCGCGCTGCTGCGCTTCTCCAATGTGGCGGGGCGCGGCACCGCCGCCGAGGTCGGCCTGCTGATGTCCAGCCCGTCGGAAACGACGCTGATCGTGCTCGCGACCGCCTTGCAGGCACAGATTATCGGCCGCAGCACCGCCGAGTTCTGGCAGTTGGTCACGGCGATCGGCCTCACCATCACCCCGCTCCTCGCGCGCGTCGGTCACGATATATCCCGGCGGATCGAGATGCGGAGCAGCGACGGCGCATCCATCCCCGAAACCCCCGAGAAGCGCACCGTGATCGTCGGCTTCGGCCGCGTCGGCCGTGTGGTCGCCGATCTGTTACGCGAACATGGCCGGCCCTATATTGCGGTCGATGCCGACATTGACACCGTCGCCGCGGCCCGGCGCGACGGCTTTCTCGTCCGCTTTGCCGATGTCGCGCGGCCGGGAAGCCTCGACAAGCTGGGCGTCGAAAACGCCGACGCGGTCGTGCTGACCATGGACGATCCGGTCCAGCAGCTTCGGATGACGCGCCAGCTGCGGCAAAAATATCCCGACCTGCCGATCATCAGCCGCGCGCGCGGCGCCGACCATGCCGCCGCCCTCTATCAGGCGGGCGCAAGCGACGCGGTGCCCGAAACGCTCGAAAGCTCGCTGCAACTCGCCGAGGCGGTGCTGGTCGACCTCGGCGTCGCGATGGGCCCGGTGATTGCGTCGATCCACGACGTCCGCGCCAGGATGCGCCACGACATTATGACCAAGGGCCAGCTCGACCACGAACCGCGCATCCGCAAGGTTCGCCGGTCGGTAGCCGACGGCGAAAGCGCCTAGCGCGCGCCCGCTGCCGGCGTTGCCGCCGCGACGTCGAGCGCCGCGGCATCGGCCAGTGTCATCCCCTTGGGCAGGATCGCCAGCGACCATTGGCGGCGCGGGGTCAGATATTGTTTCGCGAGCCGCTGGACGTCGGCGGCGGTGATCGAGGCGATATCCTGTTCGATCGACAGCGCATTGGCGGCGACCCGCGGGTCGCGCGTCGCGCCTTCGAGCAGGAACATCCAGTATACATTGCCCGTCGATGCCCGCGTCACCTGCTCGCGGATCGGCCCGGCATTGCGTGCCAGCTCGTCGGCGGTCACCGGATTGGCGACCAGATCGGCGGCAATATCCCGCGCAATCCCATAGAAACGGTTCACATCCTTGGGCGCGAGCAGGCTGCCGACCAGCAAATAGCCGCCGCTGTCGAAACCCGTCGGCCAATGGCTGTCGACGACCGGCCCATAGCTCGCCCCCTGCTCGGCACGGAGACGGTCAAAGAGACGATCATTAAAAACAGCAGCCAACACCTCCATTCCGCGGGCGTCGCGCGGCGATGCGATACCACCGCCGGTCGGCCAGGCCGTCATCGCAGCGGCCTGCCCCTGTTCGCCGCGGTGATAGGCAATTTGCGGTGCGCGTGCGGGCTTGGCAAACGCAACCTGCTTACCGCCAGCGGGCGCGATTTCCTGCCGCGGCGCCAGTGCGCCCAGCGTCTCGGCCAGAATCTTGCGATAATCGACCGCCGCGAGGTCGCCGAATATCTGCACCTCGACCGGGCCGCTCGCAAGGCGCGGTTCCCAAAAAGCGCGGAAGGCCGCAGGAGTCAGGGCCTCGATCTCCGCGCGGTCGGGCGCGATCCAGCGGCGGTCGTTGCCCGTCAGCCAGCCGCGCAGATTGCGGTCGAGCACGGCGTTAGGGGTCGCGTCGTTAAGGTCGTATCCGGTGAGATAGCCGACGCGGATGCGGTCGACCGGCGCGCTGTCCCAGCGCGGAAAGGCAAGCTTTCCGGCGATCAACCGCAGCTGATCGGCGAGATCGGCGGGGTTGCTTTCGGCCGACAGTTCGAACGCGTCGTCGTCGATCGCGAAATTGAGCTGAATCTGGCGCCCGTTGGTCACCTGATCAATCTCATTCTGTCCCCACGGCCCAATACCGCTCGCGGTCAGCGCATAATCGCCGGTCCAGAGCAGATTGGGCGCATCGGCGGCGACACTGCGGTTGCCGGTTCCAAAGCGGACGTTGACGCGCACCTTGCCCGGTTCGACCTTGTTGTTCGACACCAGCGCCGTCACGCCATTGGCAAATTCGATCCGCTCGGCGCGAAGGCCGGGAACCAAGGCGGTCGAAGCAATCGTGCCGGGCGTGCCAATCACCGGGAATTTCCCGAAATCGATGCTACCGGCGACCAGTCGGTCGTCACGCAGCGTCGCCGGCGCCTGCAACGCAGCCAGCAGCGCGGCGTCGCCGCCCTCAATCGCTGTCGGGGTCGTCAACACGACGCGGCTCACCGGCGCGCCGAACACCGCGCGACTGGTGTCGAGCATCACTTGCGGCGTCGCCGAGGCGCGGATCGCAGCGAACATGTCGACCTGCCCCTGCGGGCTTGTCACGACCTCCTGAATATCAACCGCGCGCACCATGTCGTCGGCCAGCCGGGCGCCGGGTTCGTTCCGCGCATTCTCCAATTCCTTGCGCAAAAAGGCCTCTATCTCATTTGCTTCGCGGTCGATGTCGGCCTGCGACGGAGGCCTCTTGATCGCATCGGCAATCACCCCGCGCACATCGGCCAGCGCAGCTTTCCAATCGCTCAGCGGCACGATCTGCGCCATCGTCACATCGACGCTGCGGCTGACATATTCCTGAGCCACCGTCGCGACCAGATAGCTGCCCCCGGCGCGGGCGCGATTTTCCAGTCGCCGGTTGACCAGCGCCTGCGCGATGAATTCCAGATAGAGCCGCCGGGTATTTTCAACGGTATCGATCCGCTTTTGCCAGGGGCGGATCATCGCCAGCGTCAGCGCGGGCGGCTGGTTCGCTTCGACGATCGATCGCGCCGCGGGCGCCTTGGGGTCGGGCTTGCCAAAATCGGGCGTCGGCGGGTTGGCGCCGTTGCCGCGCCAGTCGCCATAATATTTCTCGACCAAGCGCGCGAGCACCGCAGGATCGGCGTCGCCGACAATCACCACCACTGCGCGTTCGGGGCGATACCAGCGCTGGTGGAAGGCCGCGACCGACGTCGCGCTTGCCTTGCCCAGCGAAGCCACGGTTCCGATCGGCGAACGATCGCCGAGCAATTGCCCGGCGAAGAAATGCGCGTTGGTCGCATCGGCAATGCGCTTTTGCGGACCGTCCGATTCGCGCAATTCGGCCTGCACGACGCCCCGCTCGGCAGCGACGGCCAGTTCCGAAATGCGCGGCTCGCGCACCATTCCGGACAATAATTTCATGCTTTCATCGAGCGTCGTGGGGGTCACGCTCGGCAAATCAAGCTGGTACACTGTCTGCGTCGGCGTCGTCTGTGCGTTCGAATCGCTGCCGAAAGTCACCCCGAAACGCTGCCAGATGCGCTTCGCCTCTCCATCGGGAATATGTTCCGATCCGCGAAAGGTCAGATGTTCCAGCAAATGGGCATAGCCACGCTCTTCTTCGGTTTCGAACATCGACCCGACATCCATCCGTACCCGGATCGACACCTGTCCCGGCGGAACACCATTGTTTCGCACCGCATAGCGCACCCCATTGGGCAATTCGCCGAATTGCCACGCCGTGTCGCGCGGAATGTCGCTGCCGGCATAGAGCCAGCTGTCATTCTTGGCCCGACTCTCCGCGGTCGCGGAATCCTGTGCGAACGCAATCGAGGGCGAAAGCAGCAGTGCGGCAGCAACTGCGCAGGTTGGCAAGACGAAGTGGAGGAAGCGGCGCGGCGGCGCGGTAAAGTTCAACATCCGGCCACCTTATCGTCATCGCACCTTGCTGGCCACTGAACTGTCGCGGCGCTTGTCCTGCGCCCTGCAACGTCCTAGCCCGGCCTGATGGAAACGCCCCCTGCCCCGCTCGCCGCGCTGGTTCAGATGACCAGCGGCATTGACCCCGATGCCAATCTGGCTGTGATCGACCGCGCGCTCGCTGCCGCGGCGGCACAAGGCGCCGCAATGGCGTTTCTGCCCGAAATGTCGCTGCTTCTCGACCGTGACCGTCAACGCTCGGCGGTGCATATCGTGCGCGAGGATGAGAGCCACTGGCCGGCCGCACTTCAGGACATAGCCCGGCGTCACGGCCTGTGGCTTCACTCGGGGTCGATGCCCCTGCTCACCGATGACGGCCGGCGGCGCCTTAACCGCAGCCATGTGATTGCCGCCGACGGGAGCATCCGCGCGCGCTATGACAAGATCCACATGTTCGACGTCACGCTGCCCAGCGGGGAGAATTGGACAGAATCGGCCGCCTATGCCGGGGGAAGCGAGCTTGCTGTCGTCGACACACCTGTCGGGCGCATCGGCCTCAGCATTTGTTACGATGTCCGGTTCCCCGAGCTATATCGCGCTCTGGTCGATCGCGGTGCCGAGGTCATCGCCGTCCCCGCCGCCTTTACGGTATCGACCGGCGAAGCCCATTGGCATCTGCTGCTGCGCGCGCGGGCCATCGAGACGGGTTGCCACGTATTGGCGGCGGCGCAAGGCGGAACCCATGAGGATGGACGCGCGACCTTTGGCCATAGTCTGGCCGTTGATCCCTGGGGTGGCGTGCTGGCCGACACAGAAGCCGTCGGCAAAACGGATTATAGCCTCGCCCTTGTCCCCATCGTCCGCGATGCTGCGGACCGTGCCCGACAGGCCATTCCGCTGGCGCGGTCCCGCACAATCCGCAACGCCACGCTTTAGAGCTTGACCGCTCTGGATGGAGCGCCCGTAATCGGAAGGCGTTGATCAAGCATCAAAAAAGGGCCCGGAACGAAGCTCCGGACCCTTTCAAGACGATTTGATGAGACAAGTCAGCCCGGGCTGGTGGGTTCATCGTCGTTGTTGTCGGTTGCGATGATGATGCCGCCGACAATGGCGACCAGCGCGACCAGAGCGATGATCCAGCTCGAGCCACCCAGTTCGCTTTCACCGTCAACCGTCGAAGCGGCACGAGCTGCGGGAGCAGCCGATGCGGCAACGGGAGCTGCGATCATCGAGGTTGCTGCGAGAGAGATCGCGGCTTTCTTAAGCAGGTTCATCATATTCTCCGTCCACTGGTATGTTTCTTCGAATCAGGCCAAGGAAACGATCTCCGGTCTGATTCTGCACTGCCCGTCTAGGCAAGGCCGCCTACAATTGCAACGACGATTTGCCCTAACCACCATTTCTTATGAAATTGCTAAAACAGGAAAAACTGTTCGCGCGGTCGACTTTTTACCCCCGGCGGATGCTGTCGAGCGGTTCACTCGTTACGGGGTAGCCGAGATGGCCGGGTATACACAGATAGGATCCGCCGTCGCGTTTCTCGATCCAAGGCGTGATCAGATCGACGGAAAACTGCCCAGCATGATTAGAAAATCCCACAAAATCATTAGCCTGAGCCAGTCGCTCAAGGTTCCGGCGCGTCGGGAAAATCACCGACACGTCACCGCGATCGGCCATTGCCAGCGTGCCCTGAGCGCTGGCCCAGAATATATGGCTGTGCTCCGCCTCTTCGACTGTAAGTTCCTGGCTGTGGGGCGGCGCAGCGACTGCATAAAACCGCGTATCGAAGGTCCGCGCTTCCTTGAAATTGGGGCACCAGCGGGCAAAGGGCACCAGCGCGTCAAGCGCGAGTCGGTCACCGCACTCCTCCAATATGCCCGATAAGGGCTTTTCGGCGAGCAACGCCGCGCGCACCCCGGCGATATCCTGCTCGGCAAGGCCAGGCCAACCAATCGCCAGCCCCGTCTCCTCCAGCGTTTCCCGGATCGCGGCGACCCGCGCCGCGCCCTCCACGTCATCCTCGGCATAGCCGTGCCGCTGCGCGACGACATAGTCGTCGGGATCAATGCGGCCGCCGGGAAAAACGACCGCTCCCGCGGCAAACGCCATTTTGGCTGATCGTTTGACCATCAATATTTCATCGGGCCCGCCGTCGTCGGCGGACCGCATGATCACCAATGTCGCTGCGGGAATGGCATCCCGGGGCAGTGCGGGCGGCGGCGTAACGTGGTTCATGGACAAAGCGATAACTGTGCTTTGCCCCCTTGTCATCTGGCCATTGCCCGGGGCCCGACTCGGGTGCAAGATGGGCTCCATACCATGCAGGGGAGCAGGCCATGGGGATCGTGGAGATTTTGGGCGTCGCCGGCAGCCTCAGCCTGCTGGCCGGATGGCGGCTTTATCTGACCATATTGGCGACCGGCATCGCAATGCATTTTGGTTGGCTGCCGCTGCCCGAGCAACTGCAAGCATTGCAGATCCTTGCCAACCCGTGGGTCCTCGGCGTGGCTGCGATCGGCACAGCGGCGGAATTTCTCGCCGACAAGATCGCGTGGGTCGATTCGGCCTGGGATGCGGTCCACAGCGTCATCCGCCCGCTCGGCGGCGCGCTGCTGGCACTCGCACTCGTCGATTCCTCCGACCCGGCCTGGCAAGTGATCGCTTTCCTGCTCGGCGGAGGCGGAGCGTTGCTTAGCCATGGTGCCAAGGCGACGACGCGCGCCGTGGTCAACGTCAGCCCCGAGCCCTTTAGCAATGTGGCCGTTTCCACCAGCGAGGACGTCGCAACGACGGGGCTTCTCGCACTCGCGATCGCCTATCCGTCGATCGCCATCGTCATTGCGATATTGATGGGTGCCGCGGCAATCGTCGCGATTGTCGCGCTGCGCCGCCTGCTCCGCAACATCAAAGCGACGCTGAAAACCGCTTTGGGCGACGGCCCCTCGATGCAGGATGGGTTGCCACCCGCCTAGTCCCGCGAAAACAGGGTAAACGCTCCGCCTCATTAGCAATTGCGCACAACACTCAGCATAAGTTATTCATTAAAAACCGCGCAACTTTTTCCGGCAACTTGACGGAGAAAAGGGACCAGGCCGCGCCTTCAAAACAGAAGGAAAGCCAATGCCTGTTATGATCGGAAGCCGTCTTCCCCGGCCGGCTTATAGCCCGCCGCGCATCACCGCCGCGATTCTGCTCGCCTTTGGCTATACCGCGCCCGCAATGGCGGACTGCAATCTCGTGCCAACCGCAGCCGACGACAATCATCTGTGCGACAGCGGCACCGCCCCCGCCGGCCTGAACGACCCCGGCGGTAACAATCGGCTTATCCTGCCCACTGGCGGAACCGGCACGATTACCGGCAATGTGACCTTCGGTGCCGGGGTCGATCGCATTCAGATCGGGTCGGGACAGATCACCGGTGCGATCGATCAGGGCAATGGCGACGACGTCTTCGATATCGCTGCCGGCAAGGTTACCGGCACGGTGCAACAGGGCCTTGGCGTCGACGATTTTAGCATGACCGGCGGTGAGATCGGCACGCTCAATCAGGGCGGCGACCTCGACACCTTCTTCATGTCGGGCGGGCGGATCGTCGATGCCTTTGACGATGGCGATATTGCGCGGATGACCGGGGGCCGCATCGGCCGCGTCAATATGAAACTCGCGGACAATTTGTTCGACATGTCGGGCGGGACCATCGACCGCAATCTCGTCACCGGTTTCGGCAACGACACGATCATTGTCTCCGACGGTACGATCGGCGGTAATATCAGCGTATCGGGCGGCACCGACAGCGTCACCATCACCGGCGGCTCGGTCGGCGGCGAGATCCGAATGAGCGTCGGTACCGACCGCTTCGTCTGGGACCGCGGCGGCGTCGTCCACGGCACCATCGACATGGGCGACGACGATGACACCGCCCGGCTTGCCGGCCTGACCAACGCGCATCTTGGCGCGACGCCGCAGATCAGCGGTGGAGCCGGCACCGATGCGCTGGTTTTCGACAATGTCTCGACTGGCAACGTCGCGCGCTTCGACGGGTGGGAGCGGATCGACGCCACCGACGACACCGAACTGCTTTTCGACACGACGCTGGTCCTCGGCGATACGGGAACGGGCACGGGAACCCTGACACTCGACGGAACCAGCACCCTATTCGGCGGCGGTGCGCAAAGCGGAATCGCGGCCTTCACCGCCGGTCAGCGCGCGACCCTGATCAACGCCGGGCGCATCGACCTGACCAACGGGGGCCATACCACCGGCGATCGCTTTACGATCCGGGGCAATTATGCCGGAAACGGCGGGATGCTGTTCCTCGATACCGTATTGGGCGCCGACAGTTCGGCGTCCGACCGGCTGGTCATCGACGGCGGCGCTGCATCGGGCACAACAGGGGTCACGATTCTCAACGCCGGCGGCACCGGCGCCACGACGGCGCAGAACGGGATCATCATCGTCGAGGCATTGAACGGCGCGACGACTGCCAGCGGTGCCTTTGCCCTCAACCACCGCGTCGCGGTCGGCGCGTTCGAATATTATCTGTTCAAAGGCGGCGTAACCGCCGGCACCGGCGACAATTGGTATCTGCGCTCGACAATCGTTACCCCGCCGCCGGCCGTAACCCCGCCCGAGCCAGCCCCGGCGCCTCCGCCACTGACACCCGCGCCACCGCCGCCCGAGCTCGAGACGCCCGAACCCCCGGCTCCGCCTCCGCCGCTAGTCCCGCCGCCCGCGCCGCTGCCCCCCGAACAAACCCCTGAAAACCCGGATCCGGTAGACCCCGCGCCGCCGGTGGAAGTCATCGACCCGGCACCGCCGACGCCGCCCGCACCGCCCCCCGCACCCGACCCCGATCCCCCGGCACCGGCGCCCGAACCGCCAACCGAGCCGGCGCCGGTTCCAATCGGACCGACGGCGGTAGAGCCGCCGACCGAGGGCGCGACGCCCCAGATCGGCGAAGTCGGCGAGCCCATCCCGCTCTATCGCCCCGAAGTTCCGGCCTATGCCGTCGCGGTGCCGGTCGCGCACCATCTGGCGGCCGCAACGCTGAGCAGCTTCCACGCCCGGCGCGGCGACCAGTCGCTGCTCCGCCGCAGTGGTGACCTCCTGCCCGCAAGCTGGGGCCGCGTGCTGGGCGAGGATGCCGAGATCAAATGGGACGGCGACGTCGCACCATCGTTCGACGGCGACCTGAAGGGTTTTCAGATCGGTCAGGATCTGGTCGGAACGGGCGATGAGGACGGCACCCGCGTCCGTGCCGGCATCTTCATCGGCCGCGCCGAAATGAACGGCACGACGCGTGGCCGCTCGCTCGGCTGGAACGATCTGACTGTCGGGCGCATCGATGCCAGGAGTAGCAATCTGGCCGGCTATGCGACGCTGGTCGGAGCGAACGGCTGGTATGTCGACGCGGTGGTCCAATATAGCTGGTTCGATGGCGAAGCCGTCGCGGACAGCGGGATGGCCATCGACATCGACGGAAAGGGCATCGCGGCCTCGCTCGAGGCAGGTTATCCGATTGCGCTATCGCGGCGCTGGACACTGGAACCGCAGGCACAGATGGTGTGGCAGCGCGTGTCGCTAAACGACCGCGCCGATATGTTTTCGACCATTTCCTTCGCCGCGGGCGACGCGCTGACCGGTCGCTTGGGCTTCCGACTACATGGAGATTATCCGAGCGAGAGCAGCCGGTTCCAGCCCTATATTCACGCGAGTTTGCGTCATGGATTTTCGGACACGCAGACGACCCGCTTTGGCGACAATCCAATCCGCACCGACGTCGGTCGCACCGAGTTCGAAGCCGGAGCCGGGCTGGTCGCCTGGCTGGGCGAAAACATCGGCCTGCATGTGAAGGGCGACTATGGCCTGAACGCCGACGGTCCGCGCAGCCGCCGGCTCGCGGGAACGGCCGGCGTGACGATCAACTGGTAAAGGCGCACTCCCCGCCTCGGGCGGGGAGCAGTGTTCAAGCGGGGAGAAGCGCTTTCAGAGGCGTTTCTGCGTCGGCGAGCTGTTCGGGGGTTGCCTGAAGGCCGGCAGTGACGACCATACGTCCCTGGACATAATCCTTGGTCGCGTTGACGCAGTCGATCGCAATGACCTTGCCCTCTTTCAGATAGACGATCGAGAAGCTGCGCGTCGTGGGGTCGCCCCGCAACACCGCCTGATCATGCCCGGTCGACAGGCCCGCAGTCTGCAGCTTCAAATCATATTGGTTCGACCAGAACCAGGGAATGGCGTGATAGGACGCCTCGGCGCCGCAAATGCCCTTGGCGACGACATTCGCCTGATCATTGGCATTTTGCACCGATTCCAGCCGGATGACCGCGCCTTCGGCATAATCATTTTCGTGCGCGGCACAGTCACCGATCGCATAAATGTCCGGAAGGCTGGTCTTGCAGAGCCGATCGACGCGAACACCGTTACCGCCTTCGGCCCCCGCCGCGATCAGCGGTTCGACGGCGGGCACGATACCGATGCCGACGATGACCAGATCGGCGGGAATGATTTCGTCGTCGGTCAGGCGAACGCCGGTGACGCGGTCGGCCCCCTCGATCGCCTCGACGCACACGCCGAGCCGCAGGTCCACGCCATGCTCGCGATGTTCCTTTTCATAAAAGCGCGACAATTCTTCGCCCGCGACGCGCGCGAGCACTCGGTCGAGCGCTTCCAGAAGCACGACCTTCTTGCCCGCCTTGCGCAGCACGGCTGCCGCCTCAAGCCCGATATAGCCACCGCCGATCACCACGATCTGACCCGCGGTTTCGGACGCCGCCTTCATCGCATCGGCGTCGGCGCGGGTGCGCACGCCCTGCACGCCCGGCAGGTCGCCGCCAGGGATCGGCAGCATGCGCGGAGCGCCGCCGGTCGCCCAGACCAGCTTGCCATAGCCGATCGCGTCGCCCGCAGCGGTGGTCACTGTATGGCCGACCGAATCGACCGCAACGATGCGCGTGTTCAGCATCATCGTCACCTCGCGCTCGTCCCAATATTTGGCGGGGCGCAGCTGGATGCGTTCAAATTCCTTTTCGCCGGCGAAATATTCCTTCGACAGCGGCGGCCGCTCATAGGGGAGTTCGGGTTCGTCGCCGATGATCGCGATGCTGCCTTCGAACTTTTGCGTCCGCAGCATCACTGCCACTTGCGCGCCACCATGTCCGGCACCCACGATCACCACGTCGAAATGCATCGTCCTCATCCTCCTGCCCCGCGCTCCGTTTCCGACATTGCCGTAAGGTCAGACGCGCGCTGCGTCCCTTGCACGCACGGGCGATGGAGGCAAGCCACCCCTTAGAAAGGCCCCATCATCTGCTTTGGGAATCAGCGTCCCGACGCGGCCCCAGGAGATTTGCGTCGTCACGCACCCCGCCTGCTAGTGGGCAGGTTCGACCCGGACCGTCCGACTGGCGCGCGTGCCATCGGCCGAGCGGCTTCGCAGTTCGACCGCGCCATCGACCTCGACCGGCCCGGCGTAGCGCGTCCAACCGCCTTCGCCGACACGATATTCGATCGCGGTGCCCGGAAAGACGCTGTTCGCCTCCAGCTTGCCGCCAGCGATCCGCGCGCCCGGCGGCGCGACGCGATAGGCGATGCCGATGCTTTCGAGTTGCGGGAATTGTGCCGCGACACGCCCGGCGAAATCCTGCCACCCCGCGTCGAGCCGGGCGCGATCGACCCGCGCATCATTCCATTCATAGGCGGCGCCTGCCTGATAAGCCGGGGCCCAGTCCGCCGGGCTCCACGCACGCTCGGCAAGTGCGAGCAAGCGCGGGAAGAGCATATAATCGACGCGCGTGTCGGTGCGGATCGTCTCGCTCCACAATTGCGCCTGAATACCTGCGATGCGCCGCCCCGGTTGCAGCACCGGCGCATCCTCGATCGACTTTTCCCGGGCATGGATATTGCGGATCGTCGCGGCATTTGCGGGCAGGTTTCCGGGCATGAAGCCAAAGACCTGATAATCATCGACCGCGCGCGAGGCCCAGTTATAGCCGCCCTCGTCAGGATGCGGTGCATAGGGCATGTCGAAATAGCCAAGGTCGGGGATCGACAGCACGGCGTCCCAGCCTCGGTTCATCTGGTCATGCGCTTCGCGGATCGCGCCGGCGTGGAGCACGCCCCAGATATTGGTCTGGACCTGCTTCGGCATGTTCGCTGCCTCGGTATGCCCCATACCGTCGCTCCAGCCGGCAACACGCAGGCCCTTTGCCGCGAGATTGGCGCTGACCCGTTCGATGAAGCGCGGGGTCAACCTGCCCGCATCGCCTCCATTTTCGGCGATCATTGTTGCGCAGGCGGGCGATTTCACCCACGCGCCCGCCGTTTCGTCGGCACCGAGGTGAAAGGTCTTGAGCGGCGCGCCCGCTTGGCGGTGCATGTCGATGAAGGCATCGACCACCGTATCGACGAAACCATAGGTGGCGGGCAGGCAGACGCTGAGCGTATTGTCATCATAATGCTGAACGCTGCGATATTCGGTCGAATCGGCCGGGTCGATCAGCCGATATCGTTCGGCCTCTGTCTTTTTACCTTCGGCAATCAGTCGCGCATAACGCGCCTCCATCGCCTTGATCGCGGCGCGCGAATGACCGGGCATGTCGATCGAGGGAATGACTTCGATGTGCCGCGCCGTCGCAGCCTTCACGATCGCGACATAGTCGGCCACGCCAAGATAGCCGTCGGCGGCTCCCGCTCCATCGGGCCCGGCACCAAGCTGCGGCAACAGGCATGTCCGTTCTGACGGGTCGTGACAGCGCTTGCCGCCAACCTCGGCCAGTTCGGGCAGTGCCGGAATTTCGATCCGCCACCCCTCATCATCGGCGAGGTGAAGATGGAGCTTGTTCAGCTTGTAGCTCGCCATCGCCTCGACCAGCTTTAAAATCTCGTCGCGACTGTGAAAATTGCGCCCGAGATCGACGTGGAGCCCGCGAAAACCATAGGCTGGCGCATCCTCGACGTGCAGCGGCCGGACCTGCCCCTTGTCGAACGCGGCCTGCTGCGCGAGCGAACGCAGCGCATGGCTTGCCCCCGCCGCGTCGCGCGCGGTGATCAAAATGCCCGTCGCCCCGACATCGAGCGTATAGCCCTCGGATGCCAGCGACGGTGCGCCGATGCGGATCGTCAGCGGAGTCTTTCCACCCTCGGCCACCCCGGCGCGCGCCAGCGCGGCAAGCGCGGGCGCGAGCTCTTCGCGCGCGGAGCCATGGAGCGCCAGCGTCACCCCGCCGCGCAGATCAACCGCCCCGCCCTTGCCCGGCACAATCTTGCCTGGCTTGGGCAGGATGACCACGCCCGTGGCTTTGGGCGCCTGTCGCTCTGCCTGCCGGACGAAAGCGCGCTCGGCGGTCAGCCAGCGCGTCTTGTCGGGATCGCCCTTCGTCGCAAGCCGCGCCTCGTCGGTCATTGGCGCGACGAAGGGCAATATGTCGAGCCCGGTATCGGCATCGATAACCGGCCGCGTCGCCGCGATCGTCCGCGGCTTCACACCATCGGCGACCAGATAGGCGTTCGGCATTGCAAAGGCTTTGGAGAAATTGGAGCCGACGCCCCACAGCTTGATCTGGTGCTTCGCCCCCGGATGCAGGACGACGCCGGGCTTCAGGGTTAGCTGCTGGACATCGCCGTTTATGTGATGGTGGTCGAATATCTCGCTTTCGACGAGCGGCAGCGGATTGACGAAGCTGAAGGTGAGCGACAGCCCTTTGGTCGGCAGCGTCTTTGGGAGCGTTTCAGGCAAGGTCAGCGTGATCGTCGACAGAAAGCAGGCCTCGATCCCGGTCGGACAGGCTGGATGATTGTCGACGACCGTCAGCCTGTAACCGATATTCTCGGCAAGCCCGTCGAGCGCCGCCTGCGACGCCTCGCTAGCCTGCGCCGCCGGTGCGGAGAGCATCGCAACCGCCATCGCCGTCCAGCCCGTCATCCGCATATCGCTCACCCTTTCACAATTTGTATTTAATTTGTCATGTCAATTTACGCGGGTCAATGGCCTTCAGGACCGGAAGTCGCAGGAAATACAGCATGACACCGTGGAAATCTGCATTTTTCCACCTTTCAACTTTTCTCTAATTGGTTTTACATTAGTATTATTTTCGAAATCGGTCGCGACCTATTACCCCCGCCGGCCATGAACAGCCATCTTGCGGCATGCCATCCCCTGGTATTGGATCCGTCCTCGTACAGCCATTGGCTTTCGGGGGCCAAAACCGGATTGGTCCTATCACGACCGGGTGCAGCCTTGCCGCAAATCGCGCGCATGAATGATTGACGCGACGATACCAATGCAACACATGGGTGGGGGACGCTGGTCCTATGACCTGCGCACAATCAGATGGAGCATCGACTTGTCGCTGATCGAACATGTGGGTCCGCTGCAAAAGGAAGATCCGACCCCGCTCTATCTGCAATTGCACAAGATATTGCGCGACGCGATCGAGGGCCAACTGGTCAAGCCCGAGGAGGCGATCCCGACCGAACGCGACCTCGCCGAGGAATTTGACGTTTCGCGCATCACCGTGCGCAAGGCGATCGACGGGCTGGTCGCCGACGGCATCGTTGCGCGCCGCCGCGGCGCAGGCACCTTCGTTACCCGGCCGCGCGTCGAGAAAAGCTTTTCCAAGCTGACCTCCTTTTCGCAGGACATGGTATCGCGCGGGCGCAAGCCGCACAGCAAATGGGTGAGCAAGACCGCAGGAACCGTGACCCCCGAAGAGGCGCTGTCGCTGGGCTTGTCGCCGGGATCGCTCGTCTATCGCTTTCACCGCATCCGCTATGCCGACGACACGTCGATGGCGCTCGAATATGCGACGATTCCCGCCTATTGCCTGCCCTCGGTCGAAACCGTCGGCGCATCACTTTATGAGGCGCTGGATGCCGCCGGCCACCTGCCCGTTCGCGCCCTCCAGCGGCTGCGCGCCGTCGCCTTCACCGCCGAACAGGCCGAAGTTCTGGGAATCGAACCCGGCACGCCCGGACTGTTCATCGAACGCCGCGGTTTCCTGTCCGACGGGCGCACCGCCGAATTCACCCAAAGCTATTATCGCGGCGATGCCTATGACGTGGTGGCGGAACTGAACGGCTGAGAGCCCTGCCTTCATCGCCTTCCGAACAATAATTCATATCCGACGTCCAGCGGCCCGCCCTCTGCGGGAAAAACTCCCTTTGACCCGCCACCGCCAACACGTCCGTTATCCGGCATCGACAACATACATCTTGATACTATATATATAACCTATATAGTACCAATGATATCGAACGGGCAAAGGCCTCCGTCCGAACCGGAGACGAGACAATATGACGCCGAAGGTCGCGCTGGACGGAAAGCAGACGTTGATGGAGACGGAGGCCGGCGAGGCCAGCGCCGCGGTCGCGCGGATGCTGGATGCAAATCGCAAAGCCTTTGCGGCGATCGGCGCGCAGCTTCGCACCGCGCCGCCCGCCGCCGTCGTCACCTGCGCCCGCGGATCATCGGATCACGCCGCGACCTACGCCAAATATCTCATCGAAACGACGATAGGCACGCCGACCGCATCGGCGGCGCTGTCCGTGGCGTCGCTCTATGACGCGCCGGTCGTCACCGACGATCGGCTGTGCCTAGCGATTTCGCAATCGGGCAAAAGCCCCGACCTGCTCGCCGCGGTCGAGCATCAGCGCGCCGCCGGCGCCTTCGTCGTCGCGCTCGTCAATGCGGAGGACGCGCCGCTGTGTGCGCTCGCCGATGTGGTGATCACGCTTTCTGCCGGGACCGAACGCTCGGTCGCGGCGACCAAATCCTATATCGCCTCGCTCGCTGCGATCGCTGCGCTTGTATCTGCCTGGGCAGAAGATGCGGCGCTGGCCGACGCGCTGACCGCCCTGCCCGATGAACTCGAACGCGCTTTCGCGCTCGACTGGTCGTCCGCCATCGACGCCTATACGCACGCGACCAACCTGTTCGTCCTCGGCCGCGGGCTGGGATTGGCCGTCGCGCAGGAGGCCGCGCTCAAATTCAAGGAAACCTCCGCACTCCACGCCGAATGCTTCAGTTCGGCCGAAGTGCGCCACGGCCCGATGGCGATCGTCGGTGAGGCGTTCCCTGTTCTCGCCTTTGGCGGTTCCGATCGCGCCGGAACGAGCGTGCGCGATGTCGCCGCCGAATTTCGCGCGCGCGGAGCGGCCGTACTGCTTGCCGATCCCGACGCAACTGTCGCCGACTTGCCCGCGATCGCCGCGCATCCGGCCATCGAACCGCTGCTGATGATCCAGAGCTTTTACCGGATGGCGAATGCCCTGGCGCTTGCACGCGGATGCAACCCCGACTCGCCCCCCCACCTCAACAAGGTTACCGAGACGCTATGATCGTTCGATTCCAACATGGCGGGGTCGTCCTGCCGTCAGGCACCGTTACCGGTGCCGATCTGACCGTGGAAGCGGGCGTCGTCACGGCCGTCGCACCGGTTGGCTCGGGCCCTGTCGATGCAACTGTCGACCTGGCGGGCGGCTGGCTGCTTCCCGGCTTCATCGACACGCAGGTCAACGGCGGCGGCGGCGTGCTGTTCAACGACCAGACCGATGTCGCGGCGATCGCCCGGATCGGCGAAGCCCACGCCCGCTTCGGCACGACATCCTTCCTGCCGACGTTGATCAGCGACACCCCCGCCCAGATCGCGGCCGCACTCACCGCGGTCGATACCGCAATTGATCAGGGTGTCGCCGGCGTGGTCGGCATCCATATCGAAGGCCCCTTCATCAACGAGATCAAGCGAGGCATCCACGAAGCCCACCGCATCCGCCGCCTCGACGCCGACACGCTGGCGTTGCTCACCGCGCCCCGCCGCGGCCGGGTGATGCTGACGCTCGCCCCCGAATTTTGCGACGCAGAGGATGTTCGCACTCTCGTCCGTCACGGGGTGATCGTCAGCGCAGGGCACAGCGACGCGACTTATGACGAGGCGCAGCGCGCGATCGCCGCCGGACTTTCGGGCTTTACCCATTTGTTCAACGCCATGTCGCCACTGCATCACCGCAACCCGGGCGCGGTCGGGGCGGCTTTCGATTCGGACTGTTATTGCGGGCTGATCGTCGACGACGTCCATCTTCACCCCGCCGTCGTTCGCCTCGCCGTCAAGACGAAGGGCATCGAGCGCATCATGCTGGTCACCGATGCGATGCCGAGCGTCGGCACCGACGTCAGCGAATTCACGTTGCAGGGCAAACGCATCGCGGTGAAAGACGGCGTCTGTATTTTCGAGGATGGCACGCTCGCCGGGACCCATCTCGACATGGCGTCGGCTGTACGCAAGACGGCCGAAGCCACCGGGCTTTCGGTCGGCGATGTTGCCATGATGGCGAGCACAACGCCTGCCCGCTTCCTGTCGCTACATGCCAGCCATGGCAGCATTGCATCGGGACAACGCGCCGATTGGGTCTGGCTCGACGCCGAGTTGCAGCCTTGTGCGACGTGGATCGGCGGCGTGCCCGTTTCATCCTTTGTTCAAACCGCGCGATAAGCAAAATACAGAACCAAAAATAACAAAAATATATTGGGGGTAGGTCGATGAGCCTGATTGTCACGTCTCCGCTCAAGGGTTGGGTGGCGACACTGGATAGCGTTCCCGACCCGGTCTTCGCCGACCGGATGATGGGCGACGGGGTCGCGATCCAGCCGCTAGGCGATACGCTGGTCGCGCCGTTCGACGGCGAAGTGATCACCTTGCATGACGCCGGACATGCCATTGCGCTGCGCAGCGTCGAGGGCGCCGAGGTACTGATCCACATCGGCCTCGACACCGTTACGCTGAAAGGACAGGGTTTCACCCCGCTGGTCGCACTCGGTCAGATGGTATCGCGCGGCGATCCGCTGATCCGTTTCGACCTCGACGCGGTAGCCCTCGCGGCGACCAGCCTGATCACCCCGGTCATCGTCACCAACTCCGAAGCCTTCGCGATCAGCCGCCGCACGACCGATCGCGCAATCGGCGCATGCGAGGCGCTGATGACACTGACCCCCGTGACGCAGGAAGCCCGCCGCCGGTCGGACGACGGCACGGTTATCGAACAGGCGCTGAAGCTGTCGCTCCCGCACGGCATCCATGCGCGCCCCGCCGCGCGCATCGGCGAAACCGCGCGCGGCTTCGAGGCCGATATCCATCTGGTCAAAGGCGAAAAACGCGGCGACGCGCGCAGCACCGTCGCGCTGATCGCGCTCGGCACCAGCTTTGGTGACGAAATCATCGTTCAGGCGCGCGGCGGCGATGCCGAAGCGGCGCTGGCCGCTATCGTCGCGTTGCTCGGGACCGACATGGGCGAAGGCGCCCCCGCCGCGAAACCCGTTCCCATCGACGCGATCACCGCGACGGCGCTGAAGCCCGGCCAGATCGGCGGCGTCATCGCCTCCCCCGGCCTCGCAATGGGCCCGGCAGCGCGGCTTAGTCAGACGGCGATTGCCGTCGCGCGCGAGGGCAAGGGCGCGGCCGAAGAGCGCATCGCGCTGATCGCCGCGCGCGCGGACCTGCGCGATCATATCGCGGCGCGCAGCGCGGCAGCCGACGGCAACGTCGCGGCGGTGATGCAGGCGCATCTCGCGCTGATCGACGACCCCGAACTGCTCAACGCCTCCGAACACCGCATCGCGGCGGGACATAGCGCCGGCTTCGCCTGGCGCGGCGCCATTCACGACCAGATCGCCGCGATCCGTGCGACGGGCAATGCCCATCTGATCGAGCGCGTCGACGATCTGGTCGATATTGAACGGCAATTGCTGTCGATCCTTACCGGCACCCCGCTCGACGCCGGCAATATTCCGCCTGGCGCGATCATCGTTGCCGACGATCTGTTGCCGTCGCAGCTCGTCGCGCTCGCCGCCGGCCGGCCGGCGGGTGTCGCGCTCGTTCGCGGCGGACCGACCTCGCACGTGGCGATCCTGTGCGCCGGAATGGGGCTGCCCGCGCTGGTCGCGATGGGCGACGCGCTGGACGCGATCGCCGATGGCACACCGCTGTTGCTCGATGCCGAGGCAGCGCATCTCACCCCGTCGCCCACGCTGACCGAAACCGAGGCTTTTGCCGCGCGCATCGCTCGGCGCGATGCGCGGCGTGAGGCAGCACAGGCCGCTGCGGCCGAAGCCTGCCACACCGCCGACGGCACGCGCATCGAAATCTTCGCCAATCTGGGCAGCGCCGACGAAGCCAGCGCGGCCGCCGCACAGGGCGCCGAGGGATCGGGCCTCGTCCGCAGCGAATTTCTGTTTCTGGGTCGCGCCGATGCGCCGTTGGAGGATGAACAGGTCGCAGCCTATCAGGCGATCGCCGACGCGTTGCCCGGCAAGCCCGTCATCATCCGCCTGCTCGACATTGGCGGCGACAAGCCCGCCGCCTATATCCCCATTGATGCGGAGGAAAATCCAGCACTCGGCCAGCGTGGCATCCGCGTTGCGCTCGCACATCCCGACCTTCTGGAAACGCAGCTCCGCGCGATCCTGCGCGTCGAACCGGTCGGCCAGTGCAAGATCATGATCCCCATGATCGCGAGCATCGCCGAATTGCGACAGGTACGGGCAGTCGTCGACCGCCTGCGCGGCGAAATGGGGATATTAACCCCGGTCGAAGTGGGCGTGATGGTCGAAACTCCGGCGGCGGCGATGACCGCCGACCTGCTCGCGGTCGAGGCCGATTTCCTGTCGATCGGCACCAACGATCTCACCCAATATGTGCTCGCGATGGACCGCGGCAATCCGGCGGTCGCAGCCGGGGTCGATGCGATGCATCCCGCAGTCCTGCGCATGATCGGCGAGACATGCCGCCTCGCCAACGCACGCGGCCGCTGGGTCGGTGTGTGCGGCGGGCTCGCCTCCGACCCCGCCGCGCTGCCGATTCTTATCGGCCTTGGCGCCAGTGAATTGTCGGCCGTCCCGAGCTTCGTCGCCGAGGCGAAGCAGATTGTACGCGGCCTGACGTTAATCGAAGCACGCGCGCATGCCGAGCTTGCCCTGCAATGCAAATCGGCGGCGGAAGTTCGTGCGCTCGCCCGCGCATTCGAGGAGCGTTTTAGGGAGATGGGGCGATGAGAAAAATTCTGGAAACCCTCCAGCCGCTCGGCCGCGCTTTGATGCTGCCGATCGCGGTGCTGCCCATCGCCGGGCTGTTGCTGCGCATCGGCCAGCCCGACCTGCTCGACATTGCCTTCATCACCGCCGCCGGCGCCGCGATTTTCGACAATCTCGGGATATTGTTCGCGATCGGTGTCGCCGTGGGCTTTGCGCGCGACGGCAATGGCGCGGCAGCGCTCGCCGGCGTGGTATGCTATTTCGTCACGACAAATGGCGCGCAGACCTTCATGATGCCTCCCCCCGACATCGGTGCCGGCCTTCCCGAGGCGGCGGCGGCGCTCACGGCAAAAAACTGGGCGGTGAGACTCATCGACCGGCTGGAGGTGCCCGTCGGGATCTTGTCCGGCCTGATCGGCGGCCATTTCTACAACCGCTTTGCGACCATCACGCTGCCCGAATATCTTGCCTTCTTCGGTGGTCGCCGCTTCGTCCCGATCGCCAGCGGCGTCGCCGGGCTGGTGCTCGCGGCACTCGTCGGCTACAGCTATGCGCATGTCAGCGGCGCCATCGACACCGCGAGCCGCGTCGTCGTCGAATCGGGCGAAATCGGCCTCTTCGTCTATGGCGCGCTCAACCGCTTGCTGATCGTCACCGGTCTGCACCATATCATCAACAATGCCGCCTGGTTCGTCGTCGGCGACTTTGAAGGCGCAACGGGCGACCTGCGCCGCTTCTTTGCCGGCGACCCCGATGCCGGCGCCTTCATGTCGGGCTTTTTCCCGGTGATGATGTTCGGCCTGCCCGCCGCCTGCCTCGCCATGTATCACGAGGCGCGCCCCGAGCGGCGCAAGGCGGTCGGCGGGATGCTTTTCAGCCTCGCCTTCACCAGCTTCCTCACCGGGGTGACCGAACCGATCGAGTTCACCTTCATGTTCGTCGCGCCCTTGCTCTATGCGATCCACGCGCTGCTGACCGGCGCGTCGATGGCGCTGATGCACGCGCTGGATATCAAGCTGGGCTTCGGTTTCTCGGCTGGCCTGTTCGACTATGTGCTGAACTTCAGCCTCGCGACGCGGCCGTGGCTGCTGCTGCCGATCGGCGCGGTTTATGCGGGGCTCTATTATGGTCTGTTCCGCTTTTTCATCCGCCGCTTCGATCTCGCGACACCCGGGCGCGAAAAGGGCGATGTTGCCGAAGTCACGGTCGCGTCTGCAGGCAGCCCGCGCGGCGACGCCTTTGTCACGGCCCTCGGCGGAGCATCGAACCTGATCAGCGTCGATGCCTGCACCACCCGGCTGCGCCTGATCGTCACCGATCAGGAGGCTGTGGACGATAGCGCGCTGTCGGTGCTGGGCGCGCGCGGCATCATCCGGCCATCAGCCAATGCGGCGCAGGTCGTACTCGGCCCGATCGCCGATCTGGTGGCCGAAGAAATTCGTGGCGCGCTGGCAAGCGGGGGCATCGCGGCGCCCCTAGTGACGCCCCCCGGGCGGACTACGGAGGCGGACAGCGCTACCCTGCCCGCCGACGTTCGCGCCGCGCTCGGCGGCGACGGCAATGTCCGCGCGGTCCACGCGCTGCATGGGCGGTTCCGCGTCGAACTGGCCGATACGAGCCGGATCGACGAAACCCTACTCGCGCGGCTGACACGCGGCATCGCCCGTCCGCAGCCGGGCATCGTCCATATCCTTCAGGATTAAGGCGTCAGCGCTCGCCGGAGCCGGAGCAGTTCCGCGCCCAGCGCCGCGATTTCCCCGGCGTTGCGCGATTCGGTGAAAACCGACGCCGAGAGGCCAAAGCCCGGCCGGATTTCAGCGAGCGCGACTGCGACCGTCGAAATGCCGCGATGGGCGAAACCCTGGTCGATCGCATAGCCCACCTGCCCGGCGTGCCGCACCTGATCGGCATAGTCGGCGAAGGACAAATCGGCCTGCCAGCGCACGGCGGCATAGCGGCGCGCCAATTCGGCGTCGTCGATCGCCTGCGCCGCGGCCAGCGCGCGCCCCACCGCGCCGCCGCCCAGCGGCTGGCGCTGGGCCTCGGCGAGTCGCAGCCGCATCCCCGCGTTGCTCTCGGCATGCGCGATGAGTTGCAGGCGATCGCGCGAGGCGACCTTCCACAGCCCGACGGCGGCGTCCGATGCTTCGGCCAGTTGCACCATCACGGGGAGCGCGCGGTCGACCAGCGCCTGCGCCCCGCCGTCGCGCAGCGCCTCGACCGAGGCCCAGGCAGGGCTCAGCCGATACAGTTTCGTCCGCGCATCGCGCTCGGCGGCGCCTTCGTCGACCAATGTTTTCAGCAGGTTGAGGCAGCTCGATGGGCTGAGCCCCACCGATCGCCCCACGTCCGACAGCGACAATGGGCGCGATTCCGCGAGGAGCCGCAATATGGCGAAGGCTTGCGAAACCGAGCGGACCGGACCGGACATGCCCGTTCATTAGTTTTCATCACGATGAAATTCAATTCCCAATGTTGAAATCATGCGACGCGCCGTCTATCGCGCTATGCAGAGGAATCGGACGGGAGAAGACGGCATGGGCAACAGCCTGGACGGTAAAATCGTAGCGATCACTGGCGCCGGGCGCGGGATCGGACGCGAACTGGCGCTGCACTGCGCCAGCGAAGGCGCCGCGGTCGTGGTCAATGATCCGGGTGTTGCACAGGCTGGCGACGGCGGCGACGCCTCTCCGGCGCAAACCACGGTCGACGATATCGTCGCCGCTGGCGGCAAGGCGATCGCCAATTTCGCCGATGTCGCCGATCCCAAAGAAGCCGCCAGCATCATCGAGGATGCGGTCGCGAAGTTCGGCCGCATCGACGCGGTGGTCAACAACGCCGGCATCCTGCGCGACACCATCTGGCACAAGATGAGTTACGAGGACTGGAAGAGCGTCATCGAGGTCAATCTGACCGGCGTCTTCAACGTGTCGAAGGCCGCGACGCCTTATTTCCGCGAGCAACAATCGGGCAGCTTCATCCACTTCACCTCGACCAGCGGCCTGATAGGCAACATCGGACAGGCGAATTATTCGGCGGCCAAGCTGGGTGTCGTGGCATTGTCGCAGTCGATCGCGCTCGACATGGCTCGCGTCGGCGTCCGGTCGAACTGCATCGCCCCCTTCGCATGGAGCCGGATGACCTCGTCGATCCCCGCCGAGACGCCCGATCAGCAACAGCGCGTCGCGCGGATGCAGGAAATGTCGGCCGACAAGATCGCGCCGCTCGTCGCCTATCTCGCCTCCGACCTGTCGAGCGATGTGACAAACCAGATTTTCAGCGTGCGCAAGAATGAGATCATGCTGTTCTCCAAACCGCGCCCCATCCGTTCGATGACCAAGGTCGAGGGCTGGACCGCGCAAGCGATCGCCGACGAACTCATCCCCGCTTTCCGCCCCAGCTTCGCGCGCGCCGACGAGGTTTCGGCGCACGTCTTCCCCTATGATCCGATCTGAGGAACCCAGCATGAGCAATGCGAACCCCGGCATGGACGCCGATGTCTTCGAACAGTTTATCGAGCAACTCCAACGCTATGTCCGCGACCGGCTGATCCCGGCCGAAAAGAGCATCATCGAGACCGACGAAATTCCCGCCGACATCCTGTCCGAAATGCGCGACATGGGCCTGTTCGGGCTGACGATGCCCGAGGAATTTGGCGGCGCGGGGATGAATGTCAGCCAGTATGTCCGCACCATCCACACGCTGAGCTATGCGATGCCGGCGTTCCGTTCGATCATCTCGATCAACATCGGCATGTTCTGTTCGGCGCTGAAAAATGGCGGCACCGAAGCGCAAAAGGCCGAATGGCTGCCGCGCGTCGCTGCGGGCGAGATCGCGGCCTTTGGCCTCACCGAACCCGGATCGGGATCGGACTCGGCCGGGCTGCAAACCAGCGCGGTACAGACCGACAATGGGTGGGTGCTCAATGGCACCAAACGCTACATCACCAATGCCCCCTTCGCGAAGGTCGCGCTAATCATGGCGCGGACGAGCAAGGAGAATCTGCCGAAAAACGCGCATGTATCGGCCTTCATCGTCCCGATGGATGCTCCCGGCATATCGACGGGCAAGTCGGACAAGAAAATGGGCCAGTCGGGCAGCCACATCTCCGACATCATCCTCGAGGATGTGCGCGTCGGCGGCGAAGCTCTGCTCGGGGGCGAGGTCGGCAAGGGCTTCGCCTTTGCGATGATGAGCCTCGACAACGGCCGCATGTCGGTCGGCGCCGCTGCGACCGCCTACGCCCGCCGCGCACTCGACAGCGCGGTTCGCTATGCGACCGAACGCAAGGCGTTCGGCGAACCGATCGCCAATTTCCAGCTGATCCAGCAGATGCTCGCGCAGAGCGAAATCGACATTTATGCCGCCGAGTGCATGATGGAGGATGTCACCCGCCGCGCCGATGCCGGCGAGAATGTCCTGCTCAAGGCCGCAGCGTTCAAGGTCTTCGCATCCGAAATGTGCGGCCGCGTCGTCGATGCGTGCGTACAGGTCTATGGCGGCGCGGGCTATCTTGCCGAATATGACGCCGAACGCTTCTTCCGCGATGCGCGCATCTATCGCATCTATGAAGGCACGACGCAGATCCTCCAGCTCCAGATCGCCAAGCATATGCTGCGCGAATTCCACGCGAGCGCCTGAATGTACAATCTGCTCTCCGGCCTGTCGGTGATCGAGGCGTCGTCCTTCGTCGCCTCGCCCACCGCCGGGCTGTATTGCGCGCAAATGGGAGCGGAGGTGATCCGCGTCGACCAGATCGGCGGCGGCCCCGATTTTCGCCGTTGGCCGGTGACCGCGAACAATGACTCGCTCTATTGGGAAAATCTCAACCGCGCGAAAAAATCGGTCGCGCTCGACCTCGGCCGTCCCGAGGGGCGCGAGCTGTTGCAGGAACTGGTGCGCGCGACAGGGCAGTTTATCACCAATTTCCCCGTCGGCGGCTTCCTGTCGCACGAAACGCTCGCCGAGGGCCGCGACGACCTGATCACCGTCCGCGTCATGGGCTGGGCCGATGGTTCGCCTGCGCTCGATTACACCGTCAACAACATGGTCGGCTATCCGATGCTCACCGGCGCGGGCCCCGAACCGGTCAACCATGTCCTGCCGTCATGGGATTTGCTCTCGGGCGCCTATGCTTCCTTTGCCCTGCTCGCGGCGATCCAGCGGCGCAGCGCAACCGGCGAAGGCGGCGAGGTTCGCATCCCGCTGTCCGACGTCGCGATCGGGACGGTCGCCAATCTGGGCGGCATCGCCGAAACCCTCTATTCCGGCGAAAACCGCCCGCGCCTTGGCAATGCGGTTTATGGCCTGTTCGGGCGCGATTTCGTGACCGGTGACGGGCAGCGCACGATGATCGTCGTCGTCACCCCGCGCCAATGGGCGAACCTCATCGCCGCGCTCGACCTCGGCGACGCCATTGCAGCAATCGAGATCGAGCGGGGCGTGTCTTTCGCCAAAGACGATGGCCTCCGCTTCAACCATCGCGACGCGCTCTATCCGCTGTTCGAGCACGCGATCGCCTCGCGCCCCCATGCCGACCTTGCCGCCGCCTTCGATGCCGGCGGAATCGTCCATTCGGCGTATCGCACGATGCTCGACGCGGTAAACGATCCGGCGCTGGTCGCCGACAATCCGGTCTTCGGCGCAGCTGAAAACCCGAGCGGCTTTGCCTATCCCGCGGCGGGCGCCTTTTCGACCATTCCGCAGATGGAGCGGGAGGCGCCCCGCCCCGCCCCGCGGAACGGCCAGCATAGCGAGGAAGTCCTCGCCACCCGCCTTTCGCTTTCCTCGGGCGAGATTGCCCGCCTGATCGATGCCGGCATTGTCGGCGTTGCATAACATCGCCTCCCCCCTCCCTCGGAATAAACGCAACCAATCCATCGAACGACTAGTCCAAACCGGAGACCCGAAATGACCCTGCGCCGCGCCGCCATCGTCGCCCCCATCCGCACCGCCGTCGGCAAGTTCGGGGGCAGCCTCTCGTCCTTGACCGCCGGCGACCTTGGCGCCGTGATCCTGAAGGCGCTGATCGAGCGCACCAAGGTCGATCCAGGCCGCGTTGACGATGTCGTCTTCAGTCAGGGTTACGGCAATGGCGAGGCGCCATGCATCGGCCACTGGTCATGGCTCGCCGCAGGCCTGCCGCTCGAGGTTCCGGGCTATCAGCTCGACCGCCGCTGCGGGTCGGGGCTGCAGGCGATCGCCAACGCCGCGATGATGGTCCAGACGGGCATGTCCGATGTCGTCGTCGCAGGCGGGGTCGAATCGATGTCGAACGTCGAACATTACAGCACCGACATCCGCAAGGGCGTGCGCGCGGGCAATCTGACGCTCCACGACCGGCTGACGCGCGGCCGCGTGATGTCGCAGCCGGTCGAGCGTTTCGGCGTCATCACCGGGATGATCGAAACCGCCGAAAATCTCGCGAAGGATTATGGCATCAGCCGCGAGGCTGCCGACGCCTATGCGGTACGCAGCCATCAGCGCGCCGCCGCGGCATGGGACAAAGGGCTGTTCGCCGACGAACTGGTCCCGGTATCCGTTCCGCAGAAAAAAGGCGATCCGGTCATCTTCGCGCAGGATGAGGGCTATCGCGCCGACGCAACCATGGAAACGCTCGGCAAGCTCCGTCCGCTCGAAGGCGGCGTTGTCACTGCCGGAAATGCGAGCCAGCAAAATGACGCTGCAGCGGCATGCCTTGTCGTTGCCGAGGACAAGCTCGACGAACTCGGCCTCGAACCCATTGCCTGGTTTCACAGCTGGGCCGCGGCAGGCTGCGACCCCAGCCGCATGGGGATCGGTCCCGTCCCCGCCGTCGAACGCCTGTTCGCGCGCAATGGCCTCGGCTGGAACGACATCGATCTGGTCGAACTCAACGAAGCCTTTGCACCGCAGGTGCTCGCAGTGCTCAAGGGCTGGGGCTGGTCGGACGACGACAGCCGTAACGAGATTTTGAACGTCAACGGATCGGGCATTTCGCTCGGCCATCCGATCGGAGCGACGGGCGGCCGTATCCTCGCCAACCTCACCCGCGAACTCGTCCGCCGCGACGGCCGCTATGGCCTCGAAACCATGTGCATTGGCGGCGGTCAGGGCATCGCGGCGATCTTCGAGCGCGCCGTCTGAGCATGGCCGATCTGCGCCCCGCTCTCGCCGCCGCGCAAACCTATCGTGCGGCAGCGCAAGCTGCGCTTGCCGAACGGCTGGCGTCGCGGGCGATCGACAGCGAGCAGCGCGCGGCGCATGGTTTTGCGTGGGTCGCGACGACCGTCGCCGCGCTCGAAGCGACCCTTGACTGGTTCGAGTCCGGCCAGGACTCGAACCCGCTCGACGCCAAGATCGCTACCCTCGCTTTTGCCGAAGGTATTGGCCAGCTCGTCGGCGGCCTGCCGATGGGGCAGAATGAGATGTTCCGTCCGGCCGACCTTGGCATCGGCGCAGCGGCGCGAACTCTTGCGAATGCCTGCGCCGACTTGCTCGACGCCGACCATGCCGCCACCCGCGCCGATCTCGCCGCTGCGCTGGCGGCGGGGCATTGGCCGAGCGAGACGCTCCACGACGCCGACCTCGACACCATCCGGGATCAGTATCGCCGCTTCACCGACGCGGAGATTATTCCGAACGCGCACCGCTGGCACCTCGCCAATGATCTGATCCCCGATGCGACCGTGACGGCGATGGCCGACCTCGGCACCTTTGGCGTCTGCATTCCCGAAGAGTTTGGCGGGCTCGGGCTCGGCAAGCTGGTGATGTGCATCGTCACCGAGGAATTGTCGCGCGGCTGGATCGGCACCGGGTCGCTCGGCACCCGCTCGGAAATCGCGGGTGAGCTGATCGGCATGGGCGGCACCGACGCGCAGAAGCGCCAATGGCTGCCCCGGATCGCCAGCGGCGAAGTCCTGCCAACCGCAGTGTTCACCGAACCCGATGTAGGATCCGACCTCGGATCGCTGCAGACGCGCGCCCGGCAAGATGCAAGCGGTGACTGGGTGATCGACGGCGCAAAAAACTGGATCACCCACGCCGCGCGGTCCGACCTGATGACCCTGCTCACCCGCACCCTGCCCGACGCCAAGGGCTATGCCGGGCTGTCGATGCTGCTCGTCCCCAAACCGCGCGGGACCGAGGACACACCCTTCCCCGCCGACGGGATGACGGGCAGCGAGATCGAAGTGCTCGGCTATCGCGGGATGCGCGAATATGCGCTGCAATTCGACGCGATGCGCGCACCCGCCGACGCCCTGCTCGGCGGCGAAGAGGGACAGGGTTTCAAGCAATTGATGCGCACCTTCGAAGGCGCGCGCATCCAGACTGCCGCGCGCGCGGTCGGGGTTGCACGCCGCGCGCTCGAACTCGGGCTCGACTATGCGATGAACCGCAAGCAATTCGGTAAGGCTATCGTCCATTTCCCGCGCGTCGCCGACAAGCTCGCGATGAGCCTCGTCGATTTCGTCACGGCACGTGAATTGAGCTACGCCGCCGCGCGCGCCAAGGACAGCGGCAAACGCTGTGATATCGAGGCTGGAATGGCAAAGCTGCTCGGCGCACGCGCCGCCTGGTCGAACGCCGACGCCAGCCTGCAAATCCACGGCGGCAACGGCTATGCACTGGAATATGAAATCAGCCGTATCCTGTGCGACGCGCGCATCCTCAACATCTTCGAGGGTGCGGCCGAGATACAGGCGCAGGTGATCGCGCGCGGGCTAGTCGGAGGACGCAATTGATGAGCGAGTGGGACGCATGGATCGGCCGCGAAGATATCCGCCGCGACCGGGTAAGCGCCGAACGAACGGCGCGCTGGCTCGCAACGCTCGATCGCGAGGCGGTAGTGGACGGCAGTGTTCCGCAGGGCCTTCACTGGTGCCTCTGCACCCCCGATGCGCCGACGGCCACATTGGGCGCCGACGGCCACCCGCGGCGCGCGGATAGTCCCGACAGCTGGATGCCGCCAATCGCGCTGCCGCGCCGCATGTGGGCGGCAAGCAAGGTTGAATTTCTCGTCCCCCTCACCCTTGACGCATCGGTCGAACGGCGGTCGGCTATTCGCTCGATCACCGCCAAACAGGGCAGATCGGGGCCCTTGATCTTCGTCGAAGTCGAACATGAAATCCGCGCCGACGGCGAACTGGCGGTGCGCGAGACGCAATCCATCGTGTTTCGCGACGGGGCTCCCTCAGGCGCCCCGCCATCCCCGCCGCCGCCCGGCGAGGGCCGCTTCGATCCCGGCGAGTGGGACGCTCACCGCCTGCTGGTTCCCGACGAAGCGCTGTTGTTCCGCTACTCGGCACTGACCTTCAACAGCCACCGCATCCACTATGACCTGCCCTACGCGACGCGCGAAGAGGGCTATCGCGGCCTCGTCGTCCACGGCCCGCTCACTGCGACACTTCTGCTCGATCTTGCCCGGCGGCAGTTCGGCGACAATGCGCTGACCTCTTTTACCTTTCGCGGCCTCTCCCCCGCTATCTGCGGAGAAGAGCTGCATCTTGCTCTGCGCGGTGATGGTGCGTCGGTCGAATTGGGTGCGTTTGCCGCCGATGGCCGGCCGGTCATGTCGGCAGCCGCCCGACGCAGCGCGGCCTAAAATTCGATAGCGATCTTCACATTGGCGGGCACGACCCCAGCCAATGTCGCAATCTGTTCGCGACTGGCCTCGATCAGCGTGCGCATTTGCTCGACGCGGTCCCCCGAAACGGCGTCATCGGCAGGATGCGCCACCGGATCACCGATCACCAACTCGCGCTCCGAAATGCCGAAGGCCTCGGCCAGCGCGAGCAGGTTGCTGCGCCGCGGGACCGTCTTTCCGGTTTCCCATGCCCAGATACTGGGCGTGCTCAAGCCGGTTTGCGTCGAAAGCGCCGCGCGGCTGAGGCCCCGTTCCTGCCGCAACCGGTGCAAACGCTGCGGCAACATTTCATAGGGGTCGACTCCGCCCGCCGGATCGACGTCGTTCGGTAACGGATTGCGCAGCTGTGCGGCGCTGAGTATCGCCCGCGACAGCGGTTGATCGAAACGACAGCCGGCAAGCGCCTGGCTGCGCCAGACGACAGCGGCGGCCAGGTCGGGCGCCTCGGGCAGCGCGACCAAAATCCTCTGCCCGATCGTCAGATCCGAGACGGTTTCGATCAGCATGCCGGTGGCCGACAGATTGTGGATCACCACCGCCGTTCCCTCGCCGTCGTCGAGCGAGCCTTCCGTCTCGATCCGCATGCGGACACGGGAGGCTCCCCGCTGGTTTTCCGAGGCTTGCTGGTGTTCGATCGTCGCGTGAATGGGCATGGCTATGGCGTATGCGCCGACATGGGTTGTCGAAAGGTAAAGAATGTCTGAAACATACCCAGACGATGCGGCGCCCGCGCCGTAACAACAAGGCGGCGGTACAGAGCGCCCGATGAGCCGTGCGTCGCGCGCGATGAGCATGCCCGCGCGGCGGGTCAGAAGGTCCGCGACTCCGTGGTCGGGGTTGCCCTAGCCGGCATGCCCCGATGCCACGCCGCCAAGCTCTCCGCGTGCCTGACGGAACACCTCGATGCTGCCCCATATGGCGAGCCCCGCCATGATCGCCGCGACCAGCAAATCGGGCCATCCCTGCCCCGTCCCGAACACGCCGAGCGCGGCACCCATCACCGCGATGTTGCCGATCGCGTCGTTGCGCGAGCAAATCCACACCGAACGCATATTCGCATCGCCGGTGCGATAGCGATAGAGCATCAGCGCGACCGCAACGTTGGCCGCGAGCGCCAGCGCGCCGATCAGTCCCATGGTCTCGGCATGCGGCGCTGTTCCGCTGAAGAAGCCCCACGCCGCCGAACCGAACACCCACAGGCCAAAGGCAAGCATCGTCACGGCCTTCAGAAGCGCGGCGCGCGCGCGCCATGCGAGCGCCATGCCGGCAACCCCCAGGCTGATCGCATAATTGGCGCTGTCACCCAGAAAATCGAGCGCGTCGGCCTGAAGCGCGCGCGAGTCCGCGGCGACGCCGGCGACGATCTCGATGCCGAACATCGCGGCGTTGATCAGCAGTGCGATCCACAGGATCCGCCGCCAGCGCGGATCGTTCAGCGCGGTCTTGCCGCTGGCCCCTGCGCAACAACTATCGGCCATCGCCGTATCTCCTGCTTCCTCGCTCCGGCTTTTGCAGGAAAAGCCGTCTTGGTTCCTTGATTCGGCACCCTATATGCACCCTGTATCAACTACAGGGTCAAGCGATGAAAATTGGCGAGCTGTCACGTGCTACCGGCACCAATATCGAAACGATCCGCTATTATGAGCGGATTGGCCTGCTTCCCGCGCCATCGCGCACCGCGGCCAATTATCGCAGCTATGGCGACGCCCATCGCGCGCGGCTCGCCTTTGTACGCCATTCGCGCGATCTGGGCTTCACGATCGAGGAAATCCGCTCGTTGCTCGATTTGTCGGACCATCCCGAACGCGACTGCGCCGACGCCGATCGCATCGCGACCCGCCATCTGCAGCAGGTTGAGGAAAAGATCGCACAACTAACCCTGCTGCGCGAGGAACTGACCCGGATCGTCGGTCGCTGCCGCGGCGGCATCGCGGCCGACTGCCGGGTGATCGAAGCGCTGGGGGACCATGCTCAATGCGGGAGCGCGCATTAGAATATTCCGCCCCCTCGGCGAAGCGGCGATATGAACCGCTCTGCAGGGCAAGGCATATCGACCTCGGCCTTGAAAGAGGCGAAGATCGAACGCTCAAAATCCGGAATTTCGGGAAAGGTGGGACGATTCTGTTGCCCGGCTCGTCCCCAGCCGCTGGTTTCCGATTCTGTTGCCCGGTTCGGTCCGAACCGCGTTCTATTTGAATAACCTTCGGCCGTGAGGCCTAACGGTTACGCAGCCAGAGCGAGTGCTTCGTTATCGTTAGCACCTATTGGTTTTGAGCCTTGAACGGGTTACTCAGCCCGGAAGAAAACATCGTCTTTGAACACACGTCGATCCTGGTTCGGCCCCGTCAGAAACCCGCACGTCCCAAAGGGAAAATACGGGTTTGTGGTGGAGCCGCCGGGTACTGCCCCCGGGTCCGCTGTGTCTATTCCACGACACCATTTATCCTCATAGTCGGCCGAAACCGACCCCACCCATATAGGGTGCCCGGCCGCGCTTGGGAAGAGCGCGGCCGGGCATTTTGTCACAGAACCGAAACTACTTCTTGCGCAGCTCGTCGCGAATTTCGGCAAGCAGATCGACTTCGGTCGGACCGGCGGGCGCATCCGGCGCCTTGCGGACAACCTTGTTCACCGTGCGCACGAGCAGGAAGATGATCCACGCGAGGATCAGGAAATTGATCACCGCGGTGATGAACGCGCCATAGCCGATCATCGCCACCCCGGCCTTTTTCAGCGCCGCGTAATCGGTTGCCGCGATCCCGTCGGGAACATTGCCGAGCAGGATGAACATGCTCGAGAAATCGACCCCGCCAAAGATCCAACCGACCAGCGGCATGATCAGATCCTCGGTCAGCGAGCCGGTGATTGTTGCAAAAGCGCCGCCGATGATGACACCGACCGCGAGGTCGATGACATTGCCGCGCGCGATAAATTCCCTGAACTCGCCCAGCATTTGATGTTCCCCATATGGTTGATCTATGTGTCAAAAATGCCTCGCCGATTGCGCAAAGGCAAGCGCCATCCTATTATGTGTATTGTTGCGGCAAAACGCCGCCGGAGGGAGACCTACGACCATGACCTATCGTTCCGCCCGCTGGATGATCCTGCCCGTCGCCGCGATGAGCCTGTCGGCCTGCGGCATCAACAGCGTTCCGACCAAGGAAGAGGCTGCCAAGGCCAAGTGGGCCAATGTCGAAGCCGCCTATCAGCGCCGCGCCGACCTGATCCCCAATCTGGTCGAAACCGCCAAGGGCGCCGCCAACATCGAACAATCGACGCTGCAAGGCGTGATTCAGGCGCGCGCTTCGGCGACGCAGGTCAAACTGTCGACCAGCGACCTCGACGACCCTGCCAAGGTTCAGGCGTTCCAACAGGCGCAGGGCCAGGTGTCCGGCGCGCTCGGCCGTCTGCTCGCGACCGTCGAAGCCTATCCCGACCTCAAGAGTCAGGCGCGCTTCGCCGACCTGATGACCCAGCTCGAGGGCACCGAAAACCGCATCAACGTGTCGGTCCAGGATTATAACGCAGCGGTGCAGGATTATAACACGACCATCCGCACCTTCCCCGACATCATCGGGGCCAAGATCGTCCATGGCGCGCAGCCGATGACGCCGTACAAGGCCATCACGCCGAACGCCAATGTCGCGCCGAAGGTCGATTTCGGTCAGTAAAATGCGGCTCGCTGTTCTTGCAGGCCCGCTCGCGATCCTGATGATCGTGGGCGGCTGCAAGGCGGCCGCACAAGCGGAATCAGGCGCTTGCGCCGGTGTGCCGCAAATGGCGCTCAAAGGCCGGGTGACCGACGTGGCGGGCATTCTGACGGCGGAGGAAGAAGCGCAATTGTCGGAACGACTGGCCCGGTATGAGCAGCGCACGAGCCATCAGATGGTCATTGCGACAGCACCCAGCCTCAACGGCGCGAGCATCGACAATTTCGGTACATGCCTTGGCAATCGCTGGGGTATTGGCCGAAAGGGGCATGATGACGGCATTGTCATCCTCGTCGCACCAAACGACCGGCAGATGAGAATTGCGACCGGAAGCGGAATGGAAAAGACACTGACCGACGACAAGGCGCTCGCCGTGATCCACCAGATGTCCCCCCACTTCAAGGCGGGCGACTACGCCGCTGGCCTTACCACCGGCATCGATGCCATCGCCGCCCAAACAGGAGATACGCAATGAGGTCGATTATGCTCGGCTGGGCGCTCGGCCTGTCGCTTCTGGCCATGCCCGCCGCCGCACAAAGCTTCCCCAAGCTGACCGGCCGCGTCGTCGATCAGGCGGACATCATTCCGCCCGCCGAGGAAGCCGCGCTCAATGCGCAGCTCGAACAGCTGGAAACGACGACGGGGCATCAGCTGGTCGTCGCGACAGTCAATGACCTCGCGGGCAATGATATTGCCGATTATGGCTATAAGCTCGGCCGCGAATGGAAGATCGGCGATGCCGAAAAGGACGATGGCGTCGTCTTTCTGATCGCTCCTAACGAGCGGCGGATGAATATTTCGGTCGGCCTTGGCCTCGAACCGATCCTCACCGATGCCTTGTCGGGGCGGATCATCCGCGACACGGTGACCCCCTTGTTCAAGGCGGGCGACATGCCCGCCGGCATTCAGGCGGGCGTCACCGCGATCGCGGAGCAGATCCAGCTGCCGCCCGAGGAGGCCGCAGCGCGCGCAGCCGCTGCAGCATCGCAGGAACGCGACCGCGCCGACGACGGCAATTTCGGCGGACTGTTCTTTGTCGGCTTCATCATCTTTTTCTTCTTCGTCCTGCCGATGCTGTCGAGCCTCGGGCGGCGCGGCAAGCGGCGCAAACACAGCCCGTGGGGTGCGCCGATCATCATCTGGGGCGGCGACGACTGGGGCGGCGGCAGCGGCGGCGGATCGTCCTGGGGCGGTGGCGGATCGAGTTGGGGTGGCGGAGGCGGCGGCTTCGGCGGCTTTTCGGGCGGCGGCGGCGGCTTCGGGGGCGGCGGCGCCTCCGGCGGCTGGTAGGAGCAGAACCGATGAAAGTCAGCCACGTCAGCACCGCCGATCATGATATCGTCACCAACGCGGTCGCTGCGGCCGAGGCGGGTACCAGCGGCGAAATCGTCACCGTCATCGCCGCAAAATCGAATGATTATGACGATGTCGCGCTCGTCTGGGCGAGCATCATTGCCTTTGTCGCCATGTCAGTGGTCGCGCTTTTCCCCGAATTCTACCAAGGACTCTATTATCGTATCATCGGCGGATGGGGGCATGAGCTGACGGCCAATCAATGGCTTGGCACAGTCATCGCCATCGGTGTGCTCAAGTGGATCGGCATGTGGCTGATCCTGTTATGGCGGCCGCTGCGTCTCGCCCTTACCCCGCGCACGATATTGGCGCAGCGCGTGCGTGCCCGCGCGATCGACCTGTTCAAGGTCGGGACCGAGGGCAAGACGACCGGACGCACCGGCGTCCTCCTTTATGTCAGCCTGAAAGAGCATCGCGCCGATATCGTCGCCGACGAAGCCATCGCCGCGAAAGTCTCACCCGAAGTCTGGGGCGACGCGATGGCGGCGCTGATCGAGCGCGTCCGCGCGGGGCAGCCCGGCGAAGGCATGGCCGAAGCGGTACGCCAGATGGGCTTCGTTCTTGCCGAGCATTTCCCACGCGGCAGCGAAAACCCCAATGAACTGCCCGACCGGTTGATCGAAATCTAGGACAGCATATGACCCGCCCCGCTCCCGACGCCCCCATCGAAACACGGTGGGAAGGCCGCTTCATTGCGGTAAAGCAGCAAGGAAGCTGGGAATATGTCTCACGCGCGCGTGGTATCCACGCCGCAGTGATCCTCGCGATCGACGATGCCGCGGATGGGCGGCATGTCATCCTGGTCGAGCAATATCGCGTACCGTTGAAAGTGCGGTGCCTTGAACTGCCCGCCGGGCTTGTCGGCGATGACACCGCAGGCGAAGCATCCGAAATCGCCGCCGAGCGCGAGCTGGAGGAAGAAACCGGCTATCGCGCCGCGCATTGGCGCACCGTGGGCGAATTCTACAGCTCGCCCGGCATGGTCAGCGAAAGCTTCACCCTGCTCGTCGCCACGGGCCTGACCCGGATCGGCGAAGGCGGCGGGGTCGACGGCGAGGATATCGTCGTCCACCGCGTGCGGCTCGACGCTGTCGCGGATTTCGTCGCGGCAAAGCGTGCCGAAGGCTGCGGGATCGACGTGCGGGTGGCGATGCTGCTGGCGGGCGGGTTGCTCGCCGGCTAGCGGCTAACGGCCGGAAGCGGCCGCCTGTTTCCCCTCCCGAAGGCAAGAAGGGAAAAAAACGCTCATTACCCGCCCCAATCCGACCATTCCCTCTTCGTCATCCCGGACTTGATCCGGAACCACAGCAGCGTTGAAGTCGTCGGCCGCGGATAGACGGGTTGAGCGATGCCTATCGCACCCCGACAGGTTTCAGCGACCCGTACACGGTGCACAAGAAAAGGGCCGGAGTTTCCCCCGGCCCTTTCCTAAATCCGTCCTGATCGAAATCAGGCGCCGGTGACGTCGGTCGTGTCGACCTTCACACCCGGGCCCATCGACGACGACAGCGCGATCTTGCGGACATATTTGCCCTTCGCGCCAGCCGGCTTCGACTTGACGATCGCATCGACGAAAGCGTCGAAGTTCTGGCGAAGCTTTTCTTCACCGAACGACAGCTTGCCGAGGCCAGCGTGGATGATACCGGCCTTTTCGACGCGGAATTCGATCTGACCGCCCTTGGCGGCCTTCACGGCTTCAGCGACGTTCGGGGTCACGGTGCCCAGCTTCGGGTTCGGCATCAGGCCCTTCGGACCCAGCGTCTTACCGAGGCGGCCGACGATGCCCATCATGTCCGGCGTCGCGATGACGCGGCCATAGTCGAGGTTACCCGCGAGCATGTCTTCCATCAGGTCTTCGGCACCAACCTTGTCGGCGCCGGCGGCCAGCGCCTTTTCAGCGTTTTCGCCGCGTGCGAACACGGCGACCTTGACGTCCTTGCCGGTACCGGCGGGCAGCGTCACGACGCCGCGGACCATCTGGTCGGCGTGGCGCGGATCGACGCCCAGGTTGATCGCGACTTCGAGCGATTCGTCGAACTTGGCCGAGGCCAGTTCACGCACCGTCTTGATCGCTTCGTCGACAGCATGAAGCTTCAGTGCGTCAACCTTGCCCTCAAGGGCCTTCTGCTTCTTGGTCAGCTTTGCCATCGGTTCAGCCCTCCGTCACTTCGAGGCCCATCGAGCGCGCGCTGCCCTCGATGATCTTCGTCGCCTGTTCGATGTCGTTGGCGTTGAGATCCTTCATCTTGATCTCGGCGATTTCAGCGAGCTTCGAGCGCGCGATCTTGCCACCGCTGATCTTGCCGGGCTCCTTCGAACCCGACTTCAGGTTCGCGGCCTTCTTGATCAGGTAAGTTGCCGGGGGCGTCTTGGTGATGAAGGTGAAGCTCTTGTCTGCGAAGACGGTGATGATGGTCGGGGTGGGCGTACCCTTTTCCAGACCGTCGGTCGCGGCGTTGAACGCCTTGCAGAATTCCATGATGTTCACACCGCGCTGGCCGAGTGCCGGCCCGAGCGGCGGCGAGGGGTTTGCGGTCCCTGCCGGAACTTGCAGCTTGATATAGCCGCTAATCTTCTTGGCCATGATGGCCTCCTTTCAATCTATTGGCCCGCCCATTCGGGCGAACCTCAAAATAAGCGGTCGAACAGAAGGGCATCACCCCTTCCTCCCGCGCGGAATCACGCCCGTATCTGACGCGAAGCGGCGCCGTTACCGCCAAATGGGCAGAGAAGCAAGGCTTTTGGAGCCTCAGGCCGGCGGAGTATAGCGCAGAAGGCCTTCCTGAGCGACCGTCGCGATCAGCGTTCCGTCCTGGCTATAGATCGATCCACGACACAGCCCGCGATCGCCGCCGGTCCAGTCGCTGTCCATCACAAAGACGAACCAGTCATCGACACGCACATCGGCGTGAAACCACATTGCGTGATCAAGGCTGGTCGAGAAAAGTCCCGGGGTCCAGAAGTTGACGCCATGCGGCAACATGGCCGACGAAAGCAGCCCCATGTCGGAGGCAAAGGCCAGGAAGGCCCGGTGAATCAGCGGATCGTCGCCGATCGGCGCGGCCGCGCGAAACCATTGATAATGCTGCGTCGCCCCGGCCGACGCCGGAGGACGATAGCTGCGCATCTCGAACGGCCGACGGCGCGCCATATGCGCGAATTGTCGATCCGACACACCGGGAGCCGCAGCGATGAAATCGGTGAAGTCCCAGCATTCTTCCGGAGGCAACAGGTCGGGCATCGGCACCTGATGCGATAGGCCCTTTGCCGGAAGCTGGAACGAAGCGGTGAGGTTGAAGATCACCTTGCCGTCCTGACGCACGACGACGCGACGATTGGAAAAGCTGCGCCCGTCGAAATCGCGGTGGACGCGAAAATGCAGCGGCTTCGTTTCGTCGCCGCCGCGCAGGAAATAGGCGTGCAGCGAATGGACCTGTTTGTCGGAATCGACGGTGCGCGCCGCCGTGACCATCGCCTGTGCAATCACCTGCCCGCCGAAAATGCGGTCGCGCGCGGTAGTGGCGAGCGCGGGGAAATGAAATTCGTCGGGCTCGCCCGCGGGCTCGAGGTCGAACAGCCGCGACACTGCGCCGACCACCTTTTCGGCCGAAATGCCTTCGTTAATCGTGCGGGCGCGCTCGATGCGCGCCTGAATTTCTTCGGGAGTGAGCTGGGTCACGATGTCGGCTTGCCCCCTCTTCGTTATCGCGGCGAAGGCCGGGATCGCTAGCGGACATACAGCCCGCCTGCGGCCCCGGCTCTCGCCGGGGCAACGCTTGTTACTTCATCCGTTCGACCTGCTCGAAGTCGAGCTCGACCGGGGTGGCACGTCCAAAGATCGAGACGCTGACCTTGACGCGGGCCTTTTCGAAATCGAGTTCCTCGACCAGCCCGTTGAAGCTGGCGAACGGACCGTCGAGTACCTTGACCTGATCGCCGATTTCGTAATCGACGCGGATTTCCTGCTTCGGACGGGCCGCGGCCTCTTCCTTGCTGTTCAGGATGCGCGCGGCTTCGGCTTCGCTGATCGCCTGCGGCTTGCCCATCGAACCCAGGAAGCCGGTAACCTTCGGCGTGTTCTTCACAAGGTGATAAACATCGTCGGTCATCGTCAGCTTCGCGAGCACATAGCCGGGGAAGAATTTGCGTTCGGCCTGAACCTTTTTGCCGCGCTTGACCTCCGTCACCGTCTCGACCGGCACTTCGACCGCTTCGACGAGTTGGGTCAGCCCCATGCGTTCGGCCTCTGCGAGAACCGAATCGCGAACCTTGTTCTCGAAACCCGAATAGGCGTGAATGATGTACCAGCGCGCCATAGCTATGCCTGTCCTGTCCCTGAAATCGCGCTGATCAGCGCGCGAGCGACGTCAGCCAGCTGACGATCGCGTTGAAAACCGTGTCGACGCCGAGGAAGAAGAGCGAGAGAATCGTGGTCATGATCAGTACCAGGATCGTCGTCTGCATCGTCTCGCGGCCCGTGGGCCATACGATCTTGCCGGCTTCGGTCTTCACCTGGTTGACGAATTCGCCGATGCTGGTCCTGGCCATGTCGTTCGTCCTGTCCTCGTAAGCGTTCAATAATCGGTCAGATGGGTCGTCGCCGCCTGCACGTCAAGCACGCTTCAGGCAATAGTCCGCCACCCTCCCCGACCAGGTCGGCGAAAGGCGGAAGGAAAACGGCGCATCTGTCCGAATGGGCGGCCTTTACTTGGGCGGCGCGGCGATTGCAAGTCAAAGGCGGGGCGCGGCGGTCGGCATGTGCCCGCGCATTGCGATTAGCAGGCCGATCATGATCACCCACGCCGCGGTCGGCAGCAGCGCGAACAGCATGTGCAGCCCGCGCGCTGCGGCCGCTCCGTTACGCGGATCGAAACCGATAAGGTCGAGCAGCGCATAGCTGACCGCGATCGCGGCAGCGACACCGAACTTCTGCATCAGGTTCAAAAGCGCAAAGAGAAAGGCCGACCGGTTGCGCCCGCATCGTTCGGCGTCGCGCGGAATCAGGTCGGCAAGCATCGAATAGGTGAAGAGCAGTCCGACGAACCCCGTCCCCAGCATCAAAGAAAAAGCCGCCGCCTGGCCGAAACCACGCGGTTCCTGCCCCAAGGTCGCAACGAGCAACACCGAAATCAGCACCCCCATCGCGATCATCATCGGCGGTTTGCCATAGCGGCGCGCCAGATATGTCCACACCGGCGAGGCAATCGCGCCGCCGATGAAACTGGCAAACAGCAGCAAAGCGCTTTGCGTGTCGAGCCCGAGCACCGCAGCCGCGAAGAAGATGAACAGCGAAGTGAGCGCCCCGAAGGCGAAGCTGTTCAGAAATTGCACCCCCAGCAACAGCATCAGCGGCGGAAAGGACAGTGACGCGCGAATCTCCCTCCGCCATCCGACCCCCTGTGCGGCGGCGATGGGACGCGGCGGCACCCGGCGGATCGCGAACAGCGCAACCGGTGCCATGACCAGAAAAATACTGGCATAGGCCATGATCCGCCCCTGCAGGCTGATGCCGGGCATCAGGAACTGCGCCGCCGCGGGCGCGGCGAAGGCGACGATCAACGCGATCTTCGAAAACCAGTCGCGCGCGCCATAGAGCAAGGCGCTTTCCGCCGGGGTCCGCACCAGCGCAGAGCCCCAGGATAACTGCGCGACGTCATACAGGCTGAAGCTGGAGTAGAAGAATATCATCACGACGAACAGCGCAGCAAAAGGCAGCCGGTCGCCGAGCGTCACGATGACAAGGAGAAGCAGCAACAGCGGCAGAAGCGCGCGCAGCATCCAGCGTCGATGCGCGCCAATCCCGGTCCCAACCCGGTCGATCATCGTCCCGATCAACGGATCGACGATGCCGTCCCAGATTGTCGTGAAAGAAAAGAGCAGCCCGACCAGCGCGACCGCGATCACTCCGCCCTCGGCAATATAGGGAGGCAGATAGACGCTGAACGGCAGGCCGAGGATGACCGTCGGCCCCGCAGTCGCGGCATAGGCAGCAACAGTGCCCGGCCGCAAAGCGTGAGCCTCGGTCGGCGTCTGGACCGATGGCGGGACAGTGTTGGTCAAAACTCGAAACTCCCACAGGACGCATCAAGCTTTCAGTTATTGACATATGTGTCAATGAGGTAGGGCAGATCTATTCCCAGTCGAGCGCGCCCTTTTTCCATTCATAGATGAAACCGACGGTCAATATGCCCAGAAACACCATCATCGCGCCCCACGCTTCCCAGCCGAGGTCGGTCACCGTCACCGCCCACGGGAACAGAAAGGCGGCCTCAAGGTCGAAGATGATGAACAGGATGGCGACGAGATAGAATCGCACGTCGAACTGCGCACGCGGCGCTTCGAAGGCCGGAAAGCCGCATTCATATTCGGACGTTTTTTCGGCATCAGGCGCGTGGGTACCCGTGAACCGCGACACCGCCATCGGCAGGAAGACGAACAGCGCCGACAGGATCAGCGCGACCCCCAGGAAAATAAGAATCGGCAGGTAGTCGAGCAATGCGAAGGAGGCGGGTTCGACAACAGCATGAGCGGCGGCGGAAACGGATGGCGTCGGCATGACGGCTCCCCAATTTCAAGGAGCCGGGCCGTCCCGGGCTTGAGCCTGCGCCGATGACGCAGGGGAGGACGTGGCCTCGCTGGGTATTGCGGCAGATCAGGCCGGAGATGAGACCTTCATCAACACAAGTCCGCTGACAATCAGCACCGCGGCGCCGATCCGCATGGCATTCGCCTGCTCACCCAGCACGACGATGCCAACGACAAAAGCGCCAACCGCCCCAATTCCGGTCCAGATCGTATAGGCGGTTCCGAGCGGCAGCGACTTCATCGACAGCGACAACAGCGCGAAACTCGCGACCATCGTCACCAAAGTGACGAGCGACGGCACGAGTTTCGTAAAGCCTTCCGATTGTTTCATCGAAAAGGCCCAGACGATTTCGAGCACGCCAGCAATTGTGAGATAAATCCAAGCCATAACAGCCTCCTTTGCATCGGGCTGCCGGGCCGTCCCGGACCTGTATCCCGCGACATGCGCGGGCGAGGACGTGGCCTCTGTTCATGTGGCCTGGCAGGGGCAGTAGGACTCGAACCTACGACCCTCGGTTTTGGAGACCGATGCTCTACCAACTGAGCTATACCCCTAGGCCGGATGCGCCACTAGCCCGATTGGCCGGGCGGGGCAAGAGGGATCACAGGTTGCAAGCAGCAACCGGCCTGATATGCGCTTTGTGACATGACCGCTGCCCCTTCTTCCGCCCCTTCCGCTGCGGCTCCGCAAAATTATCTGGGCGGAATCGCCCTGCGATTGCTGGCGATGGTCAGCCTTTCGTTGATGTTCGTTCTGGTCAAACTGATCGACGAAGCGGGCATCCATATCCTCGAAAGCCTGTTCTGGCGGCAGGCGGTAGTGATTCCCATCGTTTTCGCCTGGGCGGTTTCGCACGGCGGCATCGCATCGCTGAGGACGCAGCGAATCGGTGCCCATGCCCGCCGCGCAACGATGGGGTTGATCGGCATGGCGTGCAATTTCGGCGGCATGATCTTTCTGCCGATGGCAGAGGCAACGACGATCAACCTGTCGGTGCCGATCTTCGCCGTCATTTTTGCAGCACTACTGCTCGGCGAACGCACGGGGATTCAGCGGTGGAGCGCGGTGATCATCGGCTTTATCGGCGTCCTCGTCGTCCTCGATCCCAGCACGATTTTCGCGGGTGGATTCAGCGGCGAGCATGGCGTCGGGACGCTGATCGCATTGTCAGGCGCAGTCATGACCGCGCTGATCACCATTGCCGTGCGCGACCTTGGCCGAACCGAAAATGCAACGACGATCGTTTTCTGGTTCAGCCTGCTCTCGATGGTTCCGCTCGGGATCGCGCTGCCCTTCGTCGTCACCGCGCACAACGGCTATGAGTGGCTGCTGCTGCTCGGACTCGGTGTGTCGGGTGCAGTGGTGCAAATGTCGCTCACCGGCGCGCTCCGCCTTGCCCCCGTCGCGGTGGTCATTCCGATGGATTATTCGGCTTTGCTGTGGTCGATCGCCTGCGGCTGGTTCTTCTTCGGCACCTTCCCCGCCGAGACGACATGGATCGGCGCCCCGCTGATCATCGCGAGCGGGCTGTTCATCGCGTGGCGCGAACATCGTCTGCACATCGAACGGACAAAGGACATCACCGCATGACGCTTCCCATCCTCTATCATTGCCCTGATGCCCGTTCGCTGCGCTGCCTGTGGGCGGTCGAGGAAGCGGGAATCGAGGTCGATTTGAAGACCCTGCCCTTCCCGCCCCGCGCCTTCGCCCCCGAATATCGCGCGGTAAACCCGTTGATGACCGTTCCCGGCTGGGTCGAGAACGGACGGCTGATGACCGAATCGGCGGCGATCTGCGAACGCATCGCCGAAGGCACCCCGCTGGAGGTCCGCCGCGATGAGGGTGATTATTGGGATGCGCGCAACTGGCTTCATCGCAGCGATGCGACGCTGACCTTTCCCCTCGCGATCATGATTCGCTACACGCGTGTCGAAGTGCCCGAGCGCCGCCTGACGCAGGCGGTCGAGGATTATAAGGCTTTCTTCGGCGGCCGCGCGAAGAGCATCGAGACAGCCCTCTCCGACGGCCGCGAATGGCTCGTCGCGGGACGCTTCACCATCGCCGACATCGTCATCGGTTACGCAGCGTTCCTCGCGACGACGCTCGGTGCGCGCGATGTGCTGGGCGAAGCGACGCAAGCATGGCTGGCCCGCTGTATGGCGCGCGACGCCTTCGTCCGCGCCCGCGAACGGCAGAAGATCGACTCGCTGTAATCGCAGTCACGTTCCGGATGGTGGCGGGGCAGACGCCGGTGCGAGCTGGCGGCTATAGAGCCAACCGATCCCGATCAGGCTGAAGCCAAGCGCGACGAACGACGCGATCCTGAGCAACCCCTCCAGACCCGACGCGTCGAACAGAAACACTTTTCCGACCGCGCCGAGCATGAGCACAAGCGAGGCGATGCGCCAGTCATGACGCCCGGTACGGATGCCCCACAGAAGGAAACCGATCGCGAGCGCAAGAATCAGGATCGAGCGCAGGATATTCTCGGTCGGCGTAACCCCTGCCTCATCGAGCAGACTGCCATGAAACAGCTGGCGCAGCATGGCCCAGGCGAAGCCCGCGACGAGCAGCATGGTCAGGATCTGGACGCCACGGCCGACTAAAGCAGGCGCCGCCGGGAACAACCGCTCGATTTGATTCAGGCTGAACCAGGCCAGCAAGAACAGCGGTGCCAGCAGGTTGACGAGCGGCCAGGCGCCGACGGCTTGGGTGGCCCACAGCGGGTTGTGGAGAAGCAGGCTGTACCCCAAGGTATGCGCTACTCCCGCAAGGAAGAGCGGCCGCGCGAGCATCATGGCCCCGCGCCTCATTGCGAGCCAGCCGCCGCCGATCAGCAGCGCCTCCCAGACAAGGCGCTGCGCAATGCCGGTCGCGACGAAATCCTGACCCGCGGCAGCGGCAAAGCCGAAGCGGTAGAAGCAATGCACCGCAACACCCCCGACAAGGCCGATCGCGCCGAGACCCGCCAGCACCAGCCAGCGCGGCAGCCGATCACGAATCCACCATAGAGCTGCGCCAAACAGCACGGCAGGAACGAGCAATCGCAGCAGCAGTTGATCCGCTGGCAATCCGGCAGCATCGACCGGCATCGGCACGCCGGAAAGCGAGAGAAGTGCGTTGCTCGACCAGACAGCAAGTGGCAGCGCCGCCCAGCCGAGGCAAAGGACCGCAAAGCTCGCAGCGGCGCCATCGAGGCGCGCGAAGGGGACCCGGCGCACCGCAGCCAGCACCGCTGCTCCGCCGAGCGCGGGAACGAGCATGAGCACGGAACCGGGGATGATCTGCGCAAAGGCGCCATAGGCCAGCAACGCCGAAGCGACCTGACCCAGGCGCCGAACGATCGCGCCATCTGCCCGAACCGCGAAAGTCGCGGCGATCAGGGCCAGCGCTGCCCAGCGCAGGAATGCACGCCCCCCATCACCGTCCGCCCCGTCGAAGAGCCGCACCAACTCGTCTGATACCGACGGAATCGCAGCAAGCGCGAGGATCGCCGCGCCGACAAAAGCTGCGGCAACCGGCTCGATACGCCGATCCCGCGCGGCCTTGCCGAAGAAGAGCAACCCGGCCGCGACAATCCCTATACCGATCGGTGCCAGCCAGTGCGGCAGGATCAAAATGATCGCGAGCGCCAGCAAGGTGGCCGCGGTCGCGGTCAGCCATGCGAAGCGGCCGTCGGCCGCCCGGCCGTCGACCTTCCACCCGCGCGCGATGCCCGCGCCGACCAGCAAGGCGCCGCCAAGCGCGACCAGCGCAAGGCTCGCATCGCTCATGTCCCACATATGCCATTTGGCCAGCGGCGGCAGCGCGAGCGCGATCACGCATAGTTCCAGCGTGCGCCTCAGGGCCTTGGGACCATCCCACAGCCGCGCCAGAAGCGGCAAAACATGGATCGCCAACAGCGACAGCCCGATCAGGCCGAACCAGAAAGGCGTCGGGTCGGGCCATGCCGCGAGGAGCAGGATCGACAGCGCCGCGCTGATCGTCGGCACGATGGCAAAATTCCGCTCACGCCAGGCAAGCCACTGCGCCGCCGCGGCAAGCAAGGCGAACAGCCCCCAATGCAGCGGCGCAAAGCCGCCATAACCGACGAGCAGCGCCAGTTGCAGCGCCCCGACGATGGCGGATGCGGTCCGGAACAAGGCCGCACGCGGTCCGTCGAACGTCATCATCGGTATCGCAATGGCCAGCAGCAGGACGAACCCGCCGATCGAAAGCGAACCCAGCACGTCGAGCGCGCTGTTCGCGAAGATCATCCAGATCCCCCAGCCCGCGCCACCGACCAGCGCCGCCAGGCCCAGCCACGGCCAACGCCGCATCCGCGCGACCCCGGCGAGACCGGCGATCGTCAGCGCGAGATAAACTGCGAGCAGCGGCACATCGGGCGCGACCGCGCCCACAAGCGCCGGCGCGGCGAGTCCTCCCGCCAGACCGAGCAGCGCACTGGGGCTACCGAAGCGGAGCGAAAGCCCCAGCGCCGACGCGGTAACGAGCGCGAGCGAGGCAAAGGCCAGCAAGGGTCCGATCAGCTGATAGACATTCACCGCAACCATGATCGCGGCATAAAGCGTCGCGATACCGGCGCCCGCCAGAGCTTGCGGCACACGCACGTCGCGCAACTTCTCTTCGTTTCGCCAGGCATATTCGGCGCCGCCGATCAGCCCCAGCCCGAACAACAGTCCGGCAACGATCTGTACCCCGGGGGTGAAGATACGCGCGAAGAAACCGGCGTCGATCGCATAGCGGACGATCAGCACGCCCGCCACGGCGAGCGTAATTCCACCCGCCCAGATCGGCAGCGTTTTGCCGAACAGATTTTCGAACTGGAGCGAAAGATTGCGGGGGGCTTTGGGAGTTTCACTCGGCAGCTTCGCCTTAGCGGGTTCGGGCTTGGCTGCGGGCATTATGGGCTCCGCTACCTCGGCAGGTTCGACTTGGGGCACGTCCTGCATCACCGTGGGCAGTGGCGCGCGGGCCGCCGCGACGGAGGGCTTTTTTGCGACCTCGACGGGTTCGTCGGAGATGGCTTCGACAGACACGCTGCCCGGCGCGGTCGCTGCGCTCTCGCCGACCTTTGCAGGCAACAGGCCTGCCTGACGCTGCAACGCACCGATGCGCTTTGCCGCTTCGTCCAACGTCGCTTCGGCGCGTTTCAAACGGCCCCGCATGTCCATCAGTAAGACAAACAGGACGATGATCGCCAAAAACGTCAGTGCGCCCAATATCTTGATCCCTTCTGCTCCGACCCTCTCAATGAAGCAGGCGGGCGAATATCGGTCAACTTATTGTCCGCCCCAATGGGGGCGGCACAGGAGGGATGGGCCCGCTATCGCGGCCTCGCAAACCAGATCATGTGCTTCGCGCCCTTCCCGTTGCTGCGCGCCCGAACGCTGACCGGATCGACCGCAAAGCCCGCACTTTCGAGCCGGCGCGTAAATTGCGGATCGGCCGCGGCCGACCAAATCGCCAATATGCCCCCGGGCCTCAGCGCCCTTTTTGCCGTCGCAAGGCCCGCCATCGAATAGATACGGTTATTGGCGTCACGGGTCAGCCCATCGGGGCCATTGTCGACATCGAGGAGGATCGCGTCATAGTGGCCGGTCGCCGCCCCGATCACGCGCGCGACATCATCCATCACCAGTTCGACGCGGGGATCGTCGAGGCAACCCGCCGTCATTGCTGCCATCGGTCCGCGCGCCCAGTCGATGATTTCGGGCACGAGTTCGGCGACGCTGATCCGCGCCTTCGGCCCCAGCTCGGCCAGCGCCGCGCGCAGCGTAAACCCCATGCCATATCCGCCGATGAGCAGATGGGGTGCATCGCCGCGCGGCAGTCGCTCGCAGCTCATCACCGCCAGCGCCTCTTCCGATCCGCTCATCCGGCTGCTCATCAGCTCGTTGCGATCGAGCGCGATGATGAAATCATCGCCGCGGCTGAACAGCCGGAGTTCGCTTCCCTGGGGCACTTGCGCGGTGCCGAGTAACGTGCGCGGTATCAAATCATCCAGCCCTTCTTCTCGCGAAACAGGCATTCCCACCGCAGCGCGGCCGCCGCCATGGGCGCTGGCCTCGGCCGCTGTCAAGGCCGGGGGCCGGACCCAAGGACCTCACGCGCTCAAGCGTGATTGGTCGCCGCTTTGCAACGCTCCTCCTACCAAAGAAACTGACGATGCATTCGTCTCAGTTCACCATTCGCTCATAGCCCGCCCAATAGGGAGCGCGCAGGTCCTTGCGCAAAATCTTGCCGCTCGCGTTGCGTGGCAGCGCCTCGATCACGTCAATGCTGCGCGGGCATTTGAACGGTGCGATGCGCTCGCGTGCCCAGGCGATGATGTCGGCCTCCTCGACGCTCATGCCGGGCTTCGGCACACAGACCGCCTTGACCGTCTCGCCCCATTTCTCGTCAGGGATGCCGATGACCGCAACTTCCTGCACCGCCGGATGACCAAAGATCGCGCTCTCGACCTCGGCCGGATAGATATTTTCGCCGCCCGAGATGATCATGTCCTTCATCCGGTCGTGGATGAACAAATAGCCGTCGGCGTCGAGATAGCCCGCGTCGCCGGTGTGGATCCAGCCGTCGGCGGTCATCGTCTTCGCCGTCGCATCGGGCAGGTTCCAGTAACCGATCATATTGTTTGACGAGCGCGTGACGATCTCGCCCACCTCGCCCGTCGCAACCTGTTCGCCGTCGGGGCCGAGAATGCGGATCTCGACGCCGGGAAGCGGTTTTCCGGCCGATCGCATCCGCGCATTGCCCTCGGGATCATGGTCCTCGGGCGGGAGCATACAGATCGTGCCCGTCGTTTCGGTCATGCCGTAAGCCTGAATGAACTGCGCACCGAACATCTTGATGCACTGGCGCAGCAATTCGAGCGGGATCGGCGCGGCGCCATAGAGGATATATTTGAGCCTGCTGAAATCGACATTGGCGCAGCGCGGATGGAGCAGCAGCATATGCAGCGCCGCGGGCACGATGAAGAAACGCGTCACACCATGATGCTCGACCGCGTCGAACACACCGTCGGGATTGAATTCGGCCAATATAATGCCCGGCAAGCCTGCGCCAAGCGCCATGATGCCAAGTCCGGTGCCGCCGATATGCGCGCAGGGCATGGCAACCAGTACAGCCTCGTCATCCTCCCATTTGGTATAGGGCAGATCGAGCTCGTTCGAATGTTTGCGCAGCGCGAACAGATTGCGGTTCGATAGCACCGCGCCCTTGGGATTGCCCGTGGTGCCCGATGTGTAAAGCTGCAGCACCGCCTCGTCGGTTCCCGACGGATCGAACGGCGCGCGGACGGTTCGATCGATCATCGCACGCGCTTCGTCGGCGCGGACGATTTTGGGCTGGCCTTCCAGCTTTCCTGCGAGTTGCTCGGCCACCGCCTCGAAACCCGGGCCGGTGAAGATCATCTTCGCCTGCGTATCATTGGCGATATAGGCCCATTCGGTCGGCGACAGGCGCCAGCCGATCGGCGCCATCACGATCCCCGCACGCGCCGCGCCAAAGAACAGGGTGAAATAGAGGTCGCTGTTCTTCCCGATCCAAGCGACCCGGTCCCCCTTCTTCAAACCCGCCGCGAGCAACGCTGTCGCCACCTTCGCGGTCCGGTCATCGAGTTCGCCATAGGTAAAGACGCGATCCTCCTCGCGCATCGCGAGGCGCTCCGGCCGCTCGCGCGCCCAATGAGTCAGAAACTCGTCAAAGGTGAAAAACTCCGAAACGTCGCGGGACATGGCACACTCTCTCCTCGAATCGCATTTTTCATGCGTTGAGAAGGACGCTAGCGGCTGAACACGCGAGGTAAAGCGGTGATCGACGATCCTGTCAGTGATGTCAGGTGCGGCGGAAGATCAGCATCAGATTGTTCGCAGGCATAGCGTGGCGCTCGACAAAGACGAAACCGGCATCCGCTGCAACGGCCTTGACGTCGCTGGTATCGCGCAGCCCCCACGCCGGATCGCGACTGCGCAAGCTGGCGTCGAACGCCAGATTGCTCTCGGCCGTAGCCACGCCGGGTTCGAGATAGGGACCATAGAGGATCAGCGGCGCACCGGACGCGAGCAACCGCGACGCGCCCGCGAACAGGCCCAATGTCGCCGACCACAGGCTGATATGGATCATGTTGATACACAGGATCGCATCGACTTGCCCGACGGGCCAGGGGTCGACGGCCGCATCCAGCGCAAGCGGCGGTGCGATGTTTGCCAGCCCCGCCTCGCCGCGCCATGCGGCGATTGAAGCCAGTCCGGCGGGGTCGGGATCGCTCGGCTGCCAGTCGAGATGCGGAAAGATGCTCGCGAAATAGACGATATGTTCGCCCGACCCGCTCGCGACCTCCAGAACCGTTCCAGCGTCAGGCAACCAGTCGGCAAGTACCGCCGCGATCGCATCGCGGTTGCGCACCGTTGCGGGGGCGTGGCGCTTTTCAGCGCGTTCGCCGTCGCCGGGCGTCCAGGGCTGCGGGGTCATGCTTTCGCTGCGGCTTTGGTCTGCGCGCGCGAACGCCGGTCACGGGCGATCAGCCACGCCAGCAGACCGACGGGACCAACCATCAGGGTCAGAAACAAGAAGGGTAGCTGAACGATGCGGCTGAAGCCCTTTTGATCGGCGTCGCGCGCGATCCACATGCCGACAAACAGGTCGAAGGCCAGATAATGGGTCCAGCCAAGGACCGCGCCGCCCTTGCTGTCGAACAGCGCCATCACGCCCGCCAGCGTGGTGAAGTCGGTGCTACCGCGCGGCCCGCCGGCGTCCCAGCCGCCGAACATCAAGCCGCCGAATATAATCGCATAGCCAAGGCAGAGCAGCATGACGCCAAGGTACAGGATCAGCGCGAGTATCTTGGGATTGCGCGGCGCAGCCGCCAGCGCGAGCCAGCTGATCAGCGCCCAGCCATTGGTCAGCGAAAATAATGTTTCCCAGCTCATACCCCGCCCCTTTCAGATCAATCCGCCCAGCCCGAACAGCGCAACCCCGCCGACCAGCGCCGCGGTGCCCGCGAGCAGGATCAACAATGTCAGCCGCGCCGCCGACGCGCGCCGCGATACCCAAAGGGCGACCACAGCTCCGCAGCCCATGGCGAACAGCGGCGCATAAAGAAAAACCCAGTCATAGCTGAACTCGCGCCGGACACGAACCATAGCCCACTGCTCGACCATCAGCCCATAGGCAAGGATCGCGAGCAGCCAACCGATGATTGCCGTAAAAGCGAACAGCGCGCCACCCCCCACGCATCCCCAGCCGCGCCCGGTCCGAGGCTTCTCGTCCGGACCGGGCGGCGGGGCGTCGGGCATCAGCCTTCCCAGGCGAGCACTGGCTTGCGGGCGGCCAGCGTTTCATCAAGGCGGGCGCGCGGTGCGAAATGCGGTGCCGATTTGAGCATCGGATCGCCATTTTTCGCACGCAGCGCGATGCTGCGCAGGGCGCCGATGAACTGATCGAGCGCGGCCTTGCTCTCGGTCTCGGTCGGCTCGACGAGCATCGCGCCATGGACGACGAGCGGGAAATAGACCGTCATCGGGTGATAACCCTCGTCGATCAGCCCCTTGGCGACGTCGAGCGTCGAGAAACCCTCGGCGAGTCCCTTGTCGCTGAACAGCGCCTCATGCATGCACGGCCCCGAGGCAGCAAAGGGCGCGTCGAGCACGTCTTCCAAGCTGCGGAGCATATAGTTGGCGTTCAGAACCGCGTCCTCGGCGACCTGCTTGAGCCCGTCGGCGCCGTGGCTGAGGATATAGGTGAGCGCGCGGGTGAACATGCCCATCTGACCGTGGAAAGCGGTCATACGTCCGAAGGTCTGCGGATGATCCTCACCCGCATTTTCTTCCTCGATCAAACGGAAGCCGCCGTCAGCTTGCTTCGTGACAAAGGGCAAGGGCGCGAAGGGCGCGAGCGCCGCCGACAGCACGACCGGACCCGAACCGGGACCGCCGCCGCCATGCGGGGTCGAGAAGGTCTTGTGAAGATTGATGTGCATCGCATCGACGCCAAGGTCGCCGGGGCGCACCCGGCCGACGATCGCGTTGAAATTGGCGCCGTCGCAATAGACATAGCCGCCCGCGGCGTGGACCGCGTCCGAAATCGCCCTCATGTCGCGCTCGAACAGGCCGCAAGTGTTGGGATTGGTGACCATCACGCCCGCGACGTCGGGGCCGAGCCGCGCCTTCAGCGCCGCCAGATCGACGCGGCCTTCGGCCGTCGCCGGAATATCCTCGACCGTGAAGCCCGCGAAGGCCGCCGTTGCGGGATTGGTCCCGTGGGCGCTTTCGGGAACGAGGATCACGCGGCGGTCTTCACCGCGTGCTTCGAGTGCTGCCTTGATGCAGAGGATGCCGCACAGTTCGCCGTGCGCGCCGGCCTTCGGCGACATCGCGACGCTTTGCATGCCGGTAAGCGTGATCAGCCATTCGGCGAGCTCGTGGATCACCGCATAGGCGCCCTGCACCGTTTCCTGCGGCTGCAGAGGGTGCGCGTCGGCAAAGCCGGGCATACGCGCGACCTTTTCGTTCAGGCGCGGGTTGTGCTTCATCGTGCAGCTGCCGAGCGGGAAGAGGCCGAGGTCGATCGCATAATTCTGCCGCGACAGGCGCGTGTAATGGCGCACCGTTTCGGATTCGGCGAGGCCTGGCAGGCCGATCGGCGCGGTGCGCGCGAGAGGGCCTATATCGACGGCGGGGGCCGCTTCGTCGAAATCGACGCCGGTCGTCTCCGTCGAACCGATTTCAAAGATCAAAGCCTCTTCGAGCATCAGCGCGCGATTGCCGGTGAAGGTGACATTGTCGTCGGCGCCGCCAGCGACGGTCATTTCGGGGCGCCAGCCGGCGGGATTGAGCGCGGTCATGCCAACACCTCCTTCAGGGCAGCGGCGAAGGCGGTGATATCCGCATCCGTGACCGTCTCGGTCACCGCGACGACGAGGCCGTTCGCCAGATCATGATTGTCGGGATAGAGGCGACCGAGCGACACGCCGCCCAAAATATCGCGTGTCGCGAGCTTGTGGATCACCGGGCGCGCCTCGGTGGGCAGCAGCAGCGTGAACTCGTTAAAGAAGCTGGTGTTGAGGACCGAGACGCCCGGAACCTTCGCCAGTTCCGTCGCCGCGGTCTTGGCGCGGCCATGGTTGATCGCGGCAAGCTGACGCAGCCCGGCTTCGCCGAGCAAGGTCATGTGGATGCTGAATGCCAGCGCGCAAAGCCCCGAATTGGTGCAGATGTTGCTCGTCGCCTTTTCGCGGCGGATATGCTGTTCGCGGGTCGAAAGCGTCAGCACGAAACCGCGCTTTCCGTTTGCATCGACCGTCTCGCCGCACAGGCGGCCCGGCATCTGGCGGACATATTTGGTCTTGCACGCGAACAGGCCGACATAGGGCCCGCCGAACTGGAGCCCGACGCCAAGCGACTGCCCTTCGCCGACCACAATGTCGGCGCCCATTTCGCCGGGCGCCTTGATCAGGCCCAACGCAACGGGTTCGGTGACGACGGCGATCAGCAGCGCACCGGCGGCCTGACAGGCGGCGGCAAGCGCTGTCATGTCGTCGATGCGGCCGAGAATGTCGGGATACTGAACGACGACGCAGCTCGTGTCCTTGCCAACCGCTGCGGCGAGCGCGGCCCAGTCGGTTCCGGCTTCGAGGCTGGGGTCACCATCGACCAGCACGTCGCCGGTATATTTCGCCATCGTCCGTGCAACGCTGCGGTAATGCGGATGGAGTCCGGTCGACAACAGCGCCTTGTCACGCTTGGTGATGCGCCGCGCCATGACGATCGCTTCCCAGCAGGCAGTCGAACCATCGTACATCGACGCGTTGGCGACGTCGGTGCCGAGCAGCCGCGCAACCTGCGACTGGAATTCGAACAGCATCTGAAGCGTGCCCTGCGCGATTTCGGGCTGATAGGGCGTGTAGGCGGTCAGAAACTCGCCGCGCTGGATCAGATGATCGACGCTCGCCGGAACATGATGGCGATAGGCGCCCGCCCCGAGGAAGAAAGGACCGTCACCCGCCGCCCGATTGCGGCGCGCGAGCGCGCCCATGTGGCGCTCGACCGCCAACTCGCTGGCATGCATCGGCAGGCCCGCGATCGGACCATCGAGCTGCGCTTCGGCGGGAACGTCGACGAACAGATCGTCGATCGACGCGGCGCCGATCGTGGCGAGCATCGCGGTACGATCATCGGGAGTGAGCGGAAGGTAACGCATGGCTATTCAAACTCCGGGAGGAATATGAAACCGTTCGCATCGAGCGCAGTCGAGATGCCCATCGGAAGCACACGCCCTCTCGACGTCGCTCAACACGAACGGATTCTGTCAAAGATCGTCGCAGAAGGCCTTATAAGCCGCGGCGTTCATCAGCGCGTCGAGCTGGCTCTTGTCGCTCAGCGTCATGCGGAAGAACCAGCCTTCGCCTTCGGGATCCGAGTTGACGAGCGCGGGGTCTTCCTCGAGCTGGCTGTTGCCTTCGGTCACGGTGCCATCGACGGGGGCATAGACATCGCTTGCCGCCTTCACCGATTCGACAACCGCGGCATCGCCGCCCTGGCTGAGTTCGGCGCCGGTGTCGGGAACTTCGACAAACACGATGTCGCCGAGCTGACCTTGCGCAAAGTCGGTAATCCCGACCGTCGCGATGTCCCCATCAACATCAAGCCATTCATGCTCTTCGGTATAATAACGCGGCATCAGTCAACCTCCCTGTTTGCGGACATAATTATGCGGAACAAAGGGCGTCGCGGCGACCGTCACAGGCACCCGCTTGCCGCGCACTTCAGCAGCGATCGCGGTGCCCGGCACGGCGTGGTCGCGCGGAACATAACCCATAGCGATCGGCGCGCCGACGCTGGGGGCAAAGCCGCCCGAGGTCACGACGCCGATCTCGGTATTGCCGTCGAATAGCTTGGCGCCTTCGCGAACAGGTATCTTTCCATCAATCAACAGGCCGACGCGCTTGCGCGGGCTTCCGTCGGCGAGATGGCCAAGGATGCGCGCGGCACCCGGAAAGCCGCCCTCTTCGCGGCGGCGCTTCGAGATAGCGAAAGCCAGATCGCCTTCGATCGGGTCGATGCCTTCGTGGAGGTCATGGCCGTAAAGCGGCAGCCCGGCTTCGAGACGCAGCGAATCGCGTGCGCCGAGGCCGATCGGCTTCACCTCTTCCATCGCGCAGAGCGCGTCGGCGAAATGGGCAAGCGCTTCGTTCGGGAGCGAGATTTCAAAGCCATCCTCGCCGGTATAGCCCGAGCGGCTGAGCGCGATCGCGTGGCCATTCCACGTCGCCGTCGCGGCCTGCATGAACACAAGGTTCGCAGCTTCCGGAACCAGCCGCGTCAGCGCGGCAACAGCTTTCGGCCCCTGCAGCGCGAGCAGGCCATAATCCTCATTATGGTTGAGCGTGATGTCGTCGGGAAGGTTTTCGCGCAGATAGCCGATATCTTCCCACTTCACCGCGCCATTGACAACGATGCCGATCTGGTCGCCCTCGTTGGTGACCATCAGATCGTCGAGGATGCCGCCATCCTCGGCGAGCAGCAGCGAATAGCGCATGCGACCGGGCTTGAGCGCCGAAATGTCGCCGGGGACGAGCGTTTCGAGGGCTTCAGCCGCACCGTCGCCCGAAATGCTGATCTGGCCCATATGGCTGACGTCGAACAGGCCCGCATGTTCGCGGACCCACAGATGTTCGGTCATGATGCCTTCATACTGGATCGGCATCCAGTAGCCGGCGAATTCGACCATCCGCGCGCCTTTGGCACGGTGCCAGGCGTCGAGCGGCAGCGTCGCGGTTTCCGGCGCTATTTCGGTCGCAACTTCTTCATCTTCGCGCATATCGCACTCCCGTTACTGGCACGGCAAGACGCGGCAAGATGCCGCCCTGTCGCCATGCCCCCTCTGTCACGGGAACCTGAGAGTTTTCCTCCATAAAACATGGAGTTACCCCTTCGGTGGTTTCGGCCAAAGCCCTATTCAGGCGGCCGGAACGCTTTCCAGAGTGTCCAGTCCAATCGCGCGGTCCTGCTGACCTGAGAGTTTCCGGGGCGGTTGCTCCTTCGGTGGCGGATCGGCGGTTGCCCGCCATCCGCGCTCTCCCGCGCAATCGGTCGAATCCCCTTGCGGGTCCCCGACGGACGTCCGAGCCTTGGCGCCGCGCTTTTGCAGAGTCAATCGGAGAGCCGCCGCATCGCGTCATTTTCGTGCACATAGGTGCCCGCGCCGCGCTCAGCCGAAAGGGCGACGATGGCCTGTGCAACGGTTTGCGCCGAAATCGAGCGATAGCGGCGGAGCGATCCGCGCATCAACAGGTCGGCGAGCGGCGCCGCGACCGTTGCAATCCCCTCCCCCAGCCGCGCCGGGCCTTCGCGGTCGCCGGTGAGCAGACCGGGACGCAAGATATCGAGGCGCTCGAAGCCGAGCGCGCGCAGCCCATCCTCGGTCTCGCCCTTGGTGCGAAGGTAGAAATTGCTGCTCTTCGCCGAGGCACCAACCGAACTGACGACGATCATGCGCGACGCGCCCCCAGCCCGCGCGCCCCGCGCCACCGCCATGATCAGGTCGTGGTCGACGGCGCGAAAGGCGGCTTGCGACCCGGCCTGGCGGATCGTCGTGCCGAGGCAGGAAATGAGGACTGCAGGGCGCTCGGCGGCGATCATATCGCCCCAGCGCTCGGGCGGAGCGACGAGCGCCGAATGTCCCGCAACTTCACGCCGCGCGAGAATCGTCAGGCCGGTCGCGCCGGCATTCGCCACCACCGCCCGCCCGACCAGCCCGGTCGCGCCGACGATGAGCGCGTCAGACATGCGCCAGCGCCGCGGGGACGGCATCGCGGCCGAAGATGTCGGCATAGCGGTCGATGGCGAAGCGGTCGGTCATGCCGGCAATATAGTCACCGATATGGCGTATTGTCGCGCCCGTTTCTTCGGGCACACGGCCCGCCCAGTCGGCGCCCATCAGACGCGGATCATCGGCATAGGCGGCGAACAGCCGCCCGACGATCTCGTTCGCGGCTTCGGCAGCGGCGATCTGCTCGGGATGGTGATAGAGGTTCGCGTACATGAAGCGTTTGAGATCGCGTTCGCGTTCGGCGAGTTCGAGCGAAAAGCCGCCGAGCGCCCGCCCCGCAGCGCGAACATCCTCGACACTGTGCACACCAGCCGCAGCGACATTCGCCTGCGTCGCGGCGATCACGTCGTTGACCATCACGCCGATCTGGTCGCGGACCAGTTCGCGAAGCAGGCGGTCGCGCGGAGCGCCGGGAAACCGGCCTTCGACTGCACGGAAATTGTCGGCGACGAACGGCTGGTCCATCAACTGGTCGATGCAGAGCAACCCGGCGCGCAAGCCATCGTCGATGTCGTGATTGTCATAGGCGATATCGTCGGCGACCGCCGCGATTTGCGCCTCGAGGCTCGCGTGGCTCGCAAGATCGAGCGGAAAATCGGCGTCGATCGCGGTGAGTGCCCAGCCGGCGTTCGTCACCGGACCATTATGCTTGGCGAGCCCTTCGAGCGTTTCCCACGTCAGATTAAGCCCGTCGAAGCGTGGATAGGGACATTCGAGCAAGGCCAATGTGCGCAGCGTATGACCATTATGATCAAAGCCGCCGTGCGCCGCCATGGCGGCCTTCAGCGCATCCTCGCCGGCATGGCCAAAGGGGGGATGGCCGATATCGTGCGCGAGGCACAGCGCCTCGGTCAGATCCTCGTTCAGCCCCAGCGCACGCGCAATCCCGCGGCCGATTTGCGCAACCTCGATACTATGGGTCAGGCGGACGCGATAATGATCGCCGTCGGGCGCGACGAACACCTGCGTCTTGTGACGCAGGCGGCGAAACGCGATCGAATGGATGATCCGGTCGCGGTCGCGCTGAAAATCATCGCGCGGCCCGCGCACGACGCGGCCGGGTTCGTCATAACGACGCCCGCGGCTGTGCGCGGGGTCGCTGGCGCACTTCGCGACGCTCACTTGACGGGATCGACGGACTGACCCGCCTCGCTGTTGAACGGGAGGCCATCGCCCCCTGCCTTTTTATAGTTCGCGAGCCAATCCTGCGCCGCCTTGCGATCCTTGAACGGACCGACGAGCAAACGGTTTATCCTGCCCCATTCGACAATCCCGCCCGACTTGCCCTTGAACAAATCAGGGCTCTTTCTGGAGAACTTGCCATAGTCGGTGGCGAGCGCGCGCGCATTGGCGCCCGCAGCGATCTGTACCCAGATACGCGCAGGGCTGGCCTTTTTCTCGGCAGCTTCGGCTTTCGCCTTGGCGTCGGCTTCCGCCTTGGCTTTGGCCGCAAGCGCGTCTTTTTCGCGCTTCACCGCTTCGGCGGCTTCGGCCCGGCGCTTGTCATCCAGCAATTTGGCGAGCGTTGCGGCGCCAATCGCATTGTCGGGTCCGTTCAGTTCCTCCGGCGGGATTTCGATCGAACCGACAATATCGGCCAGGGACGCGAGCGGTGCTGCGGCGGCGGGTACGGGTACGGACGCAGGTACAGTTGCGGGTGCAGCGGTCGGAATCGATGCCGCTGCAGACGGAGTCGCCATGTCCGCGATGGAATAGCCCGGCCCGACCGGCCCGGCATCCGGGTTCATAGCGACGCCGATCGTCCCTGGCGACGGCGCGGCGGGCGGTAGCGCCGTTACGGCAGCAGACGTCTGAGCCAGTGTCGTCGCTTCCAGCGCCGGGCGATTCGCAGGCGGGACGGATGACTGGGACGGCGGCGCGGCGGCAAGTTGGTTGCCGGTGGATGCCGGCCCGGGCGTGGCTGTCGGCGGTTTCGCCTCGGCCGCCCATCCCGGAGCGGGAGCGGGAACCGGCTGCGGCCTTGCCTCGGCCGCCCACCCGGGAGCGGGCTGTGACGGAGCCGGCGTGACAGCGGCTGGCGCGGCCGTGCGCGGAGGGATCGGCTGCGGCGTCGTTTGCGCCGCCCACCCCGGAGCAGGCTGCGCCGGGGTCACGCTGGCTCCTTTTCGTGCGACCGGCGCCGGCAGCACCACCCCGCCCGAACGGGCTCGATCCCTGTTTCCGCGAGTCCGGTCGGATGCAGCGGGTGCGGGTGTCGGTGCCGGGGTCGCCGCCGCGACCTGAACCGGCTTGCGCTTCGGACCGAGATTGCCTTCGGGGAAGCGCCCGAAATGAGCCGCAGCGGCCTGCTGCGCGGGGTTCAGCCGGTCGAGCTGCGTCAGATAGGGCAGGATATTCTGCGCGAGCGCCGCCGGCATCGTCGCATTGACGATCTCGGTCGCCTCTTTGTCGCGGCCGTTCATCGCCAATATCATCGCGCGCAACCGCCATGCGCCGCGGTCCTGCGCGCGCAATTGCGGGGTCAGCAGTTGCACCGCCCGATCGGCATCGCCGCTGATACCCAGCGACAATGCATAGCGGCGTGTGATCTCGTCATTCGGCCCCACGGACAACGCGAGCTGATAATCGCGCTGTGCCGCATCCTGCTGGCCGAGCAGGTCGCGCGCCAGCCCGCGATCGGACAGGAATGTCCGCTCGGGCGCGCCAAGCAGCTGTGCTTCGCCGAAATAATCGAGCGCGCGGGTCGGGTTTTCCATATGGACCATCGCCGAGCCCAGCGCGGCCTTGACCGTCCCGTCGCGCGGCGCGGCTTGTTCGGCACGGACCAGAAAGCCCAGCGCGGCGCGATAATCCTCCAGCTCGATCGACGCACGCCCCGCGTCGCGGAGCGCCGATGCGTCGCTGCTGTTCGCTGCGATACGGGCCAGCGCCGACGACAACAGGGTTCGCGCCGCCGTGCGCTTGTCCATCGCAGCCTTGGTCGCAGTATCGGGAACCGACGCCTGCATGGCGTGAGCCGGCGACAGCGCCGCCGACGTCAGGAGAAGAGCCCCGAGCGTGGCAGCATATCGCTGCACGCGCCCCGGCCTGGCCGTTATTTTCAATCGCCGCTGGGGCAAGTCAGATCATCCCGAATTTCGGCCTGCCCTTGCCCGGAGCAATGGCCATGAGATTGGCCCTGTTACTGGTTGTTCTGGCGATTCAGGAAACGCGGGATATCGACCCCGTCTTCCTTGCCGCTTTCTTCGCTGTCGGGTGCGGTCGAGCCGCGCGACAGGCGCGACATGCGCTCGAACAGGGTGCCACCGCTTGCCGCGCGCGCAGGGGCTTCCTCGACCGGAGCCGGCCGGTAAGCAGGCGTCGGCGCCGTGGGTTCACCGAGCACCAGTTCATCGTTCAGGTCGTCATAGGTTGCAGCAACCTGCGACAGGACCATCGGCTCTTCCTCGACCGGCGCCGCAGGGGCTGCGGGTTCGGCATGACCGCCCAGCGAAAAGCCGGGTGCGGGTTCGGCATCCGCCACCGGAGCCGCCGGAGCGACCGGGACTTCTTCGACGACCGGTTCAATCGCCTCTTCGACGACCGGAGCCGGCGTTGCGGCGCGGGCCGGAGCGAAAGAGAAGCTGCGCGTCGCAGGTGCGGCGGGAACCGCTGCTTCGCCATTATTGTCGATGCCGGTCGCGACGACCGAGACGCGAATCTTGCCCTGAAGCGATTCGTTGAACGCGCTGCCCCAGATGATGTTGGCGTCGGGATCGACCAGTTCGCGAATATGGTTCGCGGCTTCGTCGACTTCCATCAGGCGCATGTCTTCACCGCCGACGATCGAAACGATGACGCCCTTGGCGCCCGCCATCGAAACGCCGTCGAGCAACGGGTTGGCAATCGCCTTTTGCGCGGCTTCGAGCGCGCGGCCGTCGCCTTCGGCTTCGCCGGTGCCCATCATCGCCTTGCCCATTTCGCGCATCACGCTGCGCACGTCGGCAAAGTCGAGGTTGATGAGGCCGGGCATGACCATCAGGTCGGTGATGCCGCGCACGCCCTGTTGAAGCACTTCATCCGCCATGGTGAAGGCTTCTTTGAAGGTCGTGTTCGGGTTGGCGACGAGGAACAGATTCTGGTTCGGAATGACGATCAGCGTGTCGACATGTTCCTGCAGCTCGGCAATGCCCGAGTCCGCCGAACGCATGCGGCGCTGGCCTTCGAAGGTGAAGGGCTTGGTCACGACGCCGACGGTCAGGATGCCGCGGTCACGTGCCGCCTTGGCGATCACGGGGGCCGCACCGGTGCCGGTGCCGCCGCCCATGCCGGCGGCAACGAAGCACATATGCGCGCCGTTCAGCGCCTCTTCGACCTGAGCGATGCTTTCTTCCGCCGCCGCACGGCCGACTTCGGGCCGCGAACCGGCACCCAGTCCCTGGGTGATCTGTGTCCCCAGCTGGATGCGCCGTTCGGCCGGCGAAGCGTTCAGCGCCTGCGCATCGGTGTTCGCGACGATGAAATCGACGCCCTCGACCCGCGCGGCAATCATGTTTGCGATGGCATTGCCGCCCGCGCCGCCGACGCCGATCACCGCGATACGCGGCTTCAGCTCATCGACCTGCGGCGGGCCAATATTGATGCTCATCAATCAGTCTCCCTGCAGCGGTCAACCATCACCGCTTCCTCACTATGCAACCCTGTCTGGGCGGCGGTCCGACCGCCCGACTATCTGATACCGCATTGCACTATTGTGACTTGGGAATCACCCAAAAAATTAACCTTTTCACGTGCTCTGCATTCAAAAACTACTTTTCAGTGCCGCCATAAGGCGATGCAGGATCGAACTGCCCTTCGGCCGATAGACATCCTGCGACATCGTCGGCAAATCGCGCAGGTCGACAGGATCCGACGCAGCGTAGAGAACCAGACCCGCGAGCGTTGCGAAAGCCGGTCCGCTGTGCGCATCGGGCAGGCCGTGCAAGCCGCGCGGTCGCCCGACGCGGGCGGCGCGGCCAAGCGCGCTCTGGGTGTAATCGGCGATGCCCTTCAGGTCGGCGCCGCCGCCGACGAGCACCACCTGGCGGCCGATCGGCCCCACGAAATGCAGGTCCTTCAGCGTCCGGCCAATCTCCCCCATCATCGCGTCGAGGCGCTGGCGGATCACCGACACCAGCTGCGCGCGGGTGATGCGCGGCGCATCGCTGCCCGCAGGGGCGCCGGGATCGAGTTCGATAATCTCGTTATTGTCGCGCGGAGATGCCGAGGCCGATCCGTAAAAGCTCTGCAGCCGCTGCGCCTGACTGCGCCGGATGCCAAAGGCCGAGGCGATATCGTCGGTGATGTCCGTCGCGCCAAAGGGCAGCGACACCATTTCGACGAGCATCCCGCCGGCATAGAGCGACACGGTGGTGACCGCCGCGCCAAGCTCGACGAGCGCGACCCCAAGGTCGCGTTCTTCATCGGACAGGCAGGCGAGGCCCGCCGCGATCGGCGACGCGACGACGGCATTGACGTCGAGATGCGCCTGCCGCACCGCCGCCTCAAGATTCCGCACCGGCGCCCCGTCGGCCATGATGATGTGGATATCGACCCCCAGCCGGTCGGCATGAAGACCGATGGGGTTCTTCACCCCGGTCAGCCCGTCGAGCGTATAGAGCGCGGGTTGGGCGTGGAGGATCATCCGCCCTTCGGGGTCGATCCCCGCGCGACCCGCAGCAAGCAGATCGTCGACATCTTCCTGTTCGATGCGGTGGCCGCCGAGTTCGCTTTCGATCGGCGCGACGTCGCTCATCAGGCTGCCCGCCGAAAAGCTGACCCAGACATCGTCGATGTTCAGCCCGGCGATGCGTTCGGCCTGTTCGATCGCCTCGCGCACGATATGCTCGGTCTGCTCCATGTCGGCGACATAGCCACGCTGGACCCCGCGGCTTTCGCGCTGGCCGGTGCCGAGGACGTGAAGCTGACCGTCGGCGGTCTGCCCCGCAATCAGCGCGCACACCTTCCACGACCCGACATCGAGCGCAGTGATGATTTTCTCGATCCGCGGCGGAGCCATAGGGCTAGCCCTTCTCCGCCGCGCTGGCGACAGCAACGGCATCGACCGCCGCGCGCGCCTCATCGAGCTTCGCGGGTGCGACCTGTCCCTCGTGCGGCAGGCGCAGCACGAAGCGATTGGGATCGCGCATGTCGAAACGCAATATGCCGCGGCCGAGCAGGCGGTTGGCGCCGTCCATATGCGCAAATTTGGCGAGCGCGAGCTTGGCGTCGGCTTCGCCCTCGGGAAGCGACAGCGTCTCTCCGCTACGGAAACGCAGGTCCCAGCGGCGATCGCCGACCCAGGTCGCGCCCGCGAGCAATTCCTTGAGGCTGCTCGCCTCGGCCAGCAGGCGGTCGAGATCCTGCGAGCGCTGGTTCGCCTTGGGGCCGATCACCAGCGGCAGGTCGGGCATCGTCGCGACGGTGACGGGTTCCAGCACGACCCCCTGCTCGTCGATCAGCGACAAACGGTTGTTATGCTGCCAGATCGCAGCCGGGGTCCGCTCGACGATATCGACGACGAGCGTATCGGGCAGGCGCCGCGACACGCGGGCATCCTTGATCCAGCCATAGCGCATCAGATCGCGGCGTAGATCCTCGATATCGACCGCCGCCATCGAGCGGTCCTTCTGCGCCAGCGCGATGTCATAGACTTTCAGCCGGTCGATGCGGTCGGCGCCGACGACCTCGACCTTCTTGACCTGAAACCCTGCGCGGCCGACGACCTGTGCCCATTCCTCATTGACCTTCGCGGTCACGCCGGTCGCATGCGCGATCAGGCCCGCGACCGCGAACAGGCTGAGCCCGATCGTCCAGTTGGCGACCTTCTGCAGCCGCTGCGGGCTGATCGGAAGCGCATTCATGATCGCGTCGAGGCGCGAGACCTTGACCCGCCGCCGCTTTTTCGGCGCGCGCGCCGGGCGCCGTGGCGGCGCGGTCGCGCGCTTGATTCTTGTACTGCTCATGACAACGCTTCCCCCACGATGCGTTCAACCAGTTCGGCATAGTCCATGCCCACGGCACGGCCCTGTTCGGGAACGAGGCTGAGTGGCGTCATTCCCGGCTGCGTATTCACCTCAAGCAGGAAGATACCCGCGAGGCCATGCTCGTCGTCCCAGCGAAAATCCGAGCGCGAGGCACCCTTGCAGCCGAGCAGGCGGTGCGACTGGAGCGCCAGATCCTTCATCCGCTGCGCCACCTCATCGGGCACGTCGGCGGGGCAGACATGTTCGGTCAGACCGTCGGTATATTTGGCGTCATAGTCGTAGAAACCCGACTTGACCCGCAGTTCGGTGACGGCAAGCGCCTGATCGGCGAGTACCGCGACGGTGAGCTCGCGGCCCTTGATGAAGGGTTCGGCGAGCAGGCGGTCGAACTCCTGCCACGGGCCGACGGCTTCGCGCGCGATCGGGTTGCCGTAATTGCTGTCGTCCTTGACGATGGCGACCCCGACCGACGAGCCTTCGTTGACGGGCTTCAGCACATAGGGGCGCGGCAAAGGGTCGACTGTAAAGAGGCTTTCGCTGTCGACCATCGTCCCCGTCGGCATCGGAATACCATGCGGCACCAGCGCCTGCTTCGTCAATTCCTTGTCGATCGCGATCACCGAGGTGACGAGCCCGCTGTGGGTATATTTGAGGCCCATCAGGTCGAGCATACCCTGTACCGTGCCATCTTCACCGGGAACGCCGTGGAGCGCGTTGAACACGACATCGGGTTTCGCCTCGGCCAGCCGCAGCGCGACGTCGCGGCCCATGTCGATCCGCGTGACCTTGTGCCCACGCGATTCCAGCGCGTCGGCGACGCCGTTACCGCTCATCAGCGACACTTCGCGTTCGGCGGACCAGCCGCCCATCAGGACGGCAACATGCCAAGGACCCCGGCTCACTTTGCCACTCCCACGCGCTGTATCTCCCATTGCAATTCGATGCCGCTCTTCGCCTTCACCCGGCGGCGGACTTCATCGCCGAGTGCTTCGATATCGGCGCTCGTCGCATCGCCGGTATTGATCAGGAAATTGGTGTGCTTCTCGCTTACTTGTGCGCCACCGACCGCGAAGCCGCGACAGCCGGCCTCGTCAACGAGCTGCCATGCCTTATGGCCGTCGGGGTTCTTGAAGGTCGAACCGCCGGTTTTCGAACGCAGCGGCTGTGACGCTTCGCGGCTCGCCGAGATGCGATCCATTTCAGCCTGGATGACCGCCGGTTCGCCCGGACGGCCGCGGAAGGTCGCGCCGATCACGACCGCGCCTTCGGGCAGCTCGCTGTGGCGATAGGTGTACCCGAGTTCGCCAAGCAGCAGCGTGTGGCGTTCGCCCGAGCGCAGCACAATGTCGCAATCGATCAGGATATCCTTGACCTCGCTGCCATAGGCGCCGCCGTTCATGCGGACGAAGCCGCCGACGGTGCCGGGGATCGAGCGCAGGAACTCCATCCCCGCGATACCCGCATCGCGCGCGGTCGAAGAGACGAGGATGCCGGACGCGCCGCCGCCGCAGCGCAGCGTAACGCCGTCGAGCGCCTCGACCTTGGCGAAAGCCTTGCCGAGCCGGACGACAACGCCGGGGAAGCCCCCGTCGCGGACGATCAGGTTCGAACCGAGGCCGAGCGCCATGACGGGAATGGCAGGGTCGAGGTCGCGGAGGAAATCGGCAAGGTCGTCGGCGTCCCTCGGTTCAAACAGCCAGTCGGCGGGACCGCCCGACTTGAACCAGACGAGCGGAGCCAGCGGGGCTTTTGCAGTCAGCTTGCCGCGCACAACAGGAAGGGTGCCGGCTTCGCTCACGCCGCCTCGACCGCTGCGGCCAAACCCGCCGCCATCTTGGTAATGTCGCCGGCGCCAAGGCAAATGATCTTGTCGCCCGCGCCGAGTTCACCGGACTTGATCGCCGCGGCGATGCTGGCCGCCAGTGCAGCCGCATCGGCAACGACATTCGCCTGACGATGGCCACGGTCGCGCAGGCCCTCAACCAGCGTGTCCGACGACACGCCCTCGATCGGGCCTTCGCCCGCGGCATAGACCGGCAACGCCAGCACGATATCGGCGTCGTTAAACGCCTGTTGGAAATCGTCCATATGATCGCGAAGCCGCGTAAATCTGTGCGGCTGGACGACACCGACGACGCGCCCCGTCCCGACGCCTTCGCGTGCGGCCGACAGCACGGCGCGGATTTCGACGGGGTGGTGGGCGTAATCATCGATGACGGTAACAACGCCCTCACCCGCCGCAATCTCGCCAACCTTGGTGAAGCGGCGCTTGACCCCGGCAAAGCCGTTGAAGCCCGATGCGATCTTGTCGTCGCTGACGCCCATGTGGAGCGCGACCGCAATCGCGGCCAGCGCGTTCTGGACATTGTGGCGACCCGACATCGGCAGGTGAATGGCCTCGATCGTCCGGCTGTTGCCGTCGCGGTCACGCACCACGACGTCGAAGCGGTTGCCGTCGGGGCCGGGCGTCACATTGGTGCCGCGCACATCTGCTTGGGCGGAAAAGCCATAGGTGACGATCCGCCGGTCGCGGATGCGCGGGATGATCGCCTGCACCTCGGGATGGTCGAGGCAGAGCATCGCAGCGCCATAGAAAGGCACATTCTCGATAAACTCGACGAAGGCATCCTTGATCGCGTCGAAGCTGCCATAATGGTCGAGATGCTCGGGATCGATGTTGGTGACGACCGCGATCGTCCCGTCGAGGCGGAGGAAGCTGCCGTCGCTCTCATCGGCCTCGACCACCATCCAGTCGCTGGCGCCGAGGCGCGCGTTCGAGCCATAATTGTTGATGATGCCGCCGTTGATCACGGTCGGGTCGATCCCGCCCGCGTCGAGCAAGGCCGCAACGAGACTGGTGGTCGTCGTCTTGCCGTGCGTGCCCGCGATGGCGACGGTCGATTTGAGGCGCATCAGCTCGGCAAGCATTTCGGCGCGGCGGACGAGCGGAATGCGCTGTGCGAGCGCGGCCTCGACCTCGGGATTGCCGCGCTTGACCGCGGTCGAGGTGACGACGACGGCGACACCATCGACATTCGACGCCTCATGCCCGATCGCGACCTTGATCCCGCGCCCCCGAAGCCCCTCGATCACATAGCCGTCGGCAATGTCGCTCCCCTGCACCTGATAGCCGAGATTGTGCATCACCTCGGCGATCCCCGACATGCCAATGCCGCCGATGCCGATGAAATGAATGGTGCCGATATCGGTTGCGACGCCGCGCATTATTGAGCTTCCTTGCGTGCAGCGGCGACGCCGCTGGTTCTGGCGCGCTGACCGCTGGCGCCGACGCGGATCACGTCCATCATCGGCGGTGCGGCGAGCGATTCAACAAGGTCGGCGAGGTCGCGGGTCGCGTCGGGCAAGCCGCAGCTCGCCGCGCGGTCGGCCGCATCCTCCAGCGCACCGGGTTCGAGCGCCATGCGCTGGATATGCTTGGCCACGGCACCGGCGGTGAAGTCGGGCTGCGCAAAGGCAACCGCCCCGCCCGCCTCGACCATATCGACGACATTATAGGTCTGATGGTCATCCATCGCGTGCGGATAGGGCACGAAGATCGCGGGCCGTCCGGCGCAGGCGAGTTCGGCGACGGTCGATGCGCCCGCGCGCGCGATCACCAGATGCGCCCAGCGCAGCCGCTCGGGAAAATCCTTGATATAGGGCGCGCATTCCGCAGCGACGCCGAGTTCGGCATATTTGGCGCGCACCGTTTCGATATCATCCTCGCGGCACTGCTGAACAACCTGCAGGCGATCGAGCAAGGCGCGCGGCAGCATGGCGATGGCGGCGGGGACGACTTCGCTCAGCACCGTTGCGCCCAGACTGCCGCCGACGACGAGCAGGCGGAAGATGCCATCTTCGGGCAGCGGCGGGAAACCGTCATCGCGGATCGCAATTATCTCTTCGCGCACCGGGTTGCCGGTCAGATGACGCTTGTCCTCGCTCCCGGCGGGCAGGCGCTGGATGTTGTGATAGGCGACCGCAATGGCGTTGACGCGCGAAGCGAGCAGCCGATTGGTCCGCCCCAATACGGCATTTTGTTCGTGGACGACGCTCGGCAGCTTGGTCGCGCGCGCGGCAAGCAGGCTCGGGAGCGAGGGATAGCCGCCAAAACCGACCGCGACGGCGGGGTCGAACTCGCGGATCAGGTCGATTGCTTGTCGGCGCCCCTTGCGGATCGCGAGCGCGGCCTTGATCCAGCCGATCGGTCCGCCCGACACGCGCCCGGCGGGAAGGACGTGGGTTTCGAGCTCTGCGGGGGCGCCGGGAATACGCAGCCCGCGGTCGTCGCTGACCAGCGCGACGCGGTGGCCGCGCGCGATCAATTCGCCCGCGAGGGCATAGGCGGGCAGCATATGCCCCCCGGTCCCGCCGGCGGCGAGCAGGAAGTGGCGGGTCGCGGTCATTTCTTGTTCCAGTTTCGGGTCATCGACACCCGTGCCGCATAGGGGTTCCGCCGGGTCAACGACAAGAGCAAACCCATACCGATCGACAAAGCGATGAAGGATGATCCGCCATAGCTGATGAAGGGCAAGGTCATGCCCTTCGACGGGAAGAGCTGGGTGTTCACCGCCATGTTGATCGTCGCCTGACCGCCGAACTGGGCGATCAGCCCTGCGACCGCGAGAATCAGGAAGCTGTCCTCTTCATCGAGCAGGCGAACCAGAACGCGCACGATGATCGCCAGATAGATGGCGACGATGGCCAGACAGGCGATCATCCCGAATTCTTCGCCGATGACCGAGAAGATATAATCGGTGTGCGCTTCGGGCAGCTGGAATTTGGCTAGGCCCGCGCCGGGGCCGGTGCCGACGAGCCCACCAGCGGTCAGCGTGGCGTGCGCCTTGTCGACCTGAAAACTGTCGCCCTGCGCGAACAGCCAGATATTGATGCGCTGCTGCGCCACCGGATAGAAGAAATAGGCGAGGACGAGGCCCGCGAAGCCCGCGCCGACGAGCCCCGCAAGGATGCGCATCGACAGGCCCGCGACCAGCACGAGCACGAACCAGGTTGCGGCGAAGATGATCGTCTGCCCCAGATCGGGCTGTCCCATCAGCAACGCTGCGATGACACCGGTAAAGGCGAGGCTGAGCGGCACGACCGGCAAGCTCTGGTCATGCAGCCGCAGCGACAATATCCACGCCAGCGACACGGCGAAGAAGGGCTTGAGAAATTCCGAAGGCTGAAGCCGGAGGACGCCGCTGCCGAGCCAGCGCTGTGCCCCATTCACCGTCGCGCCAAACAGCGGCACGAGGAACAGCAGGAAAAGAAAGAACAGCGTGCCATATATGGCGAAGCGCCGCGCCTGCGGCTTCGGCAACATCGAGACCACCAGCATCACGGGCACGCCGAGCATGACCCACATCAGCTGGCGATAGAAATAATAGAGCGGATCGAGCGAAGCGGTCGACGTCGACAATTTCTGCGCGGCGACCGGAGACGCTGCTGCCACGGCGACCAGTCCGACCGCGACGAGGATCGACACGAGCAGCAACAATACCCGGTCGATTTCCCAGAACCACAGGCCCAGCGGCGTTCGGTCGGCGCGGCTGAGGCGCGGGCCGCGGCGCTTGGTCGAGCGCTGCGCCGCGATCACCGGCTTTTCCGGCGTCGCGTCGAGATTGTCCATATTGCCGCTCATTCCCCGAGCGCCCGGACCAGCTCGCGGAACACATCGCCGCGCTGCTCATAATCCTTATACTGGTCGAACGACGCACAGGCCGGCGACAGGAGGACGATATCGCCCGGCTGCACCATGGCGGCGGCATACGCCACCGCGCTCGCCATGTCGCCCGCCCGGTCGACCGGGATCGCATCGCCGATTTCGGCGGCGAAACCGTCCATCGCCTCGCCGATCAGATAGGCGCGCTTGATATGCGGGAACCAGGGGCGGCACGCCTCCAACCCGTCACCCTTGGCCTGTCCGCCCGCGATCCAGTGGAGACGCTGGTCCGGCGCCGGCGGAAATGCCGCCAGCGCCGGTGCAGCGGAAGCCGCGTTGGTCGCCTTGCTGTCATTATACCAGCGGGCGCCCAGGGCTTCGCCGACCAATTCCATACGATGCGGCAGCGCGTTATAGGTCGCGAGGCCATATTCAATCTGTTCGTCGTTCAGGCCTAGGACGCGGCACACGGCAATCGCGCAGACGGCGTTCTGCGCATTATGCGGTCCCTGCAGCGCCGGCCAGCGCATCTGATCGGCGGGATCGATGTCCTTCGCCGAGACGCGGTGGAGACGGTGGTTGATGCGGCTGGCGATCATCTTCGACGGATCGTCGTCGACTGCGACAATCGCGACCTGATCGCGATGTTGCAGGCTGAACAACCGCGCCTTTGACGCCGCATAGCCCGCGAAATCATCATAGCGGTCGAGATGGTCGGGGGTGATATTGGTCAGAACCGCGATGTCGCAGGCGAGATCGTGCGACAGGTCGATCTGGTAACTCGAGAGTTCGAGAACATAGACCCCGCCGTCGGGAAGCGGGTCGCGGCTGAGGATCGGCAGGCCGATATTGCCGCCCATCAGCGACGGCACCCCCGCGCTTTCCAGCATATGATGGATCAGCGCCGTTACGGTCGACTTGCCGTTCGTGCCGGTAATGCCGACGACGCGGTGCGGCGGCAATTCGGCGCGGGCTTCGGCAAAGAGTTCGACGTCGCCGATCACCGGGACATGCGCTTCGCGGGCATGGGCCGCGATCGGGTGGCGGTTCAGCGGGACGCCGGGCGACACAACGACCCCCGAAAAGCCGATGAGGTCAACGACCAGCGGATTGCCGATATCGGCGCCGAGCGCCATGGCGTCGTCGCGCGCCGCTTCACGGTCGTCCCATGCCGTGACCCCCGCGCCGCTGGCGATCAGCGCCTCGACCGTCGCCAGCCCCGAGCGCGCCAGCCCCAGCACCGCATAGCGGCGACCGGCAAAGGCGCGCGAGGTGATCAACGGAGCTTGAGCGTCGCGAGTCCCGCGAGCGCGAGGACGATCGAGACGATCCAGAAACGGATGACGACGGTGGATTCGGCCCAGCCCAGTTGTTCGAAATGATGGTGGATCGGCGCCATGCGGAACACGCGCTTGCCGGTGCGCTTGTACCAGAAGACCTGGATGATCACCGACAAGGCTTCGACCACGAACAATCCGCCGATGATGACGAGCACCAGTTCATGCTGCGCCGTGACCGCGATCGTCGCGAGCGCGCCGCCCAGCGCGAGGCTGCCCGTATCGCCCATGAAGACAGCGGCGGGGGGCGCATTGAACCAAAGGAAGGCAAGGCAGGCGCCGATGATCGCGGCGGCAAAGATCGCCAGTTCACCCGCGCCCGCAACGTGCGGGATGCCCAGATACTCGGCAAATTTCACATTGCCCGAGAGGTAGACGATGATCAGCATCGCCATGCTGGCAATAATCACCGGGAAAGTCGCGAGCCCGTCGAGGCCGTCGGTGAGGTTCACCGCATTGCCGAAACCGACGATCAGCACCATCGCAAAGACATAATAGAGCGGCCCGAGCTGGATCACCGTATCGCTGAAAAAGGGCAGATAAAGGTCGGTCCCGGTGCGGGAGACGATCAGCAGCACCGCAACCCCGGCGATGATGAATTCGATGAGAAGCCGGACGCGGCCCGGAATCCCGCGGTGGCTGGCCTTGGTCACCTTGTCGAGATCGTCCATGAAACCGACGGCGGCGAAACCGCCGGTGACGAACAGGCAAGCCCAGACGAAGCGGTTGGACAGGTCCATCCAGAGCAGCGCCGATACCATCAGCGAGATCAGGATCATCAGCCCGCCCATCGTTGGCGTACCGCGCTTGGCGAGGTGGCTTTGCGGACCGTCTTCGCGGATCGGCTGACCCTTGCCCTGCCGCATGCGCAGCATCAGGATGAAGCGCGGCCCGATCCACAATCCCAGGATCAGCGCGGTCGCCACGGCGGCGCCCGAGCGGAAGCTCAGATAGCGGATGAGATTGAGAACTCCCGGAAAGCCAAGCCATTCCGCCAGCCAGTAAAGCATCAATATTCCCCGTTGGTCAGCGCCGTCACAAGATGCGACAGGCCGACGCTGTTCGACCCCTTGATCAGCACGGCGTCGCCAGCCCGGATCAAGTCGCCCAGCCGCGCCTTGGCAGCCGGATGGTCGGCCACATGCGCGAAATCGATACGCCCCTCAAGCGCTTTGGCGAGCGGCGCCATCTCTTCGCCGACGAGCAGGGCGAATTGCACTCCCGCCGCGACGAGCGGAGCCGCGAGCGCGGCATGATAGGCCTCTCCATCCGGACCCAGCTCTTTCATCGCCCCCAGAATCGCTACGCGGCGGCTTGCGGATTCGCGGCCGAGCTGTTCGATGGTGACCGCCATCGAAGCGGGGTTGGCGTTATAGCTTTCGTCGATCAGCAAGATCTCGCCGCCGGGCGCCGCGATCCGGTGCCGCGCGCCGCGTCCGGCCAGCCCGCCCATCTCGGCGAAGGCCAGCCCCGCAGCGGGCAAGTCGCCGCCCACCGCCTTGACCGCCGCCAGCACCGCAAGCGCATTTGAAACCCAATGCGCGCCGGCCTGCGAAATGGTGAAGCAGAGCAAGGCTTCCTGCACCTGCGCGGTGACCAGCGAACCGCCCTGCCCGTCGGACAGCCAGTCGATCGCGCGCACATCGGCGCCTTCGCCAAGGCCGAAGCTGACGATATGGGCCGCGTGTTTTTCCGCCTTGGCGCGCAGCCGCGCATAATGCGGGCTGTCGAAGGGGAGGATTGCGGTGCCGCCGGGCTCCAGCCCTTCGAAAATTTCGCCCTTCGCGTCGGCAATCGCCTCTTCGCTGCCGAAATATTCCATATGCGCGGGGGCGATGGTGGTGACGATCGCGACGTGCGGACGGACCATGCGGGTCAACTCGGCGAGTTCGCCCGCGTGGTTCATCCCCATTTCGAACACGCCATAATCGGCGGTCGAGGGCATGCGCGCGAGGCTGAGCGGAACGCCGACATGATTGTTGTAGCTTTTGACCGAGCGGTGCGCCCGGCCCGGACGGAAGCGGTCGAGCGCGGCAAACAGCGCTTCCTTCGTCCCTGTCTTGCCTGCCGATCCGGTCACGCCGATGATCCGGCCATGGCTCCGCGCGCGCGATGCCGTGCCGAGCGCGTCGAGCGCGCGGGCGCTGTCGGCAACAAGAATGTGCGGATGATCGATTTCGACCTCGCAGACGATGCCCGCAGCCCCGGCAGCAATCGCCTTGTCGATAAACTTGTGCCCGTCGGTCGCTTCGCCGCGCATCGCGACGAACAGATCGCCCTTCGCGACTTCACGCGAGTCAAACGCGACGCCTTGCACGGTAAAGTCGGCACTCGCCGTGCCGCCGGTGGCGGCAGCGATGGCGCGGGCGGTCCACAGCGGGCTCATGCCGCACACTCGCGCGCTACGGCGACATCGTCAAAGGGAATGACCCGCACATCGGCGCCCGCGCCGACAATCTGACCCTGTTCATGCCCCTTGCCCGCGATGCAGATGATGTCGTCGGCGCGCGCTTCGGCAATCGCTGCCGCGATCGCGACGCGGCGGTCGCCGATCACTTGTGCATCAGGCGCTCCCCCAGCGATCGCGGCACGGATGAGCGCAGGATCTTCGCCGCGCGGATTGTCGTCGGTGATGATCAGAACCTCGGCCTTCGTCGCCGCCACCTTGCCCATTTCGGGCCGCTTCGCCTGATCGCGGTCGCCGCCCGCACCAAACACAAGGATCAGGCGGCCGGTCGCGTGCGGGCGCAGCGCATCGAGCGCGGCCTCGATGGCGTCCGGCGTATGGGCATAATCGACGTAGACCGGCGCACCGGCGCGGGTGATCGCCGCGCGTTCGAGCCGTCCGCGCACCGGCTGGAGCCGCGCGAGATTGCCAAGCGTCTGCGCGACATCGCCCCCGGTCGCGATGACGAGCCCGGCGGAAACCAGCGCATTCGCGACCTGATAGGCGCCAATCAGCGGCAATTCGACTTTCTGCGTCAGATCGCCCGCGGCGATGACCAGCGACTGCCCAAGCTGGGTCGGAGTGCGCGACACCAGGCGCAAATCGCTGCCCGTCGCGCCGACCGTCATCAGGCGCAAGCCGCGCTTCGTCACCGTTTCTTCGACGGCGGGCGACCAGATATCGTCGTTCCAGAGCACCGCTACACCATCTGCGTCGACTACCTCGGTAAACAGCCGCATCTTTGCGGCGAGATAGGCCTCCATTGTCCCATGATAGTCCAGATGATCGTGGCTGAGATTGGTGAAAGCAGCCGCCTTCACCACCAGCCCCTCGGTGCGATACTGGTCGAGACCGTGGCTCGACGCTTCGAACGCCGCATGGGTGACGCCCTCGGCGGCGAGCCCCGACATATTGCCGAGGAAGGTCACGATGTCCGGCGTCGTCAGCCCGGTCGAGGCACTTTCGTTCGAGGTCGTGATGCCGAGCGTACCGATCGACGCCGCCTGAAACCCCGCCATACGCCAAAGCTGACGCGTCATTTCGACGGTCGAAGTCTTGCCGTTGGTCCCCGTGACCGCAACGCAGGTCGCGGGAAAGCGGTGAAAGAAGCGCGCCGCGATATGGGCAAAGGCGCGGCGCGGATTGGCGTCGGCGATATGGACCGCGCCCTCCACCCGCGCTTCGGGCCGCGCGACGATCGCGATCGCGCCCGCCGCAACCGCAGCAGCGATGAAATCCTCACCATTGAATTTTTCGCCGACAAAGGCGCCAAAGATCGTTCCCGGCGCGACCTTGCGATGATCGATGGCGAGCCCGGTCACCACCGGGTCCGCCCCAGCCAGACCCTGATCGCCGAGCAGGGCGGCGAGGCGCATTACTCGCTTTCCCCGTTTTTCCAGAGCAACGGTGTCAGTTCGGACACATCAACGTCACGGCTTTCATCGGGAAAGACGCCCAGCATCGGTCCGGCGCGCATCACGACTTTCTGAACCACCGGCGCGACCGTCCAGCCCGCAGTGCGCTGACCCGAGCTGAAGGCATTGCCCTTGGGCTCGTCGATCATCGCGAGGATGACGTAGCGCGGATTATCCATCGGGAAAGCCGCCGCAAAGGTCGAGACAAGCGAGGTCCGGCGATAGCCGCCGGCACCCGGCTTTTCGGCGCTGCCCGTCTTGCCGCCGACACGAAAGCCGGGGGCGTCGGCCTTTTTACCGGTGCCGTCGGAAACGATCAGGCGAAGCAGCTGCCGCATCCGCGCGCTGGTCGCCGCCTTGAACACGCGGCGGCCCTGCGGCGGCGCCTTATCGCCGAGTTTGAGCACCGTCGCGGGACGATAAATGCCGCCATTGACCAGCGCGGCATAAGCGCTGGCGAGGTGCAGCGGGGTCACGGCGATGCCATGACCATAGCTGGTCGTCATCGTGGTCAGCCGGCCCCAGTTTTTGGGCCACAGCGGGAAGGCGCGTTCCTTCAGCTCGATGTCGGGCCGTCCGTCGAATTCGAGATTGCGGAACATCTCTTCCATCTTTTCGCGGCCGAGTTCGTCGGCGATGCGCGCGGTCGCGATGTTCGAGCTGTGGATCAGCGTTTCGGGGACGTTGAGCCAGCGCCCCATATTGTGCGAATCGCGGATACGGAAACCCGCAATCGGGAGCGGCTGGGTCGCGTCATATCGGCGCGCCATGCTGGTGACCGTCCCGGCGTCGATCGCGGCAGCGACCGTCAACGGCTTGAAGGTCGAGCCCAGTTCATAAAGATTATAGGTAACCGCATTGCGCCGCGTCACCGGGTTGCTGCCCGTCAGCTTGTTGGGATTGAAGGTCGGCAGCGAGGTCATCGCGACGACTTCGCCGGTATGGACGTCGAGGATGATCCCCGCCCCGCCGATCGCCTCCAAATTGGTGACCGCGTTGGAAAGTTCGCTTTCGAGGACGCCTTGCACGCGCGTATCGATCGACAGCGCCAGCGGCTCGCCGCGGGTCGCCTTGTCGATCAGCCGCTGATCGAACGCGCCTTCGACCCCGGTGACGCCATGGCCATCGGCGTTGAGAAAACCCAGCACATGCGCCGCGAGCGTCAGCTGCGGATAAAGCCGTTCCTTTTCGCGCGGAAAGTCAAAGCCGACGTCGCCGATCGCATTGACCGCCGCGACCTGATCGGGCAGCGCGCGGCGGCGGATATAGGTCGGGCGCGACCCGCTGACCTTGGCCAACAGATCCTCGCGCGCCATGTCGGGGAAAATCTTGTGGAGTTCGTCGGCCAGATATTGCCGGTTGTTCAGCAGTTTTTCGGGCACGACGCGGATCGAATAGCCGTCGATGGTGCGCGCCAGCGGAACGCCGTTGCGGTCGACGATATCGGCCCGCGCGGGAATGAAGGCAGCCGAACCATTGCCGCGACCCGATCCGGCGTCGAAGACGACGAAATAGACGAGCCGCACCGACACCAGGAAAAAGGCCGCCATGAACAGCAACATCAGGATCATCAGCCGCTGTTGCGCGGTCAGCAATATCTGCTGCCGCACCCCAGCGGTACGAACCCTGGCTGGACGGACGACCAGCGTGTTCATCGGCCGGACTTGCCTCCCGCCGCTTCGGCCGCCGCCGCGCGCTTGAGGTCGGCGAGCGTCGATTCAGCCAGCAGTTGATCCTCGATCATCTTCAATTGTTCGCGGCGGCGCGTCGGCGCCATGCGCGGCGCGGTATCGCTGCGAATATCGGCGGCCTCGGCCTGCGCGATCTGGATCGGTTTTGCGGCGGCCGGCTTGGCGACCGGGCTGGCCTTTTCCGTCGCGGGCGTTCCGACCGGCGACACCATCGCCATCAGCACCGGCGCGACATCGTTCGCACCGCGCGCACGCGGCAGGCGGTCGAACGACGCAAGCTGGCGCTCATTCGACAGATATTGTCCCGCCGAAGGCGCCGAATAACCAAAGGTATCGGCGTTCCACTGTTCAAGCTGACGCATCGAGGCGCGCACCGCGAGTTCGGATTCGAGGTAGCGGATATTGTCGCGCGTCCGGTCGATCTGCTTTTCGATGCGCGACAATTCGCTGCGCGTCGCCGCGACCTTCAGCGACACGGGGTAAAGGATCATCGCAAAGACAAGCACGAGCAGGACCAGGCCGATTCCCTGGAGTTTACGAGCAGCCATCAACATGACATCGCCTCCTTCCCTGAATTTCCTTGGATCGAACTGCCGGGCCAGGCAGGGGCTGCAGTGCGAACCGCGCTGCGCAGCGTCGCCGAGCGGGCGCGCGGGTTGCGCTCCTCTTCGGCCTTGCCCGGCCGCACCTTGCGGGCCGGGGTTTCGAAAGTTGCGGCCCGCGCCAGAGGGATCGGCGCGGGCCGGTGACGCGAACCGGCGGCATCGCCACCGCTCCGTTCGCGCAAGAAATTCTTCACGATGCGATCCTCGGTACTGTGAAAGCTGACGACCGCAAGGCGGCCGCCGGGACGGAGCAGGCGCTCGGCGGCGGCGAGACCCGCGTTCAATTCGTCGAGTTCGCCGTTGATGTGGATGCGGATCGCCTGAAAGCTTTTCGTCGAGGGGTCTTTCGGCGCACCGGGCGGGTGGCGCAGCGCCTTGCGGATCACCACCGCGAGTTCGCCCGTGCGGCTGAGCGGACGCGCGGCGACGATGGCACGTGCAACCCGCCGCGACTGGCGCTCGTCGCCATAGTGAAAGAGAATGTCGGCGATCTCGGCCTCATCGGCTCGATTGAGCCATTCGGCCGCGCTTTCGCCGTCCTGCGCCATACGCATGTCGAGCGGCCCGTCCTTCTGAAAGGAAAAGCCGCGCTCGCTGCGATCGAGTTGCATCGACGACACGCCAATGTCGAAAACAATGCCGTCGACCTGCCCCACACCCTGTTCGGCGAGCAGCCGGTCGATCTCGCCAAAGCGGCCGTGGACAAGTCGCAGCCGACCGTCGCTGGCATCGACCAGCGCCTGCCCTTCGGCAATCGCATCGGGATCGCGGTCACAGGCGATGACATCGGCGCCCGCCGCGAGCATCGCGCGCGTATAGCCGCCGGCACCAAAGGTCGCATCGACGTGCAGCTCGCCCGGGGCGATGGCGAGCGCGGCGACGATTTCATCGCGAAGGACCGGATCGTGCCGGGGATCTCTCGGAAGGTCGGGGGAGAACTCGGTCATTTGCGCCCCTTCCCTTTTGTCGCATCCCACGACGCCGCGAGGCGCTGAAGAACGGGATCGGCCTCGGCGCATTCGGCCAAGGTCGGCAACCACCAGATTTCGAGACGACGGCCGGACCCCACAAAAGCAGTCGCGCCGGCATCGCCGACGCGGTCGCGGTGGATGAAGCTGGGAAGGAAGCGTCCGCTATCATCGAGCGTATAGGGCTCGGTATAGCTGAAGCGCTTCTTGAACGCCGCATCCTCGTCAAAGTCGAGGTTGCGGGCGAGCGCGGTGTCGCGGTCGCGTTCAATCTCGCTGTTCAGCCGGTCATATTGGTCCTGGCCATAGGCGACCAGACAGGGCAGCTTTTCGTGAAAACCGACCCAAAGCACGCGCTGGCCATCCGCAGTCAGGGGCACATTATTGCGGAACTGTGAGGGGACGGCGATGCGCCCCTTGCCATCGATCGCGGCGAAGTTGGTGCCCGCATATTGACCCGGGGTCACAACCGCCATCGAACTGCCCCCCGTATTCGCGCCACCGGGCAAAACTTCCCTGTCCCCGGAATCGCGGATTCCGGGCCGAATGACTCAGGTGGAGATTGCCCCTCTCCGATTCCTGACTATCAACTATAGATCGGGGTGGAAAGGGGTAAATTAGGGTGAATTGGGGTAAGAACACCCAATTCACCGCAAAATGAGAGCGAAAGCCAGCCAAAAGGGATCGGCGACGAAAAATCGCGCGTCGGACGGGTGTTGGAGATGCTGAAAAAGAGCCGCTCGGCGCGGCGCCTATTCGGTAGGGGTGCGAATCCAGAGCGGGCGCAACGGCGCGCGGATCGCGGCGTCGCCCCATAGGCGCATGGCAAGCCACTCCATCGTATCGGATGGGGCCAGATGCGCTGCGCCGGGCACCGCCGGTTGCCACAGCGGCGCAAAGATCAGATCGGCATCACCGACCAGCCACGCATCGCCCTGCCCGATCCGGCAATGCGCGACGCGGCGTCCGGCAAAGGCGCGGCACGACGCGGGCAGCCGGTCGAAGCGCCCGGCGCTGAACAGGCGAAGCCGCGCTTCCCCGACGTCGACCGGCACCGCCTGCACTTCGCCAGCCGGCGCAGCGCCAAGGGCGATGCGCCAATGGTCGAACAGCGGAGTCAGCAGGCTCGTCACCGGCGGATTGCGCGGGTCGCCAAGCGGATAGGACGCGGGCCAGCCCGACAGGGCATCGGCCAATATAACCGCACGGCCGCCACCCCGGACAAAGGCGTCGATCGCGACCAGTTCGCGCGGCGCGAGCGCGCGCGGATGGGCGAGCAACACGGCACCGCCGCGCGGCGGCACATGATCGACGAGGCTGTCGACGAGCGCGACCGGCCCCGTGGACTGAAGCCGGGTGAGCGCGGCATCATCCCCCGGGCCATCGGCGATCATCGCGGCAATGTCGCCGCCGCCAGCCCAGCGCAGCGGCAGGCTGGTGAGCATGGTGACCGCGGGGGCATCTGCGGCAATGGGCGCCGGGCGATAGAGGGCGGCAAGCAACGCATGACCCGCGGCGAACCAGCCGGTGACGAGCAAGGCGGCAACAACGAGTCGCAATCCCCTGCCCCACGCCCGGCGTTGGGCGAGAGCATCGGCGATCCATCCCGCCAGCCCGGCAGCGGCAAGCACGAGGAGCAGTTGCACCCCGGCGAACGAGCCTGCGAGGGTAATTGCGAGCAGCGACTGTCCCGCGACAAGAAGGAACAACGCGAACAGCAGCGTCCGCCGCCGGTCGGCTGCGGGAGCGTCACGTTGCCACCAGCCGAGCAACAGCATGGGAAGCATCAGCAGCGGCACCGCGAGCGCCGGATCGATCCGGCCGAGCAGCGCCTGCCCGCCCGCTGTCCACGCCAGCAACGCAGCCAGCACGGCGACGACGACAGCGCGCAGCATCGGCGGCCGCCAAGCCGCCATCACTGCTTCGACTGGCGCGCGCGTTCGAGGGTGGGATCGGGCTCGAGGTCAGGCACGGTCGAGGTGGTTGCCGGCGCAGCCTGCGGCACCTTCACCGATGTGACGGCATTTTCGTCCTTGGATACGGGCTGGACGCCCAATTCCTCCAGCGGCGTGCCGCTACTCTTTTGTTCGGCGCCGGGCATCTTGACCTCTCCCGTCGCCACGGCTTCGCTCGTCGCCCGTTCGCGCGCGCGATCGCCGATCAGCCCCGCCATGCCAACGAGCAGCAACACGGTCAGCACGCCGGCGATGCCGATCTGCAATCGCCGCATCGTGTCATTGACGGGCGCCGGCGCAGGCTGCATCGCCGCAGCGGACGGAACCTCCGCCTTTCCGTTCGTCATGCCGCCGTCTCCGCCAAGCCTTTGCTCGCCAGCCATTCGGGGTTGTAGAGCGTCGAGAGATAGCGAAACCCGCTGTCGCACAGGATCGTTGCAATACGCTTGCCCGGCCCCAATTGCCGCGCCAGCGCCATGGCCCCGGCGACGTTGATCCCCGACGACAGGCCAAGGCACAGGCCTTCTTCGTCGAGCAGGCTGCGGACGACCGCCAGCCCCTCGGCATCCGAAATGCGAAACTGGGTGTCGATCGGCGCGCCTTCGAGATTGGCGGTAATGCGATTCTGGCCGATGCCTTCGGCGACGCTCGATCCTTCGGGCTTCAACTCGCCGCACTGATAATAATTATAAAGCCCCGCGCCGTACGGATCGGTGAGCGCAATGGTGATGTCGGCGTTCTTCGCCTTCAGCCCCAGCCCGGTTCCCGCGATCGTGCCGCCCGTGCCGGCTGCACAGGTAAAACCGTCGATACGGCCGCCCATCTGGTCCCAGATTTCCTCGGCAGTGCCGTACACATGCGCCTTGCGGTTGGCGATATTGTCGAACTGGTTGGCCCAGATCGCATTTTCGGTTTCCTCGGCTATGCGGCGCGAGGTGTGGACGAAATGGCCGGGGTTGGCGAAGGGCGCGGGCGGAACGAGCACCAGTTCGGCGCCCAGCGCGCGGATCGTCGCCATTTTCTCGGCACTTTGATTATCGGGCATGACGATGATCGTCTTGTACCCCAGCGCGTTGGCGACAAGCGCGAGGCCGATTCCGGTGTTGCCAGCCGTGCCCTCGACGATCGTGCCGCCGGGCTTCAGGCTGCCGTTCGCCTCGGCATCGCGGACGATATAGAGTGCCGCGCGATCCTTCACCGATCCGCCGGGGTTGGCATATTCGCACTTGCCCCAGATTTCGCAGCCCGTGGCCTCGCTCGGGCCGCGCAGCAGCACCAGCGGCGTGTTACCAATCAGCTCGAGGCTGTTTTCAGCAATAGTCGTCATGCCCCTGATCTAAGGCCGCACATGGGACGCCGCAAGACAGCTTCGCTTGCCGCGGCCATGTTCGGCCTTTGTCGACCAACAGCATCCTGGCTCCGACCAACGCCTTTGAAGCGGCGTTTCGGGGCTTGCCATTGTAACAGTATATCATTACTGACCCCGGCAATATCTTATCCAACTGACAGGATTTTCCGCCGATGCGACTCCTCTCCTCCGCCGGTTTCACGCTTGCCATCCTTCTTTCCGCCCCAGCTTTCGCCCAGGATAGCGGCACGACGGGTAGCGAAGACGATGTCCATGGCGGCGGGCCGATCGTCGTCACCGCCCCCTATGTCCGCAGCCTCGACATTCTCGGCAATGTGTCGGTGCTGGAGGGCGACGAGCTGGCGCGCGACATTCGCGGACAGATTGGCGACACGCTCACGCGCCAGCCCGGCGTCTCGGCGACCAGCTTTGCGCCCGGCGCCTCGCGCCCGGTACTCCGCGGTTTTTCGGGCGAGCGCGTCCGCGTGCTGACCGACGGCATCGGATCGATCGACGTGTCGAACACGTCGGCGGATCATGCCGTCACGATCGACCCGCTGACCGTCGAGCGAATCGAAATATTGCGCGGCCCCGCCGTGCTGCTGTTCGGCAGCCAGGCCATCGGCGGCGCAGTCAACCTGTTCGACCGCCGCATCCCGCGCAAGGTTCCCGCCGACCATGTCCATATCGACGCGATCGGCGGCTATGCCACCGCGGCCAATGACCGCAATGTCGGTGCATCGGTCGACGTCGCGCTCAGCCCGCAGATCGTCGCGCATGTCGACGGCAGCTGGCGCAAGAGCGGCGACGTCCGCGCGGGCGGCTATGTCTTTGCCCCCGAAATCCGCAGCGACCTGCTCCACCTCGCCGAACATGCGGTCGAGGACGGTCATCAGGACGAAGCCGACGAACTCACCACACAAGCCAATTCGCGCGGCAAGGTCGCCAACACCGCCAGCGAAACCTGGACCGCCGGCGGCGGACTGTCGCTGATCAACGACGGCGGCCAGCTGGGTATCTCGATCGGCTATTTCGACAGCAAATATGGCGTGCCGAGCCGCCCGAATACATCGCACGACCATGGCGGCGAAGAAGGCGAAGAGGGCGGCCACGACCATGGCGAAGGTCCGGTGACGATCGGCCTGAAGCAGTGGCGCGCGGATCTTCGCGGCGAAGTCGAACTGGGCGACGGTTTTTTCAGCAAGCTGCGCCTGCGCGGCGGTTTTGCCGATTATGAGCATACCGAGTTTGAAGGCGACGAGGTCGGCACCGTCTTCACCAACCAGGGCGTCGAAGGCCGGCTGGAACTCGCGCAGAACGACCGCGGCGGCTGGCGCGGCGCGAGCGGCGTACAATATAGCCACCGCGATTTCAACGCGGTCGGCGCCGAAGCCTTTGTCCCGCGCAACCTGACCGACCAGTTCGCGCTGTTCACTTTGCAGGAATGGACGCTGGGATCGCTCGGCCTCGAGGCCGCAGCGCGCTTTGAAACCACTGACGTGCGCGCGCCGACACTGGGCATCGCGCGCAAGTTCGACACCTTCTCGGGCGCGCTAGGCGCCAATTACGAGATCGCCGACGGTATGAAGTTCGGCGTGTCGCTCGCCCGCGCAGTGCGCGCACCGTCGGCCGAAGAACTGTTCTCGAACGGCCCGCATATTGCGACCCAATCGTTCGAAGTCGGCAACCCCGACCTCAAGCGCGAGGCGAGCTGGGGCGGCGAAGCCTCTTTCAAATATGCAAGCGACGCCTTCAATCTCAGCCTGACCGGCTATGCCAACTGGTTCGACAATTTCATCTATTCGGAGGCGACGGGCGCCGAAGAGGATGAGCTGCCCGTCTTCCAATATTTTCAGCGCGACGCGCGCGTCTATGGCTTTGAGGCCGAGGCGAGCGCGCGACTGGCGCAGATCGGCGGTTTCAACATCGTCGGCGACCTCACCGCCGACATGACGCGTGCCAAAATCAAGGGCGGCGACCATGTTCCGCGTATCCCGCCGCTGCGCGTGCTGGGCGGGATCGAGGCACAGGGCGAACGGATCGATGCGCGCGCCGAGGTCGAATGGACCGATGACCAGAACCGCAATGCCGCGTTCGAAACCCCGACCAAGGGCTTTACGCTGGTCAATGCGTCGATCAGCTGGCGGCCGCTGCCCGATACGAAGAATCTGACGTTGTCGCTCGCCGCGAACAATATCTTCGACGTCGATGCCCGGCGCCACGCCAGCTTTACCAAAGATTATGTGCCGCTGGCAGGCCGCGACTTCCGCATCACGGCTCGGGCGAGCTTCTGACCTCAGCTGACGGAGCGGGCTCCGGTGATGACACCGGGGCCGCTTCGGCCGGTGGCGGCGTGACGGCAACCGGTTCGGGCGTCGGTTCCGGCACGGGAGCCGGGCTCGCTTCGGTCGGTGGCGGCGGAGCAATGGTCGGCTGAGACACTGGCTCCGGCGCTGGTTCGGGAACCGCCTCCGTCGGCGGCGGCGCGGCGATGACCGGTTCAGGCTCCGGCACGGGGGCATCGACCGCTTCAACCGGCGGAGGAGCCGGAATAACCGGTTCGGGCGCAGACACTGGCGCCGGAGCCGCCGGTGAAGGCGATGGTGCAGCGACGACGGGCTCGGGAACCGCTGGCTGTTCGGCACGGGCAGGCTTCGCCGATTCCGGCACGGCAAGCAGCGAGAGGGGCATCACCGTCCATGCGGACAAGGCCTGCCGCTGGCGCCAATAGATCGACGACACCGCTGCATAGGTGCCGACGCTTTCCCACGCCGGCGAGCTCAGACTTTCGGTATCGACCCCATTTTCCATGAAGGCCTGAACCAATATCTTGACCTGATCTTCGCTCATTTCGCCCGACAGGCGCGGGTTGCTGCGGCCCGGTCCGAAATCGAGCGCTGTGTCGATGGCCGTGGCAGAAAGGCCATAGCTGGCCAACCGCCTGATCAGCCATTCGTGCAAGACGCTGCTGACTCCATAGTCGAGATAGGCTTTTTTCTGCGCGACATCGAGCGTGAAGCCCGCGGCACAGCTGTCGGCGATGGTCGAAAACTGGCCCAGAAGCAGTTCAAAGCCCAGATTGTCGCCGTCGCCGATCAGCGCCTCTGCCAGCAGATTCTTGAACGGCGGCTCGGCCCTCTCGACCGCGCAATCGAGTTTGTCCCCCAGCTGCGCCGACGCCGCGACCGGCATCGCTGCCGTCGCCAGCGCCGCACCGCACACCCAGAATCTGATCATGCGCTTCCTCCCCCACCGGGGCCTTCGCCCCATCTGGCTCAGGACAGCATGGCCATCCCGCCGTTCACATGCAATGTCTGGCCGGTGACATAGCCTGCTTCCTTCGAAGCAAGATAGACGACTGCGGCAGCGATGTCGCTCCCCTCGCCCATCCGGCCGGCGGGGATGCGCTGGTTCAGCGCTTCCTTCTGCGCATCGGGCAGGTCATCGGTCATCGCAGTGGCGATAAAGCCCGGAGCGACGCAGTTGGCGGTGACGCCGCGGCTCGCAAGCTCCTGCGCCAGCGCCTTGGTCATCCCGGTCACACCCGCCTTCGACGCCGCATAATTGGCCTGCCCCGGATTGCCCGTCGCGCCGACGACGCTGGTGACCGAAATGATGCGCCCGAAACGCGCCTTCATCATCGGCTTGGCCGCTGCACGCGCCAGACGGAAATTGGCCTCCAGATTGATGCGGATGACATCCATCCACTCCTCATCCTTCATCCGCATGATCAGATTGTCGCGGGTGACCCCGGCGTTGTTGACGAGAATATCGAGCTTGCCGAGCGCATCGACCGCCGAAGGCACCAGCGCATCGACGGCCGCGCCATCGCCCAGATTGCACGGCAGCGCGACATGATCGCCGCCAAGGCTATCGCGAAACACATTCAACTTGTCGGCGTTGGAACCCGACACCGCAAGACGCGTCCCCTGCGCCGCCAGTGCCTGCGCAATGGCCGAACCGATGCCTCCCGAAGCGCCGGTAACGAGAGCGGTCATGCCTGTGAGATCGAACATATTGGAGAACTCCTATTTTTACCGGTTCACGCGGAGACGCGGAGGGTTTATGGTCGTTGACGATGCGGCGGACGCCTTCCTTGAGCGTTGCGCCGCCAAAATTAATGAGCAGACCGACGGATTGGCCGGTCAGACGAAGGTAGGTCAATAGCTGCTTTCCATGAGCCGGGTTCAACCGCTCGACGGATTTGATCTCGACCAGCAAACGATTGTCGACGAGCAAATCGATACGGAAGGCAGCATCGAAGCGAGTCCCTTCGAAGAGTATATCGACTGGCATTTGTCGATCGACCCGATATCCAAGCTCAATCAGCTTGCCAGCGAGAACCGTCTCATAGACGCTTTCCAGCAATCCGGGGCCCAAGTCTCGATGCAAGCGGAGGGACAAATCCAGCACATCGCCGCTCACGACATCTATGTCCTGCACTACCCCTCCGCGTCTCCGCGTGAACTTGTTTTCTGCTACTCTGCGCTCATCTATTAAAGCGCTTTGAGCAGTGCCTCGATATCGTCCATCGAAATGACGCTGACCGTCTCGACCTCGCCCGACGCGCTGCGCTTGACCATCGGCGACAGCACTTTGCCGCCGAATTCGACGAAGTGGGTCACGCCGATGCCTTCCATCGCGCCCACGCTCTCGCGCCAGCGAACGCGGCCGGTGATTTGCTGGACGAGCAGGTCGCGGATCGTGCTTGCGTCGCTCACCGGGCTTGCCGTGACATTGGCGACGACGGGAACCAGCGGCGCCGCAGGCGGATTGGCACCGAGCGCTTCGGCCATCGCGTCGGCGGCGGGCTGCATCAGCGGGCAATGGAAGGGAGCGGATACGGGCAGCAGAATGCCGCGCTTGATGCCATAATCCTTGACCAGCGCGACCGCGCGTTCGACCGCGCCCTTGTGACCGGAGATCACGACCTGCGACGGGTCATTGTCGTTGGCGACGGTGCAGACTTCGCCCTCGGCGGCGGCATCGGCAAGCTTTTGCGCGGTTTCAATATCTGCGCCGAGCAGCGCCGCCATCGCGCCAATGCCGACCGGCACCGCCGCCTGCATCGCCTGCCCGCGCGTCTTCAGAAGCCGTGCGGTGGTCGCGAGGTCGAAGGCGCCGGCGGCGCAGAGCGCGCTATATTCGCCGAGGCTGTGGCCCGCGACATAATCGGCCTTGGCGGCGAGCGTCACGCCGCCCTCCTTTTCGAGCACGCGCAGCGTCGCGATGGCATTGGCCATGATCGCGGGCTGGGCATTTTCGGTGAGCGTCAGCTGATCCTCGGGCCCCTCGCTCATCAGTTGGAACAATTTCTGCCCCAGCGCGTCGTCGACTTCCTGAAAGACCTCGCGCGCAACCGGCGATGCGTCGGCGAGCGCCTTGCCCATGCCGACCGCCTGACTGCCCTGACCCGGAAAAATAAATGCGCGCATGACCCTGCCCTCTTATTCGTCGCCCCCGCGCAGGCGGGGGCCGTTGGCGTTCTATACTTCACCGTCGGCGTCGTGCCGACAGCGGCCCCTGCCTTCGCAGGAGCGACGGAAAGGCCCGCGCCTATTCCCTCACCCGGCGCGATGCAAGCCGAAGGGGACGACCTTGTTGCCTGCATCATGGCCGATGTCAGCGCGGCCGAGCCAGGGGACGCCGGTGCGTGCGCACCAGTCCTGCGCTATTTCTTCGGCCTCCGCGCCAAAAGGCCGGTCGTTTTCAGGCACGTCGCTGACCCGGCCAAGCCGCAGGCCCGCAAGCCCGCGCGGCGCCAGATAGCTCGCGACGTGGAAAAAGGCGCGGTCGAAGGCGTAAAGATATTCGCTGACCTCCTCGACCAGCAGCACATGACCCGAGAGGTCGGGTTCGAGCGGGGTGCCGAGCAGCATCGACAGCGTCATCAGATTGAACGCCGCGTGACGCGCTCCATGCTGCAACCCCGGCTCGCACGCGGCAGGATCGCGCGCCACAAGCCAGTCGAGCGCACGCAACACCGCTGCGTCGCCTCCCTCGCGGCGGATATCGGCAACCATCGGGCCATGGGCGACATGATCGAAACCGTCGCGATAGAGCGCGCCGAGCAGATTGCCCTGATCCGAATAGCCGAGAAAGGCTTTATGCCGCGCCACCGGGGTCATCGCCGCGACGGCGTCCTCGGCGATCCGGCAGGCGCCATAGCCGCCGCGCGCGAACCAGACTGCGTCGATATCGGGGCGGTTCGCCATCTCAACCAGCGCTGCGAAACGGTGCCCGTCCTCGCCCGCGAAATGGCCGTGGACGGCGAAGCATTGCGGGTCGAATTCCAGTTCGACCCCCGGATAGCCGAGGCTTGCGAGAGCACGGACGGCCTCGGCGTCATCCGGGAGAATAGGAGTGGAGGGAGCGACGATTCCGATGCGCATGATCTAAGCCAGTCTCTCTGTCGGTTCGCACGAACGGGATTTGCGGTGGGCGCTGGTTGCAAACCCTTCGCCGAGGCCATAACGCCGGGCCATGACCGAAAACAAATCCTATTTCTTTTGCGGCATCGGCGGGTCGGGCATGTTGCCGCTGGCGATGATCGTCGCGGCGCGCGGAGCCAAGGTTTCCGGATCGGATCGCAGCCGCGATCAGGGCCGATCGTCCGGGAAATTTCAATGGCTTGCCGATCAGGGGATCACATTATTCCCGCAGGACGGCAGCGGCCCGAAAGCCGGACAAATCATCGTCGCCTCGGCTGCGGTCGAAGATAGCGTGCCCGATATCGCCGCCGCAAACGCGCTCGGCCTGCCGCGCATGACGCGCGCCGACCTCAACGCCGCACTGTTCAACGCCGCCGACAAGGCCATCGGCGTCGGCGGGACGAGCGGCAAGTCAACCGTCACCGGGATGATCGGCTGGATTCTCGAAAGCGCAGGCCGCAAGCCGACGGTGATGAACGGCGCAGTGATGCGCAATTTCGCAGGCGATGACATGCCCTTCGCGAGCGCACTGGTCGGCGATGCCGCCTCTTACGTGAGCGAAGTCGACGAAAGCGACGGTTCGATCGCGCTTTATCAGCCCGACGTCGCGGTGGTCACGAACATCAGCCTCGACCACAAGAGCCTTGAGGAGCTGCACCAGCTGTTCGGCGATTTCGCCGCGAAGGCGCGGATCGCGGTGATCAATGCCGACGATGCGGAATCGGCGCCGTTGCTGGCGGGCCACAATGTCATGCGCTTCGGCTTTTCGGATGCGGCGGCGATCCGCGGCGGCGATTTCGAGGCGCTGCCGGACGGCTGCCGCTTCACCGTCAGCTTCGCGGGAGATCGCCACGACGTGCGCCTGCGCATGCCCGGGCGCCACAATGCCGCCAATGCCCTCGCCGCGATCGCCGCAGCGCGCTCGGTCAATATATCGGTCGGGCAATCGATCGCGGCGCTCGCCGAATTCACCGGCCTCGCCCGCCGCTATGAGGTGCTGGGACAGGCAAACGGCGTCACCGTCATCGACGATTTCGCGCATAACCCGGATAAAGTGGCCGCGACCCTCGCCGCCGTCGCCGAACTCCCGGGCCGCGCTTTGCTGTTCTTTCAGCCGCACGGCTATGGCCCGCTGCGCCAGATGGGCAAGGAGCTGGCGGCGAGCTTTGCGGGCGGGATGCGCGACGGCGACAGGCTGTTCGTCTGCGACCCCGTCTATTTCGGCGGCACCGTCGACCGCAGCATCGGCAGCGAGGCGCTGGCCGCCGATATTGTCGGCGGCGGCGGCGATGCCATGCACCTGACGACGCGTGCGGCGTGCGGTGCGGCGATGCTGGAGGAAGCGAAACCCGGCGACCGCATCCTCATCCTCGGCGCACGCGACGATACGCTGACCGAGTTTGGCCGGGAATTGCTGGAAAAGCTGGCCGTCGGCGCTTGATTATTCCCCGCGAATCTGTATAGGCGCCCGCATTGGGGCGAGGCTCTTTTGCCGTCGCCCCATTTGCTTTGCACCCATTCGCACAGCAACGACGACAGCCGGAGGGGTGACGCGATTGGCGCGGCACCAGCGATCGGCCAAATTGAGGAAGCGCACCATGCCGTTCTACGAGCATGTTTTTATTGCGCGTCAGGACCTGAGCCAGGCTCAGGTCGACGCGCTGGCGGAAACCGTCACCAACGTTATCGGCGAGTATAAGGGCCAGGTTCACAAGACCGAAACCTGGGGCCTGAAGCAGCTCGCCTACAAGATCCAGAAGAACCGCAAGGGTCATTATGTGATGCTGTCGGCCGAAGTGTCGGGCGAAGCGATCGCAGAGATCGAGCGTCAGGCTGCGATCAACGAAGATATCATCCGCTGGCTCACCATCAAGGTCGATGAACTCGAAAAGGGTCCGTCGGTGATGATGCGCAAGCAGGAACGTCGTGGCGGCCGCGGCCGTGACCGCGACGGCGAAGAATAAGGAACAAGCACCATGGCACGACCCTTTTTCCGCCGCCGCAAGACCTGCCCCTTCAGCACGAAGGATGCACCGGTCATCGATTTCAAGGACGTCCGCCTGCTTCAGGGTTACCTGTCGGAGCGTGGCAAGATCGTCCCGTCGCGGATCACCGCGGTGTCCACCAAGAAGCAGCGTGAGCTGGCGAAAGCGATCAAGCGCGCCCGCCACATCGGCCTGCTCCCCTACATTGTGAAGTAAGGAGCGCGGAACGATGGAAATCATCCTGCTCGAACGTATCGAGAAACTGGGCGGTATCGGCGATGTCGTCACCGTCAAGAACGGCTTTGCCCGCAACTTCCTGTTGCCCAACAACAAGGCGCTGCGCGCGAACGAAGCCAACCGCAAGCTGTTCGAAGCCAACCGGTCGAAGATCGAGGCCGACAACGCCGAACGTCGCACCGACGCCGAAGGCCGCGCCAGCGGCATTGACGGCCAGCAGGTCGTCCTGATCCGTCAGGCGTCGAACACCGGCCAGCTTTACGGCTCGGTTTCGGTCCGCGACATCGTCGATGCGCTGGCTGAAAACGGCGTCGAAGGCGTTGGCAAGGCGATGATCGAACTGGAACGCCCGATCAAGTCGCTCGGCCTCGTCGACGTCAAGGTCAAGCTGCACCCCGAAGTCATCGTGACCGTCAGCGTCAACGTGGCTCGTTCGCCTGACGAAGCCGAAATGCAGAAGCAGGGCATCGACGTCATCGCCGCGATGTTCGAGGAAGAACAGGCCGAGGCTGTTGCCACGGCACTGGAACCCGACAGCGAAGACGAGTTCGAAGAAGGCACGCCTCCTTCGGAAGTCGCTGCCGAAGCACCGGCCGCGGACGAAGAAGCCTAAACAGCTTCCTCTCGCGAGAGACAGAAAAGGCTCCGGAACGTCATGTTCCGGAGCCTTTTTCTTTGGTGGCATTGAAGCTGGAAGCAGGCTGGGCTAGCTGGCCGCGACCCCGACGCCCCTGTCCGCAACGAACGAGTGACGCCAGATGACCCATGCGAGCTTCTATCCCGTAGGCACCTTCGGCCAGCCCTGGGGCGAGACAGAACGCGACCAATGGCGAAGCCGGCAGCCGCGCCTGCGCCGCTATGACGTGGATGTCGTGCCGCGCATCGAGGCTTTGGCCGATCGCTATGAGACGATCGCTTATGGACAGCTCGACTATGCGGGCGAGCGGTATACGCTGTTCGCGCTGCGCGACCGGCATTTTGATCCGGCGCTTCCCACCGCGCTCGTGACCGGCGGCGTGCACGGATATGAAACCAGCGGCGTTCTGGGCGCGCTCGATTTTCTTGAGACATGCGCGGCGGATTACGCCGGCAAGGTCAACCTGCTGGTGGCGCCCTGCGTCAGCCCCTGGGGGTATGAACGCATCAATCGCTGGAACTATGACGCCATCGACCCCAACCGGAATTTTCGTGCCGATGGGCCGGCGCGCGAATCCACCGCGCTGATCGAGCTCGTCACATCGGTGCAGGGCCCGTTTCTGGTGCATGTCGATCTGCACGAGACGACCGATAGCGACGCCAGCGAATTCGGCCCCGCGCTCGCCGCCCGCGACGGCAAGGATTATCAGACCGAACTCATCCCCGATGGTTTCTATCTGGTCGACGACAGCGACAATCCGCAGCCCGAATTCCACCGATCGATTATCGCGGCGGTTGAACGGATAACCCACATCGCCCCCGCCGATGCAAAGGGCGAGATCATCGGTTCGACCGTGGTGGCGCATGGCGTGATCGAATATCCGATGAAAAAGCTGGCGCTGTGCTGTTCGATCACGGGCGCGCGCTACACGACGACCACGGAAGTCTATCCGGACAGCCCGCGCACAACGCCGGCCGAATGTGTCCGGGCGCAGGTCGCTACCGTGCGCGCGGCGCTGGACTTCGCACTCGCTCACCCCTGACGACGCCTCCACCATCCGCATCGTCTGTGGGTGTGACGAACGCAAAAAATCAAAAACCAGTCTCGGGACATTCCAGAACATGCTTTGGAAATGATCTCGCTGGCGGATTCGAACGCCGCCCCGTAAGGGGCGGCCATGAGGATCGCGATCATCGACACGAGTACAACGCGCGCGGCGATCATTTCCGATGGCCTGCGCGAGGCCGGTCTCGACGATCTGGTGCTGATCGATCCCGCGGGCCCGCTGGTCGCGCAGGTGGAAGCCGCAAAGCCCGAAGTCGTTCTGATCAACCTCGAAAATCCCAGCCGCGACCTGCTCGAGGATTTCTTCGCCATGTCGCGCGCGCTCGCCCGGCCCATCGCGATGTTCGTCGATCAGAGCGACGCCGAGGTGACCGGCGCGGCGATCGACGCGGGCGTGTCGGCCTATGTCGTCGATGGACTGTCGAAACAGCGGATAAAGCCCGTCATCGAACTGGCGGTGCGGCGCTTTCAGGCATTTTCCCGGCTGCAACGCGAACTGGATGAGGCAAAGAACGCGCTGGTCGAGCGCGCGGCGATCGATCGCGCCAAGGCGATTTTGATGAAGCGGCGCGGGATCGACGAGCCTGCAGCCTATGCGCTGCTGCGCGGACAGGCGATGCGCACCAATCGCCGCATCGCAGAGATCGCCGAGGCCATCGTCACGAGCGACGCGCTGTTGGGAGACATGGAATGACGGCCGAGACATTCCGCATTGGCTTCCTGCCGCTGGTCGATGCCGCGCTGCCGATCCTCGCGCATGAACTCGGCTTTGCGGCGCGTGAGGGCGTGGCCATCGAACTGGTCCGCGACATGACATGGGCGACGGTGCGCGATCGCCTGCTCTACGGTCACACCGACGCCGCGCATATGATCGCGCCGCTGGCGATCGCGACCGCGCTTGGTCGTGACCGGCCCGCAGTGCCGATGGCGGTGCCGTTCGTGCTGGGACTCAATGGCAATGCCGTAACCTTTTCGATCCAACTCGCGCGCGAAGTCGGGCTGGGGGACGCGCTCGGCGATCCTGCGGTCATCGGCGCAGCGCTCCGGCGCGTCGCTGCGGCGCACAAAGCGGCGGGCAAGTTGCTGCGGTTCGGCGTCGTCCACCGCTACTCCAGCCACAATTATATGCTGCGCTATTGGCTCGCGGGGGTCGGCATCCGGCCCGACAGTGATGTCGAGATCGTCGTCACCAGCCCGCCCTTCGCCGCCGATGCGCTCGCTGCGGGGGAGGTCGACGGCATTTGCGTCGGTGAGCCGTGGAACTCGATCGCGGTCGATCGCGGCGTCGGACAGATAGCCCTCGCCACCGCGCAAATCTGGCGCCGTGGCGTGGAAAAGATACTGGCGATGCGCGAAGCCGTCGCCGGGGAACGACGCGATGCGGTCGAGGCGCTGCTGCGCGCCCTCCACGCCGCCGCAGCACATTTCGTCGAGCCCGGCACTGCGGAAGATTGTGCAACCATCCTGGCGCGCGCTGAATATCTCGATGCACCGCGCGATGCGGTGCTGCGCGCGATCACCGATCGCATTCGCATCGTCCCCGGCGGCGATCCGATCCACTATCCCGATTTTATGTTTCAGCACCGCGAAGCCGCGAATTTCCCGTGGCGCAGCCAGGCCGCCTGGCTCTATTCGCAAATGCTGCGATGGGATGGCACCGCCTATTCGGCCGTCGATGCCGCGACAGCCGCAGCCGTGTTCCGGCCCGACATCTATCGCGCGGCACTGGTGGGCTCCGGCGCGCCGCTTCCGGGGGCAAGTTCAAAACTCGAAGGCGGGATCGACGCGCCGCTCGGCGCGGGATCGACACAGGGTCGTTTGATGCTCGGCAGTGACCGCTTTTTCGACGGACGCGCCTTTGATCCCGACGATATTCAGGGATATCTCTCTGATCTTGTGTGATTTTCCTTTCCGTCCGATTTTATGCTGCACCTGCGAAATAAATCATTGCACGGTCAGGGCGAATCAGGCAGTTTAAACGAACCCGGCAAGGATGCCGGGACAGAATAGAGCGGCTACGTCTCCAACGAAGGGGCCGGTCCGCGCGGCAGGCAGGGGGCCTTTTCCCTGCACTCCAACAGGCAATGAAGCCGTCAGGATGCGCCCGCGTGGCCGCCGTCCTGGCGGCTTTTTTATTGCCCGTCGCACAAAGGGACGGACGATGACGGACATGACGAGCGGCGCCAGCGCCCCGGGAAAATCCAGTTTCTGGTCGAGCGGGCACTGGCCCACACTGGTCGCAGCCTTTCTCTACTTCGACCTCGCCTTCATGGTCTGGGTCATCCTCGGCCCGCTGGCGCCGACCATCGCGCAAGACCTTGGCCTGACCCCCGCCCAAAAGGGATTGATGGTCGCGGTGCCGACCCTGGCCGGCGCGCTGCTCCGGATCACCAACGGGATCCTCGTCGACGACATCGGGCCCAAGCGGGCGGGCGCGATCAGCCAGATCGTCGTCATCGGCGGTCTTTTCTATTCATGGTTCAACGGGATCGACAGTTTCGAGGGCATTCTCGCTCTGGGGCTGATCCTGGGATTTGCCGGGGCGAGCTTCGCGATCGCGCTCCCGCTGGCGAGCCGCTGGTATCCGCCCGAACATCAGGGCAAGGCGATGGGGCTTGCCGGCATGGGCAATTCGGGAACGGTGATCGCCGCCCTCCTCGCCCCTGCCCTTGCCAAAGCTTTCGGCTGGAACGCGGTACTCGGCCTCGCCTGCATTCCGCTCACGATCGTCTTCATCATCTATATGGCGATGGCGAAGGACGCCCCGGCGGCGGCGGCGCCGAAGAAACAGACCCGCTATTTCGCGCCGCTCAAGACCGCCGACGCCTGGTGGCTGATGGGTTTTTACGCGGTGACCTTCGGCGGCTTCGTCGGGCTGGCAGCATCGCTGCCGATCTATTTCACCGACCAGTTTCACCTCACCCCGATCGTCGCGGGCTATTGCACTGCGGCGTGCGTATTCGCCGGCTCGCTCGTGCGTCCGCTGGGCGGGGCGCTTGCCGACCGGATCGGCGGGATCAAGGCGCTGATGATCGTCTTCGTCGTCGCGGCGCTGGCTCTCGCCGGCGTTCCGCAAGCCGCCAGCCTTCCCTCCGCGCTCGGGTTGTTCGTCATCGCAATGCTCGCTTTCGGTATCGGCAACGGCTCGGTGTTCCAGCTGGTGCCGCAGCGTTTCTCGGCCGAGATTGGCGTGATGACCGGGCTCGTCGGCATGGCCGGTGGCATGGGCGGCTTCTATCTCGCCTCCTCGCTCGGTTTTGCCAGGCAATGGTCGGGCAGCTTTGCACCGGGCTTTTATATCTTCGCGGGGCTGGCGGTGGCGGCGCTGCTCGGCCTGATCTTCGTCAAGGGTCAGTGGCGCAGGGCGTGGGCTGCCGCCGAAGGCGTGCGGATATGATCATGGACCGCGCCCTCATCCTCGTGGCGGCACGTACCCCGGCCCCCACGGCTGATGCCGATACCGACAAATTCTGGCTGCAACTGGACTGGATGCTTTGATGAAACTGAGCCCCCTCAACGTCGAAACCGACACTCGCGAGCATCTGGTCGTCATCGGCAACGGCATGGCCGGCTGCCGCGCGGTCGAGGAACTGATCGCGCGCGATCCGACGCGCTATCGCGTCACGATCTTTGGCGCCGAGCCGCGGGTGAACTACAACCGCATCATGCTCTCCCCCGTGCTGGCGGGCGAGAAATGCTTTGACGATATCGTGATCAACGATGCGGACTGGTACGCGACCAACGGCATCGCGTTGGTCGCGGGTGATCCGGTGCTGGCGATCGACCGGGCTGCCAGGACAGTAACGACGCGCGGCGGCCTCATCGAGACTTATGACCGGCTGTTGATCGCGACCGGCTCCGATCCCTTCGTCATCCCCGTCCCCGGCAACGACTTGCCCGGCGTCATCGCCTTTCGCGACATGGACGATGTCGAAACGATGCTGGCCGCCGCCGATGCCGGCGGTGCAGCGGTGGTGATCGGCGGCGGCCTGCTCGGGCTTGAAGCGGCGCATGGCCTCAGCCTGCGCGGAATGAAGGTCACTGTCATCCATCTGATGCCGACGCTGATGGAACGCCAGCTCGACGAGGCGGCGGGGTGGCTGCTCAAAAATGCGCTCGAAGCGCGCGGCCAGACGATCCTGACCGGCGCCGACACCGCCGAGATCGTCGGCGACGGCAAGGTCGAGGGTGTGAAGCTCAAGGACGGCACGCTGATCCCCGCCGGGCTCGTCGTGATGGCGGTCGGCATCCGTCCATCGACCCGGATCGCGCGCGATGCCGGGCTCGCGGTCGGACGCGGAATTCAGGTCGACGACCATATGGTCACCAGCGACCCCGCCATCCTCGCGGTCGGCGAATGCGTCGAGCATGACGGACAGGTCTACGGCCTCGTCGCGCCCTTGTGGGACATGTGCCGCAGCCTCGCCGACGGCCTGGTCGAGAAACCCAGCAGCTATCGCGGCTCGGTCACCTCTACCAAACTCAAAGTGTCGGGCATCGACGTTTTCTCCACCGGCGATTTCTCCGGCGGTGACGGTTGCGAGGATATCGTCCTCCGCGACGCGAGCCGCGGCGTCTACAAGCGCGTGATCGTCAAGGACGACCGCATCGTCGGCGCCGTCCTCTATGGCGACACCGCCGATGGAGGCTGGTATTTCGACCTGCTCAGGAAACAGGAGGATGTCTCCGGCCTTCGCGACCTCCTGATCTTCGGTCAGGCTTTCGCCTCGGGAGGGGGCGCCGCGGACCCTAAGGCAGCCGTTGCGGCGCTCTCGGACGATGCCGAGATTTGCGGCTGCAACGGCGTCACCAAGGGACAGGTGGTTTCGTGCATCGCGAGGGGCGCGCACAGCCTCGACGCGGTACGCAGCTCCTGCAAGGCGTCGGCAAGCTGTGGCAGTTGCACCGGCCTCGTCGAAAATCTGCTGGCACTGACCCTCGGCGACGAGGTGCAGGCGGGGGCCAAGACGATGTGCAAATGCACAAGCTTCGGTCACGACGATGTCCGGCGCGAGATCGTCGCGCAGTCGATGCGCTCGATCCCCGAGGTGATGCAGAAGCTCCACTGGACCACCCCCGACGGCTGTTCCTCATGCCGTCCGGCGCTCAACTATTATCTGCTCTGCGCGCTTCCCGGCGATTATGTCGACGATCAGCAGAGCCGTTTCGTGAACGAGCGGATGCACGCCAATATCCAGAAGGACGGCACATACTCGGTCGTCCCGCGCATGTGGGGTGGGCTCACCAACCCGCGCGAACTGCGCGCGATCGCCGATGTCGTCGAAAAGTTCAACGCGCCCATGGTCAAGGTGACCGGCGGCCAGCGGCTCGACATCTTCGGGATCCGGAAGGAGGATCTGCCCGCGGTCTGGGCCGACCTCAATGCCGCCGGCATGGTTTCGGGCCACGCCTATGGCAAGTCGCTGCGTACCGTGAAGACCTGCGTCGGGTCCGAATGGTGCCGCTTCGGTACGCAGGATTCGACCGGGCTTGGCGTTAAGATCGAGCGGATGAGCTGGGGCAGCTGGATGCCGCACAAGTTCAAGATCGCCGTGTCCGGATGCCCGCGCAACTGCGCCGAGGCGACGATCAAGGACTTCGGCATCGTCTGCGTCGACAGCGGATACGAACTCCACGTCGGCGGCAACGGCGGCATCCATGTCCGTGCGACGGACCTGCTGTGCAAGGTCGCGACCGAGCAGGAGGCGATGGATACTTGTGCCGCCTTCATCCAGCTTTACCGCGAGGAAGCCCGCTATCTGGAGCGCACCGCACCGTGGATAGAACGTGTCGGGGTCGATTATATAAAGGGCCGGATTGCCGACGACACCGAAGGCCGCGCGGCGCTGCACGCGCGTTTTCTCTTTTCCCAAAGCTTTTCGCAGGACGATCCCTGGGCGCAGCGCGCCGAGGGCGCCGAGCGCGAACATCATGCGCCAATGGCGCACTTCACTCCGCAGGAGGAACCGGCATGACGACCGCGGACTGGCTGGACATCGGCTGGGTAGATGAAATTCCGGTGCGCGGCAGCCGTACCGTGCAGGTCGCGGGCGGCGATGACATTGCCTTGTTTCGCACCGCCGAGGGCAAGGTGTTCGCCCTGCTCGACCGTTGCCCGCACAAGCATGGGCGGCTGAGCCAAGGCATAGTCCATGGCGGCGCCGTCGCCTGCCCGCTGCACAATTGGCGGATCAGCCTGTCGACGGGCGAAGCACTCGGTGAGGACAAGGGCTGCACACCCACCATCCCGGTCAGAATCGACGGCGGCCGCGTGCTGATTTGCCGCGCCAGCACATTGAAGGCCGCCGCCTGATGGACGCCGTCCGCACCACCTGCGCCTATTGCGGCGTCGGTTGCGGTATTCGCGCAACGGTGACGGGAACACGCGCAGTCCAGATCGCAGGAGACCCCGACCACCCCGCCAATCGCGGCAGGCTTTGCTCCAAAGGCACCCACCTCGGCGAGACCGTCGGGCTCGAAGGTCGCCTGCTCCACCCCATGATCGGCAACAAGCGCGCGCGGTGGGACAAGGCGCTCGACCTCGTCGCCCGGCGTTTCAGGGAAACCATCGCGCGCCACGGTCCGGGCAGCGTCGCCTTCTACGTCTCGGGCCAGCTGCTCACCGAGGATTATTACGTCGCGAACAAGTTGATGAAGGGCTTCATCGGAACCGCGAACATCGACACCAATTCGCGGCTATGCATGTCGAGCGCGGTTGCAGGCCACATGCGCGCCTTTGGCGAAGATATTGTTCCCGCCACCTATGACGATCTGGACGCTGCCGATCTGATCGTCCTCGTCGGCAGCAACACCGCCTGGTGCCACCCGATCGTCTATCAACGCATCCGCGCGCGCTGCGAAGCGGGGGCAAAACTTGTCGTCATCGACCCCCGCAAGACGGAGACGGCCGAAGAGGCCGACCTCCACCTGCCCATCCGTCCGGGCAGCGACGTCGCCCTGATGACCGGGCTGCTGCAATATTGCCGTGAAACCGGTGTGGTCGACCATAACTATCTCGCCAACCATGTCACCGAGCCCGAGGATTTCTGGAGCCAGCTTGGCGAAGGAAACGACCTGTGGTCGGTGGCACGCACCTGCGACGTCCCTGCCGCCGACCTCCGGCGTTTCTATGAACTGTTCGCGGCGACCCCGCGCACCGTCACCATGTTCAGCCAGGGGGTCAATCAGGCGACCGCCGGCACCGATCAGGTCAATGCGATCACCAACCTCCATCTTGCCACCGGCCGCATCGGCAAACCCGGCGCCGCGCCTTTCTCGATCACCGGCCAGCCCAATGCGATGGGCGGACGCGAGGTTGGCGGGCTCGCATCGACCCTTGCTGCGCATATGGATTTCGCGCCCGACAACCGTGCGCGCGTTCAGCGTTTCTGGGCGGCGCCGACGATCGCGGAAAAGCCCGGACTAAAGGCCGTCGATCTGTTCCGCGCCGTTGGCGAGGGCCGGATCAAGGCCCTGTGGGTGATGGCGACCAATCCCGCAGTGTCGATGCCCGACGCAAACCGGGTGCGCGAAGCCCTCGCGACCTGCCCCTTCGTCGTCGTCAGCGATGTGATCGAGCACACCGATACCGGCACCTTTGCGCACGTCCGCCTGCCCGCCGCCGCATGGGGCGAAAAGGACGGGACGGTCACCAATTCGGACCGCACCATCAGCCGCCAGCGTGCACTCTTCGCGCTGCCCGGCGAAGCAATGCCCGATTGGTGGATCGTCAAGGAGGTCGCCAGGCGCATGGGCTGGAAAACCGCCTTCGCCTATGACCGGCCCGCCGACATCTGGCGCGAACATTGCCGCCTGTCGGCCTATGACAATGACGGCGCCCGGCTGTTCGCGCTTCCCGGTGCGGGCCAGGGCGGCAATGTCGCCTATGACGGGATGGCGCCCTTTCGCTGGGGCGGTGACCATGTCTTCGCCGATGGACGTTTCCCGACCGACGACGGCCGCGCGCGGCTGGTGCCCGTGGTGCAAAAGCCCCTGCCCGAACCGCTCGCCAAATGGCCGCTGACACTCAATAGCGGGCGATATCGCGACCAGTGGCATGGCATGACACGCACCGGCCTCGCGCCCAAACTCGCGCGTCACCGCGCCGAACCGCTGGTCGAGGTCCATCCATCCGATGCCGCCGAACTGGGCCTGACCGATGGCGGGCTCGCGCGGGTCGAAACGCCGCAGGGCGACAGCCTTTTCCGCGTCGCTTTTTCGAGCGGCCAGCGGCCGGGCGAATTGTTCGTGCCGATCCACTGGACGGACCGCACGTCGAGCGGCGGGCGCACCGGGCTCTTGCCGCGTCCGCTCGTCGACCCGGTTTCGGGCCAGCCGGGTTTCAAGCGCACGCCCGCAAAGATCGAGGCTGTGGCGGCGCGCTGGCGCGGCTTCCTGCTGCTGGCCGACGAACTTTCCGGCCCCCCGCCGTGCCTGTGGGCGACGCGCGTCGCGGTGCCGTCGGGGGTCATGTGGGAACTCGCGGGCAACGGCGATATCAAGCGGATCGAGGCCTTGCTTCCCAAAGGCGAGCGTATCGAGGCGCAGGATGCCGCGCGCGGGACGCGGCGGGTCGCCGTAGTCGCCGATGCCCGCCTTGCGGGCGCCTTGTTCATCACCGAAAGCGGCGAGCTGCCGCCGCGCGACTGGCTGATCGCTCAACTCGCCGCGCCAGCCGTCGCCCCGACATTACTCGCCGGACGCGCGCCGGGGGTACAGGTCGATCGCGGGCCGATCATCTGCGTCTGCTTCGACATCGGTCTCAAGACGATCGCCGCCGCGATCCGCGACCAGCAACTGGCCAATGTCGCGGATATCGGCGGAGCGCTGCGGGCTGGCACCAACTGCGGTTCCTGCCGTCCCGCACTCGCGCGCATATTGGCCGAGGAGACAAGCCATGCAGCATGACGATTTTCCTTCCGGCACGGTATGGCTGGTCGGTGCCGGCCCCGGCGATCCCGAATTGCTGACGATGAAGGCGGTCAGGCTGATCGAAGCCGCCGATATCCTATTTTACGATGCGCTGGTCGGCCCCGGCGTTCTTGCGCTGATCCCGCCGCACATCGAGCGGGTCAGCGTCGGAAAACGGTCGGGACGCCATTTGAAGGACCAGCAATCGATCGATGCGCTGCTGGTAGCAGCCGCCGGTGCCGGGCGCCGCGTCGTCCGTCTGAAGGGCGGCGACCCCTCGCTCTTTGCGCGGGCGGCCGAGGAAATGGCGGCGCTGCGAGCGGCGGGTCATCGCGTCCACATCTGCCCCGGCATTACCGCCGCGAGCGCGGCAGCGGCGTCCGCCGGAGTTTCGATGTCGCTGCGCGGGGTCGCGCGCGACGTCCGTTTCGTCACCGCGCACAGCCGCCGCGGCGCGGCGCTCGACATCGACTGGGCTGCGCTTGCGGCCTCCTCTGCGACGCTCGCCTTCTATATGGGACGCGAAGCCGCCGGTGACATCGAGCGGGGCCTGCTTGCCGGAGGAATGCCCGCTGCGACGCCCGTATTGATCGCCTGTAACATCAGCCTGCCCGGCGAGCAGCAGCTCTCAACGCGCCTCGACCTGCTGGGACTTGCAACACGCACCCTTGCGGCCGACGCGCCCACGCTGATCCTCGTGGGTGAAGCGGTGCGGCATGCCGGTCGGGGCCAGCCTGTTACCATCCCGGCCACCGCAACCACCGATGAGTAAAGTCGGAACGGTCGTGGCCTACCAAAGGAGCCTGCGGATGGCAGAGCTCAGGGCATGGGTTCCAGAAACTCCAGAATCGCCTGCTTTGCCGCCGCTTCGGATAGCAGCGGCGCATGCCCGACGCCGGCCACTTCGGCATAGGCCATATGAGGCGCGGCGCGGCGCATTTTTTGGGCGATCGACGGCGACAACAGATCCGAAATTTCGCCCCGGATCAACAGCGTCGGCCGCGACCGCGCGAGTCTCAGGAACAACAGCCATGCCAGCAGCGATCGGCGCGGCAGCGGCTTTGCCATGATCGGAACCGCTATCGCCGGGTCATAATCGAAGACCGGCCGCCCCTGCCCGTCGGCGACGCAGGCGCGTTCGGTGAGCGTGCGCCAGTCGTCGTCAGTCAGGTTCGGGAAGGCGACGGCGCTGGTGCGTTTGAAATGGGCGATCGCATCGTCCCATGTCTCGATCGTGATCGGCCGCCCCGCATAGCCGGCGATGCGCGCGATCCCCGCAGGGTCGATCTCCGGCCCCACATCGTTGAGGATCGCGCTGGCGATCGCGCGGCGACGGCGGGCTGCGAGCATCACGGTGATCAGGCCGCCCATCGACGTGCCGATGAAATGCGCGCGCGAAATGCCCAGCGCGTCGAGCAGCGCCGTCATGTCCCGCGCATAGACCGGCAGTTGATAGCGCATCGGATTGACGCTGCGCCCCGACCGCCCCCGCCCGCGAACATCGACCGCGAGCACGCGTCGTCCCGTCGCCGCGAGCCAGGGGGCCACCTCCTCGAAATCGCGCGCGTTGCGGGTGAGTCCGTGGATACAGATCACCGGCAACCGCGCCCCGCCATCGGCGGCGGGATAATCACGGGCAAAAAGCGGCACCCCGTCGGGTGCGGACCAGTGCCGCTCCTTGAATTCCGTCATCGTCAGAACCGGTATTCGGCCGAGAAACGGGCGGTGCGCGGCGGCCCGTAAAATCCGATCACCGATTGCGCGAACTGGTTCGACGGGAAATTATATCCGCCGGTGCGATAGGCCACGTCGAACAGGTTGCGGCCATGCACACCGAGCCGCCAGCGTTCGTCGGGCGACGTCCATGTCACGCTGAGGTCGACAAGCGCATAGCCGTCCTGATCGATCGAGGGGATCGGGATTTCGAACAGATGCGTGTCGCTGCGGAACGATATCGACGGCAGCACCGCCATCCGCCCGCCCATGAAATCGGCCTGCCAGTTGAGCGAGACGCTTCCCGTGAACTTCGGCGTATTCTGGAAACGCCGAAGGTCCGCGACATCCACATTCTGCCCCGTGGCAAGGTCGTAGACGATGAACTCGTTGAATTTCGCATTGATGTAACCGAAGCTGAAATTGGCGCTGAAATCGCGGCTGAGAACCGCCTGCGCCTCGATTTCGGCGCCCCAGATCCGCGAGCTGCCGACATTGTCGACAAAGCTGACCACGCCCGGGGGCGGCGTGAATTTGGGTACCTGCGTCGTGACCTGCTGCCCCGCATAATCGGTGTAAAAGACCGCAGCGTTCATCCGGAACTGGCCGTCGAGGAAGTCGCCCTTGAACCCGAGTTCGTAGGAGTCGACGATCTCGGCGTCATAGCCGTCCTTCGTCGCCGGGGTTTCGGTGGCGTCGCCGCGCATGTCGAACCCGCCCGATTTGAAACCACGGCCATAGGCGGCATAGATGTTCACATCTTCGCTGGCGGCATAGGTCAGGCTGACGCGCGGGGTGAATTCTTCGAAGGTGCGGCTGTTGCTATAGTCGGTCAGAATCTGCGGGACATTGAACGGCGCCGGCAGGACCGGGACATAGGGTTTCAGCAACGGGCTTCCCAGCGTGCCGAAATAATTGGCCTTGAAGACCACGCCGTCCTTTTTGTCGCGCGTCCAGCGCGCACCCAGCGAAAGCTTGAGCCGCTCGGTCAGATCATAATTCACGTCGCCGAAGATCGCGAAGCTCTCGGTATCGACCGACCCGCTGGTCAGCTGGGTCAAGGCGGTCCCGGCACTCGGCCGCGGTATGAGCAACGGTTCGGGAACGAGCCCGCGGCCGAGGATGGTATCGAAGGCGCCCGAGGCCCGGGCATCGAGATAATAGACGCCCAGCACGCCTTGCAGCGAATCCGTTTCGATCTGCGCCTGGAACTCCTGACTGAACTGGCGGTCCTTATAGACCTTCCCCTTTGACGCGATGTCGAGAAAGGGTTGCTGCGTACCGTCGAAGTCGATCCCCGATCCGCTGGAATAGCCGTCGCGATAGGCCGTGATCGACTTCAATGTGACCGCGTCGGATACGCTCCATTCGCCGGTCAGCGACACGCCCTGAGTGACGACCTTGCTATCGTCGCCAAGCCCGGCGAGCGTGTCATAGCGGCCCGGCAGGACTGCGGTGTTGCTGTTGGGCTCGCGCAGCTCGCGGTGGCCGTGGTTGGTGTTCGAGCGATCTTCGGTACGGTCGGCGGCAAGGCGGATGAAAATGTCGTCGGAGGGCGCGATTTCGACCGACAGGCGGCCAGCAATCACATCCTTGTTGTTGGTGTCCGCGCCGCTGAAGTGGTTTTTGCCATAGCCGTCGCGATTATACCAGGCGAAGGCCGCGCCGACCGAAATCGCATCGGAGACGGGCAGCGCGACCGATCCGGTCAGATTATATTCGTTATAGCTGCCCACTTCGCCGCGGACTTTGCCGCTGAAATCATGGCCAAGCCGCTTGGTCACATATTTGACCGCCCCGCCGATCGTGTTGCGGCCGTACAGCGTACCTTGCGGCCCGCGCAGCACCTCGATCCGTTCGATATCGAAAATGTCTAGAACCGCACCCTGCGGCCGCGCGATGTAAATATCGTCAACATAGAGGCCCACGCCGGGCTCAAAACCCCACAGCGGGTCCTGCTGGCCGATGCCGCGGATGAAGGCAGTCAGCGTCGAGTTGGTGCCGCGCGATACCTGGAGCGTCAAATTGGGGGTCGAACGCTGGAGCGCTGTGATGTCCGGCGCGCCCTTAAGGTCGAGCGCGTCGGCGGTAAAGGCGGTGACCGAAATCGGAACATCCTGCAGGCTTTCCTCGCGGCGCCGCGCGGTGACGATGATCTCTTCCACCTGCCCCGTGGCCGCGCCATCGGGCAGCACATCCTGCGCGGCAGCACTGTTTGCGCCGCCCATGGCAGCCAGCGCCGACCCGGCAAACAGCATGCATTTCAGCGCCCGGCGATATTCGGTCATCAAATCGTCCCTCCCATGCGAATCATTTAATACGATTCCGTATGAGATATGAATAGGCATCATTGACAAATTTGGTCAAGTATTGAAGGATAAATTGCAAATTTCATTCGACTACGGATGAAAAATACGGTCACCATTGACCTCGGCCGAAGCGCGCCCTACGCCATGGTCATGTCGTTGCCGCCGCTCCCGCTTCAGCCGATCCTTCCGGGCACGACCGCGGCACCGGTCAAGCGCGGCCCCAAGCCCAAGGTTACGTCCGAACGCTGGTTCATTGCCGCACTCGAACGACTCGCGCTCGGCGGGATCGACGCGGTGCGCGTCGAGTTGCTCGCCGAAACGCTCGGGGTCACCAAGGGCATGTTCTATGCGCGCTTCGATACGCGCGAGGCTTTTCTCGACGCCATGGTCGATTATTGGCGCCAGCGCACGACGACCGGGCTCGTCGGAGAATTGACCGCGATGGACTCGAGTCCTGAGGACCGGTTGATGCGGCTGTTCGCCATCTCGCGAATGGATCGCGCCAAGACCGGCGCATGGATCGAGGTCGCAATGCGCAGCTGGGCGCTGACCGATGAGCGGCCCAGGCGGGCTATGGAAGAAATCGACCGGCACCGGCTGGTCTATTTTGAATCGGTGCTGGCCGCAAATGGCGTGCCGCAGGAAAAGGTGCGAGCCCGCGCCTTTCTGATCTATAGCTATGTGATCGGCGACACGCTGCTTTCAGGCGATCGCGCGGCGATCCGCGATATGTGCCACGCGCTCCTGACGTCAGCCTGAGCGCTCCCCGCTATCCGGACTAGCCAAGCTTGCTTCGGCGTTGCCCATAGAGAGCATAGAGGGCGAGCCCGATCAGATTCCAGACGAGGCACCACAAGAGGGTTTCCACGGGCAAGCTCAGGAAAAGATAGAGGCAGCCGCCAATCGTTCCGAGTCCGACCAGCCAGACCGCGCGAACGCGAAATGGCCGCGGGGCATCGGGCGCGCGGCGGCGCAGGACGAGCAGGCAGACGCCGACCGCGATGAAGGCGATCAGCGTTCCGGCGTTGGCGAGCGCCGCGACCTTGCCGATCGGGAGCAGCCCGGCAAGGACGGCGACGATCGCAGCCGTGAGCAAAGTGATGCGCGTCGGGGTGCCGCGCTTCGAAATATGCGCGAGCCGCTCCGGCAGAAAACCGTCGCGCGCCATCGCCAGAAAAACGCGGCTTTGCCCATAGAGGAAAGCGAGCAAGACGGTCGGAAGCGCCACAACGGCGGTCGTCGCCACAACTTGCGCGATACCGCCCTGCCCGATCGAACGCAGGATCAGCGCCAGCGGCTCGGGACTGTCGGCAAAGTTGGTGTACGACGTCGCCCCGACCGCCGCGGCCGCAACCAGCATATAGATCACCGTGCAGACGGTCATGGAGCCGATGATAGCAATCGGCAAATCCCGCGCCGGACGTTTTGCTTCCTCCGCCGCGGTTGAAATCGCATCGAAACCGTAAAAGGCAAAGAAAATGATGGCTGCGGCCGCCATCACCCCGCGCTGAACGCCATCGCTGTCGACGTTTGCGGCGTAGCCATATGGCATGAAGGGAGCGAAGTTCGCGGCGTCGAAATAGGGCAGCGTATAACCGACGAAGAGCAGCAGGGTTACGATCTTCACGACGACGAGTATCGAATTGATGCGCGCGCTTTCCCGCGTCCCCAACAGCAACAGGCCTGCAACGACCGCGATAATCGCGATGGCGGGAAGGTTGATCAGCCCACCCAGTTCGGGACCGCGCGTCAAGCTTTCGGGAAAGCCCATCCCCATCAGGAGTGGCGACGCATATCCCGACCACCCCACCGCAACCGTCGAGACGACGAGCGAATATTCGAGGATCAGGCTCCAGCCGACAATCCAGGCGAAGGCCTCGCCGAGGCCAGCATAGGAGTAGCTGTAAGCACTGCCCGCGGCGGGCATCATCGACGACAACTCGGCATAGGCAAGCGCCGCGCAGGCACAAACCGCACCGGCGATCGCAAACGACAGCAATACCGCGGGTCCCGCCCGATCGACACCGACACCGATCAAGGTCAGGATTCCCGTACCGATGATCGCGCCGACGCCCATTGCCATGAGTTGCGGCCAGGACAGGCTGGGAGGCAGTGCGTCGGCGCTGCGTTCACCGGCCGGCATGACGGGTTTGCGGCGGGTCCAATTATTCACGATGCTTCTCCCAAATATCCGGCCCGATTGTTCGGGTCCGCCGCTCACCCAATCCGTCAGTTCAGGGCTGTTCGCCCGGGAACAGCAACAACCAGTCGGCTTCGGCCTGGATGCGGGCGAAGAATCCCCAGCTGTCGACGTTGATCGAGCGCTTCAGCCAGGGCTTTGCTTTCTCGGGCTCGCCGCTCAGGATATAATAGTTGGAGAGACTGTAGGCGGTCGATGCCGCGACGCCGTCGGCGGTCGCAAAGGCACGACCGCTGTCCTTGTCGCTGAAGAAGCTGTCGGTGGCGCGGTGGCCCTTGAACAGTTGCAACCCGTCGAAATAGGTGTCCGAACCGCCCTTGGGGTGAACTTCGAACAAGGTCAGGTCATAGTCGTCGAGCAGTTTCTGCGCCTCGCGAAGCTTTCCGGCGCGCGCGAGCGACAGATATTCCCAATAGCCGTTCGCGGTCCGTGCCTCGACGTCGTGCGTGAAAGCTGCCGACTCCGCCGATTTGGCGAACCATTTTGCGGCGTTTTCGAAATCATGCTTGGCGAAATAGGCCTGACCCAGGTGGTAATAGAGATAATATTGAACGACATCGGGGTCGCCGGGAAAATAGTCCGGGCCCGGCTTCTCGCGCTCAAGCGGTTGGTTTTCGTAGAGCTTGGCCGCCTTCAGCCCGAGCTCGATCGATTTGTCGAACTCGCGCAGCGAAAAGGCGCGATGCGCGCGGTGACGCAGCAGCTTCGCCGAACTGGGAAAGCGCTTGAGCGCCTGATCGTAAACCGCCGCCGATTCCTTCGAATAGCCCTGATAGAAAAGGACCCGGCCATACCAGGTCGCGTTATCGACGGTCATATTGGCTTCGAACGCGGCCTTAGCCTCGCGCGCCGCGCGATCGAGCGTTTCGGTTGCGGCGACATTGGCGTTGCGCGTCTGCGTCGTGATCATTGGCTTGCCAAGCAGCGAGGTGCCTTGCACGCTGCCTTCCTGCGCAGCCGCCGACAGCGGCATCGCGATGAACAACAAGCCGGCTGACGCCAGCAATTTCAGTTTCCCGGGGAACATATTAAACCTCCTCCAAACAGATATATTTTAGTCGATGTCGAGATCGAACTTCACGCCTTGAGCTAGCGGGAGCGACGTCGAGTAATTCACCGTCGCAGTCACGCGGCGCATATAGTTCTTCCAGCTGTCCGAGCCCGACACGCGGCCGCCGCCGGTGACCTTCTCGCCGCCGAACGCGCCGCCGATCTCGGCGCCGCTGGTGCCGATGTTGACGTTGACGATGCCGCAGTCGCTGCCCGTCGCCGACTGGAACCGCTCGGCCTCGCGCACGTCATTGGTGAAGATGCACGACGACAGGCCCTGCGGCACGCCATTCTGCAGCGCGATCGCTTCGTCGAGCCCGGTGTAAGACAGGACATAGAGGATCGGGGCGAAGGTTTCTTCGCGAACGATGTCGCTCTGGCCGGGCATTTCGACAATCGCCGGGCGGACATAATAGGCGTCCTGCGCTCCTTCTACGTCGATCCGCTCGCCACCATGGACGATCCCGCCTTCACTGCGTGCCTGCTCAAGGGCGCGCTGCATGGCATCGAAAGCCGCCTTGTCGATCAGCGGGCCGACGTGCGTTTTATCGACCAGCGGGCTGCCGATGCGCAGGCTGTCAACGGTCGCGATCAGGCGCTTCACGAAATCGGCGCGAATGCTTTCGTGAACGATCAGGCGGCGTAGCGAGGTGCAACGCTGGCCGCAGGTCCCCGTTGCGGCAAAAACCGTGCCGCGCAGTGCGAGGCCGACGTCAGCGCTGGGCGCAACGATTGCGGCGTTGTTGCCGCCAAGTTCGAGCACCGCACGGCCAAAGCGCCGCTGGACGCGTACCCCGACATCCTGTCCCATGCGAACGCTGCCCGTCGCGCTGACGATCGCGACGCCCGGATGGTCGGCAATGATGCCGCCGCATTCGGCGCCGCCGATGGCGATCTGCACCAGATGGTCAGGCGCGAACTCATAGTCGGCGGCGGCCTTCTGGAGCAGCTTGCCGAACGCCAGCGCTGTCAGCGGCGTCTTTTCCGACGGTTTCCAGATCGCGCTGTCACCGCAAACGAGCGCGACTGTGGTGCCCCACGCCCAGACCGCGGCGGGAAAATTAAAAGCCGAGATCAGCCCGAGCGGACCCAGCGGATGCCAATATTCGGTCAGCCGGTGCTCGGCGCGTTCCGATGCGATCGTCAGACCAAAGAGCTGCCGTGACAGACCGACGGCATATTCGCAGATGTCGATGACTTCCTGCACTTCGCCCCGCGCTTCGGTCAGAATCTTGCCATTTTCGATGGTCAGCAGGCGCGACAGGGTTTCCTTATGCTCGCGAACCAGCTGGCCGTAGCGCCGTACAAGCTCGCCGCGGTGGGGGCCCGGCACCTGTTTCCAAGCGAGAAACGCGACTTGCGCGTTGGAAACCATCGCATCCATGTCGGCCGGCTGATGCATTTTCAGCCGCGTGAGTTCGGATCCGTCGATGGGCGAAAAGACGCCGAGATCGGAACCGAGATGATCGTCGAGCGACAGCCCGAGATCACCGAAAAGGCCCGCCACGGCGTGACCGAAAGCACCCTGCGCAGCTTTGGCCGATTGGGGGGGGAGAGACGTGTCGATTGCGTTCATCATTATGTCCGTTGAGAGCGTTGCAAGAGAGTTTGTAGAACCGGGAAGGCTTTTAGGGGGGATCTTTCCGATCGTGAACGATGACATGGCCGTCCTTGATGACGGTGGAGACATGCTCCATCACCGAAATGTCGCGTGCGGGATCGCCGCTGACGGCGATCATATCGGCGAGCTTTCCGACCTCGATCGTCCCCAGATTGGCTGACTGGTCGAGGAGCGCCGCCGCGTCGACGGTCGCCGAGCGGAGCGCCGCCATCGGCGTCATCGGCCCCTGCTCGACCATGTGGCGGAACTGCCGGGCATTCTGCCCGTGCGGCGAGACACCGGCGTCGGTGCCGAAGGCGATATTGAGCTTATACTGCACCCCGAGGCGGATGTTGCGCCCGGCCACGCGGCGTGCTTCGGCCATCTTCGCCTGCACCGCAGGGGTGACATCACCCTCTTTCCGCGAATCGAGCAGGCCCAGCGTCGGCACAAGCCAGGTGCCGCGTTTCGCCATTAGCTTCGCCGTTTCTTCGTCCAGATAGGTACCGTGTTCGATCGAATCGACGCCGGCACGCACCGAAGCCGCGACACCCTCGCCGCCGTGCGCATGCGCTGCGACCTTCAGACCCAGGCTATGCGCAGTGGTGACGATCGAGGTCAGCTCTTCATCGCTCAGATGCTGCCCCAGCCCGCGCGCCTGCTGCGACATGATGCCGCCGGTCGAGGTAATCTTGATCAGGTCGGCACCATATTTTGCTGCTTCGCGAACGCGCATCGCGCATTCGACGGCGCCGGTGCAGGCGCCGGTGTAATCATAGGGAAACAGCGCCTCGGTCGTCTTGCGATTGAGTCCTGACATGTCGCCATGCCCTCCGACGATGGACAAGGAGGTTCCGGACAAGAAGATTCGCGGCCCCGTCACGGTGCCTTTGTTGATCGCATCGCGCAGAGCGTGGATCGAATAGCCATCGGACCCCACATCGCGAACCGTGGTGAAGCCGGCCTCCAGAGTCTTTTTCGCATTGGAAAAGGCAAAAAGCGCAACATCTTCCGGCGTGTCGATCGCCGCCGACCACAGCTTCGTTTCCGGCGAAAAACTGAAGTGGACATGGGTATCGATCAGGCCCGGCAGCAGCGTCCGGTCCTTCAGATCTATCGTTCGCGTATCTGGGAAATCGACGTACCCCGCCCTGATTTCGGCGATCTGATGATCCCGAACGATGATCGTCGTGGGACCAAGCACGCGCTCGCCCGGTATCGCTATGACAGCGCCCGCGTGGACCACGAGACTTTCCGCAGCGGGTGATGCGGGCGCTGCTACGGCCGCGCCAGATAGCAACAGAGCCAGCGCCGATAGCGGCAGCATGGCCGTGCGACGTGTCGCTCCGCAGAGTGCGGACGGTTTGGCAATGCCCATCAAGAAAAAGCTCCCGTCGACCGGGTTCGAAGATCGCCTTCGGCCCCGCATCCTTCTCATAGGAATATTTTGCTGGTTGGGCAATAAATTTTATGATAGGAAAATTATCAAGAATAAGGTGGACTCCGGAAATTCAAAGATTTCCGGGTGGGAAATTGGGTTACCAAGGAGGGAATAATGTCGAAGTTCGTTTCACGCCTGCTGCTGTCGTCGGCTCTCGCATTTGCGATCGCGCCTGTCGCGCAGGCCCAAGCGCAGCCGTCAGAGGCAGAGGGCGCCGATACCGATGGAGGTGGTAGCGACATCGTCGTCATCGGGACGCGTCGCAAGGATCGTTCGGTCACCGACAGTTCGGTCGCGATCGACGTCATTTCGCCGGAGCAAATCGCCACCACCGGCTATACCGACGTCAACGACGCGTTGCGGACGCTGGTACCCGCATTCAATGCCCAACGCCTTCAGGGCAATGACGGATCGTCTTTCGTGCGGCCGATCACGCTGCGCGGCTCGCCGGCCGACCATGTCCTCTTGCTGATGAACGGCAAGCGTCGCCACCGCGCATCGATCGTGCAGATCGGCACCGGCCACGCTTCAACGTCAGGCTCGCAGGGACAGGATTTCAACGTGATCCCGCCGATCGCGCTGGCGAACGTCGAAGTGCTGCGCGACGGCGCATCGGCGCAATATGGCTCTGACGCCATCGCCGGCGTGATCAACATGGACCTGAAAAAGGCCCGAAGCGGCGGTTCGATCATCGGCCAGGTCGGTCAATATTATGAAAGCGGCGGCCGCACCTATGACATTCAGGGCCACATCGCCGTCCCGGTAGGCGACAACGCCTATTTCAACTTGGCTGCCCAATATACCGATCAGGAAAAGGCCTATGCCAAAAAGGCCAGCCATGCCGGTGCAGTGGCACTGAGGGCTGCGGGCGTACCGGGGGTCCCGGAACATCCTGAAGGCAATCTCGATCCGCGCTACATGGCCTTCAAAGCCGTCTGGAACGCCGGTATCGAATTGGGTGACGAACTCGAAGCCTATTCGTTCGGCAACTATATGACCGGTAAAAGCGCGGTCACCTTCGGCCTGCGTCAGCCGTTTACCGCCGGCGGCGTGAATGGCCATGGCACCTATGCCAATTCGGCCTTCGACCTCTCGCCGGCCCACCCGCAGGAGTTCAACCTGGCCACCATCTATCCCGGCGGCTTCACGCCGGAATTCTCGGGGAACCTCGAAGATTTCAGCGCTTTGGTGGGCTTGCGCGATCAGGTTGGTCCGTGGAACTGGGACCTGTCGGCGCGTTACGGCACCAACACCGTCGACTACACCATCACCGGCACGATCAACGCCTCGATGGGTGTGAATTCGCCGACTTCGTTCAAGCCGGGCTCGCTGACCCAGCGCGAACTCCAGTTCGACGCCGAAACCTCTTATGAACTGACCGAAAACATCCTTGCCTTCGCTGGCGCCAGCTATCGCAAGGAAACCTATGTCATCGGACAGGGCGATGTCGCCAGCTACACCACCGGTCCGTTGCGCGACTTGCCCGCCGGTTCGAACGGCTTCCAGGGCTTTTCCCCGGAATTTGCAGGCACCTTTGACTCGGCAAGCTACGCGGTTTTTGCCGAAGTCGACGCCGATATCACGTCCTGGTGGAACCTGTCCGTCGCCGGCCGCTACGAAGATTACGACCAGTTCGGTACGAACTTCAGCTACAAGGCCGCCACCCGGTTCGAGCTGAGCGATGCCTTTGCCTTGCGCGGTTCGGTCAGCACCGGCTTCCGCGCCCCAGCCGCCGGCCAGGTGTTCGGTACCAGCCTCACCTCGCAGCTCGATGGTCTGGGCGGCTTCATTCTCGACGCCGTGCTGGTTCCGGGTTCGCCCGCGGCAAAGGTCTTCGGTTCGAACTCGCTGAAGCCGGAAACCTCGTTCAACATGTCGGCGGGCGTCGTCTTCACGGGTCTCGATGGCTTCCTGACCACGCTCGACTTCTATCAGATCAAGGTCGATGATCGTTTGTTGCTGACGCCTTCGCGGAAAACCACCCCGGCCGAACGCGCGGCGCTGGCCGCGCTGGGCTTCCCCAATGGCGCGGACATCGAAGATGTGCGCTATTTCCAGAACGAAATGAACACCCGCGTTCGCGGTTTCGATCTGGTGAGCACCTACCGCCACAGCTGGTCGGACAATGCCTCGACCGATTTCAGCCTTGCTGTGAACTATAATGAGCAGCAGCTGCGCGGCGCACCGCCGGTGGGCTTCACCTCGGCGATCGTCACCGAATTTGAACGCGGCACACCGCGCTGGCGCGGCAATTTCTCGGCAACGACGAAGGTTGGCGACTTCGGCTTCATGGCGCGCGCCAATCACTATGGTGCGTGGCGCCGTCTGGATGGCGCAACCTTCCTGCCACGCAAAGCTGTGACGCTGTTTGACGCCGAAGTGACCTATTCGGGTATCGAGAGGGTCGATCTCAGCATCGGTGCGCGTAACCTGTTCAACATCTATCCGCCGGGTCGCGGCGCGGCACGCGCACGTTCGGGCCTGATCTATGACAACCACAGCGTATTTGGCGTCGCCGGCGGTTTCTATTATCTGAATGCCAAGTATAAATTCTGATCTCACCTATTCGAGATCGGCTTATATTTCCGATGGGCAAAAACGGTGGGGCATTGCGGATATGCCAATATCGTAGCCCATCGGAAATTTCTGCATTATAGATCGCAGCGGCTGATTGGCCGGATTCCACCCCCAATCGCCGATGCCGTAATGATCTCGAGCAAGTTAAGGATTGGAGACTTATGCCGCCCAGAAATGGAGACGAGCCGGAAGTATTGGGAGCCGTGCGCAAAGCGAAACGGCCCCGGTCCGAAGGCTTTCATCTGGGGGAAAGACTGCGCCAGTTGCGCCGCGAACGCGGAATGACGCTGGAGGATGCGGGGCGCCTGACGGCACTTGCGGCATCAACGCTGTCAAAGATCGAAAACGACCAGATGTCGCCGACGTTCGACGTCGTGCAGAAGCTTGCAACCGGTTTCGACATCGACATTACCGAACTTTTCGCGAGCAATATGGGACAGGATGCCGCCGGGCGCCGCAGCGTTACGATGGACGGCGCGGGCCGCCTGATGGAAACCGCGGTTTATCGTCACCGGCTGATCGCAGCAGAGCTCAAGAACAAAAAGATCCTGCCGTTCGTCACGACGATCAAGGCGCGCAGCCTGGAAGATTTCAAAGTCTGGTCGCAGCACAGCGGGGAAGAGTTTCTCTATGTGCTCGAAGGCGAAGTCTGTTTCCAGACCGAGCATTATGAGCCCGCAATCCTCGGCGTTGGCGATAGCATCTACATCAACAGCAGCATGGAGCATGCCTGCTATTCGACGAGCGAAGAAGATGCCGTCGTATTGTGGGTCAACACCGCCTGATTTCACGGGCTGGCCCGCTCCATCTATGAGCTTGCAATAATTTTCCTATCGGCTAATTTCTTTCCAATAGAAAAATTGGAGAGGGTGTAAAGCTATGGATAGACGGAAATTCATCCTGTCGGGCGCGGCGCTGTCGACGGCTGTCGCATTTGCGCCCGGCGTTGCGGCGCGAGCGACGGCACGCCCCCTCACCTTCGATGCGATGGGCGAGGTGCGCTTCGAATATGACGCGGCGCTGATCGGACAGATGCGCGCCAGCGGGCTCGATGCGATCACCGTGACGCTCTGCGACCCCAAACATTATGAGGGGCAGGCCTATGAGGATGCGGTGCAGGCGGTCCTCGACCATGACGCGCATATCGCCAAGCATCCAGAGCTGTTCCTGAAGGCCACCAAGACCAGCGACATCGACATCGCGCGCAAGAACGGTCAGCTCGCGCTCTTCTACCTGTTCCAGAACAGCACCCAGTTCGGGCGCGACCTCGACAATGTCGACCTGTTCCGCAAGCTCGGGGTCACATCGGCGCAGATCACCTATAACGACCAGAATTGGGCGGGTGCAGGGTGCAAGGAACTCGGCGCGAACGGCCTCACCCTTTTCGGACGCGAGTTGGTCGGGCGGATGAACGAGCGCGGAATGCTGATCGACCTGTCGCATTCGAACATGCAGACGATGGCCGACACGATCAACGCGTCCAAGAAACCCGTCATCGTGTCGCACACCGCGTGCATGGCGGTGCACAGCAATATCCGCAACACGACCGATGCGAACCTCCGCCTGCTCGCCGACAAAGGTGGAGTCGCGGGCATCTGCCAGATGCGGCCGTTCCTGACGACCAAGCGCGGCAGCGACGCACTGCCCGAATATTTCCGCCATATCGATCATGCGGTCAAAGTGATGGGCGCCGACCATGTCGCGATCGGCAGCGACCGCGACCACCGCGTCGTCGAAATGACCGACGCCTATATCGCCGAACTGAAGCGCGAAGAGGGCGCCAATTTTCACGAGCCTGACTGGCCGCTCTTCATCGACGAACTCAACGGTCCGCGCCGAATGGAGGTCGTCTGGGATGGCGTTCGCAAGCTCGGCTATCCCGAAACTGTCGTCGAGAAGATCATGGGGACGAATGTCCGCCGCATTTATCAGGAAGTCATCGGATGAGCCCCGCTATCGCCGCCTGCCGTTCTGGCCTCGCTCTTGTCTTGCTGCTGATGGCAGCCTCCGCGTCGGCGGTCGTCCCTGGCGCCGACGCGGGGAATTGCGCAACCAGCCTGATCGGCACCGCGCTGACGATTCCGAAATTTTCACCCGCGACTCAAAAGATGCTCGATGAGGATATCGCAATTGCCGAGGCGGCGTTGCGGATCGCGCCAGACCGCGAAGATTCGCACATCTGGTATGGTCGCCGCCTCGACTATGCGGGTCGCATCTGCGAAGCGGTCGATGCCTTCTCCGCCGGGATCAAGCAGTTCCCTGACAGCTATAAGCTTTATCGCTTCCGCGCCCGCGACCTCACCCGAGCGCGCCGGTTCAAGGAAGCGCTCGCCGATTATGAAAAAGCGCTGGAACTGATGGGCGACACGCCCGACACGTTCGAGCCCGACGGGATGCCTAACCCGATCGGTCTGACGATCAGCACATATCGCGGCAACATCGTCTATTATCATGCGCAAACGAGCTTCGCGACCGGCGACTATCCCACGATGGTTGCGGGCATGGCCAAATCACTGGAGCTTTCAGCCGATTTCGCGCGCGACGACATGCGGGTGCCGACTGCCTATTGGACCTATCTCGCCTATCGAAAGATGGGGCAGCACGAGAAGGCCCGCGCGGCGATCGACGCGATTGAACCGGGGCTGAAGCTGATCGAGAATTTCACCTATTATCAGGCGGTCCAGATCATGCAGGGACGGCTCGACCCTGCCGAGGTCAAGGACACGCGCGACAGCACGATCAAGTTCGCCATCGCGATGGAACGCCGCTTTGCCGGAGACGAAAAGGGTGCGAAGGCGCTGCTTTCGCAGATCGTCCAGGAGAATCCGCAAGGACATTGGCCATCGGAAGCCGAACTGGCGCAGCCGGATCGCAGGGATTATTGATCTCGCGCCCGGCGACACGCCAGCGGCCACGATCAAACCGGCGGCAGGCCCAAGTTTCTGGCATTCCCGGAAACCTCCAGCGCAACAGCGGTGGCGATCGGATCGGTGCAGGGATCAGCGAAGGTCAACAGCAGATCCGTCCCCCGCGCCTGCAAGGAAACGGGGCTGTCGTCACACAGGCGGCGCGCCGTACCCGGCATGGGCAGATCCTTGACCAAAAGCTGGGTGGATGAAACGCGTCCCTTGAAGATCAGGTTCAGACGTCCCGGCGCGGCAGTGAAGCGCACCGCTTGCCCGCATTCGGTTTCGCCATCCGACCGCGTCCACGGCCTTGTGCTATAAATGGCGTCGCCGTTCCTGCGCAGCCACGCGCCGAACTGCTTGAGACGGCTGAGCTGCTCGTCCGGGATGCCCGCGTCGGTCGCGCGCGGCCCGACGTTGAGCAGCAGATTGCCGTTACGCGACACGGCATCGATGAAATCATGGATCAGCGTTTCCGCGCTGGCATAGTCGGCCTCACTATCGTTGCGGTTGAAGCCGAAGCTATGACTCATCCCGCGGGTTGCCTCCCACTTCTTGACCTGAATTTCGGCGAAGGCGGCATATTCGGGGGTACGAAAGTCGCTGTGCGGTATCTCCGGCGGAATGATGCCCTTCGATTGCTCGCCGCTCTGCCGCGCGATCGCGGCCTTGATCTTGCGATCGGCATAGCGCCGCACCGGTCCGAACTTGAGCAGGTCGCGTTGCAGGCTGCCCGCGACCCAGCGATCGTTGACCACCCCTTCGGGCACCGCGCGATAATAGTCGGCGAAGAGCTGGTAGAGCGGTCCGGGCCGTGTCGGCCACGAAATATCGTTCCACAGCACCGACGGCTCATAGCGGTCGATCAGTTCGCGGACCTGCGCCATGGCATAGGCCGGATAGTCGCCCCCCGGGGTCGAAGCGATGAAGTCGCCGAGCGTCCGCATCGGGCGCCGGTTGAAGGTCCAGTCGATCCCGCCCGAATAATAGACCCCGAAGCGCAACCCCACCGCAAGCACGGCCTCGGCCAGTTCGCCAACCAGATCGCGGCGGGTGGTCCAATCCTTCTGATGGCGGTTGGCAACCTCACTGGGCCACAGACACAGTCCGTCATGATGCTTGGTAACCAGCACGACATAACGCGCACCGGCATCGCGGAACGCCTCCGCCCAAGCGGCCGGATCCCATTGCTTCAGCCCCTCTTCGAACGGCTGTTTGAAATCGCTGTAGGGGGCATCGCCATAATGCGTCTGGTGAAATTCGGCGGAGGGCGTTCCTGGCACCTTGATCGCGTTACAATACCATTCGGTATAGGGAACCATGGCGACCGCACGGTCGTAATCCTTGGCGAAAGCCTCGCCGATCGAACCAAGGCGCGGTGCAAAACCCGGAATGGCGAACGCGCCCCAGTGGATGAAAATCCCGAACTTCGCGTCCTGATACCAGTCGGGCACAGGGCGCGCGTTGAGGTCGGCCAGCGCGGAACCCGTGGACGCCATCAGTTCGCGCTCCCGTTTTTCGGAAAATCTTTCGAGCGGAGTCGTCCGTCCATCCTGTCTCTCCCATCATCCCGCCATCTTCATCGTGGCGCCTGTTGCTTCACAGTTGATTCTATCAACATAGAAAAATCAATGTTATAATTGCAATGTGGACGACATCGGGGGCTTGGAAAGCCGGCTTCACCCGCTTTCCAGGGTCGCGGAATGGCGTTTCCGATGCCACAAAACCCGCAGAAAGAGCCATATTTCCGCCGCGTTTCGGCAAACGCCACAAGTTAAATATATCGTTATAGACTAATATATAAAACACCGATAACAATGTTTCCCGGGGGGATGCTGTGAGGGCATTTCGCTGTAAATAGCGTGGGATCCGTATCAGCGGGCCCATCGCGCCAATAATCGACCAGCAGAATCGCTGGCGGCGGGAGAGGCGTGGTATGCGAAATATTTCTTGGATGTTTGCGAGCGTCGCATTCATTGCGATGCCGGTTGCAGCGCAGACGCAAGGGACAACACCGGCGGCGGATCAACCCGCGGCCACGGAGGGGGCGTCGGGCCTCGCCGAAATCGTCGTCACGGCGGAAAAGCGCAGCGTCAATCTGCAGGACGTGCCGCTGGCGATCTCGGCCTACACCGCCGATGCTCGCCAGCTCGCGGGCATCACCACGCTTCAGGATGTGGCGAACTTCACCCCGGGGCTCAGCTATTCGGCGAGCAACGACCGCGTCTTCATCCGCGGCATCGGGCGTCAGACCAACACCAACGGCAGCGACCCCGGCATCTCGACCTATACCGACGGCATTTACGATGCTTCGACCAGCTCGATCGCCGCGTCGGATTTCTTCATCGAGCGCATCGAAGTGCTTCGTGGCCCGCAAGGCACGCTGTACGGGCGCAATTCGATCGGAGGCGCAATCAACGCGATATCGAAGCGGACGACCGAAGAATTTGAAGCCGATCTGCGCGGCACGGTCGGCAATTACGGCCTCTACACGCTGGAAGCCGCGGTTTCGGGGGAGCTCACCAATGGGCTTCGTTCGCGGCTGGCGGCGGCTTACTCCAAGCAGAATCGCGGCTATTTCAAGAATGATGCAGGCGGGGTCAGCGAGGGCGGCCGCGGGAAGCGCCGCTATCTGGAACTTCAGCTGGAGGCGGACCTCGGCCCCGATATCGTCGCCTGGGCGAAAATCTTTACCGGCAGCACCGACCTCAATCCACGCAATCTCAACCGGATCGGCGGCTATGACTTCGCCCCCTACCCCACCGGCGCGATCATTCCGGGTGCGGCCTTTGGCTATCTCTTCCCGGGAGTCGTCGCGCTCGATCCCAGCCCGCTGCCGCCGGGTGTGACCGACATACGGCATTTCAGCGCCGATACGACGCAGACCGAGAAGATGCGCGGCAATTTCGGCGCGACCGGCGACATCAAATGGAGCCTGCCGGGCTTCGACGTCCGCCTGCTGGGCGGCTATCAGAAATATCGCATCGACAACACATATGAGCTCGATGGCACCAGCGTGATTTCCTACGCCTTCCCGCTGAATCCCAACGGCAGTGTTTGCGCCTTCATTCCGGGCTGCGGACCGCTCACCGCCTTTCCGTCGACGGCGCTCAACTTGCACAATAAGAAAAGCTTCGGCAGCGGCGAGCTTAACCTGACGTCGAACACCGATGGTCCGTTCCAATGGGTCGCCGGCGTCTATTATTATCAGGAAAAGCTGGCACAGGAATCGCACTTCAACGCGCCCAACCAGCTGCAACTTCGCGCGCCAGCCAACGGCCCCGCCAACCCGCTGGGCGATTTTGTCTATGCCGCTTCCACGTTGACCACCAAATCGGCCGCAGTGTTCGGCCAGATCGATTACCGGATCACCGACACGCTGCGGCTGACCGGCGGCCTGCGCTACACGCATGACAAGAAAAGCGGGGACGAGTTCTTCCGCATAGTCTGCCTCGGCTGCGCCCCTGGTTTTACACCCGACCTCTATGGTTCGGCGACCCCGGCACTCGACATCACCGCATCGCAAATCTCGCTCGCCGCCGCGCCGGGCGTAGCCTCCCCCGTCACGATTGATCCGGCGACGGGCATCGCCAGCCGCGGCTTGTCCAACAGCTGGGATGCCGTGACCGGAACCGTCGCAGTCGAGTGGCAGCCGACCGAAGATCAGCTGGCCTTTCTGCGCTACAGCCGCGGCTATAAATCGGGCGGCTTCAACGCGGGCGGCATTTCGGCGCTACCACAGACCGGCGCCGAACATATCGACGCGTTCGAGGCGGGGTATAAGCACACGATCGGCAACCGGTTGCGCGTCAATCTCGCGGGCTTTTATTACGACTATCAGGGGCTTCAGGTGCCGCTGACCGTGTCGCAACCCGGCGGCGCCCAACTGACCCAGTTCTTCAACCTCGCCAGCTCGAAAAGCTATGGCGCCGAAGTCGAACTGGCGTGGCAACCGGTCAACCCGCTGCAACTGTCGTTCAACTATGGCTTCGGTCATTCGCGGATCGACGAAGGATGCTGCTTTGTAGATGGACAGGACCCGCTGGCGGTCCAGCCGGGGGCACAGCCGTCGGGTCCGGCCGTCAATGGCCAGCAACCGCAAAGCGTCGCCGGGGCGCGGCTGTCCGACACGCCGCGCCACAAGATTGCGTTGAATGCGATGTACAGCATCGCGTTCGAACCGGGCACCTTCTCGCTGTCGGGCAATTATGTCTGGCGCAGTTCGGCGTACAGCAACATCTTCAACCGCGACTATAACCGTATGCCGTCCTGGGATCAGGTCGACCTGCGCGCGATCTGGTCAGGGCGCGACGACCGCTATCGCGTGATCGCCTATGTGAAAAATCTGTTCGACAGCACGGGATATGACAGCGCGCTGGGCAATCTGCTCGCCTCCTCGCCCACATTGGATGTCGCGCAAAGCCATTCGTTCACGCCGCCGCGAACCTATGGCGTCCAGCTCGAATATCGGTTCCGATAGGCGCGGCGGGTGGCCAACTCTCCCTCGCCCCCGGCCGGAGCGCTACCGCTTTCGACCCGGCTGCTCTATGGCTCGGGCACGATCGCGTTCGGCATCAAGGATCATGGCTTTAACGCGCTTTTGATGCTGTTCTACAATCAGGTCATCGGGCTTCCGGCCGCCTGGGTGGGATCGGCGATCATGATCGCGATGATCGCCGATGCCCTGTTCGATCCGTTGCTCGGGCAATATTCGGACAATGTCCGAACACGCTGGGGCCGCCGCCACCCTTTCATGTACGCGGCGGCACTGCCGATCGCCCTCTCCTATCTTTTGCTGTGGATGCCGCCCGAAATGGCGCATGGCGCGCAATTCGCGTGGCTGGTCGTCACGGCAATCCTCGTGCGTTTTTCGATCAGCCTCTATGAAATTCCGTCGACCGCGCTGCTCGCCGAATTCACCAGCGATTATGACGAACGCACCAAGCTTGTCGCCGCGCGCTTTTTCTTTGGCGTGTGCGGCGGCATCGCGATGACGGTGATAACCTTCGGCTATTTCCTGCAGCCGACGGCCGCACAACCCGTCGGTCATCTCAACGCCAACGGTTATGTCACCTATGCCTGGGTGGCGGCGGCGATCATGATGCTGTCGGTGCTGATCTCGACGCTTGGAACGCAGAAAGAGGTGTTGAAACGCCCGCCGCCTCCACCTGCGTTGAAGGTTCCTGCCCGGCAAATGCTGCGCGAGATGCTCAGCATATTGGCGCACCCCGCCTATATTTCGATCCTGCTCGCCAGCCTGTTCTTTGCGGTGGCGTCGGGGCTCAACATGTCGCTGGCCGTCTATTTCTCAACCTATTTCTGGGAATTGAGCGCCAGCCAGATCGCCACCGTGGCGTCAACCGCGATCATCGGCATCCTGCTCGCCTTTGTCGTGGTGCTGCCGCTGTCGGCGCGTTTCGGCAAGAAGCCCGCGGCGATGATGATGTTCGGCCTGTCGCTGATTTCCAGCGTCACCCCGCTGATCCTGCGCCTTGCGGGCCTTTTCCCCGCCAATGGCGACCCGATGCTGCTGTGGCTGCTGATGGGGCAATTTTCATTCGGGATGATGACGACCATCGCCGGCGGGATCCTGGCGGTGTCGATGGTTGCCGACGTCACCGACCAGATCCAGCTCGAAACCGGCCGCCGGTCCGAAGGCCTGCTGTTTTCCGCCGCCACCATGGTCAACAAGGCGATATCGGGAATGGGGATCATGCTGGCGGGACTGCTGCTCGCCTTCGTCAAATTCCCCGAGAATGCCCAGCCCGGCCAAGTCCCCGCCGACGCACTGCACGGACTGGCGAGCATCTATATTGTGGCGCTGTCGATCGCGACGATCATCGCGATCATCTGCCTCGCCTATTATCCGATCAGTCGATCGCGCCATCTGGAAAATATCCGGCAGCTGGGCGAAGCGGCGGCAGAATGATCGGACGATCAGTCCCGGATATCATGGGGTGTCGCGCCGGATCAGCGGCAAGCCGCCAGCGAGCACGGCCTCAGCGGCGTCGAGCAGCCGCTCATTCTCGGCAACCAGATCGCCCGCGCGGCCGCTTTCCATCCAGCTGTCGAACGCCATGCGTCCGCCCGCAACGAGCATTGCGGCCGCCATCTGCGCGCGGCGATCCTTCGCCGGGTCGATGCCCAGTTCGTCGGCGATGTAATCGGTCATCAAATCGATCTGAAGCCGCTGATGCCCGTACCACACCGGCAGCAGCTCGGGCTCGCCCGCAAGCGCGCGGCCAAGGTTTATCTGACCATCGCCATCGCGTTCATAGGCATGCGCGATCCGCGCGACCTGGTTGCGCCAGAAAGACAGCACCGGCACGCCTTGCGCGCGCTGCATCGTCACCACTTCCTCGAAACGCTCGCCCGCCCGGACCGCGATCGCGGCGGCAAGGTCGCGCTTCGACGCGAAATGGGTGAACAAGGTGGTGATGTGGATGTCGGCCGCCTCGGCGATCGCCGCCATCGTCGCATCGCCATAGCCCAGCGTCACGAACAGTCGCCGCGCCGCCTCTTCGATGCGCTGACGCGTTCGCGCTTTCGCCGCTGTCCGCCTTGGAAAACTGACTTTGGATGCTTCGCTCATGCGCAGATTATAATCATTGCGACGCGAAGCGCCAGCTATATAAGTTGATCATTCTATTCTTATAGTGCAATCTCGAAAGAGATGAACAGGGAGGCTATGGCCATGATCGACATGTCGATGCGCAACGAGTTTGAAAAATGGGTCGAGACGGCTCGCCCGCCACTGGCGGAGGAGCCGGTACTGGGAATCGCCGCGCTGATGACGACCGCTGCCTTCGTCGATCCCGTCGCGCAGGTGCCGATCTTCGACGCCATCGCAGCGGCCACCGCGGCGAGCAACGACGGCGCCGAGCGCGCCGCGCATATCACCAAAGCCTTACCATGGGTTGTGGAAGGCAAACCGCGCATCGCGCTGCCGCGTGTCCTATGGGACGATTTTTGGGCAATCGCCTCCAAACCGCCGTCACCAAGTGCTGGCGAACTCGATCTGACAATTGCGGTCGTCGCGCTCGGCAATCATTATGATCAACGGATGATCGACTGCTGCGAGGCAGCGCTGCTCGAATTCGACGGGGTGCACGACCTGATCGCCCAGCCCGAAGTGCGGTTGACCACCGCCGACCTCGAAAGCCACGCAACCGACAGCCTCGCGACCGACCTGTTGTCGATGCTGAACGCGAATGGATATGACATTGAGGTGATCGACGCCGATACCGTCGTCCTGCCTGGCGACTATCCGGCGCAGAACCGTACCAACCGCCGCATTCTACAGCTTCACGACATCTGGCATCTGGTTGCCGGCTACGGCTTCACCCCGGCAGGTGAGGTTGCGATTTCGGGCTTTCAAATGGCGCAGTTCGGGCAGAATTACTCGACGCGCTTTCTGGCGACGGTGGCAACCACCGCCGCAATCCATTCGCCCATGCTGACCGACATTCTGTTCACGGTGATGTTCGACGGCTGGCGGCACGGCCGCGCTACCAAAGAGCTGATCGCGGTTCCCTGGCACCAGCGTATTGCCGATCCGATCAGCCGCATTCGCGCCGATCTCGACATTCGACCGATCGACAGCGACGCCGTGCGGATGATGGAAGCCTTTACTCCGGCGCCGTGAACAGCGGGCGCCCGGTGGGCGCCCCGCATCACTCTGCTGGAACGGGGGACGCCGACGGGCGGTATTGCGCGGCGTCAGTCGTGAACTCGGCATGGCCATAGCTGACGAGCTGCGCTCTGAGCTTCGCGATGAGTCGGCGGTCGGCAATGCCCCGTACCCCGGGGATATAGGCCGCAAACGCGTAGAGGCGCATCCGCGCATAGATAAACAGACCCGCGATTGCCGCCAGCGCGACATCGCCCGAAGTCAGCGTCACGCCGATCGATGCCGCTTTCGCCTTATCGCCGCCCATGAAACTTTTGACGAAGAACAGCTTGGCGAAAGCCAGCTCGAAAATCTCATGGACACGCGCGCCCCGCGAATTGTCCGGGCGCAGATCGGCCGCCATCGTCGCGCGCAGCAATTCACCGCAGGTGCTGTCATCATATCCGCTGCGTAATGTGCCGCTGCGCGCATTCATCAGGTCGACAATCCCCTGCGGCGTATCGGCGAGCAATTCCTCCGGCAGGCCGAGCAGGAAGCAGCGATAGCGCGCAAGTTCGACCATCGCGCGTTCGCGCGCCGTAAACTCGGTGCGCCCTTCCTCGATCATCTTGTAGGAGAGAAGGAAGACCGAGATCAGCCCGGCGGGCATCTGGTCGACCTGCGGGATGGGAATGCCATAGACGCCCATGTCCCAATCCTTCGGACGCCGCAGCACGTTCGCGCGCACCATCGAATGCATCAATCGGACCATCGCCGCCGATTTAAAGCCGGGTCCGAAACGTTCGAGCGCGCCCGGCAATACCGAGGTGGTGAAGAAGGTCGCGGTATCTTTGACGCGCCGGCCCGCAGTCTGGCTCGACAGCGTGCCCGTGACCGCCATCGGCAAGGCCGCATATTTGTTCATGAAGGTTGCGATGAAGGCGCCGCGGATGATGAACGGACCCAGATTGGCGGCCGCATTGCGATCGACCCGCGCGCCCTCTTCCACCAGCTTCATGTCGAGCCAGTCGGGGATACGTTCCATATCCTTGATAAAGGCCACCAACTCCGGCGGCGCTCCGGGCACATTCTCGACGCCATGGTCGCAGGCCTGCGTCAACATATCGACCAGCGCGCGAAAGCCATGTTCGCGCATCAGTCCGGCATAGGCATCAGCGGTGGCATCGCCGATCATCGTATAGGCGCGAATAAACTCGACCCGGTCGGGATCGGCGAGAAGCGCATCGCGGTCGCGATCATATTTCCCCGACAGCGCGGTCGGATCGCCCGGGGTCGCAGTGAAACGTTCGGGAACGGCGCGAAAATCGACTTTTCCGTACATCGTAGGAACCCGTTCCCGCTGTGATTCCACCTTGGCCCAAAGGCCATCGAGCGCCGCACGTGTCGTCAATGTCCATCCCCCTCTCGACGAGATCACGCCCATCATATATATCGCTTGATATAAATTCAAGCACAACGGACGAAACACCCTCGATGGCCCGACCCGCATCTCCCGTCACACCGCTGCGCACCGCCGCCGACGGCTATCGCAAGGGCGAGGAAACGCGCGCGCGCATCCTCGACGTCGCACTGACCGCCTTCGGCAACAGCGGCTTCGCGACGGTCACGACGCGACAGATCGCGAAGGAAGCCGGGGTCAATTTGCCTGCCCTCACCTATTATTTCGGGAATAAGCGCGGCCTGTATCTCGCCTGCGCGCACGCGATCGTCGCGCGCTATCGCGAAGGCATGGGCGCGGTAGCCGAAGTCTCCTACGCAGCGCTCGGCGGGCCACTGACGCCGGACGAAGCCCGCATCCTGCTCAAGCGCCTCTTCGCAGCGCTAGCGCGCTTTCTCCTGTCGGCACCCGAAGCGCAAAATCCTTCGCTGTTCGTCCAGCGCGAAATCGCAAGCCCCGGCCCCGCCTTCGAGATTCTCTATGCCGAACTTTGGCGACCGGGCATCGAACTCGCCACCAACCTGATCCTGCAGACGACGGACGGCCGGCTTGCCGAGACCGAGGCGCAAGTCCGTGCGATCCTGATGATATCGAGCCTGACAGGCTTTCTCTCGGGGCTCCCCGTCATTGCCCGAACGGCGGGCAAAGCCGATTACACAGCGCTCGTCATCGCGGCGCTGGAGGGGCAGATCGATTCTCTTTGAACCGCGATCCGTGGCGGCCATCCCGGACGAACCTTGAAGGTTCGTCCGGTCACGCTGTCATCGACGGTTTCGGTGGCCCGTTTTTGGGTCAGATTTTTCCCAACTGCCGCAACGTCAGCGGGCGACGCGGTATGCTCACCGTCTTCTGGCGGGTGTAGAAAGCTTCGCAGGCGTTGCCACCATCAGCGCCGACGCCCGATTCCTTATAGCCGCCGAAGGGCGCGCGCAGTTCGCGCATCATCGGCGTGTTGCACCAGACGATGCCCGCCGCGATACGTTCCTGTGCCTCCATGATCCGCGCGATATTCTGCGACCAGACATAGGACACGAGGCCGAAGCGGCTGCGATTTGCGATCTCATAGGCCTCTTCGTCGGTGTCGAAGACGATGAAGGCCCCGAACGGACCGAAGATTTCTTCCTGCGCGATGCGGCTGTCGTTGGTGGTTTCGACGAGCGTCGGCGCGACATAGCAGCCCTTTTCGAGCCCCGCGACGCGGCCACCGCCGGTCAGGATGCGATCGGAGCTACTTTCCCCCGGAACGAAACTGAGCACATGCTGCATATGCCGCCGCGATACCAACGGACCAACTTCGGTCGCGGGATCGCGCGGATCGCCGACACGGATCGCCTCGGCGCGCGCGACAAAGGCCTCGACGAAGCGTTTCGCGATGCTGCGCTGGACGAGAATGCGCGAGCCGGCGAGGCATTGCTGGCCATTGTTGGTAAAAATGCCGAGCAATGCTCCATCCAGCGCCTGATCGAAATCGGCATCGTCGAAAATGATGTTCGCCGACTTGCCGCCCAGTTCCACGGTCGCGGGCTTCAGATGCTCGCCCGCCGTCCGCATGATGATGCGTCCGGTTTCGGTGCCGCCGGTGAAAGTGACAACATTGACGTCGGGGTGGCGTATCAACCGGTCGCCGGTCGAGGCGCCCCGGCCGTTGACCAGATTGACGACCCCGTCGGGAAGTCCCGCGTTGCGCAGAAGCGACGCGAGCAGGCTGATCCCGAGCGGAGCTTGCTCCGAAGGCTTGAGAACGCAGGAATTGCCGAAGGCGATCGACGAAGCGATCTTCATCGACCCCAGCGCGAGCGGCGAGTTCCACGGCGAGATCAACGCCGCGACACCCACCGGCTCACGGCGAACGAGGGTCAGATAGTCGGGATTCTGTTCGTACAACTGTCCGACGCTCTGCCCGATATAATCCGCGAAGAAGCGGAAATTATCGGCTGCGCGCAAAACCTGACGGCTGCGGATCTGTGACAGCGGGATACCGGTATTGCTGCATTCGATATCGGCGAGTTGGTCCGCCGCCGCCTCGATCGCATCGCCGCAGCGACGCAGCACCGCCTGCCGCTCCTCGACCGGCTTGTTGCGCCACACACCTTCGTCAAAGCTGCGCCGTGCCGCCGCCACAGCGCGATCGACAGTGTCATCGTCGGCCTCAGGCAATTCGACGACCAGTTCGTCGTCGGCGGGGTTGATGATGGCGATCGGCGCGGTGCCGGTTTCAACGATTTCGCCGTCGATGATAGCGGTAATGATGGTCATGGAAACTCTCCCAGAAAGGTCAGGAAATGGCGGCATGGCAGCGGGCGCGCCAGCCGAGTGCCGCCGGAGACGCCGGATCGAGCAGGTCGCCGAGCCCGAGCAGGTCGGCGATCCGCGCAGCGAGGCACAGGTTCGAGGACAGGAGCGGCACGCCGATATCGGTTTCAGCGATTACCGGTAGCGACGGCATGCCCGTCCCGCTGAACACCACCGCGTCGACGCCGGAGATATCGATCGCGGCCAGCGCCTCGGCGGCATCGACGCTCCCAAGGTCGTAAATCCCCCGCGTGTCGGCGCCGGGCGCGAGCGCCCCCGCGCTGCCTGCTTCGGCCAGCACATAGCCGCGCGCCTGCCAATAGGCATGGGCCGGCCCGGCGAGATCGGCCGGATAGGGCGAAAGCAGTGCGATCCGGCGTGCGCCCAGCCGGTCGAGCGCCCACGCAATGGCATCGGCCGCACCGAGCACGGGATAGCCGAAGCGCGCTTCGCACGCGGCATAGACCGCGACCTCCTGATCACGATCGACCAGATAGGACGACGCTGTGCATCCAAAGCCAAAGACATCCATCTTCAGCGTGTCGAAGGCGCAAAGTGAATCCTCCAACCGCAGCAGATAGTCGCGGAGGCGATCGGCGGACGCTGCCGCCGCGCTGGTCAGTCGCGTCACCGACAATGCCGCCCGCGGCGGGATCAAAATCGCAAACTCGCTTTCGACCGTCGGGTTGGCCTGCGGCGTTCCGATGCCGACCCTACCGGCGCGGCCATAATCATATCGCGCCGTCATGCGACCTCCGCCGCGGCCCGCAGGCCGGCGATCATCGATGTCCGCAGCAGATGTTCGCGTGCGCGTATCGGGTCGGCGGCAAGCGCCTGCAACTCGGCGAGCATTTCGCGGCGCCGCGCATCGTCGCGCTCCTGCATCCGCGCGCGGTTGCGGTCCGACTGCGCCAGCACTTCGCGTTCGGCGATCGGGCGGCGGCGGCGCGTGTAGCGATCGAGCAGCTCCAGCGGGGCGCCGTGCCAGATCTCGTTCAGCGTCGCGACGAGTTCGAACGCATCATGGACGCCGCCGTTCATCCCCATCCCGCCCGACGGCGAATTGATATGCGCGGCATCGCCCGCCAGCGCGATGCGGCCGACCCGATATTCATCAACGAGGCGCATATGAATGCGATACGGACGCACCTCCAGAAAGCCCTGCTCCGATGCACCCGGAGCGATGACTTCGAGTTTGCGCGCGATGCTTTCGGGAAGCAGCGCATCCTCAATCGTTTCGCCCTCGTCGGGATAGAGGCTGCACCGCCAGAGGTTCGGTAAACGCAGCAGGCTGAAGGTGCCCCCCGCTTTCCAGACATAATTGACGTTCGACAGTCCTTTTAGATGATCATGAAAAGGAAAGTGCGTCGTCACAAGGATGGTCGTTTCAGGATAGGTTTTGCCCTCGAACTTCATGTCGAGCGACCGCCGCACGGCGCTGCGCGCGCCATCGGCACCGATCACGAAACGGCCGGTGAAGACTTCAGGATCGGCATCGTCAGAGCTACCGAGCGGGCGCGCCGTGACGGTCACGCCATCATCATCCTGCGCAACGGCGTCGACACGCAGGCCAAGGCGGATTTCTCCTTTGCCCTCGCGCTGCAAACGGTCGAGCAACAACCGACACAGCTTCGACTGCTCGCACTGCAAGCGGAAGGGATGACGCGTGTCGCCCGCGATCGCCGCAAGGTCGAACTCGGCCCGCTCGCCCGTGCCGTGCATGCGAATCTGCCACGTGGGGGTGCGCAGCCCCTGTTCGATCAGCGAGTCGGCAAGACCATATTCGTCGAGAAAGTCGAGCGTCGGCGGGTGAAAAGTCGATGCGCGCAGGTCGGTTTCGAGGACCGGCTCGGACGCGATCAACAGAAAGGGAATGCCGCGCTCGCCTAGCAAAAAAGCAGCTGTAAGCCCGACCGGTCCGGCACCCACGATGATAATCCGATGCTCCATAGCCGCCATGATGTCCTTCCAAAGCCCCCGCCTGATGCGCATTTTAATTGTACTACTTTTAATAGTTATGTAGCGATAGCAAACGATCTGTGGCAAGACAGGAATGATGAAAAACCCGGCCGGATAGCCCGTTGTCAGCGCCGTCCGTTCAATGCTAGGGTTTGATTCGGAACATCGTTCCGCATTTTGGAATGGTAGGGAGCGAGGCAAATGACAGCGACCGAGCGAGCGAATTCGTCCATCGATAATATCGAGGCGATTCCGCAGGCGACGCATGACGAATATGCCCGGCAGCGCTTCTGCAGCACGTTGCGCCGCCACGCGATCCAGGAATTTGCCGCGTCGCTGGAGGATGACTATCGCACCCGCGTCGGACCGCACCTGAGTGCGACGGGCAATTCGCCCGAGACCTGGCGCGACATTGATGCCGCGATGCGCGGCGAGAATAGCTATCGTTTCTACAGCACGCTTCGTTACAACGCGCAGGAAATGTGCTTCCTGTCGGTGCAGGAACCGGTCGAGCGCGCCCTGCCGGACCTCATCTCCGTGGCGCGCGACGCGGTCGAGCGCAATCCGGCGAACGGATCGCTGCGCACCGATCCCGATTTCGAAGTCCCTCCCTATGTCAGTGCCATTGACGTGCATCTGACACCCGGCTGTTTCCACAGCGAATATACCGAAGACGATGTTGCGCAGGGCGCGGTGGTCAGCCTCGGCGCGCGCGTCTTCACCGCGCAGCAGAGCCACCGGTCGTGGGGCGGCGTCGCCAGAGTGGTCAGCCGCTGGATAAAGGCCGCCTACCCCGATCTGCAACCGGCGCGCATGCTCGACATCGGCACCTCGTCGGGCAAAAATCTTCTGCCCTATGTCGAGGCCTTCCCCGGGGTCGAAGCGCATGGCATCGACGTTGGCGCGCCATTGCTGCGCTATGGCCACGCGATCGCTGGGCATGAAGGCATTCCAGTGCATTTCAGCCAGCAGAATGCCGAAAAGACCGATTTCGCCGATGGCAGTTTCGACCTCATCGTCTCCAGCTTTTTCTTTCACGAAATTCCGGTCTGGGCGACGAAGAAGGTGCTGGCCGAATGCCACCGCCTGCTGAAACCCGGCGGCCTGATGGTGCATCAGGAGCTGCCCGCGCATGATCTGGTCGATGCGTGGGAGAATTATTTCTGGAACTGGGACACGCGCAACAACAACGAACCGTCCTATACGGCCTTTCGCGATCAGGACCCGATCGCGCTGTGCGTGAACGCCGGTTTCGATCGCGATGCCAGCTTTGCGCATATTCTGCCCGACATCGGCGCCTATCCCGACCGCAACACTGCCTTTGGCTGGAACGAACCCGGCCGTCCGCGGCACGGGCGCGGTGGCTGGTACGTCTTCGGCAGCCGGAAACCCCTTTGACCTTTTTGCAATTGGCTCCCCTCGGAGTCCTCGTGGGAGCGAACATGTGATCCTGGACAGGAATGGCAACGGCTACCGCTGGTATGTCGTCGTACTGCTGCTGGCTATCTTCATCCTGTCCTATTTCGACAGGTATATCCTCAGCCTGCTGATCGAACCGTTGAAAAAGTCGATCGACCTCACCGACTTTCAGGTCGGCCTGTTGCTCGGCCCAGCCTTTTCGCTGTTCCATGTGATCGTCGGCATTCCGCTCGGCTGGTATGCTGACAGGACCAACCGCAAATATCTATTGATCGCGGGCATCCTCATCTGGTGCGCGATGACGACCGGCAACGGCTTCGTCACCACCTTCCTTGCGCTCTTCCTGCTGCGCCTCGGCCTCGGCCTCGGCGAAGCGGTGGTCACGCCGGCATCAATCTCGATCATCAGCGACTATTTCAACCGCACCGAACGGGGCCGCGCGATCAGCATCTATATGGCAGGCCCCTATCTGGGGGCGGGCCTCGCCTTCCTTGCAGGCGGCTTCATCGTCAGCCACCTCGAATCGCTCGGGCATGTCAACTGGCCGCTGATCGGCGAACGCGCGCCCTGGCAGGCCGCTTTCATCTTCGTCGGCATTCCCGGATTCCTGTTCGCGCTGATGATGCTGACGGTACGCGAACCCGAGCGTCAGGAGCGAACGGGCTCGGCGCAGGGTATAAGCGTGGCGTTCAAATATATCCTGCAACGCTGGCGCGGGTTTGGCGCGCTGTTCGTCGGTTCGAGCTGCAATTTCGCGATGATCGCAACTACCCTGTGGACGGTCCCCCTGTTCCAGCGCGTCTATGGCTGGAATATCGCCGAGGTCGGCGCCGTGACCGGGCTCTTCTATTTCACCGCCGGCCCGCTGGGGACCGCACTTGCCGTGTGGGCGCAAAAGCGGTTTGAGGCGAAATATCAGGACGCCTCGATGCGGCTGCTGCTGCTGGGCCTCCTCATCGTTATTCCGACGAGTGCACTTTACCCGATCATGCCGACAGCGGAACTTGCGATGGTTCTGATGTTCATCACCTTTATCGGTAAGTCGGTCGCGACTGCGGGCGGTCCCTCCTCGATGATGCAGATCACACCGGGCGAGATCCGCGGCCAGTCGATGGCGATCTTTAGCACGGTCATCGCATTGGTCGGTCCCTTGCTCGGTCTGCCGCTGATTGGTCGGGCAATTGATGCAACGGGCGACCCCACGTCGATTGGTATCGTACTGTCGGCCTATGTCCTGATCATCGGCGTGCCATCAATCATCCTGCTGTGCCTTGGCCTGCGCCATTATCGCGCGGCGGTCCACGATCTGGAACAGGCTCTCAAGGCCTGATAGGACCAAGTTCATGGACAAAACCATCGTCAAGGGAATGGGGTTGCTGGAGGCGGTGATCACGGCGCGCGATCCGGTCGGCGTATCGGAACTCGCGCGCGAGCTCGACCTCACCAAAAGCAACGTCCACCGCTATCTCCAGACTTTCGCCGCGCTGGGCTATATTTCCGCCAGCAACGGCCGCTACGCCCCAACGCTGAAGATATGGCAACAGGGCGCGCGGGTGATCGAGCGGCTCGACCTGCGCCGGACGATCCGCCCGATCATGGACCAGCTCGCCCGCGAAACGCGGGAGACGGTCCATCTCGCGATTTCGGAAGGGCCGGAGGTCATCTATATCGACAAGGCCGAAGGCGTTCATTCGGTGCGCGCCTTCTCCGAAATCGGCGAACGCGCGCCCGCGCATTGCTCTGCGGCGGGCAAGATATTTCTGGCCTTTCACCCCACCGCGATGCGCGATACGCTGGCCGGTCCGCTGCGCCATTATACCCCGCTGACGATCGTCGAGCCCAATGCGCTGGCGAACGAAGTCGAAGAGGTGCGCAATACCGGCGTCGCAATCAATCGCGGCGAATGGGAAACCAGCGTCGGCGGCGTCGCAGCGCCGGTCTGGGGCCCCGACGACCAGATCATCGCGTCGATGGGCCTGACCGTGCCGCTTAGCCGCTATAATGACGAATATTGCGCGACACTGGTGGCGCATGTTCGCACGGCCGCAGCCGAAGCATCACGCGCACTCGGCGCCTCGCCGTCCCCGACGGGCCCTACCGGCAACGCCTGAACCGCCTTACAGATATATCCAGGGGCGCGCCTTAGCATCCGTTATGCGGAACGCCTCGATCGCGCCCTTGCGCGACAGCGTCAGTTCGATCGCGTCCATGCCGTTCAGCAGCATCTGCCGCGCCTCACCATCCATCGCGAAGGGCCACGAACCGGCGGGCGACGACACCAGACATTGTTCGAGGTCGACCGTCACCGGCGCGGCGCCCGCCTGCTCTGCCAGCGCAGCGATGGCGGTAGCGTCGAGTTCGACCGGCACGATGCCATTATTGACGCAATTGCTGCGAAAAATCGGATTGAAGGACGGCGCAATAATCGCGCGAAAGCCATATTCGACCAGCGCCCACGCGGCATGTTCGCGGCTCGACCCGCAACCAAAATTGGTGCCGGTCAGCAATATCTGCGCCGATGCGTAGGCGGGATCGTTCAGGATGAAATCGGCGCTGGGATCGCGACCACCAATCGCCTGATAGCGCCATCCGGCAAACAGGCCATCGGCGAGTCCGCGCTTTGACACCGACTTCATCTCGCGCGACGGGATGATCGCGTCGGTATCGACATTATCGCGCAGCAGCGGCGCCGCAACGGCGGTCAAGCGGTCGAATTTATCCATTACGCAAAGGTCCTTGGGTCGGCAATCATGCCGGCAATGGCCGATGCCGCGACCGTCTCCGGCGAAGCGAGGTGCGAGCGGGTTTCGGGGCCTTGACGGCTTTCGAAATTCCGGTTGGTCGAACTGATCACGCGCTGCCGATAGCCAAAGCTTTCGCCCCCCGAAAAGAAGCACATCGAGCAACCCGATTCACGCCACTCGAAACCGGCGTCGGTGAAGATTTTGTCGAGCCCCTCGGCTTCGGCCGCTGCCTTGACGCGCGTAGAGCCCGGAACGCAGATCGCCTTGACGCTGGCTGCGACTTTGCGTCCTTTCAGTATCGCCGCCGCGCGCCGCAGATCCGAAAGGCGGCTGTTCGTGCACGAACCGATAAAGGCCGCTCCGATCGGCAAGCCGACCAGCGATGTTCCAGCAGCGACATCCATATAGGCAAGCGCACGATCGTAGAGCTCGCGCGGGTCGCGCGCCGCAACCGCGTCGAAGCTTGGCACGCTGCCATCGAGTGAGACCGCCTGCTGCGGGCTGATCCCCCATGTCACCATCGGCGCGACCTCCGCCGCATCAACCTGATGTTCGGTATCGAAAACCGCATCATCGTCGCTGCGAAGGTTGGCCCATGCCGCAACGGCACGGTCCCAATCCGGACCGGAGGGCGCAAAGCGCCGCCCCTTCAGATAGGCAAACACCTTTTCGTCGGGCGCGATGATCGCAGTGAAGGCCGCGAATTCTGTCGCCATGTTGCAGAGCGTCAGCCGCGCCTCGACGTCGAGCGCCGACACTGCCTCGCCCGCATATTCGACGATATGCCCAGCCCCGCCGGAAGATCCGAACCGGGCAATCAGGTGAAGCGCCAGATCCTTCGCCGTCACGCCGGGCACCAACGTCCCGTCGATCGTGATGCGCATCGTCTTCGGCCGTTTCACGCGAAGCGTCGAACTGGCGAGCGCATGCTCGGCCGCCGTCGATCCAATCCCCCACGCGAGCGCACCGAGCGCGCCCTGCGAACAAGTATGGCTGTCGGGACAAACCAAAGTCGCGCCGGGCAGGACGATCGCCATTTCCGGTGAGATCACATGCACGATGCCCTGCGCCGGATCGCCAAGGTCGAACAATGTCAGGCCCGCAGCCTGCGCGGCTTCGCGCGTCGCCGTGATGAACGCCTTGCCGGTCGGCATGATCGTATCGTCGGTCCGACCGGGACGCGTGTCGACGACATGGTCCATCGTCACGAAGGTCTGGCGCGGTGCAAGAACGCTCCGCCCCGCCTCGGCAAGACTCTTCAACGCAACGCCGCCCGTCCGTTCGTGCAGCAGTACGCGGTCGACGAGGATCAAGTCAGTGTCGGCGTCGATCGCATCGATATGATGCGCCCGCCAGATTTTTTCGAAAATGCTGCTGCCCACGGTCCGTACCTTATGCGCGCTCAGTTCAGGCCGAAATCGCGAAAAACCGATGCGCGATCGGCGTCGACTGCGGGCACATCGCGCCGCACGTCCATCCGTTCGCCATCGATTTCGAGCGGAAGCGCCGGCAGGCGCGTCGCGTTCCCGCCCGGGATCTGAATATCGACAAGCCCGCCCTGTGCATTGAGATGCGGATCATCAAACAGCTCGTCAGGGCGCGCGATCGGCGCGAACGGCAGACCGATCCCATCCAGCTTCGCCACCAGTTCATCGCGCGTCATGCCCGCAAACAATTCCCGGATGCGCGGCACGATGCGATCGCGCGCCAGAACGCGTTCATTGTTGAGCGCCAGCGCCGTATCGGCCGCCAGATCGGCCAGTTCGAACGCCTTGCAAAATCCCACCCACTGGCTGTCGCTGACGACGCCGACGAACAATTGCTCATCGGCATTGCGGGTGTCGAAGACGTCATAAATCGCCCACGCCGACAGCCGCACTGGCATCGGCTGCGCCGCCTGTCCGGTCACTGCCTGCTGCGCCATATGTTGTCCGACGAGGAAGGCGGTCGTTTCATAAAGCGAACATTTCACCTCGGCGCCGCGACCGGTGCGATGGCGTCGTTCGAGCGCGGCAAGAATGCCGATTACCCCGAACATCCCGCCCGTCACGTCGATCACCGACGCGCCGGCGCGCAAAGGGCGTCCCGGCGGGCCGGTCATATAGGCGAGCCCGCCCATCATCTGGGTGACTTCATCGAGCGCGGTGCGGTGCTGATAGGGCCCGCTGAGAAACCCCTTCGCCGAACAATAGATCAGCCCGGGATTACTTTCCGCAAAAGACGCATAATCGAGGCCAAGCCGATCGAGCGCGCCGGGGCGGAAATTTTCCACCAATATGTCGGCGCCGTCGACCAAAGCGCGCGCGCGGGCAAGATCGTCCGCGTCCTTCAGATTCAGACAAAGGCTGCGCTTGTTGCGGTTGAACATCGGAAAATAGCCCGCGCCCGACCCGAGCAACTTGCGCGTCGGGTCGCCGCCCTCGGGCTCGATTCGCACGACATCGGCACCAAGATCACCCAGGATGACCCCGACCGACGGCCCCATCACCATATGCGTGAATTCGATCACTTTCAGTCCGGCCAGCGGATATGCGTCCTGATCCATCATTCCTCTTTTTGATTCTCAAACCATGCTCGACAAGCTCGGCTCATTTGATATAGAAATAATACAATAATGCAACGCCACAACGTCAGGAGCAGATCTTTGGACGTGGATATTTTGATCAGTGAAGTCGGGCCAAGGGACGGATTGCAAAGCATTTCCGCCATTATGCCGCTGGAAGCAAAAAAAGCGTGGATCGATGCCGAAGCCGCCGCGGGGGTCCGCGAAATCGAGGTCGGCAGCTTCGTTCCCGCCAAGCTGCTGCCGCAACTCGCCGACACTGCGGAGGTTGTCGCCCACGCCCGGACCATCCCCGGATTGGCGGTCGCGGTGCTGGTTCCGAACGCGCGCGGCGCCGAAGCCGCGATCGCAGCCGGCGCGCACAAGTTGACGCTGCCGCTGTCGGTTTCGGAAACCCACAGCCTCGCGAACTTGCGACGCACCCATGATCAGGTGATCGCAGAGGCCCGCAGCATCGCACAGATGATCGGCGCATTGCCCGAGGGTCAACGTCCGCATTTCGAAGGCAGTCTGTCGACGGTTTTCGGCTGCACGCTGGAAGGTGCTATCCCCGACGCCCAGATCGAACGGCTTGCCGGCGCGCTGATGGATGCGGGCTGCGACGAAGTCGGCCTGTCCGACACCACAGGCTATGCCGATCCCGCCGCGGTCAAGCGGCTGATCGCGCTGGTGCGCGGTGTCGTCGGCGACGCGGCGCTGACCGGCATCCACCTTCATAACACGCGCGGCCTTGGCCTCGCCAATGTGCTGGCGGCGATCGACGCGGGGCTGACCACGATCGACAGTTCGCTGGGCGGCATCGGCGGCTGCCCCTTCGCCCCCGGCGCCAGCGGCAATATCGTCACCGAGGATCTGGTGTTCATGTTGCAGGCAATGGGTCTGCGCACCGGCATCGACCTCAATGCCCTGCTTGCGGTCCGCGACATTGTCCACGCCGCACTGCCGGACGAAACATTATACGGGTTTACGCCGGACGCGGGCCTGCCGCTCGGCTTTGTGCCCGAAGCTGCCAATAAGGAGTTTGCATGAGCCTCGGAACGAAGATGGTCTCGGACGGCCGGACCGCGAAACAGATATTCGAAGACGTGATGGCCAATCCCGCGCGCGCAAAGTTCGGGTTCGGCGAGAAGCTGGCGATCGTGAACGTCGATTTCCAGAACGCCTATACGTGCATCGACGATTACAAGACCGCCTATGAGACCGATCCGCGCCAGATCGACTATACGAACATCATCTCGCGCCTCGCGCGGCGCGCGGGGATGCCCGTCATCTGGACGCACGTCGGTTACATGGACAATGCGGCCGACGCCGGGGTCTGGGGCACGCGCACCAACACGCCCGACAGTCTGCAGAACATCAAGATTCCGAGCCCGCGCCACGATTTCGACGCGCGCTGCGAGATCGATCCTGCCGTCGACGCCATTTACGCCAAGCGCATGCCGTCGGCATTCTTCGAAACGCCGCTCGCCAGCTACCTCGTGTGGCACAAGGTTGATACGGTGATCGTCACCGGCGGATCGACCTCGGGCTGCGTGCGCGCGACCGCGGTCGACGCCCTTTCACACGGCTATCGCACCATCGTTCCCATCGAGACCTGCGCCGACAAACATGAAAGCTATCATTTCGCGAACCTGACCGACCTTCAGCTGAAATATGCCGATGTCGAACCGGTGCAGACGGTGATCGACTGGCTGGAGGCGCGCGCATGAACGAAGGCGCCGCCGATCCCGGCCTTTATGATTTTAATCCGTGGCGGGGCCGACCGAAAATCCAATGGCCGGACGGCAAATCGGTCGCGGTGTGGGTGTCGCCCAACCTCGAATTTTACGAGATCGACCCGCCCGCCAACCCGCACCGCAAAAGCTGGCCCAAGCCGCATCCCGATATCGTCGGTTACAGCCACCGCGACTATGCCAATCGCGTCGGCCACTGGCGGATGGCCGAAGCGATGGAAAAGCACGGGTTCAAGGGATCGGTGTCGTTATCGGTTGCGCTGTGCGATCATATCCCCGACGTCGTCGAAAATGCGAATGCGCTCGGCTGGGAATTCTTCAGCCATGGCATTTACAACACCCGCTACAGCTATGGCATGGACGAAGCGCAAGAGCGCGCGATCATCGAGGATTCGATCCGCACCGTGCGCGATGCGACGGGACAGACGATCAAGGGCTGGCTGGCCCCCGCCCTCACCCACACTCCGCGCACGCTCGACCTGATCGCGGAATATGGGCTGACCTATACCTGCGACCTTTACCATGACGACCAGCCGCAGCCCGTGCATGTCCAGTCCGGCACGCTCATTTCGATGCCCTATAGCATCGAGGTCAACGACCATTATGGCTTCTTCGTCTATAATATGAGCCCGCGCGAATATGCCGACACGTTGATCCGCCAATATGAGCGGCTGGCAGCGGAAGGCGCGGCATCGGGCACGGTGATGTGCATTCCGCTCCACAGCTATCTGATCGCACAGCCGCATCGCATCCGCGCCTTTGAAGAGGTGTTGGAGCATATCGCGGCCGACGGCCGTGCATGGATCACCCGTTCGGGCGATATCGCCGATCATTATCTGACCCAGACGGAGGTGGGCACATGAGCCTCGATCCCGCTTATCTCGAATATCCCCGCCGCGCTCGCGGCATGGATCAGGACCTCTATTCCTGGTCAAAACTGGGCAACCGTGCGCCGATCGCCTGGCCTTGGGACAAGGGCGTCGCGGTGGCGCTGTTCGTCAACCTCGAATGGTTTCCGATCAACCCGACCGACAAGCCGTTTCGCGCGCCGGGGCACATGCAAACCGCCTATCCAGATTATCGCCATTATACCGCCCGCGAGTATGGCACGCGCATCGGCTTCTACCGCATGCTGGACGCCTTTGCACAGGCCGGCGCAAAGGCGTCGATCGCGGTCAATGCCGCGATTGCCGAACGCTACCCCTCGATCATCGCCGACATTATCGCCGGAGGGCATGAGATTGTCGCCCATTCGACCGACATGAACGGCACGATCGCATCGGGGATGGACGAAGCCGACGAGCGCGCGCTGATCCACTCGTCGCTCGACATGCTGGAAAAAGTGTCGGGGACGCGCCCTCGCGGTTGGCAGTCGATCGCCCGCTCGCAAAGCTGGAACACGCCGCGCCTTCTGGTCGAGGCGGGGGTCGATTATATGTGCGACTGGGTCAATGACGACCTGCCCTATCGGATGACCACCCCGGCAGGCGGCATCATCAATGTGCCGGTCAATCATGAGCTGTCGGACCGCCAGATCATCACTGTTCAGCAGCAGTCGGCCGACAGCTTCGCCGAACAGATGCAGGACGCCTTTGCGCTTTTCGCCGACGAATCCACGCAAGGCGGGCGGATGCTGACGATCCAGCTGACCCCCTATGTGATGGGCCTGCCGTTTCGTATCGAGGCGCTTGAACAGTTGCTCGCGTGGCTGGACGAACAGCCGCAGGCATGGTTCGCCACGACCGGCGAGATCGTCGACGCCTTCACTGCACCCTGACGCGGAAAACCCGGCGCGCTCAACGCGCGTCGGGATGTCCGTCGACGGCTTCGCGCGGATCGATGAGAACGCGCATCACGCGCATCTGCATGGCCTCGAGCGCTGCCTGCCGCTCGGCTGCGGCATCGCCATCGGGCAGCGCATTGCGCAGATCGTCGAGCGGCTCGCCGCGCGTTTCAGCAAGCAATCGCTCGAGCCGGTCGATGCGATCGTTCGACGCTGCCAGTTCGACCATGAGCGCGAGCGCGATATTCAATACCTGCTCTGCCTCCTGATTGCGCAGGCTGTACGGGCGGGCGCCCCGTCCGCTTTCAATGACGGCAGCAATGGCATCGGCCGAACCGGTCATACGGCGCCTCCCGCAGCGGGCTTGCGGCCGCTGATGACGTACCAGCGATTGATGTTGCTGACGGCTTCCATATTATGTTCCGCGATGTCGGCAGAGGCAAAGCCGGCGGCGGCCATGTCGGCGACCAGATCGGCCTCCCCATAGGTTTTCCAGAAAATTTCACCGTTGAAGGCGGTATCCCAGTTTTTCTCGACGCGATGGACGTCGGACGGCGCAAAGCGCGTGTCGACATCCTGAAAAATCACCAGCCCGCCGGGGCGCACAACGCGCAGCGCTTCCGCCATCGCCTGCCGGCGCTTTTCAGCGCTAATCTCGTGGAGCATATTGTGCGAAACGACGAGGTCGAAGCTGCCGTCGGCGAATTTCAGCTGCGCCGCATCCATCTGGTGAAAGGTCACCGGCACCCCGAGCGCTTCGGCCCGCGCATGGGCGTAGCGCAGCATCCCGGCGCCAATGTCGAGCGCGTGAACGTCGGCTTCGGGATACTCCGCCGCATAAGCCGCTGAGGCCGCGCCCGCCGAACAACCGAGGTCGAGGATACGGGTCGGCGTGAAATCGGGAAAGTCCGACCGCAGCAGGTTGAAGATAACTCCCGCCTTGCTGTCGCTTTTTCCAGCGCCCTGACCGAAGGAATAGATATTGCCGCCGGTTTCGTAAAAGGCGCCCGCGACGATGTCGTCGGAGCCGTCGTCGCGCGCATAGCCGCCGGGCTGGAGATGAATGTCGACGCTCGCGATTTCGGGCGACGGATCATATGCGGGATCGAGCTTCAGCGCGCCGAGCCTGGCCGGAGATTCCGCCAAAGCGCTTGCCGCGGCCTGCATCCGTGCACGATCGCGGAAGATCGGTTCGCCGACCGACAGCCAAATCATTTCCTGAACCGAGCGATTCACCGCGCTCCACATCCGGTATCCAGACGATTCAAAAAAGGCTTGCTCGATATCCTCGGGCGATTGCGGCTGGCGCCCTTGGCGCGCGGCGAAGGCGGGCGCACCCTCTTCCTCGAAACGGCGGACGTTCGCCGAGCGCACACGCGCGTTCAATATCTTGCGCAGCGAGACCACGGCCCGCTGGCGGCTTTGTTCTTCGGCTGTCGTTTCCGGCAACATCGGATGCTGGACATCACGAACCTTCATGACCCGGTTCCTTTCAATCTTCGATAAATTCCACACGCTCACCGGTCGGCCCGATCGCCGTCGCGGTCCGCCGCCCGTTATAGCCCGTGCCTTCATGCACCATGGCGGGCACGATCGCGACGTCAGCGACAAGGTCAATGTCGCTGACGCCAAAGCTCGCCATCGCGCACCCCGGCGGCAATTCCCCCGGGGTGCAAGTGCGCGGCCCCGCGATGCGGCCCGGTCCCGTCGGATAGGCGTCGAACTCGAGCAAATAGCCCGCCTCGCGAAGCCCGGCCGTCGTCATATCCATGATGGTGTCGGGGCCTAGGCCCTGCGCTTCCTGAATGATCCGGATCTTGCTTTGCCGCAGCGGTCGCCGTTTCAGGTCGAAGCGGTCGCAATACCAGAGGCGCAGCGCGTCGAAGTCGGACCCGGCGATCACGAAAATGAACGGCCGGTCGACGAAGGAGCGGGGCTGCGGCAGGATCGACGCCGCGCGGTCGCCGCTTTCCATGGTAAAATAGAGACACTCGCCCGCTGGCCCGATCGCCTGCATCGCTATGATCGACGGCATGAATTGCAGCGGGGTCGGCCCCGCGATGATCTGGAAGCCCGACTGGCGTAGCCGCGCATCGACGGCGTGGACATCGTCGACGATGATCTCGAATGCCGCCCAGCCGTAGGTGGTCAGCGGTTTGTAATCAGGCACCGGGCTAATCTGCACCGCCCGGACATAATCGTCGGGCGCGCCGTCGGTGCTCATCACGATATAGGGCCGCCCCGCCATCGCCGGCGCAGCCCAACTCGCCGCCAGCCCGGCGGACACCTCGCCGCGCTCGCGGACGCGATAGCCCAGCCATTCGCCATATTGATCTTCGATCGCGCGAAGGTCGGGCGCCCCGATCGTCGCGAAGCGGAACCGCGTCAGGCGCGGATCGCTTGTCGTTGTCCAATCACTCATCGCATCATCCCCGTCATGATCGGAGACTAGCATTAATTACTCATAATTCTATATCAAATCGATGTAGCGTAAGCCTCGGCCCGCCACGGCGGAAAAATCAAGGTTGGGCGGAATGAAGATCAAGGCGAATCTGGTAGCGATCGGGCCGGAACTGCGCGAAAACATGCTGCACGGCGCGCTTATTGACGTCGAACACGGTGCGGCTCACGCGCAGGATCGGCGACCCGATGTCGACGGCCAGGACGTTGGCCAGCGTGGCGTCGGCGAGCGAGGCCGAAATCGTCTGCGTGGCGGCGCCGATTTTGACGCCCGCCTTCTCGATCAAGCTCAGCATCGGGGTGTCGCGCAGCGTCTCCCGCGACAGTTCGACCCCCAGATCGGCCGGAATATAGCTGATCACATAGGACAGCGGCTGGTCGTCGAGCCAGCGGACACGCGCCACGCGCACCACCGGTTCCCCCACCTCAATCTCCAGCGCCTCGGTCAATGGTGGGCGCGCGGGAACGGTTTCCAGTTCAAGAATCTTGACCTTCGTATTGCGGCCAAAGGCAATCAGCGATTCGAGCGCCTGTTCGATGCTGCCCTCGATCGGCCGCGCAGGCGATTTGAAGGTGACATGCGTTCCCACACGCCGTTTGCGCGCCACCAACCCGGTATGTGCAAGCTCGTCGAGCGCGCGGCGCGCCGTGATACGCGAGACGCCGAAACTTTCGGCCAGTTCCTGTTCGGTCGGCATGCGCGACCCGAAGGCACGCTCCCCGCTCGTGATTTCCTCGCGAAGCTGAAGGAATATCTGATGATAAAGCGGAACCGCCTGCAGCCTGTCGACTGCCGTGATGTCGTCACCCGACATATTCAAAAACTTATCCCCTGCTCGCCACCGGATCACGGCCACTCCCGCGATCATTGGCGGGCGCCCTACACCATGCTCCCATAAAAGTTCAGCGCAAAGAAGGAAAAGCTTTCATGAAAAACAAACCGGTTCTCAATGCAGTAGAACTCGACGCAATGGTCGGGGCCGCGCTTGCGAAAGCGACCGAAGCCGGAATCGCCGCCACGGTCGCACTCTGCGACGACGGCGGCCATGCGCTCCGGCTCTATCGCATGGATGGAACGGGCGCGATGACGCCGGTCGTTGCAGCAGCGAAAGCCCGCACATCGGCGCTGATGCGCGCGCCCAGCGGAGCGCTGACCGCGCGACTGAAGGATGAACCCGAACTTTTGCGGCTGACCGAATATCTGCCGATGCCGGGCGGGCTGCCGATCATGTACGGCGGCCAGTGCATCGGCGGGATCGGAATTTCGGGCGGATCGGCCACGCAGGATGAAGCCATCGCCGAAGCGGGACGCGCCGCCCTGTCCACCGCCTGACGAACGCGCGCCGCGGCCCCTTTCCGCACGGGAACGGAGCGGCGGCGCGTGGCCCTGTTTCTAGTGCATTTCCTCGCCGCCCGAGACGTTCATCGCCTCGCCGGTGATATAGCGCGCCTGTCCCGAACAAAGGAAGGCGCAGGCGTTGGCGGTGTCCTCGACATCGCCGACGCGGCCGAGCGGGATGCGGCCGCGCATCGCCTCCAGATATTCCTCGACGCTCTGCCCGCGCATCTTCGCCATATAGTCGTTCTGCCACGCACCCAGCCCCGTGGTGACATGATTGGGACAGACCATGTTAACAGTGATCTGCTGCGGCCCCATCTCGATCGCCACCGATCGCGTCAGCCCGACAAGGCCATGTTTCGACGCGATATAGGAAGAGGTCAGCGCCGAACCCGATTTCGATCCGCGGCTGCCCACCGAAACGATCCGCCCGCGCCCCCATTTCGGCTGGTCATCCTGACGCTGCATCTGGCGTATCGCATGCTTCATTGCGAAGAAGGCGCCGCGCAGATTCACATCGAGCACCATATCCCACATGTCCTGCGTCTGATCAACGAAAGGACCGAAGAGGAAGCCGACGCCGGCATTATTGACCAATATGTCGAGTTTTCCGAAACGCTGGACCGCGCTGCCGATCAGCGCCTCGACCTCGCTTTCGACGCGCATGTCGGCCGTGCAGGTCGCGATATCGGGATGGATCGCGCGCAACTCCTCGGCCACCTCTTCGAGTTCTGCGGTTCGGCCGATGCCTTGATCGGGCGCCGTCGCATCCCTGGGGTCGCCCAGATCATGAAGGATGATGCGCACGCCGTCTTCGGCCAGCTTCCGCGCGATGCCCGCGCCCAGCCCGCCGTGGCGGCCGGCGCCGGTGACAACGGCCACCTTGCCTTCAAGATCGGGGTACATGCGCTTGTTTCTCCTGTCAGAATGTCATGGCGGTGCGATGGCCCTCGGCCGTCGCGGTGAGCACGCTCCGCGGGGCCCAGGCGTCGCCGATCGCGTGAACCTCGATGCCCGCTGCCTTCAACGGTCCGGCGAGCGCATCATTGGGGATGCGCGCGGTGGCATAGGTAAAGAGGGCAACGTCGGTGATCACCTGTTCCGCGCCATTATAGATGTTCGCGCAAGCGACCTCCGCTTCCTCGAACCGCGAGGATGGCAGCGGCCGCACCGAGCTGACGATCTCGATACCCTTGCGGTAAAGCCGGGCATAAATGCCCTGCCGCGTCACCACCGCCTCGTCGCTCGCGATGCGTTCGCGCTCGGTAAGGATCACGACGCGCTCGAAACGGTCGCAGAGCAGTTCGGCGGCGGCATAGGTGAAAGCACCGCCATCGGCATCGTGGATCACCGCAGTGCCGGGCTGCCGCACCGACAGCCGCGTCATCTGCTCCATCGCCTCGCGCAGGTCGGGGAAGAAGCCCTCGCCGCGATATTCCGCAGGCAGATAGTCCGGCCACGCCGGGGTCGCCCCGGTCGCCAGCACGACATGATCGGGCGCGAGCGCCAATATGTCTTCCAGCGTCGCCTGCCGGCCCCAGTGAAAATCGACCCCGCCGCGCTCGCCGCTGAGCCGCTGATAGTCATAAATGCTGCTAAGATTCTCGCCGCCGGGCAACAGCGCATGCAACCGCGCCTTGCCGCCGGGTTCGTCCGACGCGCCGAAAAGAGTGACGCGATGCCCGCGCGCAGCGGCGACCCACGCCGCCTCCATTCCCGCAACGCCCGCGCCGACCACGACGACATGTTTGGGCGTCGCGGCGGGCGACGGGCGCCAGTCGGCCTCGTCGCTTTCGCCGACACGTGGATTATTGTCGCAGCGCAGTCCGCGCCCAGTGGTGATCATGTGCCAGCAGGTATTGCACGAAACACAGTAACGTATCTGCGCCTCGCGTCCCTCCTGCGCCTTCACCCCCCACGCCGCATCGGTCACGAGCGGGCGCCCGAGCATCACCAGATCGGCAAGACCGTCGCGCACGATCCGTTCGCCCTCATTGGGATCGGTGATCAGGCCCAGCGCCCCCAGTGGCACCCCCGGCGCCGCTTTACCGAGCGCCGCAATCCGATCGAGATAGGGTGTGCGCGGTCCGTGAAGATCGGGAAGATGCTCGTACAGCGTCGTTCCGTGCGAGCCCCAGCAATAGGTGAGATAGTCGAAGCCACCCGCAGCATGGAGGTGGCGCGTAATCTGCTCGGCCTCGGCGAGATCGATGCCATCTGCCATACCGTCCTCGGCCGGCAGCTTCAGCCCGATGATGAAATCGGCGCCGCATTCTGCACGGAGCGCCGCGATCAGATCGGCCAGCAGCCGCGCCCGCCCGGCAAGGTCCCCGCCATATTCATCCTCGCGCCGGTTCGATCGGCGCGAGAGAAATTGATGGAATAAATGGCCGTGCCCGGCCGAAATCTCGACCCCTGCAAATCCGGCGGTCGCGATCCGCGCCGCCGACGCGGCAAACTCGTCGATCATCCGCCGCACATCGTCGGACGATAGCACGTGCGGAACCGTCCAGCTCAGATCGTCGGGAAGCGCCGATGGCCCGACGGCGGCATCGTTGCGAAAACCGGCGCGAAAGCCGCGGCCATTATCCTGAATCTGGCCCAGCATCAGCCCGCCCGCCGCCGCGACGGCGTCGGCCCAGCGCGCGAGCGCGTCGGCATTGATATCGCTGTGCACCGCCGGGCGCGTCGGCGCATTCTGCCGCCGCAGCATCGCCATCGGTTCGGTCACCAGCATCGCGGCGCCGCCGCGGGCGCGGTTCACATAATAGTCGATGAGCCGATCGGTAACGCGCCCCTGATCGGCAAAATGCGTCGACATCGATGCATGGACAATGCGATTTCGAAGGTCGCGCTGTCCGATACGGATGGGAGAAAAAAGATGGGGATAGGCCGTCATCTCAGCCAGGTTTGTGCATACGCATGACGCGCTGGAAATAGGCGTCGCGCCATGCCGTCCGCTCGGCCTCGACCGCCGCGTCGGCGCGATAAGCCTCGATCTCGGCGCGCGAGACGCTACCCTTGGCGTCCAGCAGGCGTTCTACCGTATCCATCCGTTCGCGCAGCACCGACACTTCCGTCATCAGTTCGAGGAAGAAGGTCATCATCTGGTCGATCGCGGGATCGTCGAAAAATTGCGGACGCTTTCCCTTGCTGACCCGGGGGAGTTTGACGTCCTTTGGATCTTCAACCTTGCTCATGCCATTCACCTTTGTTGGCTCTGCTCGCCGAGCGGGCGATCGCCCTTCCCGGCTCCCGTGAAAGAAAGCGCGATCATGTCACGCTTTCTTTCCTGATCCTATCACCAGACCGGTTCGCTGCCCGGCTTCTTCGTGGCGGCTTCGGACGATGCGCCCGCTTCCAGCCGCATCGTCAGATCCTTGATGAAGAGCGATTCATAATAGTTGGTGGCATCGCTGGCCGCCGCCGCCAAAATCTGCTGCATCTGCGGCACCGACGCCATATTCTTGCAGCCCTTGAAACGCCCGTTCAACCGCTCGCGCACATAGTTGACGCGCGCGGCCTGACGTCCGGCCAGCGCCGACTTCTGCCAATAGGCTTCGGTCAGGCACAGGTCCTTCGGCGCACCGTCGCGCTGATAGTTGATGAAGACGCCATAAACGAACTGCGCCTGCCGATAGCCGTCATCGGCCGCACCTTTCATGGCCTGCAGGCTTTCCTCGCGCTCGCCGCTGTAGAACAGCATGCGCGCCAGCTGATAGCGGACGCGCAGATTGCCCGGATCGGCGGCAGCAGCTGTACGGCACAGGCCGATCGCGGCCGGCAGGTCGATCTGGGCCTTCACATGGCCCGGCCCGACCTTGTCCGGATCGTCGGGATGCGCGGCGACCGCATCGCACGCCGCAACGGCGGCCGCCCCTTGCGGGACGGCCTCCATCGCTGTTCCGACACCAGCCCCCAGCGTGACAGCCCCTGCGACCGCCAGCACCCGAAGCGCATTCCTCAAAGCATCGGAACCGTTCATGCGATCGTCCCTTCGATCAGAAGTTATAGCCGAGCGTAATACCGACCTGACGCTTGCGCGCGAGCGGATACTGGAAGCCGCGCTCCTGGTTTGTCGTGCCGGGGACATTGTTCTGCGCCGGATTGGGGTTCACGACTTGCGGCACGTTCAGATTGAGCTGATCGACCCAGCGGATGACTGTCGAGGGTGCCCGGTTGTTGGTCACATTGTCGACGAACACCGAGAACTTCCAATTCTTGGCCTGAAGGCCCGCGCGCAGATTCAGCAGAATCTTGTCGCCGGTTTCCGCCAGATTATAAATCTGGTCGAACTTGCTTTCATTGAAAGACAGGTCGCCGCGCAAGCTGAAGTCGATCGTTTTCGATACCGGGCGCACATATTCGGCAAAGGCCGAAACCTGGTTGCGCGACACGTTAGGGACCAGATTGCCCGCGACCGACGGATCGCCGAACAGGTTTCCGGCCTCCGCATCGTCGAACTTCACAAACTTCGCGTCGTTCAACGAATAGCTGATGCCAGCGCTGAATTCCGGCGACAACTTCGCCTGCATTTCGATCTCGACGCCTTTGACTTCGGTTTCACCGGCGTTGATGATGTACGAACGGCTGCTGCCATCGGGGAAGATATAGGCCGAGCTCAGCTGCTGCTTGCTCCAGTCGACATAGAAGGCCGCAACATTGAGCAGCAGCGCGCCGTCAAGGAACCGGTTCTTCGAACCGATTTCATAGTTCCAGCTGGTCTCTTCTTCGGCGAACTGCACTTCGACGGGGAAACGCGGATCGGAGTTGAACGCGCCCGGCTTGTTGCCCTTGGCCAGCGTCGCATAGACCATCGAATCGTCCGACAGCTTATAGTCCATCGTGAAACGCGGGGTGGTCGACTTGAACTTGCGCTCGGCCAGCACATCGGTTGCGCTTTTGTAGTTTCCGATGCGGTCTTCTGCGTAACGCACTTCGACCGAGGCACTCAGACGATCGGTGATCGACGCGTTCAAGGCACCAAAGAAAGCGATGTTGTCGGTCCGGTCGATACCCGAATCGATCGTCGGTGCGGTGACGTCGAAATGCCGCTCTTCCAGCGCACGGCGGCGCTGATAATAGAATGCGCCAACCATCACGTCGAAGGTGTCGAGGAATTTGGGCGACTGAACGCGCAGTTCCGACGACCATTCCTCACGCTTGCCGACTTCGTTGCGCATCACATTGCCCGAACGCACGCCGTCGGCGACCGGACGCACAAAGCCCGGCGCATTCGGAACTGTCGTCCGTCCGAACGCCGTCGCGCCCTGATAGGTCGAGTCATGACCGAATTCGGTCTTGGTGTTGAAATAGCCACTGTTCGAGGTGATCGTGAAATCGCCCGCTTCATAGACCATGCTGAGGAAAGCGCGATAGCTGTCGCGGCGCAGGCCGACCGTGTCGCCCAGCCCTTCCAGATCGAGCGTCGTTTCATCATAGCGCTTGACGACACCGCAATAATATTGGCGCGCCGACTGCAGGTAGCAATTATTCTGGAACCGGTCCTGCGTCACGATCGCGGGATGGCCGTCGCGGTCGCGGATATAACCGCCGCTCAGCGTCGCGGTGAAGTTGCTCGTCGGACGGAATTCGAGCGACCCGTTGAGGTTGAAGCTCTTTTCATTGCCAACTTTACGGCCATCGAGCGAGTTGCGGTACATGCCACCAAACTCATAGTGGCGCGCGTGCGCCATATAATAGAGCTTGTCCTCGATGATCGGGCCACGCGACAGAAGGTTGAGTTCATAGTCGCCATATTGGGCGACCCGCGCGGTGATCGCATTCTCCGGGGTGTTCCCGCCCTTTTTGGTGACCAGGTTGATCGCACCGGCAAAGGTCGAACGGCCATAAAGTGCCGCCTGCGGCCCCTTGATCACTTCCACGCGCTCGACGAGGTCGAACGGGAAGGACAGGATCGATTCCGAAAAAGGAATGCCGTCGACGAACACCTGCGCATTGGGTTCGCCCAGCACATTGCCCATGCCGCGGATCACCGGACGGCTTGCGCCGCCCTGGGTGCCATAGCGATTGGCGCGTTCGAGCGAGAGGCCGGGCGTAAAATCGCCAACGGCCGAAAGATCGCGAACGCCGCGTTCGGCGATATCATCCGCCGTCATGGCCGAAACGGCAATCGGCACATCCTGGAGACGCTCTTCGCGCTTACGTGCGGTGACGACGATTTCGCCGGGATCGGCTTGGTCCAAGACCTCTGCATCGGCCGTGATTTCCGCCGCATAGGCCGTCTGCGATGCTTCGACCGCGAGCAGGCTCAAGCCGCCAACCAGTCCCAATTTAATTGCTTTCATTGATTCGCTTTCCCTCTTCCTTTGCCCCGCACGATCGGCAGAGCCATCCCGTTCAATCCTGGAATCGTCCAAATTGTTATAATTGACATACAAATCAACGCATAGACCAAACTCTCCCCGGGAGCGCCGAACATCGGTCCGAGCCCTCCTGCGAGAAAGCCAGCATATGCTTTATTTGACCTAGATGTATAACATATGTGTCATCGAGTCACGCCCTGTTTTCGTCCGTTTTCCGGGAGGGCGGTGGTGTGACAAATCCGCAACAATTCACCCCGCATAGGCGGGTCGCGCCATCGCGCGGTCGAGCCAGCCGGCAAGGTTCGGAAAGGCGGCAAGGTCCACCTTCCCCGGCTTCGCGATCGCCGTTACCGCGGCGACGTTGATATCGGCCACCGAAAAAGCATCGAACAGCCATTCGCGCCCGTCGAGCGCGGCATCGAGGACAGCGAGGGGCTTTTGCAAGTCGCGTTCAGCCGCATCCGCCACCGCCGCATTCCGCTGATCCTCGGGCCGGATCACGCGCTCCATCAAACAGGTCACGAGCGGTTTTTCGAGTTCTGCTACCGCCCACAATGTCCACTGCCAGATGCGCGCTTCATCCTCAACGGAAGCCGGATATAATGTGCCAGTGCCGTATTTTTTCGCGAGATACAGGCTTTGCGCCAGCGATTCAAAAATCGTCAGATCGCCATCGGTCAGCGCCGGAACCTTGCCGTTGGGATTGATCGCGAGATAAGCAGGCGCCTTGGCCTCTTCGGCGGACAGTTCGACATTTTCCACCGTCAGACCCAGCTCGCGCGCGACCCACAGCGGCCGCCGTGCGCGCGATCCGGGCTTTCCATAGATGGTGATCGTCATGTCATTATCTCCGCAGATTTGGGGAAGGACCGTCAGCCGGCCAGAAATTCAAGGATCGGCGCCGCCCATTCGGGCGTGCGTTCGAAGAGCATCCCGGCGCCCCCGGAAAACTCGGCATATTGCCATTCGGGCCGGCGGCTGACGAGCTTCTGCCCCATCGGAAACAGCCGGTCGGTCTTGCTCGATATCACCAGCGCCGGGCAGATGATGCGGTCGATGTCGGCGTCCAGATCATAGGCCGGGGCCGCGCGATGGCCGTCCTCTTTCCACGGACCATTGGCGAAATAGGCGACGATACCGACATGGATCGTTTCGTCCGTCCACGCCGGATCGGCGACGCCGCGCACCGCCGCCCAGCGATCGGTCAAATGGCTGCCGTCGGGCTTGATCTCCTGAACATCGTTCAGCGTCCCCGAACGCTCGGCCCGCTGCGCCGCATCATAATATGGCATATTGTCGGTCACGAGCGCCGACACCTTTTCCGGAAAGGCCGCCGCCAGCCGCGCTGCGACCAGCGCACCACCATGATGGCCGATGACAGCCGCCGGCCCAAGAGCCAGCCCGTCTATCACAGCCGCCACCGTGGCGGCATAAAGTTCGACGCTGGGCTCGCCATCGGGCGGGCTCGACATGCCGTGGCCGGGCAGATCGGGTACGATAACGCGAAACCCCTTTTCGGCCAGATATGGCATCGCGCGGCGATACTGGATCGACGACCAGGGCGCCTGATGGATCAGAACGACGGCGCGCCCGCTTCCCTGTTCGCGATAATGGACCTGCCCGCACGGGCCATCGACATAGCCGCGCCGCTCGCCGGGAAGAATATTGACCGAAGGCAGCATCGCTATGCCCCGACCAGCAGCAAACGCTGCCCCAGCAGGCGACCGAAGGTCATCGCCGGGGTGACCATCATCCCTCCCGCCGCGGCCTTGCCCATCGTCTGCGAGGATCCGAGCAGTTCGCCCGCCGCATAAAGGCCGGGGATCGGCGTCCCATCCTCGCGGATCACCCGCAAATCATCATCGACCGCCAGCCCGACCGCGCTCGATATCGAACATCCCTGCATTCGGATCGCATAAAAAGGCCCCTTGCCGATCGGCAACGGCGCATGAACCCGCCCGAAGAAGTCATGTCCGGTCGTCACGCCATAGTTGAAGCCGCCAACCGCCCGCCCCAGTCCGTCCGCGTCGATGCCCGCCGCCTCTGCCAGACCATCCAGCGTGTCGGCGCGAGCGAACGCCGGACCGTCGCGATCGAACGCCGCGAGCATATCCTCGCGCGTCCAGTCGATGATCAGCGGCGGCGCCGCATCGAGGATCGCCTGATCGAAGACGATCCAGTAACGCCGCCCCGGCTGGTCGAGCAGCGCCATTTCGCGCGCATCGACGCTTCGTATATCCTCGCGGATGAAACGCTGTCCGTCGGCGTTGACATAAATCTCCCACGGCTCGCGCCGTTCGGGGAAGGTTTCGGGCCGCGCCAGCATGCGCGCGGGAAAGCTGTCGGTGTCGAACAATGTGCCGAAGTTGCAATAGACCTTGTCGAAGCCGCACAGCCAGCCGCCGACCGATTGCCCCAGCCGCAGCCCCGCGCCCCGCGCATGGGGATAGGGCGCGGCGTTATATTGGGGATAGCCACTGAGTTCTTCGAACAATTCGGGCGCGCCGGCATAACCGCCGCTGGTCAGGACGACATGGGGGGCAGAGAAGCGATGCTCCGTGCCCGCAGCATCCTTCGCCGTGACGCCCGTCACCGCGCCATCGGCATCGACCTGCAGCCCGACGACCTCATGCTCCAGTTTGACCGTGATCGCGCCCGATGCCGCAAGGCGTTCGACGATCGGAACGAGCACGTCCTTGACGCTGAGACCGCCCTCCGCGCCCCAATAATAGCGCTTCTCGCGATAGGGTTCGTGTCCGAAACCCGCGACGGGATGATCGGGTATCGGCTCCAGCCCCTGATCCATCAGCCAATCGAACGTCTCGGCGGCATGATCGACGGCGAGACGGACCAGGCCGGGATTGGCCGTCCCCCGGCTGATCCGCATCACATCGTCGAAATGCGCGTCAGGGGTGTCGGAAATTCCCTTATCCTTTTGCAGACGGGTGCCCGCCGCGCTCATCTGTCCGGAGGCAACCCAAAGCGTTCCGCCCAGTTGGGCGGCAACGTCGAGCAACAATATGCGCGCGCCGCGTTCGGCAGCAAAGATCGCAGCGGGCAAGCCAGAGGATCCGCCCCCGACGACGATGATATCCCAGCTTTGCCCGCCCATGCCTCACTCCGCAAATGTTCCATTATTCAGAACAGTGTTTCATATAACGCTAGGCAGCAATCGCCAGCCCGTCAAGCACGAGAATAGCCGAGGGCATTCGCGACGCTTCTGCGCCCGGCGATGGAGGGGGCGGCTTTCGATCGATTGCGGACGTTCTGGTCCTCCCTGTGCCGCAGGCATGGGGAGGTGGCAGCGCCAAGCGCTGACGACCGGCAAACCTCCGATCGAAACGAGAACATTTGGGACTGTAACGATGGTAGCGGAGGAGGGACTTGAACCCCCGACACCCGGATTATGATTCCGGTGCTCTAACCAGCTGAGCTACTCCGCCCCGAAAGGCCGCCGCGTTGGGCGAGCCGCGCCTATAAGCAGGGTCTCGCTCCCGGTCAACACCATCTGCGCGCGCCGCGAAAATTGCGTGTCGATGCGGTTTCCCACGGCCCGCCGCGGTAATGATGGATTGCAAGGCCCGCGATCAAAAGCGGCCGCGGATGGAAATTGCGCGTCAAATCGGCGAGCAACGCCCGAGCCTCCGACCGCGCAACCTTGTTCTGAATCGTGATGTGGAGCCGCGGCACGCCCTGATCCTGCGCCGTGAGCGCGCCGGTGAAATGATCGGCAATATGTTCGCGGATCGCGAGCAGGTCGGGACTGTCGATACGAAAGGCGACGCCGGTGCCGAGCGAATAAATGTCACGGATCGTGGCGACCGGCGGTGGATTGTCGGCGGCGATGCGGCGAAGCAGCCGGTCGAGCTCGTCGAGGCATGATGGCGGCAGTTGGTGAAAAAGCGTGATGTGGGCGCGAAGATGGTTGCGTTCGGGCGGGAAGTGCGCGGCGCGGAGCGCATCGAAATGGCGCTGGTCCGCCGCACCCATCGTCGCGGTCACGATGATGGGCACGGCGCCAGCGGCCTGGACGGGAGGGGGGATGCCCGGGCCTGCTATCTCGAAGCGCCCAGATAGGGTCGCGCCGCGCCCGGGTCCAATGGAGTGCGCCGGTCACACTGATGGGATATCTCGATCACAGCCCGTTCCAGAAGGCGGTCAGGGCCGCCGCGACCTCGGCGGGTCGCTCGGCGATGGCCCAATGCCCTGCTCCTTCGATCACCGCCAGCGGGGTGCCGGTGTTCGCGGCGAAACGCTGCGCAACCGACAGATCGACATAGGGATCGGCCTCGCCCCAGATCAGCGTGCCGTTTTCCGGCAATATGCCAATGTCGCGCGCCCAGTCATGTTCGAAGCTCAGCCCCTTCGCCGAGCGATAGAGGCGAAGGATCGCGCGGCGCTTGTCCTTGTTCGCCCATTGCGCCGCCTCCTCGGCAGCGATGTCGTCGGGCATGCCCTGTCCCGCCAGCCCTTTGGCGAGTGCAGCGGGGCGGCTGATCGCCATGAAGATTTCGCCGAGAATCGGCGTGTTCCAGATCCGCGCGATGCGGTGACCGCGATAATCGGGGTCGATCACCGCATTGGACACGGCCCAGCTGCGGAAGAGATCGGGACGCAGCATCGCGGCGCGCTGCGCGATCAGCGCACCCCAGTCATGACCGACGATGTCGATCGGGCCATGCGCCGCGAACAGCGCCTCCGCCTGCCCCACGGCCCAATCGGCATAAGCCTCCTTCGTCGCGGGAAATCCGGCGGGGAGCGGCCCGGTAAAGCCGGGAAGCGCGGGCACAGCGACGGGCGTGTCGCCGAGATCCAGTGCCGCGAGCAGCGGACGCCAGATTGCGGGACTGTCAGGGACGCCGTGGAGAAACAACTTCGCGGTGGTCATATCGTCCCTCCCCTGTCCGCCGCCCCTGCAAAAGGCAGGTGCAGCGTCGTTCCTTATTCCATCTCGCCCCGTTCGCGCCGCAGCTGATACCATTTCTGCACATTGGCATTATGCTCGGCCAGCGTGCGGGCGAAGATATGGCCGCCGTCGCCCTTGGCGACGAAGAACAGATAATCATTGGGCTCGGGATCGAGCACCGCGGCGATCGACGCCTTGCCGGGATTGGCGATCGGCCCCTTGGGCAGGCCGATCATGCTGTATGTGTTATAGCCGTTCACCGCCTGAATTTCGCTGCGCAGGATGCGGCGGCCGAGCGGCTTGCCCTTGGTGATCGGATAAATGATCGTCGGATCGGCCTGGAGCCGCATGCCGACCGCGAGGCGATTGGTATAGACGCCGGCGACGGTGCGGCGTTCTGCGGGAACGCCGGTTTCCTTTTCGACGATCGAGGCGAGCGTGATCGCTTCGTTGCGGTCCTTGACCGCAGTGCGCGGGCTGCGCTTGGCCCAGAGTTCAGCGAACGCCTTGTCCATCGCGGTTTGCATGCGCTTGACGACGGCCGCGCGGCTCTCGCCGGTGGTGAAGGCATAGGTGTCGGGGAGGACGCTGCCCTCGGCAGGCACGTCGACTTTTCCGGTCAGGCGTTTTTCGGCCATCAGCCGGTCCCAGACCATGATCGACGGCATCCCTTCGGGGACCATCACGAAACGCTGGACTGTCTTGCCCGATTGCAGCAGTTCGAGGATATCGCCTGCATCCATGCCGGCCTTGATCTCATATTCGCCGGGCTTGATCGGATCGTCGCCGCCGAAGAAACGAACCTCGTTACGGAAGCTGGAGGCCGAGACGACGCCCGCCTCCTCCAGTATCTGCCCCGCCTTCGCGATGCTCGCGCCCTGCGGGATGACGACGACCGTGTCCTCGGGCGCGCCGCCCGAGCAGGCGGCGAGCAGAAGAGCAAACATCGTCATCATCAACCAGCGGAACGGATGCACGAAAATCTCCCAAACGGCGCAAAAGTGACAAAAGTTACAGACGCGCATGCCAAAAGCCGCCGTAGGCCGAAGCCCGACGACAGGGTGATAGAGCATGGCGGCACGATGTAGGAAAGAGAGTTTTCAATCCTCCCTGTTGCGAAGCAATGGGGAGGTGGCAGTCCCGCGGGACTGACGGAGGAGCGCAACGTCGGCGCCCCTCCACTACCGCTTCGCGGCGGTCCCCCTCCCCATTGCTTCGCAACAGGGAGGATAAATCGCTTAGTCGATCGCTTTGACGATGACGCTGGCGTTGGTGCCGCCAAAGCCGAAGCTGTTGTTGAGCGCGGCCTTCACTTCACGCTTTTTCGCCGTGTGCGGGACGAGGTCGACGCCGTCGGTACCCTCATCGGGATTGTCGAGGTTGAGCGTCGGGGGGACGATCTGATCGCGGATCGCGAGGATGCAGAAGATCGTCTCGACCGCGCCGGCGCCGCCGAGCAGATGGCCGATCGCCGATTTGGTCGAGCTCATCGACACGTCGCCGATCGCATCGCCGAACAGGCGCTTGACCGCGCCGAGTTCGATCGTGTCGGCCATCGTCGAGGTGCCGTGCGCGTTGATATAGTCGATATCGGCGGGGGTCATGCCCGCCTTTTTCAGCGCCATTTCCATCGAACGATAGGCGCCCGAACCTTCGGGGTGCGGCGCGGTGACGTGATAGGCGTCGCCCGACAGGCCGTAACCGACGACTTCGGCGTAAATCTTGGCACCGCGCGCCTTGGCATGTTCATATTCCTCGAGCACGACGACGCCCGCGCCCTCGCCCATGACGAAACCGTCGCGGTCCTTGTCATAGGGGCGGCTCGCCTGTTCGGGGCGGTCGTTATAGCTCATGTTGAGCGCGCGCGCCTGCGCGAAGCCCGCGATGCCGATCGGGCAGATCGTCGCCTCGGCGCCGCCCGCGAGCATGATGTCGGCGTCATCGTCGCGAATCATCCGCGCCGCGTCGCCGATCGAATGCGCACCGGTCGAACAGGCGGTGACGACGGCGTGGTTAGGCCCTTGCAGGCCATATTTGATGCTGACCTGGCCCGAGATCAGGTTGATCAGGCGGCCATGGACGAAGTGCGGCGAAACGCGGCCCGGGCCTTTTTCGGCGAGCAGCAGGCTTTCGCTTTCGATGCCCGGCAGACCGCCGATGCCCGACCCGATCGAGCAGCCGGCGCGCAGCTTGATGGCCTCGGACATATCCTCAAGGCCCGCATCCTCGATCGCCTGACCTGCGGCGTCGATGCCGAAGATGATGAAGGGGTCGACCTGGCGCTGCACCTTGTGATCGACGCGCTTGCCGGGATCGAAACCATATTCATGGTCGGGGCCCTTCACTTCGCAGGCGATCGTGCATTTCTGGTCCGACGCGTCGAAATGGGTGATTGTGCCCGCGCCCGATTTGCTGGCGAGCAGATTGGCCCATGTGGTTTCCACATCGGCGCCAAGCGGCGTCACCAAACCCAATCCCGTCACCACAACCCGGCGCATAATTCGTCCTTTCGTCGGCCATCCGCCACGGCGGCATGGCCCATATATGGTTCGCGCGTACCCAAGAAAAAGGCTTCCCGGTCACAGCGCACAGGCTCTGGACCGGGAAGCCGGAAACGCGTGGGCGGCGTCGCCGCCGCGTCCGGCTGGGCCGGACCGGGCCGCTTTAGCCCTTGTTCGCTTCGATATAGTCGATCGCATCCTTGACGGTGGCGATCTTTTCAGCCGCATCGTCGGGGATTTCGACGCCGAATTCTTCTTCGAACGCCATCACCAGTTCGACGATATCGAGGCTGTCGGCGCCCAGATCATCGATGAAGCTCGCTTCCTCGGTGACCTTGTCTGCTTCGACGCCGAGATGTTCGACGACGATCTTTTTTACCTTTTCGGCCGAATCGCTCATGCACAGTTCCTTTTGCTGACTATGTCGTGAATGTTGAAAAACGCCCTAGAGCGCAGCGGCGAGGCTGGCAAGAGGGCTGGCGACGGGTCGCAAACCTATGTGCCTACCCCCCGGCCCCATCGCGCGGCGCGGCTCGCGCTGGCCCCGGAGCCGCCGGAACGACGCCCGAATCGCGCAGCGCCTCGGCGGCGCGCAGGATGATGACCGGCGTAATCATGAACTGGCGCAGCACTTTTTCCGGCGGCGCATTTGCGGGCTGCTTCGTATATTCGGTCAGCTGCCGCCAAATCTTTCGCGCCCCGGCAAGGTCGCCGGTGCGGGCCAGAACGATCGCGCGCGTCATCAGATATTGCGGCTCCATTTTGCTCGGCGACGGGATCTGGTTGAGAATTTGAGTCGCGCGCTCCTGCTCGCCGCGCTGCGAGAGGACAAAGGCGAGTGCGACCGCGGGAACGCCCGGATAGGAAGCGTCGAGGTCGAGCGACCGTTGCAACAAAAGCTCGCCATCGGCCATCTGGGCGCAAGCGAGTTTGAACAGCCCCAGAAAGCCCGCCATGTCGGCGTCATAGGGATTGAGCGCCACCGCGGCGCCGCCCATCGCATTGCCGCCCGGACAATTGCCGGCGTAAAAATGGGCGCGCGCCATGGCGAACAGCCCGGCCGACGTATCGGGGCCGCTTTCATAAGCGCGTTCGGCGAACAAACGCGCCTCCGCCAACGCCTCGTCGCCCTCGGGCGTGCCCCGCCGGGGTTGCCAGTCACCATAGCGCAGCAGCGACAGCGCGGTCAGCGCGGGCGTGTCGAGCGGCTTGGCAGCGATCGTGGCACGCAGGCAGCGGTCGACCTGCCGTGCCGTCGTAGCGTTGCGCATCTGCCGCATTCGGTTGAACTGCGCGACACAGGGAAAGCCCGGCGCAAAATTATCCGGCTGACGCTGAATCTGGTCGCGCACGATCACGCCATAATCGCCGGCGATCTGGGCGATCGCAGGTTCGATCGCGGCATATGCGGGCATCTGATCGGTGGCCAGTCGAAGTCGCTGGGACCAGATGGTCCGCTGATCCGCGACGCGATTGAGCACCAGCGTGACGTCGACCGGCCCCTCGAGCGTCCGCACCAGCGACGCATCGAGCCGATAGTCGGCGCGCGGCGTGGCGGCGGTGCCGCCCGGCGCCTTGGCGCTGAGCAAATCGACCAGATCGAAACGCCGCAGCCCGTCGCGCAGCTTGCCGTCGAGTGCGCGCGCGAGCGCGCGCGATGGCGGCGTGTCGCCGGCTTCGGGGGCGCTGACCTCGAGGATCGGGCGCGGCACCGGATCGCCGGCAAACAGGCGATTCTGGCCGCCGAGCACCCACCAGCCGATAAAAAGGGCAAGTCCCGCGATGATGATACCAACGACCCAAAGTCCCAACCGGGGCTCCGAAGCGGCCGGAGCAGGCCGTGGCGGCGATGCGGCGCCTGAAACGGAAGCCGCCGCCGCAGGCTCTCTGGCAGCCACATCCTCGGGGCGCCCTTCCGCAGATCGTCCGGGCGGTCCGGTCCGATACTGGACGACGACTTCATAACTTCCCTGCGGCACGCGCAGGCGATGAACCCAGGGGGTATCGGAATAATAGCGATCGAGCAGGCTGCGCAGCCGTCCGACCATCACCCGCGGATAGCTGTCCACGGCGGGATCGAAATCGGCACTGCGCCCGAGCGCTTCGGTCGCGATCGCATAAGCTTTTGGCGAAGCCCGGCCGCCGCGCAGACGATGCTCGACCAAGAACTGAAGCAAGCGCGACAGGACGGGCGAACGAACGAACACCGGCGAGTTCAGCAGCCGCTGAAGCTCCTCGGCAATGATCCGATCGACGTCCCCGCCGTGTTGCGTGTCATTCGCTTTCGCGTCGTCCATGCGACCCCTCAAATGCCCCCTGAACGAGCTGGCTGGTAGATACGCCAATCAAGAAGTACGGCCAGTCATTGTTACCGGCTTGTAACGGTAACAGATGGGTCAGACCCCTTATCAGAAAATCCCGGCCACGCCAATCGGCCCGAAAAAGCGTCGAATAAGGTTAACAAAGAGTTATCAAATGGCGACATGCCGCGACGTGACCCCATGTAACTGCCCGCCCGCCATGGTTTCTGCGACTCTCTCATCGTCGCGGTGTCCCCCCACAGCGCCGCGGTCCGCCCTGAGACTTGTCTCGGTTGGACGGATTGAAGCCGGTGGGCCGAAATGCGCGAGCTGGTCCCTGGCGCTTTTCGAACCTCCCCCGGCTTCATGAACAGTGACTTCGCCGGACGGTATGGCAGCCCCACCTGCCGATCCGTCCGGCAAGTCCGCCACCTCCCAAGCTCTGACTCAAAGCTCCGGTGACGCAAAAGGGCGCCGGCATGGCCGACGCCCTTCCGGGTTTCCCCGCTACGATCGAGGCTTAGCCGGCGACCGGCGCGGCGCCTGCCTTGCACGGACCGGTGTGGGTGCTGGTCATCTGCATGACCATTTCCATATCGCCGCCGGTCGGCACCTTGCCCTTGGTGGTGATCGTCACGTCGGTCTTCTTGGCTTCCATCGTACCGGTCATCGCCATGTCGACGGTCTGACCGTTGGCGGTGCAGGTGCCCGCAACGTCGATCTTGCCGCCAGCAATGTCTTTCTTCGACCATTTGCATTCGCCGCCGCTGCCCGGGCCCTTGGCGAGTTCGGCCGCAATATCTTCCTTTTCGACCTGCTCCTTGGTGAAGCACTGGTCCATGCCGCTGGCGCCTTCCATCATCTTCGCCATGCCATCCTTCATTTCGGCGGGCATACCGGGGACGTCGAACTTCACCAGCTTGACGTCGGTCTTCCAGTTGCCGGCTTCGCGCTTCACAGGGCCGCTGGGCTCGCTCTTGCCACAGCCAGCCACCGCCAACGCCACGCCGAGCGCCGCAACCGTCATAAATTTCTTCATAAAATTCTTCCTCCTGTTGGATGAAATGGAAAACCCGGGGGGGTTCATTTGGTTGCGACCCATTATGATTGTCGTTGGGCGCCATCGATACCATATTGGCAGCAATGGCAATTCAGATTCGTACCTCGCTCGAGGAAATCGACACCAGCGGCGACTATGTCCCGCACCGGCCCGCGCGTCCCGAGAAGGTAGAGGGGGGCAAACGATTCGAACTGGTTAGCGAATATGAGCCTGCCGGCGACCAGCCGACGGCGATTCGCGAACTGGTGACCACTGCGCTCGACGGCGAACGCGATCAGGTGCTGCTGGGGGTTACAGGATCGGGCAAGACCTTCACCATGGCCAAGGTCATCGACGAGTTGCAGCGCCCCGCGCTGATCCTCGCCCCGAACAAGATCCTCGCGGCGCAGCTCTATGGCGAGTTCAAGAGCTTCTTCCCGAACAACGCCGTCGAATATTTCGTCAGCTATTACGACTATTACCAGCCCGAGGCCTATGTGCCGCGGTCCGACACCTATATCGAGAAGGAAAGCTCGGTAAACGAGGCGATCGACCGCATGCGCCACTCGGCGACGCGCGCGCTGCTCGAGCGCGACGACGTGATCATCGTCGCGTCGGTGTCGTGCCTCTATGGCATCGGGTCGGTCGAAACCTATTCGGCGATGATCTTTGACCTCAAAAAAGGGCAGGTCGCCGACAATCGCGAGATCATCCGCAAGCTCGTCGCGCTGCAGTACAAGCGCAACGACCAGGCGTTCGCGCGCGGCAATTTCCGCGTGCGCGGCGACAGCCTCGAAATCTTCCCGTCGCACTATGAGGATATGGCGTGGCGGATCAGCTTCTTCGGTGACGAGATTGAGGAGATTACCGAGTTCGACCCGCTGACGGGAAAAAAGATCGCCAATCTTAACCACGTCCGCATCTATGCGAATTCACACTATGTGACCCCGGGCCCGACGCTCAAGCAAGCCAGCGAGGCGATCCGCCACGAACTTGCCGAACGGTTGAAAGAGCTGGAGACCGAAGGCCGGCTGCTCGAGGCACAGCGGCTCGAACAGCGCACCCATTTCGACCTCGAGATGATCGCCGCGACCGGGAGCTGCGCGGGGATCGAAAATTACAGCCGCTTCCTCACCGGCCGCCTGCCCGGCGAGCCGCCGCCGACCCTCTTCGAATATCTTCCCGACAATGCCCTGCTCTTCGTCGACGAAAGCCATCAGACGATCCCGCAGATCGGCGCGATGTCGAAGGGCGATCACCGCCGCAAGATCACCCTTGCCGAATATGGCTTCCGCCTGCCCTCCTGCATCGACAACCGGCCGCTGCGCTTCTCCGAATGGGATTTGATGCGGCCGCAGACGGTCAGCGTCTCGGCGACCCCGGGAACGTGGGAGATGGAGCGCACGCAAGGCGTCTTCGCCGAACAGATCATCCGCCCCACCGGCCTCATTGACCCGCCGGTCGAGATCAAGCCGGTCGAGGAGCAGGTCGACGATCTGATCGTCGAGGCGAAAAAGACCGCCGCGGCGGGGTATCGCACCCTCGTCACCACGCTGACCAAGCGGATGGCCGAGGATCTGACCGAATTCCTCCACGAAGCGGGGCTGAAGGTCCGTTATATGCACAGCGACGTCGAGACGCTGGAACGCATCGAGATTATCCGCGACCTGCGGCTGGGCGTGTTCGACGTGCTGATCGGGATCAACCTGCTGCGCGAAGGGCTCGACATCCCCGAATGCGGACTGGTCGCGATCCTCGACGCCGACAAGGAAGGCTTTTTGCGCAGCGAAACCTCGCTGGTGCAGACGATCGGCCGCGCCGCGCGCAACGTCGACGGCCGCGTCATTCTCTACGCCGATCGCATCACCGGCAGCATGGAACGTGCGATGCGCGAAACCGACCGCCGCCGCGAAAAGCAGAACAGCTACAACGAAGAGCATGGCATCACGCCGACGACGATCAAACGTAACATCGGTGACATCATCGCGCATGTCGCGTCGAAGGATGGCGTCACGATCGAGATCGGCGACGACAAGCCCGCGCACATGGTCGGCCACAATCTGCGCGCCTACATCCAGGAACTCGAAAAGAAGATGCGCGACGCCGCGGCGGATCTGGAGTTCGAGGAAGCCGGCCGCCTGCGCGACGAAATCCGCAAGCTGGAGGCCGATGAGTTGGGCCTGCCGGCGGACGAACAGGTCGCGCCGCGTGTCGGCCGCTCGAACGAGGGCAAGCCGGGGACGCGCAAGGGGCGCTTCGGAAAGCAGAGCAAGACCAAGTGGGGGCGGTAGCCCCTTCGACGAAACTCCGGTTGTAACCGACAAGTAACCTTGTCGCCCCTTCGCCCGCTGCCTAGGGTCGCCCCCGAAAACCGGGGAGAAATATCAATGAAAACGGGTCTGTCGCTTATTGCTCTGGCGCTTGCCGCTGCCGCGCCCTCTATCCTTTATGCACAGGACGCGCCTTCCGCCGACAAGGCGAAGGCGGAGAAGTCTGCCGACTATGAGCCGCAGGTTCGCACCACCAAACTCAGCGGCACTTTTGGCGGACAGCGGATCAACTATGCCGCGACGATCGGTGAGACGATCATCAAGAACAAGGATGGCGTGCCCGAAGTCGCCGTGGTCACCACCTCCTATGTCAAGGAACCGCGCGATCCGAACCGGCCGATTACCTTCCTGTTCAACGGCGGCCCGGGTTCGGGCACCGTATGGCTGATGATGGGGGCGTTCGGGCCGAAGCGCGTGGCGATCCCCGGCGATGCCCGCGACGATGGCGCGCCTCCCTATCCGATCGTCGACAATCCCGACGCGTTGATGGACGTCACCGACGTGGTCTTCATCGACCCGCCGGGCACCGGCTTTTCGCACCTGATCGGCAAGGCGAACCCCGAGGATTATTACGGCGTGACGCAGGACGCCAAGCTGGTGGCCGAGGTGATCCGCCGCTGGCTGAATGATAATGGCCGCTGGAACAGCCCCAAATATCTGGGCGGCGAAAGCTATGGCACGACGCGTTCGGCCGCCGTCGCCAACCAGTTGATGAACGAGACATACAATGATGTCGCCCTCAACGGCATCATCCTGATTTCGACCGTGCTGGATTTCGCCGCGGGCGCCGACACGCCGGGCAACGAGCTGTCACCGATCACCAACCTGCCTTCGATGGCGGTGACCGCGCTCTATCATGGCAAGGCGACCGGCGCTTCGCCCGCCGCCTTTGCCGAGGAAGCGCGGCAATGGGCGATCGGCCCCTATGCCACCGCGCTGCTCAAGGGGCAGAAGTTGCAGGGCGAAGAACGCGCCGCGATCCGCCGCGACCTCGCGCGCTTCACCGGCCTGTCCGAGACCTATCTGGAGAGCGCCGACCTGCGCGTCACCCCCAGCCGTTTCTACAAGGAATTGCTGCGCGATCGCGGGCTGACCGTCGGGCGGCTCGACAGCCGCTATACCGGCAAGGATTATGACAGCGCGGGCGAGAGCCCCGACAATGACCCGAGCTTCTATGGCATCGACGCAGGCTATACCGCCGCGATCAACAGCTGGAGCCGCGACGGGCTGGGCTTCAAGACCGACCGCGAATATCAGTCGATCGGCCGGATCGGCGGACAATGGGACTGGCGGCTCGGCGGACGCGACACCAACGCCTATCTCAACGTCGCCCCCTATATCGGGCAGGCGCTGCGCGAGAACTCAGGTCTGAAGGTGCTTGTCGCACAGGGCTATTATGATTTCGCGACGCCCTTTTTTGCAGCCGAATATGCGCTGTCGCGTACCGGAATCCCGCAGGATCGCATCAGCTATACCTATTATGACGCGGGCCATATGATGTATATTCGCGACGAGGATCGCCACAAATTGTCGGCCGACATCCGCGCCTTCATCCGGGCGCGATAGCAAGGATCAGGGGCGCCGCGATGGCGCCCCTTTTCGTTTCAGCGCAGCACGCCCGCCGCGGCCTGCCGCCGCGAATAGAAGATCAGTGCGAGCAGGACCACCCAGACGACGACACTGGTATAGAGTGGGACGTCGCCGAGCAGCTGCTTCAGCCTGTCGGCATTCAGCACCAGCTGATAAAAGGTCACACCCGCAAGTCCGACCGCCGAAACGAGGAAAGCGGTCAGCGCGCGCCGCGACCGCAGAAGCAGCAGCAGTGACCCGGCAAGCGAGCCGAACCCGCCAAGGGCCCAACAGAGATTTGCCCAGGCAGGCGTGCCGAGAAAGAAGGCGCGCTGCGCATCATTATATTGCGACAGCCAGAAGTCATTCTGCATGTTCGTCAGCGTGAAATCGACTGCCGGAAACAGATTCCACAGCAGCGAAAGCCCGCCGACCACCCACAGATGCCACGGCGTTTTCCTGATTTCGATCATAACCACCTCCCCCTCCAGAAAGATCGGCCGAATCTATCATCCTTTGCCTCCGCCATCAATGCAGTGTATTATTGCCACAATACAGCAAGGATGCGACCGAAATGGTCGATGCGTGACAGGCGGCTTGGCAAGGCGCCCGCAAAGCGCGATAGGCGCGCGATGTGCGTCGTCGCCCTTGCCTGGCATGTCCATCCCGACTGGCCGCTGATCCTGATCGGCAACCGCGACGAATTTCACGGGCGCGCCAGCGCGCCGCTGGCGGCCTGGGACGATGCCAGCGGCATTGTCGCCGGACGCGATCTGCAAGCGGGCGGAACCTGGCTCGGCGTCCATCCGGAGAGCGGGCGTGCCGTGGTCGTGACCAATGTGCGCGGCGCCCCGCCCGACCCCGCCAAGGAATCGCGCGGCGCGCTGGTCGTCGACATGCTGCGCGGCGACGGCCGCTTCGCCCATCCATCCGCGGCCGACCTCGACCGTTTCAATGCCTTCAACCTGTTCGCGGTGGGGGGCGAAGAGGTGCGGTTGCTCACCAACCGGCCCGGGCCGCAGATCGCGGCACTCGCTCCCGGCGTCCATGCTCTTGCCAACGAACCCGTCGACAGCCCCTGCCCCCGCGCCGACCGGTTGCGCGTGGCACTGGAGGCGGCGATCGCGTTGCGGGCCGCCCCCGAAACGCTGCTGGATCTGCTCACCGCCGAGGACAGTCCGGCGCTGTTTCTGCGCGGCGACGTCTATGGCACGCGCTGTTCGACCCTGCTCGCGATTGCCGCCGACGGAACCGCACAAATGATCGAGCGCCGATATGAAGCGGGCGGCCGTCCCGGTGGAACGACCGCCCTCAAATTTTCGATCGGCTGATTGGCCGACAGGCGCTTATTTCGGCGCGATGACCATCAGCATCTGACGGCCTTCGGTGCGCGGATGCGCCTCGACCTTCGCGATTTCCGACGTCAGCTCGGCAACGCGCTGAAGCACATTGAGGCCAAGCTGGGTGTGGCTCATTTCGCGGCCGCGGAAACGCATGGTCATCTTGACCTTGTCGCCTTCGCCAAGGAAATCGAAGACCTTCTTCATCTTGGTGTCGAAATCATGATCGTCGATATTCGGACGCATCTTGATCTCTTTGATTTCCTGCGTCTTCTGGCTCTTGCGCGCCAAATTCGCCTTTTTCTGAGCTTCGTATTTGAACTTGCCCACGTCGAGGAATTTGCACACCGGCGGATCAGCGTTCGGGGAGACTTCAACCAGGTCGAGGCCCACTTCGGCCGCCTGTTCGATTGCTTCGGCAGTCAGCATTACGCCCAGATTTTCACCTTCCTCGTCGATCACGCGGACTTTCGGGGAGGCGATAAATTCATTGTATCGCGGGCCATTCTTGGGCGGTGTAGGTCCAAGCGGGCGACGGGTCATGGGCGGGCGTATAGCTGTATCTCCTGAATGTTAACGACAGGCGCGCGGGATTCGCGCATTCGCGCGCGCAATGCCCATATAGTGCGCGCAGGCGCGCCGTAAAGGCCGCCTGTCGTTTATTGGCATCGCTTTTCGTCCGACTGTGGCGCCTATGCCACGCCCGGAGCCCCGGCTACCATTTGGTCGGGGCAGAATCGACGACCCGGAACCCCCCGGCACCGATCTCGCTGACCTCCAGCGCGCGAATCGCGATACCGCGATCGTTGAAGCGGAAGATGCCATCGATCCCGCCGAAACCATCGGCGGCAAGCAGCCGGTTCGCCGGGAAACTGGTTCCGGGTTTCCAGTCGCGCGCGATGCGGACCGTCAGCAGCACCGAGTCATAACCAAGGCTGGCGAGGCGATAGGGCGCCTTGCCGAAGCGGGTGCGATATTTGCTCGCAAGCTGGCCATACAGCCCGTCGGACACGCTTGCGAACCACGATCCCCGCATAACCGGATTGCTGCCGAGCGACGCGTCGGTGTTCCAGAGTTCGGTGCCCAATATCTGCCGCTGTCCGCCGCTTTTGATCACCGGCACCGCGCGGATCGCATTGCCACCCGAATCGGCAACCAGCACCGCGTCGATCGCGCCGGCATTGGCGATCCGCCGCGCCGCGCCGGTCAGCGCGGTCGCGCTGCGGTCATAGCTTTCGACCGCGACCAGCGTGCCGCCGGCATTGGCAACCGCGGTGCGGAAAGCGGCCGCCGAACGGTCGCCATAGACATTTTTGGGGACGAGCGCGCCGAAGCGCACATGTCCCTTGCCGCGCGAATAGGCGACGACGCGCTCGACCGACTGGCCGGGGACAAAGCCCATGATGAAGACGCCATTGCCCGCGACGCTGCTGTCGTTCGAAAAACTGATCACGGGGACCTTCGCGGCGCGCGCGACCGGCGCAACCGCGGCAACATCTTCGCTGAGGAGCGGACCAAGGATCAGCTTGTTTCCGTCGGCGACCGCCTGCCGCGCAGCAGCGGCGGCGCCGAGTGCGGTGTCATAGGTGGTGATGCGAACGCGTTCGGTACGCGAGTCGAGCAGTGCCAGTGTCGTCGCATTGGCGATCGCGGTGCCGACGTCGGCATTGGCGCCCGTCTGCGGGACGAGCAGCGCGACGCGGTGCCGATCGGTGTCGGTGGGCAGGCCCGGCCCGACGCCATCATCGGGGCGTTCGGGCGGCGCCACCGTGGTGGGGCCGCCGCTTTTGGGCACGACCTGACACGCCGAGAGCAGCCCGGCTATCGCCACAACGCCGAGTCCGCGCAGCATTTGCCGGCGCGGCGACGCATAGTCTTGGCGCTGGGCGGCAGTTTCTGCCATTTTCGGCGTCATGCCAGATTCGAACATTTCAAATTCTCCCTTGCCCGGCCTCTATATCGTGGCGACGCCCATCGGCAACCTCGGCGACATCAGTGCACGTGCCGCCGCGACGCTGGCCCAGGCCGATGTGATTGCGGCCGAAGACACGCGCGTGACAGCCAAGCTGTTGTCGCATCTGGGTTTGCGTGTGCCGATGACCCCCTATCATGATCATAGCGACGAACGCACGCGCGCCGCTCTGGTTGCGCGGATGGCCGACGAAATTGTCATTCTCGTGTCAGACGCGGGAACCCCGCTGATCTCCGACCCCGGGTACAAGCTGGTACGCGACGCGCGCGCTGCGGGGCGCCATGTCACCACCCTGCCCGGGCCGTGTGCCGCGATCGCCGCGATCACCCTCTCCGGCCTGCCGAGCGACCGTTTCCTGTTCGCGGGCTTCCTGCCCTCGAAGGCAAAGGCGCGCGCCGACACGCTCGCCGAATTCGCAGGGCTGCGCGCGACGCTGGTTTTCTATGAAAGCGGTCCGCGCCTGTCAGCGTCGCTGACCGCACTCGCCGAAGGGCTCGGCAACCGCGAAGCGGCGGTGGCGCGCGAGATCAGCAAGATGTTCGAACAATGCGTCACCGGCACCTTGCGCGAACTCGCCGAACGCTATGCCGACGCGCCGCCAAAGGGCGAGATCGTCGTCATTGTCGGCCCGCCGGTCGAGGCGGCGGCCGAGGAAGCCGACGATGCGACGCTCGACGCGGCGCTGCGCGAGGCAATGGCCGACAAACCCGTCGCGCAGGCGGCGAAGGCAGTCGCCAAACGCTTCGGGCTCGACCGGCACGAAGTTTACGCGCGTGCGCTAGCCCTCAAGGACAAGGTTTGAAGCGCGCCGAGGCCGAAGCGCGCGGGCGCCGCGCCGAGCGCCGCGCCGCGTGGTGGTTGCGGCTCCACGGATGGCGCATTTTGGGCGAGCGGCTGCGCGTCGCCGCGGGCGAAGTCGATCTGGTCGCAAGGCGCGGCCGCATCGTCGCCTTCATCGAGGTGAAGTGGCGCGAACGGCCCGAAGACCTCGACCTTGCGGTCGATCATTGGCGGCTGCGCCGCGTCGCGGCGGCTGCCGAAATGCTCAAGCCGCGCTTCGCCCGGCCGCATGATGACATACGGATCGACGTGATGCTGCTTGCGCCGGGACGCCTGCCGCGCCATCTGGTCCACGTCTGGCAGCCATAGTCGAACATCTTGCCTCAAGATTGAACGTCCGGTTGCCCCCAAAGGAGATACGCATGACCCTGCGCGCCGCCGTGCAAATGGACCCGATGGATAGCCTCAACATCGGGGGCGACAGCAGCTTTGCCCTGATGCTCAGCGCGCAGGAGCGCGGCTATGAGATCTATCATTATGATGTGCGCGGGCTGACGTGGGAGGCCGGCCGGCTGACGACGAAGGCGCACCGCGTCCTCGACGTAAAGCGCGAGGCAGGCGATCATTACAGGTTCGGCGAAGCGGTGACGCTCGACCTTGGCCGCGATGTCGATGTCGTGCTGATGCGGCAGGACCCGCCCTTCGACCTTGGCTATCTGACCGGCACCTGGTTGCTCGAACGGATCGCGGGCGCGACTCTGGTGGTCAACGACCCTGTCTCGGTCCGCAACGCCCCTGAAAAAGTCTTCGTGCTCGACTTCCCCGAATTTATGCCGCCGACGATGGTCACGCGCGACCTCGACGCGGTGAAGGATTTTCAGGCCCGCTATGGCGCCGTCGTGATCAAGCCGCTCCACGGCAATGGCGGCAAGGCAGTGTTCCGTATCGACGCCGACGGCGCCAACCTCGGCGCGCTGGTCGAAATGTTCGGACAGGTCTGGCCCGAACCCTTCATGGTCCAGCAATTCCTGCCCAGCGTTGCCCATGGCGACAAGCGCATCGTGCTGGTCGATGGCGAGGTCGCAGGCGCGATCAACCGCAAGCCCGGCGAAGGCGAGTTCCGGTCGAACCTCGCGGTCGGCGGCTATGCCGAAGCCGCCGAACTGACCCCGCGCGAGCAGGAAATCTGCGACGTTCTGGGGCCGCAGCTTCGGGAGCGCGGACTGATTTTCGTCGGCATCGACGTGATCGGCGGCGAATGGCTGACCGAAATCAACGTCACCTCCCCCACCGGTATCGTCGCGATCGACCGCTTCAACAACAGCGATACCGCGGGCATGATCTGGGACGCCATCGCGCGTCGCCTCCGCTGAACAGGATAATTCCCCCGACATGACCGAATTCATTCTCAATCTGATCCACAGCTGGGGCTATCTCGGCATCGCGGTCCTGATGTTCCTCGAAAATGTGTTCCCGCCGATCCCGTCAGAGGTGATCATGAGCGTCAGCGGGGTCATGGTCGCGCAGGGGCGTTTCGATTTCTGGACGCTGGTCGCGGTCGCGGTCGCAGGAACGACGCTTGGCAACTGGGTGTGGTACTGGATCGGCCGCTGGTTCGGCTATGCACGGCTGAAGCCGCTGATCGACCGCTATGGCCGCTGGCTGACGCTCGACTGGGACGAGGTCGAGAAATTGCACGACTGGTTCCTGAAATATGGATCGGGGATCGTCTTCGTCTTCCGCTTCGTGCCCATTGCGCGAACGATGGTGTCGCTGCCCGCCGGGATGGTTCGCATGTCGCAGGTCAAATTCCTGATCTGGACCGCCGCCGGATCGACGATCTGGATCAGTGCGATCGCGGGCGCCGGCAACTGGTTCGGGAAGCAGTTTGCCGAGGTCGATCGCTTCATCGGACCGGTGGTGGTGCTCGCGATCGGTTCGATCGTTCTGCTCTATATCTACCGCGTCATCACGTGGAAGCCCAAGGTACAGAGCGACAGCTAACCCGCGCGCGGGTGGGCGTTGCGATAAATGTCGAGCAGATGCGCGGCGTCGACGGCAGTATAGACCTGCGTCGATGCCAGGCTCGCATGACCAAGAAGCTCCTGTAAACTCCGCAAATCGGCCCCGCCCGCGAGCAGATGTGTCGCGAAACTGTGGCGCAGCGCATGCGGTGTCGTGCGTTCGGGGAGCCCCATCGCACGCCGCGCCGACCGCACATTGGCGCGAACCACACCCGGCGCCAGCGGACCACCCCGCGCGCCGAGGAACAGCATATCTTCCTTGCCGATCGGCCAGGGGCAGGCCGCAACATAGCGCGATACCGCGTCCGCCACCGCAGGCAGGATCGGGACGATCCGCGTCTTGTCGCGCTTGCCCGTAACGCGCAGCGTCTCACCCAGCGGCAGCGCCGCGCCGGTCAGCGACAGCGCCTCGCCGATCCGCAGCCCCGCGCCATAGAGCAGCAGCAACAGCGCAAAGTCGCGCGCACCGGTCCAGCCCTGACGGGCGTTATCCTCGACATCCTGCGCGAGCGTCAGAGCCTCAACGGGAGACACCGGACGCGGCAGCCCTTTTTTGACGCGCGGACCGCGCAGTTGCGGCACGCTGCCCCCCGATCCGCCGACGAAGCGCAGGAAACCACGGAGCGCGCTCAATTCGCGCGCGGCCGAGCTATTGCCCAGCCCCTCGGCGCGGCGGGTCGCCAGATAGGCGCGCAGGTCATTGGGAGTGAGCTTGCCCAGCATCGCGCTGTTGACTTCGCCGCCGCGATGTTCGGACAGAAAGGCGCTGAACCGCCCGGCCGTCGCGATATAGGCGCGGCGCGTATGCTCCGACCGGCGCTTTTCATGCGCCAGATGGGCGTCCCAGTCGCGGATGATGTCAGCGGCCAACCTACTTCCCCTCATTCCGTTCGTGTCGAGCGAAGTCGAGACACCCATCGGTTCAGCGCTGGTCTGAGGGGCATCTCGACTTCGCTCGATGCGAACGGGTTTGTGGAGATCAAGCTAGTGGGTTTTGACCACCTCGGAAAGGATCGAGTCGAGCAGAAGGATGCCGTCGTCAGTGACCATCAGCCGATCTTCAACCTGACGCATCAGCCCTTGCCCCACCAGCCGCGCCACCGCATCGCCATCGACGAACGCACTGCGCGCCAGCCCGCTGCGCATCTCGATCCGCGCAAGATCGACGCCTTCGGTCAGCCGCAGCCCCATCAGCATCGCCTCGGTCGCGCGCTCGTTCGCGGGCAGGTCGGTTTCGACCTTCAGGCCATGGCCGTTGCGCTCTACCGCCGCGATGAAATTCTCGGGCTTTTTGTGGCGTTCGGTCGCCTGCCCGAGCCGCCGCCCATGCGCGCCGGGACCAACCCCGGCATAATCAGCGTAGCGCCAGTAAGCGAGATTGTGCCGGCTCTCGTGCCCGACGCGCGCATGGTTCGACACTTCGTAACGCGGCAGGCCCCCAGCGCGCGTCATCGCGTCGGTCAGCTCGAACAGGTCGGCGGCATCGTCGCCGTCGGGGATGGTAAGGTCGCCCTTTGCCGCCAATGTCGCAAAGCGCGTGCCGGGTTCGATAGTGAGCTGATAGAGCGACAGGTGGTCGGTGCCGAAGGCCAGCGCGTGCGCAAGTTCGCCTTCCCACGCGGCGAGCGACTGGCCCGGGCGCGCATAGATGAGGTCGAAGCTCACCCGCGCAAAATGATCCTGCGCGGTCGCGATGGCGCGCCGCGCCTCGTCGCCGCCGTGCGCCCGCCCCAGAAACGCGAGAACTTGCGCGTCGAAGCTCTGAACCCCGATCGACACGCGATTGACCCCCGCGGCCGCGAGGTCGGCGAAATTGGCGACCTCGACCGAATTGGGGTTCGCTTCCAGCGTGATTTCGACATCATCGGTCAGGCCCCATTCGGCCTCGGCCGCCGCGATCACCGCCGCGACGGTCGCGGGCGGCATCAGGCTGGGGGTGCCGCCGCCGAAAAAGATCGACCCGACGCGGCGATCGGGCAGCAGTGCCGCCTCGTGCCGCAGATCGGTAAGCAGTGCTTCGCGCCACACCGCCTGATCGACGCTCTCGCGGACATGGCTGTTAAAGTCGCAATAGGGGCATTTCGACACGCAGAACGGCCAATGGACATAAAGGGCGAGCGGTTCGGCCATGTGCGGCCCCCTACTCCCTTTCGCCAGTCCGGTGAAAGCCGAAATCCCACTCACTCGTCATGCTGAACTTGTTTCAGCAGCCATGGCCCAACGTCGTGACCTGCGATCATGGCCCCCGGATCAAGTCCGGGGTGACGAAATTATAATGGTCAGAACACCCCCGCCACCAGCTTCGCGAATGCATCGGCGCGGTGGCTGATTGCATGTTTCTCTTCGGGTGCGATTTCGGCATAAGTCAGCGTGTTGCCAGCCGGAACGAACACCGGATCATAACCGAAGCCAAGCAGCCCGCGCGGCGGCCAGGTCAGGCTGCCCTCTGCGCGGCCCTCGAATACTTCGGCATGGCCATCGGGCCATGCGAGCGCGAGGGTGCAGACGAAACAGGCGCTGCGGTCGACGTCCGCCCCCCGTTCGGCGAGCAGACCCTCGACCTTACCCATCGCCATATACCAGTCGCGGCCGGGCGCACCCTCGAACGGCTGACGCTCGGCCCAGTCGGCGGTGTAGACGCCGGGACGCCCGCCAAGCGCGGCGACTTCCAGTCCGCTGTCGTCGGCCAGCGCGGGAAGGCCCGAAGCCGACGCGCTCGCATGCGCTTTCAGCAGCGCATTTTCGACGAAGGTCGTGCCGGTCTCCTCGGGCTCGGGAAGCCCGAGGTCGCCCGCCGACACCGGCTCGATCCCGTAGGGCGCGAGCAGCGCACGAATTTCGCGCACCTTACCGGCATTATGGCTGGCAATGACGAGCTTTCCGGGGGTGAGTTTGCGGTGGGCCATGAACTGGTGTCTCCATCTTCCGTCATGCCGGGGTTGACCCGGCACCCGCCTTTTCCTTCAGGAAGGCAGGCCCCGGATCAAGTCCGGGGTGACGAAAAGGTATCCGGGTGACGAAGGGTGATTACCGCCCCGTCGCCTTGTCCTGCGCCGCGAAGATTTCGGTGCAACCGATGCGCGCAAGACGGAGCAGACGCAGCAAGCCTTCCTCATCATAGGTCGCGCCCTCGGCGCTCGCCTGCACTTCGACGATCTGGCCCTTGCCGGTCAGCACGAAATTGCCGTCGGCTTCGGCGACCGAATCCTCGTCATAATCGAGGTCGAGAACCGGGGTGCCTTTGTAGATGCCGCACGAAATGGCGCCGACCTTGTCGACGATCGGGTCTTCGGCGATCGTTTTCGCTTCGAGCAGTTTGTCGACCGCGAGGCGCAGCGCGACCCATGCGCCCGAAATCGACGCAGTGCGGGTGCCGCCATCGGCCTGGATCACGTCGCAATCGATGATGATCTGACGCTCACCGAGCTTCTTCATATCGACGACAGCGCGCAAGCTCCGCCCGATAAGCCGCTGGATTTCCTGCGTCCGGCCCGACTGCTTGCCCTTCGCCGCTTCGCGGCTGCCGCGCGTGTGCGTCGCGCGGGGCAGCATGCCATATTCGGCCGTCACCCAGCCCGCGCCCTTGCCGCGCAGGAAGGGCGGCACCTTCTCGTCGACGCTGGCGGTCACCAGCACCTTCGTATTGCCGAAGCTGACGAGGACGCTGCCCTCGGCATGGATGGTGAAAGCGGGTTCGATCGCGATGGAGCGCATCTGGTCGGGCGCACGGCCGGAGGGACGCATGGAGTTTCCTTTCAATGGATGATTGGCGCCGCGCATAGGCGCACCGCGTCAATCGCTCAACCGCATACGAAAAAATTCGAGGATTTCGTCGCGCGCAGCGGCGGTCGGCTGGCCCGCTTCATCGATCAAATGGATGGTGACGACGCTGTGCGGGTTCTTCATCGGGCTGTCGGGATTCGCCGCACTGTCGGGCAGCACGCGGCCGATGAAACGATCCCCGAGCGCATCCTCATAGGCCGCAAAGCGCGCCGCCTTGCAATATTTGTCGCCCTCGAAGCGGTACGCGAGGACGGTCAGATCCTCTGCCTCCATCCGCGCCTTGACCGCGGCAAGCTCGTCGGGCGCGATGTGCAGCCCTGCAGGATTGTTGAGCGGCAGCGATGGCTGCGCAAGCACGGGCGCGAGCACCGAGGGTTCGAGCATCATCGACAGCGCGAAATTGCCGGTGAAGCACATGCCGATCGCGCCGACGCCCTTGCCGCCGCACTCCTGATGCGCCTGCGCCGCAAGCGCGCGCAGCCACTGGGTCGCGGGCGAGCTTTCATTCGACTGGAACGCACGGAACTGGCGGCTGATGCAGCCGCCGAGCATGGTGAAGACCGCCCCGGGCATGCGCGGCACCGCACCATCCTTGCCGAAGATATGCGGCATATAGACGGTGAAGCCCGCATCGACGACCCAGCGCGCAAAACGCGCGACATGCGGGCTGATCCCCGGCATTTCGGTCATCACGATGACGGCGGGGCCGCTGCCCATCGTATAGACGCGCTGCTTGCGGCCGAGCAGGATGATGTCGCGATGGTCGAAATCGTCGAGCGGGTCGTCCTGATTTAGCGGTCGAGTTGTCATGGCGTTCTCCCCCGGGCGGGAGGCTAAGCATAAGACCCGCCAATTGCATCCCTTTTTCCTCGTCCCCTTTTTCCTCGTCATCCCCGCGAAGGCGGGGATCCAGCTTTCTACTTCTTCGTGCCTTTGCGCCTTTGCGTGAAATCAGAAAATCTCACGCAAAGGCGCAAAGGCACGAAGAAGGGAACAGAAAAGGGAGCGGGATCCCCGCCTTCGCGGGGATGACGATTGGCGGGCGCTTGCCGCCGCCCCTCTCCATCCCTAAATCCCTTGTATGACCACGCCGCCGATCACCGAACTTACCACGCGCGCCCGCGACGTGTTCCGGATGGTCGTCGACGCCTATCTGGAAACCGGCCAGCCGGTCGGGTCGCGCACGCTGTCGAAACTCAACGCGCTCAACCTGTCGCCCGCGTCGATCCGCAATGTCATGCAGGATCTGGAGGAGTTCGGTCTGCTCGCCAGCCCGCACACCAGCGCGGGGCGGCTGCCGACCGAGCAGGGCCTCCGCCTGTTCGTCGACGGGATGATGCAGGTCGCCGAACCCTCGGCCGAAGATCGCGCGCAGATCGAGGCGAGCCTGTCCGACGCGGGACCGATCGAAAGCGCGCTCGCGCAGGCGACGTCGGCGCTGTCGGGCCTGTCGGCGTGCGCGGGCCTTGTCCTCGTCCCCAAGCACGAGCGCGTGCTCAAACAAATCGCATTCGTGCCACTATCGGCGAACCAGTCGCTCGTCGTGCTGGTCGCGGGCGACGGCGCGGTCGAGAATCGCGTGATCGATATTCCCGTGGGTCTCAACCCCTCGGCGCTGGTCGAGGCGGGCAATTATATCACCGCGATGCTCGCGGGCCTCACGCTGACCGAGGCGATGGCGCGGGTGCGGCGCGAGATCGAGGCCGAGCGGATCGCGATCGACCGCGCGGCGCAGGATCTGGTGTCGCGCGGGCTTGCCATCTGGTCGTCCGACGGCGCCGACCGTCCGGTGCTGATCGTGCGCGGCCAGGCCAATCTGCTCGACGAGAGCGCGGTCGGCGACCTCGACCGCGTCCGGCAATTGCTCGATGAACTCGAAACCAAGCAGGATATTGCGCACCTGCTCGACAGCGCGCGCGAGGGCAGCGCCACCCGCATTTTCATCGGGTCGGAGAATAAGCTCTTCTCGCTGTCGGGATCGTCGGTTATCGCCGCGCCCTATCATGGCAGCGACGGCCGCGTGGTCGGCGTTGTCGGGGTGATCGGCCCGACGCGCTTGAACTATGCGCGGATCGTACCCATGGTAGATTTCACCGCACAATCACTCTCCAGACTGATACGATAGGTTTATGACAAATACAGAGAATGACACGCCGATCGAAGACGGCGCCAACCCCGAAGTTGAAACCAGCGCGCCCGCCGAAGGCGCGGTCGACGAGGTGGCAAAGCTGACCGAACAGCTCGCGACCGCGCAGCAGGACATCCTCTATGCGCGCGCCGAGACGCAAAATGTGCGCCGCCGCGCCGAGAAGGAAGTCGCCGACGCGCACGCCTATGCCGCGACCAAATTCGCGCGCGACATCCTGTCGGTCGCCGACAATCTGGGCCGCGCGCTCGCCTCGCTCAGCGACGAACAGCGCGCCGACGAGGCGATCAAGCCGCTCGTCACCGGGCTCGAAGCCACCGAGCGCGAGTTGATGAGCGTGTTCGAACGCCATGGCATCACGCGCATCGCTGCGATCGGCCTGCCGCTCGATCCCAACCAGCATCAGGCGATGCTCGAAATCCCCAGCGACAAGGACGCCGGCACGATCGTGCAGGAAATGCAGGCCGGCTATATGATGAAGGACCGCCTGCTGCGTCCCGCGATGGTCGCGGTCGCGAAGGCGGGGTAAAGAAAAACCCTCTCCCAATGGGAGAGGGTTGCGCAGCCTTGGCGGCTTTGCCGCTTAGGCGAAGCTGGGTGAGGGGTTCAGCCAGCGCGTGCGAACGCGAGGTTCCATCCCCTCACCCGCAGCAACTAGCGAACAAGCTCGCAAGTTTCGCTGCCCTCTCCCGGCGGGAGAGGGATTAGGCTCAAGCCGCCTTGCGCATCTTCATGAGTTTCTTCAACACCATGTCGCGCTTCAGCCGCGACAGATGGTCAATGAAGAGAATGCCTTCCAGATGGTCATGCTCGTGCTGGATGCACGTCGCCATCAGGCCGGTCATGCGTTCCTGATGAGACTTGCCGTCCTCGTCCTGCCAGTCGACGGTGACTTCGGCGGGGCGCGTTACATCGGCGTACTGCTCGGGGACCGACAGGCAACCCTCCTGATAGACGCTATGCTCTTCGCTCTCATCCGAAAAGACGGGGTTGATGAAGACGCGAGGGGTGCGGATGACCTTCTTGCCCTCTTCATCCTCGGGATCGGCTTCCTGCAGATCGATGACCAGGATGCGCTTCGGCACCCCGACCTGAATCGCGGCGAGCCCGATACCGGGGGCGTCGTACATCGTCTCGAACATGTCGGCGACCAGCGTCTTGAGCTCGGCATCGAACGTCTCGACGGGCTTGGAAATGACGCGGAGCCGGGGATCCGGGGTCTCTATGATTGGAAGTATGGCCATGATGCGCAGGTATGATCGCGGAGGCCCGCCGTCAACCCACCGGTCGCCGTGCCCGCAGGGCCTGTGCCAGCGTCCCCTCGTCGAGATAATCAAGCTCACCCCCAACCGGCAAACCATGCGCCAGTTGCGTCAGCCGGATCGGATAGCCCTCGAGCCGCTCCGCCAGATAATGCGCCGTCGTCTGCCCCTCCAGCGTTGCGTTCATCGCCAGCACCACCTCGTCGATCCCGCCCGCCGCGACGCGCGCGACGAGCGCGTCGATGGCCAGGTCCTGCGGGCGGATGCCCTCCAGCGCCGAGAGCCGCCCGCCCAGCACATGATATTTGCCGGGGAACAGCCGCGACTTGTCGAGCGCCCACAGGTCGGACACCTCCTCGACGACGCACAGCGACCGCGCATCGCGACGCGGATCGGCGCAGATCGCGCACGGATCATGCGTGTCGACATTCCCGCAAATGGTGCAGGTGACGAGCCGTTCGGACACCGTCTGGAGCGCCGCGAGCAGCGGCGCAAAGGCGCTTTCGCGCTTCTTCATCAGATGCAGCACCGCGCGCCGCGCCGAACGCGGGCCGAGCCCGGGAAGCCGGGCGAGTTGCTGGACGAGCGCTTCGATTTCGGTGGAGGCCATGGGGTGGTGGTAGTGGGCGGCGGAGGTACGTGCAATATCCCTTCCCTACCCCCCTCTTCGTCACCCCGGATTTGATCCGGGGTCCATGACGACAGCGCGGTGATGGATGCCGGATCAAGTCCGGCATGACGATGGAATGGAGCGACCGGACGCCACGCTTGCACCGCGCAGCATCCTGAGCCAAAGCCCCTCCCCATGCGTATCGCCTTCATGGGAACGCCGCCCTTTGCGGTGCCGACGCTCGCCGCGCTTCATGCGGCGGGACACGAAATTATGGCTGTCTATACCCAGCCCCCCCGCCCCGCGCAGCGCGGCAAGAAATTGCAGCAGAGCGCAGTGCATGTCTGGGCCGAGGCGCACGGCCTGCCCGTCCGCACGCCGAAGAGCCTGAAGGGCGCCGACGAACAGGCGGAATTCGCGGCGCTCGACCTCGATATCGCGGTGGTCGCGGCCTATGGCCTGATCCTGCCGCCGGCGATCCTCGACGCCCCCAGCGACGGCTGCCTCAACGTCCATGGGTCGATCCTGCCGCGCTGGCGCGGCGCGGCGCCGGTGCAGCGCGCGATCCTTGCGGGCGATGCCGAGACCGGGGTGACGATCATGCAGATGGACGTCGGGCTGGATACCGGCGCGATGCGGCTGATCGGGCGGACGCCGGTTACAGCCAAGACAGCGGGTGAGCTGACCGACGAACTTGCGAATATGGGCGCGGAATTGATGGTGAAGGTGCTGAGCGACATCCACGCCTTTGCTCCCGAGCCACAGCCCGACGACGGCGTCACTTACGCCGCGAAGATCGACAAGAGCGAAGCACGGCTCGATTTCCTGACCAGCGCAGTACAGGTCGAACGGCAAATTCGCGCGTTCAACCCGGTGCCCGGCGCCTTTTTCGAACTGGACGGCGAGCGGTACAAGATTTTGGCGGCCGAAGCTGTGCATCCCGCCGAGACCGTCGCGGGGGCGACGCCGGGCGTCACGCTCGACGATGCGCTGACCATCGCGTGCAACCCGGGCGCGATCCGCGCGACACGGGTGCAGCGTGCGGGCAAGCCCGCGATGGATGCCGGCGAATTGCTGCGCGGGCGCGCGATCACCATGGGAACGCGACTGGCCTGACAAAACACGCAATAGATAGAGACCATCTCTATCTATTGACGACAGACTTCTCCCTTCGTCACCCCGGACTTGATCCGGGGTCCATAGCTGCGCCAAACCGCATGGATGCCGGATCAAGTCCGACATGACGAATTTCTGGAAAGCTTACCCGATGACCCGCTTCGCCCTCACCATCGAATTCGACGGCCGCTCCTATATGGGCTGGCAGCGGCAAGCGCATGGCCCCAGCGTTCAGCAGGCGATCGAGGAAGCGATCCACCGTTTTACTGCCGAAACAGCTTCCGTGTTCAGCGCCGGGCGCACCGACGCCGGGGTCCATGCCATCGCGATGCGCGCGCATGTCGATATCGAAAAGCCGCTGACCCCGTTCAAGCTGACCGAGGCGCTCAACGCCCAGCTTCGCCCCGCGCCGATCGCGGTGGTGGCGTGCGAAATCGTTCCCGATGACTGGCACGCGCGCTTTTCCTGTATCGGACGGTCCTATGAATATCGCATCGTCAACCGCCGAGCGCCGCTGACGTGGGACAAGGGGCTGTCGTGGCAGGTCGCGCGGCCATTGGACGCCGACGCGATGCACGCCGCGGCGCAGCAGCTCATCGGCCTCCACGATTTCACCACCTTCCGCTCGGCGCATTGCCAGTCGCAAAGCCCGGTGAAGACGCTCGATAAACTGACTGTGAGCCGCCACGGCGAAGAAATCATCATCGAGGCTGCTGCGCGCAGCTTCCTGCACCATCAGGTGCGCTCGATGGTCGGCTGTCTCGCACTGGTCGGCTATGGCAAATGGTCGGCGCGCGATCTGAAGGCGGCGCTCGAAGCGGCGGATCGCAACGCGCTGGGTCTGAACGCGCCGCCCGACGGGCTGTATTTCGTGAGCGCGACTTATCCGTAGTCCGTCATTGCGAGGAGCGTAGCGACGCGGCAATCTCCAGCTGGCGCCCGGCAACAACGATGGCTGGAGATTGCTTCGCTCCGCTCGCAATGACGGCGCACAACGAAAAAGGGCGGCCCTTTCGGACCGCCCTTTTTGCTTGTCGCTATGACCGAGGCTCAGAGAGCTTTTTCGGCATAATAGAGCGGCGCATGCTCGTTGAGGATCTGAAGGATCTTCGCCTGCGCGGTCTTTTCGTCGCTTTCTTCCATCGCGCCCAATTCGCGGGCGAGGCGGCTCGAGGCGGCTTCGAAGATCTGACGCTCCGAATAGCTCTGCTCGGGCTGGTCGTCGGCGCGGAACAGGTCGCGGGTCACTTCGGCGATCGACACGAGGTCGCCCGAGTTGATCTTCGCTTCATATTCCTGCGCGCGGCGCGACCACATGGTGCGCTTGACCTTCGGCTTGGTGGTCAGGACCTGAAGCGCTTCCTTCAGCGTCTTGTCCGACGACAATTTGCGCATGCCAACGCCTTCGGCCTTGTTCGTCGGCACGCGAAGCGTCATTTTCTCTTTTTCAAAGCGCAGGACATAAAGTTCCAGCTGCATACCGGCGATTTCGGACTTCTGCAGCTCGATGACGCGCCCCACGCCATGCTTGGGATAAACAACATAATCGCCGACTTCGAACAAAAGCGTGCTAGCGGACATTCAGCTTCCTTTCTGTGCCTTGACCTCGGTTGGAAAGTGCGACAACAACATGGCCTCCCACCCTCTTCCGGAGGGCGATGAACCGTTGTGCGGCGCTAGCCAGTCAACGTGGCAAGGGATATGGCTCCATCGGAAACGCCGAACATGCCCCAGCCCGGAGACGGGAAGAGGCAGAATGTCGGCGTGTTGATATTTATTATATCAGATTCGCAACAAAATTGCCACCCCCGCACGGAAATCCGCGCATCCGCGGCTTGACGCCCCTCTCCGGCCGTTTCACGCTGGCACAAATCAGCAAATGGAGAGGCCGCAATGCAAGATCAAATCTGGTGGATTACAGGGGCTTCGTCGGGGATTGGCGCAGCGCTGGCGCGTGCCCTGGCCGCACGCGGCGCGAAACTGATCCTGTCGGGGCGCAATGTAGCGGCGCTTGAGGCGGTGGCCGCCGATTGCGGTGCCGGAACGATGATATTGCCCTTTGAGGCGACGGACTATGCCGCGATTCCCGCAATCGCCGAGCAAGCTTGGGACTGGTGCGGCCGCATCGACGGGCTGGTCAACAATGCCGGCATCTCGCAGCGTAGCCTCGCGATCGAAACCGATTTTTCCGTCTATGAACGGATCATCGCGGTCGACCTGCTCGCGCCGATCGCGCTGACGCAGGCGCTGCTGCCGCGTATGATTGCAGCAGGCGGCGGGCAGATTATTGCCATCTCCAGCGTAGCGGGGATCGCAGGCGTGCCGCTGCGCAGCGCCTATTCGGCTGCCAAGCACGGGCTGATCGGCTATCATGACGCGGTACGCGCCGAAAATGAGCATCTGGGGCTGAAAGTCCTCGTCGTCGCGCCGGGGTCGGTGCGCACCAACGTCAGCCGCAATGCGCTGAACGCCGACGGCAGCGTGCGGGGGACCAGCGACGCCGCGATCGAAAATGGCCTGTCGCCCGACGATGCGGCGGCGCAGATGCTGGCGGCAGTCGATGCGGGGACGCGCGAACTGGTGGTTGCGGGGGGGATGGAGACGGCGATCGCCGGGCTGCGCCGCAGCAACCCCGACGCGCTGTTCGACCAGATGAATGCGATGGTGAAGGCGGGCTATGCGCAGCAGATGAAGGCGACGTCGGATTCCTGAATGGCGGCCAACCGGCGTCTGGTTAACTACGCACTGGACCCCGGCTTGCGCCGGGGAACAAGATCGGCCGTCAATGACTAAAAGTCGACCTTACTGATTTCGTCACCCTGAACTTGTTTCAGAGTCCACGGCCTGCCGGTGCCTTTGGCGCGGCGCCGGACGAGAGACCTGACCATGGATGCTGAAGCAAGTTCAGCATGACGAAGTTTAAAGGGCAGCTTAACCCCAAAACCGACATACAAACCCCGGATCAAGTCCGGGGTGACGATCGCGATAAACAAAAAGCCCCGCCGGATCGCTCCGACGGGGCTCTTCTTTACCCGCAAAGGCAGCGCGTTATGCCGCGCCGTGTGCCAGTGCCGCGAGGAGCAGGATCGCCACGATGTTGGTGATCTTGATCATCGGGTTGACCGCCGGACCCGCGGTATCCTTGTACGGATCGCCGACGGTGTCGCCGGTCACCGCGGCCTTATGGGCTTCGCTGCCCTTGCCGCCGTGGTTGCCGTCCTCGATATATTTCTTGGCATTGTCCCATGCGCCGCCGCCCGAGGTCATCGAGATGGCGACGAACAGCCCGCCGACGATCACGCCGAGCAGAAGCGCGCCGAGCGCTTCGAGCGCCGCCGCCGGACCCGCCACTGCGCGGATCACGAAATAGACGACGATCGGTGCGAGCACCGGAAGCAGCGACGGAATGATCATTTCCTTGATCGCCGCCTTGGTCACCAGATCGACCGTGCGCGCATAGTCGGGCTTGGTTTCATAGGTCATGATGCCGGGGTTGTTCTTGAACTGCTCGCGAACATCCTTGACCACCTCGCCCGCCGCACGGCCCACGGCGGTCATACCGAACGCACCGAAGAGGTAAGGCAACAGCGCGCCGAGCAGCAGCCCGACGATGACATAGGGCGACGACAGCGAGAAGGTCAGCGGCTCGGTCAGCCCGAGCTTCGCCGAATATTCGGTGATGTCGGCGGTGTAGGTGCCGAACAGCACCAGCGCCGCGAGGCCCGCCGAACCGATGGCATAGCCCTTCGTCACCGCTTTCGTCGTATTGCCCACGGCGTCGAGCAGATCGGTCTTTTCGCGAACGCTGTCATCGAGCCCCGCCATTTCGGCAATGCCGCCGGCATTGTCGGTAACCGGACCATAAGCGTCGAGTGCAACAACCATACCCGCAAGTGCCAGCATTGCGGTTGCCGCAAAGGCGATGCCGACAATCCCTGCAGTCTGATAGGCGACGACGATACCGACACAGATCACCAGCGTCGGCAGCGCGGTCGATTCAAGGCTGATCGCCAGACCCTGGATGACGTTGGTGCCATGGCCCGTTTCCGATGCCTTGGCGATCGAACGCACCGGGCGATAATTGGTGCCGGTGTAATATTCGGTGATCCAGATGATCAGCCCGGTGATGACGAGGCCGAGCAGCGAGCAATAGAAAAGGTCGCTGCCGTTGAAATCGGTCCCGGTGATATCGGTCGCCATGTCGCCTTTCAGCACATAGCTGGTCGAGAACCAGATCGCGGGGATCGAAAGAACCGCGGTGACGAGGAAGCCCTTGTACATCGCGCCCATGACATTCTTTCCGCCGCCGAGACGGACGAAATAGGTTCCGATGATCGAGGTGATGATGCAGACACCGCCCATCAACAGCGGCAGGCTCATCAGCGGGAGGAGCATGTCGCCCGTTCCCTTGAGCAGCAGCGCCATCAACACCATCGTCGCACCGACGGTGACGACATAGGTTTCGAACAGATCGGCCGCCATACCGGCGCAGTCGCCGACATTGTCGCCGACGTTATCGGCGATGACCGCGGGGTTGCGCGGATCATCCTCGGGAATGCCGGCCTCGACCTTGCCGACAAGGTCGGCGCCGACGTCGGCGGCCTTGGTGAAGATACCGCCGCCGAGACGCGCAAAGATCGAGATCAGCGAGGCGCCGAACGCCAGCGCGACAAGCGCATCGACGACGGTGCGGTCATCGCCGCCGACGGTGAAACCCCCGGGGCCGGTCAGATACCAGAAGAAGACCGAGATCGCGAGCAGCGCGAGCCCTGCCACCAGCAGCCCGGTGATCGCGCCGGCGCGAAACGCCATGGTCAGTCCCGCCTGTAATCCGGTCTGCGCCGCCGCTGCGGTGCGGACATTGGCCTTCACCGAAATATTCATGCCGACGAAACCGGCGACACCCGACAAAATGGCACCGATCAGAAAACCCGTCGCCGAAATCGCGCCGAGAAAATAACCGACGAGAATGGCGACGACGACGCCGACGATGGCGATGGTGCGATATTGGCGGCCGAGATAGGCCTTGGCGCCCTCCTGAATGGCGGCGGCAATTTCCTGCATTTTTTCATTACCGGCCGAGGCGCCCAGCACCTGCCGGGAGGTAATGAATCCATAGAGCACGGCGATAATGCCGCACGCTATCGCGATCAAAATCGGATTCATGCGTGACTGTTCCTTCCCATTGAGAAGGGCGACGCAGAGATAGCAGTCGAGCACGTCCGACTTATTGATTGCCGGTTCGCCCTCTCCCCCGTGCGACCGCCCCAAATTTTGGACGCCAAGTTATGGGAAGAAAGCCAGCCAAGGGCAAGGCCGGTTATTCGGCAGTTTTCCGGGACTTATGCTGAGCGGCCCCGGCGCCCGCATCGCGTTCGAGGTCCAGCGCCTTTCGCGCCTCCCCGGCGGAGTCGGTGTCGGGGTCCAGTTCCAGTGTTCGTTCGAGCAACGCGATCGCGCGCGCAGAATCGCGCTCGACGCCCTTTCCGGTCTGATATGCCCGTCCCAGCGTGAAGCAGCTTTCGGCCTGCCCCATCCCGCACGCTCGATCGAAAAGTTCGAGCGCCCGCTGACGGTCCGGGCGCACGCCGCGCCCGTCGTTGACCAGCATGCCCAGATTGCCGCACGCCGCGCCATCGTCGGCGGCGCAGCTTTGCTCGAACAGCGCATAAGCTCTTTTATAATTGCGCGGCATGCCAAGGCCGTCGCGGTGCAGCACGCCCAGATTATAACAGGCGTGCTGGTCGTCGGCCTTGCAGGCGCGCTCGAAAAGCCGCGCCGCCCGCCGCTGGTTCGGCGCAACCCCCTTGCCCAGCGAATAGGATGCGCCGAGGTTCGCGCATCCATCCATGTTGTCGAGGTCGCACGCCTGCTGGAACAGCTGCGCGGCGCGCTTGGTATCCACGGGAACCCCGTCGCCGTTGATGTAGGAAAGCCCGAGGTTCGAACAGGCGGTCGCCTCGCCGCCGTGGCACGCAAAGGCATAATAGGCGGCAGCGCGCTCATCCGACTGTTCGACGCCCCGGCCCGCACCATAGGCATATCCGGACATGCTGCAGCCCGTCATGTCGTCCAGATGACAGGCGCGCGCGAAAAGCGCGGTCGCGCGCACGTCATCCTGCGGGACATCCTCGCCTTCGTGGTAATTATAGGCGAGCCGCGTGCAGGCCTTGGCATCGTCTGCATCACATTCGGCGGTCAGGGCCGCAATGTGATCGGGCGTTTCGTCGTCAGCGGTTGACGGGTCGGGATCGACCGTTTGCGCCTGCACGATTGCGACCTCTGGGGACGCAACCGCCTGCACAGGAAATGCCGCGCACAAAAAGCCTGAGAAGCAGACCGCCAACATCCGAACCGATTTCAAAGCGAAATTCTCCCACTGCACCACCGGTGCGGTACCTCGACTAGTGCATGAAGCCCAAACGTGCAGGCAGCGCGATACGCTGGGCATGGTGAGTCAGGACAATTCCCTCGCCGACGCCCGCATGGCCGATCGGCGTCACGGCGATGTCGAGCCCCGCCGAAATCTCGCGAATGCGCGCCGCCACGGCCGGGTCGGCGGCGAAAAGCAGCTGATAATCGTCGCCCGCCGTCGCCGCCGCCAGCCTGGTATCGAGTATGTCGGGACGCACCGCGAGCAGCGCCGCCGACAGCGGGATGGTTTCGACCATGATACCGAACTGGCACCCGCTGGCATCGGCCATGCGCTGCGCATCGATCAGCAGTCCGTCGGACACGTCCATCATCGCATGAACATGGCGTGCGACCGCCTGGCCAAAGGTCACCTGCGGCTGCGGGCGATTATAGGCGGCCACGCACGCCTCGTTCGCCTCCACCTGCCCCAGCCGCATCGCGAGGCCAAGCCCGGCATTGCCGATCGTCCCCGTCACCCATAGCTGGTCGCCCGGCCGGACGCCGCTGCGCGCGGGCGCGCCGCCCTCTGGCGCGCGGCCGATCGCGGTCAGGCCAAAACTTCGCGGCGCTCCCATGGGTACGCGCACCGTGTCGCCACCGATCAATATGACCCCGAAGCGGCGCAGCACATTCTCCAGCCCGTCGACAAAGGCCGCGTCCCACGCATCGTCGCCGAGGCTATAGCCGACGAGCACGCCAACCGGCACGGCGCCTTTGGCGGCAAGGTCGGACAGGTTCACCGCGACGAGTTTCCACGCCACATCCTGCGGTGTGTCGTCGGGCAGGAAATGAATGCCCTCGACGATCATGTCGTGGGTCAGGACCAGCCCCTCCCAGACCGCAGCGTCGTCAGCGAGCCCGCGCGCGGCGGGATCGGTCGCGATGGCGCGCAGGCGGGTGATGAAATCGGCTTCGCTCAAAGCATAACCTCCGTTCGCCCTGAGCTTGTCGAAGGGCCGTTCTTCCTTTTGCCGCGGTATCAGAAAAAGGACCGTCCTTCGACAAGCTCAGGACGAACGAATCTTTGGAAAAACTCAGTCAGAGAAACACTGGCTCTAACGTGACGACCGCCGCTCGGGTTCCGAAACCGCAATACGCGACCACGCGGCCGCCACGGCCTCGGGCGTGTCCGCCGCGACGGCGCGCAAATTGCGGGGATAATCGACCCCGCTCGCCTCAATCGGACGCACAGCATGAAATTGCCCGTTGCTGGCGCGCAGAACCCAGCCCGATTCGCGGCAATCGCGCGAAACCAGCCAGACGGCGCCCGGGGCAATCGCTTCGGGGTGCAATTCGTCGGGTTCATCCTCGACGCCCCACATGCGCGTCTTGGCGACCGGCGAGATCGCGTTCACGCAAATATGATGATCGGCGCCTTCGAGCGCCAGCACATTCATGACCCCGACCTGTGCGATCTTCGACGCCGCATAAGCCGACAGGCCCTTCAACGCATATTGCGGATAGAGCGCGCGGTCGGACGTCGTGAACAGGATGCGGCCATGCTCCTGCGCCACCATCGCGGGCCATGCCGCCTGCGCCAGCCACAGCGGCGCTTCGACCTGAAGCGCAAGCGCGCGTTGCAGAAAGGCCGGCTCCAATGTCTCGATGCTTTGATAGCCAACCCATCCGGCATTGTGGATCAGCACGTCGATCCGGCCATGCGCGTCCAGCACCGACCGGACGAGGGCGTGACAGCCATCCCGCGTATCGATCGCGTCATGCGCTGCCGACGCCTGCCAGCCCGCGCGCCGCAATGCGTCGGCGGCGCCTTCGGCGATGGCAGGATCGCTGCCCTGACCGTCCGAATCGGCGCCCACATCATGGATCACGACCGCCGCGCCGCGCTCGGCGAGCAGCCGGGCATAGGCATGGCCGATGCCGCGCGCCGCGCCGGTGATCAGCGCGACTTGTCCGTCAAAACGGATCGGGTTGATTTCGGTCACGCCCGCATTCGCCTCAGGCGCTCTTCCGCACATCCTTGCCGATCGCGTCGAGCAGGCCGTTGGCAAAGCCCGCCTCGCGCGCGTCGAAGAAAGCCTTGGCGACATCGACATATTCGCTGACCACCGCGCCGATCGGCACGTCGCTGCGCGCCAGCAGTTCATAGGAACCGGCGCGCAGGATCGCCTTCATCGTGCGGTCGAGCCGGTCCATCGACCAGCCGCTGGCAAGCCGCGAGACGATCGCCACGTCGATTTCGTCCAGCCGTGCGAGCGTACCCTTCACCAGATCATCGAAAAATTCGGTATCGGCGTCGGCATATTCATCGTCTTCGATCGTCGCGCCGATGCGGTGCTGATGGAATTCATGGATCAGCTTGGCGATCGGGGTCGCTTCCATCTCATGCTGATAGAGCGCCTGAACGGCGGCGAGACGGGCGGCGGAGCGGGACTGGGAGCGTTTCTTCATGGTTCTTTTCTTAGCTGAGACGCTGGCTGACCGATAGCGCGTGGGCGGGAAGCCCCTCGGCGCCGGCCAGCGCGACTGCGGCGGGCCCGATCGCGGCGAGCGCCGCCGGATCGAGCGCAAGGAAACTGGTGCGCTTCATGAAATCGGTGACCGACAGTCCGCTCGAAAAACGCGCGCGGCGGCCGGTCGGCAGCACATGGTTCGGACCCGCGACATAATCGCCGATCGCTTCGGGCGTGTGGCGGCCGAGGAAGACCGAACCCGCGTGGCGCACTTTGGCGAACAGCGCGTCGGCCTCGTCGGCATCGACCGCCAGTTCGAGATGTTCGGCGGCGAGCCGGTCGCAGAGCGGGATCGCGTCGGCGAGCGCAGGCACGATGATGATCGCGCCATTGGCATCCCAGCTTTCGCGCATCGTCGCGGCGGTCGTCAGCATCGGGATGATCGCATCGACCGCGGCAGCGACCGCATCGGCGAAGGCCGCATCGTCGGTGAACAGGATCGACTGGCTGGTCGGATCATGCTCGGCCTGGCTGAGCAGGTCGGCGGCGATGACATGCGGTTCGTTCTTCGCGTCGGCAACGACGACAATCTCGCTCGGCCCGGCGACCATGTCGATACCGACGACGCCGTAGAGTTGGCGCTTCGCCTCGGCGACCCACGCGTTGCCGGGGCCGGTGACGACATCGACCGGGGCGATTTTGTCGGTGCCATAAGCGAGCGCGGCAACCGCCTGCGCCCCGCCAACGCGCCAGATTTCGTCGACTCCGCCGATATGCGCCGCAGCCATGACGACGGGATTGACCTCACCGCCGGGCGTGGGCGTCATCATCACAATGCGGCGGACGCCCGCGACCTTCGCGGGCAGGATGTTCATCAGCACTGACGAGGGATAGGCCGCGCGCCCGCCGGGGACATAGACCCCCGCAGCATCGACCGCATTCCAGCGCGCGCCAAGGCGGGCGCCGGTGTCATCGCGGTAATCGCGGTCCTCGGGCAGCTGCGCGGCATGATAGGCGCGGATGCGTGTCGCAGCGAGGTTCAGCGCATCGCGAAGTTCAGGCGACAGCGCCTCATAGGCTGCGGCGCATTCCTCCTTCGAAATGCTCCACCCGCTTGCATCAAGGTCGAAGCGGTCGAACTTTGCGGTATATTCGGCGAGCGCGGCGTCGCCCTCGGCCTTTACCCGCGCGACGATCGCCGCGACGTCGGCCGACACGTCGGACGCGCTTTCGCGCCGGTCATCGACCAGCGCGTCGAACGCGGCCGCAAAGCCGGGCGCCGAAGCATCAAGCCGCCGCATCGCCCACCGCCTGCCGGAATTTCTCGACCAGCGCCGGCACCTCGGCCGAGCGCAGTTTGAATGCCGCCCGGTTGACGACGAGCCGCGCCGAAACCTGCGAAATCACCACCTGCTCGGCGAGCGCGTTCTCGACGAGCGTCTTTCCGGTCGAGACCAGATCGACGATGTGCGAGGCAAGTCCCAGCTTCGGCGCAATTTCCATCGCGCCATTCAGCTTGATACATTCGGCCTGAATGCCCTGCCCCTCGAACCAGCGGCGCGTCGTTCCCGGATATTTGGTCGCGACGCGAATATGGCTCGCTCCGATTCCCGGCGGCGCGCTGTCTGCCGGGCCAGCCAGCGACAGGCGGCAATGGCCAATGCCAAGGTCCACCGGCGCATAAAGCTCGCTATAGTTGAACTCGTCGACGACGTCTGACCCGACGATCCCCAGCTGCGCCGCGCCATGCGCGACAAAGGTCGCGACATCGAACGCGCGCACCCGGATCAGCGAGATATGCGGCTGGTTGGTCCCAAAGATCAGCGCACGGCTCTTCGGATCGAAGAAGTCCGCCGCAGGTTCGATACCGACGCGCGCGAGCAGCGGCAGCGCCTCGTCGAGGATCCGTCCCTTGGGGATGGCAAAGATGATCGGTTCGGGCATAAGCGTCGCGCACATAGGCGGCGACGGGAAAAAGGGCAATGAGCGAGCGATACGAGTTTCTCGATATGGCCGGTGCCGGACGCGAAGCGATCCGCGCGGCCTTTGCCAATCAGGTCATTTATTGCCGCGCCAACGACGCTCCCATCACCGCGCGGATCGTCGCCGCGCTCGCGACGCTGATCGACAATCCCGCAAGCGAGTTCGCCCGGCGGATCGCCAATTGGAAAGGCGCCCCGCTCGCCGACGCGCTGCCCCTGCGCGCCGCCGGCGGCCTCCACGCGCTCCACCTTGCGGGAACCGCGCACGAACTCGCCCCCATCTATGCCGATGCCGAGGATATCAACGATGCCACGATCGTTGCCGGAGTCGCCGCGCGGCACGAGGCCGCCTTGCTGCCATGGCTCGACGGACCGCCGCAGACCAACGAAGCGGGGCGGTCGTCGAACTTCATCGCCGCGATGCTGTGGCTCACCGAACAGGGGCTGCCGCCGATGTTCGACTGCCTCGAAATCGGGTCGAGCGCGGGAATCAATCTGATGATCGACCGCTATCATTACGATCTCGCCGGGGCGCATGTGGGACCGCAGCCCGGGGTGATGGCCTTCACTCCCGAATGGCAGGGCCGTCATCCGCCGCAGCACAAGATCGGCTTTGCGGGCCTGAAAGGCTGTGACGTCGCGCCGGTCGATCTGACCGATCCGGCGCAGGCTTTACGGCTGAAGGCTTATGTCTGGCCCGAACATCATATCCGCTTCGCGCGTATCGAGGCCGCGATCGCGGCGGCCGAGGCGCAGAAGCCCGATCTTGTCCAAAGCAACGCCGCCGATTTCATCGAGGCCGAACTCGCGAAACCGCAGGCCGAGGGCACGACACGCGTGCTGATGCACTCGATCGTCTGGCAATATGTCCCCGCCGACCAGCAGGTGCGCGTCGCTGCGGCAATGGAGGCCGCGGGCGCCCGCGCGACCGCCGGGCGCCTCCTCGCATGGATCGCGCTCGAGGCGAACCGCACGGTGCATCTTCACGAACTGGTGGTGCGCCACTGGCCAGGCAACGGCGCCCCGAAAATGCTGGGCCGCGCACATGCCCATGGCGCATGGATCGAGTGGCTGGCGACCTAAAGCCGGGCTTCGAGCTGTGCCATCAATTGCTGCACCGGCGTCGCCGCAGGCGCCTGCCACCCGGCCTCCAGCATCGCGATGCGATCGAACAGGCGCTCGCTCGCCGCGATGATGCGGCGGACGGGCTCGTCGAAGCGGTCGCAAATATCCCAGTCGGCAGCGACCGGATCACCGATCCGCGCCGCACTGTCGTTCACTGCCGCGCCGGGATCGCCCGCAATCATCGCCCGGCGGTGGAGCAGCCAGGCGATGATGTGCATCAGCCGCGTCGTCGTTTTCAACGCCTCGCAGGCAAGGTCGATCAGGAACAGTGCCGCCTCGCGCTCGTTACCCGCCGTCGTCCGGTTCAGTTCGCGCTGGTCCGCGAAAGCCGCATGCGCCTCGTCGGCCAGCAGCATCGCATCGATATAGAGGTTTTCGACCTGCGCGCGCTGTAACGGAAGGTTGGTGTTGTCGATATGCGATTGGGCGCTGAGCATGGACCCGGAATGGCACGGCCCCGCCTTGATCCGCAATGGCGGTAACCATGAAAAACGCCGCTGTCCCGTTTTGAATCAGCCCGGCGCTCAGGCGATGATGTCAGGAAGCAGCTGATCCTCGCACCATTGAATTTCGTCGCGCAGCCGCAGCTTGCGTTTCTTCAGCCGCGCAAGCTGCAACTGGTCGGGCACTGCGCCGTCGGCAAGCGCGATGATCGCGGCATCGAGATCACGATGCTCGACGCGAAGTAGCTCGAGGCGCTGGGAAATTTCGTCGGGGTTCACGGACACCCTCCTGCCACGATCACGGTTGGTCCGCAACGGGCACCGTCTGGCCGAATCGTCACGACATAGGGGGCGATTCGTGATTTACTCGGCCCTGCCAATCGAGTCGAAAAGGAGAATGGCCAATGAGCATGTCGCACCTTTCCGCCCTGAAGTCCCGTCACGCGGACCTTGATGTGAAAATTGCGAATGAAGAGCGCCGCCCCGCCCCCGATGTGGGCCTGCTGGCGCAAATGAAGAAACAAAAGCTCAGGATAAAAGAAGAGATGGTCACGATCGCCTGATCGACCATTCAGCCGCTACCGCCGGCTGATGCTTCCCCCCGGAAACATCAGCGCCGGCGGTAGATTGGCACAGGCTCCAGCCCGCTGCGCCGCAGATATGCCGGCAAATCCGATTCCCTAACCACCTGACGGCGCGCCGCCTGCGGATTGATCTGGCGGTCAAAGGCGATGCCGAACTTGCCCTCGCCAGCCCACACGACGCGCCCGGACACCGTACCGACATTGCCCAGTTCGACCGCGAGGGCGGTGCCTTCGGTCACCGGGGCCGGGCTTTCGGCGAGCATCCCGCCTGCCGACAGGTTGCGCACCCGCACAACGACGGGGTCCGTGCTACCGGGAATCAGCAGGCCCGCCTGCAAAAACAGGCTGTCCCGATCATCGCCGCGCGGCAGTGCCGCTCCCTCTTCTTCCGGCACAACCGCCATTCGACCATCCATTGCGAACCATACCCCCGCAAAAATACCGAGGCGGTTAATCTAGGACAGAGCCGTTGCGGAAACGTAAACCGTTAGAAGAAGGTCAATCTTCGCGCGAAATGCGTTCGTTGCGCTCGTGGCGTTCCTGCGCTTCCAGCGTCATCGTCGCGATCGGGCGTGCCTGCAGCCGGGCGAGCGAGATCGGTTCGCCGGTCACCGCGCAATAGCCATATTCGCCCTCGTCGATGCGGCGAATCGCCGAATCGATCTTGGCGATCAATTTGCGCTGGCGGTCTCGGGTACGCAGCTCGATCGCCCAATCGGTTTCGCTGGAGGCGCGGTCGGCCAGGTCGGGTTCGCGAAGCGGCCCGTCCTGCAGATGCGCGAGCGTCGATTCGGATTCGGTCAGGATCGACTTTTTCCAGGCGCGAAGCAGGCCGCGGAAATATTCCTGCTGCCGCTCGTTCATAAACTCTTCGTCGTCGCTGGGAATATAGTCCGAATCGAGGTTTGATTTGGCTTGTAGAAGCGCGTCGGCGCCAATGTCGGCAATCTGGGTCGGCATGACGAAGGCTTGCGTCCTTTCCTCTCGCCGCGGCCGCCGCGGTGGCAGACCGGGGAATGCGCCGGGCCTATAACCAGCCACTGGTTTCTACACAAGCGCCGAAGCGACCAACTAATGCGGTTCAAGTGAATCGGCGGTGAACTATTTTCCGGGCACCCGATGATTCTCGCCGCCGCCCGACCCTGTCAAAACGACCAGAATTGAGACAAAGCCTCCCTAGCGGCATAGAATTGTTGCCATTTTCGTGCTGTTTTGGGACAGAAGCCGTGTTCAGGGTTGATTCCGCCCCCCGATTCCCGCTGTCGGACAGGTGAACGCGGTTAACGCGATTGCCGTGTTCACAAAGCCTTGGCCTTTTGGCCGTAGCTGATCGTGTGAACTGGTGCCGGGCCGGCGGCGCCAATCGCCCGCAACGGGAAAGAAGAGAGAAACCTGATGTCTGTCCGAATGGCTCTCGCCAAACTTTGCGCCTGCACCTGCGGCGGCGCCATCATTGGCAGCGGTGCGATGAAGATCGCCGAAGTGCCCGCCGCGGCACAGGTTCGCAAGGCGCCATCGTGCACGCCTTGCAAGCCGGTCGTGCGCAAGCGCCATGCGGCGCGCAAGCCCGTCAAGCGCGTGCGCCGCGTCGTGACGACCAAACGCATCATCCGCACCGAAACGCCGCAGACGCAAGTGGTGACGCAGACGATCCCGCTTCCCCCGATCCCCTACGCCCCCTTCCCGCAGCAAAGTTTCGGCGGCGGCGGTAGCGGCGGCGGCGTGACCGTGATCGGCGGCGGCTTTGGCGGCGGTTTCGGTGGCGGCTTCTTCGGCGGCGGCTTTGGCGGCGGCGGCGGCGGCAGCAGCGGCAACATCGTCGTCACCTCGACGACCACCGGCGGCCTCAGCTCGACCACCAGTACCTCTTCGGGCGTTTCGACCTCCACCGGCAGCGTCTCGACTTCGACGGGTGGGGTCTCGACCTCGACCGGCGGCGTTTCGACCTCGACCGGAAGCGTCAGCACTTCGACCGGCGGGGTTTCGACCTCTTCGGGCAATGTCAGCACATCCTCGTCGTCGAGCAGCAGTTCGTCGTCGAGTTCGTCATCCAGTTCCTCGTCTTCGAGTTCATCCTCGTCGAGCGGCGGCAGCTCGCACGGCCATGGCAGCTCGGGCTGGGGCGGTTCGTCCCACGGGCATGGCAGTTCGGGCGGATCGAGCAGCTCGTCGTCGAGCAGTTCCTCCTCTTCGTCGAGCAGCAGCTCGTCGAGCGGCGCCACCTCCTCCGGCGCAACCGGCGGCAGCAGCAGCTTCGGCACCACCAGCAGTTCATCATCATCCTCTTCGTCGAGCAGCAGCTCGTCGTCGAGTTCCTCATCGTCCAGCTCGAACGGCAGCACCAGCAGCTCATCGGGCGATCCGACCCCTGTGCCGGCACCGCCGATGATCCTGCTGTTCGGCGCCGCCGCAGCAGCGCTCGTCGTCCGTCGCCGCGCGGCCAGCCGGAACAGCGCCGGGACCGACGCGGCCTAAGCCATCCACTGGGGGTCAGGGGGGCAACCCGGACCGCCAACCCTGGGGTCGCCCTTCATCGGGCGGCCCCTTTTTATGGGCACGGGAATTACTTTGCCATCCGGAAAACTATTATATATACTTTTCCAGATGGTGAACCAACAGCCCGCGCTTGATTCGGTGTTCCACGCCCTTTCCGACCCGACCCGGCGCGCGGTGATCGGCCGGCTGATCACCGGCGGCGCGCCAGTGACGCGTCTGGCCGAGCCTTTCGCCATGGGACTTCCGGCCTTCATGAAACATTTGTCGGTGCTGGAGGCATCGGGGCTGATCCGCTCCGAAAAGCGCGGCCGCGTCCGCACCTGCCACCTCAATGCCGATCGCCTCGCCGCAGCCGAGGACTGGCTGAGCGAGCAACGCGCGATCTGGCAAGGGCGCACCGACCGCCTCGCCGCCTTCGTCGAATCACAAAAACATGGGAGCGAAGAATGACCGACCAGACCGAACTGACGATTTCACGCTTCATCGCCGCCCCGCCCGCCGCGGTGTGGAACGCCTGGAGCGTCCCCGCCCATCTAGAAAAATGGTGGATTCCCGCGCCGATCGAATGTCAGGTCGTCAAGCTCGACCTGCGCCCCGGCGGCGGCTTCGTGACGCGAATGCGCGAGGGCAGCGGCGAATTTCAGCCCCATGTCGATGGCTGTTTCCTCGAAGCCATCCCCGAACAGCGACTGGTCTTCACGACCGTCCTGACCGAGGGCTGGCAGCCCGTCGAACCCTGGCTCGCGATCACCGCGATCCTGACCTTTGCGGCACAGGATGGCGGCACGCTCTATTCTGCGCGCGTCCTCCACAAAAACCCCGAAGACAGCCGCAAGCATGATGAAATGGGCTTCCAAGACGGCTGGGGCACCGCGATCGGCCAACTCGCTGGTTTGGTGGAACGATAGGACGGGGTTGCGCGGCGCGGGCGGCAACGCCATAGCGCGGCCATGCACGATATCCGCCTGATCCGGGACAACCCGCAAGCATTCGACGCCGGCCTCGCGCGCCGCGGCCTCGAACCCCTGTCCGCCCATATCCTCGCCATGGACGCATCGCTGCGCGCGCTGCAGACCGAAATCCAGGGCTCGCTCGCTCGCCGTAACGAGGCGTCGAAACTGATCGGTCAGGCGATGGCGCAGGGCGACAAGGACAAGGCCGAGGCGCTGAAGGCCGAGGTTGCAGAGCTCAAGACTGCGCTGCCCGCGAAGGAAGACACCGAACGCGAACAGCTTGCGGCGCTGCAGGACATGCTCGCCGCGCTTCCCAATCTGCCCGCTGCCGACGTTCCCGAGGGCGAGGACGAGGAAGGCAATGTCGAAATTTCGCGCTGGGGCACCCCGCGCAGCTTCGATTTCGCGCCGCAGGAGCATGCCGACTTCGCCCCCGCACTGGGCCTCGACTTCGAAACCGCAGCCAAAATGTCCGGCGCTCGCTTTGCCTTTCTGAGGGGGCAGATGGCGCGGCTCGAACGCGCGCTCGGCCAGTTCATGATCGACCGCCAGACGATCGACGCCGGCTACACCGAATGCGCAACGCCACTGATGGTCCGCGACGAAGCCGCCTTCGGCACGACGCAGCTCCCGAAATTCCGCGAGGATCTGTTCCAGACCACCGACGGCCGCTGGCTCATTTCGACATCCGAGATGAGCCTGACCAACGCGGTGCGCGAGGAAATCCTTCCCGAGGCTGATTTGCCGATCCGCATGACCGCGCTCACCCCCTGCTTCCGCTCCGAAGCAGGCTCTGCTGGGCGCGACACGCGCGGCTATATCCGCCAGCATCAGTTCTGGAAGGTCGAACTCGTCTCGATCGTCCGTCCCGAGGACTCGGACGCCGAACTCGAGCGCAAGACCCGCGCCGCCGAGACGATCCTCGAAGCGCTCGAACTGCCGTACCGCAAGATGCTGCTGTGCAGCGGCGACATGGGCTTCGCGGCGCGCAAAACCTATGACCTGGAAGTCTGGCTGCCGGGACAGGACAGCTATCGCGAGATTTCGAGCTGCTCGAACTGCGGCGACTTCCAGGCCCGCCGTATGAACACCCGCTTCCGCCGCGAAGAGGTCAAGGGCAACGAGTTCGTCCACACGCTGAACGGATCGGGCCTCGCCGTGGGCCGCACGCTCGTCGCGATCCTCGAAAATTATCAGCAGGCCGATGGCAGCGTCATCATCCCTAACGTGCTGCTGCCCTATATGGGCGGGATCACTCGCCTTACCCCGGCGACCAACTAAACCTCGTCACCCCGGATCAAGTCCGGCATGACGAAGAAAGAAAGACAGAAACGTGCGCATCCTCCTTACCAACGACGACGGCTATCACGCCCCCGGCATGGCGGTTCTCGAAGCGATCGCGCGCCAGCTTTCGGATGACATCTGGGTCTGCGCGCCCGCCGAGGAACAGTCGGGCGCCGGCCACTCGCTCACCCTCTCGCGCCCTGTCCGCATCCGCCAGCATGAAGAGCGGCGCTGGTCGTGCAGCGGCACCCCGACCGATGCCGTGATGATGGCAATCGGCAAGCTGATGCCGGAAAAGCCCGACCTGATCCTCTCGGGCGTCAACCGCGGCGCCAATCTGGGCGACGACATCACCTATTCGGGCACCGTATCGGCCGCGATCGAAGGCGCGCTCGCCGGCATTCGCTCGATCGCCCTCAGCCAAGTCTATGCCAAGGAAGGCATGGGCGACAGCGTGCCGTTCGAGGCAGCCGAGCAATGGGGCGCCAAAGTCCTGCGCCCGCTGCTCGACATGAACACGCCGCCGCGCACCCTGATCAACATCAACTTCCCCGCCCTTCCTGCAGCCGAAGTTAAAGGCATCCGCGTCACGCGTCAGGGCTTCCACGATTATGGCCGCGGCTCGATCGTCGAGGGCACCGACCCGCGCGGCTATCGCTATTACTGGTTCGGCCTCCACGGCATCGAACACAGCCTTGGCCACGACAGCGATCTGGAAGCCATCGACGATGGCTTTGTCTCGGTCACGCCGCTCCAGCTCGACCTGACCCACGACGCCTCGCTCGCCGCGCTGCGCGGCGCCTATGGCGGCTAGCGTTACGCGCACAGCTTTGGCAGAAGGGTCGCAATGAGCAAGCGGCCGAACCCCAAGCTCCATATCCAGAGCGGCCTTCACATGCTGAAGCGCGCGAGCAACTGGCCGATCTGGGCCGACCTTGTGACGCGCCTGGGCGTCGCATTCTTCCTGATTGCGATCGTCGTTCTCGTCCACTGGATCGACCGCGCGGGACTGAAGGACAGCCACGACGGCCACATCAGTTTCCTCGACGTCGTCTATTTCACGATGATTTCGGTCACCACCACCGGTTTCGGCGACATCGCCCCGGTGTCCGACCGCTCGCGTCTGATCGAGGCGGTGATCGTCACGCCCATCCGCATCATGGTGCTCTTCATCTTCGTCGGTACCGCCTATAATTTCGTCCTCAAGCGCACATGGGAAAAATGGCGTATGGCCCGCATCCAGGCAAAGCTCACCAACCATATCGTCGTGCTCGGCTATGGCATCAGCGGCAGCGAAGCGGTCAGGGAACTGATTGCGCGCGGCACCGACCCCGCCTGTATCGTCGTGATCGATCAGGCGCGGGGCCGCATCAATGCGGCCGAGGCGGCGGGCTGCAATATCCTCGAAGGCGACGCGTCAAACGACGATACGCTGGTCGACGTTCGCATTGCCGAGGCGCAGTCGGTGCTGGTCTCTGCGGGCCGCGACGATACCTCGATCCTCATGGTGCTCACCGTCCGTCACCTCGCGCCGCACGTTCCGATCAGCGTCGTCATCCGCGCAAAGGATAATGAACTCCTCGCGCGGCAGGCGGGCGCGAACAATGTCATCAACCCGGTCAGCTTCACCGGGCTGCTGCTCGCGGGATCGGCGCAGGGTGCGCATGTCGCCGACTATATGGCCGATCTTGCCGGCATCGGCGGACGCGTCCAGCTGCGCGAGCGCACGGTTGCTGCCGAAGAAGTCGGGCGCAGCATCGATGAACTCGCCAGCGGAGGCCGCGGCCTCCGCATCTACCGCGCCGGAAAGCCCTTTGGTTTCTGGGAGCCCGAGGCACAGCGCCTTGAACATGGCGACGAGATTGTCGAGGTCATCCGCTGCGAGGAATGCGAAGCGAGCGTTCCGGGCGACTAGCGCCAGGATATCAGGCGCGCCAGTAAATCCACGCGGCCCACAACCAGCCGATGATCAGAAAGGTGCCGCCGATCGGCGTCACCGCCCCCAGCCAGCGCGGCGCGCCCAGCGCCATCGCATAGAGCGTCGCGGCGAACAGCACCGACCCGCCGAGCAGCATCACCGCCGGCCCGCGCGCCACGCCCATGATCGCCAGCGCAGCGACCGCATGGATCAGCTGGTACAATCCACCGGTACGCAGCCATTCGGCTTCCTGCTGCCCGGCCGCGCCATGCGCGCCGAACGCCCCCGCCGCGACCGCAATGGCCGCCGAAATCGCCGCAAACACGCCAATCATATGTGATCATCCTTCATCTTCGCACCCGTACATCGCCACGCGCCTTGACGCCTCCCCGCATGGCCCCGCGCGCTGCGCGTGACAAGGGCCACGAAATCGCGTAAAGGCGCGCCCGATCATGGCAACCAAAACCCTTCCCGCCCAGCCGAAAGTCGGCATGGTTTCACTCGGCTGTCCCAAAGCGCTGGTCGACAGCGAACGGATTCTGACCAAGCTCCGCGCCGACGGCTACGGCCTGTCGCCCGATTATGCGGGCGCCGACGTCGTGCTGGTCAACACCTGCGGTTTCCTCGATTCGGCAAAGGAAGAAAGCCTCGAGGCGATCGGCGAAGCGATGGCCGAAAATGGCCGCGTCATCGTCACCGGCTGCATGGGCAATGAAGCCGAAGTGATCCGCGCCCGCTTCCCCAACGTCCTCGCAGTCACCGGCGCGCATCAGTACGAACAGGTCGTCGACGCCGTCCACGAAGCGGCGCCGCCCACCCAAGGCCCGTTCATCGACCTCGTTCCCGAGGGCGGGCTGAAGCTCACCCCGCGCCACTACAGCTATTTGAAGATCAGCGAAGGCTGCAACCACAGCTGTTCCTTCTGCATCATCCCCGACCTGCGCGGCAAACTCGTCAGCCGCCGCATCGACGCGGTGCTGCGCGAGGCCGAAAAGCTCGTCGCTGCGGGGACGAAGGAACTGCTGGTGATCAGCCAGGATACCTCGGCCTATGGCGTCGATATTCGCCACGACCCGCGCCAGTGGCATGGCCGCGAAGTCCGCGCCCATATGACCGACCTCGCGCGCGAACTCGGCCAGCTTCGGACCAGCGAAGGCAATGCCCCCTGGGTGCGCCTCCACTATGTCTACCCTTATCCGCACGTCGACGCGGTCATCCCGCTGATGGCCGAAGGGCTGCTGACCCCTTATCTCGACATCCCCTTCCAGCACGCAAGCCCCAGCGTCCTCAAGCGCATGAAGCGCCCCGCCAACGAGGCGAAGGTGCTCGACCGCCTCAAGAACTGGCGCGCGATCGCCCCCGACATTGCGGTGCGTTCGAGCTTCGTCGTCGGCTTCCCTGGCGAGACAGAGGCCGATTTCCAGTATCTGCTCGACTGGCTCGACGAAGCCCAGCTCGACCGCGTCGGCGCCTTCCGCTTCGAACCCGTCGCGGGTGCGCAGGCAAACGCCCTCGACGACCAGGTCCCCGAAGAGGTCAAGGAAGAGCGCTACCAGCGCATCATGGAAAAGACCGCCGCGATCAGCGCCGCCAAGCTCGAAGCCAGGATCGGCCGCACGCTGCCCGTCATCATCGACGAAGTCGGTGAAGCCGACGAAGACGGCAGCATCGGCGCGACCGGCCGCTCACAGGCGGATGCGCCCGAGATCGACGGCCATGTCTACCTCCGCGACGTCGCCGCGACGTTGAAGGCCGGCGATATCGTCGATGTCGCGATCGAGGATGCCGACGAGCATGATCTGTTCGGGGTCGTGGCGAACTGAACGCCGTCAGGGCGTGACGGTGAAATCGGGTAATTTGAACTGGGCTTTGGCGCGGCCGAACTCTTCGGCTGTCAAAGGTCCGACGATTTTTTCGGGATTATTTCCCCATCCCGATGTCTCCTGAGGGACACGCCGGAAATAATAATATCCCGCGCTAGTCCTGACCACCAGATAGTCGTTGTTCGCTCCCGCGGCCGCCACAGCCGGTCCCGGCAAGCCGTCTCGGGCGCATCCGCCATCGGGGCCATCGGGGCATCGATAAAGCGCCATTTGATCGCGGGTTTCGGTGAAGGTCAGATAGAAGGGATGATCAACCTCGACGGGTGAATTGCAACCAGCCAGTAGCAGGCAAGCCCAAGCGAAGCCGTTGCGATCAGCATTCATCAGTTCGGAATAGCTTGGATCGCCGGACCGGACAACCGCCCGCCTGTTGGCCGAACGGGCAAGGCCAAAAACCGCTGTCCTACATTATTCGCACGGCATAGCCTTGCGAGATGACTTGTACACGCGATGACAAACAGCAAATCCAGCGTGAAGTTGCGCAGATTTCCGCCCTTTCGGCGGTCGCTCTCCCTTGCCTTTCTTCGTCATCCCGGACTGGATCCGGGTGTGGCTTCACATTTGAAGTGCAACGGGTTGAAGATTTCGGCTGGCGGTATCTCGACATGGCAGCACCCGTGTGAGGTGTTGCACTTCGTTTGTGAACTCAAAGGGACCCCGCTTTTAGGGCATCGACCAGCGCCCGACTTCAAGCGGGACCCCGGATCAGGTCCGGGGTGACGACGATGGAGGGGGCAATGGGGTGGTGAGCCGCGCTTTAAACTTCGTCATGCGGAACTTGTTTCAGCATCCATGGTCAGGTCTTTCGTCCAGCGCCGCGCCAAAGGCACCGGCAGGCTGTGGCCCCTGAAACAAGTTCAGGGTGACGAAATAAGGACGGGCCATTTTCGGGCACAACCCGTCATCCCCGCAACAGGAATTTCTGCACCTTGCCCGCTGCGTTCATCGGCAGCGCATGGACGATCTCTACCCGCCGCGGCACCTTGTAATTCGCCATATTGTCGCGGCACCACGCGGTGATATCCTCTGCCGAAGCCGACGTGCCGGGACGCAGGACGACGAACGCCATCGGCACCTCGCCCAGACGTTCGTCGGGTACGCCGATGACGGCCGACTGCATCACGGCTGGATTGGCCGCCAGCAATCCCTCGATCTCGGCCGGATAGGCGTTGAAACCGCCGACGATGAAGATGTCCTTCGCGCGGTCGGTGATCTTCACATTGCCACGCGCATCCTGCACCGCGATGTCGCCAGTGCGCAGCCAGCCTTCGTCGTCGATCGCCGCCGCGGTCGCCGCCGGATCGTTGAAATAGCCGCGCATCACATTGGGACCGCGTACCAGCAGTTCGCCCGCTTCGCCCGCCGCCACCCGCTCACCCGCCGCATCGATCAGTCTGACTTCGATCCCGGCAAGCGGCCGCCCCGCGGTGTTCGCGACCGTCACGGCATCGTCATCGGCGCTGCACATCGTCACGACGCCGCAGGTTTCGGTGAGACCATAAGCCGTGAGCACAACGTCGATGCCAAGCTTGCCGCGCATCTCCTCAATCAGCGTGACCGGAACCGACGCCGCACCGGTGATCGAAACGCGCAGCGACCCAATGTCGAACTGGTCATACGGACCGGCAAGCAGACTCTGAAAGATGGTCGGTGGCCCGGGCAACAGCGTGACGCGCTCGCGCTCGATCCGTTCGAGGACCTTTTCGGTCTGGAAAACGGCGTGGGGCAATACGGACACCCCGCGCATCAACGCCACCAGCCAACCCGCCTTATAGCCGAAGCTGTGGAAGAAGGGATTGATGATCAGGAAATTGTCGCCCGGCCCATAGGTCAACGTCTCGCCATAGGCGTGATAGAGCCGGATATTCTGGGCGTGCGTCGTCACCGCGCCCTTGGGGTTGCCTGTGGTGCCCGAGGTGAAAAGGATATCGCTGACCTGATCCTCGTCCAGCGCATCCATCCCCGCATCGACCGCAGCATCCGAAAGTGCCGCGCCGCGATCGAGAAAGCTCTGCCACGACAGCCCGCCTTCATCGCCCTCCATCAGCACAATATCGTGCAGATCCGGCAGATCTTCTTCCGCAATCAATTGCGGGTAGGCGGTACCGAGAAAAGCAGAAACGGTGAGCAACAGTTTTGCGCCACTGGTGCGTAGGATATAGCCCGCCTCGCGCCCTTTCAGCCGTGTATTGAGCGGCACAATCGCCGCGCCCGCCGCTTGGGCGCCAATGGCGGCGATGATCCAGTTTACCGCATTCGGTGCCCAGATCGCTATACGGTCCCCCTGATCCACACCTGCCGCGATAAAGCCCTTGGCCGCCGCTCGCACCAGCGGTTCGAGATCGCGGTAGCGAACTTCCGTGCCGTCTTCGCCGCGAATCGCGACGGTGTCGCCATGCGCGCGCGCAGCCGCAAATATCTTATGCGGTATCGTGAACTTCGCTTCGGCCACGGCAAATCGTCTCCTGCGCCGGACGTCCATGGACATTCTACTCATCCATCCGGTCGATTATTCGTTGCTGCGTGACGCGCCAGGAGGGACGCGACAACCCCCATTCAGGGGGAAGGCAATTTGCCATCGCCCTTGCCGTTTGCGACCCGACATATCATTGCCGGACCCGACGCCAATCCTCATAGATAATCGGGGTTTGACGCAAAAGGAAAGCGGAGTCGGAATGCGGATCGAAAAGCCTGTGGCCGAAGTCGATGAACTGGTGACGCTCCTTTATCGGGGGCCGCTGGAATCGACGCCATGGCTGGGCTTTCTCGAGGCGCTGAGCCGTCGGATGCGCTGCACCAGTTCGGCCATCACCTTGCGCCTCAGCCGTCAGGGTACGCCGCCATTGATCATCTGGGGACCGCCACTCGCGATCGACGAGCGCAAAGCGCGCGATATTCACGCGATTCATGCCGAGATCGGCGATCTCGATCCGCTGCGCAACGCCCTGACCAAGGGCGGCGACATCTTCCGGTTGAGCGAGCTTATTTCGCCCGGCGACCTCCACGAAAGCCGCTTCTATCGCGAGATATTGCAGCCCTATGGCATCGAGCATCAGCTCGGCATGTATATATCCGAACCCGGAGGGTGGGAGGGAAATGTCGGCCTGACCAACGGCCCGGACGAAGAGGATTTTACCGACGACGACAAGCAGGTCCTGCTTGCGCTGCGTCCGCATCTCGAACAATCGCTCGCGCTCTTCTCGCGGATGCGCCGCGACGAGACCGAGCTTCAGGTGATGGTCGACACGCTTGATCGGCTCACGCTCTGCACCTTCATCCTCGACAGCGAGGGTCATATCCTGCGCACCAACAGCGCGGGCCGCGCGCTGCTCAAATCGAGCGACGCGCTCCGCGCTGCGGATAATCGGCTGGCTCTGGCAAGCAAGACCGCCAACACACGGTTACAGAAACTCATCGGGCAAGCCGTCTCGGTGCGGCGCGATGGCGGCGGCTTCGCCGAAGGCTTGCGGGTCGAAGCCGACAGCGACCGGCATCTGGGCGTACTCGTGCGAACGATCGAGACGCCCTCGCGCTTTGGCAACGAGACGGGCCCCGCTGCGGTGGTTTATGTGTCAGGGCTCGACAATAATCAGCCGGTCGAAAGGCTGGTCAGCCAGATCTTCGACCTCACCCCCTCCGAAGCGCATCTCGCCGCTCTGCTCGCGACCGGGCTCAGTCTGGCCGAAGCCGCCACAAAGCTGGACCTGACCGAGAATACGGTGCGCAGCTATTGCAAGACGATCCTCAGCAAGACCGGCGTCAGCCGCCAGGCCGATCTCGTCCGCCTCATTCTGCGCAGCGTCGCCGTTCTCGGCTGATCGCTACTGTACCCGGCGTCAGCCCTCGATCGCGCGACGATAGTGCGGAAGGGCGACGAGAAGCAGTCCGATGATCAACGGCAACACGACCGCACCGGCAATGGCGATCGAATAGCCCAGCGCCGCCTGATCGCCGAAGCCGAAATCGGTGATCGCGGCGATGACGCTGGCGCCCAGCCCCATTCCCACCAGATTGACGAACAGCAACGAAATGGCGGTGACCTGTCCGCGCAACTGATTGGGCGTCACATCCTGAATCGCGGTCAGCATCACGCCTTGCGACGCCTGTCCGATCAGCGTCCCGATCGCCATCATCGTCAACGACCAGAAGGCCGTGGGCATCAGCGGCGCGATGACCAGCGGCACGCCCTTCAGCAAGGTCGCAATCAGCACGACGCGCATATTGGCATCGGCGCGCCCGCCCTGCATCAATCGTCCCGCCAGCCAGCCGCCGGCCAAGGTGCCCACGGTACCGCAGATCAGCATGACCATTCCATAGGACATCCCCACCTCGGCAGGACTCATGCCATAGCTACGGATCAGGAACGTCGGAAACCACAGCGCAGTCCCGATCGCCAAAAGGGCAATCAGGGCAAGCGAGCCGATCAGCGATCCGAAGAGCGCCCAGCGTTCGGAAATATAGTCGAACCCTTCGCGCAGACTGCTTTGTACCGACAGGTTCGCCGCCAGCTCCTGCCGCACCGGCTCGCGGATCGTCATCATCAGTGCCGCGACAATCACCCCGGGCGCCGCGACGCACAGAAATACCATCTGCCACGGCTCGAAACTGCCGAGCCACGGCAGCGTCGCGCCCCCGGTTTTGGTAAAGCGCGCGAGCAGCCAGCCCCCGATCAAAAGGGCCAGACCGCCGCCGATCGGATAACCGATCGCATAGAAGCTGATCGCCAGCGCCCGTCTTCGGCGCTCGAAATAATCGCTGATCAGCGAATAGGCGGTCGGACTGAGCGTTGCTTCCCCCACCCCGACGCCGACGCGGGCAAGAAAGAGCCCGATGAAACTGCTGGTAAAGCCGCAGGCCGCCGTCATCGCCGACCAGAAGATGACCCCCCAGACGATCAGCGTCGCGCGCCTTTTGGTGCGATCGACGAACCGGCCGATCGGCAGCGCGGCGATGCTGTAGAGCAGGGAAAAAGCAAAGCCCTGAAGCAGGCTGATCTCGAAATCGCTGAGGTTCAGGTCGCGCTGAATCGGTTCGACCATCAGCGTCAGCACGCGCGCATCGATCGCACTGAAGCAGTAGCCCGTGAACAGGATCGCGACGACCACCCAGCGATAGACACCGCCCTTGGTCGCTTCCTCCTGCTGCCCCTCCTGCGCTTCGGACGCCGCCGCCGTCACCATGCCGACGGCGGGTCCCGCCGCGCCAGTATCTGTTCGGTTCGCGCGGCGATCAGCACGTCATTCTCCTCGCTCTCAGGCAACAACCAGAAACGCCCCGCCCTGATGCCGTCGAGCGCAAAGGCAGACACCTCTGCCGGCTCGGTCAGTTTGAGCTTGAGCCCGGTCGTCCGTACCAGATCCTCCATCGTGCGATAGGCGACTTTGGTCTGGGCTTCATTCTCGACATAATCCGCCGGGCGGACCTCGCCCGACGCCATGATCGCGGTGTTGACCGTGTGCGGTCCCGGAAAGAGCGTGGCAGCGCGCAACTTGCCGCCTTCGCGCAGAAATTGCTGGTGCAAAACCTCGGAGATGCTCGTCACCGCCGCCTTGGTGGCGGCATAGATGGGGGTGTTGGGAAGCGAACGCAGCCCGCCGTTGGTCGAGCTGGTGTTGACGACCACGCCCTCCTGCCCCGCCTCGATCATACGCGGCACGAACGCAGCAATCCCGTGAATGACGCCAAGTACATTGACGTCGATACCCCAGCGCCAGTCGCTGAGCGGAAGCGTCCACAGCTTGCGCTGCGCTTCGCCCAGTCCGACGCCGGCATTGTTGAACAGGATATGCACCGTCTCGAACCGTTCGAAGACCTGATCGGCCAGCGCCCGCACCGATGCTTCCTTGGTCACGTCGCAGGCGATCGCCAGCGTCTGCCCCGAACCCAGCGCGTCAATCTCCTCGCGGACGGCTTCCAGCCGCGCCGGATCGATATCGGCAATCACCACATGCGCCCCGGCGCGGGCGAGGTCGGCGCACAGACATTTGCCGACCCCGCTCGCTCCACCCGTAACGACCGCCACCCGGCCGGAAAAATCGTCCATCAGGCAGCCTTCCGCTTGCTGACATCAAGACCGACATTGCGCGGATCATCGTGCCGCCCGACCCAGTGCGGTGCGATCCATTCGCCCGGAACCTTGCGCAGCAGCGTGCCGCCCGTCGCGGTCCCGCCTTCGACATATTGCATGTCGACGATACGGCGAACGGGGATATCGGCGAGCGGATCATAGGCCGAATCGCGCAAGGTGATCGTCCCCGTCATCGCCCGGCGGGAGGCATAATTGCGCTCCCAGTTAAGGCGGGTGAGGAAGACGTCGCCGTCGAACTGGCCCGGCTGATCGATCGAGGGCATGCCCTTGTAGCAGAACAGATGCTCTTCGAATTTCAGCGGCTCATCGATCGCTTCGCCAATCGTGCCTTCGATTTCGAAATAGGCGATGCCGTGGCGTGAGCAGGTCGCGCGCAGATGGTCGCCATTGCGCTCGAAATGCGTCTCCGCGATTTTTTTCGGCTCGCCGAAACGCTCGCGCCCCGACGTGACGACGGTTTCGCCTTCCATCGCCATGTGGAAGCAATAGGCGCCCGGCGCCCCTTCATGGGTGCAATTGACGCCCACGGTCAGCGCGCCGATCTCGACCGTATCGGTTTCGGTCACATGCATCGCCACATGCACCATCTGCAGCCAGATTTCGGGCTTTGCGGTGGCGACCAGCGGCTGCGGCAGCAGCGCCGCGATGACTTCGGGATCGGTCTCATATGTCGCGCGAATCCCGTAAACGGTGTTGCGCAGCATGCCCGGTGCACGGGTTTCGACGGGACCCTGAACATAACGCAGTCTGGACATCGCAATTCTCCCTATGGCGCCCGCAGGCGCAGATGTTTGACAGTGAGGATTTTCCGCAGAAGCGGAGGGCTTATTCGGCAGCCTCGACGAGACGGCTTCCGCCCGGTCCATCGGAATAAAATTGCTCGAAATAGCGACGAAAGCGCAGGATCGGGCCATCGCCATCGCACAGATACGGGCGGGCACGGTGGATCTTGTTATGCCAGATCGGGATATCGCCCTCGACGCCCTTTTGCCCGCAAGTACTCTCGATCGCCGCTTCGATCGCCTTTTCCTCGGGCGAGCCCGGCGCGACCTTCGGATGGGTGAAACAGAAACGCAGTTCGACATCGTCGGCTTCGACCGGTGTCGCGATGACGAGCAGCGACAGTTCGACAAGCCCGCTCAGCCGCGTGAACTTCTGCCCTGCCCCGTTCTGGAGCGTGTCGACCGAATAGGGCAATTGCTTGCGCTCGCCCGACGGCAGGTCGATCGTGCGATGCCCCCGGGCAACACTATGCCGCCGCACACCGTCATAATCGGTCTCGCCCTCGGGCACCGCATCCATCGAGTGGACATAGGCGAAATGCGCGACATCGACGCCATTTTCGGCAATCTCCTGGGGGTTGCTCGCAAAACGCCATTCGCGCTTGATCGGCTCGGCCCATTCGGGATTGGTGAATTCGGGATAGTCGATCACGTCGAACGTCGGGGCGATATCGTCGGGATGATACCAGGCCCAGATGACACCGCTTTTTTCAACGACGGGATAGGACTGCGCAAGCGCTTCACGCTTCGCTCGGGGCGGAAAAGCCTTGGCGTAGGGAATGCTGCTGCAAAAACCGTTGGGCCGGAACGCCCAGTGATGAAAGGGACAGCGAATGCTATCGCCCTCGACCGTTCCACCATGTCCCAGATGCGCGCCAAGATGCGGACAATAGGCATCGAGTAGGCCTGCCTCACCCTGCTCATTGCGGAACAGGACCAGATCCCGGCCAAAGTAGCGGACCGACCGGACATCGCCGATCGCGAGATCCGAGCCATAGCCTATTCCGAACCACCCGTGGGGAATGGGCATTGGAAAGCGTTCGACCTTTGACAACGGCAGTCTCCCAGTTCACGCCATCATTGAGCGATGGGCTTTGTCCGGGAAGTGTATCGTCTGTTCGCCAAGAGGTAAGATCAAAATCGCGCACAGTTTGTGTCTGCTCGCGAACAATCGGTGAATTCGGGTCCAGCTTCTAATAGCGCGCGACCAGCGATGCCGCCATCGAGGGACGGATTTTCGTGCGCCCCGTCTTGCGCACCAGATAATCGATGAAGGCGCGCGTCGCGACCGACATGATGCCCGGCGAATAGACGACCCAGCATTCGCGATCATAGAAGGACCATTCCTCCTCCAGCGCGATCATCCTTCCTTCGGCCAGATCCTGGCGGACGACCATGACGGGCAGACTGGCGATGCCCAGCCCCTTTCGCGCCGCGCTGCGCAAAGCGATGCCGCTGTTGCTGGCCCATTTCGGCTGGACCCGGACACAGATATCGCCGTTGAAATTGATCGACCCGCTGCGGTCGGTCAGGCAATCATGTTCCAGCAAGTCTTCGGGCGCTTTCGGCCAGCCATGCTCTGCGACATAGGCAGGCGTCGCACACAGGCAATAGGCCAGATAGCCAAAGGTGCGGGCACGCAGATTGGAATTGGGCAACGCGCCATAACGGATGACGATGTCGAAGCTTTCCTGAACAATCTCATTTTCGTTCAGATAGGCGATCGGCTCGATCATGATCCCGGGATGCTCGGCGCTGAACTCGGCAAGCAGTCCCGACATATAATCCGAACCGAAAATGTCGCTGAGCCCGATGCGCAGCCGGCCCACCGGTTGTGTGCTATAGAGGCCGACCTGTTTTTCGACTTCGCTCAACCGTTGCTGCAGTTGTGCGCATTCGCGGTGAAAGCTTTCGCCCGCGCCCGTCAGCGAAAGGCGGCGGGTGGTGCGGACGAGCAACTGGACGCCCAGCCGCTCTTCCAGCTCATGAACCGTCTTGCTGATATAGGATTTCGAAAGGCCGAGCCGATCGCCCGCAGCCGTAAAACTGCCCTGATCAACAACCGCCAGAAATTCCTCAATCCCGCGCCAACTCGACATCAACCCACCTTAAAGGACCGGATGCTATCAGCCCATTGCCCGAATGCAAACGCCTATAGCGGCAGAAGCCTCCTCCTTGAAAAGGAGGAGGCTTCCAGTATGCGCCCATCCGGATCGGCGGGCGCCGGTCGTGTTCCTATTCGGCCGCTTGCTTGACGAACAATTCGCGGCGCGGGCCGATTTCGCCGGCAATTTTCCAAAGCGCATCGGCATCGACATCATAAACGTCGAGCGCGTTGATGCCGAGCATCGCCTGGATATCGTCATCGGGCAAACCTCCAAGGCTCGCCGACATTTTCTCGAAAGTGTGCGGCCAGGTTCCCTCGGGATGCGGATAGTCGGTGCCCCACAGGATGCGATCGACGCCGATGTCATAATAGGCCTGCGTCGTTTCCTCATCGGGCAACGCCGAACAGCCGACCCAGATGTTGCGCTGGAAATACTCGCTCGGTTTCATGCTCATATTGGCATAATAATCGCCAAGCTTTCCGCTCGTATGCTTGGCCGAAGCGCGGATATCCATCAGCTGCATCACCCACGGGAACCAGAATTCGCCGCCCGCCTCGGTGAAGCAGACCTTCAACTTCGGATATTCTTCGAAAACGCCGCCAAAGGTCATCGCCCACAGCGGCCGCGTCATCCAGAAGGCGAACTCGCACAGGAAGGTGCCGATCCAGCCGGGCTGCGTGGTGTCATAGGCGGGCGCCGCGCCCGAGTGGAAATGAAGCGGCATGTTCATTTCTTCGAGCATCGCCCAGATGCGGTGATATTTGGTGTGGTTATACAGGTCGAACCCGTCGGTCAGCGCGGGGAAGAAGACGCCCTTCAGGCCGTGACGCTTTGCCCACTCAATTTCTTTCGCGGTTTCGTCGATGTCATAGAGCGCCGGAATGACCGCCAACCCGATACGGCGGTGCGGATCGTCCTGACAGAATTCGGCCAGCCAGCGATTGTGCGCGCGCGCGCCCGCCCATTGCAGTTCGGCCCGCGCGGCCGACGGACGGAGGCCAATGTCGGCGCCAAAGGGCGGCGCATTGCGTTCGGTGATCCCGTCGGGAAACAGGACTTCGGCAGCGACGCCGTCGCCGTCAAGCACGCGATTGCGGATCGTGCCGTCCCACGCGCCCTCCAGCCCGTCGCCGACGCGCGAACGCCACTTGTTGTTGAAGTCGTCGATCAGAAAGCGCTTTTCATGCTCCTCGCGCGCCTTGATCTCCAGCTCGACCGTCTCGTCGAACTGCTGATGATACTTCGATTCCAGATAGCCGCGATATTTTTCGGGGGGCAGACCGACATGACCGTCCGACGAAATGACAAGATAACGATCCACACTCTCTCTCCAGTTTCTAATATAGTGCGCGGGCTGATGGCCGTGCACGCCATGGTCAGACATTATGCTCTTCATCCGCCGGATAAAGCGGGTCGGGGCGAACGATCTATCGCTCGTTGTGGACAATATGCCGGGCCAGCACCGGCAGGAGATGGCTGAGCAACAGCGCAAATCCGATCATTGCGGCGATCGCGAACGGTGCCGGGCGCCACCATTGATAGGCGGCGGAGGCGAGGACCGGCGGTAAGGTGATGGATGCCCCGGCGATAAAAGTGATCGCAGAGGCGATCGCGACCTGATCCCCGCTCGACCCCGCAAGCGACGCCGCTGCGCTGAACCCGGGACGCGCGAGGCCATAGCCGAAGCTCGCGAGAATAAAGCCGAGGGCGGCTACGTTTACCCCCCCATCAGCTATGGCCATAAGGTTGCCGGCAAAGGCAAATCCGGTGCCGATCCGCATCATCGACAGCGGCGAAGGCGAAAACAGCCGGACGAAACCCCATTGGCCAAGCAGCGCGGCGACCGCAGCCGCGGTCATCGCGATGCCGATCATCCGCTGCGCCGCCATCGGGTCGTCGGCCATGCGGTCGATGATCACGAAACCGATGGTATAAAGATTGATCGCCTGCGCCGAGCAGAGCAGCAGCCCGAAGCTCAGATAATGGCCGATCCCCTGCCGACGCCAGACCTGCGCGAGCGATATTTGCGGCGCGCCGCCGGCGACCGGCGCCACTGCACGTGCCGCGCGAGGAAGGAAGATATAGGCTCCCCCCAAGGCGATAGCGCCGAATATCGCAAAGCCCAGCATTGGCCCGAGCGGCCCCAGCGGCTCGACGATCATCGCGGGCGCGATGGCGGGTCCGACGATGGTGCCAAGGCTGAGCGCGCCGGCCAGCGTCGTGATCGACCGCGTCCGGGCGGCGCCGGCCGTCTGCGCCGCGATCAGCGCCTGCGTCGCGGTCGCCGCTGCCGAACCGAGAAGGCCATAGGTCGACCGCAAGATCGAAAAGAGCAGGAAGGCTGCGAAAGGCGTGAGCAGCCCCAGCAGGCCGAGCTCTACCGACAGCGCGCAGCCGCCCATCGAAACGACGAAACCGACCAACCCCGCGCGAATATAGCGGTTCGGCCCCTTGCGTTCGATCCGCGAAACCCAGAAGGGCGCGCTGATCGCCCAAGTCAGCGCCGAAAGCGAAAAAATGCCCGCAACCAGAAAATCGGGAATGTGCAACAGCCGGCCGATCGTCGGCATCACCGACACCAGCCCGATATTGCCAATCGCGGTGAGGAAGGTCACTGCCCCCAGAAAGGGCAGGACCCACCGCGACCCGGTGCGCGGCGGGTCCAATACCACAGACATATAGGCTACGCCGCGATCAGAAGCGGACGCGAACTTCGCCGCCGAAACTACGCGGATCGCCATATTGGCCGAGCGTGAGGACGCCAAGGTTGATCGCGCTGACCAGATATTCCTTGTCGGTCAGATTTTTGCCCCACGCCGCGACCTCAAGCGTCGTGCCCCCGCCCAGTTCGATCTGGGTGAGTGCGATTCGCCCGTCGAGCAAGCCATAGGATGGCATTTTGGATAGCGTATCGGGCGTGATCGACGAGAACTGGCTGCTGCGCCAGCTATAGTTCAGGCTCGCCTCCAGTCGTCCGACACCCGCATCGTGGCGATAAAGCGCACCGATCTGGTAATTCCACTTGGGCACGCGCGAGAGCACATAGGTTTTGGTGACGTCGGTGCCGTCGGGCAGGATGAAATCGGTGTAGCGCGCATCGACATAGCCGCCGCCGAAATTGAAGCTCAGTCCTTCGACGGGCCGCAGCGTCCCCTCGACCTCGACGCCCGTGAACTTCGCCTTGCCTGCGTTGATGATATTGGTGGTCACCAGCGCGGGGACGAGCACACCAGCCTGAAAATCCTTGTAGATAGAATGGTAAACGGAGGCATTCAGGTTCAGCAGATTTCCGAACCCCCCATATTTCATACCCAGTTCGAACGACGTCAGCTTTTCCGGATTATAGGAGGTCATGAAGGCCGCGTTCGTCGCGGCGGTATCGTTGATACCACCGCTCTTGAAGCCCGTCGCGACGCGTCCATAGACCGAGAAATCGGGCTGGAATTTATAGAGAATGTTGAATTCGGGATTAAACCGTTTCCACACGCCGGAATTCTCGAGCGGGGTGAGGTCGGTGTAACCGATCCCGCCCGCCCCCGGCCGCGCGCCGGCCGCCGGCTGTCCGCTGCGGGTGATCGGATTGCCGTTCGCATCGCGCAGGAACACGCCCGAACCCGGTGCCGCCGGATTGGTACGATAGGCCGAATTGGACAGCAACAGCTCATAGGCATTTTTGGACTCGCGCGTGTAGCGAAGCCCGACCGAAGCCGTCAGCCTCTCGTCGAGCGCCTGCGGCGTCCAAGCAAGCTGGCCATAGCCCGCATAGGATTTCGAATGACCGCCGCGCTCGCTGATGTCGAACGCATTGCCGCCGAACTGGAAGTTCCAGCGCGGGTTGTACACGTCATAATCATCGTCGAGATAGAAGGCGCCGAGCGTATATTTGAAGTCGCCGACAGTCCCGATCGCCTGAAATTCCTGCGTGAACTGCTTATAATTATTGTCGAGAACGATGCGCAGCAGGTCGAGCGGGCTGCCGTCGAAATCGCTCGCCGACCGGGTCATCGCGGTCCGCCGCGCGGTGATCGACTTGAGCGTGAGGTCGCCGATACCCGGCTGCCATTCGAGCGTCAGCGCATGTCCGGTCGTGCGATAGTCGCTGCGCAGCGCGCTTTGCGCCCCGATCTCGCGCGTCCGCCCGGTGACGACATAGGGCGCCATCAGCGCGTTGACGAACGCGGTCGCCCCCGAACCCGTGACCGCCGTGGCGGCAAGCTGGTTCGGCGTGCCCTTGCTGTCCGAAATATCATAGCTGTAGAGCGCACTGAAGCTGCTCGACGGACGCCACAGCAGGTCAGCGCGCGCCGCCCACAGCTCTTCCTCGCCGAAATTATCCTTGCGCAGGCTGTTGCGATAATAGCCGCCGTCGAGCTTGGTGATCAGCCCCACCTTGGCGCTGAAACCCGCCACTTCGGGCAGGTCGACCGAGATGCGCTGGTTGAACTGCCCCCAGCTTCCGGCGCCCGCCAGATATTGACCGCCGAATTCGCCGCTCGGCTTGCGCGTGATCAGGTTGACCGCGCCGCCAATCGTATTCTTGCCGTACAAAGTGCCCTGCGGTCCGCGCAAGACTTCGACGCGCTCCAGATCGACGGTGTCGAAGGCCGCCCCGGTCGATTTCCCGATCGGCACGCCGTCGATGTAAAGGCCCACCGGCTGATCGCGGGCAAGGCTGGTATCGGCCGACGGCGACAGACCGCGAATGGTGATGAGCGGGCCGAAGCTGTTGCCGATCGTTTCGTTGATCTGGATGTTGGGAACGATCGTCGAGATATCGGATACGCTCCGGACCTGCGCGCGGTCGATCGCCGCACTGCTCACCGCCGAAACCGAAATCGGCACATCGACCAGCCGTTCTTCACGGCGCTGCGCGGTAACGACGATCTCGCCTTCGCTCAGTCCCGCACCCTTGTCATCCGCCTCCTGCGCGAATGCCAACGACGAGTTTAACGCAGTCGTGACCATGACCGCCGCGAACGCGGCTTTCCGAAATGCCATAATTCCTCCCTTCCCACAGCGGCCGGTTTCGGCCGCCAATCTCCGGGCTTCTCCATATGTGGCCCGGTAACTGCGCTTGAGGATAACCAACGCGCCACATCGGTAAAGCGCGCGCTGGTGACCACACTGTTCACTCTGGTGGCGAATAGCGTTCTGACCGCGTGACAATTTCCGGACGTCCGCGACCGACGACTGGACCCGCCCGGTCGGACCGGGCAGTCCTCAAACGGGAAGCGCCGTCGTATATTTCGTCGTCGAAAGTGCGAAATGAGACGAAGCGCCGCCCACCGACGGATGTTCGAGGAGCGTGCGCATCAGGAAACGCTCATAATCGCTGACATCGGCGACCACGATACGCAGCAAATAGTCCCAGTCGCCCGACATCGAAAAACATTCGATGATCTCGGCCCGCGTCTGCACAAAGGTCTCGAATGCCGTTCGGACATCGCGCGCATGGCTGCGAACGCGAATGTTGCAGATCACCGTGACCCCGCGTCCGATCCGCTCGGGATCGACCAGCCGCACCGCCCCCTTCAAGATGCCCGCGGCCTCGAGCGCCCTTATCCGCCGCCAGCAAGACGCCGCCGACGATCCCACCCGCTCGGCGATATCCTGATTGCTCAGCGACGCATCGGCCTGAAGCACCTCGACGATTCGGCGGTCGAGCGGCTCCATTTGAAACATATCCTTCGAATTCTCCTTCATTCAGCCGATCCTGTTTCGAAATTTTGCCAAATCATGCCGAATATGAAACGCAATACCGGCGATGTTGTGCGATTCTATATCAATGACGAAGGATATAACAGCCCGCCCGGCCAACGCCGCCGAAGACTGGACGATTCCGCAGGACTGGGCGAGCTACAGCGCGGCCGAGCATCATATGTGGGACCATCTCTTCGCGCGCCAGGCCGCCATGTTACCGGGCCGCGTTGTTCCCGAATTCATGGCCGGCCTCGACATGCTGCGGATGACAAAGCCCGGCATCCCCGATTTCGACGAGCTTTCCGAACGGCTGATGAAGGCAACGGGGTGGCAGGTCGTGGCGGTTCCCGGCCTTGTGCCCGACCGCGTCTTCTTCGAGCATCTCGCCAATCGCCGTTTCGTCGCCGGTCGCTTCATCCGCACGCCCGAACAGATCGACTATCTGCAAGAGCCCGACATTTTTCATGACGTCTTCGGCCATGTCCCGTTGCTCGCCCACCCCGCCTTCGCCGACTATATGCAGGCGTATGGCGAGGGGGGCCTGCGCGCCGACGGCATGGGTGCGATCGACCGGCTTGCCCGCCTTTACTGGTATACGGTCGAATTCGGCCTCATCCGTCAGAACGATGGGCTGAAACTCTATGGCGCAGGGATCGTCTCTTCCTATGGCGAATCGGTCTTTGCGCTCGACGATGCTTCGCCCAACCGCATCGGCTTCGATCTCCGGCGCCTGATGCGGACGCGGTACCGTATCGACGATTATCAGCAGAGCTATTTCGTCATCGACAGTTTCGAGGATCTCCTGCGTCAGACCGTGGAGACGGATTTCGCTCCGCTCTACGCCGAACTTAACGGCAGCGAGGATCTGGACGTCGACACGATTCTGCCGTCCGATCGTCTCTATCATCGCGGCACGCAGGATTATGCGCGCGCAAAGGCGGGCGCAGTATGAACAAAGTGCGGGAGCCCGGCGCCGAAGCGCCCCTGCCGCTCGCCTCGCTCGCGGCCCAGCCGGCCGATGCCTTGCTCGGCCTGATCGCGCTCTACCGTGCCGACAAGCGCCCGGACAAGATCGACCTCGGCGTTGGCGTATTCCGCAACGATCACGGACAGACCCCCGTCATGCGCGCCGTGAAGGCCGCCGAAGCACAGCTCATCGAGACGCAGACGAGCAAATCCTATCTCGGCGCCGAAGGCGATGCGCTTTACACCGACCTGCTGGCCCGGATCGTGTTCGGCGACCAGGATGCAGGTGCACGCATGACCGGCGTACAAACCCCGGGAGGGACGGGCGCCCTGCGCCTCGGGGCCGAGCTTCTCGCCCGCGCAAATCCCGATGCGCAGCTTTGGCTGGGCGCCCCGACATGGCCAAACCATGCCCCGATCTTTGCCGAGGCAGGATTGAAGACACGCAACCACCGCTTTTACGATCAGGGATCGGCCGGCATTGATTTTGCCGCAATGCTGGACGACCTCGATCAGGCGCGCGCCGGCGATGTGCTGTTGCTGCACGGTTGTTGCCATAATCCCACCGGCGCCTCGCTCAGTCCCGAGCAATGGGCCGCGATCGCCGATCTTTGCGAAACGCGAGGCCTCATTCCGTTCATAGATCTTGCCTATCAGGGGCTGGGCGACGGCTTGTCGGACGACGCCGCTGCGACGCGGATGATCTTCTCGCGGCTTCCGACCGCGATCATCGCCTATAGCTGTGACAAGAATTTCGGCCTCTATCGCGAGCGCGTCGGCGCCCTCTGGGTACAGTCCGCGAATAGCGCGATCACCGAACGCATTCGCATGAACATGCTTTCGCTGGCGCGCAGCCTCTGGTCGATGCCGCCCGATCATGGCGCGGCGGTGGTTCGCACGATCCTCGAACAAAGCGCGTTGCGGGCGGACTGGGAAGCCGAACTGACCGCCATGCGGACACGATTGAACGATCTTCGGCAACTGGTTGCAAAAGCGCATCCGCGCCTGTCCGCTATTGCGCATCAGCGCGGCATGTTTGCCATGCTTCCCCTTGCCCCGGCGGCGGTCGTTGCACTGCGCGACGATCATGCCATCTATATGGCGGGCAACGGCCGCATCAACATCGCCGGGCTTCGTGCCGAGACGGTTCCCCTCTTCGCACGCGCCCTGCGGCCCCATCTCGATTGAAAACCATGACCGCGCGGAGCCCCTCCGCGCGGCCGCCACATGCAGGGTCGCCGGGAACGTCCCGGCCTCCCATATGTGGCGACATTCCAGAGGATAGCCGCATGTGGTGGCACACCGACGAGACCCACGATCCCGCCCGGACCAGTTGGGTTGCAACCGCCAACGGGCACAGGGACTTTCCCATCCAGAATCTGCCTTATGGCATTTTCTCGTCTGCGGGCGGCGACCCCCGGCCCGGGGTTGCGATCGGCGATTCCATTCTCGACCTGCGCGCCTGTTCCGATGCAGGCCTCCTGCGGCAACCATCCGCCGACGCCTGCCGCGCCGCGACGCTCAACGCGATCATGGCGCTCGCCCCCGCCGACCGTCGCGCACTGCGGTCGCGTCTGGGCCAGATGCTATCGGATCCGCTTGCCGGGCAAGAGCTTGGCTCCCTGCTCCACGAGGCCGCAGCCTGCACCATGCATCTTCCCGCGGCGATCGGCGATTACACCGACTTTTATGTCGGCATCCATCATGCGCAGAATGTCGGCCGCCAGTTTCGACCCGACACCCCCCTGCTTCCCAACTATAAATATGTGCCGATAGGCTATCATGGCCGCGCCTCGTCCGTTCGCCCCTCGGGCGAAGCCGTTATCCGCCCGTCCGGCCAGCGAAAATCGCCGGACGCCGATGCACCCGTTTTCGGCCCCACCCAAAAACTCGACTATGAACTCGAGCTTGGCGTCTGGATCGGCGAAGGAAATGCGCTCGGCACGCCGATTGCGATTGGCGACGCGGGGCGGCACATCGCGGGCATTTCGCTGTTCAACGATTGGTCAGCGCGCGACTTTCAGGCTTGGGAATATCAGCCGCTGGGCCCGTTCCTCGCCAAGAATTTTCATTCGACGGTTTCGCCCTGGGTCATCACGACCGAAGCCCTCGCCCCGTTCCGTATCGCCCAGCCGCCCCGGCCGACGGGAGACCCCGCGCCCTTGCCCTATCTGTGGGACGCCAACGATCAGGCGCATGGCGCCTTGGGGATCACGCTGGAGGTTTTCCTGCTGACAGCGAAAATGCGCGAGGCCGATGAAACGCCCCATCGCCTGAGCAGCGGCCCGGCGACCAGCATGTATTGGACGATCGCCCAGATCGTCGCGCATCACGCATCGAACGGGTGCGACCTCAACTCCGGCGACCTGCTCGGTACCGGCACCATTTCGGCCCCCGATCGCGGCGGCTTCGGCAGCTTGCTCGAACTCACCACGGGCGGGACCGATCCGATCATTTTGCCCAATGGCGAACGGCGCGGCTTTCTGGAGGACGGCGACGAAGTCATCATGCGCGCGGCCGCCGTGGCAGACGACTTTGTTCCGATCGGCCTCGGCGAATGCCGCGCGATCGTGCGCCCCGCCAGATCGTGACAAATCCATCCCATCGCCCCACGTCCGATCCCCGGTAAGCAACGGCGGGCCGACGGTTGCGCCGACACCCTATTGTTTGATCATATCGAGAGCGACGTCGGTGATCATGTCTTCCTGCCCGCCGACCATTTTGCGGCGACCGAGTTCGACGAGGATGGCGCGGGTGTCGAGGCCATGTTCGGCGGCGGCTTTCTCGGCGTGCCGCAGAAAGCTGGAGTAGACGCCGGCGTAGCCCAGCGTCAGCGTCTCGCGGTCGACGCGCACCGGGCGGTCCTGCAGCGGGCGGACCAGTTCCTCGGCAGCGTCCATCAGCGCGAACAGGTCGCAGCCATGGTTCCAGCCGTGTACGTCCGCCGCAGCGATGAACACTTCCAGCGGCGCATTGCCCGCCCCGGCCCCCATGCCTGCAAGGCTGGCATCGACACGCACCGCGCCATTCTGGACCGCGACGATGCTGTTCGCGACGCCGAGGCTGAGGTTGTGGTGGGCATGGACTCCGCGCTGGGTCTCGGGTTTCAGCACCCGGTCATAAGCCGCGAGGCGGGCGGCATATTGATCCATCGTCATCGCACCGCCGCTGTCGGTGACATAGACGCAGTGCGCGCCATATTCTTCCATCAGCTTGGCCTGCTCCGCCAACGCATCCGGCGCCGACATATGGCTCATCATCAAAAAGCCCGATACGTCCATACCAAGGCTGCGCGCCGCCTCGATATGCTGCTTCGATACATCCGCCTCGGTACAATGCGTCGCGATGCGCACCGACCGCACGCCCAGATCATAAGCGCGCTTCAGGTCATGCACTGTCCCGATGCCGGGAAGCAGCAGCGTGGTGAGGACGCTATGCTCAAGCACCTCGGCCACCGCGCCGATCCACTCCCAGTCGGTGTGGGCGCCGAAGCCATAGTTGAAGCTCGATCCCTGAAGCCCGTCGCCATGCGCGACCTCGATCGCATCGACCTTGGCGCGGTCGAGCGCCTTGGCGATCGCCTTCACATGACCCAGGCCATATTGATGGCGGATCGCGTGCATCCCGTCGCGCAGCGTGACATCCTGGATATAGAGTTTGGTGGTCGCGGGATCGAAGTTCATGCCGCCATCCTTTCCGCAATCTTCTCGGCGGTCTTCAGCGCCGCCGAAGTCATGATGTCGAGATTGCCCGCATAGGCGGGCAGATAATGCGCCGCCCCCTCGACCTCGAGGAAGACGCTGACCTTCAGGCCCGTGAAGCGGCCGCCCATTTCGGGAATGGTGAGCGGCGCATTGCTGCCGATGCTTTCGAACTGCACCGCCTGTTTGAGCCGATAGCCCGGAACATAGCTCTGGACCTCGGCCACCATCGCCTCGACCGACTGGCGGATCGCGTCGCGGTCGCCATCGTCGCACAGGCAATAGACGGTATCGCGCATGATCAGCGGCGGTTCGGCGGGGTTGAGGACGATGATCGCCTTGCCGCGCGTCGCGCCGCCGACCTTCACGATCGCCTGACTGGTCGTCTCGGTGAACTCGTCGATATTGGCGCGCGTGCCCGGGCCCGCGCTCTTCGACGCGATCGAGGCGACGATCTCGCCATAATGCACCTTGGCAACGCGGTTCACCGCCGCAACGATCGGGATCGTCGCCTGCCCGCCGCAGGTCACCATATTGACGTTCGGCGCGTCCAGATGGGCGTCGCCGTTCACCGGCGGGATGACATAGGGCCCGATCGCCGCCGGGGTCAGGTCGACGACGCGCTTCCCATGACCGATCAGCACCTCGCTGTGGCGCTTGTGCGCGCCCGCCGAGGTTGCGTCGAAGACGATGCCGATATCGGCAAAGCCCGGCATCGCGACAAGGCCGTCGAGCCCCTCGGCGGTGACCGGCACGCCCAGCCGCTCGGCGCGCTTGAGCCCGTCGCTCTCAGGATCGATACCGACGAAGGCCCCCATCTCCAGCACCTCCGACAATCGCATCACCTTGATCATCAGGTCAGTGCCGATATTGCCCGATCCGATGATCGCCACTCTGGTCTTCGCCATCATTCTACGCCTTGTACGTAAAGCTGCAGGTGCCGATGCCCGCGATGCGCGCCTCGACATGATCGCCCGGCGCCAGCACGACCATCGGCCCCAGCGCGCCCGCGAGCAGGATATCGCCCGCCTTCAAAGGCTCGCCGCGCGCCGCCAGCGTCTGCGCCAGCCACGCCGCCGCGTTGAGCGGATTGCCGAGCGCCGCCGCGCCGACCCCGGTCGAGACGACCGCGCCATTGAAGAGCATCTCCATCGCCGCGCCTTCGAGATCGAGCCCCTCCAAGGGCAGCCCCGTATCGGCCAGCACGAAGAAGGCCGACGAGCCATTGTCGGCGACGGTGTCGGCGAAGCTGATCTTCCAGTCGGCGATGCGGCTGTCGACGATCTCGATCGCGGCATGGACGCCAGCAACTGCCGCCGTGACCTGCTCCACCGTCGTCGCCGGATCGGGAAGATCGGCGCCGAGAATGAAGGCGATCTCGGCCTCCGCCTTCGGCTGGATCGTCCGTGCGGGGTCGAGATGGCCGCCATCGGCCACCCGCATATCGTCGAACAGCACCCCGAAATCAGGCTGATCGACGCCCAGCTGAGCCTGCACCGCCTTCGCCGTCAAACCCGCCTTGCGCCCGACAATCCGCCGCCCCTGCGCTTCCCAATAGCGCGTGTTGATCGTCTGAACCGCATAGGCACCGTCGACATCGGTCGGATCCAGCGCATCGCGCAGCGGCGCAACCGCGCCGCCCGAATAGGCATCCCGCAACCGGCGGGCGACGGCTTCATGGCTGATCGTCATCATATCAGTCCGCCGCCAGCGGGGCGGATTTTCCCGGGTGAACCGCGCCGCAACCACCGCAGGTGCGCAGTTCCTCGCTGGCATAAAAAGCCGCAAACAGCGGCGGCAGATCGCGCACAATGCTCTTCAGCTGCACCTCGACGCGGTGGACGATGGCGCCGCATCCGTCGCAATACCATTGGAAGGCATCGACCAGCCCGTCGGGCCGCTTGCGCTCGATCACCAGCCCGACGCTGCCCGCAACAGGCCGCTGCGGCGAGTGCGGGACGTTCGGCGGCAGCAGGAAGATATCGCCCTCACGGATCGGCATGTCCTTCGGACCCTCATCGGTCCACAGCCGCAAATTCATGTCGCCTTCGAGCTGGTAGAAAAACTCCTCCAGCGGATCGACATGATAATCGCTGCGCTGATTGGGGCCGCCAACGACGGTGACGATGAAATCGGCATCCTCCCAGATTTGCGCATTGCCCACCGGGGGCTTCAGCACGTCGCGATGCTCCGCGATCCATTCGCGAAAATTAAAGGGCAATCCATAGGTCAGCATCGGCGCTATCCTCTCTCAAATATTGTCGGCGCGCGGGATGAAGGCGGTCGCCTTGATCTCGATCAGCAGGTGCGGGTGGGGAAGCTGGTGAACCGCGACGGTCGTGCGCGCCGGCCCCGCTTCGTCAAAATATTCGGCGTAAACAGCGTTATATCCGCCAAAATCATTCATGTTGACGAGAAAGCTCGTCACATCGACGACATCGGCGAGCGACCCGCCCGCATCGGCGAGGATCGCAGCAATATTGTCGATCACCGCGCGCGTCTGTTCGCCGATATCGAGGCTGACCGTGCCGAATTCGTCGGCGGACGCGCCCGCGAAACTATTGTCGGCCCGCCGCGAACTCGTGCCCGATACAAAGACGAAATCGCCGGCACGACGATAGTGCGGGAAGCGGCCGCGCGGGCGCGCTTTCCCGGGGATCACGCGCCCCTCCCCGCTCATGCCGCACCGCCTTCGATCGTAAAGCCGACGCGGCCCAAATGCCCCGCGTCGAGCGACACCGCCCGCGCGGCCCCGATCGCCGCCGCCGCAGTCGCGCCGCCCAGCATCACCGTCCAGCCCGGCTGAAGCACCAGCCCCGCCGTCCCCGCCAGCCGCGCCGCCGCGACGAGCGAGCGGATCGGATCGCCGAGGATCGCGGCGCTCGACCCGGTTTCGGCGACTGCATTATCGACGCGCATCGTCATCGCGACATCGCCGACATCGGTATCGGCGGCCAGCCACGGCCCGACGACAAAGGCCGACGAAGAGGCGTTGTCGGCGATCACATCGCCCAGCGCGAAGCGGAAATTCTCGTAACGGCTGTCGATGATCTCGAGCGCTGCGGCGACGGCATCGACCGCCGCCAGCGCTTCCTCGCGCGTCACCTCGCCCGTCAACGGGGCCTTCAGCCGCACCGCGACCTCGGGCTCGACACGCGGATGGATAAAGCGCGCGCGGTCGAGGGCGCCGCCGTTCGGCACGACCATGTCGGACGTCAGCCGCCCCCATATCTGATCCTTCAGCCCCATCTGCGCCATCTTCGCTTCGCTGGTAAAGCCCATCTTGACCCCGACCAGCGTCGCACCGCGCGCCAGCCGGTGATCGATCGCGGCGCGCTGGATGGCATAGGCATCGGCAAGCGACAACTCGCCCTGCTCTCCCGTGATTTGCGGGATCGCCCGCGCAGCGCGCGCGGCGTCGTCGAGCCTTGCGGCGATTGCACTAATGTCGGCCATGTCGCCTCTTTCCTACAGTTTCACACAGATATTGGTCGGCTCCGAATAGAAGCCCAGCGAATGTTCGCCGCCCTCGCGCCCGATGCCCGACAATTTCATCCCGCCGAACGGCGTGCGCAGGTCGCGCAGGAACCATTCATTGACCCAGACGATGCCCGTTTCCATCTGCGCCGCGACGCGGTGCGCCCGCCCGACGTCGCGCGTCCAGATCGCCGCCGCAAGGCCATAGGCGCTGTCATTCGCCATTTCGATCACCTCCTCCTCACGATCGAAGGGGGCGATGTGACAGACAGGACCGAAAATCTCCTCGCGCACGCAGCGCGCATTCTCGCCAAGGCCGGTCAATATCGTCGGCTGGACGAAGGCGCCCTTGTCGAGCGAGCCGCCCAGTTCGGGCACCCCGCCGCCGGTCACCACCGTCGCACCTTCTTCGCGCGCAAGAGCATAATAGCCCAACACCTTCTCGCGATGGCCGTGCGAAATCAGCGGCCCCATATCGGCACCCGACCAGGGATCGCCGACCGTCAGCGCCTCGGCGCGTTCGGCGAGCGCCGCGACGAAGCGGTCGAAGATCGGCCGCTCGACATAGACGCGCTCGGTGCACAGACACACCTGCCCGCAGTTGGAAAAGACCGAACGCACCGTTCCCGCCACCGCCTCGTCGAAGTCGCAGTCGGCGAAGACCAGCGCGGCATTTTTGCCGCCAAGTTCGAACGACACCGGCTTCACCCCCGCCGCCGCGACGCGCATGATCGCGCCGCCGGTCGCGGACTCGCCGGTGAAGGTGATTGCGTCGATATCGGGATTGGCGGTCAGCCACTCGCCGGTGGAGTCCGCGCCGAAACCATGGACGAGGTTGAACACGCCGGGCGGCACCCCCGCGGCGTCCATCACCTCGGCAAGCAAAGTCGCGGTCGACGGCGTTTCCTCGCTGGGCTTCACGACGACGACATTGCCGCAGGCGAGCGCGGGCGCGATCTTCCACGTCATCAGCAACAGCGGCAGGTTCCACGGCGAAATGATCGCGACGACGCCGAGCGGGCGGGCGATGGCATAGTTGATCGCGCTGCGTCCGTCGGGAAGATCGGTGCGGAAACTCGGCATCGCGCGCGCCTCGGCCAGCGCGGCGAAAGCCCGGAAATTCGCGGCACCGCGCGGAATATCGATCGTCCGCGCCTGATGCAGCGACTTGCCGGTATCGGCGATCTCGGCCGCCGCAAATTCGTCGAAGCGCGCCTCGATCCCTTCGGCGACGCGGACGAGCAGCTTGCACCGCTCGGCCTGCGACATCTTGCCCCACGGCCCCTTCAGCGCACGGCGTCCCGCCGCGACTGCCCGGTCGACTAGCGCGCGGTCGGCGAGCGACACGCGCGCCGCAACCTCGCCCGTCACCGGGTTCACATTATCGAAATGCGCGCCCGTTGCGACGAATGCGCCATCGACATAATTCCGGATTTCGCGCGCAGCGAAAGGATAGCTGGTCGTCGTCATGCGTCGTCCCCGACCTTTACATATCCCGCCGTATTGCTGTGCATCGCCCCGCCCTTGCCGACATGACCGGCCATCTGGAGCAGCGAAAGCAGCGTATCGTTGAACTGCACCGGCGCCTCGAGGAAGGCCGAATGACCCACCTCATTGACCTCGACGAGGAACGATCCCGCGACGTCAGCCTGAACGATCCGCACCGCCTCGATCGGAAAAATCACATCGTCGACCCCGCAAAGGAAAAGGATTGGAAAGCCTTTTCCTCCAAGCTCGGTGGCCGCTCGCGCCTCGAAACGGCCCGTCAGGCTATGGCGATCGACCGCGTTGAAGCTCGCAATCTGCGAATAGAGCATCGCCAGCTCGCGCGGCGCTCCGGTGCCGAGCACGCGTTCGATCTGGTCCAACGCCCCCGCTTCCGCACGCGCCGCATCCATAATCGCCTTCACGGCGTCATTTTCGGTTATGCCGTGCAGGCTGTCGCAGATGGCGAGCGCCGCCACCCGTTCGGGCGCGCGATGCGCAAAACCGATACATGTCCCCGCGCCCATCGACTGGCCGACCAGCGCGACCTTTTCCTCGCCCAGATGGTCGAGCAGCGCCGCCAGATCATCGACAAAGGCATCGCGCCCGCGCCCGTCGAGGTCGCGCGACAAGCCGAAGCCGCGATGATCGAACAGGATGACACGGTTCGACCGCGCCAGCGCATCGATCTGGCGATACCAGATGGCGTGATTGCCCCCGATCCCGTGCGCCAACACCACCGCCGGTCCCTGACCGTGCGACTGATAATAGATTTGGGCGCCTTCGGTCGCCACGACCCCGCTTTCCATCATGCCACTCCCATTAATTTGCTGAGCCGGACGACATAGTCGCCGAACGCCGGATCCTCGCGCGTGACGCTGGGGTCGCGCGGGCGTGGCAGGTCGATGCGGACATCCTCGACGATCGTCCCGGGCCGCTCCGACATCACCAGCACCCGGTCGGACAGCAGCACCGCTTCTGAAATGCTGTGCGTGACGAGCACTACCGTCTTGCGGTCGCGCTGCCAGATGCGCAGCAATTCCATGTTGAGCCGGTCGCGCGTCAGCGCGTCGAGCGCCCCGAAGGGTTCGTCCATCAACAAGACCTGCGGGTTGCGCGCCAGCGCCTGACCGATCGCGACGCGGTGCCGCATTCCGCCGGAAAGCTGGTGCGGATGGCTCGCCTCGAACCCTGTCAGCCCCAATGTTTCCACAAGATCGGCGAAGGCGGCCGCGTCGGGACGCTCCGATGCCGGGTCAAGATCGACGCCCAGCATCAGATTATCGCGGACGTTGAGCCACGGCAGCAGGTTCGACGTCTGAAAAACAAAGCCCATATCTGCCGTCGGCGCGACCACCTCTTTATCGTTGAACCGGATGCTCCCCTCCTCAAAAGGGATCAGGCCCGCGATCAGACGCAAAAGCGTACTCTTGCCGCAACCCGAGGGGCCTAGCACCGACACAAATTCGGCTGCGCCAATATCCGCGCTGACTTTATCCAGCACCTTGCGGCCGTCGAACGCCTTGCCGGCACCGGCCATGGAGATCACTACGCTCATGCCGCCCGCCACCAGATGAAGCGTTCCCAATAGGCGACGCCGTAGAAAAGAAGGAGCGACAGCAATGTCACCGCGATCAGCGCCGCAAAGGTCAAGGTCGTGTGCCCCGAACCTGACGCGGTCAGGATGAGATTGCCCAGCCCGTCGTTCGAGCCGACAAATTCGCCGACCACCGCGCCGATGACCGCAAGCGGCATCGCAACCTTGCAACCGTCGAGGAAGCTCGGCAGCGCCGCCGGTACGCGCAGCCGCCAGAAGCTTTGCATCGGCGTCGCACGCAGCGCGCGGAAATGTTCCTCGAGATGCGCCGGGGTGCTCGCAAGTCCGCCGAGGGTCGAGATGATGATCGGGAAAAAGGCGAAAAGAAACGCCATGATCAGCTTCGACGTCAGCCCGTAACCGAACCAGACGACGATCAGCGGCGCGAGCCCGATCTTGGGGATGCTCTGCAACGCGACGAACAGCGGATAGACGGTGCGTTTCGCGGTGCGCGAGAAATAGATCAGCGCCGCGATCGGCACGCCCAGCACGACCGCGATAATGAAACCCCAGAACACTTCGGCCAGCGTGACGAGGCTCTGCGACAGGATCGGACCGCGCGATTGCCACAGCTCGGCCGCGATCGCGCTCGGAGGCGGCAACAGATAGGACTGGACCCCCGACCAGCGGACGCCAAACTCCCATGCCAGCCCCAGAACCAGGAAAAAGCCGACACTGATCGCCGTGTCGCGGCTGAACAGCGACGCGCTCATTGGCTTTCCTCCCGGTCGATCAGCGCCTGGATGCGCGCCGGCGGCGGAACGAGGAAATGCTCGAGGTTCCAGCGATCGAAGGTTTCCAGCTGCTTTCCGTCCCACACCGACGGCGCATAGGGATGGTCGGCGTCGATCCGCGTCATATCGGTATAAAATTCGACATTGTTTCCGTCGGGATCGCGAAACACGAGGAAGCTGTTCGCCCCGGGACCGTGCTTGCCGATCCCGCGGTCGATGGGAACGCCGCGTGCAACCAGCATCGCCGCGACCTGTTCCATCTCCTCCAGCGTTTCGAGGCGATAGGAAAAATGCTCGACCGCCGGATAATGCCCCTCGGGGATCGCGCTGTGCCCCGGCGGAAGCTGGAGCAGCGCCAGATCGTGATGATCCTCGCCCGCACGCAGGAAGACCATATGATGGTCGATCCAGTCCGAGACTTCGAGCCCAACGATTTCGGTATAAAAGGCCAGTGAGCGGTCGATGTCGCGTACCTTGAGGACGAGATGGCCAAGCCGGGTCGGGCGCGGACGATAGGCGGCGGGATCGGTCATGGCTGCTTCCCCGCAGGAACGAAGTCGTTGGTGAACAGCGATGCCGACTGGTCGAAACCTTTGAGCTGGCCGCTCGCCTGCAAGGTGGTGACGGTGCGCTCGATTTTTTCGGGCTTGAGCCGGAGCGAGCCGCCTTCGGCCGCCATCAACTCGGCCGTCTCGCGGATTTGCCGTTCGGTTACCGCCTCGTCGAGCAGCGGATAATGTTTGCGGATCGTAACCAGCGCCGCTTTCGGGTCGCGCGCCATATCGGCATAGCCGCGATAGGCGGCAGCAAGGAAGGCACGGACGACTTCGGGATCTTTCTCGATCAGCGCGTCGCGCGTCGCAAAGCCGCTGCCATATACGTCGAGCCCGTAATCGGCATAGGCGATCCGCCCGATCGTCACCCCCTTCGCCTTCGCCGCCTTGTCGAACAGGGCCAGCGAATTGCCGAGCCAGCATTCGGCCGCGTCGATCCGGCCCTCGACGAGCGAGGAGACGACGATCGCGGGGTCGAGCTGAATCTGTTCGACGCGCGCCGGATCGACGCCATTGCCTTTCAGCCACGCGGGGAGCAGCGTCTGAACCGCCGAGGACTGCCCGGCACCGAAGCGCAGCCCGGCCAGATCGGCGGGCTTCGAAATCTTGTGCCGTTCCTTGACGAAGCAGGCTCCGGCAGGCAGCCGCATGTTGATGCCGCCGACCATCCGCACCGCGCCGCCCTTCGCGCGGTTGAGCGCGACCGACAGCGGATCGACATAAGCGAATTCGAACATCCCCTGATCGAGCTCGTTCGCGGTGCGGATGCCGCCGAAGCCACGCACCGGTTCGACGTTGAGCCCGGCGTCGGCAAAATAGCCCTTGTCCATCGCAACGAAGATGCCCGCCATGCTGCCCTGCGGCAGCCACGCCATGTTGAACCGGACGGTGCGCGCGGCCTCCTGCTGCGCGGCCTTGGGCGCCGCACCGCCTCCGGACATGCTCCACAAAGTGACCCCGGCGATCGCCGCAACGACAAGGACCGGGGCGACGAGCGCTTTGCGGCTGAAGACGGCCATCTTCACGCCCCCCGCGGCAGATGCGGCGCCGACACGGGATTGACGAGTTCACCAACTCCTTCGACCCATGCGGTCATCACATCGCCGTCTTTCAGGAAGACGCCGCGCCCCATGCCAACCCCATCGGGAGTACCCGACGCAATCACATCGCCGGGACGCAGCCGCAGGATCGTCGAGAGATAGGCGATCTGCTCATAGATGTTGAAGATCATCTCGGACGTATTGCCGTCCTGCATCGCTTCACCATTGACGTTGAGGCCCAGACGGATGGCGTGCGGATCGCCCAGGCAATCGCGCGGCACGAAAACGGGGCCAAGCGGGGTGAAGCTGTCGAAGCTCTTGCCGCGGAACCAGTCGTGCGAGAAGGGAAAGTCGGTGCGCCGCGTGCGATCGCGCGCCGAGACGTCGTTGACGATCGTATAGCCCGCAATCATGTCGTGCGCCGCATCGACCGCGACATCCTTGCCCTCGCGGCCCAGCACGACCCCCAGTTCGACCTCCCAGTCGGGGCGCGACACCTGCGCCGGTACGACCACTGTCTCGCCCGGTCCAACCACGCTCTCGACGGTCTTGAGGAAGATATAGGGCTCGCTGTCCGCCTTCGCGGCGAGCTTGGTCTGCATCTCCTCGGCATGTTCGATGAAATTCGATGCCGCGCCGAAGATGCGACGGGGCTCGAACGGCGTCTGGAGCGCCGGCGCCGCGATGGCGGTGCCCGAGGCGCCTGCCAGCGCACGGGCAAGCCCGAACAACCCTTCGCGCCGCGCCTCCCAATCGCGAATGATTGCGGTGACATCGCCCGCGACCGCCGAAAAACCGTGCGTGGCTGCGGCATCGTGCAGATCGTGGAAAGCGTCGCCCACCTTGATCGTCGGGCGCAGCCCTTCGGGGCTGGCGCGGGTGGCAAGAGCAAACCAGGTCATAGGTCGAACATCCTTCTGAAAAATGCCGGCATGGGCTGGCGCGGCCAGACCGAGCGCAAGGCCGGCGCCGATCCGCGCGATCGCGGTACGGCGGTCGAGCATGTCTCCGGCGGGTGAGGTGGGTGCATCGGACATGGCATCTCAGCCAAAGGCCCGGATCAGCATCCGCGCCGCGACCACCGCCAGGAACAGCCCGAACAGGATAGCGAGCTGCCGTTTCGACAGCGCATGCGCGATGCGTGCGCCCCACGGCGCGGTGAAATAGGAGACCGGCGCGATGATCGCGAGTCCGATCAGATTGACATAGCCAAGGCTGCCTGGCGGCAGATCTTCGACGTTCCAGCCGGCGACGACGAACGCAACGGTCGCCGGCGCGCTGATCAGCAGGCCGAACAGCGCCGCCGTCCCGACCGCGCGGTGGATCGGGAAATTGAACAGGGTCATGATCGGCACGCTGAGCGTCCCGCCGCCAATCCCCATCATGCTCGAAACCCCGCCGATGGTGAAAGGGATCAGCTGCCCCGCAGGGCCGTTCGGGATCGCCTCGGCGAGATGCCTGCCCTCGAGCGGCAACAGCATCTTGATCGCAACCAGCAGCGCGACAATGCCGAACACCGCCGACAGCACATCGCCGGTCACATGGCTGGCAAGCAGCACCCCGGCGATCGCCCCGAGGAAGATCGCCACGCCCCAGCGCTTCAACTGATCGTGATCAACCGCGCCCTTGGCATTGTGCGCGCGCGAGGAGGAGATGGCCGTCGGGATGATCGTCGCCAGCGACGTCGCCACCGCGACATGCATCCGCACCGAGGAATCGACGTCCATCGCCGCCAGCACAAGGTCGAGCACCGGCACGATCACAATCCCGCCGCCGACGCCGAGCATCCCGGCAATCACGCCGCCGACCGCGCCGGTCAGCAGCATCATCGCTGTCAGCGTCAGCAGGTCATGGTTCCAAAATTCGTCCATCGGCTCCCCCAAAATCAGCGCCGATATTGCGGGTCCGTCGATATGCAGTCAAAGATAGAAACTTGGCCTTTATATAACCAAAAACATATAACCTCGCAGATCGCACCTTCTATATGTTTTCGGGGATAGCAAAGCGGCCAAACGATATTATCGCATATAACAGCGACGCTTTAGCGCCGCAGACATGATCAAAGTGGGCATAGCCGGGTTCGGCACCATCGGCCGCGTTGTCGCGCGCCATATCGAAGCAAGCGAATTGCCGCTGACGCTGGCGGCGGTGTCCGCCGGCGACCGCGGGCGCGCCGAAACCGCGATGGCGCGGCTACGCGTCCCCGTCCCGATCGTCGACACCGCCGGGCTCGTCGCGGCGTCCGACGTCGTCGTCGACTGCGCACCGACTGCTGCGTTCCGCGATATCGCCGAGGCCACTTTGCGCGCAGGCAAAACGCTGGTCACCGTCAGCGGCGCGGCGCTGATGCAATGGCCCGAAGCGGCCGACCTCGCTCGCTCGCATGGCGGGCGCATCATCCTCGCGACCGGCGCGCTCCTCGGGCTCGACGCGGTGCGCGCGGCGGCGATCGGCACCACCCATTCGGTGACGATGGTGACCCGCAAACCCGTCAAGTCGCTGGTCAAGGCCGAGCATGTCGTCCGCAACAACATCGACCTGTCGGCTCTGACCGAACCGCTGAAGATTTTCGAAGGCAGCGCCCGCGAAGGCGCCCTCGCCTTTCCCGCCAACGTCAATGTCGCTGCGGCGCTGGGCATGGCGGGCGTCGGACCCGAACGGACGCGGCTCGAAATCTGGGCTGACCCCGAGCTGACACGCAACACCCACCGCATCGTCGTCGATTCCGACAGCGCGCGGCTCGAACTCATCATCGAGAATATCCCGACCGACGAGAATCCCGGCACCGGCCGGATTACCGCGCAAAGCATCGTCGCCGCGCTCAATGACCTCGTCAGCCCGATCCGCATCGGAACCTGACTCCCTTAAAGAAAGGCCAAGATCCATGACCACCCGCCTGCGCCATGTGGCGATCGCATCCGCCGACCCCGACAATTCGGTCGGCTTTTTCACCGACGTCCTCGGCTGGACCCTCGCCGGCAAAATCGACAGCCGCAACGCGCGCGGATATTATGTGACCGACGGCCACATCAATATCGCGTTGCTCTGCTTCAAAAACCGCCCCGCCGCGGGCATGGAGTTTCCCGAGGGCTATACGGGTCTGCACCACATCGGCTTCCAGTGCGACGACATCAACGCGGTTGTCGAACGCTTCGAAAATTCGGGCTATGCTCCGCGCCACGACGTCAATCTGGCACAGGGCCTCGGTAAAAACCCCGCCAAGGACAATGCCGAGTACAAGATGACTGGTCCCGAAAGCGTGATGGTCGACGTGTCCGAGCGCGGCTGGGCGGGCACCGAAAGCTATAAGGGCAATCCGCCGGCGGCTTAATCTTTCCACCCTCTAAATCAAAAGGCCGCCAGAGCATCCTGCTCCGGCGGCCTTTTGATTTGGCGACCATGTGGCGACAATCGGTTGCGCAGGTTGTGGGTTTCGAATGGGAATGGCCGCGAACGACCCGACGCGGTCGTCCACTTCCTCGTCACCCCGGGCTTGACCCGGGACCTGCCTTGCCTTTGCAAGATCGAGCGGGAGGAAGGCGAGCCCCGGGTCAAGCCCGTGATGACGAAGGTGAAAAACGTCCGCCCCGCCCCAAACCGTCAACCATGGCTACAGGTTCAGAAACGCCTTCGCATTGCCGCTCAATATCTTCGCCTTCTGTGCGCCCGACAATCCGCCATGCCCGCGCACCAGCGCGCCGATGTCCTGCTCGCCCAGCGGGAAAGGATGATCGGATCCGAGCAGGACACGATCCTCGCCCATCACGTCGATCAACAGGCTGAGCGCGCGCGGATCGAACACCGCTGAATCGACGAAAAAGCGGTCGACATAGGTCGATGGCGGCTGCGGGCAATCGACGCGCACAATGTCGCGGTGCCTCCAGGCATTTTCGACCCGGCCGAGCAGAAAGGCAAAGCTGCCGCCGCCATGGCCGAAACAGATGCGCAGATTTTTCGGCAGGCGCTCGAACGCGCCCGACAGGATCAGCGACAGGATCGAAAGCTGCGTTTCCGCCGGCATCGCGACCAGCCAGGGCAGCATATATTTGGGCATGCGCTCGCGCGCCATCATGTCCCAAGGATGGATCAGCACCGCGGCGCCGACATCGGCGCAATGGGTGAGGAACGTCAAAATCCCTTCGTCGTCCAGATTGCGCAGCCCCATATGGTTGCCGATCTGGACGCCAAGATGGCCGGTCGCCATCGCGCGGCTGACCTCGGCGCACGACATGTCGATATCCTGCAACGGCACCTGCGCCAGCGCCTTCATCCGGTGCGGGGCGTGAGCGCAAAACGCCAGCGCTGCATCGTTGAAGCGCCGGGCGCTGTCGAGCGCGTCCGCCGCCGGACGGCTGTAGCCGAACATGATCGGCGTCGCGCAAAGGATTTGCAGGTCGATACCCTGTTCGTCGAGCGCCTCGACCCGCCGCGCCGGATCCCAGAGAATATCCTCGACAGGGCGAAACTCTTTCCCGCCCTGCATGATAAAGCCTTTTCCGTTCCCCGCGTCGCGAAGCCACGGCAGGTCGTCGGCCTCCGCCCGCGCGCGATAGGCAGCATCCATTGCGGGGAAGAAATGGCTGTGCATGTCGATGACAGCCATTTGCTGTGAAGCCTCTATTGTCATGACTTTCGCCGCACCCCTGTCCAATCGTCATGCCCACAGCCGGTTTTGGCGCGTGGACCATGAGGTTGAGTAACCGGGGTCAGCTATCAACAATAATCCCGAGACTTGCCCTCGCTATTATAAAAAGGTTATACCTTGCCCAACGAGGACGGGGGAGCATCATGCCAAAATTTCACGAAAATTTCCTGCTCGGCCGCCTGAAGCTGCGCCAGTTGCGCCTGCTCACCGCGATCGCCGACGAAGGCACGGTGCTGAAAGGATCGCAGGCGCTGAATATCGCACAGCCGGCGGCGACCAAGAGCATCAAGGAGCTTGAGGATGCCTTGGGCGTCCAGCTCTTCGATCGATCCTCGCGCGGGGTGACGCCGACCGATTTCGGCAAGGTGATGATCAAACATGCCAAGCTGATCCTGACCCAGCTGCGCCATGCGGGCGAGGAACTTCAGTCGCTCGAAGAGGGACTGTCGGGCCGCGTCCATGTCGGAACATTGCTCGCGGCATCGACGTCGCTCCTGCCCCGCGCGCTTGCACGCCTGCGCGAACAGCGACCGGGCATCGCGGTGACGGTTGCCGAAGGGACGATCGACAGGCTGATGCCCGCCCTCCGCACCGGCGACATCGACGTCGTGCTGGGGCGCCTGCCCGAATATCGCGAGCGCGAAGGCCTGACGCAGGAAATACTCTATCTCGATACCGTGTCGATCATGGTCCGCGAAGATCACCCGCTGGCGCGGAAGGACAGGCTGACCCTTGCCGATCTCGTCGATCAGCCTTGGGTCATGCCGCCGACGCAAACCTCGCTGCGCCGCCAGATCGACCATGCCTTTCGCCACGAAGGGCTGGAACCACCGCGCGACGTGATCGAATCGGTTTCGATCCTGACCAATCATGCGCTGCTGAAGAGCACCGACATGCTCGCCGCCATGCCGCACCAGGTCGGCATCGGTCAGGCCGGACTGGTCGCGCTTCCGGTGGCGCTTGAGGGCGCCAACTCACGCATCGGGGCGACGACCCACGCGAATGTAGAGATGTCGGCCGCCGTCCGCTATTTCATGGGCGTCATCCATGAAATAGCGGCTGAAATCCGCAGCGAGATGGAGCAGGATTAGCCGGCGGCGGTTGATCCGCGCGAAACGCGGCGCCATATGAAATAGGCCGATGCAATGACGATCAGCCACGGCACGCCGGCCATCACCGCCGTCTGCCAAAAGTCGGTATCGAGCGCCATCGTCACCGTAATCGCAGCCAGCAGCACCAGTCCCAATATCTGGGCATAGGGAAAAAAGGGCATCCGCACCGGCAGGTCCGCGCCATGATGATGGCGGCGAAAGCGAAGATGGCTGACCAATATGGTGCTCCACACCAAAAGCCCGCCGAACAGCACGATCCCGAACAGATAATTATAGGCGAGCGGGGTCAGGATCGACACCGAAGCGGCGGCAATTATGCCGACGCCGGTGACGATCGTCGCGCGCATCGGCACCTTTTGCGCATTGAGTTCGCCAAAGGCGCGCGGCGCATATCCCCCGCGCGCGAGCGAAAAGAGCATGCGCGAGCCGAGATAGATGCTGGTGTTCATCGCCGACAGCGCCGCCGAGGCGACGACGAAGTTCATGATACCCGCCGCATAGGGGATCCCTGCGCTTGCGAACATTTTCACGAACGGGCTTTCGGTGACGACCTTTGCCCCCGTCTCGGTCCACGGCATGAAGGCGACGATGATGAACAGCGCGAGGATGTAGAAGATGAAAAGGCGCGCCGCCATGGTGCGCAGCGCCGCAGGGATCGCGGTCTTCGGATCTTTCGCCTCGCTCGCCGTGCCGACGACAAACTCCAGCCCCATGAAGGAAAACAGCGCCATCAACACCGCCATCCAGACGCCCGAAAAGCCATTGGGCAGGAAACCGCCGGCCAGGCCGGTGACATTGTGGAGGCCAATGGGATCGCCGACGACGCCGAAAATACGACTGAGCCCGACGATGATGAAACCGATGATCGCCGACACCTTGATCACGGTCAGCCAATATTCGACCGATCCGAAATTATGCACCGCGCGCGTGTTCACCCAGACGACGACCGCTGCGCTGCCGATCGCCCACATCCACACCGGCGTATCGGGATACCACCAGCTCATATAGATACCGACCGCGACCGCTTCGCTGCCGATCAGCAACACCTGCTGAATCCAGTAAGTATAGCGGACGATGAAGCCCATCATCGGGCCGAGGTAGATTTCGGCATAGGTGCCGAACGATCCTGCGGTCGGGTGGACGACCGCCATTTCGGACAGGCTGAACACCATGATCACCGCGATTAGCGCCGCGATGGCAAAGCTGATGAGGACGGCGGGCCCCGCATAGCCGATCGCGATTCCCGATCCCATGAACAGGCCGGTGCCGATCGCGCCGCCAAGGCCGATCATCGTGATCTGCGCCTTGGTCAGCCCGCGTTCGAGGCCCGCCTCACGGTCCAGATAGGCTTGTTCGTCCATCGCCATTCCCTCTCGCCCTTCGCTCAAGTGACCGCTTCGCGCGCCTGATGCTCGGGGTGTTTCCAGATATCGCCGTCCATGATCGCTCCCAGCCGTTCGACCGCGTCCCAGACGTCGGCATAGCCGACATAGAGCGGGGTGAAGCCGAAACGAACCGTGTCGGGCGCACGAAAATCGCCGATCACGCCGGCGGCGATCAGCGCGCGCATGATCGGATAGCCGTCGGCATGGGCAAAGGAAACCTGACTGCCGCGCGCCGCGGCATCGCGCGGCGATGCAAGCGTGAAACCATGGCCGGCACAACGCTGCTCGACGCGGCGGATGAAAAGATCGGTCAGCGCCATCGACTTGGCACGGATCGCCGCCATGTCGGCCGACAGGTGAATATCGAGCCCGATTTCCACCAGCGCCATCGACAGGATCGGCTGGGTGCCGATCAGAAACTGGCGCAGCCCCGCTTGCGGCCGATATCCGGGTTCGAAGGCGAAGGGCGCCGCATGCCCCCACCAGCCCGTCACCGGCTGATGCGCCGCGTCCTGATGCCGCGCCGCGACGAACAGGAACGCGGGCGAACCGGGACCGCCGTTCAGATATTTATAGGTGCAACCGACCGCGAAATCGGCATTGCAGCCATTGAGGTCGATCGGCATCGCGCCCGCGCTGTGGCACAGGTCCCAGATCGCAAGCGCGCCCGCCGCCTGCGCGCGCGCGGTGATCGCCGCCATGTCGTGGACATGTCCGCTCTTGTAATGAACATGAGTGATCGCGACGGCGATCGTGTCGTCGTCGATCGCGTCGGCAATCGCATCCTTCTCGCACAGGCGCACCGTGACGCGCCCACCGGTCGCGGCCGCGACGCCTTCGGCGATATAATTGTTGGTCGGGAAATTGCTGCCTTCCAGAATCAGCACGCTTCGATCGGGGCGCATCGCGACAGCCGCCGACAAGACCTTGAACAGATTCTGGCTGGTCGAATCGCAGACAATGACCTCGCCCACCCCGGCGCCGATGAGCGGCGCGAGCTTGTCGCCCAGCCGCACTGGCAGGTCGAACCAGCCGGCACTGTTCCAGCTCTTGATCAGGTCGGCGCCCCATTCGCGGGTGACCACATCGAGCGCGCGGGCGCTCGCCGCTTTGGGCATCGCGCCGAGCGAATTGCCGTCGAGATAGATCATCCCGTCGGGCAGCACGAACTGCTCGCGCAGCGGCGCCAGCGGGTCGCTGCGATCCATCGCCTCGCACCAGGCGCGGTCGGGAGTTTCAGGGATGTTTATCGCGGTCACATCATGCGTCATGGAAGCATACTACTTTCGTCTGGGACATTTCGCGTACCGCAAAGCGCACGCCCTCGCGTCCCATATTGCCCCGCCCGGCCCCGCCGAAAGGCATGGCATCAAGGCGGTAATCGGTCGAATCATTGATCATCACCCCGGCAACGCGCAGCCGCCGCGCGGCGTGGCGCGCATGGCGGAGCGATTCGGTGAAGATCGCGGCGTGGATCGCGTAGTCGGCGCGATTGGCGGCGTCGATGGCCTCGTCGAGGTCGGTGAAGCGAAACAGGCTCGCCACCGGGCCAAAGGCTTCGTGGCAAGCGACGCGCGCATTCTCCGGAACGTCGGCCAGCAAGGTCGGCCGGACCAGCGTGCCCGCGCGCTCGCCGCCGGTCAGCAACGTTGCTCCCTGCGCAACCGCCTCGCGCGTCCACGCGACGATCCGCTCGGCCTGCTCCGGACAGATCATCGGACCGATGTCAGTCGCCGGGTCCATCGGATCGCCGACGCGCAAGGCATGGGTCGCCGCAACCAGCGCATCGCGGAACCGGTCATGGACACCAACCTGAACATAAACACGCTGCACTCCGATACAATTCTGTCCCGCTGCACCGAAGGCCCCCTCGGCACAGGCCTGTGCCGCCTTGGCGATGTCGGCGTCGTCCATCACGATCACCGGGCCGTTGCCGCCCAATTCCATCGCGACGCGCTTGATCCCCGCCCGACGGCAAATCGCCTGCCCGACGTTGGCGCCGCCGGTAAAGCTCACCATCGCGACATCGTCATGGCCGGTGAGCGCATCGCCGAAATCGCGCCCGCATCCGGTCAGAAGATTGAGCGCGCCGTCGGGCAGCCCCGCCGCAAGCATCAGCCGCGCAAGCATGATCGCGACGAGCGGCGCCTGTTCGGCGGGCTTCAGCACCACCGCATTTCCCGCGGCAAAAGCGGGGCCGAGCTTATGACACACCAGATTCAGCGGATCGTTGAACGGGGTGATCGCTGCGATCACGCCCAGCGGCTCGTGCAGATAATAGCCCGAGCGCGCTTCGCCGCCCGGAAAGCTGTCGAAAGCGATGGTTTCGCCCGCGAGCCGCGTCGCTTCTTCCGCCGACAAGCGCAGCGTGTTGACCGCGCGCGCAACCTCCCGCGTTGCGGAGCGGATCGGCTTTCCGGTTTCGGCGGTGATTGCGGCGGCAAAGCGGCTCGCCTCGCCTTCCAACGCTGAGGCGGCACGGTGCAGGATGCCCGCACGCTCTCCCGTCGACAGCTCGGCCATCGCTGCGGCGCCGGTCAGCGCGCTCGCGACCGCGCGTTCGACATGAGACGCGTCGGCGCACACCACCTCGCCCAGCGCCTCGCCCGAGAAGGGATTGGTCACGGCCATCGTCGCGGAGCCCCCCTCCCAGCGCCCGCCGATCAGCACCGACCGGCCGGCGTCGAACGGGACATGGATCACGGCTTGTCCTTGCGCAGAACGAGCGTGTCATATTCGCGGCTGTCGAGCAGCGCCTCGACAATCACCGGCCCATCGGCGGCGAAGCCGGCCTCCAACGCTGCGCGGAACTCGGCGGGGTCGCGCGCGACCGTCACCGGAACACCGAACAGCGACGGACCGCCAATCGTCCCCTCGGCGCGCACCGGTGTGCCATAAATGGGGTTCGATTTCTTTTCCTGCTTGATGCGGATCAACGCGAGATCATTGTCGGTGAAGATGACGATCACCATGCGCAGCTTCTCGCGCACCGCGGTCGCCAGTTCGCCCGCGGTCATCAGGAAACCGCCGTCGCCAAGCACGCAGCAGACTGGGGTATCGGGGCGGCAGAGCTTTGCCGCGATCGCGGCGGGAAGACCGAAGCCCATCGCCGACCAGCCATTGGTCATGATCTGTGTTCCCAGCGCCGGGGTGCGCCAATGCTGGCCGATCAGATGCGTATGCGCGCCGACGTCGCAGGTCATGATGCCATCGTCCGGCAGCAAGTCGCGCAGCACATCGAGCGCGGCGCGCGGTCCGAAGGGACCGTTGCCGCCGGCCAGCTGCGCGAACATGTCCGCCTTGCGCGCTGCGAGAGCCGCGAGGTCCCAGCCCTTGGGCGCGGCAGGAAGCGCAAGCAGCCCATCGAGGGCGGGAGCGATGGCGCCGACCACCTCGGCCGCGACGGGATGTACCGCGCGGTCGATGTCGGCAGCGACGATATCGATATTGGCGAGCGCAAGCCCGTCGCGCATCCAGCCCTCGAAGTTGAACTCGATCGGGTCATAACCGACAGCGACGACCAGATCGGCCTCGGCATGCGTCTGCCCAACCAGATCGGACAGTGCATGAAAAAGAACGCCCGCATAATTGGGATGTGTCTCCGCAACCATTCCCTTTGCCATCGGGGTCAGCAGCACCGGCAGGCCGAAACGTTCGGCGAGCGCCGCGATGCGATCCTGCACGCCGGCATGGACCGCGCCCAGCCCGATCGCCAGCACCGGCTTTTCGGCGGCGGTGAAGGCGGCGAGCAGCGCCTCGATATCGGCGGCGGCTGGCGCAGGAACCGGATCGGCCGCGATCGGACCGATTTGCGCCGCATCGACCGCGACCGCGCTCATCCCCTGCGGCAGGCCGACATGCACCGCGCCTGGACGGCCCGACAGCGCAATCCGCGCCGCCTCGGCCAGCGTCTCGACGACGGTATCGGGCTCGATCCGCGTCGTCGCCTTGGTCAGGGGCGCGAAGAGGGCCTGATGGTCGATCCCCATCTGCACCGTCCGGCCGCGCAGCGCGGCGGGCATTTCATCGGTCAGCGCGATCATCGGCGAGCGATCGAGCGTCGCCCCGCCCACTCCGGTCGCGAGATTGGTCGCGCCGGGACCGAAGGTGCCGAAACAAACCCCCGGCACTCCGGTCAGCCGCCCGCAGATATCCGCCATGAAACCCGCGCCGCCCTCATGACTTGCCAGCACGAAATCAATGCCGTCGGTGGTACGGATCGCCTCCATATAATCGACCCAGCCGCCGCTCGGTACGCCAAAGACATGGCGCACCCCCATATCGCGAAGCGCCGCAATGACATTGCGGGCAACATTGGTCGATTTCATCCATGAATCCTTCATCAAAGGCTATCTGCTGCGACCGGCCTAAGCCCGTCCGCCATAAACAAATAATATCAAATAGCCGCCGCGATATATCGTTCGCGTTATAGAAGAACGGGTCAGACGAAATGGTTGGCGATCGTCCCGATGCCGTCGATTCCGCCTTCGACAAGATCGCCCGGCGCGATGCGCCCGACGCCTGCCGGGGTGCCGGTATAGATCAGATCGCCGGGCCGCAGTTCGACATAGGTCGACAGTTCGGCGATGATGTCGGCGACCGGCCAGATCATGTCGGCGATATCGCCGTCCTGACGTATCGCGCCATTGACCGACAGCCAGATGCGGGCCGCCGAGGGGTGGCCGATGTCGGCCGCAGGCCGGATCGCCGACAGCACCGCGCTGCGATCGAAGCCCTTCGCCATATCCCACGGGCGCCCGCCCGCCTTGGCATCGGCCTGCAGATCGCGGCGGGTCAGGTCGTTACCGACCGCATATCCGAACACCGACGCCGCCGCATCGTCGAGAGCGATGTTCGCACCGCCCTTGCCGATCGCGACCACCAGCTCGATCTCGTGATGCAGATTGGCGGTGCGCGGCGGCATGGCGATGTCGGCCGTGCCCGCAACCACCGCATCGGCGGGCTTCGAGAAGAAGAAGGGCGGCTCGCGTTCGGGATCGCCGCCCATCTCGCGGGCATGATCGGCGTAATTCTTGCCGACGCAGAAGATGCGCCGAACGGGAAAACGATGATCGCTGCCCGCGATTTCAACGCTGGGTTGGGCGACGGTAAACATGTCGGTCATATCATCCTTTCGATCTTCCGATCAGGCCGGCGGATAGAGCGCGGCCTGGCATTTGCCATCGGCGCCTTCCAGCCCCTTTTCGCGGGTCGCGTTCCACGGGCTGCCCATCTTGTCTTCCGGCTGATACCAGAAGCCATAGAGCTTGCCGTTCGCGGCGACCAGCGTTGCCGCACCGATACTGCCCTCTTCCTTCGAGAACCACGACAGCCGCATGATCCGTCCAAAGATCGTACCGCGCAGCGTGCCAAGGCCATCGTTGTAACAGCCCCATATATCCTGTCCCTTTTGCCGCAATGCGATCGGGCCATATTCATGGGAATAGACGCCGCTGACATCGGCCGCGCCCGCAGCGCCGCGCTGATCGAGTTCACCAATGACCGCGAGGTCCGACAGGCGCGTCGCCCCGCCGCCCGCCCAATTGCTGTCGACGCGCAGCCGCAGCCAGCGTGCCTGAGCCTCCTTGGGCAAATTCACGATCGTCTGCGCGTCAGCCTTCGCTTCGCCTTCAACCAATGTTTCAAACGGTCCCTCAGCCCCGGTGGTCGACCCGAGCAGGGCAAAGCGCCGCACCGGCGAGCCTTCGGCGGTCTGCGACATCGACCCGTCTTCGCGCACCACCGGTTCGAACCGGCTGTCGATCGCGACCGCGCGCACCTTGCCAGTGCCCGCGAGTTCAAAGTTCAGCGTGTGGGGAAAGGCGATGTCCTTCGGCGACAGCCAGCCATAGGCCGATCCGCCATCGACGAGATTGATCGTCCAGGTCGACCAATGCCGCTTCGCTTCATCGCGATCGGCCTCGGCAATCCCGCCCCAGCTGATATGAAGAATATTGGCTCCGGCAGGCTCGGCCAGTTTTTCCGTCGCCTTTTTCGCGGGCGCGTTCGAGCATCCGGCGAGGAGCAGGGCCCCCGCCAGCGCAATCTGCCATTCATGCATGTTTTCAGTCCTTCAAGATGGGCCTAGCGCCGTTCGGGCCAGACCTTTGTCGGCGCGCTCAGGCGCGGTTTGCCAAGCAAAGGGGACGACAACGCGTACACACCGTTGACCGAGAAGGCCCAGATGATGTTGCGGTCATATTCGGTGAAGACCGCGAAGGTCGAATTGCCGAACGTATAGTCGGGCAGTTCCTTGTCGGTCGGAAAACGCGGGACGAAATAGCCCGCGATCGTCGGCTTCGCCGGATCTTTCACGTCGAAAATCTGGATACCGGCGTTGTAAAAGGCATAGACTGCAAGCCCCTGCCGGCCGCCCTCGGGCTGTCCCAGCCCGCCCGACCGCTTCGGCCCGAAGCTGCCGCGACGCTGGCAGAAATCGGTGAAGGATGCACCGGGCGGCGGCGTCGGACGCGGGAATTTCGCTGCGACCCGCGGGTTGGCCGGATCGCGCACGTCGATCGAATAAATATCCTTGAACGGCTCGTAACAATTCTCGTTCATCGGATAACCGTTCGAGAAGACGAAACCGGTGCGATCGTACTGGCTGACGTCGACATTGTCGAACTCGGTCCCGGCATAGCTCGGCGGCACGCTGAGGTGGCCCAACGTCTTCGGCTCTGCCGGATCACTGAGGTCGAAGGTATAGAAGCCGAGGCCGCCCATGCCGCCGAAGCCGACCTTGCCGCCCTGCTCCACCGGCTTCGTCAACACGATCGGGTTGCGCGATCCCATCCAGCTCGTCCGGTTGCCCGCGCGCGGATTGGCGAGATAGGCCGCCTCGCTGGCCTTGTCGCCAAGCACCTGCCCCGGCACCGTAATTTGCGAAACGAACTTCGGGTTTGCCGGGTCGGCCATGTCCCAGACCTGATAGCCGGGCGAATAGAGATAATCGGGATATTCGGTCAGGCTGTAGCTGTCGTCCGGCGCCGCCGAGAGCAGCATATATTTGCCGCCCCACCAGGTCACCGCGTCGAGCACGCCCGATCCCTGCTGCTCGCCGATCGGCGCGTCGGGATGTTTGATGTCGGTCGTCCGCGTCGCGATCAGTTTCCATTTGTCGGGCGTCGGGCCATCCATCACGAAGACCTTGAAGCCCTTCAAGGAATTATATTGACGCTGTGCTTCGACCTTGTCGGGCTGGCTCCTTTTGTCGTCCATCAGACCGAAGCGGCCGATCTCGTAAGACGCGATAAGTATATTGCGCTGTAGCTTTTTGTTCCACGCAATGGTGACCCCGCCGAAATAATCGGTGACGGCCGAAGCATCCCAATCCTCGCTCGACCCTTTCGCGTTCCAGACCCCGCCCTGCGACCAGACGATCTTTGCCTTGCGCGGGTCGGTGACGTCCATGATCCGCAAATAGTCGCGGTCGTGGGTATAGAGATAACGCTTGCCGTCAAAGTCGACGACGCTCGCCCACGCATGCCATGGCGACGTCACCGCGGGGTAGAAAGCAACGACATCGACATTCTTCGCGTAGCTGTTCTGGTCCCAATGATCGAGCTGACCCGGAAAGGCGGGCGCCTGGGTGGTCAGCGGCGTCGCGACCGGATGGCGGAAGGCACCGGTCGCCGGGTCCATGCCATAATCGACCTCCGGCGCCGGCGGCGCCGGGGGGTTTTCAGGGGTCAAATCCTGCCAGGCCTTCAGCCACGGATCGACGACGTTGATCGGCCCCGCATCATGCCCGCCTTCCCCGCCGCTCGCGGCGGTCAGCAAGGCCGCGTGAAGCAGGGCGGCGGCAACCGCCGCGGCGCCCGCCGTGATCCTGAAGCTGCGTTTCATTGGCGATCCCCTTAGTCTCGATGTGCGCAAATCGGGCGGCCCATGCCCCGCCCTTAAAAGCGGAACCGGGCCGTCACGCCATAGGTGCGCGGCGGAATATATGTGCCGTAAATCGTCCCGAACAGGTCGAGCTTGCTGGTGTAGTTCAGCTCGTTGGTCAGGTTTTTCGCCCACGCCGACAGTTCCCATTTGCTGTCGGCATCGCGCACGCCGATCCGCGCATTGAGCAGGATTTCGGAATCGAATTTCAGGATCGGCGTGTTCGGATTGTCATAGAAATTGGCGCCGGTGTACTGGAAATCGCTGCCAGCGGTCAGCACGATGCTGTCGCTGATCGGCTGGTCGAGATTGGCCGAAATCCCGAACGCGTGCTTCGGTGTCCGGCGGCAGGTGTTGCCGTCGAGATCGGTCCCCTCGTCGTCGATGATCAGTTCGCCGGTAAAATTGCACCGTGAATAGGCATAATTGCCCGAAATGCTGAACGTGTCGGTGATGCGCGCCTGAATATCGAGTTCGAGACCATAGGCCCGCGTGCCATTTTCCGCATTGAACACGAAATTGTCGGGCGGCAGCCCCGGTCCGGGCGACAGGAACTGGTTGGTCTGGAGATTGTCGTAAAGCGTGTAATAACCCGCCGCATTGATGAAGATGCGGCGGTTGGCCAACGCCACCTTGGCGCCCAGTTCGAAACTGTCCGCAGTCTCCGGCTCGAACGACACCAGCGCCTCTTCGGGGGTATTCGCATCTTCGCCGGTCCAGCCGCCGGGCTTGTACCCCTTTGCATAGCGCGCATAGAGCGTCACATCGTCATTCGGCTCGAACCGCAAGGTCGCGCTGGGCAGCCACGCGTCCCAGCTGCGCTTGTCCGACACGGTGAAATTGACCGGCGCGCCTTCGAAGGATTCGCCCGAGCGATTGTTCGAATAATTCTTGCGGTCATAGGCATAGCGCAGCCCCGCCTCGAACGTGAGCTGGTCGGACAGGTCATAGCTGACTTCGCCAAAGATACCGATATTGTCGTTGTTCGACGTGGTGACCGTGTGATTGGAACCGGGGAAGGGCGATGCCGGCGTCCCGCCGAATTCCATAGCAAAGGCGAATTCGGTGATCGCCTGAAAATCGGCGAACAGGAAGTTCACATCCTCGGCACGGCGGATTTTCTCGCGCAGATAATAGACGCCGCCTTCCAGCCGGAGCGCGCCGCCATTGTCCCAGCGCAGCCGCACTTCCTGCGAGAATTGCTTCACATCCTCTCCCTTGCCGCTGTCGAAATAGCTGTCGGGGACGGTCGCGAGATAGGTATCGAGCCCCGCGAGCATCGCCGGGGTGATATCGGGCGCATTGGTCGCAGGGTCGATCGCGAAATCGAAGAACATGCCCCCGCCATCTTCACGCGCGGTCAGCGATGAATCGCGCCAAGCGGTCTGCAGCGCGACGCTGAGGCTGTCGCTCACCTCCCAATCGACCGAACCCGTGAGGCCATACATGTCCGAATTTTGATAGCCGGTGAAATTATGCGCGCCCTCACGGCGCTTCGCGTTCCGGAACGGCGCGTTTCGGTCCGGCAGGACAAAGCCCGGCAGGCTGGCGATCGGCGGTGCGAAGAAGCTGTTGAACGTCACCTCATTGCTGTCGCCCGGAACGATGACGTCGACCCAGCGCGCGCCGTCGCGGTGCCGCGTATAGTCTGCCGACAAATTGATATCGAGCGTCGCGCTCGGCTGCCAGCGAAGCTGTCCGCGCACCGATTGCGTATTCTGGTCTTCCTCGTCGCCCCCGCGGGTATTTTTTGCATAGCCGTCGTGCATCTTCGAACTGACGACGAGCCCGAGACCCAGCGTGTCCGACACCGGGCCGCGCACCGACGCGGCGACGTCAAGCTTGTCGTAATTGCCATAAGTCGCCTCGAAGCGCCCTTCGAATTCATCGCCCGGCCGTTTGGTCACATAGTTGATGAGGCCGCCGACGACGCTCTTGCCGAACCGCAGCGCCTGCGGCCCCTTGAGCACTTCGACGCGCTCCAGATCATAAAGGTCGAGCAGCGACCCGGTTCCGCGGGACATATAGGCGCCGTCGACGAAGATGCCGACCGCTCCGTCGGCGCCGGCGCCCTGAATATCCGATCCGATGCCGCGAATGAAAAGCTCGGTATCAACCGCCCGCTCGGCGCTGAGCTTGAGGCCGGGGACGCGATAGGCGATTTCCGAAAAATCCTTGATGCCCGCCTGTTCTAGCGCGGCGCTGCTGAACGCCTGCACCGAAATCGGCACATCCTGAAGGCTTTCCTCGCGCTTGCGTGCCGTCACCACAATCTCGTCGTTCGACGAAACGCCGGCGGCGTCGGTGGGCGCCGATTGCGCCAATGCCGCACCCGGCATGGCATGAAGCACTGCGGTTGCCAGTAGCGCCCGGCGCAAGTTCCCGTTTAATCCCATTGTCCCACTCCCCATCGGCCGGCGAGCCTTATCCTCGTATGGGAAAGCGGTCGCCTTGGCCTGATTGATTTGCCGTCTGGACAATAACGGCATTCATATATCTATATAATAGATTATGGATTATCAGATATTCATATTTGGCTATATCTGACATCGGACCCGTCCCCTGCACCGGGGAGGCCCCTATTCGAATATGACGGCTGCGTCGCGCGCGAAGCGCATCGTCCGAATCATCTGGACAAGGTTGATCGCATAAGCCCGGCGTCCAGGTCCTTGAGGACCCGAACGCCGGGCAAAGGCCCGCTATGGGCGCATGGGCGTTACCAGCTCAGGCCGACACGCGCATAGAGGTAACGGCCATTGAACCCGAAGGGCGAGTAATAGGGAAAGCCCACCACGCCATTGTTGTTCAGGCGCTCGATGGTCGCATCGGGATAGACGTCGAACAAATTGCTTGCCCCGATGGCGAATTGCCCGCCCGTTGCCGGCTGATAGCGGAACTCTAGGTCGGTAATGACATGCTTGCCGGTCGGGATGTCGTTGGCTGCTACGCTGCCCGGCTGAATGACATTGCCATAATAGGTTGCGCGCAGCGTCGCCCCCAGAACATCGCCCGACCAGTCGATCGCGCCGGTGATTTTTTCGCCCGGCGTCCCCTGCTCAAGCGAGACGATCCGGTTGCGGCCGAACAATGTCGGTGCAGGATTCAGCGTGGCCGTCGAGGTCGGAACGCGGGTCACATCGACATCGTTGAAATTGGCCGCGAGCGTGAAGTCGAGCGTTCCCAGTCCTTCGGGACGTGCACGATAATTGGCGACGACGTCGATACCGCGCGTGGTCGAACGCAGGCCGTTGATGAAGAAGCGCGCCGCCTGGACGTTGAGCGGATTGAGGATCGCCCCGACGCCCGGCGCCGTCGCCGGAATATTCTCGGACAGCGCGATCTGGTTGCGCAGCTTGATCTGATAGGCGTCGACCGTCAGGCTGAATCCACCCGTCCGGATTACGCCGCCCAGCGAAAAGTTGGTCGATTTTTCGGGTTCAAGCGGCAAGCCGCCGAGCGCCACGCCCGTGGGGTCGATCGACGGGAAATGACCGGTCAGCAGGATATTGCCGCTGTCGACCACCGACGTGATCGACGTATAATATTGCTGCTGGAGCGACGGCGCGCGGAAACCGGTCGAGGCGGTACCGCGCAGCGCCAGCCAGTCGGTCACGTCATAGCGCAGCGAGAGCTTTCCGTTCGCGGTCGAGCCGAAATCGGAATAATCCTCGACCCGTCCGGCAACGGCCACCAGGAATTGCGGGGTGATTTCCGCTTCGAGGTCGAGATAGGCGCTGATGTTACGCCGGTCGGCCTTGACGCTGTTGCGGGGTGCGAACCCCGGAAAACCCTGCGCCCCGCCATTCTCATAGGAAGCCGGCTCGCCCGGTGCAATCTTGTAGCCCTCGCGGCGCCATTCGGCCCCGAAAGCGAGGTTGAGCGATTCAAAGACGTCAAAGCGACGCGTGACGTCGAGCCCCGCGACCCACTGGTCATAGGTTACTGCCCCGTCGTAAAATTCGGTCGGGGACGCATTGCCAAGGCTGTAGTTGGCCGAATCGAGCGTGTTGAATGCGATGCGATTGCGGCCGTAGCTGAGGTTCAGGTCGACCCCCCATTCGCCGACATCGCCGCGCAGGCCGACCGCGCTCGTCAGGTTGCGCGATTTTGTGTTGATCAGCGGCAGGAAGCCGTCGGGCCAAATGCCGCCCACGCCCCCGGTGGCAGCGGCAGCAGCCAAGCGCGGGAAAGCGGCACTTTTGCTGTCGCGGTCCTGATAGCCCACCCAGCCATAGAGCTGGAATGCATCGCCGACGCCGACGCCTGCGTTCGCAAAGACCGTCGCCTGCTCGGTTTCGGGATCGCCGAAGCGGCTGGTGACGCGCGTCGGGGTGACGCGGGGATCATTGCCGCCGCGGCTGGTCGGCTTGCGATCGACATATTCGCCCGAGATGGTGAGGAAGCCGTCATTGCCGAAGCCGATGCCTTGCCAGCCCGACACGGTCAGAACCGGCTCTCCAGTGACGCTGCGGCCACCCCGCGCGGGGTCGAAATCGGTCGCGTAAAAGCCGTAGGTCGCCGATACCCCGCCACCCGAGCGCGCCTCGCGCAGCCGCAGATTGATCACGCCGGCAATCGCATCGGAGCCATATTGGGCCGAGGCGCCGTCGCGCAGCACCTCGATGCGATCGAGCGCGACCGTCGGAATGGTGTTGAGGTCGACGGCGGCCGAACCGCGTCCGACCGAACCATTGACGTTCAGCAGCGCCGACGTGTGGCCGCGCGTGCCGTTGATCAGCACCAGAGTCTGGTCGGGCGACAGGCCGCGAAGCGTCGCGGGCCGGATCGCATCGGTCCCGTCGACCGCAGAAGAACGCTTGAAATCGATCGACGGCGCGACGGTCGAAAGTGCCTGCCCCAGCTCGGTCGAGCCCTGCCGGCGAAGCGTTTCGCCGCCCAGCACATCGACGGGCGCAGGCGAATCGAGCCGCGATCGCCCCTCGGCGCGCGTCCCGGTGACGATGATTTCATCACCCTGCCCGGCATCGGTGGCGGTCGCATCGGCGCCATCCTGCGCAAAGGCGGGCGATACGGCGAAGGCCGCAATGGCGATCAGGCTTGTGGTGACAATCGTGGAACGAAGCATGGGGGGAGTCCTCCTGGTCTGGGCAACTTGCTCTTGGCCGGCATCCTCAGTCGCAGGAGCGACAGACGGGGCAAAACAGGTGTAGCATCGCCTCGCCCGCCGACGCGGCCAAGATTTCTTACCGAAACCGAAGAAAAACTTTCATCTCAATTAAATTGATTGAATTCACTTGGTAGCCCGCGACAATCTAGCGGTCCCGGCCGGGCGTGCTCTGCGCTGCGACCGTCAATATCGAAGCTCGAGCGAAGCCTTTACCGTTCGCGGCGCCCCCGGGAAAATCCAGACGGGACTGTAAGAGCTTTGCGCATAACGCGCGTCGAACAGATTGTCGGCGACGAGGCGGACCGAGGCATGCCGGGACAGCCGGTAGTCGGCCCCGACCTTGGCCTTCGCATAGCCCGGCAGGACAAGTCCGCTCATGTCGATCGCCCCGGCCCGCGGGCCGATATAGCCGAGGCCGGCACTGAGGGTGAGTTCGCGATCCCCGGCGCCGGGGAAACGCGCCGACACGAACAAGGACCCCGCATGTTCGGGCACGTTGAGCACCGCATCGGTAGCGAACGTCGCGTCGTCGGCGCGCGCTTTCGTCCAGGCATAGTTGGCCACGATCTGCCAGCGGCCACCGAGCTTGATCGCCGCGTCCAGTTCGATCCCGCGGCTGGTGAGCCGACCGACCGGCGCAAGATAATTGGGATCGACGGGATCGTTGGTCAAAATTCCCGACTTCGCAATATCGAACCATGTCGCGGCCACGTCGATACCCGGCCAAGCGGCGGTGATGCCGAGTTCATAACCCTTGCCCCGCTCGGGCGCGAAACCTTCAAGCTCGCGGCTGGTGCCCGAGTTAAGAAGGAAACTCTCGCCCCAATTGGCGTGGAGGGCAAAAACGTCACTCAGCCGATACCGGCTGCCGATCCGGAAATTGAGCGGTTCGCCGACCGCCGTCGCTATCGCGCCCGTTCGCTCGTTCAAGATGCGTTGGCGATAGGCATCGAGGCGGATACCGCCCGATAAAGTCAGCCGGTCGGTCGCATCCCACATATCCTGCAGGTAGAGTGTCCCCGACCAGCGGCGTTCGCGGTTCTGAGTGAATGGCAAGAGCGGCGCGGCGCTGCCGCCATAGACGGGATCATATATGTCGATCGCGTGCGGGTTTTCCGCCGTCGGGTTGCGGCGCAGCCAATGCTCCTGATAATCCAGTCGATAGCCCTTGGCCCCAACGCTCAAACGATGCGCCCCAAGCTCGCCGGACAGTTCGAACCGCGCAGAAAGATCGTCAACGACGAAGTCACGCTGGCGCCGCTGACGCCACAAGGTCTGCCCATCGACAAGGCGCGACTGATCGGACGAAAAGCCCTTCAGCGAACCCGTGCGCCATGCAACCCCGCCATTCAGCGTCCAGCCGCCGCCAAGTTCGGCGAGCGCGGTCAGTTGATGCCGGCTGTTGCGGAAACGTGTCGTGCCGTCGCCCGGTTCGCCATAGAAGCGCGACGCGGGAAGAGCGTTCGCATCGCCATTCAGCGCCGGGATACCGCGATCGAACGGCGCATCGAAATGCGTGATCTCGCCCACATAGGTGAGCCGCATACCTCCCGCCGGCTCCCAGGTTAGCGACGGTGCCACCACGTGACGCTTCAGGGTCACATGATCGCGCCAGCCGTCGCTATCCTCTGTCGCCACGACGATCCGGGCGGCAAACTGGTCGGACAAGGGACCGGTCACGTCGAGTTCAACGCGACGCGTGTCGAATGAGCCATAGGTGAAGATCGCACTGGCCGACGGCGAGAAGCGCGGGGTTTTCGACACGATGTTCACGCGGCCCGCCGGATCGATGTCGCCGAACAGCGCACCCGCCGGCCCCTTGAGCGCCTCGATACGCTCGGCGGTCGCCGGATCGCGTGGCGGCCCCATGCCGCGATTGGCGAGGAAGCCGTCGACATAATATTCGGCGCCGCCATCGGGCGTGCCCAGAAACCCGCGGATCGCGAAATTGTCGAGAAAGCCGCCACGATTATTCTGATTGCTGACCCCGCTCACCAGTTCGAGCGCATCGGAGAGGCGCGAGACCGCCGCCGCGCTCAGAAGGTCGCGTTCGAGCGACCTGCTCGACGGCGACATGCGTTCGGTCACGATGTCCGACGAGAGCGTCCGGTCGACACGGCCGCTACGCGTACCGATGACGACGATTTCGCTCACTTCGGCTTCGGTCGTCGAGGGGCCGGCGGGCTCCGCAGCGGCAGGCACAACGGGGGCAGCGGCAGCGAACACCGCCGCAGCAGAGAATTGGGAGAGGGACAAGGGCTTGCCTTTTTTGTTATGATGTATCATTACGCAATGCGAAATGAATATCGTCTTGTCAACCGCCGCCACGCCGGGGCCCATTCGCATGCCCGTCCCTGCCCACACCCGTTCGCGCATCGAGTCCATCGACGCTTTGCGCGGCCTCGTCATTCTGTTGATGCTGGTCGATCACGCACGGGAGTTCTTTTTTCTCCACGCGCAAGTCAGCGATCCGATGGACGTCGCGACCACCTCACCCGGCCTCTTCGCAACGCGCATGGCTGCCCATCTCTGCGCTCCGGTATTCGTCGCGCTCACCGGCCTCGCCGCCTTCCTTTATGGCGATGCCAAGGGCAGTTCGGGGGCAGCCTCGACCTTCCTGTTCAAGCGCGGCCTTTTCCTTGTGGCGCTGGAATGGACGGTGATCAATTTCGCCTGGACCTTTGATCTGACGCCGGCGACGATCTTCCTGCAGGTCATATGGGCCATCGGCCTGTCGATGATCGCGCTGGCGGCCCTCCTCCACCTGCCCCGGCCCGTGCTGATCGCCGTCGGCCTCGGGATCGCGCTCGGACATAATTTGCTCGACGGACTGGCCTTTGCCGACGGAAGCTGGGGCGGGACGATCTGGGCGGTACTCCACGAGCGCGGTCATATCGCCCTGCCATGGGGCGGCACGGCGCGGACCTCCTATCCCCTTCTCCCCTGGATCGGGGTCATCGCGCTCGGCTACGCCATCGGGCCCTGGTTTCGCCGCGACGTCGATCCCGCGGTCCGGCGCACCCGGCTGGTCGCCGCCGGTCTAGGCGCACTCGCAATCTTTCTGCTGCTCCGGTCCGTCAACCTATATGGCGAGCCACTGCCCTGGACGGTCGAGGCGGATACGGTGCGCAGCGCGATGAGCTTTTTCAATCTCACCAAATACCCACCCTCGGCCAGCTTCCTGCTGCTGACGCTGGGTATAGGTGCGCTGCTGCTCGCGGGCTTCGAACGGCTTCCGGCGACCGCTCGCACGGTCCTCGTCACCTTCGGTTCGGTGCCGCTCTTCTTCTATATCTTCCACCTCTATCTCTTGCATATCCTGAACCGCCTCGCCGCAACGATCTGGCCGGTCGGCGAGACGGGGTTCGTCAGCGTTCCCGGGGTCGGCGGCGTGTGGTTGCTTGCCGCAGCCGTCGCCATCCCGTCCTGGTTCGCCTGCCGATGGTTCGCGGCCCGCAAGCGAGCAAGCAACCGGTGGTGGATGCGCTATCTTTAGGAGCTGGCGGGCGTTGACGGGGCCCGGTCCAATAACAGCGGCCCCGACCGCCCAACAATTTTCTCCTATTTTTCGGGACAGCGCGAGCCTCGTGGCGGACGGTGCCGACCTACCCGCCGGCGCCAGCAAAAACCGCGCTTGCGCTGCGGAAGAGCATATAGGCCGCCACCGCGAAGATCAGCCCCGCGAAGATCGCAGTCAGCACACCGCGTCCCGACATTGCGCGCGCGGCGCGCGCTCCCGCGACGCCCCCGACAAGCCCGCCGGCGATAAAGACCCCGGCAAGCGTCCAGTCGATCAGCCCCGATGCAGCATAGCTGAGCGCGGTGGTGAGACCGAAGGCGGTTACCGCGACGAGACTGGTTCCGACCGCGTTGAGGATCGGCATCTTTGTCGATGCGATGAGCCCGGGCACGATCAGGAACCCGCCGCCGATGCCGAAGAAACCTGAAAAGCCCCCAGTCCCGAGACCATAGCCAAGCACCTGAGGCGCATTGTGACGATTGCAGGCAGCCCCCTCGACCCCGGGATTATGGCGTCCGCGCAGCATGAGCACCCCGACACCCAGCATCAGCAGCGCAAAGAGGAAAAGCAGCTTCTGCCCGTCGATCGCCTTTCCGATGGTCGAGCCGGCGAGCGCGCCGACGATGCCGCTTCCCGCGTAGAGGAAACCGCAGCGCCATTTCACCGTTCCAGCGCGCGCGTGCTGCGCAAGACCCGAGGCGGCGTTGGCGGCAACGGCAAGCGCGCTCGTCCCGATCGCGACATGGGGACTCGCGACCCCTACGAGATAGACCATGAGCGGCACCGCGAGGATTGAGCCGCCACCACCGACGAGGCCGAGCGTGAAGCCGACGATGCCGCCCGACACGCCGCCGAGCAGATATTGGAGCGTATCCAGCGTCACCCGCCCGAACCGATGGGCGCCGGCGCGGCAAGCCATTCGCGGCCGCGGAGCATGCCGTGCCAGTAGACGGGAGGCAGGATCTTCTCCTTGAGCAACCACGAAAGACGTGAGGGCCGCGTCCCTTCGATCAGCCATTTGGGAAAGGTCGGGAGCAATTTGCCCCCATAGCCGAACTCGGCCAGCACGATGCGTCCCGCCTCGACCGTCAGTGGGCAACTGCCATAGCCATCATAGACCGCCACTGGCGGTGCGCCGTCGAGCGCCGCCAGCACATTGAGCGCAGCGACAGGTGCCTGTTTGCGCGCGGCGGCCGCGGTTTTGGCATTGGTGGTCGCCGCGACGTCGCCGAGCGCGAAGACGTTCGCATAGTCGGGGTGTCGAAGTGTCGCCACGTCCACCGCGACGAAGCCCGAGGGGGCAGCGAGCGGGCTCGACGCGATGAACGCGGGCGCCACCTGCGGCGGTACGACATGGATCATGTCGAAACGCTCCTCAACGCGGCGCACGTCATCGCCGCGACGCTGTTCGAACAGCGCGATCTTTGCTGCGCCATCGACCGATATGAGGCGCGATTCCAGCTGCATGTCGATGCCGTAACGCGCGATGTAGGCCTGGAGCACCGGGACATAGGCGGCGACGCCGAACAGCGACGGCGTCGCAGTATGAAATTGCACATTCATCTGCCCCAACAGCCCGGCGCGCTCCCAGCGGTGGCATGAAAGATACATCGCCTTTTGCGGCGCGCCCGCGCATTTGATCGGCATGGGCGGCTGGGTGAAGAGCGCGCGCCCCCCGCGAAGCCGGCGCACGAGCCGGTCGGTGTAGGGGGCAAGATCATAGCGATAGTTGGAGGTCACTCCGTCCGAACCCAGCGTTTCGGTCAGCCCCGGAATAGCGCCCCAATCGAGCTTCAGCCCCGGACAGACGACCAGCGCGCGATAGGCGATCACCCGTCCGTCGGCGAGCGTGACCTGGTCCCCGGCGGGGTCGAAGGAGGCGGCCGCGCCGCGGATCCACTCGGCCCCTTCGGGGATCAGGCCCGCCTCGCCGCGCCGTGTCGCCTCGGCTGCGAAAATGCCGCCACCGACCATCGTGAAGCCGGGCTGGTAATAATGATCCTCGCTCGGTTCGACGATCGCGACCGTCACGCCCTTCCGGCGACGCAAGATGCTGGCGGCGGTCGCAAGTCCCGCGCTGCCCCCGCCGATCACAACGACGTCATAATGCGCCACGCCGCCGTCGGCTCCGCGCGCCGCCGCCATCCCGGCGAGCTGTTCGGACCGCGCACCCGAGCGGCAATAGGCAAGCACCGGCGCCGGGAGGTCGGCGAGCGCACGCGCCATCGCGGCGGCGTCGCTTTCGTCGATCCTTCCCCGCACGACGGGTATATGGACAAAGCGAAGACCGTGCGCCTCAGCTGCGGCGGCGACGGCCGCCGCGGTGGGCTGGCCAGCTTCCTCGCCATCTGGACGATTGCAGACGATCGAGCGGAAACCCGATGCGGCGAGCGCGGTAACGTCCGCCGGATCGATCTGCGGCGATACGCGAAGCGTCGGCGTCAGAGTCCTGATGGTCATAATCTCTCCATTCGGGGAAGGGCCCCGGCGTTCACAGCCGGTCGACCGGTATCTTGAGATAGGCGACGCCATTGCTCTCGGCAGGCGGCAGGCGTCCCGCGCGCATGTTGACTTGCACCGCGGGCAGCAGCAGGCCGGGCATCGCAAGTTCGGCATCGCGGGCACGGCGACGTGCGACGAATTCATCCTCGGAAATGCCGTCGCGCGCGTGGACGTTGCCCGCCCTCTGTTCGGCGACGCTCGTTTCCCAGCAATGTTCGCTCCGCTCGGCGGTCAGATAATCGTGACACATGAAGAGCGGCGTTTCGCGGGGAAGTTCGAGAATGCGGCGTAACGACCTGAAAAGGGTCTGGGCATCGCCACCCGGAAAATCGGCGCGCGCCGAGCCGTAATCGGGCATGAACATCGTGTCGCCGACGAACACGACGTCGCCCACGACATATGCGACGCACGCCGGAGTATGGCCGGGAACGTGGAGGACGGTCACCGGAAGTGCGCCAATGGCGAACCGGTCACCGTCCGACCAGAGGCGGTCGAAATCCGATCCGTCGCTCCGAAAATCGGGACCGGCGTTAAAAATGTCGCCGAACACCGTCTGGACGTCGCAGATATGCTCACCGATTGCGATCGCACCGCCAAGGCGATTTTTGAGCCATGGCGCCGCCGAAAGATGATCGGCATGCGCGTGCGTTTCGAGAAGCCAGTCGATGACGATCCCCGTAGCGCGCACATAATCGGCGATCGCCTCGGCCGACGTCGTCGAGGTCCGTCCTGCGGCCGCTTCATAGTCGAGCACGCTGTCGATCACCGCCCCGCGCATCGTTGCAGGGTCGTGGACGACATAGCTGATCGTCGAGGTTGAGGGATCGAAAAAGGCGTGTACCGCCGCCGCGCCCTTTGCCGTACCGCGCAGTTGATCGGTGGCAGACGCCAACGCGGCATCGCCATGCCCGGCGCCGTTCGGGCCGTCCGCCGCGCTCATGACGGGAGCGGCCCGAGATGCGGTTGCGCCGGATCACAGCGCCGGAAATGGGTTGCGAAGTCGGCTATTGCGCCGATGATCCATTCGGAGAAGCGCGCGCCAGCTTCGGCCGAAGCGAGCGCGGGGTCGCCCTGCCCGACCCCGTTCGAGGCAACCTCGGTAACATCGAGCGGCAGCGCAACCTCGAAATCGCCGAACATCACGCTCGCAAACTGACTCGTCGTCGGAAGACCGAGCGCGCTCGAACGCTTTGCCGGCTGCGCTGCGCCCATCCGCATCAGTTCCGGTGTCAGGTGCATCCCGACCGAAGTGACGGGATCGGCGCCATGCCCGCGTGCGTCGGCAGCATGGGCACCATGCACATCGTGCCACAGGCCGTCGGGGATCATCCGCCACAGGTTGAGCGACGCGATCATGATGCCGCGCTGGCGGCGGATCGCGTGCGCGACCTGCGCGATCAGCGGCGCGTTGGTCGAATGGCCGTTGCAGACAATGATGTGGCTGAGGCCATGGTCGAGAAAAGCGGTAACCATATCCTCAAGCAGCATGGTGAAGGTTTCGGCGCGCAACTGGACCCCGCCGGCCGCGCCGCGAAAGAAATCGGCATGACCGAAAGGCAGCACCGGTGCGCAAATCGCGCCGGCACGCTCGGCCGCCGCGAGAGCGAGGCGTTCGGCGAGCACGAAGTCACCCATCGGTGCATGCGGCCCCTGTTGCTCCTGGCTCCCGAGCGGAAGCAGGATGGGCGGATTGTCGGAGAGCCGCGCGCGAAATTCCGGCCAGCTCAGGTCCTGCAACGCGTGGAGCCGCTTGTGCGGGACCTGCGCCCCACCGCCGCCGCCCGCTCCAGCCTCAACGCCCGCCATCGGCGGCGCCCATATAAATGGCGTTGAACAGCAGCTTGAAGGCGCCGTGCGTCTGGGCGCGCAACGCGACCTCGGGACCGAAAAGAATGATGCGACCGTCGCCGCGATCCACCTCGACGATCGCAGCCGCGCCGTCGAGCCGTTCGAGCCCATGCGCCCAGCCGCTTCGCAGCCTCGGCACGCCCGCGAAACGCACCGGCACCTGAACGCCCGGCGCACCCGGCTTGACCTTCCAGACCGGGCTGTCGTCGAAGAAGACATCGACCTTCGCAGGCATGCCATAGGCAAAGGCGGAGGACCGATCGACCGATGCTTCGAGGAGCGCGCCAGGCACATAGAATTTGCTGCGCGGAGGACGCGCCGTTTTGCCGTCCGCCGTCTCGGCAACCGCGTCCTCGACCGGCAGGTCCATCGCCTTTGCGACCGCCTGTGCCGAACCGCCCATCGCGATCAGCGATCCGCCCGCATCGACAAAGGCCTTGAGCGCAGGAACCGTCTTTTCGGTGGTCACCGAACCAAGCCAGCTGCGATATTCAGCAGGAATCGCTTCGGGCTTCGGCTGTTTATCGTCGCCGCGGCCGCGAAACATGCCGTCGCCGCTGGCGCGCGCGGCCGACGGCTGGAAAGCCGCGTGCGGCAAGATGATCAGGTCGAAATCCTTGCGGAGCCTCCCGGCATCGAGCTGTTGCGGACGAACGATGGTGAAAGGAAATTCATGCTGGTCGAATATCCAGCGCATCCAGCCCGTCGGCATTAATCCGCCATAGATATCAACCAGCGCGATACGCGGCCGCTTCATCGCGGCGCGTTCGCCCGCCGGAGCCGTCGCCGCGCGCTCTACGTCAAGCCCGAGGTCGGCGGCACTCGCCTCGACAATGCGTTTTGCCGCTGGGCTGGCAGGCACCCACAGCGCGCCCGGTTCGGCAGCCGCGCCCGCGACTGCGACCGGATCGTGTAGCCACGACACCGGCTGGCCGGCTTTCAGAAGGCGGTTCGAGAGGATGAAGCTGTTGTTCGTGCCGTGCCCGACAAGATAACCAGCCTCGCCTTCGCCGACGATCCGGCCCGGGCGATTGGCGAGGATTGTGCCGACCCGTTCCGATGGCACATCCAGCGCATCGAGAACGCGATCGAAGCCCACGCCCATCTGGAAAGCCGGGGTATAGCCCGTCGCATCAGCCGGCGGGATCGGCGGACCACCGGGATATTCAAAATTCTCGGGATAATCCTGAGGTTCGAACATATCGAGGATATGCGGGCGATAAGCTTGGGCGGTGCGGACGAAATAGGTCCCGGCGGGCCAGGATTTCCCGTTCGCGCTGAAGGGCGCACTGGCGCGGTCAACGTCGACACCAAGCTTGATCAGCGCGTTGAGGAAGCGGATCGCGGTCGGATAGTCGCGCTGGCCGGGGTCGATGACATAAGCGCGTGCATCGCGATTCGCCGGATTCTTCATCACCGCATCGTAGAAGCGGGGGTCGATCGAGCTGCTGCCGCGCGTTCGCGTCGCGACGGGCTTGGCACCGGTCGCAGCGCTCGCGGCGTGCATCTCGGCAATGCGCGTCGGCGTCATCGTCCAGCTGTCGGTGCTGCCGCGCGCGATGCTGTTCGCACCCATGCGATAGATGTTGAACAGCAGTTTTTCGCGGTTGGCGGCGGCATAGCTCAGTACCGCGCGATTGATCGTCATGCTGTATTCTAGCGACTGGCCGATGTGCCATTTCTGCGGTGCGATCGGCGCAGGCTGGTTGTTACCCGGAAGCTGGCGTTCGGGAACAAGCTCTATGTCAATCGGGACCGGCTTGCCGATCGTCTCGGTCAGGATACCGATTGCGTTATGGAAATAGGAGATCGAGCGCAGATTGCCGTTGTACCAAGTGTCATAATGCGCGCCATCGCGTGAGGTGCCCCCACGCTTGCCGTCGGCGAGCAGGCGCGACTGCATCGCTGCCCCCACCTCTTCGAGGCTTGTCATCACGAGTGGATCGAAGTTGAAATTAAACGGGTCGCGGAACGGCGGGATGAAGACAACGGTGCCAGCAGGACCGGTCTGATGCTGGTTGAGCACGACCTGCGGGCGCCAGTCGCGGAACAGAACACGCGTGATATTCTGCGTCTCGGGCATTTCGGCCATATAGAAGTCACGGTTGTTATCGTGGCCGACATAAGCATGATACAGTTTGGGCAGGCTTTCAAAGCCCGCCTCGCGCTTTGCCGGATCCTTGATCCGCATATACCAGTTGGCGACAAGTTCCTGCCCGTCGGGGTTGTTCGCGACGAAGAGCATGATCACATTGTCGCGGATGCGCTTTGCTTCGGCGTCGTCGCTGTTCACGAGGTCGTAGACCTGCTGGATGATCGCCGAATGGGTCAGCGTCTCGGTCGCGTGAATTCCGCCATCGACCCAGATCACGGCCTTGCCCTCGGCCGCCAGCGCGCGTGCCTGCTCGTCGGTCAGCCCTTCGGCGCGGCCGAGCCGTTCCGAGATATCCTTATATTTGTCGAGCATCGCGAGATTTTCCGGCGAAGAGACGATCGCCATGAGCTGGCGCCGCTTTTCGACCGTCGGGCCGATGTCGACGAGCTTGATGCGATCGCTGACGTCGGCGAGCTTCTTCCAATAGGTCGACGTCTCGCTGTAGCTGGCAACATAGCGATCCTCACCCATGTCGTGACCCAGCACCTCCTTTGGCGTCGGGACCGGCCCTGCGATCGCAGCGCTCGTTGTCATCAGCCACGCGCAAGTGGCGGCAACTGCCAGTCGTTTCATAGTCGGGACCCTCTTGGTTGACAGGTGGTGCTTAGCGATCGAGCGCGGTGGCCTGATCGGGCGCTTTCATGCGGAGCAGGAAGACGAGTGTCAGCGCGGCGGCCGACATGACGTAGAAGGCGGGCGAAGCGAGCGCGCCCGTCTGCTGGATCAGCAGGGTCGCGATGAAGGGCGCGAAGCCGCCGAACAGCATCACCGCGCCATTATAGCCGACCGAGAGCGCCGAATATCGCACCCGCGTCGGCAGCAGCTCGCAGAGAAAGGTCGGCGCGCAGCCGCTGTAGAGGCCGCTCAATATTCCCGCCGCAATCGCCGTCGCATATATGGTCCACGGCGTCTGGAAGGTGGCCATCGCATAAAAAAGCGGAAAGACGAGCAGCAAGAAACCGGTTGCGCTGGCAACGAGGAAGGGCTTGCGGCCGAAGCGGTCCGACAGATGGCCAGCGAGCGGGATGACCGCGATATTGACAAGCGTGCCTGCGGTGATCGCCAGCAGCACGGTGCCGCGCTCGATGTGCAAGAGTTCGGTCGCATAGCTGATCAGGAACGCGCCGAAAGTATAGCCGGCGACGCACCAGATGATCGCGACACCAAAGACGTTGGCGACCGCGCCGCGATGATGCGCGAGCACTTCGCGCATCGGGCTGATCGAGCGGTCCTCGCTCGCGGCGCGGTAACGCGGCGTCTCGCGGACGCTCCGGCGCAGATAGAAACCGACCGGTGCGACGAGGAAGCCAAGGAGGAACGGAATGCGCCAGCCCCAGTCGATCATCTGTTGTTCGGTGAGGAGCGCATTGAGCAGGAGCGACGTCCCGAGCGCGGACAGGATGGCAAGGCTCGTGCTGAGTTGCTGCAGCGCGCCATAAAAGCCGCGCCGGTGCGGCGGCGCATATTCGACGAGGAAGGTGGTTGCGCCGCCCCATTCGCCGCCCGCGGCAAAGCCTTGCAACAAGCGGCAGAGGACGAGCAGGATCGGCGCCGCAATCCCGATCGTTGCGTAGGATGGGATGAGCCCCGTCGCGCCGGTCGCGCCGGCCATGAGCAACATGGTAAAGACGAGCGCGGTCTTGCGGCCGTGAAGATCGCCGAAATGACCGAGAACCATTCCGCCCACCGGGCGCATGACGAAGCCGACCCCATAGGTCGCGAAGCTCGACAGGATGATCGTCACCGGGTCGGCCTCAGGAAACATCGCGCGCCCGATCTGGGCGGCGAAATAGCCGTAAATGATGAAATCGAAGAGCTCGAACCAATTGCCTATCATCGCCGAGCCGAGCGCGCGCGCGGTTTCACGGCGCGTCGGTTCGACAGGACTGGCGGGAACCTCGGTCGCGTCCATCGCTCGCTCTCCCCTAGACGGCCGCACGCGCCGCGCCGCGCATCACTTCACGTCCGCCGGGGGCGAGGGCTTCACGAGCGGGGTCGAGACATGGCGCGGCGTGACAAGCGCGCCATCCTCGATCAGCCACTGGCCATCCTTGATAACCTGTTCGACCCTGGCCAGATCGTCGAGATTCTCATCCGGACGCCCGTCGACGACAATGATGTCGGCCAGCTTGCCGGGTTCGATGCTGCCAAGTTCGTCGCCCATGTCGAGGAGCCGAGCGTTGACGATCGTTCCCGCTTTCAGCGCGTCGGTTACCGAATAGCCGCCCCGCACGAACCATTTGAGTTCGGCGATATAGCTGTTGGGCACCATCAGGCTCGCCTCGCCGATCGAGTCCGTGCCGACACCCATGACGATGCCAGCAGCCTTCATTTTCTTGAATTCGTCGAAATTGCCCTGACTGGTCATCGTAAAGCGGCGCGAAGTAGAGCCATAGAAGCCGCCGGCGCGGTCGAGCAGATTCTGATAGACCTGCAGCGTCGGCACGGCGGAAATCTTCTTCTTTGCCATCTTGGCGATCGCGGCATCCGAGCGCGGCAGCGGATGCTCGATCATGTCGATACCCGCGTCGACCGCCATCTCGGTGTAAATCGTTTCGCAGTCGCAGGTGACCTTGAGCCCGAGCAGATGCGCTTCCTCGATTCCGGCGCGGACTTCGTCCGGCGCGAAGTGGCTCGCGATCTTGATGACGCTTGCGCCCTCCTTGAATGCCTTGCGCACCATCCCGCGCCAGGCATCGGGACCATCGACTTCTTTCGCATAATCGGGACCATGGCTGGGGATGACCGGGCGCTCGGTCGCATGGCCGCCGGTGCCGGTGATGATCCATCCTGCAGCGAAAACGCGGGGAGCCGGGATCATACCCGCCGCGCTCCACTGGCTGAGAAGGAATGGCGCGTTGCTCACGCCATTGAGATCGCGCACCGAAGTGAAACCGGATTCGAGGAAATAGCGAAGATTGCGCTGGCCGCGCAGCGTCCCCGCCCCCTCGCTGCCCTGTTCGTCGAAAGGCGAGGCGCGGTCGGGATAGGTGACGTGCGTATGCATGTCGATCAGGCCCGGCATCACGGTTTTGCCCGTGGCATCGATGATCTTCGCGTCGGCACCCCAACCGGTCGCATCAGGCGGCAGCACCGCCTTGATCCGGTTTCCCTGGATAACCACGGTCGCGGGGCGGACACTGCCACTCACCGCATCGAACAGCCGCCCGCCGCGAATGACGAGCTCGGAACCGGCTGCGGCGACGGGCATCATCGGAATACGGAGGGGATCTTCGCTCGTCCGCGCATCGGGTGCGATGAAGGGGCGGCGGTCATTGAGCTTCGCGACGGAGTCGCCGGCGGGCGCCTGCGCGGAGGCGGCGGCCGAAAGGGCAAGAAGAGCCGCTGCGGCCGTGGCCCCGAAACAGGTCCCTACAAGGGACGACTGGAAGGACAGTTTCGCTTTCATGGCGGACAGCGGCTCCTTTGAAGTGAGGACGGGCGCTCGATTCGGCCTGAAAGGCCCGCCCTCGTTGGTTAAGACGCAGCCTGACGGGTTCACCCCACCAGACATTTTCAGGTTCATGCTTTTTCTTCGCCCTCACCCGCTGTGGCGGTGCGGGCATGGGCGACGATGTCGCGGTGCGTCGCGAACCACGCCCCGCGATCGGCAGCGTGGCCGAGAAGCTCGTCGAGAATCCAGATGCGCGACCGCGCGGCGATGATGTGCGGATGGAGCGTGAGCTGGAACAGCCCGCCCGCCTCGCATGCGGCATCGAGTTCGCGGCGGAAGATGTCGAACACGTCAGCGGGTGCAAGGTGCGGCCGTGCCGAACCAAAGCGATCCATCAGGAAATAGGGTGCATCGTCGCGGATCCATTCGACCGGAAGCTCGGCAACGCCGCATTCCTCGCCGTCGAGCAGCAGCTCGTAGCAATCCTCGTCGGCCATGAGCGAGCTGTCATAGGCGAGCCCCATGTCGCGGATCGTGCGAAGCGTGCCCGGACCGAAATCCCAGGACGGTGTACGGATGCCAACGGCGCGTATCCCGCAGACCCCCTCGATCGTATCAGCGGCGCGCAGCATAAGATCGCGCTCGGCCGCTTCGGGCAGCACCGAATTGCGTTCGTGGATCCATCCGTGAAGGCCGATTTCATGACCCTCGGCGACGACGCGGCGCTGTTCCTCGGGATGGAGGAGCGCCGCCACGGCTGGCACGAAAAAGCTCGCGGGGACGCCGCGGCGCGCCAGCAACTCCAAAATTCGCGGCACACCGACGCGCGCACCATATTGACCCCAGCTCAGCCGCGAGATGGAACGTCCACCATCGCGCAGTTCATTGGTCTCATGATCGCTGTCGAACGAGATGGCGACCGCGAATCCCTTGCCGTCCGGCCAGGCTGCAGGCGCAAGCCGGCGTCCCGCGCGCACCCGGTTCACTCGCCCGCGCCATTCGTCTTCGCCCCATTGCCATGGCTCGCGCATTGCCTCGTCGGTCATGCCTGTCGCTCCCTCATCGGCTGCCGCCATCAACGCTCAAAATCTGGCCGGTCACGAACCCCGCCCAATCCGAAGCGAGAAACAGCGTTGCGCCCGCGATGTCCTGCGCGCTGCCAAGCCGGCGCATCGCGATGCCGCCGAGAATGTCCGCCTGTCGCTCGGGGCCATAGGCATCCCATTGGCGGCGCGTGGCTTCGCCGGTGAGAACGAGGCCCGGCGCGATCGCATTGACCCTGATGCCTTGCGGGCCGAGTTCGTGCGCGAGTTGCCGAGTCAGCCCGAGAAGCCCGTGCTTCGCGGCGCAATAGGCCTGAATTCCGGTGAGCGATGCTCTGAGCGACGCGCCCGAACAGATGTTGACGATCGCGCCCGAGCCCGCCTTCGCCATCGGACGAACACAGGCACGCGATAGCGCCATCGCGGCATTGAGGTTGATGTCGAGGACCATATCCCAGTCGCTGTCCGACAGCGTCTCGAACGGCCGATGCGTCTGACCCGCCACGCCGCCCGCATTGTTGACGAGAATGTCGATGCCCCCCGCCGCGCCGACAATCGACTCAATCCAGCCCGCCGCCGCGGCGCGGTCGCAAAGATCGACCACCATGCATTCGACGCCAGCCGCGCTGAGGGCTGGAAAGGCGGAAGGATCGAGATCGCATCCGAACACCCACGCGCCCTGCGCACGAAAGGCCTGGGCAATCGCTACGCCGAAGGCCGAACCCACCCCGCTGACAGCGACGGTGCGGTTTGCCAGATCAGGCAATGATGGCATCGGCGAGTTCCGCAAGATGGGCGTCATCCTGTACCGCCGTGCCATTCTCGATCCGGTGGATGAGCGCGATCAGCCCCGACAGCGCAGGTGTCGCGATGCCGCGCGCGGCCGCGATGTCGGCGACCATGCCGAGCTGCGCATCGACCTCGGTCTTTCGGCGATGGATCGCGAGGTCGCGCCAAACGCCCGAATGCGGCTTGGCGCCGCCGCGATAGAAATCGGCGATCGCCCGGATACTCGCCGCGCTCTCGGCCGGGCGCGCCCGAGCGCCAAACGCAGCGGGGTCAAAACCGTTGAAGCCGGTGGGTTCGACGCCTTCGGCGCGCGCGGTCCTGATCGCCTCACCGGCGAGCGCGCGCCAGAGTGGCAGCAGTTCGGGCCGGTCGAGCGTGGCAGCGATTCCTGCGGTTGCGGTAGCCTCCGCAAACAGCAGCGCGGCATATGCAAGCTTGCCCCAGATGAAGGCCCATATGTCGGGCGTCGCGACCGCTTCGGGTTCGAAGTCGCCGAGCAACCGCCAGAACGCATCGAGACGTGCGGTCGTCGTCCCGTCCCATTCGCCGAGCGCCACCGCGCCGCGATTGCCGAGCATGATCTTGCCGTCGCCGATCCGGTCGGCCCCGAAGTTGACGAAGCCGACGACAACGCGTTCGCGCCCCAGCACATCGGCGGCGATGCGCGCCGCAAGGCCGTTCTGCAAGGTGAGCAAGCAGCCGCTATCGGCGAGATGCGGTGCGATCATCGCGGCGGCGGCGGCGGTGTGATGCGCCTTCACGCAGAGCATGACCTGGTCCCACTGCCCCGCAAGTTCGCCGGGCAGCCAGGCGCGGACCGCACCCGCCCGCACGCGTACCGGACCTTCGACGATCAAACCCCGCGCTGGGTCGCGGAGCGCCGCGACATGACCGGCGTCCATGTCCACAAAGTCGACGCTATGACCCGCATCGACGAGCGCGGCGCCGATCGCGCCGCCCACTGCCCCCGCTCCGCAGATGAGGATGCGCCCGCTCATGCCGCGCCGCGATTGTCGAGACGCGCCGCGATGGCGGAAGCCGCGGCACGAAGCGCGCGCTCGATCTCCTCTTCCTTGCCGACCACGCGCGGCGAGATGCATCCCGCGTTGACCGCGCCGACGACGCGGCCGTCGGCGAGCCGGATCGGCACCGCGACGCCGGTGCCCCCGAGTGCATATTCCTCGGCGACGACCGAGATGCCGCTGCGCGCCGCTTCGTCGATCCGCGCCTCGATCATGGCGCGGTCCGTCAGGCTGTGCGGCGTGATCGGCATCGGATCGACATGATCGAGTAAGGACGCGCGCGCCTCGGGCGGCATTTGCGCGAGCAAGACGCGGCCGATCGCAGTGCAATAGGCGGGCAGTTCCCGGCCAAGATCGATGTCGTAGCGGATATTTTCGTGGGTCACCGCCTTGGCAAGCAGACGGACCATTCCCTTGTCGGTGAGCGTTGCAACGATCGCCGTCTCTCCGATCGCGTCGGCGAGTTCGCGCAGCACCGGCTCGGCAACCGCGATGAGCCGCGCCGCCTGCCCGCCCCATCCGAAACCGCCGCTGCGAAAATTGTCGTTGAGCCGATAGCGATCGCCTTCGCCGCGCACCGCATAGCCCCGCCCGGCGAGCGTGCGCAGCAACATCAACGTGCTGCTCTTGGGCGCGCCGAGCCGCTCGCACGCCTCGGCAAGCGACAGCCCGTCCTCGGCACCTGCGAGCAGTTCGAGAAGGTCAAGCACACGTGAGGCAGATCGAACGCTATCGTTCATATATGTGAACCATATTTGTCATGTTGAACGAGATGGCAGCAACGCCTATGAGTCGTCAAGCCCTTCGGCCGGGCATCGACTCAGCAGCAAGAAGGCCCATCATGACATCAGACGAACAAGCAGTCGCCACGCTCAGCCATTGGCTGGCGCTCGAAAGCCCGACCCACGATGCCGCCGCGATCAACGCGATGCAGGACATGATCCTGGCTGAAATCGCGAACGAGCCGATGACGGTCGAGCGGATTCCGGGCCGCGACGGGCTGGGCGATTGCGCGGTACTGCACGCGGGTGCGGACAATGGCCGGTCCGCGATCCTTGTCGTCACCCATGTCGATACCGTGCACCCGGTCGGCACGCTTGCGGGCGCGCTTCCGGTGCGCCGCGATGGTGACCGGCTTTATGGGCCCGGCGCCTATGATATGAAGGGCGGCATCTATCTTGCGCTGATGGCATTTCGCAACGCCGCTCGCCTCGGCGCGGCGATCGGCCGGCCGATCCGCTTTCTCCTCTCGCCAGACGAGGAGATCGGCAGCCCGACGACGCGCGCGCTTGTCGAAGACCTTGGACGCCGGTCGAGCCACGTTCTCGTGATGGAGCCCGCCCGGCCCGGAGGCGCGGCGGTCACCGCGCGCAAGGGTGTGGGCTGGTTCGACGTCGAAGTCGAAGGCCGGCCCGCGCACGCGGGTTCGCGCCACCAGGACGGACGCAGCGCGATCCGCGAAGCCGCGCGGCAGATTCTCAAGGTCGAGGAAATGACCGACTATGATCGGGGCACCACTGCAACGGTGAGCCAGATCGGCGGCGGCACCGCGATCAATGTCGTGCCGCACCAGTGCCGCTTCGCAGTCGATGTGCGCATCACCAACGCCGCCGAGGGCGAGCGGATGGAACGCGCGATCCTCGGGCTCGAGGCGATGGGCCCCGATGTCGCGCTTCGGGTAGGAGGCGGGATCAACCGGCCCGCCTATGAACGGAGCGAGGGCGTTGCGCGGCTGTTCGAGACGGCGCGGGCCGAGGCCACCACGCTCGGTTTCGATCTGACTGAAGTGCCGATGGTCGGCGGCGGGTCGGACGGCAATTTCACCGCGGCGCTCGGCATCCCGACGCTTGACGGGCTGGGCGTCGATGGCGACGGCGCGCATACGCTCGACGAATATTGTCTCATCTCGTCGATCGAGCCCCGGCGCCGGCTCGTCGAACGGCTCCTCCAGACGCTCTGACCGAGAAGCCCGGCACTGGCGTCGCGGCGAACCGCGAAGCCGGTGCGGGATTCAGCGCGGCATGTTCCGCGTCAGTAAAAGCCGAGATTGTCGATTTCGCCCCAGGCGCTGGCCCCGGCGTCGCGCTGGACGACGACCCCCACCTGCACGAGATCATCGCCGCGCCAGGACGGCGTATCGCCGCGCCCCGGACGCGTCGCCGCGAGGGCGGTGAATGGCACGCGCAGTTCGGACCAATCCTCCTTCGCCTCGATCGGCGCGGTGAATTCGCCGGCGAGCGTGTTGACGACAAGGAGATAGCGGCCGGCGCCGCGCATATCGAGCCGGACGCCCGCGAAGTTGCGCGCATCGACCGGACGGACCAGGCCGCGGCTCAGGGGCACGAGAATGCCGCCCTCGGGCTTGTCCTTGAGCGACATTTGCACCGCGAAGGCGAGAGCCGAACCCTCGCCGCCGGCGTGGAGAACGCGGTTGGAGACCACAAAGGAACGTTCGACGCCGCCGTCCATGTCGGTCAGGCGCAGCGTATCGAGCGCGCTGCGTCCATCGGCACGTTCGAAATCGTCGATCAGCGCCGCGGCGGGCGATGCCGGCAGCCTGGTGGCGAGATTGCCCGCCGGCAGTTTGACCCCACCGCCGTGGACGAGCTTGCCATCGATATAGACGCGGTCGATCCGCTCGACGTCGCCGATCGTCTCCCACGGCTTGCCGTCGATGAGGACCAGGTCGGCGCGCTTGCCCTTCTCGATCGTGCCCCGGTCGCCCGCAAGGCCCAAGGCGAGCGCGCTGTTCGAGGTGCCAGCGAGCAGCGCCGCCTTCGGCGTGAGACCAGCCGCGACGAGCAATTCCATTTCCTGGAGAGTCGAGACGCCATGCTTGGCGCCGCCGATCCCGGCATCGGTGCCGACCGCGATCGTCACGCCTGCGGCGTGGAGATTGCGGACATTTTCTTCGGCGAAGCCATATTTGCGGATACGGAGACGCGTCGCGGCATCATCCTTGCGCCCGGGGCCCATCTCATCGGGTTTCAGCTGATAGATGGCGAGCGTCGGGGCGTAGAAGGTGCCCGCTTTCTTGATCCGGGCGATAGCGTCAGCGTCGAGTACGCCGTCCTGGATACTGTGCGCGATCACGTCGATCCCGGCATCGGCCGCGAGCTTGCCGCGTTCGACGGTCACCGTGTGGGTGAGGACGCGCTGGCCATGCTTGTGCGCCTCGTCGGCAAGTGCGGCGAGCGTTTCGACATTCATCGAAGTTTCCTCGGGCAACTGGCCGTAGCGCCAGCCGTCGGCGAAGGCCTTGATATAATCGGGCCGGTAAGGCTGGAGGGCCTGCACCTCGCGTCGCGCGCTTTCGGGGGTCGCAACCCATTTGGTGGTATGGGTGTCGCCCCAGTCCGCCCCGTGGCCGCCGGGCGTGCTCATGCGTGCGACGAAATTGACGTGGGGCGCGTAAATATCCGCAAGCCAGGCGCGGCGCGGCGCGAAAGCCTCGGGCTGCTGGTGGAAGTCGTTCACCGTCGTAACACCGCTCGCGAGATAGGCGCTGGCGATCTGTGGCAGGGGGCCGGGTGAGCCCGATGGCGACCAGTGCGTGTGAACGTCGATAAAGCCCGGCAGCAGCGCCTTGCCGTCGGCGCGAACGACCTTGGCCCCTTTCGGAACCTTGACGTCGGTGCCGACCGCTTCGATCCGGCCGTCACGCACGACGACGGTTCCGCGATAGGGGTCCTTTCCGGTCGCATCGAAGATCGTCGCGCCGGTGATCGCGAACACCTCGCCGCCCGGTTCGGCAAGCACCGACTGGCTGGCCCAGCCAAGGCCCGCGGCAATTGCCGTTCCCGTTACGAGCATCTTCCGAAAACTGGCCACGCATGTCTCCTCGATCATCTGATTGTCACCCTGCCCTGCTTTGACGCAGTGGCGGCGCATAACCCCACCAGCCTGTTCGGTCCCTGCCCGCCATGTCGCAACAAAATGCGCTTGTCGACCGCATTGCTGCTGCGGAACCTCGCCGCGCCTGCGTCTCTGCTTCCTGTACGCCCCGGCCGGGGCGAAGCCGGAACGGGACAGTCATGAACAGAGCTTTCGCCTTCATCCTTATCTTCGCCATGGTCGCGGGCATCGCGGCCGGCTGGTTCGTCAACTCGAATTTCCCCGCGGCCAAGGCGGCCGAAATCGCCGACAATCTCTCGATCCTCACCGATCTCTTCTTGCGCCTCATCAAGATGATCATCGCCCCGCTGGTCTTCGCGACCCTCGTCGCAGGGATCGCGCACATGGAAGACGCCGCCGCGATCGGCCGCGTCGGCGCAAAGACGATGGGCTGGTTTATCGGGGCCTCGATCGTGTCGCTCTCGATCGGGCTCGTCATGGTGCATCTGCTCCAGCCCGGCGCCAGCCTCGCGCTCGAGCTGCCGACGACGGGAGCCGACGGCATCGTCGCGACGGGCGACTTCTCGCTTAAACAGTTCGTCACCCACCTCATCCCGCAATCGATCGTCCAGGCAATGGCGGAGAATGAGATTTTGCAGATCGTCGTATTCTCTGTTCTCGTCGGTTCGGCGGTGGCCGCGATCGACGACAAGGCACCCGCCGTGCTCGCGCTGGTCGAGCAGGTCGCCGCAATCATGCTGAAGGTCACCGGTTTCGTGATGAAAACCGCGCCGGTCGCGATTTTCGCTGCGCTCGCCTCGACCATCGCGACCCAGGGGCCCGGTGTACTCGTAACCTATGCGGGCTTCGTGTCCGGCTTTTATCTTTCGCTCGGCGTACTCTGGCTCGTGCTGTTTCTCGCTGCGCTCGCCATCATCGGGGCACGCGCCTTCGGCCTTTTTCGCGGCATCCGCACCCCGGTCCTGCTGGCCTTTTCGACCGCGAGTTCGGAAGCCGCTTATCCCAAGACGATGGAGGAGCTCGAGAAGCAAGGCGTCAATCGACGCATAGTCTCCTTCGTCCTGCCGCTGGGCTACAGCTTCAATCTCGACGGTTCGATGATGTATTGCACCTTCGCCGTGCTTTTCATCGCGCAGGCCTATGGCATCGACATGACCATTGGCCAGCAGATCACCATGCTGCTCCTGCTCATGGTCACGTCGAAGGGAATGGCGGGCGTCCCGCGCGCCTCGCTCGTCGTGATCTCGGCAACGCTCGCTTATTTCAAGCTGCCCGAAGCCGGACTGCTCCTCATCCTCGCGGTCGACCATCTGCTCGACATGGGCCGCTCGGCCACGAACGTCGTCGGCAATTCGGTCGCCGCTGCGGTCATCGACCGCTGGGAAGGCCGACGCATGGCGCGCGAAGCCGCCGCGGGCGAACCCGCACCCGCCGAACAACTACCCTCCCTCGCAACCAAGGAATAATCATGTCGCGTATCGAAAGCCGCCTCGCCAGCCTGGGAATCGAACTGCCCGAGGTCTGCCCGCCCGTCGCCAACTATGTTTCATCGACGCGCTCGGGCAACGTCGTCCAGATCTCAGGCCAGCTCTCGACCCATACGGGCGGCGGGATCAAGGGGACCGTGGGATCCGACTGCAGCCTTGCCGACGGCATCATCGCGGCACGATTTTGCGCGATCAATCTCATCGCCCAGTTCAAGGCCGCGGCCGGCGGCGATCTGGGCCGCGTCGCGCGCGTCCTCCGGCTCGGCGGCTATGTTCAGGCCGGCCCGGAATTCTATGAAATTCCGTCGGTGATGAACGGTTGCTCGGACCTTATCGTCGATGTGTTCGGCGAAGCCGGCAAACATGCTCGCTCGGCCATCGGCGTCTATCGCCTGCCGTTCAATTTCGCTGTCGAGGTCGATGCTTCGATTGAAATTGTCGATTAATTTAGTAGACAATCACACTAAGATTGCTAAGGGCTCGTCCCACATAAAGTTGCCTTCGCGTAAGGCCGGTTGAAATTTTCTGCCGCACATTGGTGGGGATTTCATCCGGCGTTGCGTCAGAGTGAATTGAGATGGGCGTCCACGACCCATCCGCTCGCATGGAGGACGACACAGGGTCGACAATCAGGGGACATTGCATGCTTACGCTTCATACACCGCTTCGCCGAGCCTTGCTGCTCGCATCCTCTTCGCTCTGCCTTGTCGGCGCCGGGACCGCTTATGCGCAGGACAGCGGAGCCGAAGAAACAGGTGCCGCCGATTCGGCAGGTTCCGAAATCGTCGTGACCGGCAGCCGCATCGCCGGGTCGAAGATCACCGATGCGCTGCCCGTCACCGTCGTCGGTGAAAGCGAAATCGCCGCCACTGCCGCCGTCTCGGGCGACGACCTCTTCCGTTCGATCCCGCAGATGGGCGACGTCTCCTTCAACAGCAGCAACGGCCAGACGAGCAGCAACTTCGCGCGCGGCGACATCGGCTCGGTCGATCTGCGCGGCCTGGGCGTCGGCAACACGCTCGTGCTTCTCAACGGCCGTCGCGTCGTCCAGCATCCGGGCAGCCAGGCCAGCGCTTCGCTCGCCCCCGTCATCACCTACAACACCAATGCGATCCCCGTATATGGCATCCAGCGGGTCGAGGTGCTGCGCGACGGCGCTGCGGCCCTCTATGGCACCGATGCGGTCGCCGGCGTCGTGAACACGGTGCTGCGCGACAATATCGACGGCGGCAGCTTGTCATTTCAATATGGCGGCGGCGAAGGCACGGGGCTGCGCGAATTCAATGCTTCGGGCTATCTCGGCAAGGATCTCGCCGAAAACCGCGGCAATATCTCACTCCTTTTCAACTACACCCGCCGCACCGCGCTGACCTCGCAGGACCAGGATTTCACCGCAACCGGCGATCACCGCGACTTCTCCGATTTCGCCGGCACCGTCTTCGCGGGAAACAATGCCCTCGATGACCGCAACACGCTCTCGCCTTGGGGCGATTTCACCACCGGTGTCCGCGTCCGCCAGAATGGCGCCAACGTCACGACCAATGCCGGTGTCTTCTCGATCCAGCCAACCGCTAATGGCGGCTGCTCGGTCGCGCTGGCGGGCGGCATATGCATCGATGACGGCACCCGCGCAACGACCGGCGCCGACCGCAACACGCGCTGGAACGCGCAAGCAAATTACCCGATCTCGATCTCGCCGAAACTCGACCGCGTCAACCTGTTCGCGAGCGGCCATTATGATCTGTCGGACAGTGTAACGCTGTTCGGCGAAGCCGGCTATTATTACGGCAAGACGCGCAGCGTGCAGGACAGCGTTTTCACGATCGGCTCGATCCGCATGTCGATCCCCGGGTCGAACTATTGGAACCCGTTCGGACCGGTCACCTTCGCCAACGGCAGCATCAACCCGAACCGCCTTCCCGGCATCGACGCGCCGGCGGCGGGCCTGCCCGTCACGATGACCAACTATCGCTTTACCGACATGGGGCCGACCATCGTCGATGTAACCAATCGCCAGTTCCGTACCCTCATCGGGCTGCGCGGCGAGGCACTCGGCTTCAACTGGGAAACCGCCGCCGTCTATTCGGAGGCCTCGGTGCGCGATACGCAGGACGGCATCAGCGCGACATTGCTCCAGCGCAACCTCGCGCTCTCCACCCCCGATGCCTATAATCCGTTCAACGGCGGCAACCCGGCCGATCCGACCGGCATAGACACCAGCCCGAGCAATCAGGCCGCGCTGGATGCGATCCGTGTCAAGAGCGTGCGGCGCGGCAAGGCAACGCTCGCCATGTGGGATTTCAAAGCTTCGAAGGCCGATCTGTTCGCACTGCCCGCAGGCAATGTCGGCATGGCGATCGGCGGCGAGGTCCGCCGGGATTCGCAACTCGACGATCGCGACGAGCGCATCGACGGGACGATCAAATGGACCGACACAGTCACCGGTGTCGTCCAGGACAGCGACCTCTTCGGCGTCAGTCCGACCCCCGACACCAAAGGTTCGCGCACTGTGTTCGCAGCCTACGCCGAGCTCGCGGTGCCGCTCGTCGCGCCCGAGATGGACGTGCCGCTCATCCGCAGCCTCGAGTTGCAGTTTGCGGGTCGCTACGAACATTATTCGGACTTCGGCAGCATCGCCAAGCCGAAGGTCGCAGCGGCATGGGATCTTTTCGAAGGCTGGCGCATCCGTGGTTCGTGGGCACAAGGCTTCCGCGCGCCCAACCTTGAGCAGACCAACGCGACGATCATCACCCGTGGCAATACGCGCACCGATTACATCCGCTGCGAGGCGGATCTGCGCGCCGGACGCATCGCGACCTTTGGCAATTGCGCACAGAGCTTCGTGACCACGGGCCGCCGGGCGGGCAATCCCGACCTCAAGCCCGAGACGTCGAGCACCTTCACCGTCGGCACCGTGCTCCAGCCGCCTATCTTCAATAGCGGGAGCGTTCGTACCACCTTCACCGTCGACTATTGGCAGGTGAAGCAGAAGGGCATCGTCGGCGTCTATGGCGAAGGCAATGCGCTCATCAACGACTATCTCCAGCGCCTGCAGGGCTCGACCGATCCGAATGTGGTGCGCGCCGCCCCGACCGCCGACGACATTGCGTTGTTCGCCGGAACGGGCATCGCGCCGGTCGGCCAGGTGCAATATGTCGACGACATCTATCGCAATCTCGAACCGCAGACGGTGCGCGGTATCGACTTCGGTTTCAACCTGTCGGTCCGCGACACCGGCATCGGCACTTTCGATTTCGGCGCCAATGCAGCCTATCTGCTGAAATATTTCCGCGATGCGTCGCCCGATATCCAGACCCTGCTCGATGCCCGCGCGGCGGGAACGATCAATGTCGACACGATTATCCCCGAAGGCGGCAGCCTGATCCGGCAGGACGGACTTCCGAAATGGCGCGGCTCGGCCTCGCTGACATGGAAGCTCGGGCAGTTCACTGCGGGCGGCTTCGTAAGCTACACGGGCAGCGTCCTCGACAATGATATCTCGGTCAACGGCGAGAATCTGCTCCTCAAGGCCTACACCACCGGGAACCTCTATCTCCAATACGACCTCAAGGGCGGTTTCACCGACGGTACGCAGATCAGGGTGGGGGTCCGCAACATCACGAATGCGCGGCCGCCACTCGATTCAAGCGCCTTCGGCTATATGGGCTCGCTCTATTCGCCCAACCCGCGCTACTGGTATGCCAGCGTGAAGAAGAATTTCTGATCGCTCTCCCGTCCCACCGCCGCGCTTTCCGGCGCGACGGTGGGATTGCCGCCCTTCCCATCGTTTCCGCACAAGGTGATCCCGGCGTGACACGAAAGCTTACCGACAACTTCTTCCGTCTGCACGGCCGCCGCGCCGCGCGAACCGCGCTCCTTGGTACCGCGCTCGCGCTGCTTGCCGGCTGTTCGGCCGCCGCCACCTCGGCGCGTCCAGCCGATACGCCGCCGCCCGTCCCCCAGCCAAGCGAGGCGGCCACCCCGGCTCCCTTCGCGAGTACCTATCGGCCACGCCCCGCGGCGGACACCGCGATCGTCGGCGCCTCGATCCTGACTGGTACGGGAACGCGGATCGACAATGGCACGGTGCTGATGGCGGCGGGCAAGATCGTCGCGGTCGGCGCCGATATCGCGGTCCCCGATGGCGCGCGCGTCATCGACGGCCGCGGCAAGTGGGTCACGCCCGGTATCATCGACGCGCATTCGCATCTGGGCGTCTTTGCGGCGCCGGGTGTTCAGGGCCATGCCGACGGCAATGAGAATATCGACCCTTATACCGCGCATGTCTGGGCCGAGCATTCGGTCTGGCCGCAGGACCCGGTCTTCACCAAGGCACGCGCCGGCGGCGTCACGAGCCTGCTCATCCTTCCAGGCTCGGCCAATCTCTTCGGCGGTCGCGGCGTCAGCGTGAAGAATGTCCCCGCGGTCACCGTCCAGCAGATGAAGTTCCCCGGCGCTCCCTACACGCTGAAAATGGCCTGCGGCGAGAATCCGAAGGGCCGATACGGCAGCCGTGGCCGCGCGCCTGCGACACGCATGGGCGAAGTCGCGGGCTTCCGCCGCGCGTGGATCGATGCCGCCGAATATGGCCGCAAGGTCGATGCCTATGAGAAGAAACGCGCGCGCGGCGAGGCTGCCGAGGCGCCCAAGCGCGATCTTGGGATGGAGACGCTGGCGGGCGTTCTCAAGGGCGACATTCTTGTCCAGAATCATTGCTACCGCGCCGATGAGATGGCTGTGATGCTCGATGTCGGCCACGAGTTCGGTTACAAGACGCGCGCTTTCCACCATGCCGTCGAGGCCTATAAGATCGCCGATCTGCTCGCCGCCGATGACGTCTGCGTAGCGACTTGGGCGACGCGCTGGGGCTTCAAGATGGAAGCTTATGATGCGATCGAGGAAAATGCCGCGATCCTCAGCAGGGCCGGCGTCTGTGTGGCGATCCACTCAGACGAGCAACGCCTCGTCCAACGCCTCAATGTCGAAAGCGCGGTGGCGATCGCCGCCGGGCGCCGCGCCGGCATCGACATTTCGCAGGAAGAAGCGATCAAGTGGATCACCATCAACCCCGCGAAGATCATGGGGATCGCCGACAAAACGGGGTCGCTCGAGCCCGGCAAGATGGCCGACGTCGTGCTGTGGAGCAAGAATCCCTTCAGCGTCTATGCGATCGCCGAGAAAGTTTTCATTGATGGCGCGCTCGTCCTCGACACCAGCGATCCCGCCACCCGCTACAAGAGCGACTTCGAAATCGGCCAGCCGGTCGGGGAGGAATGAGATGAAACGCCACTTTCCGGCCTGCGCCGCGCTTGCCCTGATCCTCACCGCGACGGCAGGCGCCTCCCCCGCCATCGCCCAGTCCTTCGCAATCACCAATGCGCATCTCGTCACCCCCGGCCCGGTCGGCGAGGTCGAAAACGGCACGGTCGTCGTGCGCGATGGCCGCATCGTCGCGGCCGGCCCCGGCCTCGCGGTTCCCGCAGGGCTGCGCACGATCGACGCCAGGGGCGCGACGGTTACGCCCGGCCTGATCGCGGTCAACACCGCGCTCGGGCTCGTCGAAGTCAATTCGGTGCACGGGTCGGTCGACACCAAGACCGGGAATTCCGGGATCAGCGCCTCGTTCGACGTTCAGTACGGTCTGAACCCGGCCTCGACGCTCATCCCGATCGCCCGCCTTGGCGGGGTCACCCATGCCGTCGTCATGCCCGATTACGACGACAGCGATCAGGAACGCGAGCTGCCCTTTGCCGGCAAGGCTGCGATGATCTCGCTCGGCGAGGGCGCGAACATCCTCCACCGACCGGGCATCGGCATGATGCTCGAACTCGGCGAGGACGGCGCTGCGCGCATCGGCGGCTCGCGCGCCGCAGAATTCGTCCAGCTACGCCAGATCTTCGACCTGGCACGCCAGGCGCCGCGCGACGAATATCCGTTCGAAATGTCACAAGCCGACGTCGCGGCGTTGAAGCCCGTGCTCGCGGGCACGATGCCGCTGATCGTCGTCGTGCACCGTGCCGCCGACATTCAGCAAGTGCTGAGGCTCGCTCGCGACTATAAGCTCAAGATCATCTTGAGCGGCGCGGAGGAAGCCTGGCGCGTGGCCAGCGAGATCGCGGCGGCAAACGTGCCCGTCCTCATCAACCCGACCTCGAACATACCGTCGAACTTCGACATGCTCGGCGCTTCGCTGCGGAATGCCTCGATCCTGAAGGCGGCGGGGGTCGATATCGCGATCGGCGGCAACGACGCCGGCCACCGCGTGCGCGAGATGCGCTACAATGCAGGGCTCGCCGTATCGCGCGGCCTTCCCTACGCCGCAGGTATCGAGGCGCTCACGCTTGCGCCCGCGCGGATCTTCGGCGTCGCCGACCATATGGGCTCGATCGCGCCCGGCAAGGCGGCCGACATCGTGATCTGGGACGGCGATCCGCTCGAACCGCTTACCCAGCCGAGCGCGATCTTCATCGCCGGAAAAGAACAGCCGCTGACTTCGCGCGCCACCGAACTCGGCAAGCGCTACACGCGCTGACGATCAGCGTTGCGCCCGTCCTGCAGGTCAGGACGGGCGCGCCTTGAGCGGCAGCGCCGTGGTGAACTTGATTTCCTCCATCGAAAAAGCCGAGCTTACGTCGGTCAGCCGGATCGATCGGATGATACGCCGGTAGACCGCGTCATAGGCGGCCATATTCTCCACCCTCAGCTTGAGCAGATAGTCGACATCACCGGTCATGCGGTAGAATTCGACCACCTCGGGAATGTCGCGGATCGCCGAGTTGAGCATTTCAAGCCAGGCCTCGCTATGCTCGGAGGCCCGCAGGCTCACAAAGACGGTCAGGTCGAGGCCAAGCGCGGCCGCGTCGAGGATGGTAACGCGGCGCAAGATCACCCCGCTCTCCTCGAGCCGCTTGATCCGCCGCCAGCATGCATTTTGCGACATATTGGCCTTGGCCGCGACGGCAGCGACCGACAGCGTGGCATCCTCCTGGAGTATCCCCAATATCCGGACATCGGCGTCGTCGAGGGAAACGCGGGTCATGCCAATCCTCCTTGTGTGTTCTGAGCATCCGTAGCGCCCGCCGCAAGAGCGGGCTGCGGCACTGCGGTCCCCGCATCTGCCATATCTTCGTTGTCCAGCGCATCGCCGTCACGAAGCGCTGGTCCCATCCGCGCGATCGCCGTCGTCGCAGCGACGTCCATCGTCACATTGCCAACAGTCCGCACAAGATCGGGAATCATTTCGACCGCGATGAGGAGCGCCAAGGGTTCGATCGGAATACCCATCGCCACGCAAATCGGCGCGACCGAAGTCAGGAAACTCACCTGTCCTGGGAGGCTCACCGACCCGATCGTCGTGATCGCTGCGACCGCCGCACCGGCCGCGATCGCCGACGGGGCGAGTGAGAGGCCGAGCCAGTGTGCGACATAAATGGCAACCGCAAGGTTCATTGCCGGGCTCGTCACCCGAAAGATTGCGACCGCCACCGGAAGGGAGACGCGCGACACCGAGCGTTCGACCCCGAGATCGGCCGACGCCTTTAGCATCGGCGGCAGCGATGCGAGCGACGACTGGGTGCTGAGCGCGACCGCCTGCGCGGGCGCCACCGCCTTCGCAAAAGCCAGAAGCCGCACGCGGCCGCCAAATACCGCGACAGGATAGGCCAGCGCCCAGGCGGCAAGACCCGCGCTGGAGACGATCACGACATAATGGGCGAGCGCGCCGATCGCCGAGGTGCCAGCCCGCGCGCCGACGCCAAAGGCCAGCGCAAGCACGCCGATCGGCGCGAGCGCGAGCACCCAGCCCACGATAAGCAGGACCGCGCTTGCGGTCGTGTCGAAGAAGGCGGTCACCGGCTCGCGCTGCGCGGCGGGAAGCCGCGCGAGCGCCACAGCGAAGACGGCGGTGAACAGAATGAGCGGCAGCAGCGCATCGTTCGCGGCCGCGGCAATCGGGTTAGTGGGTACGATCGAACGCAGGAACGCCCCGATCCCGACCGTCGGTGCGCCGACATCAGCGCCGGTCGAGAGGCTCGCGGCAAGCGAACGCGCGGCTTCGGTGGGCATAGGGAAGATGCCAAGCAACGCGGGCACGAGGACCGCTGCCATTGCGGTCGAAATCCAGAGCAGCGCGACGAAAGTAACCACAGAGCGCAGCGCGACGCGATCGCCGCGTGCACTATCGACGGTCTTTGCGATCCCCGTGATCAGGAGCGAGACGACAAGCGGAATGATCGTCATCCGGAGGCCGTCGAGCCAGACGCCGCCGATGCTATCGGATATGGCGACAGCATCGTCCAGACCCGCCAGCCCGAGCCGCGTCCATCCCACGCCCAGCGCCAGCCCGGCGACCAGCGCCGATAATATAAGCCAGGTTCTCGTCATGCGACCACTCCTCCTGCCTCCGCGAAACGGAAGGCCCCTTGGCTTTGACGCGGCGAATACCGAATACCCCATCGCCCAAAACACCATTCCGCGAGGAAGTTTCTCACCCGGCGAGCGATTATTGCATTTCAAAGGCGATTTCAGGACAGACGATTCGACCGAACAAACGTTGCCTATCCCATTATTCGATCAAACAATCGAAGGAATAGCGATTTTTGAGTTCATTTATCCCAATAATCGATGAAACCACCTCAAAGTCGGTAATGAAATCACCCTGATAATCATGTCATAAAATGTCGCCAAGAGGGGACATAAGATGACATTCAGCGCCTACGGGGCCGACCATGGGAATGAAAACGTCATCGACGATGTCGGGCAGGCGTTCGAGGTTACGGCGCCGCCCACGGAAAAGCCGCAGGTTGCTTACCGCTCGGCCTCGGGCGGGTCCGCTCCCGACCTCGTCGAGGCCTTTTGGCCCCACGTCCCCCTCCTCAGAAAATATCTCCGTCGCCGCGTACCGGTCTCCGATCTCGACGACGTCTTGCAGGATGTGCTCCTCAACATCGTCCGGCGCGCCGACGCTGCGGCGGTCGCCCATCCCAAATGCTATCTTTTCCAGGCGGCGCAAGCGACACTCATCGATCGGCATCGCCGCCAGACGACGCGCCGCAAAGACTGTCATTGCCCGCTCGACGAGCCCGACCATCCGGTCGATGACATCTCGCCTTTGCGGATCCTTCTTGCAAAAGACGAGGTTCGCGCAGTCGAGACCACGCTCAGCCAGCTCCCCGAGCGCACACAGGAAATTCTCGTCGCGATCCGCGTCGAAGGGTCAAGCCTGAAGAGCCTCGCGACCCGCTATAATATTTCGACGAGCGCGATCGAAAAGCACGTGACCAAGGCCGCCAAGGCGCTCTCGGTCGTCCGCCGCAGCGATCTGGTCGCGGCGAGCCGCAATGGCCTTTCGCGGCAGCGACAGAAACTCCTCTCCAATTCCATCTGAGAAAGAAAAGATAAATGACGCTTTGCAGCACGGTTCACGAGCAGACGCGGCTCATCCACGGCGACAGTCCGTGCGACGCGCTCCAGCGCACGCCGGGCCCTCCCATCCAGCGCGGCTCGACGGTGCTGCTGCCGAGCTGCGAGGCACTCTATGACGGCGGCAAGGTCACCTATGGCCGTGTCGGCCTCTCGACGCAGCGCACGCTGCGCGATGCCCTGCGCGACCTCGAAAATGCCGACGAGGCGTTCATATACCCCTCTGGCCTCACCGCGATCACCGGCACCTTGCTTGCGCTCCTCTCGGCGGGCGACGAGGTCCTCGCCTGCGACACCGTCTATAATCCGACCCGGCGCTTCCTCGCCGGCACGCTCGCACGCTATGGCGTCACCGCCCGCTATTTCGATCCGGCCGACGACGCCGAGGCGATCCGGGCGATGATCACGCCGGCCACCCGCGTGATCTTCCTCGAATCCCCCGGTTCGCTGACCTTCGAGATGCAGGACGTTCCGGCGATCGCCGCGATGGCGAAGGAAGCCGGCGTGATGACCGTCATCGATAACACCTGGTCGGCTGGCGTGCTGTTCAAACCGCTCGATCACGGCATCGACGTCAGCATCCAGTCGCTCACCAAATATGTCTGCGGACATTCGGACGTGTTCATGGGCCTTGCCGCTGCCAAGGGACATGCCGCCGACCTTCTCGCGACGTCGAGTTACGAGACCGGCTGGGCGGTTTCGCCCGACGATGCCTATATGGCGATCCGCGGGCTGCGCACGCTTCACACCCGTCTCGCGCATCATGGCGCCGCGGCGCTCCGGGTAGCCGAGTGGCTCGAAGCACAGCCCGAGGTCCGCTCGGTCATGTGTCCGGCGCTGCCAACCGATCCCGGTCATGCCATATGGAAACGCGATTTCACCGGCATCTGCGGCCTTATCGGGGCAGTTCTCGAACCCGTATCCGACGCTGCGGTCGCAGAGATGGTCGAACGGCTCGAACTGTTCGGTCTGGGGTTCAGTTGGGGCGGTTACGAAAGTCTCGCGATCCCCGTCGATCCGCAGCTGAAGGCCCGGACCCACAAGCTTAACTATCCCGGCCCCTTGCTAAGATTGCACATCGGGCTCGAAAGGGTGGATGACCTTATCGCCGATTTGCGGCAAGGGCTCGACACCCTTTCGCAGGACACCGCCGCGTCGCAGCCCAGATTGCGGGCCGCAGGATAAACGCCGGAAACGGCAAAAACGAAAATCGAGCAGGTTCACCAGGGGGAACATTTTTCCGTGTTCAGGAGCAAGGCCATGAAAACATATACAAGACTGCTGATGGGGGCGTCATGCATCGCCGGCGCCATGTCGGCGCCCACCTTCGCGCAGGATGTCGCCGCAGACGATGCCGGCGAATCGGTATCCCAATCCGAAATCATCGTGACCGGCACCCGCGGCCAGGGTCGCACCGTCATTTCGAGCCCGACCCCGATCGACGTGATCGGCGGCGAAGAGCTGGAAAAGCTGGGCGGCGGCATGCAGCTGCGCGACGCGCTTACCCAGCTCGTCCCGTCTTTCCAGTCGACGACGGTCGGCAGCTCGTCGTTCAACAGCCTGACGCGGCCTGCCGGCCTTCGCGGTCTGTCGGGCGTCCACGTCCTCGTGCTCGTCAATGGCAAGCGCCGCCACAACAGCTCGATCATCGACTTCAACTCGGGCGCCACCTCGCAGGGCGGCAACCCGGTCGATCTCGACCTCATCCCGTCAAGCGCGATCGAGCGCATTGAAGTGCTGCGCGACGGCGCGTCCGCGCAATATGGCTCGGACGCGATCGCGGGGGTCATCAATATCATCCTCAAGACCAACGATAGCGGCGGCCGCGCGACGATCGAAGCCGGCCAGCGTTATGGCCGCGACGGCAGCGGCAGCGATGGCGAGACTATTTCGGGCAGCGTTTCGCACGGCTTCGCGCTCGGCGATGATGGCTCTTTCACTCTGTCGGTCGAGGGAAAGAAGGCACAAACCGCAATTCGCAACACGGCCATTCCCGATAACATCAATTTCTATGCGCCCCTGCCCGGCGGCGCACGCGATCCGCGCGAGCTGACCGTCAATCGCCGAACTTATCTCGGCGGTCTCCCCGAAGTGACCGACATCAAGGTCGCACAGACGCTCGTTCTGCCGATCGGCAACGTCACATTCTATTCCGACGGCACCTTCGGTTATCGCGACGCGCGCGTCGGCCAAGCCGGTCGGCGCCCAAACACCAATCAGAATATCCTCGAAATCTATCCTGACGGCTTTTCGCCTTTCTACACGCTTAAAGAGACGGACTTTCAATTGACCGGTGGCCTGCGTGGCGAAGCGGGTGGCTGGAACATCGATCTCAGCAGCACCTATGGGCGCAACTATGCGGAGAATGGCGCGGACAATACACTCAACGCGTCGATCGGGCCGTCGAGCCCGACCGAATTCAAGACGTTCAGCTCGGCATTCGACCAGTGGACGAACAATCTCGACATCACCCGCCGCGTCGAGCTTGGCGGCGAGATGGCGCTGCAGGTCTCGCTTGGCGCCGAATATCGTTATGAATCCTATGTGACCAAGCCGCTCGACGTCGACAGCTACCGCAATGGCGGATATTTCTATTCCAGCGGGCCGCTCGCAGGAACTCCCGCACAGGTCGGTGCGCAAGGCGCGATCGTTGTTACGCCCGACGATGCCGCCGACGTGAACCGCAATGTGTGGGCGGGTTATGTCGATCTGGCACTCGACGTCAGCCCTCGTTTCCTCGTCACCGCAGCCGGCCGTTTCGAACATTTCGACGACAGCTCGGGCAGCGTCTTCAGCGGGAAGGTCAGCGCGCGCTATGAGCTGACGGACTGGCTGGCGTTCCGCGGGGCGTTCAGCAACGGCTTCCGCGCTCCCTCGCTTGCCCAACAGGATTTTGCTCAGACATCGACCTCGATCAACCTCGTCGGCGGCGTCTATATCCCCGTGCTCACCAAGATTGTGAAGACGGGTTCTCCCGTCGCGCAGGCGCTGGGGGCGCAGCCGCTGAAACCCGAAAAGTCGAAGAATTACAGCCTCGGCTTCACCCTGACCCCGGCGGCGGGGCTTTCGCTGTCGGTCGATGCCTATCAGATCGATCTCGACGACCGCATCACCCTCACGGGTCTGTTGTCGGGCGCAGGTATCCGCAACATCCTGGTCGCCAATGGCTTCTCCGGCGACCAGTCTGTGCGCTTCTTCACCAACGCCGTCGATACCCGCACGCGCGGGATCGACGTGGTCGGGACCTATGCGTTCGATGTCGGAAGCGCCGGGCGCCTGCGCACCAGCGTCGGCTTCAACTATAATGATACCGATATCAAAAGGATCGCCGCAAACCCGACCGAACTCGCGGGCCTTGGCCTGACCCTGTTCGACCGGCGCACGCAGGGCTGGTTCACTTCGGGTCCGAAGACCAAGCTGATCCTCGGTGCCAATTTCGAATCGGGTCCGTTCGCGATCAATCTCAAGGAAACCCGCTACGACAAGTTCAAGTCGCTCGATAACCTCGTCAACAACCGCCCGGACAACGACCAGAGCTTCGGCGCCAAATGGATCACCGATCTTGAAGTGTCTTACGGCGTGACCGAAAAATTGCGGGTCGCCGCGGGCGCCTATAATATCTTCGACGTCTATCCCGACAAGACGACCGTCGCCAACACCATCGGGCTCGCTCCTTATGGCGCCGGACCGTTCGGCCAATATGGCGGATATTATTATGGACGGATTTCGCTCGATTTCTGACCCCCACCGTCCACGGGAGCCCGCATCATGCGCGATAAACTGATGCGGGCACTGTCGTGGGCCGTCCTGTCGACCGGCGTCGCCGGCGGCGGGGCGGCCCAGACGACGGCCCCCGCGTTCACGCCCGTTCAGGCGGCGGACTTCAGCCTGCCCGGCTCGCTTTCGAACAGCTGGGCCGATTTCGACCGCGACGGCGACCTCGACCTCGCCGTCTCGCTCAAAAACGGGGAGATTCGTCTCTATCGCAACGATCGCGGTCGCTTCACGAGCATCGGCGTCGCGATGGGGCTGCCCGTCACAGGCGCCGAGATGCGCGGCCTTGCGTGGGGGGATTATGACGGCGACGGCTGGCCCGATCTTTATGCGGGCGCCACCAACGAAAGCGCCGCCAACCTTCTTTTTCGCAACAACGGCGGCCGCGGCTTCGTCGCACAGACGGCGGAGCCCGTCGCGGCGGGCCGCTCGGCTCGCCAATCGAGCTGGGTCGATTTCGACAATGACGGCGACCTCGACCTCTTCGCCGCTAACCGCTCTGGCCCGAACGCCCTGTATCGCCAGGATGCAGGCCGCTTCGTGCGCGTCCCTGCCGAGCAGGCCGGCGACGACGCGAGGCCGACCGTCGGCGCCTGCTGGTTCGATTTCGACCGGGATGGCGATCTCGATCTCTTCCTCGCCAACCAGTCGGGCGCAACCGACGCGCTGTGGCGCAACGATGGCGATCGCTTCACTGACGTCGCTCCTGCGCTCGGCATGGACCGTCCAGGCCGCCCGCGTGCCGAAGGCAGCGTTGGCTGCGCGGTTGGCGATTATGACAATGACGGCGAGCTCGACCTGTTCGTCGCGAGCTATGGCCTCAACATCTTGTATCGTAACTTGGGCGATGGCCGCTTCGAGGATGTCGCGTCGCGCCTCGGTCTCGCCGAGGACAATCACGCCGTCGGCGCAGCTTGGGGCGATTTCGATAATGACGGTTGGCTCGACCTCTTCGTCTCCGCCTACACCGGCAAATCGGGCGCTCAGCAGCCCGCGAACCGGCTCTACCGCAATCTCGGCGGAAAGGGGTTCGTCAACATTTTGCCCGCCGGTTCGGCACTCGACGTAGCCGACCACGGCGTTCAGTGGATCGATTATGACCGCGATGGGGCGCTCGATCTCTCAGTCACGCGTGGATACACCGATGTGGGCGGCCATTTTCTTTTCCGCAACGCTCTCGACAAGGTGATCGCCCGGCGCAGCCTCGCCGTTCGCGTCCTCGACAGGGCCGGGCGCTTCACGCGCATGGGCGCCGAAGTCCGCCTGACCGACACCGCCGGAAAGATCATCGCCACTCGCCAGGTTTCGACCGGCGAAGGATATAATTCACAAGGCGCGCAGCCGCTCCATTTCGGTCTTGCGTCGTCCGCGCCGGTGAATCTCGAAGTGACCTTCATGGATAAATCGGGCCGCAAGCGGCAATCGATAGAAGCTGTTGACCCAGCACATTATGTCGGCCGTGAATTGGTCATACGTCTGCATAGATAGACTGCAGACGCTGCGCTTTGAGGCGCAAGGCAGCAATTGCGAGACGTGAAGATAAAATATCAGAATCGGCACCCGAAGGCTTTCTTCTCCGCTGCGGCCCTCGCCAAAACCGTCATCTTCGGGCTTTGATCAATGGGTCCTGACGCGGGCCCAAAACACTTGCGCTGCATTTAATCGGAGAAAAATGCCGACCACACCCTTGCCCCGACACAATGACCGTCTTTAAGACGGATCGGACATCTCACCGTCAGCAGGAGTTCTTTCTCACCGATGCACGACCCGCAATATCTGTTGGCCGTGCTGAGCCTTCCGTTCCTCGGTGGCGTCATTGTGGCGGCCCTGCCGCAGGCCGGGCGCAACTGGGCCTCGGCGATAGCGGGTTCGATCGCGCTGACCGGACTCCTCCTGATCGCGGCGCTTTACCCCGCCGTGGCCGCGGGCGGCATAATCCGCCATGAAGCCTCCTGGCTGCCGTCGCTCGGTCTTCAATTCACGCTGCGGCTTGACGGATTTACCTGGCTCTTCGCGCTCATGGTGCTGGCAATCGGCTCGCTCGTGATTCTCTATGCGCGTTATTATATGTCCCCGGAGGACCCCGTTCCGCGCTTCTTCGCATTTCTCCAAGCCTTCATGGGCGCGATGCTCGGCATCGTCCTCTCGGGCAATCTGATCCAGCTCGCCTTCTTCTGGGAACTGACAAGCCTCTTCTCCTTTCTGCTCATTGGCTATTGGCATCATAATCAGGGCGCACGCGACGGCGCGAGAATGGCCCTGATCGTCACCGGCTTCGGTGGCGTATGCATGCTCATCGGCTTCCTGCTGCTCGGCAGAATAACGGGAAGCTATGATATCGACGCCGTGCTGGCTGCGGGCCCCATCATTCGTGCACACGATGCCTATCTCCCCGCATTGATCCTGATCCTTCTGGGAGCTTTCACGAAGAGCGCCCAATTCCCGTTTCACTTCTGGCTCCCGCACGCCATGGCGGCGCCGACGCCCGTCTCGGCCTATCTTCATTCGGCTACGATGGTGAAGGCAGGCATATTCCTGCTCATCCTTCTGTGGCCCGCGCTGTCGGGGACCGAGAGCTGGTATCTGATCGTGACGACCGCCGGCCTCGCAACGCTGCTCGTCGGTGCCTGGTCGGCCATTTTCCAGCAGGACCTCAAGGGCCTGCTCGCCTATTCGACGATCAGCCACCTTGGCTTGATCACGCTGCTCCTCGGCCTCGGCAGTCCGCTGGCCGCGGTCGCGGCGATTTTCCACACCGTGAACCACGCGACCTTCAAGGCATCGCTCTTCATGGCGGCCGGCATTATCGATCACGAAACCGGCACCCGCGACCTCAAACGACTAAGCGGCCTTGCGAAATTCATGCCGATCACCGCGACGCTCGCCATGGTGGCGGCCGCCGCAATGGCAGGAGTTCCGCTCCTCAACGGATTTCTGTCAAAGGAAATGTTCCTTGCCGAGGCACTCGAGGCGCATAGCGGCACGATCATCGATCTTGTCCTGCCCTATCTGGCAACGCTCGCCAGCGGCTTCAGCGTCTTTTACTCGATCCGCTTCATCCACCAGACCTTCTTCGGCCCTCCCCCCGTGGACCTGCCGCACACGCCGCAGGAGGCGCCCCACTGGATACGGCTGCCGATCGAAATACTGGTGCTCGCGTGCCTGCTCGTCGGCATCCTGCCCACCCTCACCATCGGCCCCCTGCTCGGGATCGCCGTCGAGGCGGTGCTGGGCGAGCGAACGCCGACCTATAGCCTTGCGATCTGGCACGGCTTCAACCTGCCGCTGCTGATGAGCGTTGCCGCACTCGTCGGCGGAGCGTTGGCCTATGCGCGTTTCGGGGCGCGCCTCAATAAGGTCGAGCGCTCGCCGGTGATCGGCCGCCTCAAGGCGCGGCGCACGTTCGAGGCGGTGCTCGCCGCGATCGTCGATGCGGCACGCGACCTGCACCGGATATTGGGGACGCAGAAACTGCAGGTCCAGCTACGGCTTCTTATCGGGGCCGCGATCCTTCTCGGCGCGCTGCCCTTCCTGTTCCTGGGTTACCACCCGGGGTCCGAGCGGATCACGCTGATCGATCCGGTGTTTGCGCTCCTCTGGATCATCGGCGGCCTTTGCGCGGTCGGGGCGGCGTGGCTCGCAAAATTCCACCGCCTCGTCGCCCTGTCGCTGATCGGCGGGGCGGGTCTGGCAACCTGCATCAGCTTCGTCTGGCTCTCGGCACCCGATCTGGGCCTCACCCAGTTGCTGGTCGAGATCGTCACGCTCGTGCTTCTGCTGCTGGGGCTGCGCTGGCTGCCGCTGCGAAAGCCCGATATCTGGCCGGAAGCGCGAACACCGCTGATGGTCCGGATACGCCGCAGTCGCGACCTCGTGCTGGCGATTGCCGGGGGTGCGGGAATGGCCGCGCTCTCCTATGCAATGATGACCCGCCCGCCCGTCGACAGCATATCGCGATATTTTGTCGAAAACGCCTATGCCGAAGGCGGCGGTGCGAACGTCGTCAATGTCATCCTCGTCGATTTCCGCGGCTTTGACACGCTCGGCGAGATTACGGTCCTGGCTATCGTCGCACTGACCGTTTTCACGCTTCTTCGCCGCTTCCGCCCCGCGCCGGAAAGCATCGAACTTCCGCATCAGCAACAGCGCCAGAACGATTTCGACCATGCGGAGGAGGAACGCTCGCACGGCGATACGCTGGCCCATTATCTTTTCGTGCCGCGGATCATCATGCAGTGGCTGTTTCCGGTCATCCTGACCTTCGCCATCTATCTCCTGATGCGCGGGCACGATCTGCCGGGCGGCGGTTTCGCCGGCGGCGTGACAGCCTCGATCGCCATCCTCCTGCTTTACATGGCCGGCGGGACGCGCTGGGTCGAGGCGCGCCTCGACATCCGGCCGCTGCGGTGGATCAGCATCGGCCTTCTGCTCGCGGTGGGGACGGGGCTCGCGGCGTGGATCGCGGGTTATCCCTTCCTGACGAGCTATTTCAGCTATTTGCCGGTCCCGCTGATCGGCAATGTGCCGATCGCCAGCGCGCTGCTGTTCGATATCGGGGTGTTCGCCGTCGTCGTCGGGACCACGGTCCTGATCCTGATCGCGCTTGCACACCAGTCGATCCGGTCGCCGCTCAAAAAGAAGGCGGGCGAAGATCAACCGGCGCCCCCGCCGGAAAGGAACGCCTGATGGAAGTCGTCCTTTCGCTCGCCATCGGCGTCCTGACCGCGTCGGGACTCTGGCTGTTGTTCCGGCCGCGAACCTTTCAGGTCATCCTGGGGTTGTCGCTGCTATCCTACGCGGTCAACCTCTTCATCATCGCGGCGGGGCGCCTTCGCACCGATGCGCCTCCCGTCGTCGGCAAGGGTCCCGCCGATCCGGCGACGTATGCCGACCCGCTCCCGCAGGCGCTGGTCCTGACAGCCATCGTGATCTCGTTCGCGACCACCGCGCTTCTGGTTGTCGTGCTCATGACCTCGCGCGGCCTGACCGGGACCGACCATGTCGATGGCGAGGACGGCGAGCCATGACGGGATGGTTCCAGCACCTGATCATCCTGCCGATCCTGCTGCCGCTGGTCGCCAGCGCGCTGATGCTGTCGCTGGATGAACGGCGCCGTGCGACAAAACGGGTGCTCAGCCTTGGCGCCGCAGCCCTGCTGATCGCCGTCGCGGCAATCCTCCTGTGGTTTGCCCGCGAGGGCGGCCCCGTCGCTTACCGGCTCGGCGACTGGCCCTCGCCCTTCGCGATCACGCTCGTCGCCGACCGCCTGTCCACGATGATGCTGCTTTTGACCAGCATCCTCGGCTTTACGTCGCTCTTTTACGCAACTGCCCGCTGGGACCGATCGGGACCGCGCTTCCACGCGCTGTTTCTGCTTCTGCTGATGGGGATCAACGGCGCCTTCCTGACCGGCGACATCTTCAACCTTTTCGTATTTTTCGAGGTCCTGCTCGCCGCATCCTACGGCCTCATCCTGCACGGGTCGGGGACCGAGCGCACCAGCGCCAGCCTTCACTATATCGCGATCAATATCGCGGCATCGCTGCTGTTCCTTGCCGGCGTGGCCCTCATCTATTCGGTGACGGGCACACTCAACATGGCCGATCTCGCCGTGCGTGTGAGCGCGGTAGACAGCGAGGATCTTGCGCTTCTGGAATCGGGAGCGGCGATCCTTGGCGTCGCCTTCCTCGTCAAGGCCGGCATCTGGCCGCTCAGCTTCTGGCTGCCGCGAACCTATGCCGCCGCCTCGCCTCCCGTCGCGGCGGTGTTCGCGATCATGACGAAGGTCGGCATCTATATCATCCTGCGGCTGTCCTTTCTGCTGTTCGGAAAGGATTCGGGCGGAGCGGCGGGCTTCGCCAACGACGCCCTGCTTTTCGCGGGCCTCGCAACAATGGCGTTCGGCATTCTGGGCATCATGGCCGCGCGCCAGCTGTCCCGGATCGCAGGCCATTATGTGCTGGTGTCATCGGGCATCCTGCTCGCCTCGATCGGTATCGGAGGGGAAGCGCTGACCGCGGCCCTCCTCTTCTACCTCGTCAGTTCGACGCTGGCGGTCAGCGCCTTCTACCTCATCATCGAGCCCACCGAGCGCAACGCCGACGAGGACGATATGATCGAGGGTATCGCAGAGCCGGTGTTCGACGATGAATATGTCGGGGCGATCGAGGAAAAGGATACCGAGATCGGGGTGGTGATCCCCGGGACGATTGCGATCCTGGGCGGCGGCTTCATCTTTTGCGCCCTGCTGCTTGCGGGGCTGCCCCCATTGTCGGGGTTCATTGCGAAGTTCGCGCTGATCGACGCGCTGTTCAGCCATGTCGTGATCGCGCCGTCACACTGGGTCATGATCGCGCTCATCATCCTGTCGGGGCTGGCAACGATGATCTCGATGACGCGCGCGGGCATCGACCTGCTCTGGACGCCGGGGGAGGATTCGCCTTCGCGCCTCAGTCTGATCGAAGTCACGCCGATCGGGCTGCTCCTTGCCGTCTGCCTCGCGCTGATGCTCGCTGCCGGGCCGGTCATGGATTTCATGGAGGCGACAGCCGCCGCGCTTCACGATCCGGATGGCTATATCAAAGCCGCCGGTCCCGCTGCTCCTGTCGTGGACGAGAGCGTGGCAGCAGCCGTGGGTGCCCGTCCATGAGACGTCTCGTGCCTTTTCCGTTTCTGACCCTTTGCCTGTTCGTGATGTGGATTTTGCTGACCGGTTTCTCTCCGGGCCATGTCCTGCTCGGCGGGCTGGTTGCAGTGCTGGTTTCGCGTGCGATGCTGGCACTCCAACCCGAGGACACTGGGTTTAAGCCAAGCCTTGCTGTACTCCGGCTCGTCGGCCTGGTTTCGGTCGATATCGTCCGATCGAACATCGCCGTGGCGAGGATCGTGATGTTTCCGCGCGGCGAACGCAAATCGGGCTTTCTTCACCTGCCCGTTGATCTGCGAAACCCCCACGCCCTCGCGGCGCTGGCGGTCATCATCACTGCGACGCCGGGTACGTTATGGGTCCAGCATGATGCGGGCCGGCACGTCATCCTCATTCACGTCCTGGACCTCGTCGACGAGGAGCAATGGATCCAGCTGATCAAGGATCGTTACGAGCGTTTGCTCATGGAGATTTTTGAATGAGTACGCTGTTTCTGGCCCTCGTCATCACGGCCGCGCAAATTCTGCTGGGGCTCTCGATGCTGTGCGCTACCTACCGGATGCTCCGCGGCCCGCGCGCGCAGGATCGGGTGCTGGGCCTCGACGCGCTCTATCTCGGCGCGATGCTGCTTCTCGTCACCTATGGTGTCCAGACCGGGCGAACGCTCTACTTCGAAGCAGCGCTCGCCATCGGCCTGCTCGGCTTCGCGGGCACCGTCGCGCTCAGCAAATTCCTCATGCGCGGCGAGGTGATCGAATGATCCAGGCACCAAACCTTCCGGTCTGGGCGGCGCTTCTCGTCGGCCTGCTGCTGCTGGGCGGCGCGGGCATCACGCTGATCGGGACATTGGGACTGCTGCGGCTGAAGACGTTCTACGAACGCGTTCATGCGCCCACGCTTGGCTCCACGGTGGGTGCGTTGCTGATCCTCGCGGCATCGATGATCTGTTTCACCGTGCTCCAGTCGCGTCCCGTCGTTCACGAAATCCTGATCGGGATATTCGTCACGCTCACGACGCCGGTCACGCTGATGCTGCTGGCCCGGGCCGCCATCTATCGCGATCGCAGCGAAGACACCGCGCCCGTGCCACCGGACAGCCCGACTACGAAGGGCACCGAATAAGCTGGCCGGCTGCGCGCGCGCCATTCAAGTGCTCAGCGTTCGTTCATCGATTCATCGAATGTTTTCGATATGGGTTTCATCAGATATCCAAGCACCGTGTTCTTGCCGGTCTTGATCTCGACCGTGGCGGTCATACCCGGCTGAATTTCGATCGCTTCGCCCACCCGGGGGCGCAGCGATCGGGCATCCGCGGTGACATTGACGCGATAAAACACCTGCTCACCGGTCGGCTTTTGTTCGCTAAGCGTGTCGGGGCTGATGTAAGTGACAAGGCCGCGCGCCGACCCATAGATTGAGGAATCATAAGCGTCGAATTTCACAGACGCATTCTGACCGACCCGCAAATAGGCGATATCCGTCGGGGACACTTTGGCTTCGATGATCAATTTGTCGCCGGTCGGCACGATCTGCAACACCTCGTCGCCCGGGCGCAGGACGGCGCCGATCGTCGTGAAGCGCACATTTTTGACGACCCCGTCGGTGGGCGCGAACATGATGGAGGCATCCAGCGCAGCCAGCCGCTGCTTCAGCGTCTGCTCGGCGACGACAAGCTCTTCTTCGGTTCGGCTATATTCGGCCTGAAGGTCCTGAAGATATTTATTCTGCCGGTTGGCAATTTGCCCCTCGATATCCGCAACCGACCGCTGAAGACGCATGATTTCGCTGCGGCTGACGTCGCCAAATTCCAGCAGCGGCATGTTCATTTCCAGTTCGCGGCGCGCGATCCCCTGCATGTTCCGCAATGTGCCGATATCCTCGGCCTGGGCCGTGCGCCGACGACTGAAGAGCTGCCTCTGGTTCGCGACGAATTCCGGGAACGCCTGAACATCGTCACTGAAGACGAGCGGGCGGTTGAATAGCTCGGCCTCGATCCGGCTCTTTATGGTGCGATAACTTGCGACCTTCGCCCGCGACTCTTCCACCGCCGCCTGAATCCGGACGGGATCGAGGACGACGAGCTTTTGCCCGCGACGAACGCGATCACCCTCGCGCACCAGGATTTCGCCGATCACACCGCCATCGGCGCTCTGGATCACCTGCACGCGTCCCGCCGGAATCACCTGTCCCATCGCGCGGCTGACCTGATCGATCTCCGCCCAGCCAGCCCAGATGAGGAGGCCGACAAGCGCGACCCCAGTCATATTGATAACCATGCTCGATCGCTGAAGAATTTTGGGAAATGGCATCCTCAACTCCCGGCCTGCGGTTGCGGAATGGCGGACGCCGCCTTCTCTCCGCGGCGCAATTTTTCGATCACCGATGCCGTGTCGCCGTCGAGGACGAGCCGGCCCCCCTGCATGACGAGCAAGCGCGACATGGCGCCGAGAAATTGCAACTTGTGCGTGACGATGATGATCGATGTCGATGGCTCGCTCGCCTTCGTCAGAAATTCCAGAACGCGCGCCTCATTTTCCTGATCGAGATTTGACGTCGGTTCGTCGAGCAGCAGAAAACGGGGCCTCAGCAGGAAGACACGGGCCAGCCCCACCATCGTGCGCTGCCCCCCCGACAATCCGCCGCCACCTTCGAATATCGGAAGATCGAGGCCTTTCGGATGCATGCGGACCAGATCGTCAAGCCCCGTCCGCGACGCGGCTTCCATCAGTTGATCGTCCGAAACGGCCGGCAGGCCCATCGTCAGATTGTCGCGCAATGTTCCCGACACCAGCCGGTAATCCTGCGGGAAATAACAAATCTCCCGCCGCAGACTGTCTTCGGCGATCTGGTCGAGTGCGACGCCGCCAAGCATCACATGCCCCTTTTGTGGCGGGACGAGGCCGGCGAGCAGCCGCAGCAAAGTCGACTTTCCGGCGCCCACCGAGCCGATAATTCCGACGCGTTCGCCCGGCCCGATTTCCAATTTGGGAATGGCGAGCCCGAAACGCGATTCTCCATGCGCGAACGCGATATTTTCCACCTTCAAAGCCGATCCAAGTGAGTCCGGCCGGATTTTTTGCCGATCGAGCGGCTGATCGCTCGGCATCGCCAGCAATTGATCGAGTGCGCGAAGCGACGCCCGGGCATAGCCCCATTGGACGACGAAACCGGGGAGCGATGCGACCAGCGGCCCGTTTATCCGGCCGCTGATGATCGTGCAGGCAATCAGCCCGCCCATCGTCATATCGCCCTGATTAACGCGGTAAGCGCCCCAAACGACGATGCCGACATAAGCGAGTTGCTGCAGGAACGAGAATGTCTGGCTGGCGAAAACCGACCAGCGCTGGACCTTCACATCATGGCTGTTCACCGCATCGATCAGATTGTTCCACGCGGCGAGCATATGCCACCCGCCCCGGTTGGCCTTGATCGTTTCCGAGGCATCGAGCGCCTCGACCAAAAGGCCGTTCTTGCGATTTCCGGTCACCTGCGTTCGGTCGGCATGCTCGCGAATCCCCTTCGAAAACAGAACGGCAAGCAAAAGCGAGAGCATGAAGATTGCCAGCGGCACGATCACGATCACGCCGCCAATCACCCCCATCACGACGAGGAAGAGCAGCGCGAACGGCAGGTCCGCCATAACGAAGACCGAAGCCGACGAAAAAATCTGGCGCACCTGCTCGAGCCCGCGCAGCTGCGCTGCCATCGTCCCGATCCCCGGCGGCCGCGCATCGAGGCGGACCGCCTGCATGCGATCGAAGAAATATTCGGAGACCTCGGCATCGATCGCCATCGCTTCACGCCCGACCATCAACGCGCGGATGACTCGCATCATGAAGTCGATGAGCAGCGCAAAGCCGATCCCCGCAGTCAACACCCAGAGCGTTGCGAAGCCCCCGCGCGGGATGACGCGGTCATAGACCTGCATCGAATAGAGCGAGGTCGCGAGCGCAAGTGCGTTGACCACCACCGTCGCAACGACCGTCTCGAACAAGACATGCTTGCGGCGCATGATGGCCGACCAGAATATGCTGCGCGCACGCGCGAAGCTCTGGCGCTCGGCCATTGCGGGGAAGCGCATTTCGACCAAAAGACTGTTCCGGTCCCACACCACCTCTTCGATACCGCCTAACGCCAGCGCCCGGATCGTCGTCCGCGTTTCCCATTGCTCGGCCAGCGCCCAGCCCGACGAGGTGAAGATCAGCATCGGGAAGGCATTGGCGCGCGGCCTTGCCCCCACCGGTTGCGGCTCCGGCCAGCCCAATGCCGCCGCCAGCCTGTCCGCAGCGTCCCGATCATCCAGGTCCAGGTCATCGGGGGCGCCCGACGCCCAGTCCGGCGCAAGGGTGACGCCGCGCCTGCGCGCGAGCGCCTCGATCAATTCCAGAAACGGCTGGCTCATTGGCTATCCGCCCGTTCGGCCGGTTGCCACTGCCCCGTCCGCATCATGAGCCGGCTCAAATAGACGAGCATATTCACTTGCGCATCCAGTGCGTCGATCTGCGCAGTCGTGCTCTCGCGCACCGCATTCATCACGTCGAGCCATGTGCGCCTGCCGCTCGTGAACTGACGCATATAGGATTCGGTGACGCGCTGCGACGCTTCGGCCGAAAAGCGTGTCGTCGTGGCCCTCGCCGAGGCCGCCTCATATTCGACATGGTCGATCACCAGAATATCGCGCAGTTCGCGCTCGGCAGTTCCGATCCTTGCCTCGCTCGACGCCTGTCGCAGGCGCGCCGCATCGGCGGCGGCGAAGCGCGAAAGCCCGCCATCCATTTGCATCCGCAGCGCGAGGCCCACCTGATGGCCGTTGAACTCGCCATAGCCATATTGGGCGTTGAGCTGTGGCAGGGTCTGCGCTTTGGCGATCCGCGCGTCGGCGTCGGCGACCTCGGCCTCGAGCCGCACGCGGCGGAGACCAGGGTCGAAGATCAGGCCCGCCGCGACGATCGCTTCGCGGTCGAGTTGCGGCAGGTCGGCGGCCTCCCGGTAGGGCGAGGTGACGATGTAGAACGGATCGCCCACAAGTTCGCGCAGGCGCTGCATGGCGGATTGCTGCTGCGCAACCGTCAGATTGATCTGCTGCGACACTTGCGCGGTGCGTGCGCGGACCAGCTCGAGATCGGATCGCGGGCTGACTTCCTGCGCCACGCGCCGTTCCATCGACTCCAGGAGACGCTGGTGCTGCTCCAGACTATTGTCGAGAATAGTTCGACGTTGCGTGGCCCGGAAAAATTCATAATAGGCGCCCGCCACCTGCAAGGTGATATCGAGTACCGCCTGTTCATATCCCGCCAGCGCCGCCTGCTCCGCCGCCCTCGCCCGGCTGATCGAACCCCTGATCCGGCCGCCGGTCCATAGTGGCTGTTCGACCGTGACCGTCGCTTGCGCTCTGTCGGTACGTTGCCCGAGGATCAGGCCCTCGACCCCAAGGCTGGGGAAACGTTGCCATCGCGACGCCCGGAGATCCGCGCCCGCAGCGCGGGCATTCGCTTCGGCCGCGATGATCGAGGGATGGTCCGATGCGGCGCGACCGGCCAATTCTTCGAGTTGCGGATCGAACCACGGCAAGCCTTCGACGCGGTTTTCCGTTGACGGAGGCGGGCCATAGACAGGCTCCGTACCGGACTGCGCAAATGCTCCCTCCGTCAGCGGGAGGGACGAGCAACAAAGCGCCGCAAGTGCGAGCGACGCGCGGCGCCGTCTTCGCGCGAACCTGCATATCTCGATTGCGCCTTCTTTCCCCGACGCCTGGCTCGTCATATTTCAGTAGCTCGCTACATGATGGGAACAAATATTCTGACGCTGTGACGGTTCCGGTCGGTTCCGATGGAGGGGGTGGGCCCGGAACCGACCGAAGGGGGATGTGCAAAAGAGCTACGCAATGACGTGGACGCCCTGTTCGATCAGGACGGTGGTGCCGTTCAGCATATATTGGTCATAGATGGTGCCGCCGATATTCTGGCTCGCACCGGCCACCCATGCCCCGTTCAGGTTGACGATATCATTCGCGTCGCCCGTCACCTGCAGAACGCCGCCGCCGGTTGCCGCCACAATGCCGGCATCGGTGATATTGAGTGTGTTGCTCTGATCGTCGAAGCCGAGATCGATGCGTTCGATATTGCTGATATTGCTGGTGGCTCCGAGCGAGAGATCGATGCCATCGAGTATCAGCGTATCGAAATCGGCATTCCCATTGATCGAAGCGAAATTCAGGCCCGAAAGGACGATGATGTCATTGCCGGCGCCGCCATTGAAGATATCGGCGCCATTGCCGTCGATCAGGATGTCATTCCCCGTCCCACCGGTGAGCACGTCATTCCCGGCACCGCCCACCAGAAGGTCGTTGCCGCTGCCCCCGTCGAGCGTGTCGTCGCCGTCATAGCCGTAAAGACGTTCGAATATTGAGCCCGCGGGCGTCGCCGTCAGATTGTCGTTGCCCGCCGTCCCTTGAACAATGTCGGGGCTGCCACTCGCGCCGAGCAGCCCCTGCAGCACGTCGGCATTTGCGAGCGTCGAGATCAGGTCGGTATCGACCGCTCCGTCCGAATCGGTCGCGGTAACCCGGAAGGTTCCGAGCACGCTGACGTCGAGGCTTGCCGGCGGCAGAAGCGAAAGCAGATTGACGCCCGATTCCAGATGTATCGTTGCGAGCAGTTGATTCACCGCGAAATTGTCGATCAACCGTCCATCGGCCGATGTGATCGTCAGTGTCGAGGTCGGCCCGACGACCCCCAATACCCCCGAAGTGTTGACGACCGAAACCTTCAATCCCAGTTCTGCGGCCAACGCACTCGACACGGCCAGTTCCGCTTCGCCGAGATTGAGGCTGACGAGTGCGGCGTAGGATACGACGACCTGTTGCAGATTCTTGTCGGGGTCGAACGCAACAATCGCCTGTTGGCTGAGGTCGATAATGTTGAGCGCGCTGAGACCGACCAGCCCGAGGAGATCAACGTCGGTGGCCTGTGCGATCGGCGCCCGATTTCCGGGTGTCACCGTTTGCGCGCGGCCATCGAACGACACAGAGGTCGATGCCGTGTCGCCGTCCTTGTCCGCGATCACGGCACCGAGCGTCGTCAAGCCATTTGACTGCGCCGCACTCGTCGCCTGATCGACCACAAGATTGCCACCGGCGAGCAGTTTCCCGATAATCTCCTGCTGTGACGCGAGCCCGCCGACAAGATTGACACCGGTCAGCTGGATTTGCTGGTCAGCGAGCGCCGCGTTGAAGCCTCCGGCGAAACCGCCGCTGGCGCTCAGCGAGATGACCGTATTCCCGCCGACAACAGCGATGTGGATATAGTTGGCAAGATTGCCCGACAGATGGCCGACAGCGCCTTCACCCTGCAGTATTCCGGCAAGATTGATGACATCTCCGCCCCCGTTTACAGGCGCACCATTGAAGTCGGTGATCACATCCAGCGCCGGCGCGCCAACAGTCCCCTGGTCGCCCGCCTCCCATATGAAGCGGTCGTTACCCGTGCCGCCGGTCAGCGTGTCGTTCCCGCGGCCGCCGACAAGGATATCATTACCGGTATTGCCATTGAGCACATCGTTGCCGAGGCCGCCGCGCAGCAGGTCGTTGCCGGCGCCCCCGCTGAGATTATCTATTCCGGCATAGCCATAGAGGCGATCGTCGGTGGCGGTGCCCGCCAGCGTGTTGGCTACACCCGTTCCCTCCGTGATCCCCGAGGGGTCGTTGGCAGGCCCGAGCAAGCTCGTTCCCAGCAAATCCCGTTCGGAATCGGATCCCACAGCGCCCAGTGTGTCGGTCGCCGTGATCGAAATATTGGGCAGCAGGTTGAGCGCCGCGAGATTGAGCCCGCCGGCTTGTTCAACATAGACCGTCGCCAGAAATTCATTCAGCCGCAGATTGTCGATCGGCTGACCATTGGCCGATGTGATCGAAAGGTTTGAGAAAGACTGTGTATTGACGCTGATCGCCAGGGGCGGAATGCCGATGGTGATCGCGAAAATATTGTTGGTCTCGACAACCGTAAGGCCGAATTCGGCGGCCATGGCGGCCGACCATGCAAGGTGGTAGCCCGCATTGATTCCAAGGCTGAGCCCCACTCCGAGCACCGCTTCCGCCCGAATTTGCACCTGCGCAATATTGTTATTGGCATCGACGGCCGTCAGCATCTGATCGCTGCCGATGCCAATCAGACCCAGCGCGTCGGCGTTGACCAGACCGAGCAGACTTGCCGACGCGTTGACATTGACCACCGGCGCCGCGGCCTGCGAGGCGGCCGTCGCGAGCGCCGCATAGCTATATTCGCCCGTCAGCATATCGACTGCGATCGTTTCGCCGGCCGTTGTGTTGATCAGCAACTGGTCACTTACGGCGTTGAAACTCCAGCTGGCGACCGTGCCGAGCGCCCCCGACCCTGTGACGGCGTCGGCGGCTGGATTATATGTGAGCGTATAGCTTCCCACGGTGATCGACTGGACATGCCCGCCGTCGGCGCCATAGCCGACGACCAGATCGCCCGAGGCCTGTCCGGGGACGCCAACGATATGATGTGCAGCCGGCTGAGCCACGGGGGCATCATCGCGGACTTCGACCGTGAGCAGGCCGTTCGAAGACGCGCCGCCATTATCGGTTGCCGTGACCGTGAAGCCCAGCGCCAGCAGATCCTGACCTGCTGCCGCATGGTCGAGCGGGCGCGCGAGGTCGAAGGTATAGGCACCCGAAGCGGCGAGCGTAAGCACCGCAACGGTCGCCCCTCCCGCGGTTCCGGTAAGCGTATAGACGCCGCCCGCGAAACTGCCCGCCCAACTGACCGGCACCCCATTGGACGTCAGCCCTGTCGGGCCGGTTACCGCGACGCTCGTCACCGTCCCGTCGATATCCGAAAGCGACATCGTGCCGGTCGCTCTTGTCGGGGCCGGCTGCCCCCCGCCCTCTAGCAATCCATCGGGCAGGCCCGACTCCGCCACGCCCGCAGTCGCATTGACGACGACCGGCGCGTCATTCACCGGGGCAACGGTCACAGCCACCGATCCCGACGCAGTGCTGCCATTGCCGTCGCTGATCGTGTAGCTGATCGTATCGCTGCCGTTGAAATTGGCATTGGGGGTGTAGGTCAGAGCACCTGTAACGGGATTGATCGTTACAACGCCATTGGTTGCCGTGGCGCCGGTGACCGTCAGCGGATCGCCATCGACGTCGCTGTCATTGGCAAGAACGTCGATCACCACGGGGACGTCTTCCGCCGTCGACGCCGTGTCGGCGGCTGCCACCGGAGCGTCATTCGACGCGGTGACGGTGAACGTCACCACGCCGGTATCCGTCAGCGCGCCATCGGTCACCGTGTATGCGAAACTGTCGGTGCCGTTGAAGTTCGCAGCGGGGGTGTAGACATAGCTGCCATTGGAGGCGATCGTGACGCTGCCGCCCTGCGCTGTCGCGAAGGTCCCTGCGACAGCCGTCAGTACATCGCCGTCGGCATCGGTGTCGTTCGCGATCAAGCTCACCACGGAGGTGAACGGCGTATCTTCGCTCACCGTCACCGCATCGTCGGCCGCGACCGGCGCATCGGCGACCGGCGAGACGGTGACTGCGACCGTTCCTGCGCTGGTGCCACCCGCCCCATCGCTCACGCTATAATTGATCGTGTCGCTGCCGTTGAAATTGGCATTGGGCGTATAAGTCAACGCGCCCGTCACCGTATCGATCGTGACGCTTCCGTTGGCCGCTGTGGCGGCGGTGACCGTCAGCGGATCACCATCGACATCGCCGTCATTCGCCAGCACGTCGATAACAACCGGCGTATCTTCGGCTGTCGATGCCGTGTCGGCGCCCGCAGTCGGTGTGTCATTGACGGCGCTCACGGTCACCGTCACCCTTCCGGTATCGGTCAAGGTGCCGTCGGTTACGGTGTAAATGAAGCTGTCGGTACCGTTGAAGTTCGCAGCGGGCGTATAGACATAGCTGCCGTCGATGGCGATCGTGACGCTGCCGCCCTGCGCCGTCGCGAAAGTGCCCGCGATCGCCGCCAACGGGTCGCCATTCGCATCGCTGTCGTTGGCAATCAGGCTGACCACCGACGTGAACGGTACGTCTTCGGTGGCGCTGACCGATTCGTCGACGGCGATCGGCGCCACCGCGCTCGACGAGACGACGACGATCGCCGTTCCGCCGGCCGTTCCGCCAGCGCCATCGTCGAGCGTGTAATTGATCGTGTCGGTGCCGTTGAAACCCGCATTCGGGGTATAGGTCAGCGCGCCCGTGACCGGGTCGATCGTGACGCTTCCGTTGGCCGCAGAGGCGGCCGTGACCGTCAACGGGTCGCCGTCGACGTCGCTGTCATTGGCCAGGACGTCGATGACCACCGGCGTATCTTCCGCCGTCACGGCTGTGTCAGCCCCGGCGAGCGGAACGTCATTGATGGCGCTCACGGTCAGCGTCACCCGGCCGGTGTCGGTCAGCGTACCATCGGTCACCGTATAGATGAAGCTGTCCGTCCCGTTGAAGTTCGTGGCGGGCGTATAGACATAGCTGCCATCGGCGGCGATCGTCACGCTGCCACCCTGAGCCGTCGCGAAAGTGCCCGCGACAGCCGACAAGGCGTCGCCGTCACCGTCAGTATCGTTCGCGATCAGGCTGACGACCGACGTGAATGGCGTGTCCTCCGCCGCTGTCACCGCATCGTCGATGGCCACGGGCGCATCGAGGACCGGCGAGACAGTGACGGCAACGCTGCCCGTACCCGTGCCACCCCCGCCATCGCTGACGGTGTAGGTGATCGTGTCGCCGCCGTTGAAATTTGCATTAGGGGTGTAGGTCAGCGCGCCGGTCACCGGATCGATCGTCACCGTCCCGTTGAGAGCGGTGGCGGCCGTGACCGTCAGCGGATCACCATCGACATCGCCGTCATTGGCCAGCACGTCGATGACCACCGGCGTATCTTCGGCTGTCGATGCCGTGTCGGCGCCCGCGGTCGGCGTGTCATTCGCCGCGGTCACGGCGAACGTCACCGTGCCGGTATCGGTCAAGGTGCCGTCGGTCACGGTATAAGTGAAGCTGTCGGTACCGTTGAAATTCGTGGCGGGCGTATAGACATAACTGCCATCGGCGGCGATCGTGACGCTGCCGCCCTGCGCCGTTGCAAAGGTGCCCGCGACTGCCGTCAGCGTGTCGCCATCTCCATCCGTATCGTTCGCGACCAGGCTTATGGTCGAGCTGAACACCGTGTCCTCGATCACCGTGGCCGTATCATCGACCGCGACCGGCGAGTCCGGAACGGGTGATACCGTCATTGCGACCGTGCCGGTGCTTATTCCCCCGCTGCCATCGCTCACCGTATAGCTGATCGTGTCGGCGCCATTGAAATTTGCATTCGGGGTGTAGGTCAGCGCGCCCGTCACGGGATCAATCGTCACCGTACCATTGGCTGCGCTTGCGGCCGTTACGGTGAGTGCAGCACCCTCGGCATCGCTGTCGTTCGTCAGCACGTCGATAACCACCGGCGTATCTTCGGCTGTCGATGCCGTGTCGGCTCCCGCGATCGGAGCGTCATTCACGGCCGTCACGGCGAATGTCACCGTGCCGGTATCGGTCAAGGTCCCATCGGTCACGGTATAAGTGAAGCTGTCGGTGCCGTTAAAGTTCGCGGCGGGCGTATAGACGTAACTGCCGTCGGCGGCGATCGCGACGCTGCCGCCCTGCGCCGTTGCAAAGGTGCCCGCGATCGCGGACAAGACGTCGCCATCGCTATCGGTGTCGTTGGCGATCAGGCTGACGGTCGAGCTGAACGGCGTATCCTCGATCACCGTCACGGCATCGTCGACCGCGACCGGCGCGTCCTCAACCGGGGACACGGTGACCGAAACTGTCCCGTCGCTTACCCCCCCATTGCCGTCGCTGACCGTGTAGGTGATGGTATCGCCGCCGTTGAAGTTCGCATTCGGCGTGTAAGTCAGCGCGCCCGTCACCGGATCGATCGTCACGCTTCCGTTGAGCGCGGTGGCGGCGGTTACGGTCAACGGGCTGCCTTCCGCATCGCTGTCATTCGCAAGGACATCAATCTCGACCGGCGTGTCTTCCGCCGTCGTGGCGGTGTCGGCGCCGGCTGTCGGAGCGTCATTGACCTCCGTCACTATAATCGTGGCCGTGCCGGTGGTTGTGCCGCCGGCACCATCGCTGACCGTATAGGAGAGCGTGTCGCTGCCGCTGAAGTTCGCGTTCGGCGTATAGGTCAGCGCGCCGGTCACCGGATCGATCGTCACGCTTCCGTTCGCCGCGGTTGCAGCCGTCACCGTCAGCGGATTGCCATCAACATCGCTGTCATTGGCGAGCACGTCGATGACAACTGGCGTATCTTCTGCCGTCGTGGCGGTATCGGGCCCAGCGGTTGGGGCGTCATTCACTGCCGTCACGGTGAATGTCACAGTGCCGGTATCGGTCAAAATGCCATCGGTGACGGTATAAGTGAAGCTGTCCGTCCCGTTGAAGTTCGCTGCCGGAGTATAGACATAGCTCCCATCGGCAGCGATTGTCACGCTGCCACCCTGCACGGTCGCAAAAGTGCCCGCGGCCGTCGTCAGCGTGTCGCCGTCGCCGTCGGTGTCGTTCGCGATCAGGCTGACGACGGATGTAAACGGCGTGTCCTCCACCACCGTCACGGCGTCATCTATAGCGATGGGCGCATCGGGGACCGGCGAGACGGTGACGGCAACGCTACCCGTACTCGTGCCACCCCCACCATCGCTCAACGTGTAGCTGATCGTGTCGGCGCCGCTGAAGTTCGCATTCGGCGTGTAAGTCAGCGCGCCCGTCGCCGGGTTGATCGTCACCGTCCCGTGGAGAGCGGTGGCGGCGGTCACGGTCAACGGGCCGCCTTCCGCATCGCTGTCATTCGCAAGGACATCAATCTCGACCGGCGTGTCTTCCGCCGTCGTGGCGGTGTCGGCGCCGGCCGTCGGCGCGTCATTGACCTCTGTCACTATAATCGTGACCGTGCCGGTGCTGGTGCCGCCGCCGCCATCGCTGACGGTGTAGGTGATCGTGTCGCCACCACTGAAATTCGCATTCGGCGTATAGGTCAGCGCGCCCGTCACCGGATCGATCGTCACCGTACCATTGGCTGCGGTCGCGGCGGTTACGGTGAGCGCAGCACCCTCGGCATCGCTGTCATTGGCGAGCACGTCGATGACCACCGGTGTATCTTCGGCTGTCGTGGCGGCATCCGGCCCAGCAGTTGGCGCATCATTGACCGCGGCCACGGTCAGCGTCACGGTGCCGACGTCGCTCCCGCCCTTCCCGTCGTTCACCGTATAGTTGAAACTGTCGGTGCCGTTGAAATTGGGGGCGGGCGTGTAGACGTAACTGCCGTCGGCGTTGATCGTGACACTGCCGCCCTGCGCTGTTGCAAATGTCCCTGCCACGACGGTCAGCGTGTCCCCATCGGCATCGGTATCATTGGCGACGAGGCGCACGGTCGAACTGAACGGCGTGTCTTCGGTGGCGCTGGCCGTATCGTCGACCGCAACGGGCGCCCTGTTGACGTTTCCTCCATTGCCGGGGCCTTCATTCTCATTGCCACCCCCGCCGCCGCCTGCGGCAACCCCGATCAAGCCGGCAAGCGCGCCCGCGCCAATAAGGATCGGGGCGATCGAATGACCTTCTTCCGCAACCAGCAACGATTCGATCGACTGCAGCGGCACCAGACCATCGTCGTCCGTACCGGTGGCGCTCCATTGCCAAAGCGCGCCGCTCTCGCGGTCCTCCAACACGAGGTCGTTGGGTATATTGCTGTCGTCATTGAAGAAATGTTCGATCGTCAGCACGTCGCCATTGTCGAACTGTATAATGAGGTTTTCGCCGTCGCGGACGACGTCCTTCACCTCTTCGCGCCGCGCAGTCATCTTCACGACCGTAGGCGACTTCAGCGTTATTCGATTTCCCGAGACAGATATCTGGCGACCCGAATTTTTATCGATCAATACATAATCGACAAGTTTCCCCTGCACCATCTCTAACCTCCCAAGATTAAACGATAATATTTGTCCTATATTTAGATCTATTGTTTTTGATATTTAGGATTAAGCGCCAAAAATACTAATAAAATGTTAATAACTTAACTAACATATGTTACATAGATAACTAACTTATGCTATGTTGAGAAAAAATTACATTTATATTCCTACGGCCTTACTCATAGATTGGCAACTACGCCCTGATACTCCGGACCCGGCAGTTAGTTGCATAGTCGCGACCGCGCCGGAAATCGCCTGAATTCGGGTCATATACGGCAATGGCACGCCGTCGGAGGGGCCCGATATCTATTGTCGGGGAAAAGAAATATTTTCCATTTTCAGATATTATTCTTCACCCTAAGCTGGTCCGGCGGACTGGCTATCTCAGAGCAAATAACAAAAGGCAGAGGCCGCGCCGTTCGTCGGCCAACCTCCGCCAGTAACATTTCCCTTCTGCGGCGCTGCCGCCCGTCTCAAGCGGCTTTGCGCAGGATCGCCCCCGATCCGGCGACGTGGTTGCCGATCCACGCCGCCGTCTCGAGGATATTCGAGCGTGCCGGGCTTAGAACTCCCCGGCCACACCGACCCGCACGGCGGTGTTTTTGCTGCCCGCATAAGAAACGCCGGCGGTGAAAGCCATCGGCGCCCCGGTGTCGAAGCGATGTGCGATCGACGCGCCGGCCGCCTGCTCGCCGCGGAAGGTCGCAAGGTTGAAGGTATAGCTGGTCTTACCTGGCTCCGAAGGCATCGGCGCGGCGGTTAGAGCCACTGCGGCGGCCGTACCGCGTTGCGCCTCGCGGCGATCGCGATCGGTGATCGCATAAAGGTCGCCGATCTGGGCGCTGTGCGTTGCGGCCAGCGCCTGCAGCGCCGGAAGGGCGGTCGACGTCATGGTCTCGAGCGACGTGATCCGGCCATTTTGGGTCGCATTGACCGTCTGCACAGTGGAAATCTGCGCGTCCTGTAACGTGTTGACATCCTCCACAGCCGCGATCCGCCCGTCCTGCACGGCATTCTGGGCCAAGGCCGCGCTGGCATCGGTCGCGGCGCCCGTGGCCGTGGCCTGCGCCGCCGCCGCCTCGGTCCGCGCGGTGTCTGCGGTCGTCTGGGCGGCGGCCGCGTTGGCGACAGCCGCGTCGGCGGTGGCCTGTGCGGCGGTGGCACTTCCAGCGCCGGCATTCGCCGCCGCCAGCGCCGAATTGGCGGTTGCCTGCGCCGCAGAGGCCTTCGCATCAACGACATCAAGCTGTGCCTTGTTCACGGCATCGGTCGCGCCCGTTCCGGCGGCGACGTTGACGACACGGCGTTCGCCGCCAACCAGCCCGACCGAAACGCTATTGGCCTGATTGGCCACAGACCCGTTGCCCAATGCGACGCTGTTCAACGCGGTGGCCCGGCTGCTTGCGCCAAATGCGCTGCTGTTATTCGCCGACGCCGTGGCGCCTATGCCATAAGCCGAGCTGAACCCCCCGGATGCCGTGGTGGAGGAGAAGGTGGTGGAATCATATCCCCCCATCGCGGTGCTCGAAATTCCGGACGCTTGGACGCCATTGCCGACCGCGGTGCTGGAATCCCCTGATGCCGCGCCATGGCCGAGCGCGGTGCCGAAAAACCCCGCCTTGCTCTGCCCACCGACGGAAACCCCGAAATTGGTCGCCTCTGCATTCAGTCCCAGCGCGACCCCGAATTCGCCGGTGACCTTGCTGTCCCGGCCGATGGCCACGCCGTCGGCATGGCTGACCGACGCGCTCTGGCCGATGGCAATGGCATTGCCGCCAAAAGCAACCGCGTCGGCGCCCGTACTGTTGACTTTCACATAAGGATTCGCTGCGGACGCGATGGCGCCTTTGAGCTGCCCCACCGTAGCCGCGTCGCTATCCGCACTGCCCGCCGCGACATTGGTGATCTGGCGAAGATTGAGCCGCGGCGTCAGCGTGGCATCTTCATAAGCGCCGCCGATGGAGAATTCGCCCGACGAAAATTGCGGAGCGGCCAGGCCATAAGCGGTGTAGCCGGCAACTGCGCCCCGGTCTGCATTGGAGTTGGCACCGATCGCTACGGAATTGCTCAGGGTCGTTTTGGCGCTACCGCCGAGGACCACCGCATCATCCGCTCCGGCGGACGCATTGCTGCCGAGCGCCGTGGCGTTTCGCGCGTTGGCCCTCGCCAGGAAACCGACGGCGGTGGCATCGGTTTGCGTGTCATTGCCGGCGCCAGCCTGGGAGAATGCGCCAATCGCCGTGCTTCGGTCGGAGAGGATCAGGCTGGTAGAGCCGATTGCGGTCGCATCGTCAGGTTCGATCCCCGGCTCGGACAAAGTACCGCCGACCCTTGCGTTTCCGCCGATCACAACTGTGCGATTGCCATCCGCCTGCGCCCGATAACCAATGGCGACGCTGGCGTCCGGCACATTGGGAAGACCGTCGGGATTGGGATTGAGTTTGGTCAAACCGACGATGTCGACGACGGCGCCCGTCCCCACGGCGGTTGCGCCATCGGCATAGGTCAGGGCACTGGAGCCCAGCGCTACGGAATTTTCGTTGTTCGCCCTGGCCCTGTAACCAACCGCGCTGCTGCCGTCCCCAAGCGCCTTGGCGTTGGAGCCGACCGCCGTCGCCTTCACCGCGACTTGCGTGCCGTCGTCGCTGGTCACGGTGGCGTCGACCCCGCATTCGGTGGAACTGGGCGCCAGCGGATCGCCGATATTGCATTCGGGGGTCGGATCGGCATGAGCAACGCCCGGTGCCAGCAAGGAAGCAGCAAGCGCCAAAGGCGCGGTTCTGGTCAGAAAATGCTTGGTCTTGATCATGTTCATGGCTCCAAAAATGGGAAGCGCCGCTTGCTTGGCACGGCTTGCTGTTCCCGCACGCTGACCCTGCGACGCGGTTAGCGCGGACGGCGAAGCCTCGCCCCACATGAGCATGTGGCCCCCACCTACCCATTCATGTGGGTTTACTGCGGGCGCCGCGCGGCTATCGTTCGCGAGACAAAAGGACTGGAGACGGTGATGGTGATACGCGTTGCGATTATCGAGGATGATCCGATCCTGGCCGGACGTTTCGCCGAAGCCGTCAACGCAGCGACCGGCATGATGGTCGTCAACACTGCGAACAGCGTGATCAGCGGCAGCGGCCTTGTCGATGCGGGCGGATATGACGTGCTGCTGTGCGACCTTGGCCTGCCTGACGGCGACGGCACCACGCTGATCGCCAAGGAGGCCGCCAAAGGGCGTGACACCGACATTTTGGTCATCACCCAGTTCGCCGATCAGCAAAAGGTTCTCGACAGCATTCGCGCCGGTGCCCGCGGCTATCTCCTCAAGGACCAGCGCATCGAATCCTGTGTCGAGGCGATCGTGGAAATCCGGCGCGGCGGCTCACCGATATCGCCCGTGATCGCCCGCCGTATCATGGAGCAGATGGTCGATGACCGTTCGCCCGCGCTGCCCCCGCCCATTTCGCCCCTGTCGGAACGCGAGACCGAGGTTCTGCATTTGCTGGCGCGGGGATTTTCCTATGCCGAATGCGGCGACATCCTGCACGTCTCGCTCAACACGATTGGGTTTCACGTGAAGAATATCTACCGTAAGCTTGAGGTGAACAGCAGGGCGGAGGCATTGTTTGAAGCTGGAAGTCAGGGCCTTATTGCGCGCAATTAAGGCGCTGTTCCTGTTGCTGTTGGTTTGGCCCGCGCTGGCGCTGGCCGAGCCCCCACTCAACAGCTTCGTCCGCGAAAGCAGTCATGGCGCGACGATTCTGCGCTTTACCGATGCCGATTATATGCGCACCGACAGTTCGAACCTGCCGACGAGCGAATGGGAGCGCGGTCCGGCGCGCAGGGGGTTCGCGTTCGAGAAGATGGGCGCGACCTCGACGACCAAAACGCTCTGGCTGCGACTGCGTTTCGATCGCCGGATATTGCCCCCCGGCCCGATCGCGCTCTACACCGAGAATAATTACGAACGCATCGCGGTCCTGCTCAACGGGCAGGAAATCTTCCGCAACTTCACCGAGGGCGACGATCGCGCGCTCGGCTGGTATCGCCCCGAGATCGTTCGCCTGCCCGCCCCGTTGCTTTCCGAGGGAACCAATCATTTACTGGTCAAAATCGAAAGCAATTACGATCTGGTCAGCGGCGATTATTACATCGGCCCCGCCGCCGCCCTCGATGCGCGGCATGAGCGAATTCATTTCTGGCGGATTACGGGCGTACAGGCCGCCAATCTGACGATGGTCGTACTCGCCGCGGCCGCGCTCTGGTTCTGGCTGCTTCGCCGGGGCGATACGGAGCTGCTTCTCCTCGCCATCCTCGGTTTGATGTGGTTCGCCCGCGACTACAACTTCACGGCCGTCCGGGCGCCCTTCAACATTATCGCGTTCAAGGCGATGACCTATTACGCCGTCTATCCGGCCATGTCGGCGAGCCTTGCCTTTTGCCTTGTCTATGTCCGCCTGCGACGGTGGAAGCTTCATAGTGCGATTCTGCTGACGGCGGGCGTACTTCTGTGTCTGATCCGGTTTGCGACGGTGGAGTGGGGCTGGACCGGCGCCTTTGGCACGGACTCGATCGGGAATTTGCTGGCCGTAGCCTGCGTTGCCTATACCGCCTTCCTGCTACTCATGCATTGGCGTCGGACCCGCGATGCGGGCGCCGCACTGATGACCGCGTGCCTGGCAGCGATCATCGCCGGCACGACCCATGACATCGGCAGGCAATGGGACAGCCGGCTTTGGGACGGTCTGGGATTTTTCTTGCAGCCTTATATCGGCAGCCTCTTCTGCCTCGTCCTGCTGCTGTCGTTCGGGAGGCGGGCCAACCTCGCCTTTGGACGGCTGGAAGGCATTAACGCCGAGCTCGAAACCAGGGTGGAGGATGCGCGCGCGGCCCTCGAGGAACGCGAAAGGGAAGTCCGCAAGCTGGAGGTTGCGCGGGCGATCGAAACCGAACGCGGCCGCATCATGCGCGAAATGCACGACGGAATAGGATCGAACCTCGTCGCCGCCCTGACCGTAGCCGAGCGCCAGAATCACCCGCCCGCATCGATCGCGACGTTGAAGCGCGCGCTTTCCGATCTGAAATTGACTGTCGATTCACTGGAACCCCTTGCAGGGGATGTCGTCGCGTTGCTGGGGAATTTTCGTCATCGGGCCGAGCCCGACCTGATCGAAGCAGGCATCAAGCTCCACTGGAACGTCGATAGTTGCGACAGAATAGAGTGGCTCGATGCGACCAATTCACTGCACCTGCTTCGCCTGTTTCAGGAGGCACTGGCGAACGTGATGGTGCATTCGGGCGCGACAAGAATCGATCTGGCGTGCGTCGAGGATAGCCGTGACACGGCATCCGGGGTGACCGTCTCCATAAAAGACAATGGATCCGGTTTCGACACCGGCCGCATCCTGTCCGGTGGTCAGGGACTCAGCGGAATGCGAAGCCGCGCCGAAGCGATAGGCGGCGCGTTTCTTTTATTCTCCGTTCCCGGCGAAGGAACCGCCATTTCGGTTTGGCTTCCCTACGTCAGGACGACCGGAATTCCTTGATCCGCACCTGCCGCGCTGGCCAAGTTGTCAGGCGGGTCCGCTGAGGCTCATACTGTCAAAGCGCCGCAATGGCGCCACAGCGCAACGGTCGGCCACACCGCCAAGCAGGAAACGACCGCCGGCACTTCCTGCGCCGATCAGCACGATCAATATGGATGGTGCACCCGGCGGGATTCGAACCCACGGCCCCCAGATTAGGAATCTGATGCTCTATCCTGCTGAGCTACGGGTGCGCCGGGGTCCGTGTAGCGGCTGTGCGCCGTCAGCGTCAATTGGCCAAGTCAGGCGGGACGATGGGGACCAGCAACGGCATTGCCGCGATACCGTCGTCGCGCAGCGCCTCGGCCTCTTCGGGCGAGGCCTGGCCATGAATCAGATCCTCGGCGGCGCGGCCTTCGTGCATCGCGCGCGCCGCATTGGCAAAATCGCGGCCGACCCAGCGCGACTGAGGCAGCATTTCGGCCTGTTTGGCCGCGATCTCGGCAATCAGCTTGCGCACCAGTTCAGGCGCAGGTCCGTCCACCTGCTGCTGCTCGCCAGCGGCCGGTTTCACGGACACGCTGACCTGCCGGTTCGACTTGGCGCCGATACGCGGGGCCATCACCGCTTTCCTGATCGCGCTATCACCGCAGATCGGGCAGGAAATCAGCTCGCGCGCCTGTTGGTCGGCGAAGCTGTCGCTGCTCGCGAACCAGGCTTCGAACCGGTGATCGCCGGCCGCACAGCAGAGATCGAACACGATCAAGGTCAGGCGGTCCCCAGCAACGGATCGAGCCCGCCGCGCGCATCCAGCGCCGCCAGATCGTCGCTGCCGCCGATATGCTTTCCATCGATAAATATCTGAGGCACCGTGCGGCCACCGCCCGCGCGTTCGACCATCGCGACGAAGCCCGCGCGATCCATCGTCACGTCAATCTCTTGATAATCGGCGCCCTTGCGGTCGAACAAAGCCTTTGCTCGCGTGCAATAGGGGCAGAGGAATTTGGTATAGATTTCGATCTTTGCCATACGGCTATCCTGTCATCCTTTCATCATCGATATCGGAATCCAACGACGCAAAGTCAAATATGTTGCTTGTCATCAGCGCATCCGGGACGACACGAGCCCAGGTCAGCGCCGATACGTGCGTCGCGCCGCCGCGCCGTAGCACGCGTGCTGCCGCACGCAAGGTCGCCCCGCTCGCATGGACATCGTCGATCAAGACCAGATGTCTGCCCGCCAACCGGGTTTTCGCTTCCGGTGCCAGCGCAAAGGCGCCCGCGACGATCCGCTCGCGTTCGCGGCGGCCCTTGCCGCGCAGCACGGCCGTCGCCTTGGTCCGCAGCAACAGATGATGGTCGTGCGGCACGCCGGTCGCCTGCGTCAGCGCATCCGCGACCAGCGCTGCCTGATTGAATCCCCGCGACCACAACCGCCAGCGATGCAGCGGCACCGGAGCCAGCAACATCGCCTCTGGCGCGCCCAGCGCGGACAGGTGCCGCGCCATCAGCTGTGCCATCAGGCGGGCATGACCGAGCCGGCGGCCATATTTGAACCGCAGCGCGACGGTCCGCGCCACGGGGCCATAGGCAACCGCCGCCGGTGCTCCATCGAAGGGCGGCGGACTGGCAAGACAGGCGCCGCACGCGATCGACCCGCCGGGCAAAGCGGTCGGTAGCGGGATAGAGCAGAGCGAACAGGCCGGGCCATCGAGAAAATACAGCGATGTCCAGCAGGTCAGACAGAATTGCCGGTCTTCGCCGACAATCACGCCGCACCCGGGACAACGCGGCGGCAGGGCATAATCGACGATCATGCGCGCCGCCTTGCGCAGGCCGCGCAACACCCCCTCACCAGCCTTCGCGGGCGTATCGATTTCGGCGTCCCCCGTTTGCGTCGCCATGACGGACTTGTGAAGCATCGCCGGGGGCGGCACAAGCGCCGCATGTCGCAGCCCCCGAACCAGCTCTTTTCCCCCGCCCGCACCCGCGCCCAGCGCGACCGTATGGCGCGCCTGCCCGCCACCGCCAATTTCCTCGCACCGATCATCGCCGAAACCTTGCTCGACCGGCTAACCATGGTGACCCGCGAATTTTCGCGCACCTTGCTGATCGGCGCACATGATGCGGCGCTGATCGGGCACCTGCGCGGAACCGGTACCGAACTGACAATTACGGAAACGGGCCCGCGCCACGCGGCGGCGCAGCAAGCCCTGACGGTCGAGGCCGATGCGATCGACCTGCCCTTCGCCAGCTTCGACCTCATCCTGTGGCCCGGCGGACTCGACAGCGTGAACGATGTCCCCGGCGCGCTCCTCCGCCTGCGCGCGCTACTCGCGCCCGACGGGCTGTTGCTCGGCGCCTTTGTCGGCGACGGCAGCCTGCCCCGGCTGCGCCGCGCGGTGATGGCCGACGGCGTGCGTTCGATCGCAAGAATGCATCCGCAGATCGACCTCGCCGCGATGGGAAACCTCCTCCAGCGAGTCGGCTTCGCGCTGCCCGTCGTCGATGTCGAGGCGCTGACCGTTCGCTATGCCGACGCCTTCGCGCTGATCCGCGACCTGCGCGCGGGCGGCCTGTCGAGCCGGCTGTCCCCGCCCCCCCCGCCGCTGACGCGCGAAGAGGCCGCGCGGATCGCCGCGGCCTTCGCGGCGGAATCCGACCCGGACGGCCGCATCGGCGAACAATATCGCCTTGTCCATTTCAGTGGCTGGGCGCCGCATCCCGACCAGCCGCAACCCGCACGGCGCGGCAGCGGCACCGCATCGCTCAGCGACGCGCTGAAGCCCAAAGCCTAGCCCCCAAAACCTAGACTAGCGCCTCCAGCAATCCGATCAGCGGCTTGTCTGCGGGCGGCATGGCAAGGCCATGGAGTTCGACCGGCCGCACCCAGCGCAGCGCGCTCGCATGCTGCGCCACCGGTGTCCCGCGCCATTTGCGGCACACATAGAGCAGCAGGAGCAAATGCCTGTCGCCCAGCGGTTCGCTGGCGAAACAGGCAGGGGCAAGACAGGCATGATCGACGTCGATGGCGAGTTCCTCTTCCAATTCGCGAATCAGCGCCTGTTCGGGGGTTTCGCCGGGTTCGAGCTTGCCGCCCGGAAATTCCCATAATCCGGCCATCGACAGGCCTTCGGGACGCTGCTGCACCAACAGGCGGCCGTCACGGTCCACCAGCGCCGCCGCAACCACAATAAGACAATTTTCCAACGATTTTCCCTGCATCGAAACCGACAAATTATTAACCCTCCTGTGCCACGACGGGCATGATCGGGAACTCTAGGACCAGAATCCCCGGATTGCACGGCTGAGGTTTCAGGCGATCGGGGCCAGACCGATCGAAGCCAGGCGAGCGCCGTGCGGTCCGGAGATGATGGTTCCGGTCAGAGCCAGGGGCGGGAACGATGAAGATATATGCCGAACTGATACGGTCGACCAGAGCCGCGACGGCGATCGAATATGGCCTGATTATCGCGCTGATTTTTCTCGCGTCCATGGTAGCGATAGCAGGCGTCGGCGACGAGACGGGCAAAATGTGGCGCCACGTGGGTTCGGAGATCGATGGCGCGATGTAGTGCCACAGGGTCGGCAATTATTCCGCCTTTCTGTTATCCTGGCGGATTAAGGATTTCAAAACCTATTCGACCTAGACCGGCGATGTTGACCACGACCAGACCGTCAACAGGGTAAGTGAATCGTCAGGAGACCAGACATGAAATTCTTCAAAAAATTTGTCCGTAACAACAAAGCCGCAACTGCGATCGAATATGGCCTGATCGCCGCTCTCATCGCTGTGGGTTTGATCAGCACGCTTGGGCTCGTTGGCGGTGAAGTCAACAACACCTTCAAGAAGGTTGAAACCGGCCTGAAGGCTACTCCGGCTCCGGCTCCCTAACGGGGCCTGCCTCGGCAGACCAAAAACAAGGGCGGTGGAGCAATCCACCGCCCTTTTCTTTTGTCGCGCGCGCCCCTTACCGGGCCGCGTAAACGACCAGTTTCACCTTCTGCCCGGGCGTCAGGCGGCTGCTGGCGGTCAACCGGTTGAGGACCTGAAACCGGTCGGCCTTGTAATTGCTGTACGCCATGCGCTGCGCAAGCGTCGCCACCGTATCGCCGCGACCCACCGTCACGACATCGATCCGCCGCGGCTTGATCGCCGCCGCCTCGGCCGTGCTCAGACGCCGGACGCTGTTGAACATCGAATTGAACACGCCCGCCCCGCCAGCTTTCGTCAACGCAACGAAGTGAAAGGCGCTGCTGCGCGAAAATTCATAGGCAAAGACGGTGACATCGACCTGTCCCGACTGGCTATTGGCCCGCGCCGTCGAATAATAAGCGGGAATGCCGTTCACCGTAGTGCGCTGCAAGCTGCTCGGGCTGATCGAGGTATTGCCGGCAACGCCCCTGAACACCGCCGAAACATAGGCATTCATATCCCCGCTATAAGGCCCGGTCGAAAATTGCGCCTGTCCGCCATTCCCGCTGACCGTCACTGCATCGGCGCCATTTTGCATGCCATAGCCGTTCGGCACCGCGAATTTCAGCTTCATGTCGGGGTGCAGAAACTCATTGCCCTCGACCACCCCCTGCACCGGGTCGTCGCCGTAGAGTATATTATCGACCGAAGCGAGAAAGGCATCGGCGTTGCGATTTCCGCCCGTCCCGCCCACCCGGGTCGCCAGCGTCTGGGCGTTGCGGACGCGCGACGCGGGGTCGGGGTGAGTGCTCGCCCATTCGGGCAGCGAACGCGCGTCGCCGCCCGCCAGGCGCGCTTCGAGGCTGGTCTGGTTGGCAAGGCTGGCGAGCATCGTCGACAGCGCCATCGGATCATAGCCCGCGCTGCGCAAATATTGGACGCCAAGCTGGTCGGCCTCCAATTCCTGCCCGCGCGAAAAGCCCAGCGTCGCCATCTGCGCGACCCGCATCGAATTATTCTGAAGCAAGCCGCCAAGCCCGCCAAGCAAACCGCCATTGTCGCCGATCGCGCCGCCCAGCACCGCGCCGAGTACACCCAAAATCTGGTTGCGCGTCGCCGCCGACTGGCGCTTTTTGCTGTGCCGCGCCGCGACATGCCCGACCTCATGCCCCAGCACGCCCGCGAGTTCGGCTTCGTCGTTCATCAACGCCATTAACTGGCGAGTGACGTAAACATAGCCGCCGGGGATCGCGAAGGCGTTGTTCACCGGCGAATTGAGCAGGGTGACGGTGAAGTCGCTGGGCGAGCGCGACAGGCCCGACTGGACGGCAATATTCTGTCCGATGCGATTGACGTAGCTCGCCTGCGGCCCGCTATATGCGCCGCCGAATTCGGCCATCAACTGCGGATGCGCCTCGCTCCCCTGCTTGCGGTCGCTGGCCGAGATATTCGTCGCGGTCTGGATCGCCTTGAGCTGGGCATCGGCCACGCCGCCAAAGGCCAAGCTTCCCAGCGCAGCCGATGCGACAAGCGTCATCGCTAGGCTTTTTCTCGTTTTGCGGGTCATCAAAGCGCCTCCCTCATGCGTGTCTGTCAGGGAGTATCCCCGATTCACCGCAAGGCAAGCTGCGGATGAAGCGGACATCCCGTCTTTTCCGGCAATTAACGCAAAGGCTGTGGATCGGGTTCCAGCGAAGCGCCGGGTCAAGCCCGGCCCATGGCGAGGAATTTTTCCTCACGCGCGGCGAGCAACGTGTCGCGCGGCAGGCCCGACAGCGCGTCGAGTTCGGCCGCGATCGCATCGCCGAGCGAGGCGATCGCCAAATCGGGCGCGCGGTGGGCGCCGCCGACCGGTTCGGGAATAATCCGATCGATCACCTTCAACGCCAGCAAATCCTCGGCCGCCATCTTCATCGCGGCGGCAGCATCGGCCGCCTTGTCCGACGTGCGCCACAGGATCGACGCGCAGCCTTCGGGCGAAATCACCGAGTAAACCGCATGTTCGAACATCAGCACGCGGTTCGCGGCCGCGAGCGCGATCGCTCCGCCCGATCCGCCTTCGCCGACGACCGCAGCGATCATCGGCACGCCCAGCGCCAGGCATTGTTCGGTCGAGCGGGCAATCGCTTCGGCCTGCCCGCGTTCCTCTGCCTGAATGCCCGGAAAGGCGCCCGACGTATCGACGAGCGTCACCACCGGCAGGCCGAAGCGATCGGCAAGCTGCATCAGGCGGATCGCCTTGCGATAGCCCTCGGGCTTCGCCATTCCGAAATTATGCTTCATGCGCGACGGAATATCGTCGCCCTTTTCATGGCCGATCACCATCACGCGGCGGCCGCGAAAACGCGCAAGCCCGCCCATGATCGCCTGATCGTCGCCGAAGTTGCGGTCGCCGGCAAGCGGCATCCAGTCGTCGAACAATCCCCCGACATAATGTTTGAAATGCGGGCGATCGGGGTGGCGCGCGACCTGCGTCTTTTGCCACGGCGTCAGCTTTGTATAGATGTCGCGCAGCATTTTGGCCGATTTGGCCTCCAGCCGTGCGATGTCATTGTCGATGTTGAGCGTCGGATCGTCGCCCATCTCGCGCAATTCGGCGATCTGGCGGTCGAGCGCCGCGACGGGTTTTTCAAAATCGAGAAAGGCTGTCATCGTCGGACCGCTAAGCCGATGGCGCCGCAACGTCAACGTCTGGCGGCGCGTCATGCCCGCTTGCCATGCGCGCAAGCGGATGCCGCCGGTTCACCAGTTCGACCAGTCGGCGGCTGTCGACATGGGTATAAATTTCGGTCGTCGCGATGTCGGCATGGCCCAGCATCAGCTGCAAGGCGCGCAAATCTGCGCCGCCTTCCAGCAAGTGGGTGGCAAAGGCGTGGCGCAGCACATGCGGGCTGACCCCCGCCGGGTCCAGCCCGGCGCGCGCGGCCAATTCACGCAGCATCTGGAACAATCGTACCCGCGACAAATGCGCCTTGCCCGAAGGGAACAGCCACAGCGCCCCATCGGCGACCAGCGGCAGCCAGCGATCGAGCGCCGCGCCCGACCGTTCCGACAGCGGTACCAGTCGCTCCTTGTCGCCCTTTCCCCGCACGATCAGATATTCACGCCCGCCCGCAATCGCCCGGCGCGGAAGCGACACCAGCTCACTCGCGCGCAGCCCGGACCCATAGAGCAGCTCGAGGAGCAACAACATGCGGACCGCCGCTGCGGGCGGCGCCTCACCTTCAGCCTCCTCGCCCGCCTGCGCGAACAGCCGGTTCACATCGTCGTGCGTCAGGATACGCGGCAGCGGGCGCCGCGTCGTCGGCCGCGCGATATCGAGCGCCGGATTGTCGGCGCGTTCGCCCTCATCGTACAGAAAAGCGAAAAACTGGCGCAGCGCCGACAATTTGCGCGCCGCGCTGCTCGCCGCCAGAACATGGTAATCGGCCATCAGCTTGCGCAGACCCGCCGCATCGACGTCGACCAGCGCCCCTCTGGTCCATTCGGCCGCCTGTTCGAGGTCGCGGCGATAGGCCGCCAGCGTGTTACGCGATGCACCGCGCTCGGCCGCCATCATCTCGAGAAAGCGCTCGATTAAAACTCTGTCAGACATCATAGATGCCTGACATCACGCCCAACTCAGACACGCACCAGCGCTTCGGCCGCGATCATCCGCGCTTCGTCCGCCAGCCCGACCTCGCGCAACGCGCGGACGATATAATAGAGATGATAGGGCGGCATTTTCGACCAGTCGCCCTGCATCCCCGCGGCCGCGATCAATGCCACCATCCCCGGTTCGCGCCGCTCGGCCGCGGACATGATTGCACGCGACCAGCGCGTCTGCTTGCCCAGATCGATATCCAGATCGTTCGCCGCCGACGCTGTATCGCTGGCGTTGATCCGGCCAAGCCCGGCAAGCCCCGCCAGCAGGAATTTCGAGCGCAGATAGTCCGCGCTGTCATCATTTCCCGAAAAATCGCCGATCCGGCCCGCCGACGTGCCATTGAGCGGCCGCGGCGATCCGACCGCAAGCACACCCCAAGCGCGGCTACCGACCGAAACCTTTGGCACCCACGCCATCGCGTTGCGATCATAGCCGCCCGCCAGCATCGATCCGACAAGCTGCCACGGATCGTCGCCGACCTCGGTGCTGGTCGGCAGCGCCGCCGCCGCGCGCGCGGTTGCGACCAGCGCAGCATAGCTTTGCGCCGGGCTCGCGGCCCACAGGCTTTCCATCGCGGCATAGCGATCGGCGCCGCCCGGTGCGCCAAAGGCACTACGCAACTGGCTCGTCTGATTGGCGAGCGCGTCGCCCGGCTCTTCCTCGCTCGCCGCCGCGCTCAGCAACGAGACATAGGCTTCGCTCGACAACACCCCGCGCGCCGCAGCGTCGGGCGCAGCCGCCACGCGGTTCGCCATCTCGGTCATCGGCGCAAGCACCGTCCAGCCCTGCATATAGGCGGGCGCCGACGCCCGCAGCGGATCGGGAATCGGAATCGCCGTCGCCGTCGCCATACCGAAACGCCAGCTGGTCAGCCGGTCGACCTTGTCCCACTCGATCGTCGTCGAGCGCCGTCCGGCCCCCGTCGCGCCGAGCACGCGTTCCGCCAGCAATATGTCGAAATTCGATATCTTTCCGCTCGACCGGACGCGGCCGATCGCCCAGCCCGCCGGTCCGGCGTCGCCCTGCAGCCCCGAACAAATAGCGGCAGACAGCCGCCACGCCTGCTGGTCGCCATGGGCAAGGCCCGCGGGGACATAGGGGCAGAGGCCCGCCGGATCGGCATTGGCGAGATAGGTTTGCTGTGCAACCGACACCAGCCGCGGGCTCGCGCGGTCATAATCGACCGACTGCACAATCCAGCGCGCGGCGATCGATTCGCCCATACGCAGCAGCAACGCCGCGCGATCGGCGGCAAGATCGGCGCCATTGATCGTGGCGGGTGTGTCGATCGCCGAGGTCAGCGACCGGCGAAGCAGAATCTGCCCCCAGCGCGACGCCATCGTCCCGCGCGTGCCGCGCATTATCGCGGCGGCATATTGCCCCCGCACGCCAAAGGCGTCGGGCGCAAGCCCGCCCGTTTCGGGGGTCAGCGGACCGATGCGCGTCAGCAATCGCCGCGCGCCCGGCGGCAGATCATATTTCAGCGTACCGGGCGCAACCTCTTCGCCCTCTGCACCCTCTTCACCGGTTGCTGCAGCAGTCACCGGCGCGGCGCCCGCCCCCGTGCTGCCGACCGTCGGCGTTACCGTCGGCGCAGGGCTTCCCGCCTTCGGCGTCGATGTCGGCGCCGGGGTCGCCGAGGGCGTCGGCGAAGGACGCGGCGCGGGCGCCGGCGTGTCCGCCGGCTTGCCAAAGCCCTCCGGCAACAGCGATTCCTGGGCGAGCGCGGGTAACACCAGCGCGGCGGCAAGCGCGGCGCCCGACAGGCCGAGGCTCAGCGAGACAATTTTTTTCTTCATCGCGGAGCGCTTTCGGCAATCTTGTCGGTCACATCAACCTCAATCATTCGCGGCGCGATCGGCCGACCCATGTAGAACAGCAGCAGCCAGAAGGCGGCCAGCAACAGTGCCAGCACGATCGACCGTGCAATCCAGCGACCTTTTCCCGATCGGTTCTTCGCGTGCAATATCCCATGCCCACAGCTCATCCGGTTCCCGCCACGAAGCAAAAACATTGTCCCGCGCGGTTCGGGCGGTATAGCCGCGCACACCATGACGCGAAACCCGAAAAGCCCTGCATCAGCGATCCCGCCGTCGATCCGGCAGCGGCCGATCGTACTCGTCGGGCTGATGGGGTCGGGAAAATCGACAATCGGACGCCGGCTGGCGGCACGGCTGGGCATGGCTTTTGCCGATGCCGATGACGAGATCGAACATGCGGCAGGGATGACGATTTCGGAAATGTTCGCCAAATTCGGCGAAGCGCATTTCCGCGACGGCGAACGCCGCGTGATAGCCCGCATCCTCGAAGGAAAGCCGCTGGTGCTGGCGACCGGCGGCGGCGCCTTCGTCAACGACGAAACCCGCGCGCTGATTCTCAAACGCAGCCTCTGCATCTGGCTCGATGCCGACATTCCGACGCTGGTCGAACGCGTCGGACGCCGCAGCCACCGCCCGCTGCTCAAGGACCGCGACCCCGCCGAAGTGCTCCGCGAACTCGCGGCGGTCCGCAATCCCATTTATGCCGAGGCGCATCTGCGCGTCAGTTCGGCAAGTACGCCGCACGAACACACGGTGCAGGCGATATTGGAGGCTCTCGCAACATGCAAAATGTGACCGTCGATCTGGGTGCGCGCAGCTATCCGATCCTGATCGGCGACGGCCTGATCGCCCAAATCGGCGCGCATGTTGCACCGCTGCTGCGCCGCCCGCGCACGATGGTTGTCACCGACAGCCATGTCGCGCCGCATTATCTGACCACCGTCGAAACTTCGCTGACCGCGGCCGGGATCAGCGTCTCCTCGCTCGTCCTCGATCCCGGCGAGGGCAGCAAAAGCTGGGCGGGCCTCGCGCGCCTGACCGAATGGCTGATCGGCGAAGGCGTCGAACGCAGCGATCATGTTATCGCGCTCGGCGGCGGCGTGATCGGCGACCTCGTCGGTTTCGCGTGCAGCATCGTCAAGCGCGGCTGTGCCTTCGTCCAGGTTCCGACCACCTTGCTTGCGCAGGTCGACAGCAGCGTCGGCGGCAAGACCGCGATCAATGTCCCCGCGGGCAAGAATCTGATCGGCGCCTTTCACCAGCCCGCTCTCGTGCTGATCGACCCGGAAACGCTGACCACCCTGCCCCGCCGCGAACTCGCCGCCGGCTATGCCGAAGTGGTCAAATATGGGCTGATCGACGATGCGGAGTTTTTCGCCTGGTGCGAGGAACATGGCGCCGCGCTGCTCGAAGGCGACAGCAAGGCACGCCACCGGGCCATCGCGCATAGCGTATCGGCCAAGGCGCGGATCGTCGCAGCCGACGAACGCGAGACGCAGGATGTCCGTGCGCTGCTCAACCTCGGCCACAGCTTCGGCCACGCGCTCGAGGCCGATACCGGCTATTCGGACAAATTGCTCCATGGGGAGGCGGTCGCGGCAGGGATGGCGCTCGCGCACCGCTTTTCGGCCGCGAACGGCCTGTGCTTGGCCGCCGACGCCGACCGCGTTGCGGCGCATCTCGCCGCCGTCGGCCTGCCGCACGATCTCGCCAGCGCCGGGGTCGATGCCGATGGCGCAACGCTCGCGGCGCATATGGCGCATGACAAGAAGGTGCGCGGCGGCAAGCTGCCGCTGATCCTGACGCGCGGGATCGGCCAGTCGTTCGTCACCGACGAATATGGGCTCGATGTCGTCGCCGCCTTTCTTGACGGCGAAAGGTCAGCCCGCGGCTGACTGGCCAGCGCGTTCGGCTTCCTCTTCCTTCGCGGCCTTGGCCGCAAGGCGCCGCTGACGCAATATTTCAAGGACGCTCGCCGCTTCGCGCCCGCCACCGGGTTTGAACCGGTGGTCCATGCCCGCCGACAGGTCGCCATCGACCATCTGCGCATCCAGTCGCGTCCGATCCATATGACGTAGCGCGGTCTCGACATCCTCCATTTCGCGCGGATCGACATCCAGCTGCTCCAGCGCCATCAGCCCCAGCGCGATCGAGCTTTCATATACTTCGCGCACCGCGCCGCTCGCCCCCGCCCCGTCGATCGCCATCAGCTGGCGGCGGTCGAAGACGCGCATCAGCACCTTCGCCTGTGGAAAGGCATCGACCACCGGCTTGAGCGTCGCCGCATCGACCGAAGCGTCATCGATGCAGAAAATGATCAACCGCGCCTCGTCGGCACCCGCGCGCCGCAGCAGATCGACGCGCAGGCCGTCGCCGAAATAGACTTTGGTATCAAAACGCCCCGACCGTTCGATCTGGGCCGCTTTTTTGTCGATCAACGTCACCGAGCACGCGACTCCGTGCAGCATCTGCGCGACCGTCTGCCCAAAACGGCCATAGCCGATCACGATCGCCGAGCCGCGCGGCGCATCGGCGGGATCTTCGAGTTCGGGGCCGTCGCGGTCGGGCGCAAATTCCAGATTGCGCGCGAACAGCATCAGGAAGGGCGTCGTCACCATCGACAGTGTAACGACGGCACTGAACAGGCTCGCTGCTTCGGGTTCAATCAGCAACGCCTCCGAGGCCTGGGTGAAGAGCAGAAAGCCGAATTCGCCGCCCTGGCTGAGCAGCAGGCCAAGCCCAAGCGCCGCCTTCCACGTCTGGCCGAACAGGCGCACGATCACGGTGAGCACCGAAAGCTTCACCGCAACCAGACCGATCGCCAGCCCGACGACGAGCAGCGGGCGTTCCATCACAGCGCCGATATCGAGCACCATGCCGACCGCGAGGAAGAAGAGGCCGAGCAGGATCAGGCGGAAGGGTTCGACATCGGCCTCAATCTCGTGCCGGTACGGCGAATCGGCGAGCATCACGCCCGCAATGAACGCACCGAGCGCGGGCGACAGGTGCAGGCTGTGCATCAGCGCCGCGCTGGCCAGCACGGTGAGCAGGCCGACGACGACGAACAATTCGCGCTCGCCATAACGCCCCACGATGCGAAGCAGCGGGTTGAGGATGAAGCGCCCCGCCAGCACCAGCCCGACAATCGCCAGCACTGTATAAAGCGCCATCATCGCGCCCGGCGGCGCCGACGGGTCGGCGGGCGCGCGCGACAATGCCGCGACGATCGTGATCATCGGAACGATCGCGAGATCCTGAAATAGCAGGATCGAAAAGGCTTTTTCGCCAAAAGGCGAATTGATCCGGCCCGAACTTTTGAGGCCGGGCAACACCTGCGCCGTCGACGACAGCGCAAGCGGCAACCCAAGCGCGAGCGACGCCTGCCAGCTGAAGCCCAGCGTCAGAAAGATCAGCCCGGTCAGAATCACGCCCGTCACCACGACCTGTGCGAGCCCCAAACCGAAAATCGCGCGCCGCAATTGCCACAAGCGCCGCGGATGCAGTTCAAGCCCGACGAGGAAGAGCAGAAAGGCGATGCCGATCTCGGCAAAGGCCAGCTTCGATTCGCCGCCCCCGACCAGCCCCAGCCCATGCGGGCCGACGAGCGCACCCGCGACCAGATAACCAAGCACCGCACCGAGCCCGAGGCGGCGGAAAATCAGCACGAACAGCGTCGCGACCCCCAGCAGGATCGCACCTTCGATCAGTTGTGCGTCGGCAGCATTCTCGGCCGCGACCTCCACGGCGGCGGACGCAAGGCCGAGCATCGTCATGCGCCGACCGCCTGCTCCTCAAGCGCCTGGATCGCCGCGTCGAAGGGCAGCAGGATCGCGCCGTGCCGCGCCGGATAATCGCGTGCCGGGGCGAGCAGTTCGAAACCCGGCCAGTCTGGCGGCGCGCTATCCGATCCGCCGAACCACGCCGCGATCGCATCGCGTGCGCTGCGCAATTCGGTAAGGTCGCGTCCCGGCGCATGCCGCGCGAGCAGGGTCGCCGCCGCCTGCCCCAGCGCGCACGCCTCGACATGCATCCCCACCGTCGTCACGCGCCCGGCGGGGTCGGTATCAAGGTCCAGAAGGATCGCGCTGCCGCACAATGGTGCGCGTGCGCTTACGCGATAGCGCGCGTCCGGGTTCGGCAGATGCTCGGCCGCCGCAACCGCCAGCGACAGGATATCGCGATTGTAGAGCGGCGCGCTCATTGCCCGTTCGTGTCCTGCCGCGCCGCCTCGGCCTCGGCCGCGCGGGCCTCGGCGCGGCGATCGGCAATCACCTTGCTCATCGCCTGGCTGGTGGCGCTCAGCGCCGGATAACTGCGGCTGTCGGTCAGCCAGGCCGGGCGCTGCGCATTGCCATAGCCGATATCGTAAAGCAGCGTCGCGATCATGAAGCCGATGGTTGCAACGATCAGCCCCTTCACCGCACCAAAACCGGCGCCGAGCCCACGATCGAAACCGCCGACGATCGACGCGCGGCTGCGCTGCCCCATCGCGCGCCCGCCCCATTTGGTGAGGACGAATACCCCGCCGAACAACAACACGAACGCCAGCATCGCCGCGCCGCCCTCGGTCCCGACCCAGCCGCTGACGAAATCCGTCACGACAGGGTGAAAAAAGCGTACCGCCGCGATCGCAAGTATCCAGGCGAGAAGGCTCGTCACCTCCTGCACCAGCCCGCGCATAAAGCCGAGCACCGCAAAGCCGCCGACCAGCGTCAGCACCGCAATATCCAATGATGTCAGACTTCCCATTTGCCGTGCGCTAATCGCGCCCAAGCATCAGGTCAACGAGTTCGCCAAGCCGGCCGAAACCGGAGACGCTGATTCCCTTGACAGCCTTCATCCCCTTCGGTCCCCAGCCGGTTGAAAAACCAAGCTTTGCCGCTTCGCGCAGGCGCAGCGCGTCGTGCGAAACCTGACGCACTTCGCCCGACAGCGACAATTCGCCAAAGACGATCGCGTCGGCGGGCACCGGCCGTTCGGTGAATGCGGAGATCAGCGCCGCTGCCACGGCGAGGTCGGCGGCTGGGTCGGTCAACCGGTAACCGCCCGCGATATTCAGATAGACTTCGGCGGCTCCCATCTGCAGTCCGCAGCGCGCTTCGAGCACCGCCAGCACCATCGCCAGCCGTCCGCTGTCCCAGCCGACCACGGCCCGGCGCGGCGTTGCGCCGCTTGCCAGCCGCACCGTCAGCGCCTGCACCTCCACCAGCACCGGACGCGTGCCTTCGAGCGCCGGAAACACCACCGATCCCGGGACATCGCGGCTGCGATCGGTCAGGAACAGGCTCGACGGATTCGAAACCTCGCCCAAACCCTCTTCGCCCATCGCAAAAACGCCAATCTCGTCGGTGCCGCCAAAGCGGTTCTTCACTGCGCGCAAAATGCGATATTGATGGCTGCGCTCACCTTCGAACGCCAGCACCGTATCGACCATATGTTCGAGCACGCGGGGCCCCGCGATCGTCCCGTCCTTCGTCACATGACCGACCAGCACGATGGCCGCACCGCCATCCTTGGCATAACGGATCAGTTCCTGCGCGCTCGCGCGCACCTGGCTCACCGTGCCGGGCGCGCTGTCGATCAGATCGCTGTGCATCGTCTGGATCGAATCGATCACGACGAAATCCGCCGACTGCCGATCGAGCGTGGCAAGAATATCGCGAACCGACGTCGCGCTCGCCAGCGCGACCGGCGCATTGCCGAGCCCCAGCCGCTGCGCGCGAAGCCGCACCTGCGCCGCAGCTTCCTCGCCGCTGATATAAACGACCGACTTGCCCGCCTTTGCGAGCCGGCCCGCCGCCTGCAACAGCAAAGTCGATTTGCCGATGCCGGGATCGCCGCCAATCAAGGTCGCCGACCCCGCGACGAAGCCGCCACCCAGCGCCCGGTCGAATTCGGCGATACCGCACAGCATGCGCTCGGGCATTTTGCTTTCGGCGTCGAGCGTTTCGAGCGTCAGCGTGCGCCCGCCCTTGCTCAGGTCATGCTTCGCCGAAAAAACGGTCTCGCCCGCCTCCTCGACCAACGTGTTCCATTCGCCGCAATCGGCGCACTGCCCCTGCCAGCGATAGGTTGCGGACCCGCAATTCTGACAGACATATTGACGTTTCGCTTTGGCCATGGCGCTTCGCTTAACTGGAACAAAGAACGAACGCCACCCCTTTCCCAATCTGGTCACCCCGGACTTGATCCGGGGTGACGAAGAGAGGCAGCGACGGTTCATTTTGCGCGCCCGTTGCTCTAGGGGGTTGGGCAACGACCGAATCACCTTCCCAAAGGAAAGCCCGCGCCATGAAATTCTTCGCCGACACCGCCGAAATCGCCGACATCCAGGAACTCGCCGCGACCGGCCTGCTCGACGGCGTCACCACCAACCCGTCGCTGATCGCCAAGTCGGGCCGCGATTTCAAGGAAGTGACCCGCGAAATCTGTGCGCTGACCAACGGCCCCGTTTCGGCCGAAGTCGTCGCGCTCGACCATGCGACGATGATGCAGGAGGCCGAAATCCTCCGCAAGATCGCCGACAATGTCTGCATCAAGGTCCCGCTGACGATCGACGGACTCAAGACCTGCAAGGCGCTGACCAGCGACGGCACGATGGTCAATGTCACGCTCTGCTTCTCGGCGGCGCAGGCGCTGCTCGCCGCCAAGGCCGGCGCGACCTTCGTCTCGCCCTTCGTCGGCCGTCACGACGACAATGGCTTCGACGGCATGCAGCTGATTGCCGACATCCGCCTGATCTATGACAATTACGCCTATGACACCGAGATCCTCGTCGCGAGCGTACGCCACGGCATCCACGTGCTCGAAGCCGCCAAGATCGGCGCCGACGTGATGACCGCGCCGCCGTCGGTGATCAAGGGGCTGTTCAAGCATATCCTGACCGAAAAGGGCATCGAAGGCTTCCTCGCCGACTGGGCGAAGACCGGACAGTCGATCTGACTCTAACCGTCGCCCCCGCGTCCATATCGTCGCCCCCGCGAAGGCGGGGGCCGCTGGTAACCTTGCGCAAGGCCGATAGCGGCCCCCGCCTTCGCGGGGGCGACTGTCTCGATCCTTGCCCTCGCGTTCCTCTCACCCTTTACAGTTGACGTAAACGTTAACTTCGGTCGATAGTTTTCCCTGACAGCCGGGATTCGCCTTATCGCGGCCCCGGCCCATGGGAGAGAGATGCATGACCGACACCGCCGCACCCGCCGTTCTCACGGAGCGTCAGGGCCACGTCCTGATCGTCACGATCAACCGGCCCGAGGCGCGCAACGCGATAAACGCCGCGGTTCATACCGGCATCGGACTCGCTCTCGAAGAAGCCGAAAACGACCCAGAAATCCGCGTCGTGATCGTCACCGGCGCGGGCGAGAAAAGCTTTTGCGCAGGCGCAGACCTTGTCGCGCTGTCGCGCGGCGAGATGCTTCAGCCCGAAGACAAGGCGCAGCAGGCGTGGGGTTTCGCGGGCATGGTCGCCCACCCGATCTCGAAACCCATCATCGCTGCGGTCAACGGCTTCGCCTTTGGCGGCGGCTGCGAAATCGCGCTGATGAGCGACCTTGTCGTCGCCGCCGATCATGCCCAATTCGGCCTGCCCGAAGTCAAGGTCGGGCTGTTCGCCGCAGCCGGCGGCGCCTTCCGCATCGTCAAGCAATTGCCGCAGAAGGTCGCGATGGAGCATCTGCTCACCGGCGACCCGTTCGATGCGCAGGCCGCACTACGCTATGGTTTTGCCAACCGCGTAGTTCCGCTCGCCGACCTTCTCCCAACCGCAATCGCGCTCGCCGAAAAAATCGCGGGCAACGCCCCGCTGTCGGTGCAGGCGTCGAAGCGCGTCGCGCTCCGCATCGCCGACGGCCAGATCGCCGGGGACGACGCGCATTGGGCCGACAACAGCCGCGAACGCAAAAAACTGATGGCCAGCGAAGATGCGCGCGAAGGACCGCGCGCCTTCGCCGAAAAGCGCAAGCCCGAGTGGAAGGCACGCTGACCATGACGATGATCATGACCGATCCCGAACGCATCCCCGTCATCATCGGTGTCGGACAGGTCAACGACCGGCCCGAAGACCCCGACCTGGGGCTCGACTCGCTGGGGCTGATGGTCGCGGCGCTCAAGGTCGCCGAGGCGGACGCCGGCGGCGGGATTCTGGCCGATCTCGACAGCCTCGCGATCGTCGACCAGATCAGCTTTCGCGACCTTGGCAACCTCTGCGAACCGCTTGCCGCTGCGATCGGCGCCACCCCGGCGGTCAATTATCAGTCGGCCGCGCCGCACGGCGACACGCCGGTTCGCCTCCTCAACGAAGCGGCAAACCGCATCGGCGCTGGCGAAATCAAGCTCGCCGCGATCGTCGGGGGCGAAGCGCTGCGCACCGCCGCCGGCCGCGCCGCCAAGCGCGCGCTGGGTGAGGACAAAAGCTATAATGCGGTGCGCGCGGTGTCGAACCGGCGCGAGCCCAATTATGCACAGCTCCACGGCCTGTCGGCGCCGGTCGATGTCTATCCGCTCTATGAAAATGCGACCCGCGCTGCCTGGGGTCAGAACCTCACCGAAGCACAGGGTGAAAGCGCCGCCATCTGGTCGCGCTTCTCCGAAGTCGCCGCGGCGAACGATGGCGCGTGGATCCGCAAACCCGCGAGCCCCGACGCCATCCTGACCATCGACGAGCGCAACCGCCCGATCGCCTTCCCCTATTCCAAGTTGATGGTCGCCAATTCGTCCGTGAACCAGGGCGCGGGCTTTGTCGTCACAAGCATCGCCGAGGCGTGGCGGCGCGGCATCCCCGAGGACCGGCTGATCCATATCGGCATGGGCGCTGCGGCGAAAGAAACCGCGAACATCCTTCACCGCGACCGCTATGACGGCAGCGTCAGCATGGAGACGAGCATCAACCGCACGCTCGATCTCAACGGCATGACCGCTGCGGATTTCGACCATGTCGAACTCTACAGCTGCTTCCCCTGCGTGCCCAAAATGGCACGGCGCACCCTCGGCTGGCCGGTCGACCGCCCCGCCACTGTATTCGGCGGACTGACTTTCGGCGGCGGCCCGATCGCCAATTATATGAGCCACGCGATCGTCTCGATGGTCGAAAAGCTGCGCAGCGAAGGCCGCTATGGCTTCCTGTTCGCCAATGGCGGTTTCGCGACCGACAATCATTGCATCATATTGGGCAAAGAGCGCATCGCCGCCGCCAGCTTTCCGCAGGATTTCGACTATCAGGCCGAAGCCGATGCCGCGCGCGGCGCGGTGCCTGAACTGGTCAAGGATTATGCGGGACCGGCAACGATCGAAACCTACACCGTCTTTTACGGCCGCGACGGGAGCCCGAAGGCCGGTGTCGTCGTCGCACGGACCCCCGAAGGTGCCCGAACGCTGGCGCATGTCGATGTGAGCGACGGCGCAATGCTGGCCTTTCTGACCGACGGGGCCGCCGAACCGGTGGGTACGGCGGGGCAGATCGTTTCGCTGGGCGAGGATCGCTTCGGCTGGCGCGCGGCCTGATCTTTCTCCCTTCCGCCTGCGGGAGGGGGACCGGTCAAATCGCGAACGACACCCCTTGGCATAGCTTTGCAACTTGCGGTTCGCCGGTTATCGCAGCACAGGGGCGAGGCAAAGCAAACCGAAAACGGGAGAGTCCGCCGTGTCGTCCGAATTGCCCCCTTCCGAACCCCTGATCCCGGTCCCGGCCGACGCCGCCGCGAACACGCACTGCACCGCTGCCGACTATGACCGGCTCTATGCGCAGAGCATCGACGATCCCGACGCCTTCTGGGCCGAGCAGGCGAAGCGTATCGACTGGATCAAGGCGCCGACGAAGATCGCGGGCTGGTCGTTCGATCCCGTAGAGATCAAATGGTATGAGGATGGCGTCCTCAACCTTTGCCACAACGCGGTCGACCGTCACGTCGCCGCCGGGCATGGCGACCGCACCGCCATCATCTTCGAGCCCGACGCCCCCGATGGCGAGACGCGGACGATCAGCTATGCCGCGCTGCTCGCCGACGTCATTCGCATGGCGAACACGCTGAAAAAGCTGGGCGTCCAAAAGGGCGACCGCGTCACCATCTATATGCCGATGATCCCCGAGGGCGCGGTCGCGATGCTCGCCTGCGCGCGCATCGGCGCAGTCCACAGCGTCATCTTCGGCGGCTTTTCGCCCGAGGCGATCCACGGCCGGATCGAGGATTGCGCGAGCGACTGGGTGATCTGCGCCGACGAGGGTTTGCGCGGCGGCAAGCGGATTCCGCTGAAGGCCAATGTCGACAAGGCGCTCGAACGCGTCGATGTGAAGGCCGTGCTCGTCATCGCGCACACCGGCGGCGACATCGTCATGAAGGAAGGCCGCGACCATTGGTATGACGCGCTGTCGTCCGAGGTCGGCGACACCTGCCCGTGCGAGCCGATGAATGCCGAAGATCCGCTGTTCATCCTCTATACCTCGGGCTCAACGGGCAAGCCGAAGGGCGTGCTCCACACCGTCGGCGGTTACAGCGTCTGGACCGCAAGCACCTTCCATTATGGTTTCGACTATCGCCCCGGCGAAATTTTCTGGTGCAGCGCCGATATCGGCTGGGTCACCGGCCACAGCTACGTCGTCTATGGCCCGCTGCAAAATGGTGCGACGAGCCTGATGTTCGAGGGCGTGCCCAACCATCCCGGCCACGACCGCTTCTGGCAGGTTGTCGACAAGCATCGGGTCAACATCCTCTATACCGCACCGACCGCAATCCGTGCGCTGATGCGCGAGGGCGACGATTATGTGACCCGTCACGACCTCAGCTCGATCCGCCTGCTGGGCAGCGTCGGCGAGCCGATCAATCCCGAGGCATGGCGCTGGTATCATCAGGTCGTCGGCAAGGGCCGCGTTCCCGTCGTCGATACCTGGTGGCAGACCGAAACCGGCGGCATCATGATCACCACCCTGCCCGGCGCGCACCCGATGCAGCCGGGCAGCGCGGGGCGCCCCTTCTTCGGCATCCGCCCGCAGCTCGTCGATGCCGAGGGCGGCGTGCTTGCCGACGAACAGATTGGCGGCGCGACCGAGGGCAATCTGTGCATCACCCACAGCTGGCCGGGTCAGGCGCGCACGCTTTACGGCGATCACAAGCGCTTTGCCGAGACCTATTTCTCGACCTATCCCGGCAAATATTTCACCGGCGACGGCTGCCGCCGCGACGGCGACGGCTATTGGCGGATCACCGGGCGCGTCGATGATGTCATCAACGTGTCGGGCCACCGCATGGGCACCGCCGAAGTCGAAAGCGCACTCGTCCTGCATGACCTCGTCGCCGAGGCTGCGGTCGTCGGCTTCCCGCACGATATCAAGGGTCAGGGCATTTACGCCTATGTCACATTGAACGCCGGGGTCGAGCCGACCGACGCGGTTGCCGCCGCGCTCAAGCAACAGGTCCGCACCGAAATCGGTCCGATCGCGACCCCGGACCATATCCACCTGACCGCGGCGCTCCCCAAGACCCGCTCGGGCAAGATCATGCGCCGCATTCTGCGCAAGATTGCCGAGAATGATTTCGGCTCCTTGGGCGACACGTCGACGCTCGCCGATCCGAGTCTGGTCGACGGGTTGATCGAAGGGCGAAAGAATAGGTAGTCCCTTAAATCCCGTTCGCATCGAGCGAAGTCGAGATGCCCGTCGGTGTTGCGCAAGGCCGAGAGGTGTCTCGACTTCGCTCGACACGAACGGGACGTGGGCTTCGTTCGTTTCCTAAAAATGAAAGTCCGGCAGTTCGGCCAGCGCCATTCCCAGCGCCTCGGCCCAACCGTCGGCAACGCTGTCGAAATAGGGATCGTCGCGCTCGAACCGCCGTTCGCGCACCGTGGTGAAATCGTCGCGCTCATGAACGCGCAAGTCGATCGGCAAATCGACCCCGGCATTGGCGCGGATCGTCGAATCGAATGAGACGCAAAGCAGTTTCACGGCATCCTCGAACGACATCGCGGGGTCATAGGACCGCACGATGATCGGGCGTCCATATTTCGTCTCACCGATCTGGAAGAAGGGATTATCCTCCCCTGCCTCGATGAAATTGCCCTCGGGATAGATCAGGAACAGCCGCGGTTCGGCGCCCTTGATCTGCCCGCCGACGATCAGCGAGGCGCGGAACAGTGATTCGGCGGCCGGCCCTTCGGCGCCGTGGCGCATCACGATCTGGCGCAGCGTCTCGCCGATGATCGTTGCGACCGCGAACATCGACGGCGCCGCAAGGATCGACGGATTGCGTTCCTCGGGCGCCTTGGTGCGCTCGTCGAGGATGCTCACCACGGCCTGTGTCGTCGCGAGATTTCCCGCCGACATCAAGGTGATGACGCGCTCGCCCGGCATGTGCCAGCTGCGCATTTTGCGGACCTGGGAAATGTCGTCGACACCGGCGTTGGTGCGGGTGTCCGACATGAACACCAGTCCCTTGTTCAAACGCATGCCGACGCAATAAGTCATGTTCTTCCGGTTTCCTGAGGCTGCCCCGGTCCGGCTTATTGCTGGACCTGCAACTGAACAACCAGATTTTCCTGCGCCGCACCATAGCGCATGCCGCGAACCGGGGCGGCATCGCGATAATCGAGCCCGGTCGCGACGCGGATATAGCGCTGGTCCGGCGAATGGCCATTGCTGACGTCAAAGCCGATCCAGCCAATATGCTCGAAATGCGCCTCGGCCCACGCATGGGTCGCATCCTGATGCGTCCGGTCGTTCATCATCAGATAGCCCGAAACATAGCGCGCCGGATGGCCCAGGTGCCGCATCGCGGCGATGAAGATGTGCGCATGGTCCTGACACACGCCGCCTTCACCCCCCAACGCCTGCTCGGCAGTCGTCTCTGCATCGGTCAGGCCGATGCGGTATGCCAGCCGGTCGATGATCAGCCCCGACAGCACGTGCGCGCGCTCGATCTCGCTGGCATGATCGCGGCCGAGTGCGGCAACCAGCCCGCGCACCTGCCGCCCCGCACGCGTGAGCGCAGTCGGGCGCAAAAAGCTCCACAGCGGCATCGCCCCGCGGTGCGCCCCGATTACCCCGTCCCATGTCTCCAGCTCGACCTCGCCGCGACAGCGGATGACAAGCTCGCTGGCTCCGCCCTGCACTGTGATCAGGTCGACGCCATTGCCATGATGATCGGTATAATGAAGCTGTTGTTCGCCGCCCTCGACCTCGATCGTCCAGTCGACCACGCGCTGTTGCCCGGGCCGGTCCTTGGGCATCAACCGGAGCTGCTGCAGCGCATAGCCGACCGGAGCGTCATATTGATAACGGGTGGTATGTTCGACACGCAGCTTCATGGTCATTCCACAAACCGGTAATCGCGCTCGATCTGCCGCGCGAGCGCGGCATTGGCGCGAAGAAAGCCGGTGACATATTCGTGCAGCCCGCCATCGAAGATCGACTGGATCGGCCCGGCGAGCCTTTCGCGGTTCAGCGCCGCCGCCATCCGCCCCGCCTCGGTGGGTTCGCCATAGCCCTCGGCCAGCTGCGCCAGATTATCCTCCATCCGCTCGCAGCAAAAGGCCAGGCTGCGCGGCATCTGGCGATAGAGGATCAGGAATTCGGCGATCTTCAGCGCGCTGATCTCGGCGCCATAAAGCCAGCGATAGGCGCGGTGCGCCGACACCGAACGCAGGATCGTTTCCCACTGCACATTGTCGATCGAGGTCCCAATGTGCGCGACCGAGGGCAGCAGCAGATAATATTTGACGTCGAGGATGCGCGCGGTGTTGTCGGCGCGCTCGAGCAACGTGCCGAGCAGCGAGAAATAATAGCCGTCGTTGCGCAGCATCGTCCCGTTGATGGCGCCCCGCACCTGCGCGCTTTGCTGACGGATCGTCGTCAGCACATCGGGCAGGTCATCCTCGCGCACCGGGCGCTTGAGCAGCGCGACGAGGGTCATCCAGCTGGTGTTGACCGCCTCCCATGTCTCGCGGGTCAGCGCCGTGCGCGCAGTACGGGCATTGTCGCGCGCCTGCTTGACCACCGACATGATGCTCGACGGATTGGCCGGGTCGCGCAGCAGGAAATCGATCACCCGCGCCGAGCTATAGTCGCCGTGCGCGGCCTGAAACGCCTGATTGACCCCCGCGGTGACCAGCACCGATTTCCATTCGGCAGCAGCGGTCGACGAACGGGTGAGAGCGATGCGAAACCCCGCGTCGATCAGCCGCGCATTATTCTCACTGCGCTCGAGGTAACGCGCCATCCAGAAGAGCGAACCAGCGGTTTTGCCTAGCATATGACCACCCACGTCGCCCCCGCGAAGGCGGGGGCCGCTTGCGATTTACGCAGCCGCGAAGAGTAAGACCGACAACGGCCCCCGCCTTCGCGGGGGCGACGATCCAAGTGCGAAACGACACCCACCCCCATCAATCCTCCAGCACCCAGGTGTCTTTGGTCCCGCCGCCCTGACTGCTGTTCACCACCAGCGAACCACTGGTCATCGCCACACGCGTCAGGCCGCCCGGCGTAATCGTCACCCCCTGCGGCGACATCAACACAAAGGGCCTGAGGTCGACGTGGCGCGGCGCCAGTCCCTTTTTGGTGAAGATCGGCACGGTCGACAGCGACAGCGTCGGCTGCGCGATATAATTGCCGGGGTTTGCCTCCAGCTTCGCCCGAAAGGCCGCGAGTTCCTTCTTGCTCGCGGCGGGGCCGACGAGCATCCCATAGCCGCCCGACCCATGGACTTCCTTGACCACCAGTTCGGGCAGGCGGTCGAGTACCTCGCGCAGATGCTCGGGCTCCGAACAGCGCCACGTCGGCACGTTGGGCAGCAACGCCTTCTCGCCCGTATAAAATTCGATGATGTCGGGCATATAGCTGTACAGCGCCTTGTCGTCGGCGATGCCGGTCCCCGGCGCATTGGCGATGGTGATGCCGCCGGCGCGATACACGTCCCAGATGCCGGGTACGCCGAGCATCGAGTCGGGGCGGAAATTCAGCGGGTCGAGATAATCATCGTCGACGCGGCGATAGAGGACGTCGATCGCCTTATACCCCTGCGTCGTGCGCATCGCGACGCGTCCGTCGACGACGCGCAGGTCATGCCCCTCGACCAGTTCGGCGCCCATATGGTCGGCGAGGAAGCTATGCTCATAATAGGCGCTGTTGTGGATGCCGGGGGTCAGCACCGCGACCGTCGGGGTTCCCCCGCACGCCGGCGGCGCGCACGCCGCCAGTGATTTGAGCAGGTTGATCGGATAATCGCTGACCTCGCGCACCGGAATTTTCGCGAACAGTTCGGGGAACATCTGGAGCATCGTTTCGCGATTTTCCAGCATGTACGACACGCCCGACGGGGTGCGGGCATTATCCTCCAGCACGTAAAATTCGTCGGCGCCGGTACGCACGATATCGGTCCCGCTGATATGGGTATAGATGCCGCCCGGCGGGTCGAGCCCCATCATCATCGGCAGGAAAGCGTCATTCCCGGCGATCAACGCGGTCGGCACCCGGCCTGCGCGCAAGATTTCCTGCCGGTGGTAAATGTCGTGAAGAAAGGCGTTGAGCGCGCGGACCCGCTGTTCGATCCCGCGCGACAGGCGGCGCCACTCGCTCGCCGCGATAATCCGCGGCACGACGTCAAAGGGGATCAGCCGCTCGTCGGCGTCGGCCTGACCATAGACGTTGAAAGTAATCCCGGTGGTGCGGAAAAAGGCTTCGGCCTGCTGGGTCTTGCGCTGGATGCGCGCCGGTTCCTCGGCCTCGAACCACCCGCAATAGTCTCGATAGGGCGACCGGGTTCCGCCCTCCTGGCTCATCATCTCATCGAAAAAAACGGAAATGCGCCAGCCCTTTCCACGCAACATGCCATCATCCGGCCGCACCCGATTCGGTATGCGCGGCCCCTTATGTTCCAGCTGCTGCGTCGCCCGGCCGCTACATGGCGGCCAAGCTTATGGGAAAGATGCTAGTCATGCGCTCGCACCTTGGCAAGCGGCGTCGCGACCTGTGTCCGTCGCCCCCGCGAAGGCGGGGGCCGCTATCGGCCTCGTACAAGGTTTCCAGCGGCCCCCGCCTTCGCGGGGGCGACGGCCTGCAATCAAATCGCCCCGTGGCAATGCTTGTATTTGCGGCCCGATCCGCACGGGCACGGCGCATTGCGGCTGAGTTCGAGGTCCGCATAAGGATTCTCGCCCTGCGGCATATCGGGGCGCGGGATCTGCATCGGCGGCAGCGTGTTGGCGATCACCCCGATCGACCCGTCATCGATATCGGCGCTGTTGTCGTCGCCGGTGAAGGGATCGATGTGCGTGGTCAGGAAGTCGGGCAGCTCGGGAAGCGGCATCGGCTCGGGCTCTTCCATCCGCAGCTCAAGTCGGGCGATCGTCCGCGTCACATCCTCGCGAATGTTCGACAGCATGCGTTCGAACAAAGCAAAGGCTTCCTGCTTATATTCGTTGATTGGCTGTTTCTGCGCATAGGCGCGCAGGAACACGACCTGACGCAGTGCGTCCAGGGTCGACAGATGCTCTTTCCATTGATGGTCGAGCGTCTGGAGCAGAACCGATTTTTCGATTCCCTTCCAGGTTTCCTCATCAACCTGCGCGGCCTTTTCGGCTGCGACCGCATCGGCCAGCTGCTGGATGCGTTGCTCGAAGATTTCGGGATCGACCGCGTCTTCCTGCATCCAGTCGTCGATCGGCGGCTGAAGGTCGAGGATGTTCGCGACCCGCTCCTTCATCTGCTCGATATTCCATTGTTCGGGATAGCTGCCTGCGGGGCACGCGTCGGCGACGATCGCATTGACCGTTTCGGCACGCATCGCGATCATCACCTCGTCAACGGTTTCGCTGTCGATGATCTCACCGCGCTGTTCATAGATGACCTTGCGCTGGTCGTTCATGACGTTGTCATATTCGACGACCTGCTTGCGGATGTCATAATTCCGCGCTTCGACCTTCTTCTGCGCGGTCTCGATCGCCTTCGACAGCCACTTCGACCCGATCGCCTCGCCGTCCTCCAGATTCTTGTTCATCATCTTGGAAAACAGCGTGTCGGGACCAAAGATACGCAGCAGATCATCGTCGAGGCAGAGGTAGAATTTCGAAAGCCCCGGATCGCCCTGACGCCCTGAACGGCCGCGCAGCTGGTTATCGATACGGCGGCTTTCGTGGCGCTCGGTCGCGAGCACGAACAGCCCGCCCGCAGCCTTCACCGCTTCGCGTTCGGCGGCGACTTCCTCATGGATGCGCGCGATCCCGGCTTCGCGCTCGGGGCCCTCGGGAACATCCTTCAGTTCGTCGTCGATACGGAATTCTTCGTTGCCGCCGAGTTTGATGTCGGTGCCGCGACCCGCCATGTTGGTCGCGATCGTCACCGCGCCGGTACGCCCGGCCTGCGCGACGATATGCGCCTCACTCTCATGGAAACGCGCGTTCAAGACGCTGTGCGCGACATTTTCCTTTTCGAGGAAGGAGGAGAGAAGCTCCGACTTTTCGATCGATACCGTGCCGACGAGCACGGGCTGGCCGCGCTCCTGCGCCTGCCGGATCGTCTTGGCGATGGCGCCGAACTTGTCGGTGATATTCTTGTAGAATTCATCCTCGTCATCCTGCCGCGCAATCGGCCGGTTGGTCGGAATGGTGACGCAGTTCATCTTGTAAATGTCGAAGAATTCCGCCGCTTCGGTGGACGCGGTGCCCGTCATCCCCGAAAGCTTCGGATACATGCGGAAATAATTCTGGAAGGTGATCGACGCGAGGGTCTGGTTCTCGGGCTCGATATTCACGCCCTCCTTCGCCTCGACCGCCTGGTGCAGGCCGTCGGACCAGCGGCGTCCGTCCATCATGCGGCCGGTGAATTCGTCGATGATCACGACCTTGTCGTCCTTGACGATATAGTCGGTGTCGATGCGGAACATCTGGATCGCCTTCAGCGCCTGATTGACGTGATGAACGATCTGGGTGTTTTCGATGTCGTAAAGATTATTGCCCTGAAGCAGTCCGGCGTCCTCGAGCAGCCGCTCGACATGCTCGGTGCCGTCTTCGGTCAGATTGATCGACTTGGACTTTTCGTCTTTCTCGAAATCATCGTCGGTCAGATTGAGGACGACCTCGTTGACGCGAATATACAGCTCCGACTTGTCGTCGGTGGGTCCCGAGATGATCAGCGGGGTGCGCGCTTCGTCGATCAGGATCGAATCGACCTCGTCGACGATGCCGAAGTTGAATTCGCGATGGACCATCTGCTGACGGTCGAACTTCATATTGTCGCGCAGATAATCGAAACCCAGCTCGTTGTTCGTCGCATAGGTGATGTCGGCATTATAAGCGTCGCGCCGTTGCATTTCGTTGAGGTTCGGAACGATGATCCCGGTCGACAGACCAAGGAAGCCATAAACCGCGCTCATCCATTCGGCATCGCGGCGGGCGAGATAGTCGTTGACGGTCACGACATGGACGCCCTTGCCCTCGATCGCGTTGAGATAGGCGGGCAGCGTCGCCATCAGCGTCTTGCCCTCACCCGTCGCCATTTCGGAAATTTCGCCGCGGTGAAGGACGATGCCGCCGATCATCTGGACATCGAAATGGCGCATCTTCAGCGTGCGCTTCGCCGCTTCACGCACCGTCGCAAAAGCTTCGGGCAGAATATCGTCGAGCGTCTCGCCGCCGGCCAACCGGTCGCGAAACAACTGCGTCTGTCCGCGCAACGCCTCGTCGTCGAGTGCCTCCAGCGCGGGTTCGAAAGTATTGATCTTCTCGACGATCTTGCGGATCGAGGCGACATAACGGTCGTTGGACGAACCGAACAGGCTCTTGGCGAGGCCAGCAAACATAAAAATTTCCTTGGATATTTATACGGTTATCGCGGCCGAACGGCCGTTTGAATAGGGATAAGCCCCGTATGACGAGGCGGCGTCTGCATGCAGACGCGGGGCAGCGCAGCTATTCGAGCGCGCGATCGCTGCCGATGAGAAATCCGGGAAGATGCGGGGCAGCGGTTTTGCGCACCTTGCGGCCGGAACCGCTGGACGTGCGCCGCGTCGGGGTCGTCGCGGCGGGGCGGCGTTCGTTGTCGCCCATCTCGGCCTGCGCACCCGTCTCGGCAAGCAGGACAAGTGCGCCCATCGCCGCCGGAACGGCCGGCGCGGCAACCGCCCGGTCGGCGGTCGCCAGGCCGGTCAGCAATGCCAAAAGGGTCAGCAACAACCGCAAGAAAAGCCCCTGTTTACGTCGAACGCAAAATTTATAGCGCTCTGGACGCTGAACATAGGGTGAAAGCGCCAATCCGTCCAGAGCCTGTCCGCCCGATAACCAGCGGCCCGATAACCGCCAGAATACGGCCGTCATCCCGAAACATATATATTTGCACCTTGACCTTCGCCGCGGCTTTGCACCATCTAATTGACAATTATGTAAGGAGAGCCAGGGTGGCGCGGAAGGCAATTTTCATTACCGGCGGCGGGTCGGGCATCGGCCGCGCAGTCGCGCGCCACTTTGCGGGTCAGGGCTGGTTCGTCGGAATCGCCGACGTCAATGTGCAGGGGATAGACGAAACCGCGGCCCTGCTGCCCGACGGTGCGTCGTCACGCCATGTCATGGACGTGCGCGACCGCGATCAGTGGAGGGCCGCGCTCGACGCCTTTGCCTCGGCCAGCGGCGGCCGGCTCGATGTGTTGTTCAACAACGCAGGCATCGGGTCGGGCGGCCAGTATCTGGACATGGATCCGGCCGAGGCCGACCGGCTGATCGCGATCAACTTCGGCGGTGTCGTCAACGGCGTCTATGCCGCAATGCCGCTGCTGCGCGCGACGCCGGGATCGACGATCCTCAATACCGGATCGGCATCGGGCTTCTACGGCGTCGCGGGCCTTGCCGTCTATTCGGCAACCAAATTTGCGGTGCGCGGGCTGACCGAGGCGCTGGAGATCGAGTTCGACAAATATGGCATCAAGGTGCGCTCGCTGATGCCAGGATTCATCGACACTCCGCTGCTCGATCAGGTCAGCGCCGACAGCAATGAACCCGCACGCAACCGCCTGTCAGAAGGCGGCTTTGAAATCGCTCCCGTCGAACGTGTTGCCGAGGCCGCATGGGAAGCCGTGCATGGCGACCGGGTCCACACGCCGGTCGGCAAAATGGCGAAACGCATGTCGCGCATCGCGCGCTGGTTCCCCGGACTGATCATGCGCCAGGCGAAGAAGATCGACCGGCTGGGCGCAGTGGGCGGACACTAAAACGGACGCCCCCTCCCGCGATCGGGAGGGGGCCGATCACTTCCCCGTCCCGCACGTCACCGTGCCGCTGCCAATATTACGCACCGTGCACACCGGCTTACCCAGCACGACCGTTTTCCCGACGCCCCGCGCGGTGATTGCGGCGCTCTTGACCGCACGCATCATATGCTCGCCCGCGCCCTCGCTGTCGCTGGTCAGCGCATCGACCGACAAGGCGGCCGCATCCACGCTGCCGGCGCCCGACAAGGTCATCTGCGCCTGCTTGACCTGTCCGCCCAGCTTCATCGCGCCATTGCCGATCATCGCGACCGACAGCCGGTCGCTGCTCACTGTGTCGACCGTCAACCGCCCCGGACCGCGCAGTCCGATCGCGACGCGCGTACCCTTCAGCCGGTCGATCTGCAGCGACCCCGCCCCGACGAGCGTCGCCGATCGCAGATTGGCCGCGTTGATGCGGATCGTTACCGCGCCGCGCGGCGCCCGGCGCGCCTCGTCGCCCGCGAATTTTCGCTCGCTGATCACCAGCCGCCCATCGCGCGCCTCGATGCTGATCCGGTCGAGTGCGTCCTGCGGTCCGGTCGCGATCGCGCTCACCGGCGCGCGGGCCGTTACTTCGACCGCAACATCGGCCAGCACCTCAACCGCCTCGAAACTGGTCAGGCCATAGCGTTTTTCAGCCGCCGACGCGGGGCTGATCGCTAGCAGGGTCATCGTCGCCATCGCGGCGCATCGCAGGGCAAAGGTCATGGCGCCGCCTTAGCCGCTTCGCCGCAGCGGCGCCACGACATCGTCATTTGCAGGTCGCGGTGCCCGACCCCATCTGCTTGGTCGTGCAAGTCGCACCACCAGCGATCTTGGCGTCGCCCGATCCCAATATGCGAATATCCGCGGTGTCCGTTGCCTGTGCATCGACATTCCCGGAACCGGTGATGGAAACCTTCAGCGTTTTAGCAACCAAACCGTCCGCATCGACGTCGCCCGATCCAGTGACGCTGATCTCGCCCGCTCCGACAGTCCCGCCGCCAATCTCGAGATCGCCCGACCCCGATAGCGTCATCTCCGCACGGTTGCCGGAGAGCTTGGCGACCTTGAGGTCACCCGATCCGGTGACCACGGCCTCGACAGCGTCGCCATCGACACGGTCGGCGTCGATCGAACCCGAACCGGTCAGCCGCGCCTTGATCAACCGCGGCATGGTGATCGCAATATCCAGATCGTCCTCGTCGCGATTTGAAAGGCTGAAACCTTCGCGCTTGCGCCCGATCGACAGCGTCGCCCCGTCGAGCTTGATATCCAGCCGGTCGAGGGTTTCCTTGCGCCCGCGTGCCGTGATTGAAAACGCATCGCCCTGGCGAATGGTAATATCGTCGGGCCCGGTCACCTCGACGCCGGTAAAGCCGGTCAACGCATACGACTGACTGACGATGGGGCCGACATGCGACGGCGGGCCCGCTTCGCTCCGCTCGCCCTGCTTCTGGTCGCCTGGCGCGGCACCGTTACATCCCGTCACGAGAGCCAGCGGTAAAATCGCCATCATCCAGTTACGCATCGCAAATCTCCTTCGTGTATTATCCGCATAACACGCAATTGACGCGACTGTCCAGCAGCCTGCCATCTTGTCGCCACCTTCACGTTGCAAAGGCAAGTCTTCCCTTCACGTGAGAACGACCATGAGTGTGGCATTCCGCCGCGAAAGCGACGACGAGCATAAGGAACCCGCGTTCGAGCTGCCCATCGCGGTCGGCCCGAATCTGGTGACTGCGCGCGGACTACGACTGCTTGGTGAAGAGGTCATGCAGATCGAAGCGGAGATTGCGACGACGCCGGATGAAGAAGCGCGCAAGAAAATGCAGCGCCGGCTGCGCTATTTTCACACCCGGCAATCCACCGCCGAAGTCCAGACCCCGCCCGAGGAAGGCATCGTCGGCATCGGCGCGCGCGTAACCTATCGCCTCAACGGCGCCGAACGCACCGTCACCATCGTCGGCGGCGATGAAGCAGATCCGGCGCGAGGCCACATCGCCTTTTCGGCCCCGCTCGCCCGCGCGATGATGGGCGCCGAGTCCGGCGAAAGCGTCGAGTATCAAGGCCGTGAGGATGCGATCGAAATCCTCGCCGCAAACGCCGACCCGGAGGTACAGGCATGAAGGACAAGTTCGAGCGCCATCGCCAGTCGTGGACCGCGGCCGAGATCGACAAGCTGCACACGCTCGCGAAGAAGGGCATGGCTCTGAAAGCCATCGCCAAGGCGCTGACGCGCAGCGAGGAATCGGTGAAGGATCGCGCCAAAGCGGATGGCCTCCCGATCGCGAAGCTGCGCTAGGCCCTTCTATGTCCACCAATGAATTTGACGCCATCGTGCTGGGTGCCGGCGCGGCCGGACTGATGTGCGCCGCGACCGCAGGACAGCGCGGGCGGCGCGTGCTGCTGCTCGACCATGCCGATCAGGTCGGCAAGAAGATCCTGATTTCGGGCGGCGGACGCTGCAACTTCACCAATGTGAACACGCGCCCCGATCGCTTCCTTTCGGCGAACCCGCATTTCGCCAAATCGGCGCTCGCGCGCTACACGCCCTCCGATTTCATCGCGCTGGTGAACGCCCATGGTATCGCATTTCACGAAAAGACGCTGGGCCAGCTCTTCTGCGACGGATCGGCGAAGCAGATTGTCGCGATGCTACTCGACGAAGCCGCGAAAGCCGGGGTCGATGTCCGCTGCGGCCAAACGGTCGGCGAAGTCACCCACGCCGACGGCCGTTTCGGCGTCCGTTTCGGCGATCAGAATTTCACCGCCCCCAACCTCGTCATCGCGACCGGCGGGCCATCGATCCCCAAAATGGGGGCGACCGGCCTTGCCTACGATCTCGCCCGCCAGTTCGGATTGAAGGTCGTCGAGCCGCGCCCCGCGCTCGTCCCGCTGACGCTCGGCGGCGACGACGTGCTTTTCCGCGAACTTTCGGGCATCGCCGCGCCGGTCGAGGCACGGGCGGGCAAGGCGGCGTTCCGCGAAGCCGCGCTCTTCACCCATCGCGGGCTCTCCGGTCCGGCGATCCTGCAGATCAGCAGCTATTGGCGCCACGGCGAACCGGTCACGATCGACTTTCTGCCCGACATGCCATCTGGCTGGCTGACAGACGCCAAGCGCAGCCGCCCACGCACCACCGTGCGCGCAGTGCTCGGCGCACAGCTTCCCGACCGGCTCGCTGAAACGCTCGCCGAACGGCTGGCGCTGCCCGGCGAACTTGCCGCCCAGACCGACCGCAAGCTGGCCGATGCCGAAGCGCGTCTCGCGCGCTGGAGCTTCCATCCCAATGGCACCGAAGGCTTTGCCAAGGCCGAGGTGACCGTGGGCGGAATCAGCACCGCCGGCCTGTCATCGCAATCAATGGTGGCCAAAACCGTTCCTGGGCTGTATGCGGTCGGCGAGGCCGTAGATGTCACAGGGTGGCTGGGCGGCTATAACTTTCAATGGGCCTGGGCCAGCGGCAACGCTGCCGGTCAGGCGATTTGACCCATTTAGGCCCCTTTCCCCCTGCCCCTCACCCATTTGGGTGACGGCAATCTATTGAGATCATAATGTCTTTTGAAAATCTGTCCCCCGTCCTTTCGGACGCGCTCAGCGCGCGCGGCTATGAAGCCCTCACCCCCGTTCAGTCGGCCGTTATCGAATCGGAAGCGCATGGCCGCGACCTGATCGTGTCGGCGCAAACCGGTTCGGGCAAGACCGTCGCCTTTGGCCTCGCCATGTCCGATCAGTTACTTGAAGGCGACAAACTGCCCTTCGCGACCTCGCCGCTGGCGCTGATCATCGCGCCGACCCGCGAACTCGCGCTTCAGGTCAGCCGCGAACTCGGCTGGCTCTATGCCAAGGCCGGCGCGCGCATTGCGACTTGCGTCGGCGGGATGGACGCCAGCAAGGAACGCCGCGCGCTCGGCCAAGGCGTCCAGATCGTCGTCGGCACCCCTGGGCGTCTGCGCGACCACCTCGAGCGCGGCGCGCTCGACCTGTCGGCACTGCGCGTCGCGGTGCTCGACGAAGCCGACGAAATGCTCGACATGGGCTTTCGCGACGATCTCGAGGAAATTCTCGACGCCACGCCGGCGACCCGCCGCACCCTGCTTTTCTCGGCCACCATGCCGAAGCCGATCGTGCAACTCGCCAAGCGCTATCAACAGAATGCGCTGCGCATCTCGACCGTCGGCGAAGATCGCGGCCATGGCGACATCGCCTATCAGGCGGTTACCGTTGCGCCCGCCGACATCGAAGGCGCGGTGATCAACCTGCTGCGCCTGCACGAAGCCGAAACCGCGATGCTGTTCTGCGCGACACGCGACAATGTGCGTCGTCTGCACGCCAGCCTCGTCGAGCGCGGTTTCGCCGCCGTCGCCTTGTCGGGCGAGCATAGCCAGAACGAACGCAACCACGCGCTGCAAGCGCTGCGCGACCGCCGCGCCCGCGTCTGCGTCGCGACCGACGTCGCCGCGCGCGGTATCGACCTTCCGACACTCAGCCTCGTCATCCACGTTGAAATCCCTCGCGATGCCGAAGCGCTTCAGCACCGTTCGGGCCGCACCGGCCGCGCGGGCAAAAAGGGCACCGCGGTCATCATCGTCCCCTACCCGCGCCGCCGCCGCGTCGACGGCATGCTGCGCGGTGCGCGGATCAACGCCGAATGGATGGACGCTCCGACCGCCGCAGACGTGCGGGCACGCGATCAGGAACGACTGATCGAGAAACTGCTCGCTCCCGTCGAGCATGAGCCGGAAGATCTGGAGCTCGCGCAGCGCCTGATGGCCGAGCGCAGCGCCGAAGATATCGCCGCATCGCTCGTCCGCGCGCACCGCGCGCTGATGCCGCCGCCCGAAGATCTGCTCGACAACAGCCCGCGCGGCCGCGAGCGCCCCGAGCGTGGTGAGCGCGGAGAGCGCCCCGAACGCGGCAGCGCCGATCGCCGCGACGGCTTCGAGGACAGCGTCTGGTTCAAGATCAATATCGGCCGTCACCAGAATGCCGATCCACGCTGGATCCTGCCGCTGCTCTGCCGCCGCGGCCATGTGACCAAGGGCGAAATCGGTGCGATCCGCATCGGCCCCAAGGAAACGATGTTCAACATTCCGCGTGCGATCGCCGATCGCTTTGCCGAGGCCGTGGTGCGCAGCGCCAATGAGGATGGCGAGGACGACAGCGGCGTCGCCATCACCCCGGCACCCGACGGCCCGACCTATCCGCCGCGCCGCGACAAGGGTGGGCATCAAGGGGGTCCGCGCGACAGCGCGCCGCGCGCAACGCTGGGCCGCGCGCCCGGCGGCGAACGCGGCTTCGGCGATCGTTCGGGCCCGCGTGGCCCGGGCGGCTTCGGCGATCGCTCCGGCCCCCGTGGCCCCGGCGGCAAGCCGCCTTATAAGGCGAAGCCCTTTGGCAATAAGGGCGGACCGCGCAAGCCGAGCCGATAAACATATTCAACCCCTCCCCTTCGGGGGACGGTCTTTGATCGCACCGCCCTTGCGCCGCCCTCCCTGCTGCCCCAAATGGACCGGACAGCAGGAGAGCGGCGATGCAAGCGATCGAAGCCTTTATCGAGGAACAGGGTGGCCCCGAGGTCATCCAGTGGCGCGTGCGGACGCTCGGCGATCCCGGCCCCGGCGAAGTCCTCGTGCGCCAGCGCGCCGTCGGGCTCAACTATATCGACATTTATCATCGCGACGGCACCTATCCGGTCAGCCTTCCCGGCGGACTCGGGGTGGAGGCCGCAGGTGACGTGCTGGCGGTCGGCGAAGGGGTCCACGGCCTCGAACCCGGCGACCGCGTCGCGACCTTCGGCCCCGAGCGCAGCGCCTATGCCAGCGTGCGCATCCTGCCGGCCGCATCGCTTTTCAAACTTCCCGCCGCGATCGACGACGAGGTCGCCGCCGCCGCGCTGCTCAAGGCCTGCACCGTCGAGGCGCTCGTCGAACGCTGTGCAAAGATCGAGGCCGGTGCGCAGGTCCTGGTCCACGCCGCCGCGGGCGGGGTCGGGCTGATCCTCGTCCAATGGCTGAAGGCCATCGGGGCGACGGTGATCGGCACCGTCAGCACCGAGGCGAAGGAACATGCTGCACGCGAAGCCGGCGCCGATCATGTCATCCGATACAAGCAGGATGATGTCGCGGCGCATGTCCGCGAAATCACCGACGGTCAGGGCGTGTCCACGACCTTCGACGGCATCGGCATGGCGACCTGGCCGGTGTCGCTGAAAGCCACCGCACGGCGCGGGCTGATCGTCAGCTATGGCAATGCCGGCGGGCCGGTGACCGGGGTCAATCTGGGCATCCTCGCGCAGCACGGCTCCCAATTCGTGACCCGGCCGACCCTGTTCGACTATTATATCCACTCCGGCGAACGTGCGGCAGGTGCGGCGCGGGTGTTCGAGATGATCGAAAGCGGCGCGGTCAAGGTCACCGTGGGCCAGCGCTATGGATTGCAGGACGTGGCAAGGGCGCATGCCGATCTGGCGGCGGGACGGACGACGGGTTCGACACTGTTGATACCGTGAAAAGCCCCTCCCCCGAGGGGGAGGGATTTTCTCTTCAAACCTTCAACCGCTCCGCATGCCACGCGACATGTTCGGCCATGAAGGTCGAGATGAAATAATAGCTGTGGTCATAGCCCGGCTGCATGCGGATCTCGGCCTTTTGCCCCGCCTGCTCGCACGCCTCGGCCAGCAGATGCGTCTTGAGCTGTTCCGCCAGAAAGCCATCGGCCTCGCCCTGATCGACCAGCAGGTCGGGAACCCGCGCCCCGCCCGCGATCAGCGCGCACGCGTCATAGGCGCTCCACGCTTCGCGATCCGCGCCCAGATAATGGCCGAGCGCCTTCTCGCCCCACGGGCATTGCAGCGGCGCGACGATCGGCGAAAAGGCCGACACCGACCGAAAGCGGTCGGGGGTGCGCAGCGCCACCGTCAGCGCGCCATGCCCGCCCATCGAATGGCCGCTGATCCCCTGCCGCGTCATATCGGCGGCGGGAAATTCGCGCAGGATCAAGGACGGCAGCTCGTCCTCGACATAGGAGCGCATGCGATAGTTCGCCGCCCAGGGTTCCTCGGTCGCATCGACATAAAAGCCCGCGCCCAGCCCGAAATCCCACGCGCCCTCGGGATCGTCGGGGACGCCCTCTCCGCGCGGGCTGGTATCGGGTGCGATGAAGATGATGCCATGCTGCGCACAGGCGGCGCGATATTCGCCCTTTTCCATCACATTGGCGTGGGTGCAGGTCAGCCCCGACAGATACCAGAGCACAGGCAACTTAGCGCCCGGCGCGTGATCGGGGATAAAGACCGCAAATGTCATGTCGGTGCCGGTGGTCGCGCTGGCATGTTTGTACACGCCTTGCGTCCCGCCATAGCTGCGAACGGTGGAGAGGATTTCGAGGGTCATTGGGGTTCCTGCACGGGAATGGAAGCGACGATCGGTTGATGCCCCCAATGGCGCAGCAGGTCCAGTATCGCCGCGCCCGAAAGCCCCAGCGTCGCGGTGTTGCGCAGCGGATGGACGTTGACCGGATCGGATACCGCAAGCCCGGCGTCGAGAACGACCGCGATGCTTCCGGGCGCAGCGTTGATCGCGGCGAGCGGAGTTACCGAGCCCGGCGCGATGCCGAGCAGCCGTTTCATATCGTCGGCCTTGCCGAAGCTCACGCGCTTGCTGCCGATCGCGGCGGGCAAAGCCTTCAGGTCGACGCGCGCTTCGGCGGGCACGGTGACGAGCCAAAAGGCGCCGCCGGCGTCCTTCAGGAACAGATTTTTGGTGTGCGCTCCCGGCACGGCGGCGTTCACGGCGTCGCTCTCGGCCACCGTGAACACCGCATCATGTTCAAAGGCGGCGAAGGGGACGCCGAGAATGCCCAAATCCGCCAGCAATCCCGCTTCGCCGCGCATCATCATCAGGGCATGCGATGCATGGCGCAGACCTTGTTGCCGGTCGGGTCGCGCAAATAGGCGAGATATAATTTCATGCCATTGCCTTCGCGCACGCCCGGCGGGTCTTCGATCGCCTTGCCGCCAGCGGCAACGCCCGCCGCATGCCATGCGTCGGCCTGTTCGGGGCCGCTCGCGGCGAAACCGATGGTGCAGCCATTGCCGACCGTCGCGGGCTCACCGTCGATCGGCGCGGTGACAAGAAACAAGCCGCCATTATGCACATAGATCAGGCGGCCCTTGTCGTCCTGGAACCCCGGCTTGCCACCGAGCGCCTGGAAGGTCGCATCGTAAAATTTCTTTGCGGCGTCGAGGTCGTTCGCGCCGACCATATTGTGACTGTACATCGCTCTCTCCTTTTTTTCGTTGCGAATCGCTACTGACTTGTGCGCGCAGTCTCAGCGAAAAACCACTGTCTTTCGCCCGTCGATCAGCACCCGCTGTTCGGCGACCCAGCGCACCGCCTTCGCCAGCACCTGCGCCTCGATATCGCGGCCGGTGCGGATCAGATCCTCGACGCTGTTGCGGTGATCGACGCGCTCGACCGCCTGTTCGATGATCGGCCCCTCGTCGAGGTCGCCGGTGACGAAATGCGCGGTCGCACCGATCAGCTTGACCCCGCGTTCGTGCGCGCGGTGATAGGGTTTTGCGCCCTTGAAGCCCGGCAGGAAGCTGTGGTGAATATTGATGCAGCGCCCCGCCAGCTTCGCCGACAGGTCGCTCGACAGCACCTGCATATAGCGCGCGAGGACCAGATAATCGGCGCCCGCATCGGCCATGACCTGCAGGATCGCCGCTTCCTGTTCGGCGCGGTTCGCATCGCTGACCGGCAGATGGTGAAAAGGCACGCCATGCCATTCGGTCAGCCGCCGCAGATGTTCGTGGTTCGACACGACGCCCGCAATGTCGATCGCCAGATTGCCCGTCGACCAGCGATGGAGAAGGTCGTTGAGACAATGGCTGCCCTGCGACACCGCAATCACGAAGCGCGGCTTGGCGGCGCTGTCGCTGATCCGTGCGTCCATCGCAAAGCGTTCCACGATCGGCGCGAACGCCGCTTCGATGCCGGCGAGATCGTCCGGAAAGGCCGGTCCCGCGCCGCGAAACGCGACGCGCATGAAGAAGCGCCCCGAACCGAGATCGGCATATTGCTGGCTGTCGAGGATGAAGCCCTCGCGCTCTGCAAGCAGCCCCGTCACCGCCGCGACGATACCGACCGCATCGACGCAGCTGAAGGTCAGGACGAAGGCAGGCTGATCCGTTTCCATCAGGCGACCCGGTGCGTTGCGCAGAGCTTGTTGCCCGCAGGGTCGCGCAAATAGGCCAGATAAAGCTGCCGCCCCTCGGTTCCGTGACGGATGCCCGGCGGATCTTCGATCATCATGCCGCCGTTCGCGGCGCCCGCGGCATGCCACGCATCGACCGCCTCGGTCGACGCGGCGGCGAAACCCAGCGTGCCGCCATTGGCGCCGTGCGCGGCCTGGCCGTCGAGCGGTTTGGTGATCAGGAAGCGTCCGCCCGCGTGCGAATAGATGAGCCGCCCCCACGCATCGACGGCGCCCGGCGGAACGCCAAGCGCGCCGAGGGCTGCGTCATAGAAACGGCGCGCGGCCTCGATATCGTCGGCGCCCAGCGCCACATGACTGAACATGCCGGCCTCAGAACACGACGACGGAGCGGATGCTTGTCCCCGCATGCATCAGATCAAAGCCCTTGTTGATTTCCTCCAGCCCCATGACGTGGGTGATCATCGGGTCGATCTCGATCTTGCCCTGCATATACATGTCGACGATCTTGGGAACGTCGGTGCGGCCCTTCGCGCCGCCGAACGCGGTGCCGCGCCAGTTGCGCCCGGTGACGAGCTGGAACGGGCGCGTCGCGATTTCCTTGCCCGCCTCGGCGACGCCGATGACGATCGAGGTGCCCCAGCCGCGATGGCAGGCCTCCAATGCGGTGCGCATCACTTCGGTATTACCCGTGGCGTCGAAGGTGTAGTCGGCGCCGCCGTCGGTCAGCTGGACGATTGCCGCGACAACTTCCTCCCGGCTCATGCCCTTGGTGTTCAGGAAGTCGGTCATGCCGAACTTGCGGCCCCATTCCTCGCGGTCGGGGTTGATGTCGACGCCGATGATCTGATTCGCGCCCGCGAGCCGCGCGCCCTGAATGACATTGAGGCCGATCCCGCCGAGACCGAAGATGACGACATTGTCGCCGACCTGCACCTTTGCCGTGTTGATGACGGCGCCGACGCCGGTGGTGACGCCGCAACCGATGTAGCAGCTCGACTGGAAGGGCGCGTCCTGACGGATTTTCGCGACCGCAATCTCCGGCAGCACGGTGAAGTTGGAGAAGGTCGAGCAGCCCATATAATGGAAGATCGGCTGGCCCTTGTACGAAAAGCGCGTGGTGCCGTCGGGCATCAGCCCCTTGCCCTGCGTCGCACGGATCGCGGTGCAGAGGTTGGTCTTGCCCGACAGGCAGCTTTTGCACTGGCGGCATTCGGGGGTGTAGAGCGGGATGACATGGTCGCCGGGGACGACGCTGGTCACGCCCGCGCCGACTTCGCGCACGATCCCGGCGCCTTCATGGCCGAGAACGCTCGGGAAAATGCCCTCGCTGTCGAAGCCGTCGAGCGTATAGGCATCGGTGTGACAGATGCCCGTCGCCATGATTTCGACCAGCACTTCGCCCGCCTTCGGGCCTTCGAGGTCGAGTTCGACGATTTCGAGCGGCTTTTTCGCTTCGAACGCAACGGCAGCGCGGGTCTTCATGAGCGGGTCTCCTTTTCAGCCGTCCCAATCAGGCAAACGCCGCAGCAATGCAAGATGCGAGCGCGTCGTGCCCCGCCATGCACGTCGGGCCGGTCGCCGAACGGGCGCGTAATTTTATTCCAAAGTATAGGAAGTACAGGGCGCGTCCCCCCTTGTTTCGCCTCCCCGGCAGCGGTTGCGGGCGGCAGGATGGCGGGTGCAACGCGCATGCGGGAAAGGGTGAAACATGTCACGAGGGACAGGTATGCCCGCGCAATATTGTAGGACAGCATTTTCCGGGTGCGGCTTCCCCTATTTCGTCTTGCCCCCTTTTTCGTCACCCCGGACTTGATCCCGGGTCCAGCTGTTGGAATTACAGCCTGCCGATGCATTCAAAAGCGGGACCCCGGATCAAGTCCGGGGTGACGATGGAAGTAACCTGGTGATCAACATTCCACGACGCTGACCGCCAGCCCGCCCTTCGAGGTTTCCTTATATTTGTCGCGCATGTCGCGGCCGGTTTGCAGCATCGTGACGATCACCGTGTCGAGGCTGACGACATGGGTGCCGTCGCCGATCATCGCGATGCGGCTGGCGTCGATCGCCTTGATCGCGCCCATCGCATTGCGTTCGATGCACGGGATCTGGACAAGGCCGCCGATCGGATCACAAGTGAGGCCGAGGTTGTGCTCCATGCCGATTTCGGCGGCATTTTCGACCTGTGCGTTAGTGCCGCCCAAGGCCGCCGTCAGCCCCGCCGCCGCCATCGAGCAGGCGACGCCGACTTCACCCTGGCAGCCGACCTCGGCGCCCGAGATGCTGGCGTTGCGCTTGTAGAGTGCACCCACCGCGCCCGCGGCGAGCAGGAAGGTGCGGACCCCGGCGGCGTCGCCGCGATAGCCGCGGCGGTAGAAGCGGATCACCGCGGGGATGATCCCCGCCGCGCCGTTGGTCGGCGCGGTGACGACCTTGCCGCCTGCAGCATTTTCCTCGTTTACCGCCATCGCCCACAGGTTGATCCAGTCCATCATCGCGAGCGGATCGATCAGATTGGTTTCGTGGCGGTTGCGGATGTCGTCGGCGATCTGCGGCGCGCGGCGCTTGACCTTGAGGCCTCCCGGCAAAATTCCGGTGCTCGAACAGCCCGCGTCGATCGAGGCATCCATCGCCTCCGCGATCGCATCGATACCCGCCGTCACCTCGTTCGGCGGGCGGTGACGCACTTCGTTGGCGAACATCATTTCGGCGAAACTGAGGCCCGACGCCTTGCCCATCGCGATCAGGTCGGCGCCCGAGGTGAAGGGATAGGGCAGTTCGACCTCGTCCTCCGCGCCGCGGCTGTTGCGGCCCGCCTCATCCTCGTCGACGACGAAGCCGCCGCCGATCGAGAAATACATGCGCTTGGCGAGGATTTCGCCCTCCCCGTCGCGCGCCGTCAAGCTCAAGGCATTGCTGTGGAACGGCTGACGCTGGCGCATCTGGAAATGCAGGTCGCGCTTTGGCTGGAAACGGACGCGCTGACGCCCAAGGAGATAGATGCAGCCTTCGTCACTCGCGCGGTCCCAATGGGCGCGGATCGCGGCGAGGCTGGTCGATGCGGGAATTTCGCCCGCGAGGCCCGCGACGATCGCGGTATCGGCGGCGTGGCCCTTGCCGGTCAGCGCGAGCGAGCCATAGAGATCGGCTTCGACATGCGTGGTGCGATCGAGCAGTTCTTGCTCGTCCAGCCAGACGGTGAAACGGCGGGCGGCGACCATGGGGCCGACGGTGTGCGAGCTGGAAGGGCCGACACCGATTTTGAAGAGTTCGAAGAGGCTGATCGTCATCGCGGCGCTATAGGAGAAGCCACGCCGTCGGGATAGGCCCGCGGGGAGCAATTTTCGTTACGGCTTGCAAGAAAAATCTTCCCTGCCGCGAGGCGATGGGGAAGGATGCGCAGCCTTGCCGCAAAGCGACTGGGCGAAGTGGGATGGAGGTGCGGGTGCGACCTGGCGCCATGCCAAGATCACACCCCCACCGCTGCGACTAGCGAACAAGTTCGCAAGTCTCTCTGCCTCCCCCATCAAGGGGGAGGCGTTTGGGCATCAGGCCGGGTAGGCCCAAGTCGTCTCGCGGGCGAAATTCTCCGCCGCGAAATCCCAGTTCAGCAGTTCGTCGACCACGGCATCGACATAGGCCGGGCGCAGATTCTTGCGGTCGATATAATAGGCATGTTCCCACACATCGATCACGACCAGCGGCTTGATGCCGGTGGTGAGTTCGGTGCCCGCGTCATGCGTGTCGGTGACCGACAGCGTGCCTTCGCGCGAGACGAGCCATGCCCAGCCCGACGCGAAATGATTGACGGCGGTTTCCTTGAGCTTCTTTTTCAGGTCGTCCAGCGAACCGAAATCGCGCTCGATCGCGGCGAGCAGGTCGCCTTCGGGCGCGGTCTTGGTCGGGCTCAGGCTTTCCCAATAGAAAGCGTGGTTCCACGACTGGGCGGCGTTGTTGAACAGGCCCTTGTTGCCCGCGCCTTCGGCGTGGTGAACGATTTCCTCGAGCGACTTGTCGGCGAGTTCCGTGCCTTCGATCGCCGCATTGACCTTGTCGACATAGGTCTTGTGATGCTTGCCATGATGGGTCGCGAGCGTGTCGGCCGAAATATGCGGCGCCAGCGCGTCCTGAGCATAAGGCAGGGGAGGATGGGCGATCGTCATGGCAGTCTTCCTTTTTTATGAATTCCGGCCCTTAACTCGGGACGCACCCCGGCGGTTGCAACCCCGGAGCGCGGAATTTTTGCGGTTATTTTTCAGCTCACCATGGCCAGGAGCGTCGCGATACGGTCGGCCTCCTCCGCCGGCTTGTCGCGGCGGATGCGTGCGATACGCGGGAAACGCATCGCAAGGCCCGACTTGTGGCGCTTTGACGCATGGATCGAATCGAAGGCGACTTCGAGCACCAGCGACTTTTCGACCTCGCGCACCGGGCCGAAGCGGTTCAGCGTGTGGTCGCGGACGAATTTGTCGAGCCATTTCAACTCCTCGTCGGTGAAGCCCGAATAGGCTTTGCCGACGGGGAGCAACTCGCCCGCCTCGTTCCAGCAGCCGAAGGTGTAATCGGAATAGAAGCTCGCGCGGCGGCCGTTTCCGCGCTGTGCGTACATCATCACGCAGTCGGCGGTGAGCGGGTCGCGCTTCCATTTATACCAGAGGCCGGCGCGGCGGCCTGCCACATAAGGGGCATCGCGGCGCTTGAGCATCACCCCCTCGATCGCCGCATCGCGCGCACCGGCGCGGCGTTCGGCGAGGTCGTCCCAATCCTTCGCCTCGATCAGCTGCGACAGGTCGAAATGGCTGTCGGCGAGACGCGGGACAAAGGCCTCCAACTGCCGTCGCCGTTCGGTCCAAGGCAGGCCGCGCAGGTCGTTGCCGTCGAGGCCAAGCAGATCATAGACGCGGACGAAGGCCGGATAATCGGCGAGCATTTTCTTCGACACCGTCTTGCGCCCGAGCCTTTGCTGGAGCGCGTTGAAGCTGGCAGCTTGGCCGCCCTGCGCTTCGCCGCGCACGAGCAGTTCGCCGTCGATCACCGCATCCTGGTCGAACGCCGCGACAAGTTCGGGAAAAGCGCCGCTGATCTCTTCGCCGCCGCGGCTGTATATCCGCGTTTCGCCGCCACCATGGACGATCTGGACGCGGATGCCGTCCCATTTCCATTCAGCGGCATAATCGGCGAGGTCGACGCTTTCCTCCTCGAGCGGATGCGCGAGCATGAAGGGGCGGAAGAAGGCGACATGCTTGAGGTCGGGGCGTTCGGCCCGCCCCTCGCCCCATGCGAACAGCGGTGCATAGGGCGGCGGAATCGCGTGCCACAGTTCCTCGACATCGTCGACGGGGACGTCGAAGGCCTGTGCGAACGCCTGTTTCGCGAGCCGCGCCGAAACACCGACGCGCATGCCGCCAAGCGCGAGCTTGAGCAGCGCATAGCGGCCGTCGGCGTCGAGCCGGTCGAGCAGCGACGCGACGGCGGCGGGGGCGTCGCTGCGGCTGGCGGAGGCTAGCGCATCGACCGCCGCCGCAACGCTGAGATCGTCTTTCGGCCCCGGAGCATCGGGCCAGAGCAGCGCCGCCGTCTCCGCCGTATCGCCGACAAAATGCCGCGACAGGCGAAACAATTCCTCATCGACGCGGGTCGCGAGCAATGCCCGCACCATCGCCGATTTCACCGCCGGGAAATCGAGGCTTTCGGTCAGCGCCGCGATCGCCCAGCCGCGATCGGGATCGGGGGTGTGCTTCAAATAGTCGGCGATCAGCGCAAGCTTCGTATTGCGCGAGCGGGTGTAGACGAGCCGGTCGATCAGGGCCGCGAAGCGCTTCACGCCTCCTCCTCCCCACCCTCATCTTCAACGTCGCGCCCGACGAGGTGCAGCGCGCGCGCCTTGCGCTGGGTAAGTTCGCACCAGCGCAGGAGGCCTTCTTCGCTGCCATGGGTGATCCAGCTTTCCCTAGGATTCACCTCCGCGATCGTCGTCGTCAGCTCGTCCCAGTCGGCATGGTCGGAAATCACCAGCGGCAGCTCGACCATGCGTTGCCGTGCGCGCTGGCGGACGCGCATCCAGCCCGACGCCATCGCGGTCACCGGATCGGGCAGCCGCCGCGACCAGCGATCCCCCAGCGCCGACGGCGGCGCGATCACGACCTGCCCCGCCATTTCGGCCTTGTCGGTTTCCGAAACGAGCCGCAGCTCGCCGAGGTCGACGCCATGCGCGGCATATAGTTCGCACATTTTTTCGAGCGCGCCGTGGATATAGATGGGCGCATCCCATCCCGCCGCGCGGAGTTCCGCCATCACCCGCTGTGCCTTGCCCAGCGCATAGGCGCCGACGAGGACAGAGCGATCGGGCTCGGCGCGCAATGCGGCGATCAGCTTGGCAATCTCGTCACCCGTCGGCGGATGGCGGAACACCGGGAGGCCGAATGTCGCCTCGGTGATGAATATGTCGCACGGCACGACCTCGAACGGCGCGCAGGTCGGGTCGGGCCGCCGTTTGTAATCGCCGGTGATGACGATCCGCTCGCCCGCATATTCCATCAAGATCTGCGCGCTTCCCAGCACATGGCCTGCGGCGTGAAAGCTGAAGCGCACCCCGCCGCGCTCGAAACCGCCACCATAGGGAAAGGCCTGATTATGACTCGCCTCGACATCGACGCCATAGCGCAGCGCCATGATCGCCAGCGTCTCGGGCGTCGCGAACACCGCCCCATGCCCGCTGCGCGCATGATCGGCATGGCCGTGAGTGACCGCCGCGCGTTCGACCGGACGCGACGGGTCGATCCACAGGTCGGCGGGCCGGACATAAAGCCCGTGCGGATGCGGTTCGAGCCAATGGCCGGTTTTCGCCATCAGCCGCCGCCTGCCGGTAACGCCGTCGTCATCCTGATCATCTCGTCCGCATAGCATATCGAACAAAGAAGGAACAAATTTCCGATCGGGCTATGCTTCGCGCCATTTGGCGGGCAGCGCGATTTCGCACACCAGTCCGGTCGGTTCCCAATGACGCGCGATCGAGCCGCCCAGATTGTTGCGCACGCTGCGTTCCATCAGCAGCGTGCCGAAACTGGTCCGGTCGGGAGGTCCCACCAGCCCCGGCGTCCCGGTTTCGGTCCAGGTCAGCCGGAACATCCGCGCCTCCTCGCCCTCTGCATCCTGCGACCAGTTCACCTCGACCTGCCCCGTGTCGCTGATCAGCGCGCCATGCTTGACCGCGTTGGTCGCCAGTTCGTTGAACACCAGCGCCATCGCGACCAGCGCATTTTCGGGAAGCAGCAGATCGGGGCCCGACCAGCGGATGCGCGGGAACGCCGCCTGCACCTCGCGCATCAGCGCATGCATCGACCCCGTCATGAAATTGGCGCCAAGCAGCACATTTTGCGCGCGGTTGAGCGCGTCGAGACGGCTGCTGATCCGCTCGACATAATCGTCGACGTCGCGCGCCGCGTGGCGGGTAAGCGAGATGATCGCGCTGACCGTCGCGAACAGGTTGCGCATCCGGTGATGCAATTCGCGCATCAGCAGATTGGCGTTTTCCTGCCGGCTTTTCTGTTCGGTGATATCGACGTTGATCCCGGTCAGCATCGCATCGTTCGACCGCACATCCCAGTCGCCGCGCCCGGCGATCCAGCGTACCCCGCGTTCGGGGTGGATGATGCGATATTCGGTCGCATAGGGGGTCCCGTTCGCGATCGATTCGCCCAGCACGTCGGCCACTCCGGCGCGGTCGTCGGCGTGGACGCGGGCGAGGAAACCGTGGACGTCCGCAAGTGCAGTTTCGAAATCCGCGCCCCACAGATCGGCGACCGCGCCGCGCCAGCTCAGCGCCTCGGTCCGGGGATCGACCTGCCACGTCGCAATCCCCGAAAAATCGAGTGCGCGTTCGAGCATGCGGCGCGCATCGTCGCGCTCGGCCGCGGTGCGGCGCAGATCGGCCTCCGCCATGATGATCGCCGCGAAATCGCCCAGCCGCGCGAGTTCATGATCGGTCAGCGCCGGTCGTACCTTGCGGTCGATGATACACAGCGTCCCCAGGATCGCGCCATTATAGGCACGCAGCGGCATCCCGGCGTAAAAACGGATGTGCGGATCGCCCGTGACCAGCGGATTGTCCTGAAAACGCGGATCGCCGGCGACGTCGGTGACGACCAACGGCTCGCCGTCGGCCAGCACATATTGGCAAAAACTGATTTCGCGCGGGGTTTCGGGGACATCGAGGCCATGCGCCGACTTGAACCACTGACGGCAATCGTCGACCAGCGACACCAGCGCGATCGGCGCGTCGAACAGGTCGGCAACCAGCTTGGTCACCCGGTCGAAAGCGGGTTCGGGGGCGGTATCCAAAATGCGGTATTCGCGCAGGGTCGCGAGCCGCAAGCTTTCGGTCTGCGCTGCAGTGCTGTCGCCGCCGTCCGCCAAGTCCCGCCCCTCATTCGATCGCGATGCGGCTGCATCTTCGTTCATTCGGGGCCGCTGTGCCACGAATATGGCTCCTGCAAAAGCATCCTCGCCGGTATACAGAGAAACTGTTCCATTCCACTCGCTTACACTGGCGTCATCGCGTCCCGGCTGACTCTACGCACCGGAGCGTGACAAGTTGCAGTCATTGCACGCGCTTTGACGGCGCGAGGGGGAACCGACCTGCGCGGGGGGCGTATGAAGAAAGATCAAAGGGAGGAATTGCATGCCACTGGGTGAAGAAATTCGCGGACATCTGCCCTTTCTGCGCCGATATGCGCGCGCGCTGACCGGCAGTCAGCAACATGGCGACAATTTCGTTCATACGACGCTGGAAGTCATCGTCGCCGCCCCCGACGAATTTTACATGGGCGGCACGACCGGCAACGACACGCGGATCGACCTTTACCGCCATTTCCACCGCATCTGGGAAAGCGCCTATATCGACGATGGCGAGGGTAGCGACGATGGCGAAGATCCGATCGTCCGCGCCGCCAATCGTCAGCTTGCACGGATCACCCCCTTGGGGCGGCAGATATTGCTGCTCACCGCGCTGGAAGGCTTTACGGTCGACGAAGCCGCGACCGTCACCGGCACCAATGCCGCGACCGTCGAGGCCCTGCTTGCCGAAGCGGTCGGCGATCTCGACCGCGAGGCGCCGACATCGGTGCTGATCATCGAGGATGAGCCGCTGATCGCCATGGAACTCGAACAGATTGTGTGCGCGCTGGGCCATACGGTCGCGGGGATCGCAACCACCCATGAAGATGCCGTCGCGGCATTTGCGGCGACCGACGCCGGGCTTGTCCTCGCAGACATCCAGCTGGCCGACGGGTCGTCCGGAATCGATGCGGTCGAGGAGATACTGGCGCTGGCCCCGGTCCCGGCGATCTTCATCACCGCCTTTCCCGAAAGGCTGCTCACCGGTCATCGGGTCGAGCCGACCTTCCTGATTTCCAAGCCGTTCCGCGAAAACACCGTTCGCGCGGCGATCAGCCAGAGCCTGATGTTCACCCCGCAACTGGCGGCGTGATTCGAATCGCGGGCGGCGGGTTCCGGCCCCCGCCCGGCTTTCGCCGAAAACAGAGCTAGTCCCCGCTGGGGCCGTTCGCGGTCAATTCGTCGATATCGTGCATGATCGCGGCAAAAGCCTCGCTGGCCGGTGAGATGTCGCCGCTGCGCAGCGGCATCGTTCCGCTGTCCAATATCGTCTGCAGCGCGAGGCGCCCGCGCGACACGCGGCTTTTCATCGTCCCGATCGCGCAGCCGCAAATCTCTGCGCCCTCTTCGTAACTCAGCCCGCCGGCCCCGATCAGCACCAGCGCCTCGCGCTGATCGACCGGCAGCATCAACAGCGCGCGCTGCACATCGGCGAGGTGCAGGCTGTCGTCCTGATCGTCGGGAGCGACCAGCAGCCGTTCGGCCGCCTGCTCGTCATATTCGGCGGTGAATTTCTTGCGGCGCATCTGCGACAGGAAGCAATTGCGCAAGATGACGAAGGCCCAGCTCTTCATGCTCGATGGCCCCGGCACATATTGCGCGCGCGCCTTCCATGCCTTCAGCATCGTTTCCTGGACGAGATCATCGGCAAGATCGGCATTGCCGCACAGGCTGCGACCAAAGGCGCGCAAGTGCGGCAACATGGCCGCCAATTCGCGCTTGAAACTGTCATCGTCGAGGGGTTGAGGCACTAAATCGCTGATAAACTGACCTTTATTGCAATATCATTGTCTTGGACATGACACAGGCTTAGCGCCTTGCTCGGCCGATGCAAAGCCTAAGCGCAAATCGGCACGAACCGCCGCCACTGTGCCCTGCCCGCAACACCCCGTCGCAAAATTAAAGATGGGCGGGAACTTGCGCCGTCCTGTGTCGTTGCTTCGACATGGCAACCCACGGCAACAACAGGATCAACGGTAAGGAAGCGCTCCACGCGACGACCGACGCACCGCGCCGGACGCGGGGCAGCTTTCCCGGAACCGGCGGCGATCAGTGGCACCGGACGCTGACCGGACGGCAATCGCCCGAGCCGGTGAGCGCCAAGCTGCGCATGATCTATGGCAATATCGTTGCCGAAAAGCTGCCCGACAATATGCTCGACCTTCTGTCCCAGCTCGATCAGAAAAGCCCGAAGCAGTAATGACCCGTATGACCGCTGCGTCCCAGGAGGAGGCTGACACCAGCCTCTCCGACAGCGAATTCAAGACGCTCCTCGCCAACGTCATCCCCCATTTGCGCGCCTATGGCCGCAGCCTGTCGGGCAACCCCGACCTGGCCGACGATCTGACGCAGGACACGATGGTCAAGGCATGGGCGTCGCGCGACCGTTTCGAGCGCGGAACCTCGATCAAGGCATGGACCTTCGTCATCCTGCGCAACACCTTTCTGTCGCAGATGCGCCGCAACAAATTTCGCGGCGAATATGACGAGGGCGTTGTCGAACGGACGCTGGCGACCCCGGCAAGCCAGGAAGACAGCGGCGAAATGGCCGATTTGCAGCGCGGTCTGATGGAATTGCCCCAGGACCAGCGCGAGGCGTTGATCCTCGTCGGCGCGGGCGGCATGTCCTATGAAGAAGCCGCACAAATTTGCGATTGCGCGCTGGGCACGATGAAAAGCCGGGTGTCGCGCGCGCGCGCCGCGCTGGAAGATATTATGACGGGCGGGCAATTTTCGCAGAAGCGCGCCGACGCGACGCCCGCGAGCGAGGCCATGGACGCGATCATGGACAGCGTCGAGGCGATCACCGCAAGACGGGAAGCGGAGAGCCGCTAATCCCGCCGCCCTGCCTTCGGCGGGGCGACGACATGTCTCGACTTTGCCACGCCACCGCGCCAAAATGACGCATCCTTCCCCAGCAAAGCGAATTCACCGATGACGAAGATCCCTGCCCTCGCGCTTTCCGCCGCAATGGTCGTCGCCGCCTGTTCGGCGGGCACGACGAGCAGCAACGCCGCCCCCGCCGACACCGCGAAACTCGATGCGTCGGGCGCACATCCAGCCGCCCCGGTCGCCAACGCGCCCTTCACGATGCAGGAAATCGCCCGCTTCAAGGAGCCTTGGGCGATGGCCTTCATCCCCGGCACCCCCCTTGCGCTCATCACCGAACGGGCGGGCAAGCTGAAACTGTGGGAGGAAGGCGGCGCGGTGCTTGACGTCGCGGGCGTGCCGAGCGTCGCTTATGGCGGTCAGGGCGGCTTTGGCGACGTGATCCTCGCGCCCGACTTTGCGACCAGCGGCCATATCTATCTGAGCTGGGTCGAGGCGGGCGATGGCGGCACCTTTGGCGCCGTGGTTGCGCGCGCGAAGCTGGAACAGGGCGCAGCGCCGAAACTCACCGGCCTCCAGACGATCTGGACGCAGAGCCCCAAGGTCACCGGGCGCGGCCATTTCTCGCACCGCCTCGCCTTTTCCCCCGACGGCAAATATCTGTTCATCGGATCGGGCGAGCGGCAGAAGTTCGACCCCGCGCAGGATATGAACGCCAATCTCGGCAAGATCCTGCGCCTGAATCCCGACGGCAGCATTCCCGCCGACAATCCTTTTGCCGATCGGGGCGGGGTCACCGCGCAAATCTGGTCGCTCGGCCACCGCAACATCCTTGGCCTCGCCTTCGACGGCACCGGAAAATTGTGGAACCAGGAAATGGGGCCGAAGGGCGGCGACGAGGTCAATCTGGTCGAGGCGAAGGCCAATTACGGCTATCCGATCGTGTCGAACGGTGACCATTATGATGGCAAGGATATTCCCGACCATTCGACGCGCCCCGAATTTGCGGCGCCGAAACTGTGGTGGAACCCGTCGGTCTCGCCCGGCGGGCTCGTCTGGTACGGCGGCGACGTCTATCCGGGCTGGAAGAACAGCCTGCTGATGGGGGCGCTGTCGGGCGAAGGGCTGGTGCGGATGGCCGTGGACGGCGACACGCTCCACAAGTCGGACCGCTGGGACCTTGGCACCCGCATCCGCGAGGTCGAGGTGCGCGAAGACGGCACCGTCTGGCTGCTCACCGACGGCGAGGACGGCAAGCTGGTGAAGCTGGTACCGAAGAAATAGCCGGTCTCCGGCGAAAGCCGGGACCCGCCTTTCGCCGGGGGACAGCAATGACTATATCCCCTCCATGATCCGCAGCTTCCTCTCCCGTCGCAGCGAATGGCCCGCGCGCATCCCCGATCCCGACGCCGCGCCGCCGCTGAAGCTGCTGTGGAGCGAGATCGGCGGGTTTGCCCGCGCGATTGCCGGACGCATCCGGCCGATGCCGCCCGAGCCCAATCCCGACAGCGATCACCCCCCGGTGATGGTGCTTCCGGGATTTCTGTCGGGCGACTGGGCGACGAAGGCGCTGCGCGCGGACCTGCGCCGATCGGGCTTTCGCTGCTATGCCTGGGGCCTTGGTTTCAACCGCGGCGCGACCCCCGACATCATCGAGCGCATCGACACCCGCGTCCAGTGGATCATCGACCGTACCGGCCACGCCCCGGCGCTGGTCGGATGGAGCCTCGGCGGGATTTACGCGCGCGAATATGCCAAGCACCACCCCGGCAAGGTCGCGCGCGTCGTCACCCTGGGTTCGCCCTTTTCCGGATCGCGCCGCGCCAATCGGGCGTGGCGGCTTTATCACCTTGTCGCGCGCCACCCGGTCGACAATCCGCCGATCGACTTTCACCCCGCGCCGCGCCCCGAAATGCCGACCTTCGCGCTGTGGTCGAAGCATGACGGGGTGGTCGCGGTGAACAGCGCGCGCGGGGGAGCGCATGAAAGCGACCGGCAGGTCGAGGTCGACTGCGGCCATATGGGCTTTGCCTATGCCCCCAATTCGGTGACGGCGATCGTCAAGGCGCTGACCGAAGAGGTGGCGCGGGCGGACTGACGCTCAGCACACGTCGATGCGATACGCCGGCGCGGCGCGCCACGACAGCAGCATCCGCCCCGGACGTCGCCCCGCCAGCCCCGTCGGCACGAAACCGATCCGCCGCAGCAGGGCGCGCGAGCGATCATTCTCCGGACGGCATTCGGCGACGATCGAACAGCCGGGCCGCGACGCGACGAGCGTGTCGATCACCGCGCGCACCGCCTCGGTCGCGATGCCGCGACCGCGTGCCCGCGCGGCGAACCAATATCCGATCTCATATTCCTCCCCTGCGCGGCGATGGACGCCGATCACCCCGTTGAGTTCGGCGCCGCTGGGATCGCGCACCGCGTGAAAGACGTCGCCGCCGCCCGACCGGGCGATCAGCGCGCGGGCATCGGCCTCTGTGAACGGGGTGGGCAGGAAATGGACCTGCGCGGTCACCGATTCGTCGGTGATCTCGGCGAGTGCGCGCGCATCATCGGCGTGCAACGGCGCGATGCGGCAATTTTCGGTCGACAGGGCAAGCAATGTATCGGTCATGTCGCGTCTTCTTCAAAAGCGCACGCCGTGACCGGGGGTAAGTGGTGTGATGATGACCATTCGCCTGTCCGAACACGGCGGCGATGGTCATAAGGTGATGCCATGCCGCTCCTATGTAAAGGAGCGCCAATACGCCTTGAATCGATTGGATCGGTCGTTGGTCATCGTGGGCGGACCTATCAGCGACGGTGGCCGCGATCAAGCCCCCGCTTGACGATGCGATTTCACGCACTATATAAAGTTACATGAAACGAGACAGCCGACTTTCGGGCGTACTCCACCTGCTGCTCCATATGGCAGAGCGGGATGCGCCGATGACATCCGAACAGCTTGCGAAAGCGATGCAGACCCACGCGGTGGTCGTCCGCCGTATCCTCGGCGGGCTGCGCGAGGCGGGCTTCGTCCATAGCGAGAAGGGGCATGGCGGCGGCTGGACGATCGCACGCGACCTTTCGACCATCACGATGCGCGACATTTACGATGCGATCGGACGCCCGGCGCTGATGGCGATGGGCAACCGCACCGAGGCGCCCGGCTGCCTCGTCGAACAGGCGGTCAACGCCGCGCTCGACACCAGTTTTCGCGACGCCGAAGCGCTGCTTCTGACCCGCTTCGGCGAGGTGACGATCGCCGAGCTGGCCGCCGATTTCCACGCGCGCATGGCCGCACGATTCCCCTCCCCCACCCCGCAGGAGCATATCCATGGCTGAAGGCGCCCAACATTTTCTCGACAGTTTCAAGGACCCCGAAGCGGTCGCGCGCTATACTGAAGGGCCGCGGCGTTTCGTCCCCGGCCTCGACGGCCTCCACCGGATGACCGGACTTTTGCTGGCCGAGCGCGTCCCGCGCGATGCCCATATCCTCGTCCTCGGCGCGGGCGGCGGCAGCGAGCTGAAGGCGATGGCACAGGCATATCCCGGCTGGCGCTTTACCGGCGTCGACCCGGCAGGCCCGATGCTCGACCTTGCCGCCGATGTGATGGGCCCCGACGCGCCCCGCGCCGAGCTGATCGAAGGCTATATCGACGACGCCCCCGCCGGCCCGTTCGACGGCGCGACCTGCCTCCTGACCCTCCATTTCCTCGATACCGAAGAACGCATTCGCACCGCCGCCGAAATCCGTAAACGGTTGAAACCCGGCGCGCCCTTCGTCGCCGCGCACGGCAGTTTTCCGCAAGGACCGGACGAGCGCGACCGCTGGCTGGACCGCTACGCGGCCTTTGCCATCGCCTCGGGCGGCGATCCCGACCAGGTCGCCAAAGGCCGCGAGGCCGTCGCCACCCATGTCGCCATGCTGAGCCCCGAGGCCGACATCGAAGTGCTGCGCGCCGCGGGTTTCACAGGGGTCGAACAATTCTACGCCGCCTTCACTTGGCGCGGATGGGTGGGTTATGCCTGACGGCGGGTAAGGAGCGGAAGCTGCGGTGGATCCCGGATCAAGTCCGGGATGACGAAGTGGGAATGGCAGCTAGCGACCGTTAGAAGACGTTAACCGCTGGGATTTATCCCGTTTGTCGAAGCACGTTCGAAACGGGGAGGTAAAATGACGCTGGATCGTAGAGAAGCCATCGCGCTAGCGTCAGGCCTCGTGGCCCTATCGGCTATACCAGATCGCGCGGTAGCCTGTGCCTCCATAACACTTCCTTTCTCAGTAGCTGGGAAAGATCGCGAGAGAATGTCCCATAAGTTTGAAGCTTTGCGGCAACATTGGAACGACGGCTCCATCGAAGAATTCGTTCGCAAACATTGCGCTCCGCGCGTCAATCTCGATATCCGAAGTGACGTTATGGGAGAGCGCTGGGGAAACGCAAACACACTCGGTCTTTTCCACGAACGCTTCCCCGAAATAGTCGGAGATTTTAGTGGCCTGATGTTCGACCCGCTCCAGCCCATCCTATATTCCATGGCTGTTTTCAACGCTGGGCCAAATCCTCCTCCTTACTCTCCTAGCGATCTCCGCTGTGGGAGATCGGATTTTCCCCCATCCTTCGTCGTCGCCATGAGTTTCAAATTCGACCTAAGCGCCGAGGGGAGCACGCTTGGCGGCGGAGATAATATCGTCACCGCGCTTACGTTCCGGGCAAGCTTGGATTTCGATCAGAGTTTTTACCGCACCACATAACAGGCGACCGCTTCCCACCCCATTCCCGATATTCGCTGTCGATCCGGCGCGGATTACCGCTAACGACCGGTTGCGCTCATTGCGCGCCGGCTCGACCTCGAATGTCGCTCCAATATTCGTCGTGAACGTCAGGGTCGATTTCCACCGACATAGAACTGGATGGATATAGCCGGTCTTGGCCATCTTTTCGGGGGCCGGAGATCCAAAAGTGATCGCCTGTGTCGGCGTCGAAATAGTTGGCCTTAAATCCGTCACCACCCAGTCGTTGAAAGGTGCGACCTCCGTAATAGATCGACTGGCCAGTTTTTGAATAAGTCACCCGGCCGATTCTTGCTGGCCCATTGAGACCTTCCGACTTGTCTTCGATGTACATTATCCGCGTTTTCTTGGCGCTCATTGTATGAAGCCTCCTTGGGCCAGAGACTTACCAATCCTATGGCGGCTTTCCATCCCGTTTCGGTTGATCACAGCCGATCCGGCTTGATGGCCTAAAACGACCGACAGCAGCCGAACACTTCCCGTCACCCCGGGCTTGACCCGGAGCCTGCCTTGCCTTTGCAAGGTCGAGGGGGAGGAAGGCGGGTCCCGGGTCAAGCCCGGGATGACGAAAGGAGGGAGCGACAGATTCCCACCCCATAGCCAACATCAGCCCTCGAACCTTATCTCCACCGACGGCGCGCTCCGTTCATGCGCGCCATGATAGACCGCCTCGATATTATTCCCGTCGGGATCGAGCAGGAACGCGGCGTAATAGCCCGGATGATAGGGCCGTTCGCCCGGCGCGCCATTGTCGCGGCCGCCCGCGGCCAGCCCCGCCTTGTGAAAGGCGTCGACCGCTGCCCGGTCTGCCGCCTGGAACGCCAGATGGTGCCGGCCGGTCAGCTTGCCGAGCGCGGCTTCGCTATCGGCGGTCGAGACGAACAGTTCGTCGGCCCAGAAATAATCCTCGGCCTCGCCGCCGATCGGCACCTTCAGTACTTCGAACAGCGCGCCGTAAAAGGCGCGGCTCGCCTTCAGGTCGGCGACCACCAGCTGGATATGATCGATCAAACGGCCGCGATGCAGCATTTGCGTTTCCATCCGCTTCACTCCTTTTTGACGCCCGCCTGCCGCCCTCGAAAACCCGCCCGGCGCGGATATGGTTCCGCGCTTTGCGCCGCCCGGATTCATCGCCCCCTCTTGCGCACAGGATTTTTACAACATATTGCGCAATATATTGTACGAATCATCCGACAGGCAGAAACCCGATGAAAAACAAGCGCTGGCCCCTCCTCCTGACCGTCACCACTCTTTGGCTGGTGCCGGTCGCCGCAGCGCAGGAAGCGCCGCTCTCCGCCGCCGACAAGCGCGCCGTCGTCGATCAGCTCGGCCAGACGCTCGAAGCCAATTATGTCTTTCCCGACAAGGCGAAGACGATCGCCGCGACGCTGCGCCGCCACCTCGATGCCGGCGATTATGATGCCGCGCCCGACCAGCGCGCGCTCGCACGCGCGTTGACCGACGATCTGATCGAGGCGAGCAACGATCTGCATTTCGCCTTGGGGGTCGATCCGGCATGGGTCGCCGACTATGCCGCGCGGCAGGACCCCGCGCGCGTCGCGGCATTGCGCGAAGACGACCGGCGCGAGGAGGCCCGGCAGAATTTCGGCTTTGCCGGCCTGCGCCTTCTGGACGGCAACATCGCCTATATCGACCTCAGGCATTTCGCCGACCCCGAACTTGGCTATGATGCCGCCGCAGCGGCGATGCGCTTTATCGAGAATGGCGACGCGGTGATCTATGACCTGCGCTATAATAATGGCGGCCATCTGGAGATGGCGCAATTGCTGGCGAGCCAGCTCTTTCCCGGCGACAAGGATCAGGAGCTGTTCGATTATTATTACAACCTCGACGGCCGCCGCGTCGAACGCGGCCAATGGGTCCTCCCCGCGCTTCCGGCGAAACGCCTGACCGGAAAGCCAGTCTATATCCTGACCGGATCGACCAGCTTTTCGGCGGCCGAATGGTTCGCCTACACGCTGAAGAAGCTGGGCCGCGCCACACTGGTGGGCGAACGCACCGCAGGCGGCGCGCATCCGGTCGACCGCAAGCCCGTCGGAACCGACTTCTTCCTTCAGGTACCGATCGGCCAGATTCGCGATCCCGTCGATCGCGGCGATTTCGAGGGACAGGGCGTCACGCCCGACCACCCGATGCCGTCCGCCGACGCACTGGCCGCCGCGCATCGCCTCGCGCTGGCCGACCTTGCCAAAACCGATCCTGCCAAACGCGCCGACGCCGACTGGTTCGCTCCCGAACTCGCCGCGCGCCCGCAGCCGTCCGCCGCCGCGCTCAAGGCGATCGCCGGCCGCTACGAAGGGCGGCGCGTCGACCTTGTCGACGGAAAACTCCTCTATACCTGGCGCGAACGCTTCCGGCTGGCGCTTGAACCGCTCGCTGGCGATTTGCTGGCAGTCGAAGGCGTGCGCGATTTCCGCTTCCGCGTCGTTCGCAAAGGCGGCAAGGTCACCGCGCTCGAACGCATCGACCGCGACGGAACAACCCAGACCTATGCCCGCATCGACTGATCTCGACGACATCTCGTTCCTCGGCCGCCTCAGCGAAGCGCTGAGCCAGCGGATCGAGGAACAGACGCGCCCGCTGTTCGACGATATGGGAATTACCGTCCCTGTCCGCTCCTGCTCCCTGCTCGCCGCGCTGGAGGCGGCAGGTGAAGCCACGGCAGCCGAGCTCGCCCGCGCGCTCGGCCAGTCGCATCAGCTGGTGATCCAGAAATGCCCGGCGCTGCTGCGCCTCGGCGTCATCACACAGCACGCCGACCCCGCCGATGCGCGGCGCAAGATTTTCCGGCTGACCGCCGAGGGGCGCAGGCAACAGGACCGGATCGAGGCCTATAGTGTCCGGATTTCGGAGGTATATCGCGACCTCTTCGACGAAGTCGGCGACGTCCATAGCGCGATATTGAAGGCGCTGAACGCGCTCGCCGACAAGCCGCTGGCCAAACGCTTCAAGACATAGTCAGAGCGGCCGGACCATCACCAGCGCGTCGACGAAGCCGTCCGCCGGGTGCGCAAACGCGCCCGGCAGGCGGCCGACCACGTCGAACCCCAGCGACTGCCACAGCCCGACCGCACGGACGTTGGTGCTCACGACGAAATTGAACTGAATGGCGCGAAAGCCGCCCCGCTTTGCATGGTCGATCGAATGGAGGCACATCGCCCGCGCGATTCCGCGCCCGGTCGACCGGGCTCCGGTCATATAGCCCGCATTGCAGACATGACGGCCGCCGCCCGCCTGATTGGCGCGCAAATTATAGGTACCGAGAACAACACCGTCTTCCTCCGCGACGAACACCTCCTTGTCCGACCCGAACCAGTAGGCGAGCGCGTCGGTCTCGCTCATATCACGATCGAGCGCATAGGTTTCGCCCGCGCGGATCACCGGTTCTAGGATGGCCCAGATCGCGGGGGCGTCGTCGGCGCGCGCAGGCCGGATCCGCAACGATACGGTCATGCCGCTTCGATCGCGCGCTGCATCAGATATGAGCCCGGCCCATAGGGTTCGGCCCCGGCATAATCGAACCCCTGTCGGTGCCAATAGCTGTCGGCGCCCTGAATCGCGACGAGCCGCACGTCGCGGCAGCCTTCGGCCTGTGCCTGATGCACGACGAAGGCGGTTGCCGTGGCCCCGGCCCCGGTTCCGCGCGCCGCAGGCAGCAAGGCGATGTCGTGGAGATAATAGCTGTCCGACGCCGGAATCGCCGCCATCCGCACTCCGAGCTTTGGCGGCGCCGCATCGCGCGGCCAGGGGTGGCTGATCAGATAGCCCAGCGCCTCGCCATCGCGTTCAAGGATCGCGCAGCCCGCGGGATAATGCGCGAGGCGGTCGGCAAAGGTTTCCAGCGGCTCCGTAAACTCGCCGTGAACCACATCGGAAATGCGGACGACGGTCGGCAGATCATCCGCGCGCATCGGCCGCCACGCGCCCGCGCCGCTCATTTCGCATCGCCGAGGAACGGCGCGACCACGTCAGCGGTCACGCGGAGCGGCCGGCCGCTTGCCTTGTCGAGCAACGCCCACACCGTTCGCGCGCGGACATGGACTTTGCCGTCAGCGCCGGTGAATTCCATATGGCGGTCGAACTTCGCGCCCTGCGGCTTGTCGGCGACCCATGTGCGCGCGGTGACGCTTTCGCCGGGGCCGAGCGCGCGCAGATAGTCGATCTCGTGCCGCACCACGACCCAGATATAGGCGTCCTTGTGGCTCTGCGGCGCCGCGGCGTCCCAATGGCCGGTCGCGACCTGCTGGATCCACTGGACCCAGACGGCATTGTTGACATGGCCGAGCTCGTCGATCGCATCGGGGGTGGCGGTGAGCTGGAGGGTAAATTCTTTCATCGGCTATCCATAGCAATCCCCTCCCGCCAGCGGGAGGGGTGAGCTAAGCCAGTTCCACCGTGGTCACCATATAGCCCGCTTCGCGCAGTGCGGCGACGAGGCTGTCGAGATGTTCGCGGTCGCGCGCTTCGCATTCGATGTCGGTGATCAGCCCCTTGGCGGGCAGCGTCGTGAAGATGCGCTGGTGATAGATTTCGATGATGTTGACCTGTTTCTCGTCGAACAGCTTCATCACCTTGAACAGCGCGCCGGGGCGATCCTGCAAGCGGATACGCAGCCGCGCGATGCGGCCCGACCGCGCCAAATCGCGCAGCAGCACATTCGCGAGCAGGCGCGTGTCGATATTGCCGCCGGTGAGTACCAGCCCGACCTTGCGCCCCCTGAACTCCTCGGGATGCGCGAGCATTGCGGCGAGCCCCGCCGCGCCCGCACCCTCGACCACCGTCTTTTCGATCTGGAGCAACAGGCTGACCGCGCGTTCGAGGTGGCGTTCGGCCACCAGCACGATATCGTCGTTGAGGTCGGCGACGATCTTGCGCGTATATTCGCCGGGTTCCTTGACCGCGATCCCCTCGGCCAGCGTGTCGCCCTCGCACGCCATGTCCACACCATTAAGTTCGGCGTACATTGAGGGATAAAGTTCGGCCTGCACGCCGATCAGCCGCATGTCGTTCTTGATCCCGCGCGCCGCGGTGCCCATGCCGGTGAGCAGTCCGCCGCCGCCGATCGGCACGATCAGCGTGTCGAGATCGGGCACATCCTCCAGCATTTCGAGTGCGACCGTTCCCTGCCCCGCCGCAACATGCGGATGGTCGAAGGGATGGACGAAGGTGAGGCCGCGTTCGACCTCCAGCACGCGCGCATGGGCATAGGCATCGTCGAAGGTCTCGCCATGCAGGACGATCGTCGCGCCATGGCTCGCGGTCTGCGACACTTTCACCTGCGGCGTGGTGCTGGGCATCACGATGGTGACCGGAACGCCGAGCCGCTTGCCATGATAGGCGAGGCCCTGCGCATGATTGCCCGCCGAGGCCGCGATCGCGCCGCGCGCCTTGGCTTCGTCACTGAGCAGCAGCAGCGCGTTCAGCGCCCCGCGCTCCTTATAGGCGGCGGTGAATTGCAGATTCTCGAACTTCAGCCACACTTCGGCGCCGACCAGTTCGGACAGCGTCTGCGAATGCAGCGTCGGGGTGCGGACCACCGAACCGTTAATTCGCTCCGCCGCCGCGCGCACATCGTCCAGAGTGATCGCCGGATAATCGGCAACAGCGGTCAGGGTGAGTTGATCTGTCATAGCGATAGCGGCCCTACCGCATCTGGCGCGCCGCGCAAACTATGCTTATGAACTCCCCCATGAACGAACAAAAATTGCGCGTCAGCTTTATCGGGACCGGCGTCATGGGCGGACCGATGGCGGGCCACCTCGTCAAGGCGGGGCACGACCTCTCCGTTTACAACCGCACCCGCGCCAAGGCCGACGCCTGGGTGGCGCAATATGGCGGCGCGGCGGCGGCAACCCCCGCCGAAGCCGCGAAGGACGCCGATGTCGTCCTCGCCTGCGTCGGCAATGACGATGATCTGGCGCAGGTGACATTGGGCCGCGATGGCGCGTTCAAGGCGATGCGCCGGGGGGCGCTGTTCGTCGATCACACCACCGTTTCCGCCCGCATCGCGCGCCAATTGTCGGTCGAGGCCGAAACACTGGGGCTGCTCTGCGTCGACGCCCCCGTATCGGGCGGCGAATCGGGCGCGCAGGCGGGAACCCTCTCGGTCATGTGCGGCGGGTCGAAGGCCGCGTTCGAAGCCGCCGAGCCGGTGATGCGCGCTTATGCGGGCCGCATCGTCCATATCGGCGGCCCCGGCGCGGGGCAGACAACCAAGATGGTCAACCAGATCGCGATCGCCGGTGTGCTTCAGGGTCTGTCCGAGGCGCTGCGTTTCGCACAGGCGTCGAAGCTCGACACCGACAAGGTGTTCGAGGCGGTATCGGGCGGCGCGGCGGCCAGCTGGCAGATGCTCAACCGCTGGGGCACGATGTCGAAGGATGAATTCGACTTCGGCTTTGCCGTCGACTGGATGCGCAAGGATCTGGGCCTCGCGCTCGACGAAGCGCGGGTCAATGGCGCGACGCTGCCCGTCGCGGCGATCGTCGATCAGTTTTACGCCGATGTGCAGGATATGGGCCATGGGCGGCGCGACACGAGTTCGCTGGTGACGAGGCTGCCGAAGTGAAGCGTCTTGCTCTCACTGCGTTGGCTTTGACCCTCGCCGTCCCCGCGCACGCCGACACGCTGGTCGACAATGTTAACGGCGTTACATTGGACAAGGACGGCAAGCTCGTCCGCTTTACCGGGCTGGTCATCGACACGCAGGGCAAGGTCAAGCAGTTGCTCGACCGCAAGGACAAGCGCCCCGAGCGCCCCGATTTCAAGGAGGACGGCAAGGGCCGCACCCTGATCCCGGGGCTGATCGACGCGCACGGCCATGTCATGGGGCTGGGCTTCCAGCTGATGCTGCTCGACCTCAGCGAGACAAGCTCGCTCGCCGAGGCGCAGGCGGCGATCCGCAAATATGCCGCCGACAATCCCGAAATGCCGTGGATCATCGGGCGCGGCTGGAATCAGGAAAAATGGGGTCTTGGCCGTTTTCCGACCAGCGCCGACCTCGATGCCGCGGTACCGAACCGCCCGGTCTGGCTCGAACGCGTCGATGGTCACGCCGGCTGGGCGAACAGCGCCGCCATGGCGTCGGCCAAGATTACCGCCGCGAGCAAATCGCCCGAGGGCGGTCGCATCGAAATGGCGGGGGGCAAGCCGAGCGGGGTCTTCATCGACGCCGCGATGAGCCTTGTCGACGCCGCCAAGCCCAAACCGCTGGCGCGCGACCTCGACCGCGCGCTCTATCTGGCGCAGCAAAAGCTGATGGCGCAGGGCGTGACCAGCATCGCCGACATGGGCACGTCGATCGCCGACTGGCAGGCGTATCGCCGCGCCGGCGACAAGAAACAGCTGGCAATCCGCATCCTCTCCTATGGCGGCGACATCGACAATATGGCGCTGATCGCCGGGGGTGAGCCGACGCCGTGGCTCTATGACGACCGGCTGCGCATGGTCGGGGTGAAGCTTTACCTCGACGGCGCGCTCGGATCGCGCGGCGCGTGGCTGAAGGCGCCCTATAGCGACGCGCCGGGGCAAAAGGGCCTGCCCCTCCTCACCCCCGCGCAGCTTCGCAACAAGATGGTCCGCGCGTCGATGGACAAATTTCAGGTCGCGATCCACGCGATCGGCGACGCGGCGAATGCCGAGGCGCTCGACGCGATCACCGACCTGACCGCCGACCTGCCGGGCGAGCGCCGCTGGCGGATCGAGCATGCGCAGATCATCGACCCCGTCGACATCCCGCGCTTCGCGCAGCTGAAGGTCATCGCCTCGATGCAGCCCGTCCACCAGACGAGTGACCGCCTGATGGCGGAGGCGCGGCTCGGCCCCGACCGGCTGAAGGGCGCCTATGCGTGGCGCAGTCTGGCCAATGCCGGGGCGCGGCTGGCTTTCGGATCCGATGTGCCGGTCGAGAGCGCGAACCCCTTTCCCGGCATCGCCGCCGCCATTTCGCGCACCGACGCCGCGGGCCAGCCCTTTGGCGGCTGGCGTCCCGAAGAAACGGTGAGCCGCGAAGTCGCGCTCGACGGCTTCACGCGCAACGCGGCTTATGCGGCCTTTGCGGAGGACCGGCTCGGCACGCTGATGCCCGGAATGCGCGCCGATTTCCTGATCGTCGATGCCGACCCGATGCTCGCCAGCCCCGACGAAATCCGCCGCATGGTCCCGCTGGAAACGTGGATCGGCGGCTATCGTTATTACAAGAAGAAGGACTGACGCGATGGCGATCAACCGCCGCCGGATGCTGGGCGCGCTCGCCGTCGTCCCCGCCGCGCTCGCGCTCGGCGCCGCGAAGAAGGAACCCAAGCGCAAGGACCCGCCCGAGCCCCGCGCGTCGCGCCGCCGTAAGGGCGCGAAGGCGCCCGAAAAGCATGTCGACGTCGCGGTGATCGGCGCCGGTGCGATCGGCGCATGGACCGCATGGCACCTCGTCCGCGCCGGACAGAGCGTGCGGCTGTTCGACGCCTATGGCCCCGGCGGCGGCCGCGCCGCATCGAGCCTGTCGTCGATGATGCTCGATCCCGTGCAGGGCGGCGACACGCTCTATGCCGCGCTGGCGGCAGAGAGTCTTGGCGCGTGGCAAAAACTCTCCGACAGCGCCAGCCTGCCGATTGTCACCCGCTGCGAAGCCCTGACCACGCTGGCCGCCGCCGACGCGATGGCCGATCTGCGCGACACCAACCGCGAGAGCGGAGCGAAGCTGCGCCATCGCTATCCCCAGATCGCGTGGCGCGAGGATGAAAGCGCGCTGATTGCCGAAAAGGCCGCGATCCTCGCCGGCCAGCGCGGCGTGCTCGAAACCATTCTCGACGCGCAGATCGCGGTCGAGGATGTCGTGATGCCCGCGCCGCTCCGCGACAAGAAACGCGACGTCTATATGCTGCCCGACGGCGGCACCGCGCGCAGCATCGTCTATGCCACCGGCGCGTGGCTGACCGAGTTGTTCCCGCAGATACTGACGCCGCAGCGCTTGTCGGCGGTGCGCCAGCAAGTCTTCCATTTCGGCCCCGGGCAGGGCGACACGCAGTTCCGCCCGCCCGCGATGCCCGCACTGATCGACCGCGCCTATGGCTTTCACCTGATCCCCGATGTCGAGGGCGCCGGGGTGCGCTGCTGGCGGAGCGCCGCCGATGCCAGCGTCGATCCCGACAGCTTCGACCGCCGCGCCGACGAACGCGCGCTGGCCGATATCCGCCAGTGGATTGCCGGCCGCCTGCCCCACCTTGCCACCGCGCCGGTGATCGCGAGCGCCGCCGTGCATGATTGCCGCACGACGACCGGCGACCTGCTGCTCGACCGTTTGCCGAACCAGCCGCGCACATGGGTCGTCGGCGGCGCTGCGGGCCGCGCCTTTGCGCTCGCCCCCGCGATCGGCGCGCGGGTCGCCGCGCATGTCACCGACGCCGCGCGCCCGATCGAGCCGCGCTGGGCGCTCGCGCGGTTGACGGGGGGCGTCATTGCACCGCCCCCGCCGCCATCCTGATTTTTCCGGGGGGATCCAATGCGCCTGAACGAATGCCATAATATCGACGATTTCCGCGCGCTCGCGAAGCGGCGCCTGCCCTGGCCGGTGTTCGACTATATCGACGGCGCCGCCGACGACGAGGTGACGCGCCGCCGCAACCGCGCGGCCTTTGACGATTGCGACCTGATCCCGCGCGTTCTGGCCGGTGTCGACAGCGTCAACATGACCACCACCCTGTTCGGGCGCGAGATGGCGATGCCGCTGTTCCTGTCACCCACCGCGCTGCAGCGGCTGTTCCACTGGCAGGGCGAGCGCGCGGTATTACGCGCCGCCGCCGATGCCGGAACGATGGCGGGGATCAGCAGCCTCGCGACGATCAGCCTGGCCGAAGCCGGCGCGCTGACGAACGGCCCCAAGCTGTTCCAGCTGTATGTCCACCACGACGAAGGGCTCAATCGCGCGATGCTGGAGGCGGCACGCGATGCGAAATTCGATGCCGTCGCGCTGACCGTCGATACGATCGTCGGCGGCAACCGCGAACGCTGCCTGCGTTCGGGCTTCACCTCGCCGCCGCGCTTCACCCCGGGCAATATGCTGAGCTATGCGATCAAGCCCGGCTGGGGGCTCAACTATGTGCTGCGCGAGAAGTTCAGCCTGCCCAACCTCGCGACCCATGTGTCCGAGGGATCGAGCGTCCCCAAATCGGTCGCCGAATATTTCACGACGATGCTCGACCAGAGCCTCGACTGGAAACGCGCCGAGGCGATCCGCAAGCAATGGGACGGCCCCTTCTGCCTGAAAGGCATCGCCGCGGTCGAGGATGCAAAGCGCGCCGTCGACATCGGCGCGACCGCGATCATGGTGTCGAACCATGGCGGACGCCAGCTCGACGGCAGCATCTCCCCCTTCGATGCGCTGGCGGAGATTGTCGACGCGGTCGGCGACAAGGTCGAGGTGATCTGCGACGGCGGCATCACGCGCGGGACCCATGTGCTCAAAGCCCTGTCGGTCGGGGCGAAGGCCTGTTCGGGCGGGCGCCTCTATCTCTATGCGCTCGCCGCGGCGGGCGAGGATGGCGTCGCGCGCGCCATCGCGCTGCTCCGCGCCGAAATGGAGCGCGGCATGAAACTGATGGGGGCAAAGTCGCTCGCCGACCTTGGTCCCCATAATCTACGCTGGCGTTAATTCCGCCCGTCTCCACGAAAAAGGGGGCGGCCTCCCCCGAAGCCGCCCCCTTCACGCATGGTCCCTTATTCCGTCAGGCGGTCAGAAAGACACGCCGAGGGTAAAGACCACGGTTGGATCATACAATGTATCGACCGCTTTGACGCCCGTCTTTTTGACGTCGGTGTCAACATATTGGACCGAGAGGGTGAACGGACCGGCGGGAACCGAAGCGCCGACCGACCAGTCGACATAATTGCCGTCGGGGGCGACGAGGCCCAGCGAGCCGTCGGTATAGCCGACCGCGGCCGACAACGTCACCGGCGTATTGGGCACGCCAAAGCCGGCACCGAGATTGAGGTAGATGCTGTCGTCGTCGCCGAGCGCGCTCTGCTTCGGCGCATAAGCGACCTGACCCGTCACCGAAAGCGGGCCGATGTCGTGCGACAGCTTGCCGATGCCTTCGAAATAATCGGTCGGCGCGCCGCCGTCGTGGCTGCCCGGATAGGTGTAATAGGTCACGCCCAGATCGACGGTCGTCCCTGAAGCGATTTCGGTGGCGAAGCCGCCATAGACGTCGAGTTCGAACTTGCCATAAGCGGGGCTGTTGGGAAGCGAGGAGCCCCACACGCCAACATAAAAACCGCTGTCATGGCTGGCGGTCAGCGTCGGCTGCACCGCAACTTTTTCGTTCGAGAGCGAAACGCCGCGGAAACGATAGTCAGATGTGACCGCAATGCCGCCCGACAGGGTGAACGGGCCGATGGCAGCCGTATCTTCTTCGTCCTGGGCGAAGGCAGGCGTCGACATGGCCGAAGCCGCGAGCAGCATGCCAAAGCACGCTTTGTTGAGAAACTTCATGGGTGATCCCCCTAATGGCTGAAACGGATCGTCCCACCTGCAGTAAGCGTCCATACCTCTTGTTGCGGGCCTGTGACGACGAACGCGTTCGAAATTGCCGATTTTGCTGCAATGCACAAACGAAAATTGCGTCGAGGTGCACAATCGGCAATCAACTGTGACTTTTTCGCAACACGCGCTCTGCGCGCGCTTGGTCTTTGCCAAGCTGCGGCCGGGCGGCTAAAGAGCGCGCATATCCCCTCTGTCGAGCAGCAACCATGAGCGATCACAATCCCGGCCTGCGCCCCTGGCGCGACATTGCGCGGCGGACCAGCCGCCAGATCATGGTCGGCGCCGTCCCCGTCGGCGGCGGCGCGCCGATCAGCGTCCAGACGATGACCAACACGCTGACCAGCGACGCGGTCGCGACGATCGACCAGATCCGCCGTTGCGAGGAGGCCGGCGCCGACCTGATCCGCGTGTCCTGCCCCGACACCGAATCGACCGCGGCACTCGGCAAGATCGTCCGCGCTTCGCGCATCCCGATCATCGCCGACATTCATTTTCATTATAAGCGCGCGCTGGAAGCCGCCGATGCGGGCGCCGCGTGCCTGCGCATCAACCCCGGCAATATCGGCAGCAGCGAGCGGGTCGGCGAAGTCGTCCGCGCCGCGAAGGCGAATGGCTGTGCGATCCGCATCGGGGTCAACGCCGGCAGCCTCGAAAAGGATCTGCTCGAAAAATATGGCGAGCCCTGCCCCGAGGCGCTGGTCGAAAGCGCACTCGACCATATCAAGCTGCTGCAGGACCATGATTTCCACGAATATAAGGTCGCGGTGAAGGCGAGCGACGTCTTCCTTGCCGTCGCCGCCTATGCGCAGCTTGCCGACGCGGTGGACTGTCCGCTGCACCTTGGCATCACCGAAGCGGGCGGGCTGATCGGCGGCACCGTCAAATCGGCGCTCGGCATCGGCAACCTGCTGTGGGCCGGGATCGGCGACACGATCCGCGTCAGCCTGTCGGCCGAACCCGAGGAAGAAATCCGCGTCGGTTACGAGATACTGAAATCGCTGGGCCTGCGCACCCGCGGCGTCCGTGTCGTCAGCTGCCCCAGCTGCGCGCGGCAGGGTTTCGACGTCATCCGCACGGTGCAGGCGCTCGAAGAAGCGCTCGGCCACATCAAGACCCCGATGTCGCTCTCGGTCCTCGGCTGCGTCGTCAACGGCCCCGGCGAAGCGCGCGAAACCGACATCGGCATCACCGGCGGCGGCAACGGCAAGCATATGGTCTTCCTGTCGGGCGTCACCGACCATCATGTCGAGGACGCCGACATGATCGCGCATATCGTCAAGCTGGTCGAAGCCAAGGCCGCCGAGATCGACGCGGGCAGTTCGGTGAGCATGGACACGCTGCACGGCAAGGCGGCGTAGAGGCGGTTCTTCGACCTGTCGGCCGGGATTGGCGGCAATGGGGTGGTAATCTGTCGCTGTCCCTTTTCGTCACCCCGGACTTGATCCGGGGCGCATGACTTCAACGCTGCTGTGGATCCCGGATCAAGCCTGTCCTGAGCTTGTCGAAGGGTCCGGGATGACGATGATAGAGGCGGCTGCTTGGGGTGGAAACCTGCCATTCCCCACCTTCGTCATCCCGGGCTTGACCCGGGACCCGCCTTCCTTCTTTCCAGCGGCGAAAGATAAGGCAGGCCCCGGGTCAAGCCCGGGGTGACGGAAATTGGGCGTCCACCTTCGGTCGTTTCGCGACATTGCCATCGGATCGGCATCACAGGGGTGGGGCCCGAACAATTGCTCCAAAGCGTTGATGCATCCGCTTGCCAGGCGCGACCGAGAAACTTCCACGTCATCCAGTGCGTTGCTCTTGAAGAAGGAGCTTGATGATGACACTCCCCAATAACGCACTCATACTCGTTGCCGACGGCCGCAAGGCCCTGTTCCTGCGCAATCAGGGCGATGCGCGCCAGATCGACCTGCGCACGACCGCCCATCAGGAGCGTGAAGACCGCAAGGATAGCGACATTAAAACCGATGCCTCGGGGCAATCGCCAGCACCCGCTGGCACCGGCCTCGCCGGCGGGACGATGGGCGAAACGGATTTCCATCAACAGGAAGAGGATCGCTTCGCCCGGGACCTTGCCGACAAGATCAACGCCATGGCACTGGCGGGCAAGTTCGACGCACTGGTCGTGATTGCGCCCGCGCGCACGATGGGCGAATTGCGCCCTCTTTGGCACCAGCAAACGGCTGCCCGCTTGATCGGGGAGCATGTAAAGGAAATGACCGACAGGCCTCTGGCCGACATCGAGGCGCTGCTGCTCGGCCAAGGAACCCCGCCCACCTGAACTCCACCGCTACCTTAGGGGCCGATGCCCCCGCGGTGATCGGTCAGCCGGCGCTCGTCATCAGGGCGCTCGCGATATTGAAGGCGCGAAAGCGCATTTGACAGGCGCGGTGGCACGCGACAGGAGGGCGCGTATGACCCTGTCGATCCGCCCCGCCACGCCCGCCGACCTGCCGCTGATCGCGCAGTTCATCCGCGACCTCGCCGATTATGAAAAGCTCGCCCACGAAGTGCGCTTCGACGAAGCGACGCTCGGCGCAAAGCTGTTCGGTGCGCGTCCCTATGCCGAGGTGGTGATTGGCGAGCTTGCCGGCGTGCCGCAGGGTTTCGCGCTGTTCTTTCACAATTTCTCGACCTTCGAGGGGCGTCCCGGCATCTATCTCGAGGATCTGTTCGTGCGCCCCGAGGCGCGCGGATCGGGGCTGGGCAAGGCGTTGCTGGTCCACCTTGCCGCGCTTTGTACCGAGCGCGATTGCGCGCGGCTCGAATGGAGCGTGCTCGACTGGAATGCGCCCGCGATCGGCTTTTACCAAAGCCTTGGCGCGCGGATGATGGACGAATGGACGGTGATGCGCGTCGATGGCGACGCGCTCACGTCCCTCGCCGCTTCCGCCTGAGGTCGCGCCTCAGCGCCTGCGCGCAAACCAGACCAGCACGGCGCCGACGACCGCCGTTATGACGCCGTTGCGCGTCCATGTCGTGTCGCCGAGCATGAAGCTGCTTGCCGGCCAGCGGACGATGTCGAGCCCCTGCAGCGCCCATAATCCGCCGACCAAAATCATCGCGACGCCGACGATCGCCAATATGCCCTTTACCGCCCCCATGCCCGCTCTCCCCCTATTTGCGCTGCAGTCCGATCAACGGCCGTAGCCAGCCGATGCTGCGCCCGATCGCATAGAAAAGCCAGCATCCCGTGACGGTGGCGACGAGCAGGATTGCGAAGGACGCCAGCGCGCCGACGCCGGCGCGGAGCAGATACCAGCCGGTCACGACGATGATCGTCTGATGGATGATGTAAAAGGGGAAGACAGCCTCTGCGAGCGTCGTGCGCCACGGGTGGTCGCGGTTCCCATAGGCGTCGGCGATCCCGACCAGCGCGACGATCGTCGCCCACCCCTGCACCAGCCGCGCGGCGGCGAACGGGGCCGACAACCAGTGGGGCGCCGGCATGGTCCCCGGCCAGTTCCACTCGGCCCATGCGACGAAGGCAAAGGCCGCAATCCCGATGGCCAGCGCGGCGCGCCAGCAGCGGGCGATCGCCGCGAACAACGCCGGCCGCACGCGCAGCAGCCAGCCGATGGCAAAGGGGATCAGATAGTGGAGATGCGATGGCCCGTCGTCGAACAGCGCATGCGTCTCCTCATGCCCCGGAAACAATGCGAGGATCAGCAGCCACGCCGCGAGCGGGACGATCAGCAAGCGCCAGCCGCCGAGCCCGCGCGCGGCGCCGTCGGCAATCCGGGTCCGCATCCGCTGGGGCACCCACGCCAGCAGCGCTGCCGCCAGCAGCGTATAGACCCACAGATAAACGACGAACCACAGATGCTGCCAAGTCGGCAGGATGATGCCGTCCAGCGCGCCGAAGCGGAAATAATCGTGCAGCCAGAAATGCGCGAGGCCATGGGCATAGCCATGCTGCCCCATCAGCTCGATCCATGGCTGCGGCGGGATGATGACGATGATGCCAAAGGCCAGCGGGATCAGCAGCCGGGCGCTGCGCGACCGCACGAACGCCCCGGCGCCGCCAAGCTTCGCGAACAAGGCGGCGCTGGCATAGCCCGAGACGAGGAACAGCAGGGGCAGCCGCCAGCTGTTGGTCGCCAGCATCGGGATCGCCACCCCGTCGATCGGCTGCGCGATCTTCACATGCCAGTCCCACGGCACGAAAAACATGCCGATATGATAGAGGATGAGGAGGCCGAACGCCCCGATCCGTAGCCAGTCCATGCCAAGGTGGCGTTGCGTGGTCACAGAACCATCCCCTCTATCGTCATCCCGGACTTGATCCGGGATCCCCGCAACATCGCGCGAATGGATCCCGGATCAAGTCCGGGATGACGGCGGGGAATATATCTATTTCAGCACCCGCCACGCCAATTCCGCAAATTCGCAGAGCAAAGGCCGCGTGTCGCGCGGGTCGATGATATCCTCGACCCCATATTTCTCCGCCGTCCGGAACGGCGAGCGCACGCGGTTCAGCCTTTCGCGGATCGCCTCCAGATGCGCCGCGGGATCGTCAGCCGCCTCCAGCTCGCTCTTGTACGCGACCTCGACCCCGCCCTCGATCGGCAGGCTGCCCCAGTCGCCCGAGGGCCAGGCGAAGCGGTACTGGAACCGCTCGGCGTTCGACATCGCGCTGCCCGCGATCCCATAGGCGCGGCGCACGACGACCGACGCGAGCGGCACGGTCGCGCGGTAGATCGCGTTCATCGCCTGCACGCCATAACGGATCGTCCCCGTCCGCTCGGCCTCGCCGCCGATCATGAAGCCCGGATTGTCGACGAGATGGACGATCGGCAGCCGGAACTGGTCGGCCATCTTCACGAAACGCTCGGCCTTTTCGCTCGTCTTCGCATCCCATGATCCGCCGAGATAGCTGGGATCGCTCGCGAGCACCGCGACCGGATAGCCGTCGAGCCGCGCAAAGGCGGTGATCGCCGCGCGGCCCCAGCGCGCGCCCATTTCAAAGAAGCTGCCCTTGTCGAACACCGCGTCGGCGATGCGGCGCATCGAATAGACCTGCTTCGCCTCGCGCGGCACCGCCGACAGCAGGCTCTCCTCGCGGCGGCCCACCGGATCGCTGCACCGTGTCCGCGCCGCGCGGTCGTGGATCGACGACGGCAGATAGGAGAGGAAGCGCCGCGCCGCCGCAAACGCCTCCGCCTCGCTCGCCACCTCATCATCGACGACGCCGTTGCGCGTGTGGACGTCGGCGCCGCCCAGCTCCTCGCGGTCCAGCGTGTCGCCGATCGCCGCCGCGACCGCCGGACCCGCCGCGAACAGTTGCGACAATCCGCGCACCATGATGCTGTAATGGCTCGCGACGACGCGCGCCGCGCCGAGCCCCGCGGTCGGCCCGAGTGCGAGCGCGACGACCGGCACCGTGTCGAGATTGGCGATGATCTCATGCCAGCCCGGAACATGCGGGATATAGGTGTAGCCCATATCCTCGAGCGTCTTCACCGACCCGCCACCGCCGGTGCCGTCGATCATGCGGATCATCGGCAGGCGATATTCATGCGCCATCGCCTCGCACTGGATGAACTTGCGGTGCAACGCCGCATCGGCCGCGCCGCCGCGCACGGTGAAATCATCGGCCGAGGCGACGACGGGCCGCCCGTCGATATTGGCGCGGCCGAAGATGAAATTGCTCGCCGCCAGATCTTCCAGTTCGCCTTCGGTACCATAGGTGCCGCGCCCGGCAATCTTGCCGATCTCGCGAAAGCTGCCTTCGTCGACGATCGCCGCGAGCCGCGCCCGCGCGTCCATCTTGCCCCGGCTGTGCTGGCGCGCGACCTTCTCTTCGCCGCCCATCTTCTCGGCCATCGCGCGCCGCGCGGCCAGTTCGTCGATCTCGTTTTTCCAGCTCATGGGGCGAAGGCTATCTTACGTTGACGGAAACGTCATGTCGTTTCTCATCCCTCCCGCAGGCGGGAGGGAATGCGAGACTTGGTCCGGCAAAGCCGGGCCTTAGTCGCAGCAGGGTGGGCATCAACGCACAGCCCACAAGCCCACCCCGCTGCGACTAGCCAGCAAGCTGGCAAGTCTCGCTGCCCCTCCCGCTTGCGGGAGGGGGTTGAGGCTGGTTGCTCCCCTGCTATCGTCGGGCGATGACACGCAAACTCCCCCTCGCGATCGCCGCTGTTCTCCTGACATTTTCCGCACCGCTGACCGCCGCAGAGACTGCTCCGCGCACGATCTCGGGTGTCGAAGATCCCTTCAAAACAGGCGCTTTTACGGAAAGCGCCGACCCGATGGCGGCGATCGACGCTGCGCTGGCCGCGGCGCGCCAGTCGGGCAGGCAGGTGCTGCTGGTAATGGGGATGAACGATTGCCACGACAGCGCATGGTTCGCCAATCTGGTCGCGAGCGAACGCTTTGCGCCGGTCCGCGCGCGCTATCATATCGTCTATGCCGACATCGGCATGCCGCATCGCGGCATCATCCGGAACGCCGACATACCCAAACGCTTTGGCTTCAAGATCAAGGGCACACCGACGGTCGCGATCCTCGACGCCGACGGCAACGTCCTCAACCGCAAGGCGGCGCCCCAATGGCGCAACGCCGCGAGCCGCAGCGACGACGAAATCTATAATGAACTGATGCAATAGGGAGAGAGATATGGCCAACATCAACCTCGCGGGCCGCACCGCGCTCGTCACCGGCGCCTCGCGCGGGATCGGGCGCGGTATCGCGATCGCGCTGGCCCAGGCGGGCGCCGATGTCGCGGTCAATTACACCCGCGACGAAGCGGCCGCAGGCGAAGCCGTCGCCGCGATCAAGGCACTGGGCTGCAAGGCCAAGGCGTATCAGGCGTCGGTCACCGACGAGGACGCCTGCGCCGCGATGATCGCCGGCATCGAGGCCGACCTCGGTCCGATATCGATTCTGGTCAACAATGCCGGGATCGCAAGCCGCGGCAAAATAGTCGCCGACACCGACGCAACCGAAGTCGAAAAATTGCTGGGCGTCCACGCCGTCGGCGCTCACCGCCTGTCGCGCCTCGCGCTGCCGCAACTGCGCAGCCATGACCGCAGCGACATCGTTATCATCTCGAGCGTCGCGACCCTGAGTCATGCCGCGAACGGCGCGCCTTACAATATGGCAAAGGCGGCGGGAGAGGCGCTTGCGCTCACCCTCGCCAAGGAAGAGATGAAGAATGGCGTCCGCGTCAACATCGTCGCGCCGTCGCTGACCGTCAGCGACATGGGCGAAAAGCTGTCGCGCGCGATCACCGGGCAGGACGACATCCATCATCTCGACGCCCAATTCCCCTTCGGCCGCGTCCCGACCCCCGACGATGTCGCGGCGGCGGTGCTGTGGTTCGTGAGCGATGCCAACCCCTATTGCTCGGGGCAGAAGCTCAACATCGATGGCGCGGGGATGGCGAGTTTCCGGTAGGTCTTTCCCGCGGGCGCAGAGTGATTTTCGCGGGATTTCGGGGGTGGCAGCGAACGACCGATTGCAGCCGTAAAAGCCCTCTCCCTTTGGGAGAGGGTTGGGTGAGGGTGTGTGAGGTTTCGCAACCGTCAGTTTCAGCAATCTACCGGTGATCCCCTCACCCAACTTCGGCTAGGTTGCTACGCAACCAAGCCTGCGTATCCCTCTCCCGACGGGAGAGGGGAATGACGGCTCACCACCCAAAAGGAAGCAGGGCCTCATCGCGCAATCTCCGCTACAGCCCATTCATGCGCCCCGATTCGCCCTCCCCGCTCATCCCCTTTCTGATCGCATGCGCGGGCATCGCGACCTATTCGGCGATGGATGTGCTGATGAAGGGGCTGTCGATCGGTATCGGCGCCTATAACACCGTGCTGTGGCGCAATACGGCCGGAACCTTGCTGTGCGGCCTGATCTATTTCGCGACGCGGCCGAAAATGCCCGACCGGGCGACGATGCGGATTCACGCCGTCCGCTCTTTCTTCGTCGCGGGGATGGCGTTGTTTTTCTTCTGGGCGCTCGCGCGGTTACCGATGGCGGAGGCGATCGCGCTGGCCTTTGTCGCGCCCTTGCTGGCGCTCTATATGGCCGCGATTTTCCTGGGTGAGCGGATCGGACGGCGGTCGATCGCGGCGTCGCTGCTCGGCCTGATCGGCATCATCGTCATCGTCACCGGCAAACTCGGGACCGGCCATTATGCCGACGACGCGCTCTGGGCGGTCGGCGCGGTATTTCTGTCGGCGGTCTTTTACGCGTACAACCTTATTCTTGCGCGGCGGCAGGCGAAGATGGCCGAGCCGCTGGAGATCGCCTTTTTCCAGAATTTCTTCGTCGCGCTGATCCTGGCACTCGGCGCGCCATGGTTCGCGGTCGTTCCCGATGCCGCACAGGCACCGAATATCTTCGGCGCCGCGACCCTCGCGATCCTGTCGCTGCTGTGCCTGAGCTGGGCCTACGCCCGCGCCGAGACGCAGATATTGGCGACCACCGAATATACGGGATTTCTGTGGGCGATGCTGTTCGGCTGGATATTCTATTCGGAGCCGGTGACGCTGCCGACGCTCGCCGGCGCGATACTGATCGTCGCAGCGTGCCTGATCGTGGCGCGCAAGGTTCCGCACAAGGACCCTGTCGATCCGGCGGCGGCTTAGAAGGGGTTCACACAAAGACACGAAGACACGAAGATTTCGCGCCGGTTTACGCACGAAGGCTTGTCGCCGCAGGCGACCTTCAAAAAGGCGCTTCACGCAATGGGCAGACGAAGCGAACGCCATGCGCCCACCCCTTTGTGTCTTCGTGTCTTTGTGTGAACGAAAAAAATCACACCGCCGCGCGCGAAAGCCGGTCGTTGATTGCCGCACCCAGCCCGTCGGCCGGGATCGCCGCGACCGCAATCCGGCTCTTCGCGCTCGCAGCACCCGCATGCAGCGCGTCGAACAGGCGCGCCGCGGCCTCGGTCAGATCGCCCGCCGCGCTCAGATTATAGTCGCCCGCGACCGCCCCGAAGCCGATGCCATATTCGTCCGCCGCAAAGTCTACCGCGCCCAGCCGCACTGGCTTGCCCGGCGCATAATGGCTGGCGAGCATCCCCGGCGCGACGACTTCAGAGCCTTTCACCCCCGTCACCGGCAATCCGCTCGCCCCGGCCAGCATCCCGGCGGTCACGGGCCCCGGCCGCAAGATTTCGACCGCGCCGTCCTTCACCCGCGCAATCGTCGATTCGACCCCGGCGGTCGTCGGTCCGTCGTCGATCACCATGGCGACCCGTCCGTCGAGGCTGGCGAGCACATGCGCCGCCGTCGTCGGGCTGACCCGCCCGCTCGCATTGGCGCTCGGCGCAGCAAGCGGTGCGCCGCTTGTCGCGAGCAATGCCTGCATCGCGCGGTGCCCCGGCACGCGCAGCGCGATCGTGTCGAGCCCGGCAGTGGCAATGCTGGCGACCGGACAATCCATAGTGCGCGGCACCACCAAAGTCAGCGGCCCCGGCCAGAAATGCGCCGCCAGCGCGCGCTCGACCGCGCCGAACACGCCCAGCCTTTCGGCGTGGGCAAGGTCCGGCACATGGACGATCAACGGGTTGAAATCGGGCCGCCCTTTCGCCGCATAGATGCGCGCGACGGCTTCGGCATTGCGCGCGTCGGCGCCGAGGCCATAGACCGTCTCGGTCGGCACCGCGACCGGCTGCCCCGCCTCCACCAGCGCGGCGGCACGCGAAATCGCGTCCATGTTAAATGGCCGGATTTCGGTCTTCATGCTCTCGTTCGTTTGACGCTCGATCATGCCGCGCTATAGCGCGCGCGAATGGGGATTCACCAGCAAAGTCGGGATTAAGGGTCAGCATCCCTTGTTGGCGCATTCGAGGTTTGAGGCGATTTTGTTCAGGGCAAGGAAGCGAGGCGCGGTAGTATGTCGATACTTCCAGGCTCGCTGACGCGGCCATGGACAAAATCGACCAAATCCCGCAGGGACGCCGAAATGGCTTCGATCTCGCCTCCGCGCGGTCTTGCGGATGGAACCACCATCCGCGGCGACCACGCGAAGCCGAGATCTTCGCCATTTCGACGCCTCGAATGTGCCAACAAGGGATGCTGACCCTCTATGACCTACACGCCGCCCACCACCGAACAGCTTTTCGTTCTTGGCCATATCGCGCGGGTCGATGCGATGGCGAGCCACGAGCGTTTTGCCGCCGCGACCCCCGATATGGTCGAGGCGATCGTCGCTGGGATCGGCGATTTCGCGGCCGAGGTCTATGCCCCGCTCAACCGCGTCGGCGACGTCACCAACCCCAAATGGGCGGACGGCAAGGTCACCATGCCCCCGGGCTTCAAGGAGGCGTATCAGGCGTTCGTCGACAATGGCTGGGGCAGCATCGACGGCCCCGCCGCCTATGGCGGACAGGACCTGCCCTTCACCCTCGCGACCGTTGTGGTCGAGGCGCTGGGCAGCGCGAATATGGGCTTTACCCTTTGCCCCATATTGACGGCGGGCGCGATCCACGCGCTGATGGCCTATGGGACGGAAGAACAGCGTCAGACCTGGCTGCCAAAGCTGGTCAACGGCGAATGGAACGGTACGATGAACCTGACCGAGCCCGCCGCCGGCAGCGACGTCGGCGCGCTGCGCTCGACCGCCGAGAAAGTGACCGAAGGCCCGAACGCCGGGCTCTACAAGGTCAAGGGGCAGAAGATTTTCATTACTTTCGGCGAGCATGACCTCACCGACAATATCGTCCATCTGGTCCTCGCGCGCACCCCGGGCGCGCCCGAGGGAACGCGCGGTATCTCGCTGTTCCTCGTTCCCAAATATCGCCTCGACGACGTCGGCAATCCGACGATTTCGAACGGAGTCCATTGCGCCTCGATCGAACACAAGCTGGGCATCCACGGATCGCCGACCGCGGTGATGGTCTATGGCGAGGACGAGGATTGCCTCGGCGAGATCGTCGGCGCCGAAATGGGCGGCATGCGCGCGATGTTCGTGATGATGAACAACGCCCGTCTGATGGTCGGCTGTCAGGGCGTCCAGATCGCCGAGCGCGCGACCCAGCAGGCGCAACGCTTTGCCGCCGAACGCGTCCAGTCGGCGCTCGCGGGCGGCACCGACCGCAATCCCGTCACCATCGACCAGCACCCCGACGTGCGCCGCATGCTGTGGCGGATGCGCGCCCAGACCGAGGCGGCGCGCGCGCTGGTCTATTATGCCGCCGCGCGGACCGATTTCGGCAAATTGGGCGACGAAGCCGCCGCGATGCGTACCGAAATCCTGATCCCGCTGGTCAAGGCGCACGCCACCGACATCGGCTGCGAGGTCGCCAGTCTTGGCATCCAGGTCCATGGCGGGATGGGCTTCATCGAGGAAACCGGCGCCGCGCAGCATTATCGCGACGCGCGCATCGCCCCGATCTACGAAGGCACCAACGGCATTCAGGCCGCCGACCTTGTCGGGCGCAAGCTCGGCATGGCGGGCGGCGATCTCGTCCGTGCGCTGATCGACGATATCGCGCATGGCGCCGCCGATTTCCCGGAATTGAGCCAGCTTGTCGACGCGTGCCGCGCGGTCACCGACTGGATGACGAATGCCGATATTCCCGACCGCCTCGCGGGCAGCTATCCCTATCTGACCATGCTATCCACCGCGACCTGCGGCTGGCTGATGGCGCTCCAGCACAAGGCCGCACGCGCCGAACTCGACGCGGGACAAGGCGATGCCGCCTTCCTCGAGGCGAAGATCGCCTCGACGCGCTTCTATCTGCAACAGATTGTGCCCGAGGCGACGGGCCTCGCCGCCTCGGCGCTGGCCGGCGACGCCGCGCTCACGCCGCTGCCCCGGCTCGCCTGAAAAACCGGAAACGCGGGGGACGATCCTCCGCGTTTCTGGCAAGATTTTGTTCATAATTAACGCGATGATAACCATCGGGGATTAGGCACGTCCGGAAATATCTGGAGACGTGCGTGTTGAAGCTGGGCAACAGGATGATTGTCAGTTGGCGGACCCTTGGGGTGTCGCTGCTGCTCAGCATCATTGTCGGCTTTACGGCTGCCGGCGAGCCGATCGACCGCATGATCGAGACCGCGGTCGGCCGCGTCGCCTGGCGGCCTGTGTCGGGCGACACCGTCGTCGTCGCGATCGACGACAAGACGCTGCAAGCCGTCGATAATCAGGACTTTGATGTCGCCGATCACGCGCGTTTGATCAGCGCGGTCAATGCCGCGGGTGCCAAACGCCTGTTCGTCGATTTCTCCTACGAGCGGCGGATCAAGGACGCCGATTTCCCCAAACTGACCGCCGCCGTGAAGCAGATGGACGACCGTATCGTCCTCGCCGTTCCAGCGCGCAGTTTCCAGGGGACCGAAGCCATCGTCGACAATTGGCCCGACCCCGCGTTCGGAACCCGTGCGAAGCAAGCCTGTATCTGCTGGGAATATGAATTCTGGCAGGTCTGGAAAGTGCCGCTCGCGGTGATCGCCGATGGGCGCCTGTTGCCCAGTTTTTCGGCCATGCTCGCCAACCGGCCTGTCGATCAACCGGCGCAATTCACGCTCGACTATTCCTATAACACGCGCTCGATACCGCAATATAGCGCGATCGATATCATGGAGGGCAAGGCCGGGACGGCGCTGCGCGGCAAGGATGTGATGTTCGCTGCCGCATCCACCGCCTCGCCCGATCAGCATTATCTGCCGGGGCATGACAAGGTACCGGGCGTCTATATCCATCTGATCGCGGGCGAAGCGCTCAAGCGCGGTAACCCCGTCAATATCGGGTGGGTCCCCGGTTTTGCCGTCGCGCTGCTCATTCTGCTGGCCGCGCTCGGTTATCGGGGCGGACGCTGGTATGCGCGCATCGCGCTGACGACGACGGTCATCCTGATCGCCGCCAAGATATTCCTCAGCCTGTCGCTGATCTCGACGCAGGTCGGCGCCGCCTGCTTTTTCATCGCGGCGCTCAGCGCCAATGTGTCGCGCACCCGGCGCCGCAAATCCGCCCAGCGCGAAAATCCGGTGTCGGGCCTGCCGAATTTCGAGGCGCTGCGGTCGCAGCCGCCATTCGACAGCGCGACCATCATCGCGGCAAAAATCGTCAACTTCGAAGATCTGGCCGCCTTCATCCCCGGCGACGGTATCGGCAAGCTCGTCGAACAGGTCACGCGCCGCCTCCAACTCGCGTCGCAGGGCACGTCCCTCCACCACGACCTTGACGGCACCTTTGCCTGGCTTGTCCCCTATTATCAGCACAGCCAGATCGAATCGCAGCTGGCGGGGCTTGCCGCGCTGTTCAATGCCCCGCTGACGATCGGCGACCTGCGCGTCGACGTCGCGATCGCTTTCGGGGTCAATGACGAATTCGAAGGGTCGAACGCCCAGCGCCTCGCTGCGGCACTTGTCGCAACCGAACGCGCGATCCGCACCCGTTCGCTGTGGACCAAATATACACCGCGGCAAAAAGATGATGCCGGCTGGCAATTGAGCTTTCACTCGCAGCTTGAGGATGCACTCACCGGCGGCGACATATGGGTCGCCTTCCAGCCGCAATATTCCATCGCGAGCCACAAGCTGGTCGGTGTCGAAGCGCTGGCGCGCTGGACGCATCCCGTCCGCGGGCCGATCCCGCCCGACGAGTTCATCCTTCAGGCCGAAAAGAGCCAGGACATATATCGCCTGACCCTGTTCGTCATGGATCAGGCGATCCGGTCGGCCGCGCAATTCCATAGCCGCGGCCTCCGGATCAACATGTCGGTGAACCTGTCGGCGGCGCTACTCGATCACAGCGACCTTGTCGGCACCATCCGCGTCATGCTGACCGCGCACCATCTTCCGCCCGAACTTCTGACGATCGAAATCACCGAAACCGCGCAGATCGAGAACAGCCGTCAGGCGCGCCAGACGCTGGCCCAGCTCCGCCGTGCGGGCATCCGCCTGTCGATCGACGATTATGGAACCGGCCAGTCGAACCTTGAGTATCTGACCGAGATCGAGGCCGACGAAATCAAGATCGACAAGCGATTCGTGATGACCATGCGCGATTCGCAGCGCAACTTCGAAGTGGTGAAATCGACGATCGATCTGGCCCATCGTCTGGGTGCCGTTGCGGTTGCCGAAGGCATTGAAAATGCACCGACAATGGCATTGCTCGAACAACTCGGCTGCGATGTGGGACAAGGCTATCACCTTGGTAAACCACAGCTATTTTCCGAACTACTGGCGACTCTGTCGCCCCCTCCCCACAGCCGCTCCGCTTAACTGCCAAACTGGCAGCATTGCCCGTGCGAAAGACTCGATTAACCTTACCAAATATGGTAAACATCTCATTAACTGTTCTTCTTGGGCAGTGGCGACAGGAGAATTATTATGGGTTGGTTTTGGAAATGGGTTGGCGGCGGCGGCTCCGGTAACGGTGGCGGCCAGGCGTAAGCCAGACCGAATTTGTGAACAGGGCCTCGGCATTGCCGGGGCCCTTTTCTTTTGTCCGTCGTTCGTGTGGCACCGCTCGTGTCGCCAAGGCCATTTTCACGGCGTTGCGTCCTTGACAATCCGGCTCCTTCAAACCGGCCGATCCGCCGGCCTCGCGAGCCGCAAAATTTTCACTCCCTGCCCCCATCCGCACCGATCCGCCGCGAAGCCGCGGAAAGGCTGAACTTTCACGTCCCGCCCCGGCCCCGGACGCGACAGACCGAATCAAAATATCGACGAACCGAGTCTCTTAAATGTCATTTACCGTCTTGCATCGCAGCGCCGACGTGGCACTATAGATGGTGGGTCAACCAAGGGGGCACCCCAAGAAATAGTATCAGGCTGCAAGTGGCGGATTTCCGTCGTCCATCGCATATGGACACGGGAAAACCCTTTGTGCGCCCAAAAATATGTCCCACGCGGGACGGTTTAGATGCTAAGACCGGGGCTTCGTCCCGAGTCGAACAAGACAGGAACATTTGCGCCGTATGGCGCAGGTCATACGGGGACGAATTCGATGGATTTTCGGGAAACGGAACGGGTGGAGACGAGCGACGTGGCGACGATGGAACTGGCAAAGAATGACGCTCCGGCGAGCGCCGAATCGGCCGCCGATTCGCCGGTCTCGGCGAAGCTGAACGACAGCGGCGCGGCCAAGGTCCACGCACGCCGGTTCAACGTCGTCACCGACAAGAGCCGCGACGCGCTGCTCACCGATTTCGGCAAGGAAACGCTGGAGGACCGCTACCTGCTCCCCGGCGAATCCTATCAGGACCTCTTCGCGCGCGTCGCCGACGCCTATGCCGACGATGCCGAACACGCCCAGCGCCTCTATGACTATATCTCGAAGCTGTGGTTCATGCCCGCGACCCCCGTGCTTTCGAACGGCGGCACCGGCCGCGGCCTGCCCATTAGCTGCTACCTCAACTCGGTCCCCGACAGCCTTGAGGGCATTGTCGAAACGTGGAACGAGAATGTCTGGCTCGCCTCGCGCGGCGGCGGCATCGGCACCTATTGGGGCAGCGTGCGCGGCATTGGCGAGCCGGTCGGCCTCAACGGCAAGACCAGCGGCATCATCCCCTTCGTCCGCGTGATGGACAGCCTGACCCTCGCGATTTCGCAGGGCTCGCTCCGCCGCGGCTCGGCCGCCTGCTACCTCGACATCAGCCACCCGGAGATTGAGGAGTTCCTCGAAATCCGCAAACCCTCGGGCGACTTCAACCGCAAGGCGCTGAACCTGCACCACGGCGTGCTGATCACCGACGAGTTCATGGAGGCGGTCCGCGACGGCACGGAATTCAACCTGCGCAGCCCGAAGGACCAGAGCGTCCGCGGCAGCGTCGATGCGCGCAGCCTGTTCCAGAAGCTCGTCGAAACGCGCCTCGCGACCGGCGAGCCCTATATCATCTTCATCGATCAGGTGAACCGCATGATGCCCAAGCATCACCGCGACCTGGGCCTCAAGGTCACCACCTCGAACCTCTGCTCGGAAATCACCCTTCCGACCGGCCGCGATCATCTGGGTCAGGATCGCACCGCGGTCTGCTGCCTCTCCTCGCTCAACCTCGAAACCTGGGACGAGTGGAACGGCGACAAGCAGTTCATCGAGGATGTCATGCGCATGCTCGATAACGTCCTTCAGGATTATATCGACCGCGCCCCGCCCGAAATGGCGCGCGCCAAATATAGCGCCAGCCGTGAACGCTCGGTCGGGCTTGGCGTCATGGGCTTCCACAGCTTCCTTCAGGCGCGCGGCCTGCCGTTCGAGGGCGCGATGGCGAAATCGTCGAACCTGCGCATCTTTAAACATATCCGTGCGCAGGTCGATCAGGCATCGATGCTGCTCGCCAAGGAGCGCGGCCCCTGCCCCGACGCCGCCGATCAGGGCGTGATGGAGCGTTTCAGCTGCAAGATGGCGATCGCGCCGACCGCGTCGATTTCGATCATCTGCGGCGGCACCAGCGCGTGCATCGAGCCGATCCCCGCGAACATCTATACCCACAAGACACTCTCGGGCAGCTTCTCGATCCGCAACCCGCACCTCGAAGCCTTGCTCGTCGACAAGGCGAAGAACAGCGACAATATCTGGAACTCGATTCTGGAAAAGGGCGGCAGCGTCCAGCACCTCGACTTCCTGACGCAGGACGAAAAGGACTGCTACAAGACGAGCTTCGAGATCGACCAGCGCTGGCTGCTCGAACTCTCGGCCGACCGCACGCCCTATATCGATCAGGCGCAGTCGCTGAACCTGTTCATCCCCGCCGACGTCGAGAAATGGGACCTGCTCATGCTCCACTACCGCGCGTGGGAACTCGGCATCAAATCGCTTTATTATCTCCGCTCGAAATCGGTGCAGCGCGCCGGCTTTGCAGGCGGGGTCGAGGCCGATAACACCCCCGAGGCGGCGGTGTATCAGCTGGAAAGCACCGATTACGACGAGTGCCTGGCTTGCCAGTAAGCAATCCCTCTCCCCACGGGAGAGGGAGGGAGGCGCAAAGCGCCGGAAGGGTGAGGGTGACGCATATGCGGACCTATCGAAATCATCCCTCCGGCACCGTCACCCGCGCGCGGACCCTGCGCAAGGACGCCACCGAAGCCGAAAAGCGGATGTGGCGCGCCCTGCGCGAAACCTTCCCCGCCGCAAAGTGGCGACGGCAGGTTCCGATCGGTCCCTATTTCGCCGACTTCTTCAACTTTTCGGCGAAGCTGGTGATCGAGGTCGACGGCGGCCAGCATGGCGAAGCGGTGTCTTACGACGCCCGCCGCACAGATTTTCTCCGGAAGCAGGGCCTCACCGTCCTCCGCTTCTGGAACAATGACGTCCTCGCCAACACGAACGGCGTCATGGAAACAATCTCCCTCTCCCTCCGGGAGAGGGAAGGAGCGACGCAGTCGCGGAAGGGTGAGGGCGACCAAATGCCGGCACCCTCGTCCGCGACACCCTCACCTTCCCAAGGCTGACGCCTTGGGCCCCTTCCTCTCCCGGTGGGAGAGGAGTAAAGATAGCAGTCCGGAGATCGTCAGATGCCCCTTCTAGAAGCCCGAAAAACCTACAAGCCCTTCGAATATCCGTGGGCGTTCGATTTCTGGAAGCGCCAGCAGCAGATCCACTGGGTTCCCGAAGAAGTGCCGCTGGGCGAGGATTGCCGCGACTGGGCGCAGAAGATCAGCGACCATGAACGCAATCTGCTCACCCAGATTTTCCGCTTTTTCACGCAGGCCGATATCGAGGTGCAGGATTGCTACCACGACAAATATGGCCGCGTGTTCAAGCCGACCGAAATCAAGATGATGCTGACCGCGTTCAGCAACATGGAAACCGTGCACATCGCGGCCTATTCGCACCTGCTCGACACGATCGGCATGCCCGAAAGCGAATATGGCATGTTCCTCGAATATGACGAGATGCGCGCCAAGCATGATTATATGCAGCAGTTCGGCGTCGACAGCGACGAGGATATCGCGCGCACCCTCGCGATGTTCGGCGGCTTTACTGAGGGGCTTCAGCTCTTCGCCAGCTTTGCGATGCTGATGAACTTCCCGCGCTTCAACAAGATGAAGGGCATGGGCCAGATCGTCAGCTGGTCGATCCGCGACGAAAGCCTCCACTGCGAAGGCATCATCAAGCTGTTCCACAGCTTTACCAAGGAACGCGACTGCCTGACCAAGGCGGTGAAGGAAGACATTATCGACACGTGCCAGAAGACGGTGCGGCTCGAGGATGCGTTCATCGACCTCGCGTTCGAACAGGGCCCCGTCCCCGGCATGACGCCGAAGGAAATCAAGCGCTACATCCGCTACATCGCCGACTGGCGTCTGGGGCAGCTCGGCTTCCAGCCGATCTACATGATCGACGAACACCCGCTCCCTTGGCTCGCCCCGCTGCTCAACGGCGTCGAGCACGCCAACTTCTTCGAAACGCGCGCGACCGAATACAGCAAGGGCGCGACGCGCGGCGAGTGGAACAATGTCTGGTCGAGCTTCGACAATCGCAAAAAGGCGAAAGCGAACGACGACGGCGGCGCCGCCCCCGAAACCGAGAGCGATGGCGAAGACATGTTCGCCAAGGCCGGCATCGCCGCCGAATAAAACGCTATAAACCCCTCCCCTTGTGGGAGGGGCCGTGAGACTTGGGAACTTGTTCCCTAGTCGCAACGGGGCGGGTCAAGAGCGCAAGTTCGCCCTCCACCCCACAAGAAAAAGCAGAAGAACAAAAATGACCGAAGAGAAAAAACCCAAACTCCTGATCCTCAGCCAGCCGCAGCGCGCCAGCCTCGAAGGCCTGTCAAACCGCCGCCCGCAACTCCCCAATGACCCGATCCGCGACGAACTCGTCACGCTGGGTCTGGTCGTCAAGCAGGGCGCCAAATGGGCGCTGACCCCGACGGGCAAGAAGGTGCTGGCGGCGAACTCGAACCGGCGGAATGCGGGCGGGTTTTCGGTTTGAAAACTTCGCGCGGCAAAATGACCGCCGCTAGAGCAAAATCGCTCACTATGGAGCACGACAATGACCCCAGAAGCGTTCGATCAAATTCGAAAGTGGAAACTTGAAGCAAATGAGGAAAATTCTTCTCGTTATTTCTACCGATTGCCGGAGCTAGCTGACCTTGAAGCAGGAGAGCTTTGCTTTGTAATCGGACGAAAGGGGTCAGGAAAAACGGCAATTGCGGCGCATATCAGCGAGCGCGCAAGTTTCGATAGATTTTTTGCTAATTTATCGTTCAAAAATTTTCCTTTTAATCTTCTTTATGAGCTATCTGACACAAGGTTTCCTGTATCAAGTCAATACACTACTCTTTGGAAATACGCAATTTACGTCTCTATAGCGAGCTTGATGGCTCAAAATGAAGCGATTTCTGAAAAGACAAAAAATCAGCTATCATCGAGTTTCAGCCAATCTTTTTCTGAAGCAATCGGAAACGCAAAGAGGCACTCTGGCTCTTCAAGCGTAAACGTCAACTTGGCTGGAATTCTCACCCTCGATTTTGGAAAAGATCCCGCTGAACGATCATTAAACTTGAGCGTTTCCGAGAGAGTTGAAATACTAGAAAGACTTATTTCTGAAAATATTGATGAATCTGAATACTTTATCACATTTGACGAACTAGACGATGACTACGAATCAATTCTTGGCCGAGAAGACAGAGGTTCTTATTTTGAACTTATGGCCGGCCTATTCAAAGCAGTTATGGATGTTCGAAAATCTTTTAAAGGAGGCGCAAAGCTGAGGCCGATCGTTTTTCTTCGAGATGATATATATTCACTAATTACGAACAACGACCGGAATAAATGGGATGACCTAAGACTCAATTTGAATTGGGACATCGACAATCTAAAAAAACTCATCGCCTTTAGAGTATTTAGGGCTTCAGATCAAAACTCAACTTCATCAAATTTCAATATTATGGCCAGTCAAATATTTAAGACACAGTCTATCAGGTACGGAACAAATAGGCGCCGGCTTAGGCCAATTGTAAATCATATGCTTGATCGAACACTACTTCGTCCAAGGGATATTATTTCCTATTTCAGAGAGTGCGCAAAGATAGCTTTCTCTAGAAACATGCCTGCAATACCTCCTAGCGTGATCAAGGAAGCGGAAGAGCAATATTCAAGACGTTTTCGGCAAGAATTAGTTGATGAAATGCAATCAATAATTCCTGACATATCAAATGTTTTTGATGCAATTTCAGTTATTAGAAAACAACTTTTTTCTTTAAGTGAGATTAAAAGAGCCATAGATCGCAGCGGCTCCAACCTTGGCGGCCTCACCACAGAAAAAGTAGTAGAGCTTCTTTTCCATTTTAGCGTTATAGGAAACGTACCATCACAACATAGTGATAGAATATTTAAATATAAAAACGAACATGCCAAAATGAGCGAAAGAGAGAGATTTGTTATTCACCCAGGATTGATGAAAGCACTAGAAATTACTTAGCATAGATAAGTTATTAAAAATTGGGGCTACAGTAAAGTCGCAGTAAATACTAAGTCCCCCAATTGGCCTGCGCCGCTTGGATACCGGATCAAGTTCAGCATGACTATCCGAAGAGAAGCCTCCAATCCGTCCCAATCTTCGTCACCCCGGACTTAATCCGGCATCCATTCCTGCAGCTGTTGATAGGCCCCAGATTAAGTCCGGCGTAACGAAGGAGAGGGGTGGAGCAAGACCCGGGCCTTGCCTTCTCACCACCCTGCTGTATTAAACAAATAACACAGCAGGAAACCCGCCATGCCCCTCACCCTTTTCCTCGCCGCCGCGCTGGGTGCATCGACGCCCGCCCCCATGCCCACCGGCGAAGCCCTCACCGCGCAGATCACCACGAACGACGCCCGCCTGTTCTGGGCCGTGTTCGAAGGCTGCGACGCAAAGGCTCTCCCCGACCTGCTCGCCCCCGAATTCCGCATGATCCACGATAAGGGCGGGCTTGCCGCGGCCAGCCGCGATGCGATGATCGCCGATGTGGCGAAGGGGTGCGCCAGCCGTCAGCCGGGCGGCGCGCAGGTGGGGTACAGGAACCGCCGCCTGCTCGTCCCCGGGTCGCACCGCGTCCGCGCGATGGGCGACTGGGGCGCGCTGGAGGAGGGCGCGCATGTCTTCTTTGAATGGAACGCCCGCGACGCGCGCTGGGATATGGTCGGCGGCGCGCATTATATGCATCTGTGGCAATGGATGCCCGCCGAAGCGCGCTTTCGCCTGTCGCAAAGCTATAGCTATGATCATGACGGCGCCGCCGCCTATCCGCCGGTGTCCGTTCCCTGACCCGGCGCTTCGCGTCAGCCGCGCGGGATCAGTTCATCACCGACCCTGCCGGAAACCCGCGCACGCCCGCGACCGCGAACAGCACCGCTTCGCGCACGACCTCGGGCCGGTCCTCGAGCAGATAGAGCTTCACCAGTTCGCGCGTCACTTCGCTGTCGTCGTCGACGACCAGCCGCAGCGAGGACAGGCCCAGTTCGCTCCTGGCGATGACGACATCGCGGATCAGCGGCAGCGGCCACCCCTCGATACTGCCCGCGTAGAGCCGCGCGCCGTCGTGAAAGATACGCGCCCGGCGCCGCCGCCACAGCCGGTGGAAATGGACCAGCCCGGCCGCCGCCGCGACGATCAGCGCGGTGACGATCAGATTGCCGAACAGGATACTGCGCACGACCTGACCCGCGCCATCGCCCCACGCCGCCGCCGCCTGCCGCACCAGCAGCCCGGCCAGCAGCAACGCGCACAGCGCCTGCCACACCAGCAGCGGCTTCGCCTTGAGCCGCCCCAATATCACCATTCGTCGATCCCGCCGCATCATCGCGGCAACATAGGAAGCCCCGCGCCGCCGCGCCACCCCATATGGGTGGAGCGCGGGCGCAAACCCATCGGGGTTAAGCGCCCCGCCGCTGCGGCGAAACGCTGCCCGGCGTGGGCGATCCATGCTATGATCGCATCGAAAGGAGAAAGCCCATGCAGGCCGTAACCGAAGGCGACCGCCGCAAGGAGGTTCGCGTGCTGCTCGAACAGATTCAAGCACACCCCGAGCGCGACTGGACCGAGGCGCGCCAGCGCATCAATATTCTCAACAAGCTGATCGCCGTGCCCAAGCCGCACTGATTGCAGGCAAAAAGGCGCCCGGGGTTCGTCCCATCGGCGCGGCGGCTGGCCGCGTTTGATGCAACATTCGCCCGCGCCCACGGGTTTCTCCCGCACGCGCCCGTCCCCCCGGGCGCATGACCCGCAAGGAGAAGAGCCATGCGCCACCCCCTCGTCCTGCTGGCGGCCGGAACCGCCCTTATCGCCGCCCCCGCGCTCGCCCAACTGGGCGCCGACGGCGTCGCCAACGTCAATCTGGTCGGTCAGGTCCGCGCCAATCCCGCGGACACGGTGAGCGGCCTTGCCGAACCCGTCGGCGAAACCGTCGAGCGCGTCGATCGCACCGCGACAAAGGCGCTCGATCCCGCGACGCTGGCCCTCGCCACCCGCGAACAGGTTCGCGCCGGGGCCGAAATCCATGACAGCGGCGGCAACAGCGTCGGCACGGTGCAGAGCGTCGACGGCGGCACCGCGATCGTCGTGCGCGACGGAACGCTTTATGACGTGCCCTTGTCGGAAATTTATCACAATGCGGCCGACCCCGCGCACGCGCTGGTGACGAGGTTGCCCGGCGCCAGCATCAAGGCGCGCGCATCGGCGGGCGCGGCGATGGATTCGCGCTAAACCTGGGCCAGATCCCCAAAAAGAAAATGGCCCGCCCTGAGGGGCCGGGGCGGGCCAGTTTCAGTGCCGGCGCGCCCGATTGCGCCGCCGGCTCTCTGTTATTCCGGGATTGCTATTCGGCCTCTTCGAACAGGCCGGCCGCATTGGCGGCGGTTGCCGACAGGTGCACCGTGTCGCCATCGACCGATGCCACCAGCCCGGCGGGCAGATAATGATGCTTCGCGCCTTCGCCGTCGCCCGCCTGCGGGCTGTCGGCCTTGGTCAGCTTGATACGCTCGCCGTCGAGATGGTCGACGGTGCCGACATGGACGCCATCGGCGCCGACGACGTTCATATGTTCCTTGATCGCGCTATGGTCATGCTCGGCCATCGTCATTCTCCTTGAGGCTGCCCGGTGATTGCCCGCAGGAATCGCCACGGGCGTCATGGCGATCATACGCTTGGGAGGCGCCATTCGATCCACGTCGTTCGACGATCCGCCCGAAAGCCGCGCCCGCTTCCCATTCGCGGCGCAAAGGCCTAGCCTGACGCCATGCGTACCCCCCTCGCCCCCCTCGCCCTCACCGCGCTTGCGCTCCTCGCCGCGCCGCTGCCCGCCGCCGCCTGTTCGGTGGCCGCCGGTTATCGCATCCCGACCAATATGGAGCTGGTCGAGAGCGCCGACCTGATCCTGCTCGCCACCGTGTCAGAGGGCGAGGCCGCTTCCGACGACGCGGCAGAACCCCGGATCGATATCCAGCCCCTCGCCGCGCTGAAGGGCGAGATGCCGGCCGAGCCGCTCACCTTGACGGGGATGATCGCGACCGGCGCCGACCCGCTGCTCAGCAATCCCTATGAGCTGAGGGAAGCGCACCCGCAAAGCTTTGCCGGCGGATGCTTCCGATATGAATTCCCGCGCGGCTCGCGCGTCCTTTTCTTCCTCAGCCAGCGGGACGGTCACTGGGGCGCCGCGGGCGGCCCGTTCAGCCGCTGGGCCGAAGATACGCTGTCCGACGAAGCCCCCTGGTTGCAGGTCGTGCGCCTCTATGCCGAAGCGGCAGGACTGCCCGCCGCCGACCGCGCCGCCTATCTGACCGCGCGCCGCGCCGAATATGGCGCCGAGGGCAATAATCCGGTGGCGCAGCTGATCGCCGCCGATATCGACCGCCAGCTCGCCGGCCCGAACCCGCCGCTGCGCGGCGAACTGCCCGCGATGGAGGATGCCGGGGAGCCGGCCGAGGCGGCGGCCGATGCCGCGGATGCAGCCGAAGCGGCGGCCGATGCCGCAGCAGACGCCGCCGCCCCCGCTGCCGGTGCGGATCGCTGACGCACCGATGCGGCTGCCGACCTATGTCTACAGCCTGATCTATCCCGGCTTTCTCGGCAGCTTCCTCTATGGATCGCTCACCGCGCCCTTCCCCGACGCGCTGCACGTCTGGGCCGCGCTGTTGATGCTGCTCTATTTCGGCGCCCAATATGGCGAGGGCGCGATCGCCGCCTTTCCCGGCCCCGACGGCAAGCCGCGCTATGGCGCGCCCGAGGCGATGGTCGATATGGCGGAAACGCTGGCGATGGCCGCGATCATGGCGGCGATCGGCGTTTTCGGCGGCGCGCCGACCGGTCTGGTCGGACGCCTGTTCGACGCCGGGAACACCGCCGACCACTGGCTCTGGATGGCGCTCGCTTTCGCGCTGCCGCCGATTGCCCGCGTCGCGCTGTCGATCGTCGGCCGCGCCGCCGACCGGCGCAGCCACGATCTGAAGGCGCACAAGCGGCTGACCCTGTTGTCGCTATCGGCGGCGGCGGGGGCGCTGATCGGCCTGATCCAGCCGGTCGCGGGGCTTTCGGTCATCACCCTCGCGCTGGGCCTTTACCTCTTCGCCTATATCTTCAAACCGTCGCTCGGGCGCGGTACGGTGCACGAGGCCTTATGGGGAACGCCGGGCGACGATTAACACCAGCCGCGCCGGCGCCCCTCCCACGGCCGCGCCAGCCCTTCGTCGATCAACACCGACCCGACGCTCGCGCCGCCGCGCGTCACGATGCGCAGCTTGCGGCCATAGCGGTCGGTGTCGCGCCCGGTCTCTTCCAGACTGAATGCGCCCTCGTTCAACCATGCGCGCAGCCGCCCGGTTGCGGCATCGCCAAGCGCGGCTTCATCGGCGCAGCGCGCGGGGTGGGTTTCGGGCGTATCGATATCGGCGATCCGGTATTTCTCGCCCGCAAACCAGAATGTGTCGCCATCGACGACGCAATTGCGCCCGCCGCCGCTGTGGCAAAGGCCGAAGCGCGCCGAGAGCGCATCCGCTGCCGCCGGTGTATCCCCGGGCATGAGCGGCATTTCGAACGCCGCCTGGGTCCGGTCCGGCGCGCCACCCGGCAGGCGCTGGAATCCCGCCAGCGCTGCGACGAATACGACAGCCATCATCGGGGCCAGCCACCAGTTCGATCGGGCGCTCCGCCGCGAAGGCATCGGCTTGCGGCGGCGCGTGGCGCCGCGGCGCGGCCTGTGAAAATCGGGTCCTGACATGCCGCCGACCCTAGCGGCGGATGCTTAGCAAAATGCTGACGAGGCGGCTCCATTATGGCGGGCATAGCGGCGCAATCGCGCCCATCGCGGCGCCGTTTCCGATCCTTTGAAAAGGATGCGCGCCGCTCCGTTCATCACGGGCCATTTGACCTGACGCACCGGCTGCGCCATGCGGGAGACCGGAATTATTTATATAAGAGAACAGCTTATATGCGCAAAAATCCCAAGCTGCTGATCCTCATCGGCGCCTTGCTGCTCGCCGCCGGCTTTGTCCTCGATCTGGGCGCGGGCGGAGAGGCGCAGGCCACGCCGCAGCAGGAACAGGCATGCCGCACCGAAATGACGGGTCGCGGTGCCGAGGCGGCGGCGCTGGCCGAAAAATGCAGCGAGGCCAATTTCGCCATCGCAACCATCGCCAGCAGCGCCGGTTCGGGCATGAGCGCGCAGGACGCCGCCGCCATGATTTCGCAGAATAATCAGGCCGAAGTCGGCGGCAGCACGCTGTCGAAATTCCTGATGGGTCTGGGCATCGGGCTTTTCATCGCGGGCGTCATCGGCCTGGTGGTACGCAAGAACAAGGGCTGACACGGCCGGACGGCCGGATAGCAGCCGCTCCGGTCAGGGGGCGCCGCGCGGTTCGTCGTCCTCGACGCCGCCCGGCCCCAGTTCATTCTCGTCATCATCGTCGCTGCGTTCGCCGCGATAGGCATCCATGTCGATCCGCCCCGACCGTTCCATCTGGCGCATATGGTCGACCAGATCCTGCGCGTCGTCGCTGTCGCCGCGCGCCGGGGTCTTGCGGCTGTCTTCCTGAAGGCGCGCACCGCGCGCGTCTTCGGCGACGCTCTGCGCCTGTGCGTCTTCATCCTCCTGCTCGCGGTTGATCGCTTCGGGGGCTTCGCTGTCGGGAAGGCGCGAGGTTTCGGTCATGACCGGCTCCATGGCTATTCATGACGGGGCCCGGGCACGATGCCCGGACGGGCCATGACGGGGTCCGGGCACGACGCCCGGACGGGGACATGCCAATGGAACGCGCGCGGCGACGGCGTGGTTCCTCAGGCGGCGTTCGCCAGCACCTTATTCTCGATCACGCGGATAAAGGCTTCGGGGTCCTGTGCGCCGGGCACCAGCATCCGCCCGCCCAATATAAAGGCAGGCACGCCGGTGATATTCTGGTCGATCCAATAGGCTTCCTCGGTCCGCACCATCTCGCCAAATTCGCCCGAGGCCAGAATGGCCGCCGCACGGTCGCGGTCGAGCCCGACCGACGCCGCGACCTCGGCCAATACCCCATGGTCGCTGACATCGCGATTGTCGGTGAAATGGGCGCGAAACAGCGCGAGCTTCAGCGCGGTCTGCACCCCCGTCGCGGCTTGCTGCTCGGGTTCCTCCAGCGCGCCCGCCCAGCTCAGCAGGCGGTGGGCGTCGAAACTGTTGCGCATACGGAAACCGGGGCCGCGGTTGAAGACGAAGCCCAGATCGGCTGCGGCACCCGCCATCCGCCCGCTATTGGCGCGGCTCTGCTCGGCGCTGATGCCATATTTGCGCATGACATGTTCGGCGGCATCCTCTCCCTCGGGCGGCATGTCGGGATTGAGTTCGAACGGGTGCCACTGGACGCGAAAGTCCAGCCGCCCGGCGAAATGCGCCATGACCCGTTCGAATTTCAACCAGCCGATGATGCACCAGGGGCACATGACGTCGGACACGATATCGATGGAAAGGCGCGGCAGGCGCGGTTCGTTCATGGCATTTCTCCCGCAGGAACGCCCGCGTCATACCGCGCCGCGCTCATGCGGTCGAGCGGCGATCCTCGCGCGCGCGCCGGTCGCCCTTGCGGCGCTCGGGCCCCTTATAATCCGGATGGTCCATGACGCGCCGATCCTCCGACCGCCGCTCTGCAAATATTCGTCTTTCTACGTCGGACTGCATATGCTTCCCCCTCCACCACAAAAGGAAACTGAAAAGCGACCCGGCGCCGTTACACCAGAAAAACGTTAAAAAAGACCGATATGCGCGGATATCCGCCGTTTTTGACGCGCCAACATATTGTTTACAGGGCCTTGTCGGCCTCGACGCCCACCGCATCGCCCCCGGCCGACCGCGACAAAATCCACCAGCTGCCGATCATCAGCCCGACCGAAAGCGCCTCGACGATCATCGCCTGAATGACCGCGAAATTCACCACATCGCCCATCATCGCGCCCAGCAGGCGGCCGAGCAATGCGGTGCCGTAAAGCGCGGCGGGGACCAGCAGTGCGCGCGACCAGCCGGGCACCAGCGCCCCGATCGCGGCGGCGCCCGCCGACACGAGGAAAAAGGCCGACAGGTCGGCGCGGATCGTGTTCGTCGCGACGCCCTCGACGATGATGCCAAAACTTTCGGTGTAGCTTGCGGGGTCGAACACCCCGCGCAGGCCGATGATGGCGAAAAGGGCCGCCCACAGAAGGACGGCGCCGCGCATTACCCAGTTGATCATGCTTCTTCTCCCTTGTTGCTGCAAAGGCTGCGGCATCGAAGGGAAAAGTTCAATCAATTCCGCGCGCGGCGGTTCAGGCGGCCACGTTCAAGCGGCCACAGGGAATGTTTCGTCGATCCAGCCGCCGCCGAGGACGCGGCTGTTGTCCGCGGCATCGTAAAGCACCGCCGCCTGCCCCGGTGCGACCCCGAATTCGGGGGCGGCGAAGATCAGCCGGTCGCCCTCGACGCGCGCCGGCACCGGCCGCGCCATGCTGCGCACCTTTGCCATCACCTCGCGCCCGTCGACCGCGTCCAGCCAGTTCACCTCGCCCAGCCGCGCGCCCGACACGGCCAGCGCGCTGCGCGGGCCGACGACGACCTGCTTCGCGGCGGCGTCGAGCCGGATCACGTACAAAGGCTCGGCCTGTCCGCCGATCTCGATCCCCCGCCGCTGGCCGACGGTATAATGAATAAGCCCCTTGTGCGCGCCCAGCACGGTGCCGTCGACATGGACGATCTCGCCCTGATCGTCGGCCTCGGGGCGCAGCTTGCGCACCAGCGTCGCATAGTCGCCATCGGGGACGAAGCAGATGTCCTGACTGTCGGGCTTGCCCGCGACGCCAAGCCCCAGGTCGCGCGCGATTTCGCGCACCACGCTCTTTTCGAGCCCGCCGAGCGGAAACCGCAGGAAGTCGAGCTGGTCCTGCGTCGTCGCGAACAGGAAATAGCTCTGGTCGCGCGCCGGATCGACCGCGCGGTGCAGTTCGGCGCCCTTGGGTCCGATCATCCGGCGGACATAATGGCCGGTCGCAAGGCAATCGGCGCCCAGTTCCTTCGCCAGCGCGAACAGGTCGGTGAACTTCACCCCCATATTGCAGCGCACGCAGGGGATCGGCGTCCGCCCGCTCAGATATTCGTCGGCGAACTGGTCGATCACCGTGTCGCGAAAGCGGCTTTCATGATCATAGACATGATGCGCGAAGCCCAGCCGGTCGGCGACCGCGCGCGCGTCGCGGATATCCTGTCCGGCGCAGCAGGCGCCGACACGCTTCGCCTTCGCGCCATGGTCGTACAGCTGCAACGTCACGCCGATCACCTCGGCGCCCGATCGCGCCGCCAGCGCGGCGACGACGCTCGAGTCGACTCCGCCCGACATGGCGACGACGATTCGCCGGTCTTTCAGCGGCATCGCCAGCTGAAAGTCGGCCTCTGCGAGGCCCGCGGGGGAGGAAATCGTCTCGATCATGATCGGCGCCATCTAGGGATGCGGCGTCCAAAAATCCAGCTTTTCCGCGCGATGTGTCAAAATATTGACGCGGGTTAAGCTTGGCTAACAAGCCATGAAATGGGCATTTACTGGACCTTAGGTGGTTCGGCGTAGACCAGCCTCATGAACCTCAACCCGTCCGATCATCCGCGCCTTGCCGGTGCCGTCAGCTTGTCGAGGCCCAGCTTCGACATCGTGTCGGCGGTGGCTGGTGCGCGGCAGGCGATGTTGCCGACGGTGCGCATGCTGCGCGCCCACGCGACTCGTGAAGCGTATCGGGCCCATGTGAATGCACGCCTTGAAATATTGGGTGGACGCGGTCCGGGCGAGGAACAAATTGTGGCCCAGCCCGTTCGCTTTTTCGACCTGTCCGATGATGCGAACGCCTTGCCCGAAATTATGAACAGCCTGTTTACCAGAGGGTTTCAGCCGATGTTGAGTCCCTCGCATATAGAACGAAACGCGTCGGTCCCCCCGACATCCCCCGACGTTGAAAACATGGAATGAGCATGATCGAGAACCAGAAAATCCGGCCCGCTCAGGTTATCGGCCCGCTAGGCGAACCGCTGACCTTGGACTCCCTGCCCCCGCCCACCACCACCCGCTGGGTGGTCCGCCGCAAGGCGGAGGTCGTGGCTGCGGTCAACGGCGGCCTCCTGACCGTCGACGAAGTGTGCGAACGCTACAGCCTGACGCTCGAGGAGTTCGCCGGCTGGCAGCGGTCGATCGATCGCAGCGGCATGCCGGGGCTGCGCGTCACGCGCATCCAGCATTATCGTGATCTGTACGAGCGCCAGCAGCGCTTCTGATCGCGGCATGCATCACGATATGAAGAGGGCGCTTCCGGCGCCCTCTTTTTTTGCGCTTTCGCAGCGCAATCCCGGAAATCCATGAGAAATAATTCATTATTTTCAATGCTTTGACTTTTCCCTGCAACCCTCGCCCGCACCGCCGCGTTAAGCCCCCGAGTCAACATTGGGAGTCACTCATATGCGCAAGATGTTCATCACCCTCGCCGCCACCTCCGCCCTCGCTCTCGGCGCTTGCCAGAGCCCGCAGGCCGACAAGGTCGAGGATCAGGCCGAAGCTCAGGCCGAAGCCATTGATGCACAGGCCGACGCGATGCCCGAAGGCCCGGCCAAGGAAGCCATGGAAAACAAGGCTGACGTCGTCGAAGAAAAGGGCGAAGAAAAGGCCAACGCCATGGACGATAACGGCGAAATCGCTCCGTCGGAATCGGGCATCGGCGACACGCAAAAGACCGACGCCGCCAAGAAATAAGTCAAATAAAACAAGGGCTGCCTACCCTAAAGGGCAGGGTGAAGGGCGCCGGAGAGTATCCGGCGCCCTTTGTCTTGCCAAAATATTTTCGCAAAAAGGCGCGACCTGTGATCCTGGTCACTCTTAAGTTACTTTTTCGCGCTAAAAGCTTCGTGTGGACCGGAAACGGCTCTACGGACTTTCCCTTCCGCCGCTCCCAGCGACCCAAAGCGGCGGAAGGGACTTAGCCCGCCCCAGCCGCGGGCGCGCCCATCTCCCCCGCCCCTAACCGCCCTCCCCCAACTCTCCTTCAAGCGTCCGCAGCACATCCTGCACCCCGCGCGCGTCGCTATCGGCGCGCAGCACCGCGATCGCCCCCGCCACGTCGAGCAGATATTCGGCGACCCCCGCCCCTTCGGTCTTCCATTGCGCGCCCAGCGATTTGACGAGCTTCGCCGCGGCGCGATTTTCGGACAGGATATGGACGTCCAGAACCGTCAGCCCCTCGGCCAGGCACTGGACGAGCAGCGCCGCGGTCATCATCCGCGCCAGCCCCTTGCCCTGAAAGGCGTCGAGCACCGCGACCGAATATTCGCCCGCGCGCCCGCCGTGGCGATAGCGCACCGCATGCACCGCGCCGATCGCCGGCTGCCCCGGGCATTCGGTGCAGATCGCCCCCCACGCGATATGGTCGTGCCCGTCGACGTCGAGCAATCGCTCGATCACATCGTCGGGCAAGCTCGGCGCGGGCGAGAAAAAGCGCAAATATCGCGATTCCGCCGACAGTTTCGCGACCCCCTCGCGCAGCAGATCCTCATCTTCGGGGGTGATCGTGCGCAGGCACACGACGGTGCCGTCGTTCAGCGCGCTGCACACGATGATATCGTCGATCCTCCGTCCGGGGATATCGTCGATCGGCCGTCCGGGCGCATCCGCCATCCGCTTGCCTCCCATGGAAGCGCACAGGCTAGCCGCCCCGGACGCGCCTGACAATTCACCCGATGCGCAATTTCCGCTTTCCTACATTGTTCCAATATGGTTCGTTGCACCTATTTTCCAAACCATGATGGGAACCGCGATGAAACAGACGATCCTTCCGCCGCTGTCCGATCCCGACGATGACGGCCCCGACCCCATGATCGACCCCGACGATCTGCCGCCCGGACTCGCCTTCACCGCCGTCGAACAACGCACCAAGCGCTGGAGCGGCATCACCGCGCAGAAACAGCGCCTCTTCATCGCGCATCTCGCCGCGACCGGCGCGGTGACGATGGCGGCCAAGGCGGCGGGTCACTCGGCCTCGGCCTTTTACCAGCTCCGCCGCCGCGAGGGCGCGTACAGCTTCGGCGCCGCATGGGACCGCGCGGTCGAGATGGGCGCGCGCCGCGTCGCCGACCTGCTCATGGAATATGCCATTTATGGCGTCCCCGAAACCTGGTCGAAGGAAGGCCGCGTCACGATGGAGCGCCGCCGCCCGCACATCCGCGCGATGCAGCATATTGCGCGCAACAATTTTCCCGAAAGCTTCGGCGACGCCATCAATATCGACGGCATGCCCGCCACCGCCCTTCCCCACGGCATCCGCCGCCTGAAGGCGCGCTGGCAGGCCGAATGGGAAAAGGAACGCCGCGACCGCGCCGCCGCCGACCGCCTCGAATATGACAAGCTGCAACAGCGTCAGGAAACCGGCCTCGACGACCGGCTCCGCTCCATCCGCACCGCCTTTCAACGCAAGATCGCGCATGATCCGGTCAAGCGCGCCGCATGGGACCTGCTCACCGGCCCCGGCACCGACTGGCAAGCGGTGATCCGGGCCGACGCCTATATTAACCCGCAAAAGCACGAATGGCACATGCACCACCCCGACATGATCGTCCCGATCGGCGCCGGCGCGGCCGATTCCGATTGGCAGGAGGAAACCGGCGGCGACGACGAGCTGCCCAACGTCGAATGGCGCCCGCCCGCCGACGATCCCGACGGCAGCAAGGGCCAAAGCGACGAAATCTGGTTCAACCGCTACGCCGACCATATCGTCGAGGACGGCGACGCGATCGGCGATGCGATCGGTGACGGGAGAGACGACGGGAATGGCGGCGAAAAAGACAAAGCGCGCAAGGACGGCAAATTCACGCGCAGCGAGATGCGCACCGCCGCCGCCACGCTGCGCGCCCGGGCCGAGGCATGGCAACAATCGCGCCAGCCGGTGATCCAGCACCCCCCGGACTTTCTGGCCAACCCACATCATCAGGGCGGCCCCACCACCCCCGAACGCGACGCCGCCCGCCGCCGCATCGACCGCGAGATCGAGGCGCTGGAGCGCGAATGGAACGCGGCCTACAGCGAAGAAAGCTGGGCGGCATGGAAAGCGGGCGATGGCAAAGCCGCAACGCCGGATGCCGGGACAGCGGACGGCACATAAGCCTCCCCCACCCCCCAAAGAAAAGCCATCCCGCGAAGCCCCCGACGATGTTCCCCGGCGCAAGCCGGGGCCCATCCGTCAACGCACCACGCTCTGGCCCCCGGCCTTCGCCGGGGAACGGCCACATCGCGCAAACCCACTGGCGGCTGGGTCGAGGGCGCCCATCTCGAACCGCGCCCGGTCCAGACTTGCCTGTCCGTCGGCCGCCTCGTCTACGATGATGACAGCGTAAAAACCCTCTCTGCGTCAGCGATGATCGTCGCCGACGATGAACGGCTGATGCTCAGCGGCTTGATCCAGATTCCAGAGCGGTGTGTGGTGCAGATTACGCGGATGGAGAAGAAGGAGCAGCGGTAGTTACTCAGCAACGGAATGAATGTTTGTGGGCTGAGATGCGGAAAGCCGCCGATTGAACCAAATACCTATGGGGCGCAAACCTTTGCGCGAGTGGATCGAATCACTCACCGCTCGCAGTCGTTCGCGGCACCTCAAATGTCGATAAAATCGATTTTACCGCCAAATTTACGGTCGATTTGGTAGAATATTTACCAAAATTGGATATAAATTTGTACTCAAGCTGATTCGGGAGTTCAAAAATGTTGTTGAGATTCAGCGCTAAGAATTATCTCTCTGTGGCCGATACCGAGGAAATTTCGCTAGTTGCTTCAAGCCTCAAGGGCCCCGAGTGCAGCTTAGTGCCCATTCCCGGGACGAACCTCTCCACTTTACCGAGCGCGATAATCTATGGTGCCAATGCGTCAGGAAAAACAAATTTCTTGAAAGCCTTCAGCTTCCTGAAACGCGCCATCCTGCAGTCGCATACACGGGGCAACCCGGAAGGGGGCGTTCCACGCGTTGCCTTCAAACTTAACCCTACTCACGCGTCAAAAACGACAATGCTCGAAGCTGAATTCGTACTCGAGGGCGTACGGCTACAATACGGCTTCGAGTGCAACGACGATGCGTTTACTGCCGAGTGGCTGTACGCTTACCCGGAAGGAAAGCGGAGGCGATTGTTCGAGCGCACCGGAAACGAGGTCGAGTTCGGGTCTCATTTCAAGGGTCCGAAGAAGATACTCGTCGATCTCATGCGGCCTAACAGCTTATTTATTTCGACTGCAACGCAGAACGATCATGAAGAACTAAGCAAGATTGTCGGCTTTTTCCGGCGGACCCGTTTCAGCATGAATGTCGCAGTGGCAAAGGAGTTAATTAACAACACATTTAAGGAGGACCAAGTTGACCCGAGAACTATCGAGTTTCTAAAATCTATCGGTACAGGGATCACAGGATTTAGACAAACAGATATTGAAATTCCCGAATCCGTTAGGATGTTAACGAAGGAATTTATCGCAGTTGCTCGTAAACATATGGGAGAAACTTCCTCTATAGATGAAGAGCAACCCGATCGCTTGCGCGATGTTGCGATAGAGTTCGCGCATTCCAGCGCCTCTGGAGAACCCTGCTATTTTGGACTTGAGCGCGAGAGTTCGGGAACTCGGCGATTAGTTCTTATGATGAATACGGTTTTCAAAGCGCTCGACGAGGGAACCCTTGTCGTAATAGACGAGCTCGACGCGAGTCTTCACACCTTCGCCGCAGCGCAGATTTTGGAGCTTTTTGAAAGCCCCAAGATTAACCGGAAGGGCGCTCAGCTCATCGCCACGACGCACGACACAAACTTACTTAGCCTATCCAGATTGCGACGCGACCAAATCTGGTTCTGTGAAAAGGATGACGCTGGCGCATCCCATCTTTTTCCCTTATCCGATATCAAATCGCGGCCGACTGACAATTTCGAGCAAGGCTATCTGGAAGGCCGTTACGGTGCGGTTCCCCATTCGGGCGATCTCGTTACACTTTTTGAGGCCCGATAATGCGGCAACGAAAATCTCTCAGACGCGCAGCACCCAAACGCGCACCGAAAGCGAAGTTTATTATTTACAGCGAGGGCAAGAATACTGAGCCCGATTATTTTAAAGCTGTGCGTCGTGATCTCCTAGGAGCGCTCGTAGACCTTGAGGTAATCGATGCGGCAGGTGTTCCGATAACGATCGCCGAAAAAGCTTGCGAGCGCGCAACAGCAATGAAGCGGGCGCGCGGACGAAGGTCATCATTTGAGGAAGCTGATCAGATTTGGGCAGTATTTGATCGCGATGAGCACCCAAAAGTTCCCGAAGCGATTGAAAGATGCCGTGCCTCGTCCGTAGAAGTGGCGTTTTCTGATCCATGCTTCGAACTTTGGCTCTTACTACATTTCGACAACTTCGATCGTCCAGATGATCGTCATCAGGTCCAAGCTGCACTGGCGAAAGTATGCAAGGATTACGATCCTAAGGGTAAGAAATCAGCAGATTTTGGCCAGTTTTTGTCGAAGGTCGAAGACGCAGAAAATCGGGCTCAACAACAGCTCGCACGTCGAGAGGATGAGGGCATTCCACCGCGACGTCCCTTCACTACTGTTTTCAACCTGACTCAGGAGATGCGAAAGGCTCACCTTGCCTACAAGGGCTCAGACGCCGTCTGACACCCGCCAGTTGTAGCAAGGCCTTTGCATCGGGTTTTCAGAAGGTATTCACTGAGCGCGGAGATGGCGCTCAGTGCAAAATCTGCCACTAAGCGTCGTCCGCAGCACGGCAATAAGCGCAGCGGCAGGCGAAGCCGCCTTTCTGCTTCATGAAAAAAGCGGATTAGGTGTCGTCACCCATACGAAGCGCTGCAATGAACGCCTCCTGCGGGATGTTGACGTTGCCGTACTCGCGCATCCGCTTTTTGCCCTCTTTCTGCTTTTCCAGCAGCTTTTTCTTGCGGCTCGCGTCGCCGCCATAGCATTTGGCGGTCACGTCCTTGCGCAGCGCGGCGATGGTTTCGCGGGCGATCACCTTGCCGCCGATCGCGGCCTGGATCGGGATTTTGAACATGTGGCGCGGGATCAGGTCTTTCAGGCGCTCGCACATGCCGCGGCCGCGGCTTTCGGCGGTGCCGCGGTGGACGATCATGCTCAGCGCGTCGACCGGCTCGTTGTTCACCAGGATGCTCATCTTGACGAGGTCGCCGGGGCGGTGGCCGATCTGGTGATAGTCGAACGACGCGTAACCGCGGCTGATGCTTTTCAGCCGGTCATAGAAATCGAACACGACTTCGTTGAGCGGCAGTTCATAGGTGATCTGCGCGCGGCCGCCGACGTAAGTCAGGTTTTTCTGGATGCCGCGGCGGTCCTGACACAGTTTCAGGATCGGGCCCAGATATTCGTCGGGGACGTAAATCACCGCCTCGATCCACGGTTCCTGAATTTCGTCGATGCGGTTCGGGTCGGGCATGTCGGCGGGGTTGTGGAGTTCGATCTCCTTCGCCGCCTCATTCTTGGTATGGCCCAGCTTCAGCTTGTACACCACCGACGGCGCGGTGGTGATCAGGTCGAGGTCATATTCGCGGCTCAGCCGCTCCTGAATAATCTCGAGGTGGAGCAAGCCAAGGAAACCGCAGCGGAAGCCGAAGCCGAGCGCGGCCGAGCTTTCCATCTCGAACGAGAAGCTGGCGTCGTTGAGGCGCAGTTTCTGGATTGATTCGCGCAATTTCTCGAAGTCGTTGGCGTCGGTCGGGAACATGCCGCAGAAGACAACGGGCTGGACTTCCTTGAACCCCGCCAGCGCCTGCGCCGCGGGCTTCTTCGCGTCGGTCACCGTGTCGCCGACGCGCGCCTGCGCAACGTCCTTGATCTGCGCGGTGATGAAGCCGATTTCGCCGGGGGCGAGTTCGGTCAGCTGTTCGATCTTGGGCGTGAAGCAGCCGACGCGGTCGATCAGATGCGTCGTTCCCGACTGCATGAACTTGATCTGCTGACCCTTTTTCAGCACGCCGTCGATCACGCGGACAAGGATGACGACGCCCAGATACGGGTCGTACCAGCTGTCGACGAGCATCGCGAGCAGCGGCGCGGTCGCGTCGCCCTTGGGCGGCGGGATGCGGGTGACGATCGCCTCCAGCGCCTCCTCGATGCCGATCCCGGCTTTGGCGCTGGCCAGCACCGCATTGTCAGCAGGCAGGCCGATGATATCCTCAATCTCGGCCTTCACCTTGTCGACGTCGGCCGCGGGAAGGTCGATCTTGTTGATAACAGGCACGATTTCATGGTCATGCTCGATCGACTGATAGACGTTCGCCAGCGTCTGCGCCTCGACCCCCTGCGCCGCGTCGACGACCAGCAGCGCGCCTTCGCACGCGGCAAGGCTGCGCGACACTTCATAGGCGAAGTCGACGTGGCCCGGGGTGTCCATCAGGTTGAGCTGATAGGTCTCGCCATCATGCGCCTTGTACGACAGGCGCACCGTCTGCGCCTTGATCGTGATCCCGCGTTCCTTCTCAATGTCCATATTATCAAGGACTTGCGCCGACATCTCACGCGCGGTCAGCCCGCCGGTGAACTGGATCAGCCGGTCGGCCAGCGTCGACTTGCCATGGTCGATGTGCGCGATGATGGAGAAGTTGCGGATATGGGACAAAGCTGTGGTCATGCGCCGCGCACTAGCAGCGGAAACGGGCGCTGTCAGCAGGGGAAGCACCACCGCCCGCCAGCGCCTGCAATCGCCGCGCATCCGGGCATCGGCGTCGCCCGAACCGCGCCCGATCGCGACCGAAGCTGCGCGCTTCCCCCTACTTCGCCGCCTTGTCGCTCACCGCCTTGATCACCAGCGCCTTGTCGTCGATCAGATAGCGCCGCGCGAGTGCCTGCAGCTCCGCCGGCGTGGCGGCTTCGACCTCGGCAATGCCCTTGCGGCTGCGGTCGAGGCGGTCGGCCTCGCTTGTCGCCTCCGAAACATAGTTCAGCCAATAGCTGTTCTCGCGCCGCGACTTGATCATCGCTTCGAGCAGCGGCCGCCGCGCACGGTCGAGCAGGTCGGCGTCGATCGGCGCATCGCGCAGTTCTCTGGCGATCGCGAAGATCGCCGCGCGCGTCGTCGCCAGATCCTTGTAATCGACGTTGCTGGTGGCCAGCAGATGGCCATAGCCCGGAAACTCCTCCGACAGGCTGGCGCCCGCCCCGGGGCTGTAGCTTTCGCCGAGCCGTTCACGCAGTTCCTCGGTCAGCTTCAATTGCATGGCGCGCGCGAGGAGGCTGAGCCGCATCGCCTCGCCAAGGTCGCTGTCGTCGCGCGCGGGCCAATACACGCGCAGTTCGGCCTGATCGGCGGGGCCCTTGTGGATCAGCGTGCGTTCGCTGCGATCGGTCGCATATTCGCGGATGCGCGCGGCGGGGCGTGGATCAAAGACGGCGCGGCGTTCGGGCAGCGCGCCGAAGGTTGCGGCAATCGCGTCGATCGCCGCCTGTTCGTCGATGTCGCCGACGACACCCACCTCGATCGCGCCATGGTCGAAACTGTCGGCAACCACCGACTTCAGCTGGGCCCAGTCGAGCGCCATCAGTTTCGCGAGCGGCGGTGTCTGCGAGCGGGGGTCGTCGTTGGCGAGAATGCCTCCCGCGTCGCGCGCCATCACCGCGGCGGGGGTCGCATCGTTCGCGGCATATTGCTGCGGCAACGAGCGGCGGATCAGCGCGAGACCATCGGCGCGATAGCCGGGATGGGTCAGATAGGCTGCCATCAGCTTGGCCTGCAGTGCGAAATCCTCGGGCGAGGTCAGCGCGGCCCCGCCAAAGGCATCGGTCCCGCTGCCAAAACTGGAACTGACCGTCTTGCCGGCAAGGATCGTGCGCAATTCGTCGAGGCTGTGCGCTTCGAGCCCGCCAAGAGTGAGCGATCCGGCGAGCGCGACGCGGGTCGGATCGTCGCGCGTCGCAAGCAGATTACCGCCATCGACGCGAAGCGAGAGATAGACGCGCTCCTTCTGAAAGTCGGTTTTCTTGATGTTGAGCATGACATTATTGGCGAAGCGGATGCGGCGGATGCCCAGATCCTCGACCAGTTCGTCGCTCACGACCTTTCCGGGCGGACCGAAATCATCATAGGCGAAGGCGATGCTGGCCGATGCGTCGGGCGCGGCGACCGCCACCTGCTGCGACGCGTTGAGCGCGGCGAGAACCGCCGCCGTGCCGCCTTCGAGCGGCTTTTTCGCGGTCACATAGGCGAGCGGGGCGCTCAGCCCGTCCATCCGTTTGCGGAAGGCGGCGCCGACCGCTTCGGCGGTCAGCGCGGGCGCGGAGGCTTCGAACAGCGACTGCGAGGTTTCGGGGCGAACGACGACGAAATCGCCTTTCGCCGCCTGAACGAGCACATCGGCCATCGTCGTGCTGCGCCGCGTCGTCACTCCGGCGACGGCATTTTTAAGCGACGTGCGGCGGTTCGCGAGTTGTTCGTCGACCTCTGCCTGCGTGAAGCCGTGCAGCATCGCGCGGCGAAGCTCCTGCTCGGCAAGCGCCAGCGCCTCCGGCCATGCACCTTCCTTGGCGACCGCGCCGACCGACACCTGATCGAAGATCTTCCAGCCCGATGCGTCGCTGAGATAGCCCGCGAGGATCGGCGAATCCTCGGCCAGCGCGATTTTCGCGAGGCGGCGACTGACGATCGCCTCGCCGACATCTTCGGCCAGACTGCGCGCGCGCTTTGCCTTGGTATCCAGTTCGTCGACCCATGGCTTGAACGCGGAGATCGTCACCGCGTCCTGAATCGCGGGGTCGATAAACGCATGCGCCGCCTCTGGCCGGGAATAGTCGATCGTGCCGATATCGGGATCCGCGCCCGCCGGGCCGCGCCCTTTCCAGTCGGTAAAGCGCGCCTTGATCTTCGCCTCGATCGCCGCCGGATCGAAATCGCCGACCATCACCAGTGTCGCGCGTTCGGGACGGTAATAGCGATCATACAAGTCGCGGATGCGCGCGGCGGGGGCGGTGCGGATCACCTCTTCGGTCCCGACCGGTATCCGGTTGGCAACCGTCATTCCCTCCATCTGGAACCCCAGTTGGTCGATCAGGCTGCGCAGTTGATAGGTGTCGCGCGCGCGCCTTTCGGACAGGATGATACCGCGTTCGCGGTCGACCGCGGCAGGGTCGATCGTCAACTCGCTCGCGGTTTCGCGCATCAGCATCAGACCGGTGTCGATCAGATCGTCCGACGCATTGGGCAGGTCGAGCTTATAAAGCGTCTCGTCGAAACCGGTCGAGGCATTGGTGTCGGCGCCGAACGCCAGCCCCTTGCGCTCGAGCAATTTGATCATCTCCCCCTCGGGCACCCCCTTTGACCCATTAAACGCCATATGTTCGAGGAAATGAGCGAGGCCGCGCTGATCGTCGGCCTCGGCAAAGCTGCCGACATCGAAGCGCATGCGCAGGACGACGCTGTCCTTGGGGGTGCTGTTTTTCAGCAGCGCATATTTCATCCCGTTGGGCAGCACCCCGAAGATGATGTTCGGATCAACCGGAATGTCGCTCGCGGCAAAATTCCATGCCTTAGCGGCAGCGGTTTGCGGATTGACCGCCGCGTTCTCCGCCCGCGGCGCCGAGGGCGCACGTGCCTCGACCGGAACGACAAGCGCGATAAGGACGAGGGGCGACAGCGCGGCCGAGGCGCGCCGGAAAATCTGGGAGTTCATGACGACAGATGTGGCTAGCCGCCGCCCTTCGGTCAAGCCATGGTCAGGCGATGCGATGAATGGGTTCGACCGACGACATCGGTTCGCGATCGGCCGCCTTCGCGGCATAGAGCGCGCGGTCGGCAACATCGAACAACTGACGCCCCGTCCGGCCATCGTCGGGCCAGCGTCCCACACCGACGCTGGCGCCGACATGGATGAGCTGATCCCCGACACGATAGGGCGCGGCGAGCGTAGCCAGAATATGATCGGCGATCGCGGTCGTCAGCAAGGGCGAGCCGGCGGGCGCAAGAATCGCAAATTCATCGCCGCCTTGGCGCGCGACCATCGCATGATCGCCGCAGGAAGCGCGCAACCGCGCCGCGACTTCGCAAAGCAGCGCGTCGCCGACAGCATGGCCGTGGCGGTCGTTGACCGGCTTGAAGCCGTCGAGATCGAGCAGCGCAATCGCAAAGCGCGACCCTGCTCCCGCAGCCGCAACTTCATCTTCGAGCCGCATGTCGAACTCACGCCGGTTCGCAAGGCCGGTCAACGGATCGGTATGCGCCAGCTCGCGCATCTGACGCTGAAGCTGCAACAGATCGATCAGCTGGCCGTGCTGCTGAATCATCATCCGCATCAGGAACAGCGTCGCCATGACCAGACTGGTTCCCGCAGCGATTTCGGGCGGATTGCCCGAGGTCAGCATCAACAGCGAAATCGGGCCGAGGCCGATCGTCAGATTGACGAAGGTCGCGAAGCGGATCGACGACAGGCAATAAGCGGTCGCGAGCGACCCCATCGCCATGACCATCGCATAATAGCTGTGTGTTTCGGGCGGCGCGGCGAGCCAGTTGACCACCGTCCAGCTGCTGCACATGAGCCCCGTCGTACCCGACAGCCAGGTCGCTTCCTTGATCATCCGGCGCGCGCGGCGCGGGCTCATCCGCCGGCCGCGATTATGCATCAGGAACAGAAATCCGAGGAGGCCAATCACTGCGAGCGTGACCGGAAAACCAACACGGATGATGGGGTGCACCGTCGCCACACCACCGTAAATGGCGGTCGGCGTCGTCGCCGCAAGCAGCAGAAACAGCATCGGCGTCAGCGTTTCGACGCGATTGGCCCGCAGCACCGCAACATCGTCGCGAATTTGCCGCGGAACAGGCGGAAAAAACCGCCGCTTCAATTTGATAAAGGCCCCCGTCATGGCTGCGAGGTAGCAAGCGCCGGTAAAACAACGGTTAAGGACATGAAACATAGCCTGTATTTGATGCAGGCAAGTATCGAGGCCGGGTCGTCAAAATATTAACCATGTTCGACGAAAGGAATCTTCATTTCATAACCATTGCGAGAGTTTCACCCATGTCCTTTGCTTCGCCAGACTTCCCCTCGCCTGTTCAGGTGGCTGCGTCGCCTCTGCCTTCCTCCCACCCCAGCTTGCCGCAACAGGATACGCCCACCGAACGGGCGGCGCGCGCGGCGCAGCTGGCGGCAGCACAAAGTGTCTATGTATGGACGACCGACGTGCCGACGCTTCCCGGCGTCCCACTCGCAACCCGGGTGCCGAAGAACGACACGCCGACGATCGCATGGTTCGCGATCCTGATCGGCGTCGGGCTGAACATCGTGCGAAACGCGCTGACGGTGAAGTTGGGCGGGGTCAGCAAGGGCGAACTCACCATTCCGCGAGCCACATATGAAGCCGCGCTTGCCGATTGTGATGCGATCGAGGCGTCGACCAGACATATCGCAATCGAGCATGGCGTCCACAGCGGCGGCAATATCTTCGAACGCGCCATCGGCGATGTCGAAAATGCGGTCGCGGCGGCCGAACGCGACCTGCATGTTACCCAGCTGAAGGAATATCGCGAGCGGATCGAGGATCTGATGAAGGTCAGCGAAGCCGAAGCAATGGAGCTGGGCAGCAAGACACCGCGCAGTATCGAGGCATATCGCGCGCTGTTTGCGACGCTGCCGGTTCCCGGCATCAGCTATATGTTCCAAGACGACAGTTGCTTCGCCCGGCTCCGCGTACAGGGGCCCAACTGCATGCTGATCGCCGCGGTGACGGGCGGGCTTCCCGCCAATTTTCCGCTGAGCGAAGCGAGATATCAAACGGTGGTGAACGGCGACACGCTGGCGTCCGCGCTTGCGGAGGGCCGCCTTTTCATGCTCGATTACAAGCCGCTCGAAATCCTGGACGCCGGAACCTGGCACGGAATGGCCAAATATGCGTGGCAGCCAATGGCGCTGTTCGCGGTGCCGCCGGGGGGATCATCGCTGGTCCCGGTTGCGATCCAGTGCGGACAGGACCCCGCCGACTATCCGATGTTCACGCCTTCACCCGCCGCCGACAGGCAATGGGGCTGGGAAATGGCGAAGCTGGTCGTACAGGTCGCCGACGGCAATTATCATGAACTGTTCACCCATCTCGCGCGCACCCATCTGGTGATCGAGGCCTTCGCGGTCGCCACGCATCGCCATCTGGCTGAAATCCACCCGATCTGGGCGCTGCTGGTCCCGCATTTTGAGGGAACGCTGTTCATCAACGAAGCGGCGGCGACCTCATTGATCGCCGCCGATGGCCCGATCGACCATATTTTCGCCGGCACGATCGCGTCGAGCCAGATGGCGGCGGTCGATGCGCGACTGGCGTTCGATTTCCACGGCAAGATGCTCCCCGCCGACCTCGCCGCGCGCGGAGTCGGTATCGACTCGGCGCTCGCCGACTATCCGTATCGCGACGACGCGCTGCTGGTGTGGAACACGATCCACGAATGGGCGCGGCAATATGTCGATCTTTATTATACGGACGACGCCGACGTCGCCGGCGACACCGAACTGGCCGCATGGGCGGCATGCCTCGCGGGCGAAGCAAAGATCAAAGATCTGGGCCCGGTCACCACCCGCAGGCAGCTGATCGATATATGCACGATGGTGATGTTCACCGCGAGCGCGCAGCATGCCGCGGTCAATTTTCCGCAAAAAGACATCATGGCCTTTGCCCCCGCCGTCACCGGCGCGGGGTGGCAGGCGGCGCCGACCGGACAGCGCGGCCACGACAAGGCCGGGTGGCTGGCGATGATGCCGCCGATGGCCCTCGCGCTCGAACAATTGAATGTGCTCGAGCTGCTGGGGTCGGTGCATTATCGCCCCCTCGGCGACTATCGCAGCAACGCTTTCCCCTATCCCAAATGGTTTCAGGACCCGCGCGTGACCGCGAAGGAGGGACCGCTCGCCTGGTTTCAGGCGGCGCTGGTCGGTGTCGAGACGCAAATTGTCGCGCGCAATGCGAACCGGATGCAGCCTTATCCGTATCTGCAGCCGAGCCTGATCCCGACGAGCATCAATATCTGACGGGGCAAAAACGAGAACCCCGGCAAAAGCCGGGGTTCCCTGCTCGCGCTCGGAAGTATCCCGGCTTTCGCCGGGATACAGCGTGGCTTAGCTGCCCTTTTTCTTCCGGTGGCTGTCGAGGTCGAGCACGGCATTCTCGCTGCCTTCGGGCAGCAGACCAAGGCGGCGCGCGACTTCCTGATAGGCTTCGACTTCGCCGCCAAGGTCACGGCGGAAACGGTCCTTGTCGAGCTTTTCGTTCGTCGTCATGTCCCACAGACGGCAGCCGTCGGGGCTGATTTCGTCGGCGAGGATGATGCGGCTGAATTCGCCGTCATACAAACGCCCGAATTCGAGTTTGAAGTCGACGAGGCGGATGCCGACCGCGGCGAACATGCCCGACATGAAGTCGTTGATGCGGATCGCCATGTCCTGAATATCGTGGAGCTCTTCCTGGCTGCACCAGTTGAAGCAGGCGATATGCTCTTCGGCGACCAGCGGATCGCCGAGTGCGTCGTCCTTGTAGCAATATTCGATCAGCGTGCGGGGAAGCTGCGTGCCTTCCTCGATCCCGAGGCGCTTCGACAGCGTGCCCGCGGCGACGTTGCGCACGATGACTTCGATCGGCACGATCTCGACCTGACGGATCAACTGCTCGCGCATGTTGAGGCGGCGGATGAAATGGTGCGGAACGCCTATATTGCCGAGCAGCGTGAAGACATGCTCCGAAATCCGGTTGTTGAGCACGCCCTTGCCGCTGATCGTACCCTTTTTCTGGGCGTTGAACGCGGTCGCATCATCCTTGAAATACTGGATCAGCGTCCCCGGTTCGGGACCCTCGTAAAGGATCTTGGCTTTGCCTTCGTAGATCTGGCGGCGACGGGCCATGGCGTTCAAACTTTCTGTCGGAACCAAAATGAATGACCCCGGCGAAAGCGACTCACGAAGAGGCACGGCGCCGGGGCGATGCGCGGGCCTATAGCGCCAAAGGTTGCGCGCGTCATCCCCGCCATCGCGCTTGCCATTTTTCCGTCGTCGCCCGCGAAGCCCGCGCCATAGTTTACGTTTACGTAAAGTGCTTGCGCTTCGGCACCGCGCTTGCAACGATGCCAGCGAAACCAAGGAGCAGAGACATGAGCTATGACCAGATTCGCCTCGACAAGCACGAAGGCATTGCCCTCCTGACGCTTCACCGGCCCGACCGGATGAACGCCTTCACTACCGAGATGATGCTGGAAATCGTCGCCGCGCTCGACGAATGCGATGCCGACGACGGCGTGCGTGCGGTGATCTTCACCGGATCGGGTGACCGTGCCTATTGCGCCGGCGCCGACCTCGGTCAGGGCGCCGCCACCTTCGATTATGACAAGCGCACCGACAAGGTCGCGACGCTGCCCGACGGCACATCGGCGAGCCCGATCGCCGAAGATGGCACGATCGACTGGTCGCACCCGCTGATCCGCGATTCGGGCGGCCGCGTGTCGATGCGCATCTTCGACTGCAAAAAGCCCGTCCTCGGCGCGATCAACGGCGCTGCGGTCGGCATCGGCGCGACGATGACACTGTCGATGGACGCCCGTCTCGCCAGCGAGACGGCGCGTTACGGCTTTGTTTTCGCCCGGCGCGGGATCGTCCCCGAAGCGGCATCGAGCTGGTTCCTGCCGCGCCTTGTCGGCATCCAGAACGCCGTCGACTGGTGCTTTTCGGGACGGCTGATCGACGCCGCCGAAGCGCATGAAAAGGGCCTTGTCCAGTCGGTGCACAAGCCCGGCGAGCTGGTCGACGCCGCCATCGCCAAGGCACGCGAGCTGACCGCCGACAGCGCCCCCGTGTCGGTCGCCCTCACGCGCCATATGCTGTGGCGGATGCTCGGTGCGCCGCACCCGATGAGCGCACACCGCTGGGACAGCCGTGTGATCTTCGCGCGCGGGCGCAGCCCCGATGCCGCAGAAGGCGTCACGAGCTTCCTCGAAAAGCGCCCACCCAATTTCTCTTCGAGCGTCGCGAACGACTATCCCTGGTTCGCCGAGTTCGAGGATACGCCGCCGTATAGCTGATTATCCTTCGCCCGCCGGAAGAAGGATAGGGAGCGTTGGGGCGCAGCGCTTAAGCGGACTTGGGTGAGAGGCTCAGACCAAGCGCATGTCCCCGACGACACCCCCTCACCCAGCTTCGGCTAGGCGGCAAGCCGCCAAGCCTGCACAACCCTCTCCCTCAAGGGAGAGGGGATAGGGGATTACGCCGCGTCGTACATCCGCCGCCCGTGCGCCGCCGTCATGCTGTGCGAGTTTTTCAGCGCCGGGCTGTGGCGGCGGATCGTCTCGACATTGTGCCAGCTGGCGGTCACCCGGTCGGGGGTGAGCGCCACGGTTACATAGCCGCGATCTTCGGTGTTCGCCCATTGAAGCTGCGGCGAGGAGGCACGCAGCGCCGCGACGCGCGCAGCGTCCGAGACCCCGGTCGTATAAGCCTCGAAACCCGGCGAAGTGACGCTGTGGCCGCCGATCTCGATCCCGGCCGGCCGGCCGTCGTGCGCCAGATCGAACGCCCAGGCGTTGTGGCTGTCGCCCGCGAGCATCACGAGATTGGCGTCGGCGGATTGCGCCGCGCCGAGCAGGCGGCTGCGCGCCGCCGGATAGCCGTCCCAGCTGTCCATATTGAGCGGCAGCCCTGCCTTGGCCGCGAGTTGCGAAATCTCGACCCGGCGTTTCACATAATCGGGTTGGTCGGCGCCGAACCAGCTCGCCGATTCGGGTGGGGTAAAGAGGGCGCCCGCCAATATCTGCTGCGCGCAGACCTGCCAGCGCGTACCGGCTTTGGATGACGACGCCAGCCCGCCGAACAGCCACGCCTCCTGATCGGCGCCGAGCAATTGACGCGCCGGATCGCGATAGCCGGTATCGGCGAATTGCCGCAGTTTCGCCGCCGCATCGCCGCCGCCCGCCAATATCTCGCCAAGCTCGAACGGCTTGTCGCGCGCAGTGATACGCGTTTCAGGAAGGAAGATCGTCGCGAGGTCCCCCACCTGATAGTCGCGCCAGCGTGCTTCTGCGATGGGCATCCATTCGCGATACGCACGCTCGGCGGCGGCGGCGCGGTCGCTCCAGCTGCCCTCGCCTTCATTGTGATTTTCGGCGCCGCCTTTCCAGGTGTCGTTGGCGAATTCATGATCGTCCCACTGGGCGATCATGGGGAACAGCTGGTGCAGGCGCTGCAGGTCGGGATCGCTGCGATAGGCGGCGTAGCGCAGGCGATAATCGGCGAGCGCGACCAGTTCCTGCGTCGGCTGAACGTCACGGCCGGGCAACGCATCCTTGCGCGACGGGTAATCCCCGGCCTTATATTCATAGAGATAATCACCGGCATGGACGACAAGGTCGATGTCGCCCCGCGCGGCGGCATGGCCATAAGCGTTAAACCAGCCGAACGGCAGGTTCGAACAGGAAAACAGCGCGAGAGTGAAGGCGCTCGTCGGCCCCGAGGGGAGGGTGCGGGTGCGCCCGGTAACCGATTTCGTGCCGTCGGGCGCGACGAAGCGATAGAAATACCAGCGCCCGGGCTCGAGCCCGTCGATCATGATCTTCGCGATATGATCGCGCGCGCCGCTTGCGGTCACGGTGCCGCCGCCGACGATATGAGCAAAGTCGGTGCTCTCGGAAATTTCCGCGGTCAGCGCGCTGTCGTTCGCCGCCGCATAGCGCGTCCAGAGGAGGATGGAATTCGGCCCCGGCTCACCGCTCGCGACGCCATGGGTAAAGCCCTGCGCCATCATCGCGGCGGCAGTACCGGGCAAGGCCAGCGCGGCGAGACCCGCCGTGCCGATGCCGATCAACTGGCGCCGCCCTATCTCTTGCCAAAGTTGATGCATCGCCGTCCTCCTGCAAATTTCTCGGGGCCTATGCCGGGCCTTTGTTACAGTCCCGCGCTAGCCCATGATGCCGAGTGCGAGCAGGAGCAGCATGAAGGTGACGACAGCATAAATGCTGAAAAACACCAGCAGAGAGGCGCGCACGAACGCCGCGAAACCCGACGAGCGATACGCCCCGCGCAACTGACGATACATATGGAATGGCACATAGAGGAGCGCCGCGGCAGTCGCGATATCGGCGAAAATCGTCAGGTTGAGCAGCCGGACCACGACAAAGAGGAGCAGCATGAAACTGATCGAATAGGTGACGAAGACGAAATGGTCGTATGTGTGGAAGCGCCGGCTGAACGGAAAGAGCAACCACATGAAAGGCAGTGACAGCGGAATCAGCGCCCAGGCGAATTTATAGGCGTTGGCCTGGAGCTTGTAGAAAAGCAGCCCCGGGTTCGCGATCGCCTTTTCAAGGCCATGATCGATGAAAGCGACCCCGGTATCGATCTTTGTCCGCGAAAGGAAATCGACCCCGGTCATCACCTGCTGCGTCGGATCGTCGAGCACCGGGGGCCCCTTGTCGAGCTCCGCCTTGCTCAAATTGCGCGCGACACCCAGATAGTCGGCGCTCTTCTGGAGTGCGTCGCGCTCTTCCTGCAATCGCTTCCGTTCGGCGGGTGGCAGATCGCGCTGCGACAAACGCGAATCGACGCGATCAACCTCTTCCTGAAAACCGGTCTTGATCGCATTGGCCTGCGTCTGTTCGGCTGCGGCCTTCTGCACATCGAGGCCGCCGACCGACCCCACGCCGACCATCGCGATCACCGCATAGGTCAGGAAGACCGCGAACAAAAACAGCGCGAGCGGCGAGATGAAGCTCGCGCGTTCACCGTGGATATAGCGACGGGTCAGATCGCCGGGCCGCCAGGCGAGCAAAGGCAGCGTGTTCCAGATCTTGCCTTCGAAATGAAAGATCGCGTGGATCAGGTCATGCCCGATCGCGCCGAAACTGCGATGGATATCGGCCTTTTGCCCGCAGCGATGGCAATGCGAACCGACGAGACTGGTCCCGCAATTTAGGCAACGCTCTTCGCCATGCCCGCCTTGCACCGCGCCATGTCCCGGCTCCACCGCCGAGCCTGCCAGCCCGGCTGTGATCGCTGCCCCAATGCCTTCGATATCCCCGCTCATACCCCCTGACTAAAGGCGCATGGGTTGCCGCGCAACGGGACTTTCGCAGCCCGCGCAAAGCATGATAGGGCGAACGCCATGAACGTCGAAACCCTGACCCCGCCGCCGTCGCTGGCCGATGCCGATACCCTGATCGCCGACATGGGCGCGCGCGCGCGCGTCGCGGCGAAACGGCTCGCGGTCGCCGCGACCACCGAAAAGGCGGCCGCGCTTCAAGCGGCCGCGCGCCAGTTGCGCGCAGAGGCGGCGGCTATCCTCGAAGCAAATGCCCGCGACATGGCGGCCGGCGAGAAAGCGGGACTCACGGGGGCGATGCTCGACCGGCTGCGGCTCGATGACACCCGGCTCGGCGGGATTGCCGATGCGGTCGAGGCGGTCGCTTCGCTGGCCGACCCTGTCGGGGCGGAGATCGATCGGTCGGTGCGCCCGAACGGGATGGCGCTCAGCCGCGTCCGCGTTCCGCTGGGCGTTGTCGGGATCATCTATGAAAGCCGCCCCAATGTCACCGCCGACGCAGCAGCGCTCGGGTTGATGTCGGGCAACGCCGTGATCCTGCGCGGCGGCAGCGAGGCGGTGCATTCGAACCGCGCGATCCACGCTGCGCTCGCGGCGGGCCTCGCCGAAACGGGCCTGCCCGCTGATGCGGTGCAACTGGTGCCGACGCAGGACCGCGCGGCGGTCGGCGCGCTGCTGCGCGCGCAAGGCCTGATCGACATCATCATCCCGCGCGGCGGCAAGGGGCTGGTCGCCCGTGTACAGGACGAGGCGCGCGTGCCCGTGCTCGCGCATCTCGACGGCATCAACCATCTGTATATCGATGGTGCCGCCGACCCTGCCAAAGCCGTCGAACTCGCGGTCAACGCCAAGATGCGCCGTACCGGCATCTGCGGCGCGACCGAAACCATCCTGATCGACCGCGCCTATCCCGCGCCCACCGCGATCATCGACGCGCTGATCGCGGCCCGGTGCGAAGTGCGCGGCGACAAGGCGATTGCGGCGCTCAGCCCGCATGTCGAACCTGCGACAGTGGGCGACTGGGACTGCGAATATCTCGACGCCATCGTGTCGATCGCCATGGTCGATGGCATAGGCGGCGCGCTCGCGCACATCGACGCGCATTCGAGCCGCCACACCGATGCGATCGTCACCGAGGATCGCGCCGCCGCCGAGCGCTTCCTCGCCGAAGTCGACAGCGCGATCGTCATGCACAACGCCTCGACCCAGTTCGCCGACGGCGGCGAATTCGGCCTCGGCGCCGAAATCGGCATCGCCACCGGCCGCCTCCACGCTCGAGGCCCTGTCGCTCTCGAAGGGCTGACGACGTATAAATGGCTGGTACGCGGCACGGGTCAGGTCCGGCCCTGAGACGCCGAATCCCCACCGGCCTTCTGGGCGGCAGTTTCAATCCCGCGCATGGCGGACATCGCGCGATCAGCCTCAATGCCATCGACGCGCTGAAGCTGGACGAACTATGGTGGCTGGTGTCGCCGGGCAATCCGCTGAAGCCCAAGGCCGGGATGGCGCCCCTTCCCGCACGCCTCGCCTCGGCGCAGCGGATGGCGCGGCGGTCGCCGATTCGCGCTACGGGAATCGAGGCCGAACTTGGCACGCGCTATACCGTCGACACGCTGAAAAAGCTGGTCCGCCGATACCCCAACCGCCAGTTCATCTGGATCATGGGGGCCGACAATCTGGTCCAATTGCCCCAGTGGCGCGACTGGCGGGGGATCGCGCGATTGATGCCGATTGCGGTTATCGCCCGTCCGGGCTATAATGACCGCGCCCATGCAAGACGTGCGATGGGATGGCTGCGACGATTTGTCCGCCCCGCAGACCTGAAAAGCCAATGGACAGACTGGAGACCGCCCGCCCTCGTGTTCCTGCGTTTTTCGCCCGATGTGCGATCCGCAACTGCGATACGGCAGGCAGACCCCCGCTGGTTTGAACGCTATGAAGGCCGCGCCTTGCGCGACCCGCTGACACGTTTGCGCCTGTCGGGACCCATCAGGAAAGGACGCATTTGATCTCCGCCCCCCAGGATGCCGCGCACGGCGCCGCACCCGCAAATGACAGCGTGGACGCGCTCCACGCGCTGATCCTCCACCAGCTGGACGAGGACCAGGCCCAGGAAACCATTTCCATCCCGCTTGCCGGTAAAAGCAGCATCGCCGATCATATGGTGATCGCGAGCGGCCGGTCAACGCGCCATGTCTCGGCCATCGCCGACAAGCTGGCGCAGCGGATCAAGCAGGAAGCGGGCCGTCTTGTTCGCGTCGAAGGGCTGCCCAATGCCGATTGGGTGCTGATCGATGCGGGCGATGTCATCGTCCACCTGTTCCGTCCCGAGGTGCGTAGCTTCTACAACCTCGAACGCATGTGGTCGTTCGGCGACGCGCCGCCGGTCCCCGCAGCAAATTGACGTGTTTGATCTGTTCGGCCTAAAGCCCGAACAGAAGCGGCACCAGCCCACTCCCCCTCCCGGCCTCCCATAGGCTACTATCGTCAGGGAGGCCGGGAGGGGGAGTGGGCTGGTGCCGCTTTCACCGAAGGTGAACGAAAACGTCATGTTGCTGCACATCATCGCGCGGGGGCGCATCGGGCGCGGGCCCGAGGCCGAGCTGGTCGAGCGTTATATGAAGCGCGTCGCCTGGGCGCAGAAAATTTCCGAGCTTCCGGATACGGGCGGTCGCATGCCTGCCGCAGCCGCAGGCAGCCGCACCATCCTGCTCGATGAGGGCGGCGAGCAGATGAGCTCGCTCGAATTCGCCAAATTGCTGGAAGTCTGGCGCGACGGCGGGGTACGCGAGGCGCGCTTCTGCCTCGGCGCCGCCGACGGCTTTACGCCTGAAGAGCGCGAAGGCGCCGCCAAGGTGATCGCATTTGGCCGCGCGACCTGGCCGCACCTGATGGCACGCGCGATGCTCGCCGAACAATTGTGGCGCGCCACCAGCATCATCGCGAACCACCCGTATCACCGCGAAGGCCGCCAATGAGGCGTAGCTTCGCCATATTGACGATCACTGCGGCCTTCGCCGGCGGCGCGTTCGCGCTGGCGCAGAGCGACATTTTCGACCCCGCCGCGATCGCCGTTCGCGAACAACAGCAATTGCTGGCTGCGAAAGAACAATCGGCCGCAGCGATGGCGCGTAGCGCCGCGCTGGAAAAACAGGCTGCGATGGCAATCGACGAAGCCGACCGGCTGAAAAAACGCAGTGCAGCGCTGGCCGCGCGCATCCAGTCGGCCGAGGCTGACATCAGCGCGGGCGAGGCGCGCGTCGCCCTTGTCCGCCGCCGCCTTTCCGCACAGCAGGCGCGGTTCGAACAGCAGCAGCGGCCGCTGCTCGAACTCACCGCCTCGCTCCAGCAACTCTCGCGCCAGCCGCCGGTCAGCGTGCTCGCGCAGCCGGGATCGCTGACCGACATGGTCCACGCGCGCGCGGTACTCGACGCGGTGATGCCCGTAATCGAACAACGCACCGCCGGTGTCCGCCGCGACCTGGCCGCACTACACCGAACGCGGCGTCAACAGGCGGTGGCCCTGAAGGCGCTGAGCGGCAGCAAGACGCAGCTCGCCGAGCGGCGCGACGCGCTGACCCGGCTCGAAAATGAGGGCAGGCTGCGGTCGCGCGAGTTGATGAGCAGCGCGCAGCTGGAGGCCGACCGCGCACTCGGTTTGGGCGAAAAGGCACGCGACATTGCCGAACTGATGGACGAGCTGGAGGCCGATGGGACGGTTCGTGCCGAGCTGGCGCAGCTCGCCGGACCGGCGCCGCGACCGCGCGATCCCACCAGCGCGATCCCCCACGCCGCCCCGCCCGCCACGAAAACCGACGAATTGACGCGCGGCGCCTATCGCCTGCCCGTCGTCGGGCGCATCGTCGCCGGACTGGGCGAGGTCAATGACAGCGGGGTGCGTTCGCGGGGATTGACGATCGCCGCGCGGCCCGGCGGCCAGGTCGTAGCCCCTGCGCCGGGCCGCGTCAGCTTTGCCGGCGACTATCGCGGCTATGGCAAGATCGTCATCATCGACCATGGCGGCGGCTGGATATCGCTGATGACCGGGATGATCGGCCTGTCGACCAATGTCGGCGACACGCTGGACGCCGGGGCGCCGATCGGCCGCGCCGGGTCCGACGACAGCCGGATCACAGTCGAACTGCGCCGCGCCGGTCACCCGATCGACATCGCCGCGATGCTTGGCTGAAGCGCCTCTTCCGGCCGGGACAGCACGCTTGACCGGCGCAGAAAGGCGTAGGAGGATGACGGACCGGGGATTATAAGGCGGGACATTTCTCGCGTGACTGAAAGACGCCCATGACCGAATCGACGAAGATCGCCACCACCCCGAAGCGCCGCTTTGCCCTGTGGCAGGGTGCTGCCGCGCTGAGTACGCTGGCGCTGGTGCCGCTGGCGACGGGTGCGATGGCGAGCGTCGATGCATCGACGCAAGCAGAAATCGCGCGCTTCATGGACGTCTATCTGGAAGTGAAGGCCAATTATGTCGAGCCGGTCAGCGACGACAAGCTGATCGAGGGCGCGATCAACGGCATGCTGGCCAGCCTCGACCCGCATTCGGGTTATCTCGATGCGCGCGGCTTTTCGAACCTGCGCACCCAGACCGACGGCGAATATGGCGGCCTGGGCCTGTCGGTGACGATGGAAGACGGCGTGGTCAAGGTGATCACCCCGACCGCCGACACCCCGGCCGCAAAGGCGGGCATCAAGGCCGGCGACTACATCACCCATATCAACAAGGAACTGATCTTTGGCATGACGCTCGACGAAGCGGTCGAGCAGATGCGCGGCCGTCCGGGCACCAAGATCGACATCACCATCGTCCGCGAAGGTCAGGACAAGCCGATCGAAATGTCGCTGACGCGCGAGATTATCGACCTGAAGCCGGTCAAATGGGAAGTGAAGGGCGACGTCGGCGTACTGACCGTCACCAGCTTCTCCGCCGACGCCACCCGCGACCTCAAAGCCGCAATGCTCGCGACCGAAAAATCGCTGGGCAAGAAACCGCGCGGCTGGATCCTCGATCTGCGCTCCAACCCCGGCGGCTTGCTCGATGAAGCCGTGGGGATCAGCGACCTGTTCCTCGAACGCGGCGAAATCGTGTCGCAGCGCGGCCGCAAGAAGAGCGATATGGAACGCTATTTCGCCGAACCCGGTGACGTCGCGCAAGGCGCTCCGGTGATCGTGCTGATCGACGCCGGTTCGGCCTCCGCCTCCGAAATCGTCGCCGGCGCATTGCAGGACCAGCATCGCGCGGTGGTGATGGGCGAGCGCAGCTTTGGTAAGGGATCGGTGCAGACGGTGCTGCCGCTGAGCGACACCACCGCACTGCGCCTGACTACGGCGCGCTATTACACGCCATCGGGGCGCAGCGTGCAGGAAGGCGGGATCGAGCCCGACATCCGCGTACCCCAGCTGTCCGATCCCGACTATGCCGCGCGGCCGAAGTTCCGCGAAAGCGACCTGCGGCGCCACCTCGTCAATGAGAAAAAGGTCGACGACGGCCTGCTCGAAAAGGATGAAAAGGCCGATCCGCGCTTTACCGAGACCCCCGAGCAACTGAAAGCCAAGGGGATCGAGGATTATCAACTGCATTATGCATTGCAGACGATCGGCCGCATCAATCCGGCGACGCCGCGGATGGCGCAGGGCACCAAGCCCGCCGCCAAGCCGACCCGCCGCAATTAAGGAAAGGCGTCGATGTTGAACTCGCGCCTTGCCGCGCCGCTCGTCGCGCTCGCCGCCCCGATCCTGCTTTATGGCGGGGCGCTGGTGTCGCAATATGGCTTTGGGCTTCACCCCTGCGAAATGTGCTATTGGCAGCGCTGGCCGCATCAGGTGGCGATCGTGCTGGCGGTGATCGCGCTGCTGCTGCGCGGCAACGACCGGGCGATGCGCATGCTGACCTTCCTTGCCGCCGTCGCCATCGCGATCAGCGGCGCCATCGGCATATTTCACGCCGGGGTCGAATATGGTTTCTGGGAAGGACTGACGACCTGCAGTTCCGGCGCCAGCGGACCGATTTCGCTCAACGACATCATGGCGGCCCCGATCACCCGCTGCGACGTTCCGCAATGGACGCTGGGCGGTGTTTCGCTGGCGGGTTTCAACGCCATCTTCTCATTCGGCGCGGCGGCGTTCGTCTTGACCTTGCTGCGCCGCCGGACCACATCGGCAGCATGAGCAACAAACGCACAGCTTCGATGATCCGCGTCGATCAGGCGGGCGAATATGGTGCTACGCGCATCTATGCAGGCCAGCTTGCGGTGATGGGCGATCGTCACCCGATGGCGCGCGAAATTGCGCATATGGCCGATCAGGAAGAGCGCCACCGCAAATTCTTCGACGATATGGTCGCGCGGCGCGGCGTGCGCCCGACCGCGCTGCAACCGGTCTGGAAGGTCGCGGGCTTCGCATTGGGCGCGGTCACCGCCGCGATGGGTCCGCGCGCCGCGATGGCGTGCACCGCCGCGGTCGAGACCGAAATCGACCGCCATTATCGCGACCAGCTCGACGAACTGGGCGACAGCGACCCCGAACTCAGCGCCGCGGTCGCCGATTTTCGCGCCGAAGAACTGGAACATAAGGAAGCCGCGCTCGCCGCCGGTGCCGAAAGCGCGCCCGGTTATCCGCTGCTGAGCTTTGCGATCCGCGCCGGTTGCCGTGCAGCCATCGCGCTGTCGAAGCGTATCTGATAAAGTCCACCGCGCCTGCCCGTTCACGGCGGATGCAGGGTCGCAGTGCCAAATGCCCGTGAAACGACAAAGGATGATCCGATGACCCGCCTCCCCATTCTTGCGCTGATCCTGGCCGGTAGCGCCCTCGCCTTGCCCGCCGCAGCGCAGGAAGCAGCGACTGAAGGCGAAAAGATCAACCAGGTCATCATCTATGGCAACGACAAGTGCGAACAGAGCAGCCCCGACGAGATCGTGGTCTGCAACCGCTTGCCGGAGGCCGAGCGTTATCGCGTGCCGCAGATGTTCCGCGGCGGCAGTGTGCTGGACCCGCGCAATCAGGCATGGGCCAACAAGGTGGTCGCACTCGAGCGCGTCGGCCGTTTTGGCACCGACAGCTGCTCGCCGACCGGGCTCGGCGGCTTCACGGGCTGCACCCAGGCGCTGGTCGCAGGCGCGAAGGCCGAACAACAGGCCGCCGACAAGACCGACTGGCAGGCGATGATCGCCGATGAACGCGCCAAACGCATCGCTGGCATCGACGCCGCTGCGGAAAATGTCGAGGCTGCGGTCGTCGCCGAGGAAAAGGCGCTCGAAGAACGCCAGCGCCGCGCCGCCGAACTCGAAGCGCGCGGCGGCGCCCCGGCAGACGACGCCGGCGACCCCGACGCCCAGCCGCTGCCTGTCCCGCCCCCGCGCTGAACCGGGGCGGAAACGGCAACGGATTTCCGAGTCGTTCGGGACATTTTCAGACGCCCCCCAGCCTCTGTCGAACATGGTCAATTCGCACGGTTTCGACGCCCGATATTACCAAAATTGCACCATTTTTTGCAGCTTGGCGCGATTTTGTTCCGAATCCGGGGCGAATCGAATTTAAATTTTAACGAATCACGTGCAACCTGGCTTGACTCGGGAGTTTTTGAGGCAAATCGTGGCGTTTCTGGGAATCGCCAGCCTAAGGGGGCTGAATATGGCATCAACATTTGGACCGCGCCTTTGGAGGCGCTCGACCGCTAGCGTGCCTGCGGCACGCAGCCTGGGTCGCCGAATGACACTGCATGCCGCAACTGCGCTGATCGCTTTTGCTGCCCTGCAAATCTGGCTTGTGTCGAGCGCGATCTCCGCCGGCGCGCCTTCCGCGCTGATCATCGTCGCGCTGGTCATCCTGATCGCGCTCGCGCTTCCCGTCACGCGATCAGTCGAACGGCGCTGGTACCATCTCAGCCGTCAGGCGCTGGCCAGCTGGGGCCTTCACGCCCGCTTCCGCCGCGACGTCCGCCGCCTGTGGGCTGCGGCGCTGGCGTTACCCTTCCTGTGGGTCAGCGGCGCCATGGCGGCCACCGACGCGATCGCCAAAATCGCGGGCTGATCCGGCGCCCTGCCACCGACTTTGATTTTGACGGTTCCGCCTGCGCCGTATAGGGCGCAGAAATGCTGACCGTTTCCGAAGCCCTCGACCGCGCGCAAATGCTGTGCGACGCCGCAGCCAAAGCGGGCGCAGATGCCGCTGACGCGCTTTATTATTGCAACGCCTCCACATCGGTTTCGATGCGCCTCGGTGCGCTCGAGGATGTCGAGCGGTCGGAGGGACAGGATATCTCGCTCCGCGTCTTCGTCGGCCAGCGCAGCGCCAGCGTATCGACGGCCGACATGGACGCCGGCGAACTGGCCAAGCTGGTCGAACGCTGCGTCGCCATGGCGCGCGAGGCCCCCGAAGATCGCTATGCCGGGCTCGCCCCCGAAGAATTGCTCTTTAAAGGTACTGCCCCCGATCTCGACCTCGACGATGGCAGCGAGGCCGATCCGCAAGCACTGCGCGAAGCCGCGCTCGCGGTCGAAGAAGCCGCACGTGCCGTCGCGGGCGTCACCAACAGCGAAGGCGGCAGCGCGAGCCACAGCCGTACCCGCTTCGCGCTCGCGACCAGCCATGGCTTTGCCGGTGGCTACGGGTCGAGTGGCCACAGCCTGTCGGCGAGCGTGATCGCCGGCGAAGGCGCGAACATGCAGCGCGATTATGGCTGGCACAGCGCCCATTATCTGGCGGACCTCGAAAGCGTCGCCGATATCGGCACGCGCGCGGGCGCGCGCGCCGTTGCGCGGCTGAACCCCGGCAGGGCGCCAGTCGGCAAGGTTCCCGTGCTGCTCGATCCGCGCGTCAGCGGCGGGATGGTCGGCCATCTGCTCGGCGCGATCGCCGGCCCCGCAATCGCGCGCGGCACCAGCTTCCTGCTCGGCAAGGAAGACCGGATGCTGTTCGACAGCGGCATCGTCATCCGCGACGATCCGCACCGCCTGCGCGGCCTGCGCAGCCGCGCCTTCGACGGCGAAGGCCTGCCGACCGCGCCGCGCGACATCGTCGCCAATGGCAAGGTCACCGGCTGGCTGCTCGACACCGCATCGGCGAAGCAACTTGGCCTTGCGCCCACCGGTCATGCCAGCCGCGGCGGCGGCGCATCGGGGGTCAGCGCGAGCAACCTCCACCTCGCCGCTGGCAGCCAGTCCCCCGCCGAGTTGATGGCGGGCATCAAGGAGGGCGTCTATGTCACCGAGTTGATCGGTCAGGGCGTCAACATGACCACCGGCGACTATAGCCGCGGCGCTTCGGGCTTTCTGATCAGGGATGGCGAGATAGCCGGGCCGATCGCCGAATTTACCATCGCGGGCAATTTGGTCGATATGTTCGCTGCGATCACTCCGGCGAACGACCTGATATTCCGCCACGGCACCAACGCGCCGACGTTGCGCATCGACGGCATGACCGTCGCGAGCAGCTAAGGACGATATCGGGTGCCCGGCCGCAACCTCGAAGCCGTGATCGCCGCGACCCGCGAGGTCGGCGACATGGCGATGGCGCGCTGGCGCGGCGAGGGCAAGGCGGTCAATGTCTGGAACAAGTCGCACGACAATCCGGTCAGCGACGTCGATCTGGCGGTCGATGCGCGACTGAAGGCCGTACTCGGCGCAATGGTGCCCGAGGCGGGCTGGCTGTCCGAAGAAACCGCCGACAATGCCGACCGCCTTTCGCGGCGCGCCATGTGGTGCGTCGATCCGATCGACGGCACCCGCGACTTCATCCGCGGCCGCCCGGGCTGGTGCGTATCGGTCGCGCTGGTCGTCGACGGAGCGCCCGAAATCGGCGTCCTCTATGCGCCCGCGCTCGACGAACTCTGGGTCGCGCGCCGCGGTCAGGGGGCGCAGCTTAACGGCGAGGCACTGCACGCCAGCCAGCGCACGAGCTTTGACGGCGCCCGCGTTCCCGCCGACAGCCTGCCGAGGATCGACCGCGATCTGGTGATGGTCACCAAGCCGAACAGCATCGCGCTGCGTATGGCGCTGATCGCCGACGACCGCGCCGACCTTGTCGCCACGCTGCGCTGGGGCTTCGAATGGGACGTCGCCGCCGCCGCATTGATCGCGACCGAGGCGGGCGCCAGCGTCACCGACGCCTTCGGCCAGCCGCTCGTCTTCAACACACCGCGCGCGCAAGCCTTTGGGGTCATCGCCTGCGCCCCGGCTATTCATCAGGCCGTCGTCGACCGCTTGCGCGATCGCGCCGTCGCGCTTACAGCGCCCTCCTGACCCGCAGTTTTGCGGGCTCCAGTCGCCGCAGTGCGCTTGACAATCCACCCGACTCGCCGTAACGGCACCCCTATTCCGACATCTTGACCGGACGGCGAAGCGCGCCTGCGCATCGTGGTCCGTTTTTTGCGTTGGAAGTCAGACGCTTTGAGATGGGGCTGTTTGCCAGCGCCCTGTGGAGCAGGAGAAAGTTTACCATGGCACGTATTGCGGGCGTCAATTTGCCCACCAACAAGCGCGTAATCATCGCGCTCACCTACATCCACGGCATCGGTCGCAAGACTGCCGTCGATATCGCCAACAAGCTCGGCATCGACCACACGCGCCGCGTGCAGGACCTGTCCGACGCCGAAGTGCTCCAGATTCGTGAAACGCTCGACGCCGATCACACGGTCGAAGGCGATCTTCGCCGCACCGTGGCGATGAACATCAAGCGCCTGATGGATCTCGCCTGCTATCGCGGACTGCGTCATCGCAAGGGCCTTCCGGTCCGTGGCCAGCGCACGCACACCAATGCGCGCACCCGCAAGGGCAAGGCCAAGGCGATCGCCGGTAAGAAGAAGTAAGGTCCGAGCGCGTCCGCCCCTCTCCAAAGGGCACGCGCTTCCTTATTTTTCGCTTCAGATATTCAGGATTTAGGATAGCAACATGGCACGTGAACCGCAGCGCCTTCGTCGGCGCGAACGCAAAAACATTTCGTCGGGCGTCGCCCACGTCAACGCGACCTTCAACAACACGATGATCACCATCACCGACGCACAGGGCAACGCCATTGCCTGGTCGAGCGCCGGCATGATGGGCTTCAAGGGCAGCCGCAAGTCGACTCCCTATGCGGCACAGGTCTGCGCCGAAGACGCCGGCAAGAAGGCCGCCGAACATGGCGTCCGCACGCTGGAAGTCGAAGTCAAGGGCCCGGGCGCCGGTCGTGAATCGGCGCTGCGCGCGCTGCAGGCGGTTGGTTTCCACATCACCTCGATCCGCGATGTGACCCCGATCCCGCACAATGGTGTCCGCCCGGCCAAGCGCCGCCGCGTCTGACGCCTCTTCCGGGCGCGCCCCACCCCCGGGGCGCCGCCCGACCACCTCTCTACGCCGGACCGGTCGGATCACCGTCCCCGCCCGTCCCGCCAAAAGCAAAGGGAAGACCATGACTGTCAATATCCGGAACTGGCAGGAATTGAAGAAGCCCAGCAACCTGGAAATCAAGGCTGGCAGCGACGGCAAGCGCAAGGCGACCTTCGTCGCCGAACCGCTCGAGCGCGGCTTTGGCCTGACGCTGGGCAACGCGCTGCGCCGCGTTCTGCTCTCGTCGCTTCAGGGCGCAGCGATCACGTCGATCAAGATCGAGAACGTGCTGCACGAATTCTCGAGCCTGGCCGGCGTGCGCGAAGACGTCACCGACATCGTGCTGAACGTCAAGCAGATCGCACTCAAGATGGAAGGCGAAGGCCCGAAGCGGCTTCAGCTGTCGGCAACCGGTCCCGCGACCGTCAAGGCCGGCGACATCATGGTGTCGGGCGACATCAAGGTGATGAACCCGAACCACGTCATCTGCCACCTCGATGACGGCGCGACGCTGAACATGGAACTCGTTGCCGACACCGGAAAGGGCTATGTGCCCGCCGTCGCCAACCGTCCCATCGACGCGCCGATCGGCCTGATTCCGATCGATTCGCTTTACTCGCCCGTGCGTCAGGTCGCCTATAAGGTCGACAATGCCCGCATCGGTCAGGAACTGGACTATGACAAGCTGAACCTGACCGTCGAAACCGACGGAACGGTCACCCCGGAAGACGCCGTCGCTTATGCTGCGCGCATCCTCCAGGACCAGCTCCAGGTCTTCGTCCACTTCGAAGAAGCGATGAACGACAGCGGCCTGATCGGCATGGCAGCCCCCTCGGCAGCCAGCGACGAATCGGACGTCAACCAGCTCAACCGCTTCCTTCTCAAGAAGGTCGACGAGCTGGAACTGTCGGTGCGTTCGGCCAACTGCCTCAAGAACGACAACATCATCTATATCGGTGATCTCGTTCAGAAGACCGAAGCCGAAATGCTTCGCACCCCGAACTTCGGCCGCAAGTCCTTGAACGAAATCAAGGAAGTGTTGTCGTCGATGGGTCTGCGTCTCGGCATGGACATCCCCGGCTGGCCGCCGGAAAACATCGAAGAAATGGCCAAGAAGCTCGAACAAGAGCTGCTCGGCTGATCTGGCACCCCGGCGTAAGCCGGGGTCCACAACGGGAAAGGGTCGGCCCGTATATCGACCTGGCTTGGGGTACCAGATGGGCCCCATCAAAGTATTACTTTGATGGGAACCCGCTAAACGGCCCCTCTGACAAACGAAGGAATGGATTATGCGTCATAAAGTTGGTGGCCGGAAGCTTCAGCGCACGAGCGCACATCGCACCGCAATGTTCCGCAACATGTCGGCATCGCTCATCAAGCATGAGCAAATTCTGACGACCGTCGCCAAGGCGAAGGAACTGCGTCCCTACGTCGAAAAGCTGGTCACGCTCGCCAAGCGCGGCGGCCTTGCCAATCGCCGTCTGGCGATGGCCCGCCTGATGGACGACAAGCAGCTCGTGAAGCTGTTCGACGTTCTGGCCGAGCGTTACAAGGACCGCGCCGGTGGTTACACCCGCGTGATCAAGGCCGGCATCCGCGCTTCCGACGCGGCTTCGATGGCCGTCATCGAATTCGTCGATCGCGACGTCGATGCGAAGGGCCAGGATTCGGGTCCGGTCGATCAGTATGACGAGGATATGGCGGAAGCCTGAGCCTCGCATCCCGCGACACAAGATCAAGGGCGGCCTCCGAAAGGATGCCGCCCTTTTCTTTTGCCTCGGCGCGCGGCGGCAATGCGCCGGATATCGCCCCCTCACTCCGACAAGGGGCGCCCAATTCCCCTTGCCCGTCGCTTGCTGATGCTTACATGAGGACGCACGATTATTTCCTTCCCCAGACGATGAGGATCGCCTTGCCATGTCCCGCAAAACCCTGTCCGCGCCGTTGGCGCTGGCCCTCCTGATGTCGACGCCGACAGCGGCGCAGGCCGCCGACGCAGCGGGGGCACCGGTCCCGGCATCGGGGATCGCCTATCCCGACACGGCGCGCGGCGACACGGTCGATCCGCAGTTCGGCGTCGATGTGGCCGATCCCTATCGCTGGCTGGAGGACGATGTTCGCGTCAATCCAAAGGTCGCGGCATGGGTCGCCGACCAGAACAAGATCACCGACGCTTATCTGGCGACATTGCCCGGCCGCGACACCCTCGCCAAGCGCATGACCGAACTTTACAATTACGAACGCTTTGGCCTGCCGACCAAGGCGGGCGATCGATATTTCTATACCCGCAACGACGGACTGCAGCCGCAATCGGTACTCTTCGTCCGCGACGGGTTGAAAGGCGAAGGCCGCGCGATGATCGACCCCAATGGCTGGGCCAAGGATGGCGCGACCGCGCTGGCCGAATGGACGCCGTCCGAAGATGGCAAACATCTTCTCTATGCGGTTCAGGACGGCGGTACCGACTGGCGCATCGTCCGGGTGATGGACGTCACGACGGGCAAGGACCTGGCCGACGAGATCCGCTGGGTCAAATTCTCCAGCCTCGCCTGGGCGAAGGACGGTAGCGGCTTTTATTATTCGCGCTTCCCCGAACCCGCCGAAGGCGCGGCATTCCAGTCGCTCAATGAAAACCACGCAGTATATTTCCACAAACTCGGCACCGCCCAGAGCGCCGACCTGCTGATCCATGCGACCCCCGACAAGCCAAAGCTCAACAACAGCGCGGTGGTCACCGACGACGGCAAATATCTGCTCGTCGTCGGGTCCGAAGGCACCGACGAACGCTATGGCCTGACGCTCTATCCGACCGGAAAGCCGGGCGCGAAGCCGGTGCTGCTCGTCGACGATTATGCGAACAACTGGGAATATGTGACCAACGTCGGCACGCGCTTCACCTTCCTCACCAACAAGGGCGCGCCGCGTCAGCGCATCGTGTCGATGGACGTCAAAAAGCCCGGCGCACTGACCGAACTGGTCCGCGAGGAAGACGCCACCCTCGTCGGCGCCTCGCGCGTCGGCGACCGCATCATTCTCTCCTACCTCGGCGATGCCAAGTCGCAGGCGCGGATCATCGCGCTCGACGGCAAGCCGGTCGCGAATATCAACCTCGCCGACATCGGCTCGGCGGTTGGTTTTGGCGGTAAGGCCAGCGACCCCGAAACCTTTTATGCCTTTTCCAGCTACGCCCAGCCGACGACCATTTATCGTCTCGACACGGTCAGCGGAAAAGCCGAGGTGTTCGCCGCGCCCAAGCTGACCTTCGACCCCAAAGAATTCACCGTCGAACAACGCTTCTATAAATCGAAGGACGGCACCGAAGTGCCGATGTTCGTGGCGATGAAAAAGGGGCTGGACCGCAGCAAGGGGTCGCCGACGATCCTCTATGGTTATGGCGGCTTCAACGTGTCGATGGTCCCCGGCTTTTCTCCCACCAGGCTTGCCTGGCTCGACCAGGGCGGCGTCCTCGCGATCGCCAATCTGCGCGGCGGCGGCGAATATGGCAAAGCCTGGCACGACGGCGGCCGCCTCGCCAACAAGCAGAATGTCTTCGACGATTTCATCGCCGCGGGCGAATATCTGATCGCCGAAGGCATCACCGGCAAGGGTCAACTCGCGATCGAGGGCGGATCGAACGGCGGCCTGCTCGTCGGCGCAGTCACCAACCAGCGCCCCGACCTGATCGCCGCGGCGCTCCCCGCCGTGGGGGTGATGGACATGCTGCGCTTCGACCGTTTCACCGCCGGGCGTTACTGGACCGACGATTATGGTTTCCCGGCGAAGGAGGCGGATTTCCGCAATCTCCTTACCTATTCGCCTTATCATAATATCAAGGACGGCACGGCCTATCCCGCGGTGCTGGTGACCACCGCCGACACCGACGATCGCGTCGTTCCGGGGCATAGTTTCAAATATACCGCGCAGCTGCAGCACGCCGATGTTGGCGAAAAGCCGCACCTTATCCGCATCGAAACCCGCGCCGGTCACGGATCGGGCAAGCCGACCGACAAGATCATCTCAGAGGCGGCGGACAAATATGCCTTTGCCGCCAAATGGACCGGGCTGGCGGTCGAATAGCATGTCCTATGCCCTGTCCTTTTCGGCCACCGATCCCGCGGCGCTCTGGGCCGAGGCGGCCGACGCCGCGTCGGCACTGGTCGCAGGCGAGCCCGACGGCATCGCCAATATGGCGAATGTCGCGGCGCTGATCTGGCAGGCGATCCCCGACCTCAACTGGGCGGGCTTTTATCGCTTCGACGGGACCGAGCTCGTGCTCGGCCCGTTCCAAGGCAAGGCGGCGTGCATCCGCATCCCGCTCGACAAGGGGGTATGCGGCGCCGCAGCCCGGCTGCGCGCGACTCAGCGCGTCGACGATGTCCACGCCTTTCCCGGTCATATCGCCTGCGACGCCGACAGCCGCAGCGAGCTGGTCGTCGCGATCGTCGCCGACGACCGACTGATCGGGGTGCTCGATCTGGACAGCCCGACGCCGTCGCGCTTTACCGCCGACGATCAGGCGGGCGCGGAAAGGCTGATTGCACGCGTCGCCACCGCGCTCGCGTCCCCATCCCCTGCCCCATAATGGGGCAATGGATCGAAGGTTAATAGATTCGCGATGAATCGTTAAATTTGCTAACAAACTGTTAACTAAACGGTTATCCCGCAGCTGCGGCGACCGTTGGAACGGGGAGTTTGGCATGCGTATCGTTTTGCTTTTGGGAGTGGCCGTCGGGTCGCTGTTGCTGGCGGGACGCGCGGGAAGCGCAGAGCCTGTCTCGCCCCCCGTGCCGGTTCGATCGACAACCACCCATATCGGCGAAAATGCGCGCCCGGTCCTGGATTATGGCGCCCCGACATCGACCGATGTCCGCGTCTACACAGGCTATCCCGACCGCGTTCCGAGCGAAGCCGATTATCGCAGTGTCGAAGGTTATGATGCCGAGGGTCGCTGGACCGGACGCTGGACGGGCACTTATGAAGCGCCCGATGGTCGCCGCTATGACGGCACATATGAAGGCACGGTCGAGCGCCACGCCGGCACCGACTATGCGCCGCCGCCTGTCTCTGGCCCGGCCTATGATGGCGCGATTCGCAGCCGATATGGATATGATTCGCGCTACTATGGATATGACCCGCGCTATGACGCCGAGATGGAACAACGCTGTGGCCGGGGGGGCACAGCGGGCGGTGCGGTTGTTGGTGGAGCCGTGGGAGGCTTCGCCGGCAACCGCATCGCCGGACGCGGAAACCGCACGGCGGGAACGCTGATCGGCGGTGCGCTGGGCGCGGTGGCCGGCGCGGCGATCGGCAATGCATCCGACCGCAAGCGTTGCGACGACTGGTGGGCAAGCCGCGAAGCCACTTACCAGAGCGGCGCATATCAGAACGGCCATGGCTATGGCCATGCCTATGGCTACGGCTATTACACGCCCGGGGTCGTCATCACGACGACGACCACGCACGGCGCACCGCTGGTGACCGAACGGGTCGAAACCAGCACCCGGACCTATTATGAAAATGTCCCGGTGCGCAAACGCTATACCGCCCGGAAAAAGCCGGTCGTCAGAGCCAAACCGCGCTGCGCCTGCTGAACCCACGGAATTCAGCGGCCTTTTGGGCCCGCCGTCCTAGCGGATGGCGGGCCCTTTGCATTTCCACGGCTTATCGCGCGTCCGCAACGGTTCAGCGACGCGAAAGTATCGCAAGCCTAATCCTCGCGGATCATGGGCCGGACCGTCCTTTGCCCATTGCGTGGGGAGTATCCTCGATGCGTCGTTTCACCAGCCTGACCGCTGCCGCCGCGGTCCTCCTTACATCGGTCGGGCTCAGCGCCACGCCCGCCGAGGCGCGTAGCCGCCACGGTGGATGGGGACAGGGCGGATGGGGTCACCGTGACCGCGACCGGATCAGCGTCGGCGATGTGCTGGGCGGCCTCCTCGTCATCGGCACCATCGCAGCGATCGCCAGCGCCGCGACCAAGGACAAGCGCGACCGGCCCGATCGCGATGATCGCTATATTCCGCCCTATCGCGGCGATGACGATCGGGAGTCTCAATACGAACCCCGGAATGAGAATGATTCAGGAGCGGATAACGGCGCCTATGGCCGCGGCGCGCCCGAAACACGCGCCGCCGACGCCTGCAGCTGGGCGGTCGAAGGCGAAATGGGCGAAGATGCCCATGTCGACAGCATTACCGGGACCGAACCGAACAATGGCGGCTGGTATGTGACCGGCACCGCGTCGCGGCTTGGCGGCGAAGTGCGCAGCTTTGGTTGCAGCTATCGAGGCGGCCGCGTCGTCGACGTCAATTTCGGCTGACAATCCCGCGTTCTTAACGGACGAACGACAGACCCTTCGCCAGCGATGGCGGAGGGTCTTTTCCTTTATGAACCCCGGCAGAACGAAGGCTGAACGCCAGATAAGCGAGGAGTTCAGGACCGCGTCACGCCGTCATCGGTAGAAAGTTTCCAACAGGCGCACTCGACGCTGCCTGCGCTTTCAAGGAGACCGAACCATGGCATTGCTGACCAAATCATCTTTCACCAAGGCCGCTGTTGGTGCGGCCACCGCCGGCGCCATGCTGATGAGCGCCACCCCGGCCACGGCGCGCGATCGACATGACCGCGACGGGATCAGCGCGGGCGAGATCATCGCCGGCGCGGTGGTAATCGGCGGCCTCGCCGCGATTCTGTCGAGCGGCGATAATGACCGCAATGACCGTCGTTACGATGATCGCTATCGCGGCCGCTACAACGACGCGCGCTATGGTTATGGCTATGACTATAACCGCTATGGCAACAGCCGCACCGCGGTCAGCCAGTGCGTCCGCGCCGTCGAACGCGGCAGCGCGCGCTATGGCCGCACCGACGTTACCGAAGTGACGAGCATCGACCGCAAGCGCGACGGCTATAAGGTCAAGGGCCGCGTCGTCGTTCGCGACGGATATGGCGGCCGTTGGGGTCGCGGCGGTTCCTACGACAAGGGCAAGTTCAACTGCGACATCCGTTATGGCCGCGTCCAAGACGTTCGCTTTTCAGGCCTGCGCTAAGTCGCGGGCGATCCAAGGCAAACCAACTTCGGCCCGCCCGTGTTCCGGCACGCGGCGGGCCGCTTGCATCGGCTTTGGGCGAGCGCCATGATGGGGCATGATCAAGCACAGCCTGCTCGCCGCCCTTTTGCTTTCCACGCCGGTTGCGGCGCAGACGAAAGACGATCCCGGTCCTGCCGCCGACCCCGCGCGGCTGAAAGCATCGGTCGAAAAGCTCGTCTCTTTCGGTACCCGCCACACTTTGTCGTCGGCGACCGATCCCGAACGCGGAATCGGTGCGGCGCGCAATTGGGGCGCGGCCGAATTCGAACGTATCGCCAAAGCGTGTGGCGGCTGCCTGAGCGTCAGCCGCATCAGCGATCGCTTTGAAGGCCCGCGTGCACCGGCGGGCGTTATCGTCGAAAATGTGCTGGCGATCCAGAAAGGCACAGGCGATCCCGCGCACGTCATCATGATCGCCGGACATATCGACAGCCGCGTCACCGACCCGATGGATTTCACCAGCGATGCCCCCGGCGCCAATGACGACGGATCGGGAACCGCGCTGGTGCTGGAGGCGGCGCGATTGCTGTCGAAGCACCAGCATCGCGCGACGATCGTTTACGCGCTGCTGTCCGGCGAGGAACAGGGATTGTGGGGCGGAAAGCTGCTCGCCAAACATGCGCGGGACCAGAATTGGCAGGTCGCGGCGATGCTCAACAACGATATCGTCGGCGGCACGCATGGGACCGACGGCACCATCGTCAACAACCGGGTGCGCGTGTTCAGCGAAGGCATTCGCGCGTCGGAGGATCTGGCGGCGCAACTTGTCCGCCGCGGCATCGGCGGCGAAGATGACGGCCCGTCGCGCGCGCTGGCCAAGGCGGCGAAGCGCGCCGCCGAACAGGCCCCGGCGATCGGACTCGAAGTTCTCGCGGTCCGCCGCCCCGACCGCTTCCGCCGCGGCGGCGACCATTTGCCATCGCTTGAGCTGGGCTATCCGGCAATCCGCTTCACCGTCGGGATCGAGGATTATGATCACCAGCATCAGGATCTTCGCACCGAGAACGGCCGCAAATATGGCGACACGATCGACGAGATGGACTTTCCCTATCTGGCGCGCGTAACCGCGCTCAACGTCGCGCTGGTGCGCGAACTCGCCGACGCTCCGCCCGCTCCCGCGAGCGTGAGCATCGACGGCGCCGTCAGTTCGGACACGACCATAAGCTGGACGGCGGTGAAGGACGCCGCGGCCTATCGCATCCACTGGCGCCGCGCCGACCGCCCCGACTGGACCGACAGCCGCGTGGTGCAGGCTGGCGGCGCGACCGAACTCATGCTGCCCGGCGTAATCGTCGACGATCATTTCTTTGGCGTGGCCGCGATATCGGCGGACGGCGCCGAAAGCATCATCACCTTTGGCGGGCTTCCGGCGAAATAGTAACAAACACGATATATGAAAATTTACCTTCCCCGTTTATGACTGACCGGGGACCATCATTACCGTCTGGCGTGGGGCACAGGCGGACAGAACCGGGTCGCATCATGTCGCACAATGAGGCGGATACAGCCTCGAAGACCGCCACCGAAAAACGCCAGCCGCGTCAGTCGCGTCTGGTGAAGGCGGCGTTTAACTGCGAGCGGTTCGGCCGCTTCGACATCACCATCCGCAACGTGTCGGAAACCGGCATCGGCGGGCAAGCGCCGCACGCGCTGCTGATCGGCGAACGGGTCACTGTCTATCTGCCCGGCCATGCCCCGATGATGGGCACGGTTCGCTGGGTCGTCGACCGGCGCTTTGGCGTCGAGACCGACGTGAAGATCGAACCCGGCCGCCTGCGTACCGCCAGCGGCGAACAGCTTGTCGCCGCCGACAGCAGCCTTGAATTCCAGCTCTTCACCCCGCCCGAGGCCTCCACCTGGCGCCCGGGGCTGACCATCGCGACCAACCTGCCCGGCCATTTCGGCCGCAAACGATAGGACGGGTTTTCGCCCCCACCACGGCTGAGTGAAGCAGGAAGCGAACAGAATGGTCTGGCGATGAAGGGCCGGTTTGGAGGCATCGACCAGCGCCCGGCGTCAAGCGGGACCCCGGATCAGGTCCGGGGTGACGATTAAGGACAGGTCGATTCTCGGTCTCGACGCGCCATTCCCTCTCCCCGGCAGAAGCCGGGGCCCAGCGAGTGAACAGCACAAACAGAAACCGGCGCGGATTGCTCCGCGCCGGCCATCCGACAGGATTTCAGGGAAATGCGGCGTCAGGCGACGCGGCGCACTTCATTGCCTTCATCGTCGATGTCGCGCAGCACATAGCCGCGACCCCAGACGGTCTCGATGTAATTTTCGCCTTCGCACGCCAGCGCCAGTTTCTTGCGCAGCTTGCAGATGAAGACGTCGATGATCTTGAGTTCGGGTTCGTCCATTCCGCCATAGAGGTGGTTCAGGAACATTTCCTTGGTCAGCGTCGTGCCCTTACGCAGGCTCAGAAGCTCTAGCATCTGATATTCCTTGCCGGTCAGATGCACGCGCGTGGTGTCGACCTCGACCGTCTTGGTATCCAGATTGACCTGCAGCTTGCCGGTCTTGATGACGCTCTGGCTATGCCCCTTCGAACGGCGGACGACCGCATGAATGCGGGCGATCAGTTCGTCGCGGTGAAAGGGCTTGGTGACATAATCGTCGGCGCCAAAGCCGAACGAGCGCACCTTCGAATCCATTTCCGAAATGCCCGACAGGATCAGCACCGGCGTCTGCACCTTGGCGGTGCGCAGCTTCTTCAGCACGTCATAGCCGTGCATGTCGGGCAGGTTGAGGTCGAGCAGAATGATGTCGTAATCATAGAGCTTGCCCAGATCCAACCCCTCTTCGCCGAGATCGGTGGAGTAGACGTTGAAGCCTTCGGTCGTGAGCATCGTATCGATCGCTTTCGCAGTCGTCGGCTCGTCCTCGATCAGCAATACACGCATTGGGCACCCCTTGATTGCTTCCCACGATGATCCCGCAATCCCTCCGCACGGTCATCATGTGATGTTGCCGACGGACCCGCTATTCGGGACTGCCGGAACATTAACCACGAAACTAATGAAGGGAAAAGGTTAATTTTGAATTAATCGTTGGATTCCCGCGAGTCGCGGCCAATCTGCAACAGTCTTTCACGTTTGACCGAGTGCCAGATATTGCTCGTGTGCACCCGTGCACGATCGTTTGAGCGTGCCGACCAGATGGTCGGACAGCGCCCGCACACGCGCCGGGCGCAACCGCGACGGCGGCGACAAAAGGTGCAGATGCGCCTGCGGCATCGACCAGTCGGTCAGGATCGGCACGACCGCCCCCGACGCCAGTTCGGCCGCCGCGATAAAGTCCGGCAACACCGCAATCCCGCCGCCGGCAACGACCAGCGGCACCGCGATATCGCCATTATTCGCAAACAACGGCCCTGTCGGCAACACCGTCACCTCCTCGCCCTTGCGGTGGAAATGCAGCGGCATTGCGCGCTGGCGATGGCCGTAACCGATCAGCCGGTGCCCGGCGAGTTCGAGCGGATGCTTCGGAACCCCGTTCTTTTCCAGATAGGCGGGGCTCGCGATAACCGATGCAGAGACCGGTGCGATGGTCCGCGCCAGCAGACTGGAATCGGCGAGCGGCGCGATGCGCAGCGTCAGGTCGATTCCTTCGGCGACCGGATCGTTGCGCGCATCGCTCAGCAGCACCTCGATCTCGACCGCCGGATGCTGCGCCAGAAACGCCGCAAGCGGAGGGCCCAGCACCTTGATCCCGAAGCTCATCGGCGCACCGAGGCGGATCGGCCCCGCCAGGTCGATCCGGTCGCCGCGCGCCGCCTCGGTCGCCGCGGTCGCCGCAGCGACCATCGCGCGTGCCTCGCCCAGCAGGCCAGCCCCCGCAGTCGATAAGGTCACCACCCGCGAGCTTCGATGGAGCAGGGTGATGCCCAGCGACGTTTCGAGCCGCGTCACCGCCTTCGATACGCTCGCCTTCGACAGGCCCAGCGCAGCAGCGGCGGCGGTAAAGCTGCCGCCATCGGCGACGGCGACGAAACAGGCCAGGCCTTCATAATCGGGAAGCGCCACGGAACACCTCAAAAATGGAAACGATGATTTTCCATCTACGCTATTTCAGAAACAATCCCAATCGCTATTTTGGCATCAACAAGACGGCGCCGCCGGGCATCATGCCAGTGAGCGGGCCGATGGAAAGGAACGGCCATGATCGACATTCGCAAATTCGACACGCTGGGCCATGCCAATCACGGCTGGCTCGACGCCCGTCACCATTTTTCCTTCGCGGACTATTATGAGGAAGGCCGCATGGGCTGGGGCGCGCTTCGCGTCTGGAACGACGATGCCATTGCGGCGCAGGCGGGTTTCCCCCCGCACCCGCACCGCGACATGGAAATCATCACCTATGTCCGTACCGGCGCGATCACCCATCGCGACAGCATGGGCAACACCGGCCGCACCGCAGCGGGCGACGTCCAGGTGATGAGCGCCGGCAGCGGCGTGACGCACAGCGAGTTCAACCTTGAGGACGAAGAAACGACGCTGTTCCAGATCTGGATCATGCCCGACCGTGACGGCGGCAATCCCGGCTGGGGTGCACGCCAGTTTCCGAAGGCCGACCGTTCGGGTCAGTTTGTGACGCTGGCCAGCGGGATCGGAGGCGATGACGCATTGCCGATCCGCGCCGATGCCCGCGTCGCTGCGGCAACGGTGAACGCCGGCGACACCGTCTCCTACGACCTCGGTGCCGGTCGCCACGCCTATCTGGTCGCCGCCAAGGGCCGCATTCGCGTCAATGGCGAAGAAGCCGATCCCCGCGACGGCATCGCAATCCGCGATGTCGGCACGATCAAGGTCGAAGCGCTCGACGACGCCGAACTGGTGCTGGTCGACAGCCTTTAACGAGCCTCCCCCGGGCCGCCGCTCAGTCCCCCTCCCCCAGGGCGGCGGCCCACCCCCATTTTGATGACGAAGACGAAAAGGACAAAGACAATGGCAAAAGTTCTGGTGCTCTATTATTCCTCCTATGGTCATATCGAGCAGATGGCCGATGCTGTTGCCGAGGGCGCGCGCGCTGCGGGCGCCGAAGTCGATATTCGCCGCGTCGCCGAAACCGCCCCCGCAGCCGTGGTTCAGGCCGCCGGTTTCAAGACAGACACCGCGCACCCGCTGCTCGCCGATCCCAATGAACTGGCAAATTACGATGCGATCGTCGTCGGCACCCCGACGCGCTTTGGCCGCATGTCGAGCCAGATGGCGAGTTTCTGGGACACCGCGGGCGGCGTCTGGGCGCAGGGCAAGCTGAACGGTAAGGTCGGCGCGGCCTTCACCTCGTCGGCATCGCAGCATGGCGGTCAGGAAACCACCCTGTTCAGCATCCTCACCAATTTGCTGCATTTCGGCATGACGATCGTCGGGCTCGACTATGGCTATGCCGGCCAGATGGGTGTCGACGAGGTCAAGGGCGGTGCGCCCTATGGCGCGACGACGCTGGCCGATGGCGACGGATCACGTCAGCCGAGCGAAACCGACCTTGGCGGTGCACGCTATCTGGGCGAGCGCGTCGCCCGGACCGCGGCCAAGCTGACGGCCTGAACCGATGCGCCGTCTCCCGAGCCTTTTCGTTTCGCACGGCTCGCCGATGATGGCGCTCGAGCCGAGCCCGGCGCGGACCTTCCTCGCCGGGCTCGGCAACCTTCTCCCGCGCCCGCACGCCATACTGATGGTCTCGGCGCATCATGACGCGGCCTATGAAGGCGGACGGGCGACGGTCACCGCTTCCCCCGCCCCGCCGACGATCCATGATTTCGGCGGCTTTCCCGACGAATTGTTCGCGATGCGTTACCCGGCGCCGGGCGATCCGGCGCTGGCCGAACGCATCGTCGCCCTGCTCGGCGCGCAGGGCCTTTCCGTCACCGCCGACCCGGCGCGGGGGCTCGACCATGGCGCATGGGTGCCCCTGTCGCTGACCTGGCCGCAAGCCGACATTCCGGTGATCCAGCTTTCGATCGCCTCGAACGCCACGCCCGAATGGCATTATGCGTTGGGGCAAGCGTTGGCGCCGCTCCGCGACGAAGGCGTGCTGGTGATCGGATCAGGCAGCATCACCCACAATCTGCGCGCGCTCTTCTCCGCGCGGCTGCCCATCGACGCCCCCGCGCCCGATTGGGTGACGGCGTTCACCGATTGGGTCGCCGAGCGTATGGCGGCGGGCGCAATCGACGATGTGCTTCACGCGGTCGACCGCGCGCCGCACGGACACGACAATCATCCGACGATGGACCATATATTGCCGCTGTTCGTCGCCATCGGGGCCGGGGCGGGCGCGGACGGAATGCCACTCGAGTCCGAGCGCCTTCACGCCAGCATCACCTATGGCCTGCTCGCGATGGACGTTTACGCTTTCGGTGGGGAGACAGCGCGCCTATAGCGCGCCATGCTCCTTTCAGACCGTGTTCTTTTCCTCGATGGCGAGGCCCTCGTGATCGACAAGCCCGCCGGCCTGCCGGTCGATGCCCCGCGCGACGGCAGCCTCAGCCTCGAGAATCATCTCGACTTGCTGAAGTTCGGCTTCAAACGGTGGCCGCTCGCGGTCCACCGGCTCGACCGTGACACCTCGGGCTGCTTGCTCCTCGCCCGCAATCCCAAGGCGCACGGCCGTTTCACCCGCGCATTCGAAGCCCGCGAGGTCGAGAAGCAATATCTCGCGATCGTCGACGGTGTGGTCGAAGGCGACGGCGGCACGATCGACCTGCCGCTTTCCAAGGTATCGACCGCCGAAGAAGGTTGGCGGATGGTCGGCGATCCGAAGGGCAAGCCTTCGATATCGCATTGGGAAAAGCTGGCGGTCGTCGATGGCCGCAGCCTGCTGCGCTTTCGTCCCGAAACCGGCCGCACGCATCAACTGCGCGTCCATGCGCTCGAAGGCCTTGGCTTTCCGCTCGTCGGCGATCCTGTCTACGGGCGCGGCGGCACCAAGACGCGCACCCTGCTCCACGCCGAACGGCTGGTGGTCAAACGTGACGCCAAGCCGTCGATTATCGCCGAGGCGCCCTTCCCCGACAGCTTCACCGCGCTGGGTTTCACCGCACCCGAAGGCGCCGCGCCGACCCGTGGCTGAGATCCCCGAAAGCGCGATCAGCGAAAAATTTCTCGCCGGGACGGGGCCCGGTGGTCAGAATGTCAACAAGGTCGCGACCGCGTGCCAGTTGCGCGTCAACGTCTATGCGCTGGGCCTCGCGCCCGATGCCTATCGGCGGTTGAAGACATTGGCGGGCAGCCGGATGACGACCGAGGGCGAGTTGATCATACTCGCACGCCGTTATCGCACCCAGGAAGCGAACCGCGCCGATGCCCGCGAACGGCTCTCCGAATTGGTGGATGCAGCACTGGTGCGTCCAGAACGGCGGATCAAGACCAAACCGAGCAAGGCCGCGAAGGCGCGCCGCGTCGACAGCAAGAAGGCCCGCAGCAGCGTGAAGGCCGGGCGCGGGCGGGTGCGCGGGACCGACTAGCGCATATATGACCAGCCTCTACCGCCTCGACGCACCGGCCAGCCGCATCGCCGCGACATTCGGGGCCGACGCCGGCGAAGACCCGTGGACCGGCGACTATGTCGCACCCGCGCGCCCTGCCCCGATCATCGTCAGCGACGGACGCGGCGGATCGCGCCGCACTCTCCGCCCAAAGCTGTGGGGCGTCCCGCCGCCGCCGCAGGGCGACCGCCCCGTCACCACCGTCCGCAATCTCACCAGCCCCTTCTGGATCGGCACGCTGCGCCACGCCGAACTGCGATGTCTTGTCCCCGCGACCGCCTTTGCGCTGTGGTCGGGCCCGGCGGGCGCCAAGAAGCAGCGCTGGTTTTCGGTGCCGTCGCGGCCGGTCTTCGCCTTTGCCGGCGTTTTGCGTCAGAGGGAGGACTGGCCGTGCTTCGCCATATTGACCACCGACGCCAACCGGCTGGTCGAACATCATCATCCGGGGGCCATGCCGGTGATCCTGCATCCCGAAGATTATGCCTGCTGGCTGTCGGGCGAATGGCGCGATGCAGTGCGGCTCGCCACTCCCTATCCCAGCCAGTTGATGACGGTCGGCGACGCCCCGCCCCTATAGCAAAAATTCACTCTGTTTCTTCACTTCGGGATAACCAACGATCGCCTAAATTCCCGCGAATCCTGACAATCACCGGGAAGAGGAAACGTGCCGGGGACTCGCATCGCCACCGTCAAAACAGCGCCATCGTGCGAGCGCCGTGCCGAACGCGCGCCCGTAACCGCGCGCGCGCGTTTTCGCGAAGCCGGATTCAACCCGTTCGACGTCGAACTGTTCGACCTATCCTTCACCGGCTTTCGCATGCTTACATTTGCCCGGCCGCAGATCGGCAAGCATATCTGGGTGACCCTGCCCGGCCTGCAGTCGCTGGAGGCCGTTGTCCGCCGCGCCGAGGGCAATGAATATGGCTGCGAATTCCTCTATCCGCTCCACCCGTCGGTGGCGAAGCATCTGCAGGTCAAGCTGCGCTGACGCCGCAGGCTGGAATCAACCCTCCGGCGTTTCCGATTTTTTGAGGATATGATCCCACTCGTCGGGGCGCACGCGCCCGACCGACAGGCGCGACAGGCGAATGAGGTCCATGTCGGCGAGCTTCGGATCAGCCTTGATCGCCGCGAGCGTCACCGGATTTTCAAGCGGGCGGACGGGGGCGACGCGCACCACGACCCAGGGAGATCCCTCATCGGCGGTCGGGTCCGGGAAATGCTCCTCGGTAATCTTCATGATCCCGACGCATTCCTTGCCGATGTTGCTGTGATAGAAAAGCGCCTCGTCGCCGACCTTCATCGCCATCATGTTCAGCTTGGCGCTATGGTTGCGCACGCCGTCCCACATGCCGGTGCCCTCGCGCACCAGTTGCTCCCACGGATAGGCGTCGGGTTCTGATTTCATCAGCCAGTAGTTTTTGCTCATCCATCCCTCTTACCGTCTGCGCCCGGTTTGAAAAGAGCGGCGCCCCTTTCCCTGCATCGCCGACCGTCCTAAATGCGAAGCCATGGACTCACGGGACGCGCGCCCGCTGCAAGATGGATAAAATGATGACTGCCGCCGTTCCGATTATTTCCATGTCGCTTCCCGCCGACCGCTTCGCCCAGGATTTTGGCGCCTCGTTCGAACGCTTCGGTTTCGCAATGATCGCCGACCACGGGATCGACCCCGCGCTGATCGACGAGGCGTGGGACAAGGCCAAAGCCTTTTTCGCGCTGCCCGAAGAGGTCAAGCGCGCCTATCATATCCAGGGCGGCGGCGGCGCGCGCGGCTACACTCCCTTTGGCACCGAAATCGCCAAAGGCGCGAAGGAAGTCGACCTCAAGGAATTCTGGCACGTCGGCCGCGACCTGCCCGCCGGACACCGCCTCGCCGCGCAACAGCCGAACAATGTCTGGCCGGCCGAGATCGAGGGATTCCGCACCGCCTATGACAAGCTCTTCGCCGAGTTTGACCGCGTCGGCGGGCGGCTGCTGTCGGGCATCGCAACCTATCTCGGGCTCGATCCCGATTTCTTCGACGACACGATCGCCGACGGCAACAGCGTGATGCGCCTGCTCCACTATCCGCCCGTCGAAGCTCCCGCCAAAGGCATCCGCGCCGAGGCACATGAGGATATCAACACGATCACCCTCCTTCTCGGCGCCGAAGAGGCCGGGCTCGAAATCCTCGACAAGGACGGCAGCTGGCTTCCGGTCTCGCCGCCCGCGGGCGCGATGGCGGTCAATGTCGGCGACATGCTGCAGCGGTTGACCAACAACAAGCTGCCCTCGACCACCCACCGCGTTCGCAACCCCGATGCAGGCCGCGCGAGCGTCGCGCGCTATTCGATGCCCTTTTTCCTCCACTTCCGTTCGGACTATCCGATCGAGACGCTGCAAAGCTGCGTCGATGCGGCGCATCCGAACCTCTATCCAACGCCGATTACGGCTGATGACTATCTGCAACAGCGGCTGCGCGAGATCGGGTTGATCAAATGAGCAGGCGGAGAGCTGCCGGCCTCTATTGATCGTCGGCAGGCGCTTCCGGGGTGAGAAACCCGTATTTGCAGCCTGGGCTGCTATCCCCGGCAAGGCAATCGGACCAGCGAAACAGCTTTTCGATCGTGACGACAGGCCCGACACTGCCGCCACCGCCCATGCCAATATAGGTCTCGCCGGCAATGGTGCCGACAATCGTGACATTGGTGGAATCGTGAACAAGCTCCGGATCGTAGGAACCGGTCGTACAGGCTTCGAAGCTTTGATAAGTCGGTTTGAGTGTCCAGCGCGGCTCGGCATAATCGCCGCTCAGGGCATAGAGGATCGTCAGGCACGCCCCGTCGTCCGATCGAGACATATGATACACGCTGCCAGCCCAGCGGACGCGCTTGCCAATATGCCGTTCGCCGACCGCCTGATCGGGCGTCAGCGGGACGACCGCGATCTTTTGCAGCATCTCGATTTCCTGCGCCGGCGTGGGCGCCGGCGCGGGGTCTTCGGCCGCCGCCTGGCTTCCCTTCTGCTCAGACGCGGCGATGGGCTGGACGCAAGCGAGCAAAGCCGGGCCGAAGCAAAGCGCACCGAGCATCTTCCGGCGGATCGATTGGATCGGATCGCCTGTCATTTCACGCTACCGTCCATCCCAATAATCATAAGCCAATTGCTGCTGCTCCCTGATAAAGCGGGCCGCCGCCGCGCCCTCCCACGGGCCGTCATAACCAAGCAGCAACGCCGCCCCCCCGACCCACCAGCCCTGCCCCGGCAAGCGATCGCTTTCGCGCACCACCAGCACCGCCAGATCGGGCTGACCGTCCATCGCGCAAAGCCGGTCGACCTCGCCCAGCGTCTGGCACACCGCGCGCATCTTGGGCCGCGTGAAGCGGAAGCCGAGGTCGCCGAGCAGTTCGGAGTAGCTGACGTTGCGCCCCTCACGCGCCGCCTCGATCAATATCGCACGAATGCGCGGCGCGTCGCCGAGCGCGCTGACGTCCTCCGGGACCGGCGCATCGCCAAGGCCCTCGTCGCGGGGCATCGCTATGCGTCCCGCCCTTCGTCGCGGCCGACAATATCGTCGATCGAACGTGCCGTGCGCTCGGGATATTTGGCCGTGCAATTTTTATAGACGTCGAAAACCTTTGCCATGTCGGCGCGAAAATCGCCGGTCGGCCAGATCATATGGCCGAGCCCGCCGGTCTTCTTGCCATAATCCATGAAGCCAACGACGATCGGCACCTTCGCCGCTATTGCAATCTGATAGAAGCCGGTGCGCCATTTCTGCGCTTTGCCCCGCGTCCCCTCCGGGGCGACGGTCAGCATGAACTCGCTGCGGCGTGCGAATTCATCGACCATCTGCTGTACCATATTGCTGCCGCCGCGCTGGTCCACCGGAACGCCGCCCATCTGTTTCATGAAGCCGGCGAGCGGCCATTTGAACAGCGACAGCTTGCCCATGAAATGCGCGCGAATACCAAGGTCCGCAGTCAGGCCGAGGAAATTGACGAAATCCCAGTTGCTGGTGTGCGGCGCCGCGATGATGATGAAGCGCCGCGGTTCGGGCACGACCCCCACGGCTTTCCAGCCGCGCATGCGGTACATCAAGAGCAGGAGCCAGCGTACCGCCCGCGCAACCGGCCCCGGCGGATCATCGTCGACACGCGCCACAAAATCTCCCCTTCCAGACCCGCCGCTTGCGCGAAACCACGCCGGTTCGCAAGGGGCGGCGATCACCGCTTGCGGCGCGGAGTGCTTTCTGCTCCTTTCGCTTTGAAAATGGGGAGGCTTTCGTGATGAAAAAATTGTCCGCGCTGCTGGCGTCAACGATGCTGCTGGCGGTTCCTGCGATCGCGGCCGAGACGCAGCCACGCCCCGATCAGCTGGCCTTTCGCGATCTTTACCGCGAACTCGTCGAAACCAACACAACGCTGTCGTCGGGCAGTTGCACGCTGGCGGCCGAACGCATGGCGGCGCGGTTGAAGGCGGCGGGCCTGCCCGACAGTCAGCTGACTTTGTTCGCGACCACCGAGAACCCGAAGGAAGGCGGCCTCGTCGCCGTCTATCCGGGCACATCGAAGACCGCGAAACCGATACTGCTCGTCGCGCATATCGACGTCGTCGAGGCGAAGCGCGAGGATTGGGAGCGTGACCCGTTCAAGATGGTCGAGGAGAACGGCTATTTCTATGGCCGCGGGACCGCCGACGACAAGGCACAGGCTGCCGTTTGGGTCGACGCGCTGATCCGGTTCCAGAAAGAGGGCTATAAACCCAAGCGCACGGTCAAGATCGCGCTGACCTGCGGCGAGGAAACCAACGGCGCGTTCAATGGGGTCGAATGGCTCGCGGCGAACAAGCGCGATTTGATCGACGCCGAATTTGCGTTGAACGAAGGCGGCGGCGGTGACAGCGACGGCAAGGGCAATGTCATCGGCCAGTCGGTGCAGGTCGGAGAAAAGACCTTCGCCAATTTCCGGCTCGAAACGCGCAACCCCGGCGGCCACAGCTCGGCGCCGGTTCCCGCCAATGCGATCTATCAGCTCGCCCGCGCGCTCAACAAAGTCGGCGAATATGATTTTCCGCTCGAAATGACCGACACGACGCGGCGCTTCTTTGCCGAAGTCGGCGCGGCGCGCAGCGACGAAACCGGAAAGGCGATGGCCGCGCTCGCAAAGAACCCGGCCGACAAGGCTGCGGAGGCGATCGTCAACAAGGACCCGTTCCTGCACAGCAATTTGCGCACGACCTGCGTCGCGACCTTGCTGGACGGCGGCCATGCACCGAACGCGTTGCCGCAGCGCGCCGGGGCGAACATCAATTGCCGCATCTTTCCCGGTCACAGCATCGAATCGATCCGGGACGAGCTGGCCAAAGTGATCGGCGATACCGGCGTCACCATCACCCAGCTGCCGCCGAAACGCCCGGCCCCGCCGGCGCCGCCGCTCGACCCGAAAATCATCGGCCCGATGCAGAAACTGGTCGATAAATATTGGCCGGGACTGAAGGTCATCCCGTCAATGGCCAACGGCTATACCGACGCGACCTTCCTCGGCGCGGTCGGCATCCCGACCTATGGCATCCCCGGCATGTGGGGCGATTCGGACGGCAATGGCGCGCACGGCCTCAACGAACGCATGGAAGTGCGTTCGGTCTATGTCGGGCGCGACTATATGTTCGACCTGGTGAAGGCCTATGCCGACAAGCCTTGAAGGGGCTTTGCCTTAGCCGACGAACGCGCGTTCGATCACGAAGTCGCCCGGCGCGGCGTTGGAGCCTTCCTTGAAGCCCAGCGCCTCGAAACGCGCTTCGAGGTCGCGGATCATCGCCATGCTGCCGCACATCATGATGCGGTCGGTTTCGGGGTCGAACTGCGTCGGCCCCGTCAGCGGGTGACCGAAGAGCGCGCCGCTGTCGATCAGCGCGTCGATGCGTCCCGAGGTACGGAAGGGCTCGCGCGTCACGGTCGGCAGATAATGGAATTGCAGCAGCGCCTGATCCTGCACCAGCGGATCGCCGGCGAGCTGGCTTTCGAGTTCATCGCGGAAGGCGAGGTCGCTGACCTGCCGCACACAGTGGACGAGCTGGATCTGGCTGAAGCGGTCATAAATATCGGGATCGCGCGCCAAGCTGAGGAACGGTGCAAGACCGGTACCGGTCGACAGCAGGAACAGCCGCTTGCCGGGGAGTAGCGCGTCGGCGACCAGGGTGCCGGTGGGTTTGCGGCCAAGATAGACCGGATCGCCGGGCTGGATTTTCTGAAGCCGCGAGGTCAGCGGACCATCGGGCACCTTGATCGACAGAAATTCCAGCTCGTCGGAATAGGCGGGGCTGGCGATCGAATAGGCGCGGAGCAGCGGGCGCCCCTCGCCCGGCAGGCCGATCATCACAAATTCGCCCGAGCGGAAACGGAAGGACGGTGGCCGGGTGATCGTGAAACTGAACAAATGTTCGTTCCAATGGCGCACCGAAAGCACTTCCTCGACGGTCAATGACGCGGAGGGAGCCAGTTTGGCTGCGGCAGCGATACGGTCGCTCATCTATTTCGGCTTTCCTGATGTTACATGGTGTCAGCGGACAGATCGAATCGCACCGAAATGTCGCAAGGACGGGCGGCCCATATCGAGTCGCGCCGCGTTTATCTCTTATTGCAAATCATTTGCAATAAACTTATTCTTGGGCAACGCCTAGTTTCAGCGCGGGTGCCCGGCTGCCAATCGCAACAGCCCCTTTGCCTTGGCGCTCCAGCCTTGCTATCGCGCGGCGACCATGGCGAGCACGACCGACGATCCCGACAACAATGATCCCGCCCCCGGCATGATCGACACACCGTTCGGCAGTGCGCTGTCCGAACGTTATCTCGTCTATGCTCTTTCGACGATCACCGCGCGCTCGCTACCCGATCTGCGCGATGGTTTGAAGCCCGTCCATCGCCGGCTTTTGTGGGCGATGCGTGCGATGCGGCTCGACCCGTCGCAGGGTTATAAAAAATCGGCGCGCGTCGTCGGCGACGTCATCGGTAAATTCCACCCGCACGGCGATACCGCGGTCTATGACGCGATGGTCCGCCTCGCGCAGAATTTCTCGCTGCGCTATCCGCTCGTCGACGGCCAAGGCAATTTCGGAAATATCGACGGCGATAATGCCGCCGCCTATCGTTACACCGAGGCACGGCTGACCCGCGTCGCCGTCGATCTGATGCAGGGACTCGACGAAGGAACGGTCGATTTCCGCCCGACCTATAATGGCGAAGATGAAGAGCCCGAAATCATGCCGGGCCTGTTCCCCAATTTGCTCGCCAATGGCGCAAGCGGGATCGCGGTCGGCATGGCGACGAACATCCCGCCGCACAATGCCGCCGAAGTCATCGGCGCGGCGCTGCTGTTGATCGAAAAGCCCGACGCCGAGCTTTCCGAACTGCTCGAACATGTCAAAGGCCCCGATTTTCCGACCGGCGGGATCGTCGTCGACAGCCCCGAGACGATCGCCCACGCCTATCAGACCGGACGCGGCGGTTTTCGCGTTCGCGCCCGTTTTTCGACGGGCAAGCAGGATGACGGCTGGGAAGATAGCGGGATCGAGAAACAGGCGGGCGGCACCTGGCAACTGGTCATCAGCGAAATTCCTTACGGGGTCGCCAAGGGCAAGCTGATCGAACAGATCGCGCAGCTGATCGCCGATAAAAAGCTGCCGATACTCGAGGATGTCCGCGACGAGAGCGCCGAGGATTTGCGCATCGTCCTCGTTCCCAAGAGCCGCAACGTCGACCCCGAGATTTTGAAGGAAAGCCTGTACCGGCTGACCGACCTCGAAAGCCGCTTCGCGCTCAATTTGAACGTCCTCGACGCGACGCGCACGCCCAAGGTGATGGGGCTGCACCAGCTGCTCACCGAATGGTTACAGCACCAGATCATCGTCCTCGTCCGCCGCGCCGAACATCGTATCGCGAAGATCGACGACCGGTTGGAACTGGTCGCGGGTTACATCATCGCCTTTTTGAATCTCGACCGGATCATCGAGATCATCCGCACCGAGGACGAGCCCAAGCCGGTGATGATCGCCGAATTCATTCTGACCGACCGTCAGGCCGAAGCGATCCTGAACATGCGCCTGCGCAGTCTGCGCAGGCTTGAGGAAATGGAGCTGAAGCGCGAGCAGGCCGAGCTCACCGCCGAACGCGAAGAACTGGCGAAGCTGGTCGAGAGCCCGGCGCGGCAGCGCACCCGGCTGCGCAAGGATCTGGAGAAACTGCGCACCGTCTATGGCCTCGAAACGCTGCTCGGCGCGCGGCGCACGACGATTTCCGAAGCCGCACCGGCGCGCGACATTCCGCTGGATGCGATGATCGAGAAGGAGCCGGTGACGGTCATCCTGTCGAAGCGCGGCTGGATTCGCGCCCAGCGCGGCCATGTGACCCCCGATCAATGGGCCGAGTTCAAATTCAAGGAAGGCGACGAACTGCTGTTCGCGGCGCACGCCCAAACCACTGACAAGCTGCTGATCGCGGCGAACGACGGGCGCTTTTTTACCATCGGCACCGACAAGCTACCCGGCGGGCGCGGTTTCGGCGAGCCGCTGCGGTTGATGGTCGATATCGACCCCGAAGCACGAATCGTCGCGATGATCCCCGCCAGCGCCGACGGCCGCCTGTTGCTTGCCTCGACCAGCGGTCACGGCTTCGCCGTTCAGATGAGCGAAGTGATCGCCGAGACGCGCAAGGGCCGCAACGTCGTCAATCTGAAACCCAAGGCACAGCTGGCAATCGTAAGGCCGATCGCGGCGACCGACGACAGCGTCGCGGTCGTGGGCGAGAATCGCAAACTGGTGGTCTTCCCGATCGCCGAAGTTCCGGTGATGGCGCGCGGCCAAGGCGTCATGCTGCAACGCTATCGCGATGGCGGCTTGTCCGATGCGATCAGCTTTGCCTTCGCCGAAGGACTGAGCTGGGCGATGGGCGGAGAAACGGGGCGCACGCGCACCGAAACCGATTTGATGCCGTGGCGTGTCGCGCGCGGTGCGGCGGGCCGGATGCCGCCGACGGGTTTCCCCCGGAATAACCGCTTCGACTGATCCCGTTTTCATGTAGCCGTAAACAGCTTGTTTACTCGAGCGGCATAGGCTCTTGCCAATGGGGAAAGGTCGCGCAACACCCGCTATTATGCCTATTGATAAAACCGGCGAAGACCGGCCCTTGCTGTTTGTCGGCTGGATCGACGCTTTGCCGGTTCCGGCGGCGCTTATCCGTCCGCTGACACGCGGCAATTTTCGTCTTCATGCCAGCAACACTGCATTCGACCGATTGAAGCTGTCGCCCGCCGGGGCCGATGCTCCGATCGAATTGCTGCGCGCTATCGAACGAGCGGCACAATATCCCGATCGTTCCCAGGAATTTTCCTGCCAGCTGGGCGAAGGCGTCGCGGCGCGCGACCTGCGCGGGTCGATCGGGCCGCTGCAGACCGAGACCGACGATGACGGGCTGTTCCTGCTGACGCTGATCGACCGCACCCAGGAAATGATGACAGAGCGCAACCTGCGCCGCGAACTGGTGTCGGACAGCCTGACCGGCCTGCCCAATCGCGCCGGGTTCGCCGAACTGGTCGAACAGCGCGCGGCGGGCGATGGCCCTGCCGATCATGTGATCCTGCTGCTCGACCTCGCGCGGTTCAGCCGTATCAACGAACATATCGGGCCGATGGCGGGCGATGAGCTGATCATCACGGTCGCGCGGCGACTGAAATCCAGCCTGCGCAGCGGCGACATATTGGCGCGCACCGGCGGCGACGAATTTGCGATTTCGTCACGCGTCGCGGGCGGAAGAGCCGATGTTCGCGAAATGGCGCGGCGCATCCGCGGCTGTTTCGACCACCCCTTTCGCATCGGCGAACTGAAAGTCAGCGTCGATTGCGCGCTTGGCTGTGCGATTCAGCCCGCAATTGACACCGCTATCGGAGACCAGATTCGCCACGCACAGATCGCGCTGAAACGCGCGAAGCAGACCGACCGGATCGAAATTTACGAGCCCGAAGCTGCAATCCTGTCGGACAATCGCTTCGGACTTGAAACTGCGCTGCGTAACGCGATCGAGGAGGACCGGCTCCACCTCGCCTTTCAGCCGCTGATCGAACTGGCCTCGGGCCGGGTCGCGGGCTTCGAGGCGCTGGCACGCTGGGATCATGACGACGGTCAGGCCATATCGCCCACCGAATTCATCCCGATCGCCGAGGATTCGGGCCTGATCGTCCCGCTCGGCCAATGGGCGATCAGCAAGGCGGCGGCGGTGATCGCCGACTGGGACAGCCAAAATGACGGCGAGCCCGTCGATTGCTATTTCTCGGTCAATGTGTCCGCAATCCAGCTCGTCCGCGACGATATCGCGGCGGTTGTGCGCAGCGCGCTCGCCGACAATGGCATCGGCGGCGAACGGTTGATGATCGAACTGACCGAAAGCGCAATTATCGGCGATCCCGACCTTGCGATGTCGGTGCTCAGCGAATTGAAGACGCTGGAGACCCGCGTGGCGATGGATGATTTCGGCACCGGCTATTCGAACCTCGCCTATTTGCAGCGCCTGCCGATCGACGTGCTCAAGATCGACCGCAGCTTCGTCGAACATATGGTCGAGGACCGCGACAAGGTGGCGATCGTCCGCACGATTCAAAGCCTTGCCGAAGTGCTGGGAATGAAAACGACCGCCGAGGGCGTCGAAACCGCCGATCAGGCGCGACTCCTGTCGGCGCTCGGCTGCGATTTCGGGCAGGGCTTCCTGTTCGCGCGGCCGATGGACAGCGCCGCCGCGTTTCAATATTGGCGTCAGTCGCTGCTACGCCCGATCATCTGATCGACGAGCTTCGCGACGCGCTCGTCGCCCGGGAAATCCTCCACCACCCAGGCCGCCTCGATCGCTTTCAATATGCGCGCGACCTCCGGGCCAACGCCAATTCCGCGTGCGACAATGTCTCCGCCCTTCACAGGAAGCATCGGCGCTTCCCATCCGTCGAGCGCGGCAACAGCCGCCGTTGCCGAAGCGCTGTTGCTGCCCAGAAGATGGACGTCGCGCGCCGTATCGACGCCAATCTCATAGGCGAGCTGGCGCGCAGGTCGCGCGGTGTCGGTCCGATGGCGGGCGACCGCTGCAAGATGCTTGCGCTGACGCGTCGAAAACCGCAGCCGGCTCGCGACCTGCTCCGCGATGGCCGGATCGGCTGGAAGCAACGCCGACAGGCGGCGCAGCGACGCTGGTTCCACCGCGGTTTCGATTTCATTCGCAAGCAGCCGGTCGAACGCATCGGCGAAACCCGCGTCGAGTTCGGGCAGCAGCACCGCGAAAATGCCATCGGCAGCCATCTGGCCCACGATCATGCGCGGATCGGGCAGCGCCAATATCTTTAAAAGCTCGTCGGCAATGCGTTCGCGCGACAGGCTTTTAAGCGACTGGCGCGCCGCGATCACCGCATCATGGCTGACCGCATCGAAATCGCCGCGTCCGAAGCGCGCGGCGAAACGATAAAAGCGCAGGATACGCAGATGGTCTTCGGCAATCCGCGTCGCGGCGTCGCCGATAAAGGCAATCCGCCCTGCGTTCAGATCGGCGATGCCGCCGAACCAGTCATCGACAGCGCCGGTGTCGGCGTCGGCATATAGCGCGTTGATCGTGAAATCGCGCCGCGCCGCATCCTCGCGCCAGTCGTCGGCGAAAGCGACAGTCGCGCGGCGTCCGTCGGTTTCCACGTCGCGCCGCAGCGTCGTGATCTCATGGTGATCGCCGCTCGCGATCGCGGTGACGGTGCCATGTACGATGCCGGTCGGGATCACCTTGATATCGGCCGCCTCCAGCCGCCGCGTTACCTCATCCGGAAGCAGCGGAGTCGCCATATCAATGTCGGTCACGCCAAGGCCGAGCAGCGTATCGCGCACCGCGCCGCCGACAATTTTCACCGCGCCGCCATCAGCGGACAGCGCCGCAACGATGCGGCGGAGCCCCGGGCGGGTGCGCCATTCGGCGTCCGGAAGCATCGTCACCGGTGCCACCCCGCCGGCATCCGCCGCGCCAGATTGATGATGATCCCCGCCGTCACGCCCCAAATCCGTCGCCCTTGCCAGTTCATGTCATAATAATGCCGGTCATGGCCCTGAAAATGGGCATGCTGCTGCACATAATTTCCCGGGTCGAAGAGGATGTCGAGCGGCACCTCGAACCAGTCCTCGACCTCGTCCGGGTTGGGATCGAGCGGCAGGTCGGGCGGAATGACGCCCAGCACCGGGGTGATGTGATAGCCGCTGCCCGAACGATAGGCCTCGGTCGGGCCTGCGATCATCACGTCGCGGCGGTTCAGCCCGATCTCCTCCTCCGCTTCGCGCAGCGCGGCATCGACCGCATCGCGATCGCCAGGGTCTATCTTGCCGCCCGGAAAGGCCACCTGCCCAGCATGGCTGCGCAGCCATTGCGGGCGCTGGGTCAGGATGACACCGGGGTCGGGACGGTCGGTAAAGGCGATCAGCACCGCCGCATCGCGCAGCGTGCCGGCGCCATCGGACAGATAAGCCTCGTCCTCCCCGACGTCGGGCAGCAGATTGGCGAGCGCGACGCGCAATTTTTCCGACAGCATCAGACGTCCACCAGCGGAAAGCGGGCACCATTCGACCAGATGGCAAGCGGGTCGCCCTCCTCGGCGAGCGCGATATCGACAATCTCATAATAGAGCGCACGGTCGATCCGCGCCTCCAGCCCGTTTCCGATCGCGCCGCGAACATGAAGGCGCGGGTCGGGATGATCGGGGTCACCGCCAAAACTCAGCGGATGATCGGCGCCAGCGATGATCAGATCGTCGGTATCGAGGCGAAAGACCAGCTTGCGTCCTTCGCCTGTCCCCTCGCTCTTCATCTCGACCGCGCGAAAGGCGGTATCCTCGACCGCGATGTTCAGCTTTTCCGCCGGGGTGACGAGAACATGGCCGCCATCGGGTTCGCGGCGCAATATCGTCGAGAACAGCTTGACCATCGCCGGACGGTTGATGCGGCCGCCCTCATGATACCAGCTGCCGTCGGCGCGAATCTCCATCGCGCTGTCGCCGCTATGATCGGGATGCCACGTATCGACCGGCGGGAGTTTGCGGGCCGCGAGCAATTCGGCGGCCTCGGTCAGCGACAGTTGCGAAAAATCTTTGGGGAGCGATGGGGCGGGACTGACCATATATCCGACATAGGCAGACGAGCCGTGGGCGCAACCCCCGCGCGGGTCAACGCGCGCCGATCATCCCGGCCGCCATCGGCAGCTGATGGCCGTTGACCGCGCGCGCAAGCAGGCGGCGGCGCTCGAAGGGCCCCGGCAAATCCCACGCGCCTGTCGCGTCGGCGTCGAAGCCGAAAAAGCGGCCATAATATTCGGGGTCGCCGATCATCATCAACGCGCCATCGGCCCGGGTCTCCGCAGCATCCAGCATATGCGCCATCAACGCGCGGCCGTGCCCTCCACGCTGGACGTCGGGGCGCACCGCGACGGGGCCAACCATGACGAGCGGGGTCGCCGCGCCATCCGCCGCCTGATGGACGACCGGCCAGCACTGGATGGTGCCGATCAACAGGCCGCCCTCGACCAACGCGAAGCTGAGGTCCGGCACGGCGGCGCTTCCTTCGCGCAGGCGATAGGCGGTGCGTCCGAACCGGTCGGCACCAAAGGCCGCGTCGAGCAAATCCTCGACCGCCTGCACATCTATCTCTGCCAATGGAAGTAACTCGACCAACGCTTGCCCTTTCGCTAATGCGGCGGCGCTTTAGGGTCCGGCGTCGGTATTGCAAAGCCGAATGTCGTCCCCGTTCGACAGGATGATCGCGTGACCGATACATTATGGCTGGAAGTGGACGGGCTGACCGTCCAGGTGCTGACCGGCATTTACTCCGAAGAAACCCATTTGCCGCAGCCGCTGCGCATATCGGTGCGCGCGAAGCTGGCGATGGCCGATCATTATGATCCAACCACGCCGCTGAACGCGTCGAAAAATTACATGCACCTGAAATTCGCGGCGACCGAGGGTATCCCCAAGGATGTCCATTTCGTGCTGATCGAAAGCGTCGCCGACCATATCATCGACACTCTGTTCCTGCAGGACGACAAGGTCGAAGAGGTCGAGGTCAAGATCGTCAAGCTCGCGATCGCCGAGGAAGGCGAACAGATTGGCATCACAATGCGCCGAAGTCGTTCGGGCACGCGCAAATGACGCAGAAGCTGGCGCTGGTCACGGGCGGTCTGCACCGCGTCGGTGCCGCAATCGCGGCGCGGCTGGCGCACGAAGGCTATGCGCTGGCGCTGCACAAACGCACGGCGGCGGAGGCCGATCCGGTGCTCGCCGAAGCGCTTGCTGCGACGGGGGCGCAGAGCCACCGCTTCGCCGCCGACCTCGCGAACCCGGTCGAGGTCGATGCACTGATCCCCGCAGTGATCGAAAAATTCGGCCGCGCGCCTGATCTGCTCGTCAACAACGCCGCGCTGTTCGCCGAGGGGGAATGGACCGATCTGTCCACCGATGCGCTCGCCGCGATGATGCAGGTCAACCATCACGCCCCGGTCATGCTCGCGAAGGCGCTGGTCGCGGCGAGTGAGGGAAAGAGCCGTCCCGCGATCGTCCACATCGTCGATCAGCGCGTCGCGCAGCCGGTTCCCGACCAGATCGCCTACAGCCTGTCGAAGTCAGCGCTGTGGCAGGCCACGCGGACGCTGGCGGTGGCATTCGGCGACAAGGCGCGGATCAATGCGGTCGCCCCCGGACTGACAATCGCGACCGACGATTATAGCGCGGCGCAGGTCGAGCGGCTGGCGGCGCGGATGCCGCTGGGCGCACTGCCGACCCCGGCGCAGATCGCCGATGCCGTCATCTATCTCGCGCGCGCCGAAGCGGTGACGGGTCAGACGATCTTCGTCGACGGCGGCGCGCATCTGGCACCGATGGGCCGCGATTTCGTGGCGCTGGACCGCGATTAAATAATTTCCTCCCCATCGCTACGCGACAGGGAGGATCATCTGCATCAATAAATATGCACCGCCTTGGTGACGAGATAGCCCTCAAGCCCCTCGGGGCCGCTCTCGCTGCCGAAGCCCGATTCCTTGATCCCGCCGAACGGCGCATCGAGCGCCGAGATGACGAAGCTGTTGATCCCGACCATCCCGCTTTCGAGACCATCAGCGATGCGGTTGATGCGGCGGCCATTTTCGGTGAAGGCAAAGGCGGCGAGGCCATAGGGCAGTCGGTTCGCCTGTTCCAGTGCCTCATCCTCGGTCCCGAACGGGCGGATCAGTGCCATCGGACCAAAGGGCTCATTGTTCATCGCATCGGCGTCGAGCGGCACATCGGCAATCGCGGTCGGCTGGAAGAAATAGCCGCCTTCGCCGGCCTCGCCGCCCGCGATCACGCGCGCGCCCTTCGCCTTGGCGTCCGCAACCATCGCTTCGAGCGCCGGGACGCGCCGCGCATTGGCGAGCGGCCCCATCTGCGTATCGGCGTCGAGCCCGCTGCCGACCTTCACCTTCGCGGTGCGTTCGGCGAAGCCCTTCACGAAAGCGTCGTAGATGCCGTCCTGAACATAGAAGCGGGTCGGTGAGATGCACACCTGCCCCGCGTTGCGGAATTTCTGCCACACGACCTTGTCGAGCGTGGCTTCGAGGTCGCAATCGTCGAAAATCAGCACCGGGGCATGGCCGCCGAGCTCCATCGTGATCCGCTTCACGCCATCGGCGGCAAGCTTCATCAGATGCTTGCCGACCGCGGTCGATCCGGTGAAGCTGACCTTGCGGATCACCGGGCTCGCCAGCAGATGGCGGCTGATCATGTCGGGATCGCCATAGACGAGCTGGACGGCGTCGCCCGGTACGCCCGCATCGACGATACAGCGCATGATCGCGCTGGTGCAGCCCGGGGTTTCTTCGGGCGCCTTGGCGATCACAACACAGCCTGCCGCGAGCGCGGGAGCAATCTTCTTGACCATCAGATTGACCGGGAAGTTCCACGGGCTGAAGCCCGCGACCGGACCGACGGGCTGCTTCAGCACCATCGCGCGCTGCCCCGCCGGACGCTGGAGCACGCGGCCGTCGATGCGCTTGCCCTGTTCGGCGAAATAATCGAACAATCCCGCCGCCGACAGCACCTCGCCGCGCGCCTCGGCGATCGGCTTGCCCTGCTCGAGGGTCAGCAGCGTCGCGATATGATCGACGCGGTCGCGGATCAGGCCCGCGACCTTGTGCATCAGCGCGGCGCGCTCGTCGGGGGTTTTGGCGCGCCATGCGGGCCAGCCGCGATCCGCTGCGGCAAGCGCATCATCAAGGTCAGCCGCGGTCGCCACCGGCAGTTCGGCGATCGTGCCAGCGGTCGCGGGGTTATACACCGGCCGCCCCTCGCGCCCCTCACCGCTCCGCCATGCACCGGCGATGAAAAGTTGCAGGTCGGCGTCGTAGGTCGCGGTCATGGAGCTTCTTTCTCTGAACGCCCTTCAGGTCCGTTCGTGTCGAGCGAAGTCGAGACACCCATCGTCGTTGGGCAAGGTCGAGAAGCGTCTCGACTTCGCTCGACGCGAACGGAAAGAGGGTTTGGTCTAACGCAGGACCATATAAGACGGCTCAGCGATAGTTAAAGCTGATACTAATCCGTTCGCCCTTGCCGCTGTGTGGCATCACTTCGTGGCGCAGCCAGCTTTCCCACAGAAAGACGCGGCCCGCCGCGGGTTCAGCATAGACGAAGGGCAGCAGGCATTCGGGCGCGTCGTCGGTGCGGCCGGGCGCCGCCATCAACATGGCGAGGCGCGGATCTTCGAGTTTCAGCGCCCCTGACCCCGGCGGGACGGCAACATAGAAAGTCCCCGACACGATGCTGTGCGGGTGGATATGCCCGCTGTGCGTGCCGCCGGGCTTCATGACATTGACCCACAGGCTGTCGAGTTTCAGCGGCTTCGCGAGATCGAAATGACACGCCTTGGCAAAGGCCTTCACCTGCTTGTCGAGCAGGCGCTTGAGATCGTAGAAGGCCGGGTCGCGCTCGGGCAGGTCGCCGAGGCTGGCGTAGCTGGTATAGCCCTTATAGCCATGCTCGCGGCTCCACCGCCGTCCCGCGCCATCCTCCTCGGCGAACAGGCGGCTGCTCTCCTCCAACTCCTCGATCAGATCGGGCGTGCCGATATCGGCTTCGTAGAAATTTGTGGCGAAGAGCGTGCGAACGGGCATGATGCGCGCAAAGCACAGCCAATGTGCAAGAGCAAGGGAGACGAGGATGGCCGAGTTTGAATTGATCGCCGACGGATTGCGTTTCCCCGAGGCGCCGGTGGTGATGGACGATGGCAGCGTCATTCTGGTCGAGATCGAAGCGGGGCGGATCACGCGTTGCTGGCCGGGCGGCAGGAAAGAGGTCATCGCGAGCCCCGGCGGCGGTCCCAACGGCCTCGCCTTCGGCCCCGACGGCAAGCTCTACTGCTGCAACAATGGCGGTTTTCACTATGTCGAATCGAACGGCTATCTCGCGCCACATGGCATTGCGCAGGATTATTCGGGCGGCCGGATCGAACGCATCGATATCGAAACCGGCGAAGTCGAAATCCTCTACAAGTCGGGCGACCATGGCGTGACCCTGCGCGGCCCCAACGATATTGTCTTCGACGCCCACGGCGGCTTCTGGTTCACCGATCATGGCAAGATCGACTATGCCACGCGCAGCCACGACATCGTCGGCATCTTCTATGCCAAGGCCGACGGCAGCTTCATCGAGGAAGTGATTTTCCCGTCGAACAACCCCAATGGCGTCGGCCTGTCGCCCGACGGCAGCACCCTCTATGCTGCCGAAACCTACACCTGCCGTCTGATGAAGTTCAATATCACGGCGCCCGGCAAAGTCGCCCCCGATGCCGGTCCCGGCGGTCCCGGCATCCCGCTCTATCGTCCCGCGGGCTATAAATTCTTCGACAGCCTCGCGATGGAGGCATCGGGCAATATCTGCGTCGCGACGATCGGCGAATGCGGAATCAGTATCGTGTCGCCCGCGGGCGAACTTGTTGATTTTGTTGCAACCGACGATATTTTCACCACCAATATCGCCTTTGGCGGATCGGATCGACAGGATGCCTATCTTACCCTGTCGGGTACGGGACGATTGGTGAAGACACGTTGGGTGCGACCCGGACTCCAGCTTCAATATTAGGGGCAATATGCACGAAGAAACCCACGCCGTTACGCGGATCGGCTGGCTGCGCGCCGCGATCTTAGGCGCCAATGACGGGATTGTTTCGACCGCGAGCCTGATCGCGGGCGTCGCGGCGGCCGGCGTAGCGCAATCTTCGATCCTCGTGACCGGCATCGCGGGCCTTGTCGCGGGCGCGATGTCGATGGCGGCGGGCGAATATGTGTCGGTGAGTTCGCAGGGCGACGCCGAAAAAGCCGATGTCGAGCTGGAGAAACGCCATCTCGCCGCCGACCCCGAGTTCGAACTGGAGGAGCTCACCCAGATATACGAACAGCGCGGGCTCGACCGCGCGCTCGCCGAACAGGTCGCGGTTCAGCTCACCGAACATGATGCGCTCGACACGCACCTGCGCGACGAGTTGGGCATGACCGATGCGATGGCCGCGCGCCCGGTGCAGGCGGCGGCGGCTTCGGCGCTGAGCTTTGCGATCGGCGCAGCGCTGCCGCTCGCGACCGTGATGCTGTTTCCGGGGCCATCGCTGCCATGGATCGTTTCGGGCGCGTCGCTGGTCTTCCTCGCGATATTGGGTGCACTCGGCGCGTGGGCGGGGAATGCGCCGATCCTGCGCCCGGTCATGCGCGTCACCTTCTGGGGCGCGCTTGCCATGGCCATGACGATCGCGATCGGGTCGCTGTTCGACGCCCCGGTCGGCTAGCGCCGTTCCAGCCATTCGCGCAGCGCGACGGCATTGTTCCGCTGTTCGTCCTTCGCCGCATAGAGCAACGTCACTGTGCCCGACTTCGCCGTAGCATCGAGTACGAAAAGCGCTGCCTTGACCTCCTCACCGCCCGTATCGAGTTCGGCGAAATAGTCACAGCGGAAGGCATCCCAGGCCGTATCCGAATCCGCCGTTTCGCCATGATAGGTCTTGCGCAGCGCATTGCTCGGCGACAGCGGCTTCAGCCACGCCGCCAGCGCCGCACGCTCCTTCGACACGCCGCGCGGCCACAGGCGATCGACCAGAAAGCGCGCGCCGTCCGCTGCGTCGGCGGGCTCGTGGATACGCTTGACCGCGATTGTCATATATTGGTCCCCTTCGACGATTGTCAGTGGCGCCCGCTTCTGCGACTGTATCGGCCTTCCCGCGTTCGCGGGCAAGATTCTCGAATGGGAGACAGAGATGAGCGATGCCGCCTGGGCGATCGATATCGATCGCGACGACATCACCCACGCCGTGCTGTTCGCCGAACCCGCCACGCCGCTGGAACCGGGCCAGATCCGGGTGGCGATCGACAGCTATGCGATGACCGCGAACAACATCACCTATGCCGTGTTCGGCAAGCCGTCGGGCCTGTTCGGCAATGATCAGGGTTATTGGGATTTCTTTTCCGGGCGCGGCGAACCGGGGCGACTGCCCGTGTGGGGCTTTGCCACCGTCACCGAAAGCGCTGCCGACGGCATCGCGGTCGGCGATCGTTTCTACGGCTATTATCCCATGGCGAGCCACGCCGTGCTGACGGTTGGCAAGCCCGGTCCCGCCGGCTTTGTCGATGTGACGCCGCGGCGCACCACCCTGCCCCCCATATATAACAATTATCAGCGTATCGAGGCGCTGCCCGATTATCGCGCCGAACATCATGATTATTGGCCGGTGTTCCGCCCCCTGTTCCTGACCGGCTGGCTGATCGCCGACCAGTTCGAGGATGAAGGCGACTATGGCGCCGGACAGATTTTGATCGCCAGCGCGTCGAGCAAGACCGCGATCGGGCTTGGCTTTGCGCTCGCACAGCGCGCCGAACGACCCGAAACGATCGGGCTGACCAGCGCCGCCAATGTCGACGCGCTCGCCGCACAGGGGATTTACGACCGTGTGATCAGTTACGACCAGATCATGACGCTGAACGCCGCGAACCCCGCCGCGCTCGTCGACATGGCGGGCAATGGCGCGGTAACGCGGACGGTGCACAGCCATTTCGGCGACCAGCTCGAGGCGTCGATCATCGTCGGCAAATCGCATTGGGATGCGCAAGTCGATGGCGAAGGCCTGCCCGGCCCCGAACGGCAGGGCTTTTTCGCGCCCGGACGCAGCCAGAAACGGATCGCCGACTGGGGCGGCGCTGTTTTCGGGCAGAAGATCGCCGAAGCATGGCTGGCGTTCATGGCTGTAGCGCCGCGCCTCGCCACCATCGACAAACGTGGCGGTGGCGAGGCTGCGCTCGCCGCCTATCAGGAAATGCTGTCGGGAAGCGCCGATCCGAAAGCGGGAATCGTCGTCACAGCTTGACCGCAGCATTTCCGCCCTCGGCCCAGAGCGCGGACCCGGTGACGAAACTCGCCATGTCGCTGGCAAGAAACAGCGCGGCCTGTGCGATCTCATCGGGTTGCGCGATGCGTTTCATCGCGTGCAGACCTGCCGCCCATTTCTTGTTCTCGGCGCTACCCGCCATGGCCGTATCGGTCCCTCCGGGCAGCAGGGCGTTGGCGCGGATGCCTTGCGCCGCATAGTCGGCAGTGATCCCCTTGACCAACCCGAGCAGGCCCGCTTTCGCCGCACCATAGCAGGCCATGCCGGGCAGGCCGACGCTGCTGCCGACAAAACTCGAGGTAAAGATCAATGATCCGCCGCCACGCGCGATCATCGCCGGAATCTGCGCCCGCGCGGCCAGAAAGGCGCTTCCGAGATTGACCGAAAGCACCCTGTTCCAATTGTCCGGATCCTGTTCGGCCAGCGGCGCGGCGATGCCCGTCATGCCGACATTGTTGAACGCGATATCCGGCCCGCCCCAGCAAGCCGATGCTGCGACGATCGCCGCATGCGTCGCTGAATCCGCGACATCGCCCGCCACGACGATCGCTTCGCCGCCGATGGCCGCCACCTCGTCCGCGACGAGCCGCAACCGCTCGCCGTCGCGGGCATTGAGCAAAAGCCGGGCTCCCTGACGTGCAAACAGCAGCGCCGCCGCACGGCCTATCCCCGAACTCGCGCCGGTGATGATCACAACCTTATTCTCCAACAGCATTCTGGTCCTCCGAAATGATCTCGGAGGTAGTGTTGCCATCCGCCCGGAAGGGCGGCGTCCCGAAACATGCGGTCAAATTTCCTTGATCTTGGGGATCATGGCGCGGCATGGCGCTGTCATGTCCTTTTCAACTGTCATCTTCGACTTTGGCGGCGTCATCACCGCCTCCCCCTTTGAAGCGTTCAACCGGCTGGAGGAGGAACGCGGGCTGCCGCGCGATTTCGTCCGCCGCGTCAACGCCGCGGATCCCGACCACAACGCCTGGGCGAAATTCGAACGCGCCGAGATCGACGCCGCCACCTTCGATAGCCTGTTCGCCGAAGAAGCGCGGACGATGGGGCATGAGCTGGAGGGCGAAGCGGTGCTGGCGGTGCTGGCGGGCGCGGTGCGCCCCGCGATGGTCGCCGCGCTCGATACGCTGAAGGTCAAGGGTTTCAGGATCGGGTGCATCACCAACAATGTCCCGTCGGGCAAGGGCGCCGGCATGGCGCGCAGCGAGACGATGGCGGCCGAAGTCGCGGGCATTATGGCGCGCTTCGAACATGTCATCGAATCGAGCAAGGCTGGCGTGCGCAAGCCCGATCCCGCGATTTACCGGATGATGTGCGATGCGCTGGGCGTGGAGCCCGAAAACTGCATCTACCTCGACGACCTCGGCATCAACTGCAAACCCGCCGCGGGGCTTGGCATGCATGCGATCAAGGTGACGAGCGGCGAACAGGCGCTCGCCGACCTGTCCGCCGCGCTGGAGATACCGCTGCCCTAATGCGCCAGCAGCAGCGGGAAGCCGCTGTTTTTCAGCATATTTTGCGTCGTACCGCCGAACAGGGTCTCGCGCAGCCGGCCGTGGCCAAAGGCGCCCATGACGATCAGCCCGGCGTCGAGCGAGCGCGCTTCCTGCTCCAGCCGCTCGGCGACCGGCGCCGCTCCGCGATCGAGGAGGTCGAGCTCGGCGTGGATGCCGTGGCGCGACAGATAGCGTAGCGCATCGGTGCCGGGGAACGCGCCTTCCTCCTCGGCGCCCACGGCCGCCAGCACGACCTGCCGCCCGCCGCCGAGCAGCGGCAAGGCGGCGCGCAGCGCCTGCGCGGCTTGCGGACTGCCGTTCCACGCGACCAGCGCGGGGGCATCGAAATCGATCGCCTTTGCCGTACCCGGCAGCGCGAGAACCGGAACTGGTGTCGCCAGCGCAAGGTCGCCGGCGAGCATCGGCGGCCCCTGACGAAGATCATGCTTCGGGCCCGTCAGGCTGACGATCGTCAGGTCGGCGAGCGCCGCCGCGCCTGCGAGGCCGCCGATGATATCGCCGTCGGCCATTTCGATCGTCCACGGCACATCTTCCTTGGCGAGCCGGTCGGCGAGTCGGCTTTCGAGGGCAAGGTCGTCAGCTTGCGCCTTCGCCAGCGCCTCGGCGGCGAAATAGGTACCGCCAAAAGGATCGAAACTGACAAATTGCTGGAGCGGAGTCGCGATCATCAGCGTGACATGACCCTCGAAATGCCGGGCGATGTCGAGCCCGACCTGATAGCGTCCCTCGGACGCGGCGTCATTGTCGGCGTGAACCAGAATCGAGCGCATATCGGCCTCCTGTGGTTGTCTGATAATAGGCTAATGCACGCGGATACGCATCAGTTCATTGATCGGCGTCAAAGTCGCTGCGCGTGGCCGACAGGCGCAGCCGGGCCGCCTCGTCGAAGATCCGCATCAGCACCGGTTCGGTATCGGCGACGCGCATCGCAACGTGAAATTCAACCGGCGCGAGCGCCGGCATATCGGCGAGCTCGACCAGCGCCCCCCGCGCAATATCGTCGCGAACCATCGGTTCGGGAAATATGCCAACGCCGCCCTCGGCCTTGGCGATGTCGATCATCATCCGGGCATTGTTGCACAGGTTCAGCGACTTCTGCGCGATACGCGAGGCCTGAATCGCATCGCGCATCCGGCCGTGGATCGGCGAATGGCTGGCAAGCGACCAGACCGGAACCGGGATGGCATCGCCGCCGCCGAACGCCGCCGCAACCGCGGGGCTCGCCAGCCAGACCAGCGCAACCGCGCCGATCGGGCTGGTCCTGAGCGCCGGATGCGCGATCGGTCCCGCAGCGAAAGCCAGATCGGTGCGCCCGGTGAGCAATTGCTGGATCAGGTTCGCGGTCAGGTCGATCTCGATCTCCAGCCCGACGTTTGGCATCTCGGCCTTCAGCGCCGCGACGAAGGGCGGCAGGCAGCTCGCCGCCGCAATCTCGCCCGCGCCGATCCGCACGACCCCGCTCGCCTCGGCAAAACCCCCGCTGCCGAGCAGCGCCAATTGCATATCGCGGAGCAACGGGTCGCAATCGCGCACCAGCTTACGCCCCGCGGCGGTCAACGACATGCTGCGCCCGTCGCGGCGGAACAGCTTTGACCCCAGTCGCTGTTCCAGCTCGCGCATTCGCGCCGACACCGCCGGCTGCGTCGTATTGAGCCGCTCGGCAGCCGCGGAAAATGTCCCCAGCCGATCGATCCACAACAAGGTTTCGAGATGATAGAGCGAGATGCGATTGATAGACATCATTTATGAATAATCTAAAATTACTAAGATTAGAATTGATGATTGTGATGCGCCACAGTCACCCCCGACAACAGGAGGAACCCGTTCCATGGCGAACAAGCGATATCCCGACGCCGCCGCCGCACTCGAAGGCATTCTCTTCGACGGCATGCAGATTTGCGCGGGGGGCTTCGGCCTTTGCGGCATCCCCGAGCGGCTGATCGACGCGATCCGCGACGCCGGGACCAAAGACCTGACCATCGCGTCGAACAACGCAGGCATCGACGGCGAAGGCCTCGGCAAGCTGCTCCGCACGAAGCAGGTCAAAAAGATGATCTCCTCTTATGTCGGCGAGAATAAGGAATTCGAACGCCAGTATCTGGCAGGCGAGCTTGAGGTCGAATTCTGCCCGCAAGGCACGCTGGCCGAACGCTGCCGCGCGGGCGGCGCAGGCATTCCCGGTTTCTACACCAAGACCGGCGTCGGCACCGCGGTTGCCGAGGGCAAGGAGGTCAAGAATTTCGACGGGCAGGATTATATCCTCGAACGCGGAATCTTCGCCGACCTCGCGATCATCAAGGGCTGGAAGGCCGACGAAAGCGGCAATCTGATCTTCCGCAAGACCGCGCGCAACTTCAACCAGCCGATGGCGACCGCAGCGAAAATCTGCGTCGCCGAGGTGGAAGAGATTGTCCCCGTCGGCAGCCTCGATCCCGACAGCATCCACCTGCCCGGCATCTATGTGAAGCGCCTGATCCTCGGCGCGCCATATGACAAGAAAATCGAATTCCGCACCGTTCGCCAGAAGGATGCCGCATAATGGCCCAGGACACCAAGGGTTGGACCCGCGACGATATGGCGGCGCGCGCCGCAAAGGAACTGCAGGACGGCTATTACGTCAACCTCGGCATCGGCATCCCGACGCTGGTCGCGAACCACATCCCGGCGGGGATGGAAGTGACGCTCCAGTCGGAGAACGGCATGCTGGGCATCGGCCCCTTCCCTTTTGAGGGCGAGGAAGACGCCGACCTGATCAATGCAGGCAAGCAGACGATCAGCGAATTGCCGCAGTCGGCCTATTTCAGCTCGTCCGACAGCTTCGCGATGATCCGCGGCGGCCATATCGACCTCACCGTGCTCGGCGCGATGGAGATCGCCGAAAATGGCGACATCGCCAACTGGATGATCCCGGGCAAGATGATCAAGGGCATGGGCGGCGCGATGGACCTTGTCGCCGGGGTCAAGAAGATCATCGTCGTGATGGAGCATAATGCCAAGGACGGCAGCCCGAAGTTCATCCCGGCATGCACGCTGCCGCTGACGGGGAAGAATGTCGTCGATATGATTATCACCGATCTTGCGGTGTTCAAACGCGACGATCATTCGAGCCCCTTCCGGTTGATCGAGCTTGCCCCGGGCGTGACCGCGGAAGAAGTCGCCGAGAAAACAACAGCGCATTATATTGTATGACGCGATGAATTGCGTCAGGGTGGAGTGATGACAAACAAGGGGCGTTCGGGTCTGGTCGCGGTGGCGGTCGTGGGTCTATTGATCGGGGTGCCGGTTCCGGGCGCCGACCTTGCTGCCAAAGCGGCAGCGAAAAAGGCCGTCGTTAAACCGAAACCGATCAGATGGGTTCCGCCGCCTCCACCGATAGTCAGAACCCCGAGTGTCGTTCTCGACCCTCCGGAGAAGGCCCCGCCACCCCCGGTTCCGCTGCGACTGCCCAAAGGGTCGCCCGCCATATTGGTGTCGCCCCCCGCACGCTATCCGATGAGTCTGGCGCCGCCACCCCCGCCCATTCCGGCGAGCAAGGCAGGGCCACAGATCAAGGAAGTCGGCACGCTCCAATTTGCGCCGACCGTCGCCGACGTTCAGGCAGAGGGCTGGACCGGGAAGGAAAATGAAGACGCCGATCTGATGCTCACCGTCCGGTCCGATGGCCGGGTCGAAGACTGTGAAAAGGTCGAATATTCATCGCCCTTCAGCACCGCGATGTGCGCGCTCATCGTCAAGTCGGCGCGCTTCCAATGGACCGGCGAAGGCGACCCGCCTCCCTATGGCTATTTGTTCGTATCGACGCGATGGGACCTCTCGCCTGACATCGATGCAAAGCTTGACCTCATGCCTGAGGATCAGGGATTGCCGGTCGACATCATGTTTCGGCGCGGCAGTTATAACAATGGCTGCAACGTATTGATCAGGGGTATGTCGGTCGATCAGGAGAGCGACCTCTGCAACAAGGTCAAGCGCACGGCTGCGGGTTATGACGGCAGAGGAACCAACGGCGCCGCATTCGATCCCGACGATGCGGATGTCAGCGTGTGGCTGCGCCGCCGACCGGCTGGCGAGGAACCGACGCCGAGCGTCAAATGGAATACATATTGGCGCAGCGGTTTTCCCGGGCCGAAATGATGCCTGCCAGCGATTGATGGGAAGGCAATGCTGACCACCCTGTCACCCAACCCCGGAACCAGCTGGCTACAGCTTGGCGGCTGGCTGTCGGTGGGGGCCGCATTGCTCCACCTGGGCTGCATATGGGGTGGTCCCGAATGGTACCGCTTCTTTGGGGCGGGCGAAGGTATGGCGCGTGCCGCCGCGCGAGGCGAATGGATACCCGCGCTGGTCACGCTGGCGATCGCCGGCATCCTGCTGATCTGGGCCGCCTATGCCTTTTCGGGCGCGGGCTCGCTGCCGCGCCTGCCGTTGCTGCGAACCGGACTGCTGGTCATCACGGCCATCTATCTGCTGCGCGCGATCATCTTCGTACCCCTGCATATGTGGCGTCCGCAGCATTCGGATAGTTTCGCGGTCTGGTCTTCACTGATCGTCCTTGTCTATGGCGCGGTGTATGCCGTCGGGACTTTCAAGGCGTGGCGCTATCTTGCGCCCTGATCCGCTCCGAGGGTGACGGCGGAGGAAGTCGCGGCTAAGACGGCGACGATAATGAGGTCGCAGTCTGATCACGGGTCCATGAAGCGCGTTTACCTTCTTCTAATCGCTATCGTCGCGCTGGGGTCGGCGGGCTGGTTCGGCCTCCACGCCTTTGGCGGGAAGCACCGGCTTGCGAGCGTCCTGATCCCGTTAAGGGCCGCTGAAAACCTGCCCGACACGCCTGCTGAATGGCGCGGCCGGATCGATTATCAGGCGCTCGACAGGCAATTGTCCGACCTCTCGCGGCGACCCGAAATGGCGGGGCTGGCGGTGGCGGTGGTCGAAGACGGCGAATTGCGCTTCGTGCGCACCTATGGCGTCGCCGACAGTTCGACCGGAGCGCCGGTGACGGCGCATACGTTGTTCCGCTGGGCCTCGGTTTCCAAAACCGCGACCGGCGTATTGGCGGCGGCGCTGGCCAATGATGGCACCGTCGACCTTACCCGTCCGGTCGCCGACTCGCACACGACGCTGCGCCTGCCCGGTGGCGCCGAGGCGCGGGTGACGTTGGAAGACGTGCTCGCCCAGCGCACCGGCCTCACCAAAAACGCCTATGACGAGAAGCTGGAGGAAGGACAGAACCCTGCGCTGCTGCGCGGAGGCCTTGCCGCCGCCCCCCTGCAATGCGAGCCCGGCACCTGCCACACCTATCAGAACATCGCCTTCGATGCCGCGAGCGAGATATTGGGTGCGGCCGCGAACAAGCCTTTCCCGAACTCGGTCGAAGATCGATTTTTCCTCCCGCTGGGCATGGTCAGCGCAGGATATGGCATGGCCCGGCTGACGGGCGCCAAAGACTGGGCAAAGCCGCACCGCGGTGCGCAGGTTCGCCCGATCAAGGAAGCCTATTGGCGCGTTCCTGCCGCCGCAGGGGTCGAAAGCGATATCGTCGATTTCGCCACATGGATGCAGGCGATGATGGGCGCCCGGCCGGACGTCTTGCCAGCCCCGGTGCTGCAGCTTGCCCATCATTCGCGCGTCGGCACGGCGCGGCTCTATGGCGGCCCCTTGCGCCAGGCCATCAGCGAGGCGAGCTATGGCCTCGGCTGGCGAAACTTTACCTACGCCGGCCACAGGCTCGAAGGCCATTCGGGCGCAGTCGAGGGTTATCGCGCGACAATGATTTTCGAACCGGCGACGCGGACCGGCGTCGTTGCCCTGTGGAACAGCGATTGGGGATTTCCATTCCGCATCCCGTTCGCGGCGATCGACAGCTATCACAAGCGCGAAGACGCGCGCTGGCTCGACCTCAGCGAACTGCCGCCGCAACCGGGCACCGCCGCCCGGACCATTTCGGTTGCTCAGGATAGGAACGGGCCGGTCCCGACACCCTGATTTCGGATTGCGTGGGACACCCATCACCCAAAGGAGCGCGAAGCATGTATGTGTTGATCACTGCCAACCGCAATTACTCAAGCTGGTCGCTGCGTCCGTGGGCGTTGATGATGGGGCTTGGCATCGCGTTCGAGGACCGGATCGAGCCTTTCACCAAGCCCGCCAATTATGATGATTTCCGCAGCTTCTCGCCGACCGGACAGGTGCCGGCGCTACTGCATGACGGGCGGACGATTTACGACTCACTCGGCATCACCCTCTATCTCGCCGACCGGCACGACGGCGTCTGGCCCACCGACCCCGACGCCCGCGCCTGGGCGCAATGCGCCGCGGCAGAGATGCACAGTGGCTTTTCGGCGCTCCGTAACGACTGCACGATGAATGTCGGGGTCCGCGTAACGCCCAAGCCGATGTCCGACGCGCTCACGGCCAATGTCGCGCGCCTGCGCGAATTGTTCGAAGAAGGACTCGCCCGCTTTGGCGGGCCATTTCTTGCGGGTGACAGCTTTACCGCAGCCGACGCCTTTTTCGCCCCGGTGGCCTTTCGCATCCGCACCTATGGTCTCAACGTCGGCGCGGGACAGGCTTGGGTCGACCATATTCTTGCGCATCCCGCGATGCTGGAATGGGAACGGCAGGCGCTCGCCGAAAGCTGGCGCGAGGCGGGGCATGAGGAAGAATTGCGTGCCTGCGGGGCGATCATCGCGGATTATCGGGCGGGCTAGTCGACCAACGCCTCACGCACCACCGCAATCCCGGCTTCGCGCTGCGCCTTCAATTCGCTCTTCAGCTTTGCCGGATCGCGCGCAAAGACGAAGCCAAAACTGACCCCACCCTCTTTGCCGATCGTCGCGTGGTGGAGTTTGTGCGCCTGCACCAGCCGTTTTGCGTAGCCCCGGCGCGGCACCCAATGAAAATAACGCTGGTGGACCAGCCCGTCATGCACCAGCGTATAGATGATGCCGTAGAAGAGGATGCCAAGCCCGATCCACGTCCCCGGCTCCCACGCCGCCGCGCCCCGGATCATCGGGCTGCCGATCGCGAACATCGAAATGCTCATCGCGGCGCCGAAAATCCCGAACAGATCGTTCTTTTCCAGTCGCTTGCTATGCGGTTCATGATGATCGCGATGCCAGGCCCAGCCGAAACCGTGCATGATATATTTGTGGCTCGCCCAGGCGACGACCTCCATCGCGAGGATGGTGGCGATGACGAGTGCTAAGATGGCGGCGGATGACATGCGGTGGTTATACACGAACTGGCGCGACCGAAAATTGCGTTTTCGTGTCCCACTCGCTTGCATTGTTGTCGCACAGGCTTAAGTGATCCCCATGACCCAGCCCCGCACCCTGTATGAGAAAATCTGGGACGCGCATGTTGTCGAACAGCGCCCCGACGGAACCGCTCTGATCTTCATCGACCGCCACCTCGTCCATGAAGTCACCAGCCCGCAGGCGTTCGCCGGACTACGTGCGAACGGACGGACGGTGCGCCGTCCCGACCTGACGCTGGCGGTTCCCGATCACAATCTGCCGACGACCGCGCGCAAGGATGCGGCGGGCAACAAGCTGCCGATCACCGACACCGAAAGCGCGGCGCAGTTGGCGGCGCTTGAAAAGAACGCGCCCGAATATGGCATCCGCTATATCGACGCCTTTGCGCCCGAACAGGGCATCGTCCATGTCGTCGGGCCCGAGCAGGGCTTTTCGCTCCCCGGAACGACAATCGTCTGCGGCGACAGCCATACCGCATGCCACGGCGGCATCGGCGCGCTAGCGTTCGGCATCGGAACGAGCGAAGTCGAGCATGTGCTCGCGACGCAGACCCTGCTGCTCCAGCCCGCAAAGACGATGGAAGTGCGCGTCGAGGGCGAAGTCGGCCCCGGCGTCAGCGCCAAGGACATCATCCTCCACATCACCGGGACCATCGGCGCTGCGGGCGGCACCGGCCATGTCATCGAATATACCGGCAGCGCGATCCGCGCCCTGTCGGTCGAAGGCCGCCTGACCGTCAGCAATATGGCGATCGAAGGCGGCGCGCGCGCAGGGCTGATCGCGCCCGACGAGACGACCTTCGCTTATCTGAAGGGTCGCCCCTATGCGCCCAAAGGTGCCGATTGGGACGCGGCGGTCGCCTATTGGAAGAGCATCGCCACCGATCCCGGCGCGACCTATGACAAGACGGTCATCATCGATGCCGCCGACATCGCGCCGAGCGTGACCTGGGGCACCAGTCCCGAGGATGTCGTGCCGATCACCGGCACCGTCCCCGATCCCGCGAGCTTCGCCGACCCGTCGAAGCAGGCCGCTGCCGAAAAGTCGCTAGCCTATATGGGCCTGACCCCCGGCACCCCGATGAGCGAAGTTCCGGTCGAGAATATCTTCATCGGCAGTTGCACCAACAGCCGCATCGAGGATCTGCGCGCGGCTGCGGCCGTGATCAAAGGCCGTCACAAGGCCGACAATGTCAAATGGGCGATCGTCGTCCCCGGTTCGGGACTGGTGAAGGCGCAGGCCGAAGCCGAAGGGCTGGACCGCATCTTCACCGACGCCGGCCTCGAATGGCGCGAGCCGGGCTGTTCGGCCTGCCTCGCGATGAACCCCGACAAGGTGCCCGCGGGCGAACGCTGCGCCAGCACGAGCAACCGTAATTTCGTCGGCCGTCAGGGGCCCGGCGCACGCACCCATCTGGTGTCGCCTGCGATGGCGGCGGCGGCGGCGGTCACCGGAAAGCTCACCGATGTGCGGGAGTTGATGGCATGACCCCGATCGAAAAAGTCGAAGGCCGCGCGATCCCGCTAGGCCTCAAAAATGTCGACACCGACGTCATCATCCCCGCGCACTGGCTGAAGACCGTCAGCCGCGAGGGCATGGGCAAGGGTGCCTTCGAAAGCCTGCGCGCCGATCCCGACAATCTTTTCGACAGCGCCGAATATAAGGGCGCGCCGATCCTGATCGCGGGCGACAATTTCGGTTGCGGGTCGAGCCGCGAACATGCGGCATGGGCGCTCGGCGACCTTGGCATCCGCGTCGTCATCGCACCCTCCTATTCGGACATTTTCTCGGGCAATGCGGTCAAGAACGGCATCCTGCCCGTCGTGCTTCCCCAATCGGCGATCGACCGGTTGATGGAGGTCGCGAAGACCGATCCGGTGCATGTCGACCTCGACACCCAGACAGTGACGACCCCGTTCCAGGACCGTTTCGCCTTCGAAATAGACCCGTTTCGTAAAATGTGCCTGCTCGGCGGGCTCGACGAGATTTCGCTGACCGAAAAAAGCGATGCAGCGATCGGCGCCTATGAAGCGAAGATCGCAAAGACACAGTCGTGGCTTCAGCCCGCGACGATCGAAAGCTGATACAGCAATCAAAAGGAGAAGATGATGAAGGCTCTCTTGTCGACGCAAACCGGCGGCCCCGAAACGCTTGAGATCGGCGAGCTTCCGCGCCCGGTCGCAGGAGCGGGCCAGATCGTCGTCGATGTGAAGGCCTGCGCGGTCAATTATCCCGACGTGCTGATCATCCAGGACAAATATCAGTTCAAGCCGCAGCGCCCCTTCGCACCGGGCGGCGAGATCGCCGGCATCGTCGCCGAGGTCGGTGAAGGCGTGACCGCGTTCAAGACCGGCGACCGCGTGATCGCGGCGTGCGGCAACAGCGGCATGGCCGAAGCGGTCGCCGTATCGGTCAACAACGCCTATCCGCTGCCCGAGGGCCGCGACTTTGCCGAGGGCGCATCGCTGTTGATGACCTATGGCACCAGCATCCACGCGCTCGACGACCGCGGCCACCTGAAGGAAGGCGAAACCCTGCTCGTCCTCGGCGCTTCGGGCGGGGTCGGGATCGCCGCCGTCGAGCTCGGCAAGGCGATGGGCGCGCGCGTCGTCGCCGGCGTGTCGAGCGAAGCCAAGGGCGATATCGCGCGTCAGGCCGGGGCGGACGAAGTCGTCGTCTATGGCCATGCACCGTTCGATAAGGACGCATCAAAGGCGCTCGCCGAACAGTTCAAGGCGGCGGTCGGCCGCGATGGCGCCAACGTCATCTATGATGCCGTGGGCGGCGATTATTGCGAGCCCGCGCTGCGCTCGATCGCGTGGGAGGGCCGCTATCTGGTCGTCGGCTTCCCCGCCGGCATCCCGCGCCTGCCGCTCAACCTGACCTTGCTGAAAAGCTGCGACGTTGCCGGTGTCTTCTGGGGCGCCTTTGCCGCACGCGAACCCGAGCGCAACCGCGCCAATATCGCGCGGCTGTTCCAGCTGTGGGAGCAGGGCAAGATCAGCCCGCGGGTGACAGAGACGTTCGCGCTGGCCGACGGCGGCAGGGCGATCGCGAAGCTTGAGGACCGCAGCGCGGTCGGCAAGCTGGTCATCACCATCTGAAATATCGCCCCGACCTGGTGCTGACGGCGGCGCTGCACGATCTGGCAGCGCCGACCGGCCGGCTGGAGGTGCGGGTGACGCCCGGTGCGAGCCGCGACGCGGTGGCGATCGCCGATGGCGCCGTCCAGCTGAGGGTCACCGCGCCGCCCGCCGATGGCGAGGCAAATGACGCGGTGCTGCGGCTGCTCGCCGCGGCGCTGGACCGGCCGCGCCGCGACCTGACGCTGCTGCGCGGAGCTACGGCGCGAATCAAGCTGATCGGGATCGCGAATTCCGGTTAACGCTTTGTCAGGGGCTCGGCGCTATGCACGATGCAGGACTAGTTGGGCCAAGGTTAGAACAATGGCAATTCGCCGTTCGAAGCGTCAAAATGGCGATGTCAGCATCGCGAATATTTCGCGTACCCGCCGCGCGCAGCTGGTTGCCGAATTCGAAGGCGAGCTGGGCATCGATCATAAGGCGCGCGCCAAGGCGGCTGCCGACGAACGCCGCTGGATCCTCATCAAGACGATCATCGTCTGGACGCTCGCGCTCATATTTTTCAGTATCGCATGCCAGAGGCTATGGCTGATGAGCCAGAATGCCGAGCATCCCTTCGCCGAGATCAACCCGTTCGAACACTGGTTTTGACGGGGTGCCAAGGTGCCGCCCCGGCCGTAGCCGGGGCGACCTGCCTGTCCTGATCAGTAAACGCGCGCCTTCGGCTTGATATATTCGACGTCGTCGGACAGCGTATATTCGTGGACCGGACGGTAATCGAGCTTCACGCCACCGCCCTTTCCGCCCCAGCCGTCGAACCAGCTGATCGTGTGCTTCATCCAGTTCGGATCGTCGCGGTTCGGGAAATCCTCATGCGCGTGGGCGCCGCGGCTTTCCTTGCGGTTAAATGCCGAATGCATCGTCACCGTCGCCTGCGCGATCAGATTGTCGAGCTCGAGCGTTTCAATGAGGTCGGTGTTCCAGATCAGGCTGCGATCAGTCACGCCGATGTCCTGCATCCGGGCATAGGTTTTCGCGAGCTTTTCCTTGCCTTCGGCCATCAGCTCGTCGGTGCGGAACACCGCCGCGTGCTGCGACATCGCGCGCTGCATCTCGACGCGGACTTCGGCCGTCGGCGAGCCGCCATTGGCGTGGCGGAAATGGTCGAGGCGGCCGAGCGCGAGGTCGGCGCTGTCCTTCGGCATCGGCGCCTGCGCCGCGCCGGGCTTGACGATATCGCGGAGGCGATGGCCCGTTGCGCGGCCGAAGACGACCAGATCGATCAGGCTGTTCGAGCCGAGGCGGTTGGCGCCATGGACCGACACGCACGCCGCTTCGCCGACCGCGAACAGGCCGGGGACCACGGTGTCGGGACCGTCCTTGCCGAGCGTCACGACTTCGCCATGATAGTTACAGGGAATGCCGCCCATATTGTAATGGACCGTCGGCACGACCGGCAAAGGCTGGCGCGTCAGATCGACGCCCGCGAAAATCTTTCCGCTCTCGGTAATCCCCGGCAGGCGCTCGGCGAGCACCGCAGGATCGATATGGTCGAGATGCAGGTAGATATGGTCATTGTGCGGACCAACGCCGCGGCCTTCGCGGATTTCGAGCGCCATCGAACGCGACACGACGTCGCGCGACGCCAGATCCTTCGCCGACGGGGCATAGCGTTCCATGAAACGCTCGCCTTCCGAATTGGTGAGGTAACCGCCCTCGCCGCGCGCGCCCTCGGTGATGAGAACGCCCGCGCCATAGATGCCGGTCGGGTGGAACTGAACGAATTCCATGTCCTGCAAAGGCAGGCCGGCGCGCAGCACCATGCCGCCGCCATCGCCGGTGCAGGTGTGCGCCGAGGTCGCGGTGAAATAGCAGCGGCCGTAACCGCCGGTCGCGAGCACGACGGCCTGCGAACGGAAGCGGTGGATGCTGCCATCCTCAAGGCACATGGCGATCACGCCGCGGCACACGCCATTGTCCATGATCAGGTCGAGCGCGAAATATTCGACGAAGAAGTCGGCGTCATATTTCAGCGACTGCTGATAGAGCGCGTGGAGCATCGCGTGGCCGGTGCGGTCGGCGGCGGCGCAGGTGCGCTGCACCGGGGGACCTTCGCCCATATTCTGCATATGGCCGCCGAACGGGCGCTGATAGATGGTGCCGTCCTGATTGCGGCTGAACGGCACGCCGGCATGTTCGAGTTCGTAGACAGCCTGCGGGGCTTCGCGCACCATATATTCGATCGCGTCCTGGTCGCCGAGCCAGTCGGAACCCTTGACGGTGTCGTACATATGCCATTGCCAATGGTCGGGCGAATTATTGCCAAGGCTGGCGGCGATGCCGCCCTGCGCCGCGACGGTGTGGCTGCGCGTCGGAAACACCTTGGTGATGCAGGCGGTTTTCAGCCCGGCTTCGGCGCTGCCCATCGTGGCGCGCAGGCCCGAACCACCAGCGCCGACGACGACGGTGTCATAGATATGGTCGATAATCTTGTAGGCGTCGCTCATGCCGGCGCTCCCCCGCCAAAGGCGATACGGGCGATCGCGAACAGGCCATAAGCCGCGCCGCCGATCGCGTAGAAATTCAGGACGACCAGCGCGAACAGACGCGCCGCTTCGCCATGGGCATAATCCTCGATCAGCACTGTCAGGCCAAGTCGAAGGTGCCAGAATACGCTGACCACCATCAGCATCAGCGCGAGCGCGACGGTCGGGTTTGCAGCCCAGCGCAGCACCGCGGCATGATCACCCAGCGGCAACCGGACCAGCGAGACGAACAGAAAGCCGACGAGCAGGATATTGGCGAGCGCGGTCAGCCGCTGCTGCAGCCAATGGTGCGAACCATGGCCCGACGCGCCGAGCCCGCGAACTTTTCCAAGATGCGTTCCGTTGCCCATCAGAGTGCCCCTGCGAGGATATAGAGCCAGGTCGCGGCTGTCGCGAGGACACCGCTGATCATCACGACGGTCGACCAGAGCTTGTTTGTCTTGAGCTCATAGCCTGCCCCCGTGTCGAGCACGAAATGGCGCAGCCCGGAGAAGAGATGCTGGAAAAAGGCCCAGGTCAGGCCGACCAGCACGATCTTGCCAAGGATATTGGTCACCTGATGAAAGGCGCCGCCGGCGGGGTCGTGCCAGACGCAGGCGACAAAGGCCGCATAGGCGTCCGGACCCGCAGCAAGCGCGCCGAGCCACCAGAGGAACATGCACGCGCCAACGATGGCGAGGCCGTCACCGCTGACGCGATGAAGGATCGAGACCGTCATGTGCGGCCCCCATTTATACACCTGCAAATGCGGTGCGCGCGGTCGTCCGCTCGTTTCTTTGCCAGCCATATCAGCCCCGTTTTGTGACTCTCATCGGTCGATGGGCGCCGGTTTAGCGCCGTAGCCGCGATATGCAATTGCTTAGGGCACAAAATATACGCCCCGTCGCCATACAAAGGCCGGGGGCGTCATCGGCCGGGGCCGGACCCGGCGACGCGCTCTGCTTTCGCAATGCCGGCGCCGGGGATTTCGCGCCTATTTCTTGTCGCGGTTCGCGTAGAGCAGCGCGGCAAGCACCGCAGCCGATCCGATGCCTATCCCGGCAGCGGCGGTTTTCCAACCGCGGCCGCGCTTGCCCGCCTTGGCTTCGGCCTCGGCGGCGTCCGCGGCGTCTTTCTGCTGCTGGCGCTCGCGCGCAGCGCGCAGAACCTCATTTTCCTCGTGCTCGTCTTCCTGCCCGGGGAGGGGGTCATTTTGGTCGGTCATTGTCTGTTCTGCATCCTCTTTTATCAGACGAGCGCCTGTTCGACAGGCACATAATCGGTTCCGACCGCTTCCGCTACGGCTTCGAACGTCACCTTACCATTCCAAACGTTCAAACCCTGCGCAAGATGCATGTCGCGTTTCAAAGCGTCTTTCCACCCCAGATCGGCGATGCGCAGCGCATGCGGCAGGGTGACATTGTTGAGGGCATAGGTGCTGGTCCGCGCGACGCCGCCGGGCATGTTGGCGACCGCATAATGGACGATGCCGTCGACGACATAGGTCGGCTCGGCGTGGGTGGTCGCATGGCTGGTTTCGAAACAGCCGCCCTGATCGATCGCGACGTCGACGAGCACCGATCCCGCCTGCATCGTCTTCAGCATGTCGCGCGTGACGAGCTTCGGAGCCTCGGCCCCCGGGATCAGCACCGCACCGATAACGAGGTCAGCCTCCGCCACGCATTCGGCGAGGTTGGCCCGGTTCGAAAAGCGGGTTTTCGCGCGCGCTTCGAAGAAGGTGCCGACGCGTTCGAGGACTTCGGGATCGCGGTCGAGGATCGTGACGTCGGCGCCCAAGCCTGCAGCCATCTGTGCCGCATTGAAGCCGACGACGCCGCCGCCGATGATGCACACCTTACCCGGTGCGACGCCCGGGACGCCGCCGAGCAGCACCCCGCGCCCGCCATGCGCCTTTTCAAGCGCGGTTGCGCCGGCCTGGATCGACATGCGACCCGCGACCTGACTCATTGGCTTGAGCAAAGGCAGGCCGCCGTGCGGGCTGGTGACGGTTTCATAGGCGATGCACACCGCACCCGATGCCATCAGGTCACGAGTCTGGTCGGGGTCGGGGGCGAGGTGGAGATAGGTGTAGAGGATCTGCCCTTCGCGCAGCATCGCGCGTTCGGCGGGCTGGGGCTCCTTGACCTTCACCACCATGTCACAGGCCGCGAAAATCTCTTCGGCCGTCCCGACGATTTCGGCGCCCGCCTCGACATAATAGCGGTCGTGCGCGCCAATCCCCTCGCCCGCGCCAGTCTGCACCAGCACGCGGTGCCCGTGGGCATGGAGTTCGCGAACGCTTTCGGGGGTCAGCCCGACGCGATATTCGTGATTTTTGATTTCCTTGGGGGTGCCGATGATCATCTGCCGCTCTCCAGTCCGGTTCTTGCGCGACAATAGCCGCGCGCATCATCGACTGTATAGCACCGCGTGAAAATTCACCCGCTGGTTAACGACGCTTTTACTATCGGCGCTCCATATCCGACCGGTCAATCCGTCCGCAAAATGCGGGCACAGACCCGCGCGTCGCAAAAGATCGTCCAAGGGAACAGGATCATGGTGAAGGAAAATCCGATTCACAGGCAGCAAATCGATCCGGTGCCGATGGCTGATCGTTTTCCTTTATACGATCTCGACGGACAGCTCGCTGCGAACGCCGCCGAAATTCATGCGATCGTCGCCGGACGCGAAGAAGCGATCGGCAGGGCCTATTGGGATGCCTTCAACGCGCTGCCCACCATTGAGCGCCGGGTCGACGGCGAATTGCTCGCCTCCTATATTCGGGGCAGCGCGCGCCATGCCGCCGCCAAATATTCCGATCCGGCGGGGCAGGAAGTCGCGACGATCGCCTGCCAGAACACCCATATGGCGCGCCGCGTCAAAGTGCCGCTTGCATCGGTCCTGTCGTGCCTCGCCGAAAGCCAGCGACTGACGATCGAATATATCGTCGAAGCCTGTGCCGGCGACGGGCCGCGCATCGCGCGGTTGACCAGCGCGATCAATCGCCTCTCGATCCTAGAGGTCGATATCATGCAGCGTTATGCCGAAAAGCTCGATCGCGCCGCCATTTCGAGCGACCGTCAGGCGCTGGCGGGCGATTTCGACCGCTCGATCGCCTCGCTCGTCCAAGACAGCGACGGGGTGCGCCAGCAGCTTGCCAGACAGGCAGCTTCGGCCGATCAGGCGGCGAAAGGCATGATCGCCAAGACGAGCGAAGTTGCCGCCGCTTCCGAACAGTCGGCGATGGCGATGCGCGAAGCTGCCTCGACCGCGGCGGGCCTGATCCGTGCGATCGAGGATGCGCGCAGCGAAGTCGAAGCATCGGCCAGCGTCGCGACCCGCGCCTCCGAACAGGCTGGCGAAGCCGTCGCCATGTCCGCAACCCTGTCGCACCACGCCGAATCGATCGAGTCGATCCTGGGCCTGATCCGCGAGATTGCGGGGCAAACCAACCTCCTCGCCCTCAACGCCACCATCGAGGCGGCGCGCGCTGGCGATTCGGGACGCGGCTTTGCCGTCGTCGCGCAGGAAGTGAAGAGCCTCGCCAACGAAACCGCCCGCGCGACCGACGATATCGCGGGCAAGATCACCGCGATCCAGCAGGCAACGCGCGGATCGGTCAGCGCCAACCAGTCGATCCAGGCGACGATCATCGAGGTCCAGCAGTCGGCGCAGCGCATCCGCGACGCGATGGACGCGCAGGCGCAGACGGTCACCTCGATTACCGCAGCCGTCGACGAAACCGCGCTCGCCGCCGATTCCATGTCGTCGACGATCGCGAGCATCCGCAATGATTCGGGGATGGTCGCGGGTGAGATCAGCACGCTGAGCGCCGAATTCGGCAAGATGGGCCAGCGCCTTCAGTCGCTGGAAAAGGCCGCGAGCGAGTTCAGCCGCCGGGTCGCCTGATCGGCGGCTTGGCAAGCCCCGTCCCCCTGCCTAAGGCGGGAGGATGTCCACCAGAATCGCCTTCTTCGCCGCGCTCGCGCTTGCCGGCTGCGCGCCGCAAACAACCGCGGCCTCCCCCGCCCCGGCGCCGACTGGAAAGGCGCTCGCCGCCGCCTGCAAGGACCGCGACGGCTGGAGCGACGCCGCACCGCCCGCGAAGATTTTCGGCAACAGCTATTATGTCGGCACCTGCGGCATTTCCGCCGTCCTGATCGACGCGCCGGGCGGGCTGGTCCTGATCGACGCCGCGACCGAGGAAGCCGCGCCTGCGATCCTCGCCAATATTCGCGCGCTCGGCTTCGATCCGAAAAAGATCGCCTATCTGCTCGCGAGCCACGAGCATCTCGACCACGTCGGCGGGTTGAAGGGGTTGCAGGACGCGACCGGGGCCAGGGTTATCGCGCGCCGCGAGGCTGTTGCCGCACTGACCAGCGGCGAACCCGACGCGACCGACCCGCAGCGCGGCGGCATTCCCTCGTTCAGGGGCGTCACGGTTTCGGGCGAACTGCGCGACGGCGAAACCTTGCCCATCGCCGACATCGAACTGACCCTCCACGCGACCCCCGGGCACACACCGGGCGGAACCAGCTGGACGTGGAAAAGCTGCGAAGGCACCGACTGCCACACCATCGCCTATGTCGACAGCCTGAGCGCGGTGTCCGCCGACGGCTATCGTTTTGCCGACCACCCCGAATATGTCGCAGTGCTGCGCGCAACGCTCGACAAGGTGCCTGCCCTGCCCTGCGACATATTGATCACCCCGCACCCGGGCGCGAGCGACCTGTTCGCGCGGCTGGCGGGCGACGCTCCGATCGCCGATCCGGGAGCGTGCCGCAGCTATGCCCAAAGCGCACGCGACCGTCTGGACACACGCCTCGCCAAGGAAGCCGGAGAAAAACGATGAGCTGGATCGTCTCCCTCCCCTGCACCCGCGCCGAAGCCGAGGCACTGAGCGGCGATGTGCCGGCGCTCGACGCACTGGCGCAGGCACCCGTCGTCGTGACGCACGAACTCAATGAAGATCGCGACGAATGGCAGGTCGATGCCTATGTCGACGACAAGCCAAGTGCCGAATTGCTCAAGACGCTGGTATCGCTGGTCGCGAGCGCCAGGGGCTTGAAGCCCAAGGTCGCGGAATTGCCCGAAGAGGATTGGGTGACGCTGAGCCAGCAGGGGCTCGAACCGGTGCAGGCGGGGCGGTTTTTCGTCCACACGAGCAGCTTTGCCGACCGCGTTCCGGCGGGCAGCACATCCTTCCTGATCGATGCGAGCCAGGCGTTCGGCACCGGCGGCCACGATACGACCGCAGGCTGTCTCGCGATGCTAGACCAGCTGAAGCACATGGGGACCAATCCGCGCGACATCGCCGACATCGGCACCGGCACCGGGCTGCTGGCCTTTGCCGCAATGGCGCTTTGGCCGCGCGCGAAGACGATCGCGTCGGATATCGACCCCGCCAGCATTTTCGTCACCCGCGACAATGCGGGGATCAACGGCGTTCCGCTGGGACGCAGCGGCGGGCGGCTGGCGCTCGCGGTCGCGCCGGGAACCAACCATCCGGCGATCAGGCATCGCGCGCCCTATGATCTGGTGATCGCGAACATCCTTGCGGGGCCGCTGATCACGCTGGCGCCCGACATCGGAGCGGTCACCGCATCAGGTGGCCATGCGATCCTCGCCGGGCTGATCGCGCGGCAGATGGAGCCGGTCCTCGCCGCTTATCGCGCGCAGGGCTTCCGCCTTGTCGCGCGCGGGGGCAGTGCCGAGTGGCCGTGCCTGTTGCTGATCAAGCGCCACCGGTACGGATATCGCCGCAAGGAACGCGCCTATCACCGCGCGAGCCCGTCGGATGCGAGTTTCGGGAGCTGGTGATCCGCGGCCGAGCGAAAGCGAGGTTTCAGGCGGCACTTTAGCCGTCTAGCGCAATGACCTCGGTTGCCAGCCGGTCGACCTCGGCGCGGTCGTGGCTGACATAGAGGATCGGCAGTTTCAACGTATCGCGAATCCGCTCGATCACCGTCATGATATCTTCGCGCCGCGCCGCGTCGAGCGACGACAGCGGTTCGTCCATCAGCAGGCATTGCGGTGCCCGCAAAAGCGCGCGGCCGATCGCGACGCGCTGCGCCTCGCCCCCCGACAGGCTGTGCGGCCAGCGGTCGAGCAGATGGCCGATGCCGAGGAACTCGACCGCCTCGTCGAGCGCCATCCAGCGATCCCCGGGATCGGCAAGATGATGGCCATAGAGCAGGTTCGCGCGGACGCGGCGGTGCGGAAAGAGCCGCCCGTCCTGAAAAACATAGCCGATCCGCCGCGCTTCGGGCGGCACGTCGACGCCGTCGCCGAACAAGGTGCGATCGCCGATCCGGATATGGCCGCGATCGGGCTTGAGCAGTCCGGCGACCATGTTCAGAATGCTGGTCTTGCCCGCCCCCGACGGGCCGAAAAGGGCCGTCAGCCCGGCCCCCGCCGTAAAGCGCGCACCGATACGACGGTCGCCCAACCTGCGTTCGACGTCAACGTCAAAGGACATGGCGATCCTGCCCCCTATGGCCGCGCCGCACCAGCCACTCTGACGCGACGAGCGCGGCAAGCGACAGCGCGACCGACAAGAGCGCGAGCCGCGTAACCGTCGCCTCGCCGTCCGGAACCTGCAGCGCAGAATAGATAGCGAGCGGAAGCGTGCGCGTTTCGCCGGGGATGTTCGAGACAAAGGTGATCGTCGCGCCAAACTCGCCGATCGAGCGCGCGAAGCCGAGAACGAGCGCCGCGAGAATACCCGGGAGCGCGAGCGGCAGGCTGATCGTCCAGAAGCTGTGCCAGGCGCTGGCGCCCAGCGTCCGTGCCGCGCCCTCGAGCCGGCGGTCGATCGCCTCGATCGAAAGCCGCATCGCACGCACCATCAGCGGCAGCGCCATGATCGCCGCTGCGAGTGCGGCGCCGGTCCAGCGGAACATCAGGCTGACCCCGAACGCCGTTTCGAGCCAGCGCCCGACCGGACCGAAAGGACCGAAAGCGATGAGCAGCAACCAGCCGGTGACCACCGGCGGCACCACCAGCGGCAGATGGACGAGGCCGTCGATCAGCACTCGCCCGGGAAAGCGCTTGCGCGCGAGGAGCCATGCGAGACCGAAAGCCAGCGGCAAGGTCGCCAGCACCGCGACGCCGCCGACCTTCAGCGACAGCGCGACGATCCCCCATTCTTCGGCTGAGAGCATCAAGGGGCCGAAAAGCCGTGGCGAGCAAAGATGGCGCGCCCTTGCTTCGACAGCAGGAAGGCCCGGAAGCCCGCAGCGTCTTTATGCCGCGACGCCTTGAGCAGCGCGACCGGATAGCGGATCGGCGGATGGCTCGACGCGGGGAAGGTGCCGACAACACGGACGCTGCGCGACGCCCGCGCGTCGGTGGCGTAAACGATGCCGAACGGCGCGGCGCCGCGTTCGACGAGCGCCATCGCGGCGCGGACATTTTCGGCGGGTGCGACCCTTGCCGCGACGCCATTCCATACGCCGAGCGCGGTCAGCGCCGCTTTCGCATATTTTCCCGCGGGCACCGCATCGGGATCGGCGAGCGCGAGCCGCCCGCTTCCGAGCGCGCGTGCAAGCGGAAAGCCGCGCGCGGGGGTCAGCTTGACCGTGCTGCCAACCGGCGCGATCAACACCAGCCGGTTGCCGAGCAGGGTCGTGCGGCTGTTCGCGCGCAGCAACCCCGCCTTGGCCACCGCATCCATCCACGGCTCGTCGGCCGACAGGAACAGGTCGGCAGGCGCCCCCGCGAGCAATTGCCGCGCGAGCGCCGACGAGGCGGCGAAGGAAATGACGGGCTTGGGATGTCCCTTTGCCGCCCACGCGTCGGCGGCTTCGGTGAGCGATTCCTGCAGACTCGCCGCCGCCATCACCAGCGGCCCGCGTTCCGCCGCCGTCGCAGCGGGGGTGAGGAGGAGGGCGAACAGGGCGAGGATAAAGCGGACCATTGCCAACCTATAGAATGGACACCGCGCCGCGCCTAGGCCTTCGCCGCCACCCCCGGCCCGATCCCCAGCCAACGCGCCGCGCGCGGAAGACGGGGCAGGATCAGCCGATCGACGATCCAGAGCAAAATCAAGGACGCCGCCAGCAACGGCAGCAACGCCGCGAGCAGCAGGACGATCGCCGCCACGCCCTTCAACTTCGCAGAATCGCGAGAATGTGGCGGAGCCCCAAGCGTATCGCCCGGCTTGCGGCGGCGCCACATCAGGAAGCCCGATATCGCGAGCGTGATCAACATCAGCGCGGTGAAAACGCCGATCAGCTGGCTGATGATTCCGAACAACGCGCCTTCGTGCCACGCAATGCCGATACCGACGATGCGGTCGATGACATGCTTGTCGGCGAAACCGCTGCGCGACACTTCAATCCCGGTCACGATATCATAGCTGACCTTGCGCACCAGCGGCCGGTTCTGCGTCTGGGTCGTCAGCGTCCAATGATTGCCGTTGGGCGGACCGAACATGTTCGGCGCACCCGGGGGCTGAATAATCACCGGGGCGGGAAGCATTTCATTTTGCGCGCGCAGCACGATGCGATCGAGCGCGACGCGCGGCTCCGCCCCCTCGACAACCGGCGCAGGTATCGCCTTCGCCATGGCCTTATGGTCGTGCGCCGCATGATGATCGGCACCCCCGCTCTTCCAGTCCTGCGTCCCCGAGATCCAGCCCATTTCGGCGCGCACAGCGCGAAAGCCCTGCGCCCACACATCGGTCCAGGGCAAGGCGGTGAACAGCAGCAACAGCGCGAGCCCGGACACCCAAAAGCCGGTTACGGCGTGGAGGTCGCGCAGCGCAGCCCGGCGGCCCAGCATCATCCGCGGCCACACCACCCCGGCCAGCCCGCGCCCGCGCGGCCACCAAAGATAGAGGCCGGTCAGGATCATCACGATCGCCCAGCTCGCGGCGAGTTCGACGATGATCCTGCCGGTCCTGCCGATCAGCAGGCTGCCGTGAATCTTCGCCAACCATGCCGAGATACGGTCGTCGGGGTTGGCCGACCCGATCACCCTTCCCTGCGGCGACACGGCGACGTCGCGCATCGCCCCGTTTGTCAGGCCGACATGGACGATCGCGGCATCGCCGGGTGCCTCCGGCAACCTGTAATAATGAAATGACGCGCCCGGGAAGGCGGCGAGCGCCGACGCGACCTGCGCATCGGCATCGACACGCTCGGCCGCCGGCAGTCCGTGCCACGCCCGCTCCTGCCATCGGTCGAGCTGCGGCTTGAACAGATAGGCCGCCCCCGTCACCGACAGCATCAGGATAAAGGGGATGACGAACAGTCCGGCATAGAAATGCCAGCGCCAGATCGTGCGATAGAGCGGAATCCGGTTGGTGTCGGTCATCCCCGTCCTCCCTTTAGAAGCGCGCGCGAATGCCCGCCGACACGGCGCGCCGCTCGACCGGATAATAGATCGCCGAACTATCGGTCACCGCGATCGCGGCGCTGATATCGCCGATCGCCTTTTTGCCCATGATGTTGCGAACATCGACAAAGGCATCGACCCCCTCGGCGACGCGTGCACCGCCGGTCACGCCGATCAGCGCATAGCCGGGGGTGTTCACCCGGTTATGATAGTCGGCGAAGGGGCCGTCCGGAATCCACTCAAGATTCGGAGCGATATGCAGCGCGTCGGTACCGATCCGGAGTTCGGAGCGATAGACGTGGCGCGGCACGACCGGCAAGCGGTTGTCGCCATAGCTGGCGTCGCCGCGAAAGCGGAAGTTGCTGTAGGTGTAAACCTGCCGCAGCCGCAGCCAGTCGGTGGCTGTCAGTTCCAGCGCCGCTTCGACGCCTTCGTGCCGGGTGCGGTTCGCGTTGAAGGTCGACGCCGGAATGTCAGGCCCGACGACATATTGCAGCATCTCGCCACGAATGTCGGATCGATAGGCGGTCAGGTCCCACTTCACCGGCCCGGACCGCCCGCGCGTTCCAATCTCCGCCGTCCACGCGCGCTGCGGGTCCAGCGCAACGAAACTGGCAATTTGCGCCAGTTCGCTGAAGCCCGGAAATTCGACCGAGCGGCTGTAATTGGCGTAGATCTGAACATCGGATGCCGGCTCGAACAACAATCCGACCTTCGGCGAGAAGGCGTTGAAATCGGCGCGGCCGACCGTGCCCGCCTGCGCGGGAGCGGCCGCGTTGACGTTGATGACCTGCTTGCGCGTACCGTCGGCATAGATGCCGCCCGCCACAAGCGTCAGGGTTTCGACCGGGCGCAGGCGCACTTCGCCATAGAGCGTCGCGGTGCGTGCATCCTGATCGGCGTTGAACCGCACCACACCGCGCTTGCCCGCGAGATTGGCGAAGCGCTTCGAACGAATATCGCCGACGCGCAGTTCGCCGCCCAGCGTCGCCTCGACCCGGTCGCCGGCATAGTCGAGGCGGAAATAGCCGCCGCGATCGAGGCTTTGCTGGTCGATCACCTCGAAGATCGGGTGATAAAGCGACTTGGCGTTGACGAAGCCGCCGACGTCCAGCTTCATCGCGCCCCAGTCGAAGCTGGTGCGGTTCTGGATGCGCAGCGAATCGACGTCGCGCGCATGATCGTTCGCAACGCTCCCCGCATTGGCCACGCGCGGCATCGTCAGCGCGTCCCTCCGGGTCAGCGCACCAGGGATCTGCTGGTCGATATTGTTGAAGCTGACATAGAGGCGGTTCGATACGACATCGCTGAATTTCATCCCGACATTGCCGTGGAAGCGAAAGCTGCGTCGTTTGGCGTGGTCGCGGTCGCCGTCCGAGGTGTCGGCGCTCACCGCGCCCCACGCATCGACGCGCTCGCCCGCAACGCCGGCAGAAACCAGACCCCGGATGCTGTCAAAGCTGCCGACATCGCCGCGCAGGTAAATCCCCTGTGCGGTGCGGCCCGTCGGGGTCACACCATTGACCGCGCCGCCGAGCGTTCCCGACCCGAAGCGCAGCGCATTGGCGCCGCGATACACCTCCAGATGATCGAAGAAGATCGGCTCGAGCTCCTGGAAATCGCCATTGTCGTCGGCGAGATTGATCGGCACGCCGTCCTGAAGCAGCGTCAGACCGCGCATGTGGAAACCGCGCGACAGGCCCGAACCCCGGATCGAAATTCGCACCTCCTGCCCATAGCGCGGCTGAAGATAGACGCCGGGCGAGAAGGCGAGCGTGTCGCGGAGGCTGACAATCGACTTGTCGGCATAGTCGTCGTGGCGGACGATATCGGCGCCGCCGGGCGTCCGGGCAACGCGCGCTTCGGCGGCGTCGGTTATTTCAGGGGCGGTGACGATGATCGTCGCGTCGGCTTCTTCGGCATGGGACGCAGCCGGGACGAACGAAAAGACGAGCGCCAGCAAGGGCGCCGCGCGGAAAGCGTGCAAATTCATGAGTAATCCTTCGGAAGATACAGATTTGGGCCGTGACCCACGCAGATGCGCGGACGGCCGGTCAGACTGGATCAGGCGAAGGCAGGTGGTCCGGTGCTGGGCGGCAGCGGCGAGGCCACGCCCGGGGCATAGCCGATCGTCGGAACGGAACCCGGGGTCGGCTCGGCAACCAGCGGCGCGGTCGGCAGGACGGGCGCGACAGGGACGATCGGTGCGACGGCGAGCGCGCCCCACGGACAATGCTGATCGCTGACGGCGGCGTCATGATCGCCGACTTTTTCGATCGGGATGGTGATCGTGCCGCCCGGGTTGGCGGGGTCCGAACAGACGCGCACGGTGATCGTGCCCATCGCGTCGCTCTCGATCATCCAGCCCGGCGCGACCAGCACCCGCGCGGCGAGCGCGAGCAGCAGCGGCAGCAAAAGCAGGATGCCGGGACGGCGAAAGGCGGCGAGCAGGCTCACGGGCGGTGCCTTATGCTTACGGCCAGCGACTGACAAGCGGCTACTCGGCCGGTGTCTCGTCGATCTTCTTGCCGGTGCGCGTCCACGGATAGAGGAACTGCCCCCAATAATTGCGCGGAACATCCTCGGGAATGCCGTAATTTTCGGGCCAGCGATCCCTCGGCAGGTGAAAGGTGCCGAACATCTTGTCGATCCACGGGAAGTGGATCGCGAAATTGACGTCGAACGCCTCGCGCTCCAGCCCATGGTGCCAGTGGTGGAAACGCGGGGTTGCGATCCAGTGGCCCAGCCGGTTGAAATTGCCACCGACATTGGCGTGAAGCAGCGACGACCAGACGTAAACGAAACCGATATAGGCCTGCATCACCGAAGGCGCGAAGCCGAGCGTGAAAAGCGGCAGCGAGGTGATCGAGCGCAACAGGATGATCTCGACGAAATGCATCCGCGATCCCGCCAGCCAGTCCATCGATTTCGCGCTGTGATGCACCGCATGGAAGCCCCAGAGGAAGGGATAGCGGTGGAAGGTGCGGTGGAACCAATATTGCGCCATGTCCGATGCCACCAGGACGATCGCGAACTGCACAAGCCACGGCAGGCTGGCGACCGCAGCGCGAAACGCGTCCCAGTTGCTCGTGCTGTCATTGATGATCGTCGAGGGCGCGAGCGCGAGGAAACCCAGTACCTGCACGAACATCGTGCTCACCAGATAATAGAACAGATCCTCACGCCATTCGGTGCGGAACAATCGCTGTTTCCGGCGATGCGGAAAAGCGCGTTCGAGCGGCGCGAACATGAATCCGGTCACGAGCAGATTGACGACGAAGAAGTCGAGCCCGAAGAAAATGCCCCAGCTTTGCGTCTCGTCAGGCTGGACATTGGCGCCCCCGATCAGCGCGGCGGCAAGGCCGATCATCAGCGCGGTCGCGCCGAGGGCCTTGCGCGGACGGAGCAGCAGACTGAGCAGTGCCAGCGCATAGCTGGCGAGCAGGGTCAGGTGGACGGCGCTTCGAAACCCGCCCCAATTCTTGACGATCGCGAGTTCGGGGGTCGCGAACCAGTCGGGAAAACGCAGCGCGATGACCATGAAAAAGCCGGCGATCGCAAACAGCAGTCCGAAAAAGCCCGAGAGCCAGCCGCTGCCGAACCGCCGCACCTCGGTATGCGATTCGAGGTCGCGCATGAGGTTCTGAAGATAATCACGCTTGGCCATGTGGTCCCTTGCCTCTCGATCGGGGTGACGAGGATAGTGGTTGTCTTACCCCGCGCCTGTGACGAGGCGCACCGTCCTTATTATCCCGCCGCCGCGACAATCTCTGCCCATTCGGCTTCGTCGATCACCCGGATGCCAAGCGCGCTCGCCTGCTTCAGCTTCGATCCCGCACCCGGCCCGGCGACGAGCAAATCGGTCTTCGCACTGACGCTCCCGGCCGCCTTGGCGCCCAGCGCCTCGGCCTGCGCTTTCGCCTCGTCGCGGCTCATCGTCTCGAGCTTTCCGGTGAACACCACCGTCATTCCTGACACTTCGCTGGCGCGCGTTTCGACCACATAGAGCGGCGGCGAGACCTCGGAGAGAAGATCGTCCCACAGCGCGCGATTGTGCGGTTCGTGGAAGAAATCACCGAGCGCCTCGGCGACCGCCGGGCCGATCCCGTCGGCGCGAACTTCGAGGATCGCTTTGATCGCCTCCATCTTGCGCGCCATATATTTGCCGTCGGATTCGCCCTCCGCGCGCGGGTTGGCGTCGAGCCAGGCCTGCATCTCGGCCGCCTTGCCCGGAAGTCGCGTGATATCGCCGAGCCCCTTGAGCAGGTCGCGCGCGGTCACCGCGCCGATATGACGGATGCCAAGCCCGAAGAGCAACCGCGCCGCGTCAGGCGAACGCTTCGCCTCGATCGCAGCGAAGAGATTGTCGACCGACTTTTCCTTCCATCCCTCACGCGTCAGCAGTTCGGCGCGGTGGTTCTTCAGGCGATAGATGTCGGCGGGGCCGTTCAACCAGCCGGCCTCGATAAATTCGGCAATGCTCTTCTCACCCAGCCCCTCGATGTCGAGCGCGCCGCGGCTCACGAAGTGGCGGAGGCGCTCGAATTTCTGTGCGCCGCAGATGAGACCCCCGGTGCAACGCACGTCGACCTCGCCCTCTTCGGCCACGGCTTCGCTGCCGCACTCGGGGCAATGATCGGGAAAGATATAGGGCGCGCGGTCTTCGTCGCGGGTCAGATTTTCGACGACCTGCGGGATGACGTCGCCGGCACGCTGGACGACGACGCGGTCGCCCGGACGCACGCCAAGGCGGCCGATCTCGTCGCGGTTGTGGAGCGTGACGTTCGACACCACGACGCCGCCGACGGTCACCGGGACAAGCCGCCCGACCGGGGTCAGCTTACCGGTGCGCCCGACCTGAATGTCGATCGATTCGAGCGTAGTCTGCGCGCGTTCGGCGGGGAATTTATGCGCGATGGCCCAGCGCGGCGCCTTGGCGACGAAGCCGAGGCGCTGCTGCCATGCAAGGCTGTCGACCTTGTAGACGACGCCGTCGATATCATAGGGCAGTTCGGCGCGCTGGCGCTCGATCGCGGCATAATGGGCGAGTACGGCCTCGACGCTTTCGAAGCGCGCGAGCAGCGGCGACACGGGGACACCCCAGCTTTCGATCAGCCGCATCATCTCATATTGCGTCGCGGCGGGAACGGCGCTGACTTCGCCCCAGCCGTGCGCAAGGAAGCGCAGCGGACGCGCGGCGGTGACGCTGGCATCCTTTTGGCGCAGCGATCCAGCAGCGGCATTGCGCGGATTGGCGAACTGGCGCGCCTTCTCGGGATCGTCCGCCTCGGCGAGCAGGCGCGCGTTGAGCGCGGCAAAATCCTCCTTCGCCATAAAGACTTCGCCGCGAATCTCGAAGATTTCGGGCACATCGCCTTTCAACTGCTGCGGAATGTCGGCAATCGTCCGCACATTCGGCGTCACATCCTCACCCACACTGCCGTCGCCGCGCGTCGCCGCCTGAACCAGAATGCCCTTTTCATAGCGCAGCGAACAGGACAAGCCGTCGATCTTGTCCTCGGCGGTCAGCGCAACCGGGGCGTCCTCGGCCAAGTTGAGGAACCGCCGCACCCGCGCCGCAAATTCGGCGACATCCTCACCATTGAACGCGTTGTCGAGGCTCATCATCCGCTGGGCGTGGGTGATCTTCGAGAGCGGCGACGCCTCAACCGCCGCACCGACCAGATTGTTAGGGCTGTCGGCGCGGACCAGATGCGGGAAAGCCGCCTCAAGTTCATTGTTGCGCCGGACGAGCGCGTCATAGTCGGCGTCCGAAATTTCGGGCGCGTCCTCGGCATGATAGCGCTTGTTGTGATGGGCGATCTGTTTCGCCAGCCGCATCAGTTCATTGGCGGCGGCGGCTTCGGAAATCTGCGAGACGTCGGTCATGTCAATCCTGCTTCGCCACCGGCTTGAATTCCGCGCGCGTTCCGAAGCCCGCGATCAGCGGGCGGCCTCGGGCGATCGCGGCCTGAACCGCAGGCAGCGTCAGCGACGCCGCATGGGCTTCCTTGTCCCGCCATATCTCGACGATCCACAGCGCATCGGGATTGGCGCTATCCTCGCCCACCAGATAGCCGAAATTGCCCGGCATCGCATCGGTTCCCTCGGTCAGGATAGCCGCAAGCGCGGCGCGTTGGCCGGGCTGTGCAATCATCTGACCGATCAGGCCATATTCGGGAATTATTTCTTCCATCTGCGCCTCCAGCGCGTTCAGCTTGCCCACAGGGAAAAGCATGGCCGCCATCGCGAACAGCGATGTCAGATGCTGACGCCGGTCGATCACCGCGCGATCACCAGCACATGCACCTCCCGCCGGAGGCGGAAGCCGAGTGTTTCATAGAGCGCAATCGCGCCTTCATTGTCGGCATAGCTGTGCAAAAACGGTTGTTCGCCGCGCGTCACCATCGCGCGCATGACATGGCCGATCAGCGCGCGCGCGAGCCCTCGCCCACGGCAATCGGCCCAGGTCGACACCCCGCTGACCTCGGCCATCCCGGGCATCAACATGCGCTGCCCCGCCATGGCGAGGAGGCGGCCGTCCTCGCGAACCCCGAAGAAAGGGCCGTAGAGATGCGTCTTCGACCCCCATGGGCCGGGCTTCGCATGGTCGGCGAGCGCGGCCATTTCGGCGACGTCGGCGTCGGTGAGCGCGATGATTTCGGGGTCGTTCGCGCGCGGTTCGGGCGGCGGGCCTTCGGCGACCATCTGTGCCAGCACCGCGCGTTTGATCTCGCGCGCGCCAGCCGGAACCGGCCAGGGCGCGTCCTCGACGATCCATAGCTCGCCCTCATCGGGGATCAGCGCCGCGAGCGCAGCCTGCGCCTCGGCGCTCTGATCGGCGGCGGCGCCGAACGGTCCATAGCCGCGATCGATCCGCACAGCGCGGGCGCCGCCCTCCGCGATATGCGCCTGCCGGCCGGTGAGCATATTCCAGACGGGACGGTCGAGGGGGTGAGCATCGCTCATGCCGCGACCTCCAGCAAGCGCTTCGCCTGCGCGCGCGCTTCGTCGGTGACTTCGGCGCCCGACAGCATACGCGCGATTTCCTCGCGGCGGCCGGCTTCGGAAAGTGCGTGAACGCTGGTGCGGGTGACAATGCCTTCGCTCGACTTGGCGATGACGAAATGCGCGGCGCCCTTGGCGGCGACCTGCGGGCTGTGGGTGACCGCGAGCAATTGCTTGCCTGCGCCCGCCAGGCGCGCCAGCCGTTCGCCGATCGCGCTCGCCACCGCGCCGCCGACACCGCGATCGATTTCGTCGAAGATGATCGTGTCTGCACCGCCCTCTTCGGCAAGCGCCACCTTGAGCGCGAGGATGAAGCGCGACAATTCACCGCCCGATGCGATCTTTGCGAGCGGTGCGAACGGCGCGCCGGGGTTGGTGGAAATGAGAAACTCGATGCGGTCCATGCCGTCGGCACCCCACCGTTCGGCGGGCAGGCGCTCGACGAGGGTCTGGAAACGCGCGGCGTCGAGCTTGAGCGGCACCAGTTCGCCCGCCACTGCGGCATCCAGCCGGACGGCGGCCTTGGCGCGGAGGTCGGAGAGCGCGGTCGCGGCATGGGTATAGGCTGCGGCGGTTTCCGCCACCGCGTGCTCAAGCTTTGCGAGCCCGGCGCTCCCACCTTCGATGGCATCGAGCCGCGCCGCCATGTCACCCGTCAGTTCGGCGAGCGCATCAGGCTGGCACCCATGCTTGCGCGCCATCGCCCGCAGTTCGAACAGCCGCGTCTCGGTCGCCTCGAGCCGTTCGGGGTCATATTCCATCGCGCGCGCCGCTTCGTGCAACCGCGCCTCAGCCTCGTCGGCCTCGATGATCGCGCGGTCGAGCCCTGCAAGTGCTTCGGCGAGCAGCGGATGGTCGCCCGCCAGCCGGTCGAGCCGCCGCGCCGCGCCGCGCAGCTGAGCGGGGCCGCTTTCGCTGCCCTCGAACGCGGTCATGATCGCGCCGAGGTCGCCGGCGATCTTCTCGCCCTTTTGCATCACCGCGCGCGCTTCGGCGAGTTCTTCCTCTTCGCCCGGTTGCGGGTTCAGCGTCTGGAGTTCGGCGACGCAATGCATCAGCCATTCGCGATCGCGCTCGGCCTCGGCCAGCGCGCTGCGCGCCGCCGCCAGCGCTTCCTCGGCGCCGCGCCACGCGGCGTGGGCGGCCGCCACCCCGGCGGTATCGGCGCGAGCGTAAGTGTCGAGCAGCGCGCGGTGGCCGGCGGGCGCGAGCAGGCCGCGATCGTCATGCTGGCCGTGGATTTCGACAAGATAGCTTCCGACTTCGCGGAGCAGCGCCGCCGAGCAGGGCTGATCGTTCAGGAAGGCGCGGCTGCCACCATCGGCTTTCAGCGCTCGGCGGATCAGCAGCGGTTCGCCCGGCTCCAGCGCGACGTCATTTTCGGCGAGCAGCGCGGCGAGCGGCGTTCCGGCGACGGGCGGCGCAAAGCTTGCCGTCACCTGCGCCTTGTCGCACCCCTGCCGCACCAGCGCATTGTCGGCGCGCATGCCGAGCGCGAGGCCAAGCGCATCGAGCAGGATCGACTTGCCCGCGCCGGTCTCGCCCGTCAGCACGCCCAGCCCGGCCTCGAAATCGAGGTCGAGCCGTTCGATCAGAACGATATTGGCAATGGACAGAGCGGTCAGCACAGCGCGTCCTTACCGCAGAACAAAGCGCGAATCTATTCCCGGCGAAATCAGGCGGTCGGCGCGTGCTTCTGCATCAGCTTATAGGCACGGTCGTACCATTTGGTGCCCGGATAGTTGGCGCCCAGAACCGCAGCCGATTTCTTCGCCTCTTCGGGGATGCCCAGCGCCAGATAGCATTCGGTCAGGCGATAGAGCGCCTCGGGCGTGTGGCTGGTGGTCTGGAACTTCTGCGTCACTTCGCGAAAGCGGATCGACGCGGCGAGCCAGTTGGAGCTGCGCTGATAGAAACGCCCGATCTCCATCTCCTTGCCCGCGAGGTGATCCTGTACCAGATCGACCTTGAGCCGCGCGTCGGCGGCATAGCGGCTGTCGGGATAGCGGCGGATCACTTCGCCGAGCGCGTTCGACGCCTGCTGGGTGATTTTCTGGTCGCGGGTGACGTCGCTGATCTGCTCATAATAGCTGAGCCCGATCAGATAATAGGCATAGGCCGCGTCTTTGTTGCCCGGATGGATCGCAAGGAAGCGCTGCGCCGATTCGATCGCCGGGGTATATTCGCGGTCCATATAATAGGAAAAGCTGCTCATCAGCTGCGCGCGGCGTGCCCAGGGCGAATAGGGGTGCTGGCGCTCGACCTCGTCGAACAGCGCGGCGGCGATCCGGTAATTGCCCTGATTGAGCCGATCCTGCGCCGCACGATACAGCGTGTTGACGTCGCGCGCGACATAACGCGTGTCTTTCTTGACGCCGGCACCCCCGCCGCAGGCCGCCAAAAGCGGCGTGATCACTAGGGTGGCGGCGAGCAGGCGCGCCATGGCACGCGAGGAGGAGCGCTGAGTCATGCGGGCGGTATAGCCACAGCGCGGATGAACGCAAAATAAATGATCGCGCTTTTCTGAGGTCGGGCGCCGGCCCGCTGGAAATTCACGGCGCCTTGACGATACAGCCCGTCGGCGCACCGGCAGGGGCGGGTACGCGGCGCGCGGTCTTGATCGTCACCATCGGCGCCAGCATCTGACCCTTCATCACCCCTTCCCCCAGCGTTTCGGACACCGGAGCGGCATAGATTTTTTCCGCCACCTCGCCGCCCGCGACGATTTCGCCGAACACGGCAAAGCCTGCATTGTCGCCGCCCAGCTTGGGGTCGGCATCGAAACCCTTGATTTCGCTGAGCAGCAAAAAGAAGTCGCTCGTCGCATCGCCGGGCGCCAGCCGCGCCATCGACAGCGCGCCCTTGCAGTTGGTGAGGCCGGTGACGTTGGTCGGCTCATGCGCGATCGGAGGAAAGTTGAGGCGCGGATCGCCGCGATTGCCCGCCTGGATCAGCATATTCGCGGGCCCCCAGCTGCGCGTCGAGCGATAAAATTGAAACCCGTCCATCCGCTTTGCATCGACATAGCGCAGGAAATTTTTCGCGGTGACCGGCGCGCGCTTGTCCTCCAGCCGCACGGTGATGGTGCCAAGGTCGGTGGTGAGGGCGACATAGGGCCGCGTGTCGGGGGCGTCAGGCGCATCGGGCTTGGACGGCACCGGCAAGGCCGGCGGAGGTGGCGGCGGCGCCAGGGTCGGCGCCGGACGCGTCTGCGGCGTCGGGGGCGGTGCGGGTTGGGCCGCTACGGCGGCGGTCAGGGCGAGCGCGGGCAAGACGATGGTCAACATGACCCGAGCATAAGCGGAAAAGGCGTCCGCTGGCGAGTCCGCGCGCATAATTAAACCATATGGTTGACAATATCCCGGAATGCTTCATATTAAACCACATGGTTGAACATGATTCGCAAACACTCGACACGATCTTCCACGCACTCGGCGATGCCACGCGCCGCGCGATGCTGGGCGAGCTTGCGGCGGGTGAACGCACGGTCGGCGAGCTCGCCGAACCTTTCGCCATGTCGCTCGCGGCGGCGTCGAAACATATCAAGGTTCTGGAAAAGGCCGGACTGGTCCGCCGCGACGTCCGCGGGCGGACGCATCATTGCAGCCTCGAACCCGTGCCGCTCGCGAGCGCCGACCAATGGCTCGGCATGTACCGCCGCTTCTGGACCGATCGCCTCGACACCCTCGAACAGCTGCTCCGCGCCGAGGATGTCGCCCCCTCTCCCCCGGAAAAGCCCCTCCGCCCGAGAAAAGGAGAATGACGATGAGCACGTCCCTTGCCGCCGACAATTACGGCCTGTTGACCGAACCCGCGACGCTGACGATCGAGCGCCTGCTCCCCGGCCCGATCACCCGCATCTGGTCCTGGCTCACCGACAGCGAACTCCGCCGCCTGTGGCTTGCTGCGGGCGCAATGGAGGAAAAAGTCGGCGTGCCGATCGATCTCGTCTGGCGCAACGACGAATTGACCGACCCGCCGGGCACGCGCCCCGAAGGCTTTGGCGACGAGCATCGCATGACGTGCGAGGTCATCGCGATCGACGCACCCCGCCTGCTGTCGATCAGCTGGGGCAGCACCGGCGGCGTAACCTTCACGCTCGTGGAAAAAGGCGATGAGGTGCTGCTGACGATCGTCCACAAGCGCGTCGAGGACCCTTCGGTGCTGCTCAATGTCAGCGCGGGCTGGCACGCGCATGTCGATGTGCTGGAGGCACGGCTGCGCGGCACGACACCGATACCGCACTGGAATAATTTTGAGCAGTTGCGCAGCGCCTATGCCGAGCGGCTGTTCGGCTGAGCCTGCCGGAATCGGATCGGGAAGAGGCGACGGAAGCGGCCTCTTCCGGTGTCGGGAACGACCGGTTGTTGACGTACTTGGTCCGTCGCCCCCGCGAAGGCGGGGGCCGCTATCGGCGTAGCGTAAGGTTGCCCGCGGCCCCCGCCTTCGCGGGGGCGACGCCTTGGCCAACGTCTGCTCCCCACCCCGTAACGGTCATTCGCGCCCTCCCCCGCCGCTATGCACGCAATCGGACACCCCATCATAATCCTGCCATTGAATTTGCGCGCGCAGAGCTTATTTCAGGGTTGCGGGCCGGGCCCCTCTGACGATCGCATCGATCGTGATGTCGGACCGCATCGGGGATACTCGATGTTGGCTCGACCTATATGCTTCCCAAGCCACGTCGATACCCCGGTTGGATCAAAACCCGGAGTCTATGTGATGTCGCATCTATTTTTCGCCTCTGCCCGCGGGCAGGAACCCGGCAATCGGTTTCGCCCGGCCAGCGGGAGGATCGCGCGATGAGCGGCCCCGCCGTGGGCATGCCCTGTCCCGTCTGCAAAGTGCCGCTGTCGATGAGCGACCGGCAGGGCGTCGAGATCGACTATTGTCCGCAATGCCGCGGCGTATGGCTCGATCGCGGCGAACTCGACAAGATCATCGAGCGCAGCGTCACCGCCGAACCGGCGCCGTCAGCCCCGCCGCCGCAACAGCGCTATCCGCAAAGCGCCCCGCCCCCGGCCTGGGGTCAGGAGCACCAAGGACATCATAAAGGATATCACAAAGGGTATCCGAAGCGCCGCAAATCCTTTCTGGAAGAATTGTTCGACTAGGCTGTCAGACGGGGCCGGTTTGATCGGCCCCGTCACACTTGTCATCGTTTCCCAACGCATAAAAAAGGGGCCGCTTTCGCGGCCCCTTTCTTTTATCCGATAGCGGACGACTTAGTCCTTCAGGAAGTCGGGCACATGGCCCTGGTCTTCCGGACCGTCGTTGCGCTCGCGGCGGGGGCCGCGATCGCCGCCGCCGTCGCGACGCGGACCGCGGTCACGGCCGCCACCGCCCCCACGCGGGCCGCGATCGCCACGGTCACCGCCGTCACGGCGGGGGCCACGGTCGCCGCGCGGTTCGCGGGGTTCACGCGGCGGGCGCGTGTCTTCCAGCTCTTCGCCGGTTTCCTGATTGACGACGCGCATCGACAGGCGAACCTTGCCGCGCTGGTCGATCTCGAGCACCTTGACCTTGACTTCCTGGCCTTCGCTCAGGACGTCGGCGACCTTCTCGACGCGCTCGTTGGCGATTTCGCTGACGTGGACGAGACCGTCCTTGCCGCCCATGAAATTCACGAACGCGCCGAAATCGACGAGGTTGACGACCTTGCCGTCATAGATTTTTCCGACTTCGGCTTCCTCTACGATGCCCGAAATCCACGCGCGCGCGGCTTCGATTTGCGACGGATCGCTCGACGAAATCTTGATCAGCCCTTCGTCGTCGATGTCTACCTTGGCGCCGGTGGTCGCGACGATCTCGCGGATCACCTTGCCGCCGGTACCGATGATGTCGCGGATCTTCGACTTGTCGATCTGCATCGTCTCGATACGCGGCGCGTGCGCCGACAGTTCGCTGCGGGTTTCGCCGAGCGCCTTGGCCATTTCGCCGAGGATGTGTGCACGGCCTTCCTTGGCCTGATTCAGAGCGGCTTCGAAGATCTCGCGCGTGATGCCCGCGATCTTGATGTCCATCTGCATCGTGGTGATGCCTTCGGACGTACCGGCCACCTTGAAATCCATGTCGCCGAGATGATCTTCGTCACCAAGGATGTCCGACAGGATCGCATAATCCTTGCCTTCGAGGATCAGGCCCATTGCGATGCCCGAAACGGGGCGCTTGATCGGCACGCCGGCGTCCATCATCGCGAGCGAACCGCCGCAGACCGACGCCATCGACGACGACCCGTTCGACTCGGTGATGTCGCTGGTGAGGCGGATCGTGTAGGGGAACTCGTCCTTCGTCGGCAGCACGGGGTGCAGCGCACGCCATGCGAGCTTGCCATGACCGACTTCGCGGCGGCCCGGCGCGCCGAAGCGGCCGACTTCACCGACCGAATAGGGCGGGAAGTTATAGTGGAGCATGAAGTTCTGGTACGACAGGCCATTCAGGCCATCGACCATCTGTTCGCTTTCCTTGGTGCCGAGCGTTGCCGTGGCAATCGTCTGCGTTTCACCGCGGGTGAACAGCGCCGAACCATGTGCGCGGGGCAGGAAGTGCGTTTCGGCAACGATCTGACGGATTTCCGTCGTCTTGCGGCCGTCGATGCGCTTGCCGTCCTTCAGGATGGCGCCGCGAACGATTTCGGCTTCCAGCTTCTTGACCAGCTTGGACGCGGCGAGTTGATCCTGCGGAGCGGCATCGGCGAAAGCTTCCTTGGCCTTGCCGCGCGCTTCGTTCAGCGCGTTCGAACGCGCCGACTTGTCGGTCAGCTTGTAAGCGGCGGCGATATCCTTGCCGATCAGCTTCTTCAGCTTGTCCTTGGCGGCGGTCAGATCGGCCTGTTCGGCCATCGCCCAAGGCTCCTTGGCAGCCTGTTCGGCAAGCTTGACGATCGCCTTCACGACTTCCTTGCACGCATCATGCGCGAACAGGACAGCGCCCAGCATGACCTCTTCCGACAGCTCGTTGGCTTCGGATTCGACCATCATCACGGCGTCATAGGTCGCGGCGACAACCAGATCGAGGTCGCCTTCGGCAACCTGCGCATCGGTCGGGTTCAGGATATATTCGCCATCGATATAGCCGACGCGCGCGGCGCCGATCGGGCCCATGAAGGGAACGCCCGAAATCGTCATCGCGGCCGACGCGGCGACGAGCGCCAGAATGTCGGGCTCGTTATGGCCATCATAGCTCAGAACCTGAGCGATTGCATTGATTTCGTTATAGAAACCTTCGGGGAACAGCGGACGGATCGGGCGATCGATCAGGCGGGAAACCAGCGTTTCCTTTTCGGTCGCGCCGCGCTCGCGCTTGAAGAAGCCGCCGGGGATGCGTCCCGCGGCCGAATATTTTTCCTGATAATGGACGGTGAGCGGGAAGAAGTCCTGCCCCTCCTTGACCTTCTTTGCGGCGGTGACGGCGCACAGGACAACCGTTTCGCCCAGCGTCGCCATGACGGCGCCGTCGGCCTGACGGGCAACCTTGCCCGTTTCGAGGGTCAGCGTTTCACCGCCCCACTCGATCGATACTTTTTTCACGTCAAACATGAGATTTCCTTCGCCCGCCGGGCCCGATGCCGGGCGGGGCCTCTAGTTCCGGGTAATCCGACCCGGGGCGGTACGGGGCGTCTGTCTGCCCCAATGGCGGTCCCGCCGGATGCGGGAGAGCCCGTTTGGCGCCCCATTTTGCGGACGCCAATATGACAGCGGCCCCGGAAATCCGGGGCCGCTGAAAATCTCTTACTTACGAAGGCCCAGCTTCGCGATGAGAGCCTGATAACGGCCCTCGTCCTTCTTCTTCAGATAGTCGAGCAAGCTGCGACGCTTGTTGACCATCATCAGGAGGCCGCGGCGGCTGTGGTTGTCCTTGTGGTGCGCCTTGAAGTGATCGGTCAGCGTGTTGATGCGATCGGTCAGGATGGCGACCTGGACTTCCGGCGAACCGGTATCGCCCTTTGCGCGGGCATTGTCGTTGATGACTTCGGTTTTGCGCTCGGCGGTAATCGACATATATTTTTTCCTTCGAACATCCTGAATTAAAGATTGAAGCCGCGCACGACCTTCAGCGTTCCCGCCAAAGCCTCGATCAGGGCGATGGGACGCATATCGCTGTCCCGTCCCCAATAGAGCCCGTCGTCCGTGCTTACCCCGGTCCAGACGCGACCCTGGCGGATCGCCCCCACCGCTTCCGGGGAAAGGTTCAGAGCCGGGATGTCGACCAGCCCTGCCTCAAGCGGCAGAATGAAATCTGATTGGGCGGCGCCTTGGCCGAAAGCGTTCAATTTGTCCAGCGAAATCGCCTGTTCAAGCCCGAACGGCCCCGCCTTGGTGCGCCGCAGCATTATGACATGCCCGACGCTGCCGACCGCATGCGCGATGTCACGCGCGAGGGAGCGGATATAGGTGCCCTTGGAGACATGGGCGGTGAGGGTGACCGATTCGAGCGGGCCCTCTCCACTTTCCGGGTCCCCGGCATGACGAAGGGAGTGGATCGTCACGCTCCGCGGCTTCATCTCGACGACCTCGCCCTTGCGCGCGAGATCATAGGCGCGCTGACCGTCAACCTTGATCGCCGAAAAAGCCGGCGGCACCTGCTCGATCGGCCCGGTGAAACGCGGCAGCACCGCCGCGACATCGGTCAGCGTCGGCCGCACATCGCTCGTCGCGACGACCTCGCCCTCGGCATCGAGCCCGTCGGTCTGGACGCCGAATTTTATGGTGAAATCATAGATTTTGCTCGCATCGAGCATCCGCCCGCACAGCTTCGTCGCTTCACCCAGCGCGATCGGCAGCACACCGGACGCGAGCGGATCAAGCGTCCCGCCATGGCCGACCTTGACCTTGCCCAGCCCCGCCTCGCGGCACACGCGCTTCACCGCGCCGACCGCCTGCGTCGAGCCGAGCCCCAAAGGTTTGTCGAAGATGATCCAGCCGTTCATGCCGCGCCGCTACGGCCCGGACATGCCGCTTGTCAATTTTGCGCGGGTGTCTTTGCGGCTTCGGCCGCCTTCCGCGCGGCCGCCCTCTCCTTCTTCGTCGGCGGCGGGGCCGAGGTAACGAAGGAGCTCAGCTGGCAGCGCTCACCGCGCACGACGATCGACGCAAAGCGGTCGAGCCTTGAGATACCGCGCGTATCGACCCCGATCACCTGCGCGAAATCGAGGTCGCGGCAGAATCCGGCGAAAGTGCCATAATACCAGTCGCCACGGCGGTCCTGAATCCAGATGCCTCGATCGCGGTCGGCGCGCCAGTTGCGGATCGAACTGTCGCTCGGAAAGACGATGCTCGATTCAACGCCCAGCGCGCGTTCAGCCTTGGCCGGTTCTGCGGCGGCGGCACCCAAGGGAAGCAGCGCGGCTGCGAGCAGGATGGATAGTGTCTTTTTCATGCACGATCCTTAGCAAAACGGGACTGAACCGGCACTGACCCCCTTGTTAGGCTGCGTTCATCCGCGGGCAGCCCATTCGTCGGCGAGCAGCGACCAGAGCCCGGTGTCGCGGACATAACCGGTCCAGATGATCCGCTCCGAACGCAATACGCCTTCCTTGGTGCAGCCGAGCTTCGCGACCGCCGCCTGACTCCGCTTGTTGCGCTCGTCGATGCGGAATTCGATGCGGCGGATACCCGATGCGAAAGCATGATCGATCATCAATCGCTTCACCCGGCCGTTGAATCCGGTACCGCGATGATCGGGATGGATGAAGCTGTTGCCAATCTCGACCGCCTGCGCCGAGACGTCGGGGCGTAGCCAGGCGGTCATGCCGACAAGCGTGTCGCCGTCCATGATCGCATAGGGCATGCGCCCGCCCGTCCCGGTCAGCACATCAAAGCTCGCGTCGAAATGATCGGGATCGAAGCTCGACGAATAGATCGTCCAGATGTCGGCGTCGGCGGCACAGACCGCGCGCAGCGCATCGCGGTGCGCCTCGGTAAGCTTGACGAGATTCAGGTCGCCGTCGGCGAGTTCGACATAAAGACGGTCAAGCATCGATCGACCCCTCGGCGGTCTCGCGCCGTTTCTGCATGAAATGCCGGCGGCACATCGCAACATAGCGATCGTTGCCGCCAATCTCGGTCTGCGCGCCCGCGACCACCGCGCGGCCCTGTTCATCGACGCGAAGGTTCATCGTTGCCTTGCGGCCGCATTCACACACCGCTTTCAGCTCGACGAGCGCATCGGCGATACCCAGCAACGCCGCCGATCCGGGGAAAAGCTCGGCCGAGAAATCGGTGCGAAGGCCATAGCAGAGCACCGGAATGTCCGCCTCGTCGGCCAGCCGCGCGAGTCCCAGCACCTGTTCGCGGGTCAGGAACTGCGCTTCGTCGACGAGGACGCAGGCGAGCGGGCGCTCGGCATGTTCGGCATTCACCGCTGCCCACAGGTCGCTGTCGGGATCGAACTTGTGCGCCTCGGCCATCAGTCCGATACGACTCGTCACCTGCCCCACGCCGTAACGATCGTCGAGCGCGGCGGTCCACAACATCGTTTCCATGCCGCGCTCGCGATAGTTGAAATCCGCCTGCAACAGCGTCGTCGATTTGCCCGCGTTCATGCTGGCATAATAGAAATATAGCTTGGCCATGGGTGTGCGATAACCTGTCCACCCATGCTCGTCACCCCGGACTTGATCCGGGGTCCCGCTTTTCAGACGCCAGAGAGCGGGACCCCGGATCAAGCCTGTCCTGAGCTTGTCGAAGGGTCCGGGGTGACGAAGAGAGGGGAGGCCGCTTGACTCGGCCACTGCCGCTGTCATGCTATCCCTAACAGACGCAGCACAAATAGTGGGGAGAGCTGCCACATGCGCTTGATGCCGGTGAGCGACGCAATGTTCCTTGTGGGCGAAAGCCGCGAAATGCCGATGCATATCGGCGGCATCAACCTCTACACCCTGCCCGACGATGTCGATGAAACCGATTGGCTGAACGAACAGCTCGCACTGTTGCGGCAATCGGAAGGCCTCAGACGCCCGTTCAGCGAGCGGCTCAAGCTGACCCCGTTCGGCCAATATGGCCCGATCCGCCTCGAACCCGACCGCGACATCGACATGCACTATCATGTCCGGGCGGCCGCGCTGCCCAAGCCCGGGCGCTATCGCGAGATGTTCGAACTCGCCTCCCGCCTTCATTCGGGCTTGCTCGACCGCACCCGCCCCCTGTGGGAAATCACGCTGATCTCGGGCCTGCCCAACCGGCAGATCGCGACCTTCAAGAAAGTGCATCACGCGCTGATGGACGGCGCGGCGAGCATTCATTTCTATAATTCGATGCTGTCCGCCGACCCCAAGGAGCGGCGCAACTTCTCACCGCTCTCGGTCGAGGCCTATGAAGCCTATAAACGGCAATTCCCCATGGCGAAAAAGCCGCCGCGCCCCAGCCTGACCGATATCAAGGCCATCGGCGATTTCCTGAAGGAGCAATGGGGCAACAGCGTCGGAGTGACGAAAGCGCTCAACCAATATGTCGCGGCGATGTTCGGGATGGGCGGCGACGGGCTGACCACCCCCTTCAGCGGCGTTCCGCGCACCAGCTTCAACCGCAACATCACCGGGGCGCGCCGCTTCGTCGCGCAAAGCTGGTCGCTCGAGCGCGTCCGCGCGATGGGCAAGGCCTACGACGGAACGATCAACGACGCGGTGCTTGGCATGTGCGCGGGGGCGATGCGCAAATATCTGCAATCGCTCAACGAGCTGCCCGACAAGCCGCTCAAGGCCATGGCGCCGGTCTCGATCCGTCCCAAAGGCGATGTCGATTCGGGCAATTCGGTCGCATCGGTGACCGCCAATCTCGCGACGCATATCGACGACCCCGCCGAGCGGATGGCGACGATCCAGGCATCGATGAACTCGGCAAAGGCGCAGCTGCGCGCGATGACCGCCGGACAGATTCAGCTCTACACCGCGATCACCAGCTTTCCGATGATGCTGACCGCGCTCACCCGAACCGCCGATCGTTTTCCCGCTTATTCGGTAACGATTTCAAATGTCCCGGGGCCGCGCGAGCAGATGTACTGGAACGGCGCGCGGCTCGACGGCATGTATCCCGCGAGCATCCCGGTCGATGGCATGGCGATGAACATCACGCAGGTCTCGAACAACAAGAATATCGATTTCGGCATCACCGCGTGCCGGAAAAGCGTGCCGCATGCCCAGCGGATGATCGACTATCTGGAGGAAGCGCTGGTCGAACTGGAGCAGGCGGCGGGGATCAAGAAATAAGCGTCGCCCCCGCGCAGGCGGGGGCCGCTGGCAACCTTGCACTTCGCCGATAACGGCCCCCGCCTGCGCGGGGGCGACGACAGTTATTCGCCCTCGTCCCGCTCGCCCAGATCGCGCGCCACCTTCGGGTCGCGCAGCAATTTGTCGATGTGGCTCGCCTCGTCGAAGCTTTCGTCCGACAGGAATTTCAGCTTCGCGGCATATTTCATCGTCATTTTCTCGGCGACGCTTTTTTGCAGCCACGCGGTGTTGGTGCGCAGCGCCTTCAGCACCGCCTCCTCTTCCCGGCCCAGCAGCGATTTCACGAACACCGTCGCATGGCGCAGGTCGGACGACATGCGCACTTCGGTGACGCTGACCGGATGTTTGGCCAGAAGATCGTCATGCACATCGCCGCGCGCGAGGATTTCGGACAGGATATGGCGCACCTGCTCGCCAACGCGGAGCGACCGGACCGTGGGGCCTTTTTCCTTTTCGGTTTTCATCGGGCGTCCTTTGCCTCTTCGTCCAGTTTTGCGACGATCCGTGCGATCGAACGCATGTTGCGCGCGGTGCCCTTGCACCCCAGCCGCCTTTCGATCCACGCGCCGGTCAGCTTGCTGTCGGCCACCCCGTCGCCGAAATCGATGAACAGCGCGCGGTCGCCCAGCGCCAGCTTCTCGTTGCCGCGCCCTTTGTGATCGGCGACCAGCGCATCGAATTGCGCCTGCGTCGGCTGCCCGTCGAGGAACATCGTGTGGACGAACTTGTCCTCATTCGTCCCTGCAAACGGGTTGTCGGCGATCGCGGCGGCCAGCTCGTCGCGGCTGCGCACCAGCGCGGCGGCGGTCATGTCGAACCGCTCGTCGACCATCAACGTCAATTTCTCTTCGAGCCCGCGCGTCGGCCGCGCATCATGGTCGAACAGGACATTGCCGCTCGCGACGACGGTCTCGACCGAGGTGAAATCCTCGGCCTCGAACGCCGCGCGCAGGTCGGCCATCTTCAGCCGGTTTCCACCGACATTGATGCTGCCGAACAATGCCACATAGCGAGCCATGCTGGCGCCTCCTGATCCGCGCGGAGCGGACGCCTTTTACAGCGTCCGGTCGCGCAGTTCGACTTCGAAGACTTCGAGGTTATCACCCGCCTTGATGTCGTTGGTATCCGACAGCACGACACCGCATTCCAGACCGGCGCGCACTTCGGCGACGTCGTCCTTGAAGCGGCGCAGCGAGGCGATGGTCGTCGCCGAGACGATGACATCGGCCCGCGTGAGACGCGCATGGAGCCCCTTGCGGATGACACCTTCGAGCACGAGCAGACCCGCGGCCTTGTCGCGCTTGCCGGCAGGGAACACATCCTTGACCTCAGCGCGGCCGACGACGGTTTCGATCCGTTCGGGGCCCAGCTCGCCCGCCATTTCCTTCCGGATCTCGTCGGTCAGGTGATAGATGACGTCATGATACATGAAGCGCACTTTTTCGCGCTTCGCAATATCGCGCGCCTTGGCGTTCGGACGGACGTTGAAGCCGATGATCGGCGCCTTCGTCGCCGCCGCCAGCGTCACGTCGCTTTCGGTGATCGCGCCGGCGCCCGACTGAAGCACGCGGACGCGGATCTCGTCGGTCGACAGCTTGTTCAGCGCATTGACGATCGCCTCGACCGAACCCTGCACGTCGCCCTTGATGATCACCGGATACTGGATGACGTTGGCCTTGTCGGCGAGCGCCTCGAACATGCCTTCGAGGCTGACCGGCGCCTGGACGGTACGCTTGCGCGTTGCCTGTTCCTGACGATAGGTCGCGACTTCGCGGGCACGGGCTTCATTCTCGACGACGGTGAGCGTGTCGCCCGCCATCGGAACGCCGCCCAGACCCAGCACTTCGACCGGCATCGACGGCGTGGCGGTTTTGATCTGCTTGCCCTGATCGTCGATCAGCGCACGAACGCGGCCGCTTTCGGCACCGCAGACGAAGATGTCGCCGACCTTCAGCGTCCCGCGGCGGACGAGGATCGTCGCCACCGGGCCGCGGCCCTTGTCGAGCTTGGCCTCGATCACCGTGCCTTCGGCGGCGCGGTCGGGATTGGCCTTGAGCTCCATGATCTCGGCCTGCATCGCAATCGCTTCGAGCAGCTTGTCGAGACCGGTCTTCTTGAGCGCCGACACTTCGACATTCTGGACGTCGCCGCCCATTTCCTCGACCACCAGCTCATGTTCGAGCAGGCGTTCGCGGACGCGCTGCGGATTGGCGCCTTCCTTGTCGACCTTGTTGATCGCGACAATGATCGGCACGCCGGCCGCCTTCGCATGCTTGATCGCCTCGATCGACTGCGGCTTCAGCCCGTCGTCGGCCGCGACCACCAGAATGACGATGTCGGTGACATTGGCACCGCGCTGACGCATCTCGGTAAAGGCTTCGTGGCCCGGAGTGTCGAGGAAAGTGACGATGCTGCCATCGGGGGTTGCGACCTGATAGGCGCCGATATGCTGGGTGATGCCACCGGCTTCGCCCGCAACGACATTGGCACCGCGCAGCGCGTCGAGCAACGACGTCTTGCCGTGATCGACGTGACCCATGATCGTGACGACCGGCGCGCGCGGCTTCAGATGCTCGGCATCGTCGATATCCTCGTCGTGGCGGATGTCGACATCGCCTTCGCTGACGCGGATGATCTCGTGCCCGAATTCGGTGACGAGCAGTTCTGCGGTGTCCTGATCGATCGTGTCGGTACTGGCCGACGGAACGCCCATTTTGAACAACGCCTTGATCAGGTCGTTGGTCTTTTCCGCCATGCGGTTGGCGAGTTCCTGAACCGTGATGCTTTCGGGCACGACGACTTCGCGGACCTGCTTCTCGCGCGGGCCCGACGACGTCATGTGCGAACGCTTTTCCTTTTCGCGGGCGCGCTTCAGCGCCGCGAGACTGCGCGCACGTGCGCCTTCATCCTCGTTCAGCGCGCGCGTGACGGTCAGCTTGCCCGACTGGCGGCGGCTGTCGCCGCCACGGGTTGCCTTCGGCTCGGGGCGCTTGGGTTCGGGGCGCGGCGGTGCCGCAACGGGCGTGAAACGGCGCGGCGCGGGTGCGGCAGCGGTCGTCGCGCGCGGCGCCGCAGCGGGGGTTGCGGGAGCAGGCGCAGCCGTGCTTTCCGCTTTGGCAGCGGGAGCCGGGGCAGCGGCCACGGGTTCGGCGGCGGGCGCAGCCACAGGCGCGACCGGTTCCGGCGCAGCAACAGGCGCCGGCGCAGCCTTTTCGGCGGCGCGAGCCTTTTCTTCTTCAATCGCACGGGCGCGCGCGGCCTCTTCGCGGCGGCGCGTTTCCTCGAGCGCGTTCATGCGCGATTCCTCGGCCTCGCGCAGCAACTGGGCCTGACGCTCCTGACGCGACATCAGGCTGTTCGCCTCGCTGGCGCGCGGCGGCGGTGCCGGCCTCGGCGGCGGCGGGGCAACGGGGGCAGCCACCGGAGCGGGCGCGGGCGCCGGAGCGACCTCGACCTCTTCCGTTTCGGGAGCAGCGGCTTCGCCGGGACGGCCGAGCACGCGGCGACGCTTCACCTCAACCACCACCGTATTGCGACGGCCGTGGCTGAATTGCTGCTGCACCTGGCCCGATTCGACCGTCCGCTTGAGCCCCAGCGGCTTGCGGGTCAGCGTCGGCTTGTCCTGTTCGTCACTCATCGAAAACCATCATTCCTTCAAAACGCGTCCGAAGCGGCGGTGCCAGCTGGCGCCGTCCCAATTTCTTCCTCGCCCGCGGGCGGCGGAGTCTGCGGATCGGAATCGCGATTGGACGCGTCCCTACTCCATCCTGTGAAAAACTGCCAGCGGCTCAAATGCGCAAGCACACGGGCCGCGGCGCGGGCGTCAGTCAACGCCAGATGCACCGCATTCTCGCGCCCCAATGCCATAGATAGGGTGCCTCGGTCCACCGGCAAGACCAGACCTTCGCGCCCGGTGCCTTCGGCATCCTCACCGACCCGCCACGCCTGCGCCAGTTTCTTGCGTCCATCCTCACCGGCATCGCTGGCGTGGAGGAGCAGGCGAACCTGTCCCTTGCGCGCGGCCTGCTCGATACGTTCATTGCCGCTGATCAATGTACCGGAGCGCGCCTCGAGCCCCAGGCGGTCGAGCGTCGCGCGCATCAGCTGCGCCTCGATCCGCGCGCCCAGATCATCGGGAATGACCAGGGCTTTGGCATTTTCCTGCAGCGCGCGGGCGAGCCCGCCTTTCAGCTTGCCCTTCGCCTGCGCGGCTTCGAGTTCGGCGCGAGGCACGCCGATCCACGCGCCGCGACCGGGCGCCTTGCCATGCACATCGGGTGCGATCTGGCCATCGGGGCCCAGCGCCAGACGCACAAGCTGGCCCGCCGGCGCAACTTCGCCGGACAAGACACAGCGCCGCTCGGGCACATGTTGGCCGCGCCGACCAGCGCGGTCTGGTTCGCTCAGCTGATCATTGTGCGGGGTCCGCATCGGCGGCCTCCCCGGCTTGCGGCGCGGCTTCTTCCACCGGCTCGACCGACTCTTCGTCGTCGAACCAGTGAGCGCGCGCCGCCATGATGATCTCGTTGCCCTGCTCTTCGCTCAGGCCATATTCGCCCAGCACGCCGCCCTTGTCCTCGGCGCGTTCACCACGCGGCGGGCCGCGACGGTTGTCGGTGCGCTTCTTCGCGATCAGTTCGTCGGTCGCAAGGTCGGCAAGATCGTCGAGCGTCTTGATCCCGGCCTTGCCGAGTACGACCAGCATCGCCTCGGTCAGGTGCGGAATATCCGCCAGCGCATCTTCGACGCCCAGTTCGCGGCGCTCGGTGCGGGCAGCTTCTTCGCGGCGCTCAAGCCCTTCGGCGGCGCGGCTCTGCAGTTCCTGCGCCAGTTCCTCGTCGAACCCTTCGATGCTCGCCAGCTCGTCGATGCCGACATAGGCGACTTCTTCGAGTTCGCCGAAGCCTTCGGCGACCAGCAGCTGGGCCAGGGTTTCATCGACGTCGAGTTCTTCCTGGAACATCGACGAGCGTTCGACGAATTCGCGCTGGCGCTTTTCGCTGGCGTCGGCCTCGGTCATGATGTCGATCTGGCTGCCGGTCAGCTGGCTGGCGAGGCGGACATTCTGGCCGCGGCGGCCGATGGCGAGCGACAGCTGATCGTCGGGAACGACGACTTCGATGCGGCTGTCATCTTCGTCGATGACGACGCGCTGAACCGTTGCCGGCTGAAGCGCGTTGACGACGAAGGTCGCGGTATCTTCCGACCAGGGAATGATGTCGATCTTTTCGCCCTGCATTTCCTGCACGACTGCCTGAACGCGGCTGCCCTTCATGCCGACGCACGCGCCGACGGGGTCGATCGAGCCATCATAGCTGATGACGCCGATCTTGGCGCGCGAACCCGGGTCGCGCGCGGCGGCCTTGATCTCGATGATGCCGTCATAGATTTCGGGCACTTCCTGCGCGAACAGCTTCTTCATGAAGTCGGGGTGGGCGCGGCTGAGGAAAATCTGCGGGCCGCGGGTTTCGCTGCGCACCGACAGGATCAGCGCGCGGACGCGATCACCGACGCGCATCAATTCGCGCGGGATCTGCTGGTCGCGGCGGATCACACCTTCGGCGCGGCCGAGGTTGACGACGATGTGGCCGAATTCGACCGACTTGACGACGCCGGTGATGATTTCGCCGGCGCGGTCCTTGAACTCCGCATATTGACGCTCGCGATCGGCTTCGCGGACCTTCTGGAAGATCACCTGCTTCGCCGACTGGGCGTCGATGCGGCCGAGGTCGACGGCGGGCAGCGGATCGACGATGAAGTCGCCGATCTTGGCGTCCTTCTGCAGCTTCTGCGCGGCAGTCAGATCGACCTGCTTGAAATAATCCTCGACCTGCTCGACGACTTCGACGACGCGCCACAGGCGCAGGTCGCCGGTCTGGACGTCCAGCTTGGCGCGAATATCATTCTCGGCGCCGTAACGGGCGCGCGCGGCGCGCTGGATCGCTTCCTCGATCGCCTCGATGACGATCGCCTTGTCGATCATCTTCTCGCTGGCGACGCTATTGGCAATCGCCAGCAGTTCGGCGCGGTTGGCAGAAATGGCAGTGGCCATCAGTCCTGTCCTTCTTCTTCCAGTTCATCGGCGCCGTCGCTCGACAGCGGGATGGTTGCGGCAATTAATTTGTCGGTAAGAACGAGCTTTGCGGTGTCGATCGCATCGAACGGCAACTTATGCTCGACCTCTTGTGTGTCCCGTATCGTCACGACATCGTCCTCGATGCCGATCAGTATTCCGCTAAAGCGCTGACGCCCGTCGCGCTTTTCCTTCAGCGCGACCTTGGCTTCATGCCCGGCCCAGTCGGTGAAATCGGAGCGGCGCGTCAGCGGCCGGTCGATGCCGGGCGACGAGACTTCCAGCCGATACGCCTGATCGATCGGGTCCTTGCCCGCTTCCTCGAGCGCATCGAGCCGGTCCGAAATGCGGCGCGACAGGTCGGCGCAATCCTCGATCGTCAGCTGACGTGTCGTGGGGCGTTCGGCCATCACCTGCAGCGTCGGGTCGCTCTCGCCGCCGAAGAAGGCGACGCGCACGAGCGCAAGGCCCATCGCCTCGGCTTCGGGCGCGATGATCGCATTCAGGACGTCAAGATCGGCCAATATATTATCCCAAAAATCATGGTCGAAAAGCCATGCAGGAACGGCCGCCGCGGCCCGCGGCCCCGACGTCCCAACTGGCTAACCATGTCAAGAAGTAGGCGGCATATAGGCTGACAGCGATGAGTCGGCAAGGGGGAATGCGGATTAAGCCCCGCTCGTCGGAAGCACATTGCCGGCACGCTCATTATAGGATAGGGGGGTACCCTATGTCACATACCCACGCCAACAAAGACCAGCTTCTCGCGCGCACCAGGCGGATCGCCGGACAGGTGGCCGCAATCGAGCGCGCCATCGCCGACGATGCGGGGTGCGGGGCAATATTGCATCAGGTCGCAGGGGTGCGCGGCGCCGTGCTGGGGCTGATGGACGAGCTGGTCGAAGACCATATGCGCGAACATGTCGTCGCCCCCGCGCTGACCGACGCCGAACGCGCCGAGGGCGCCGACGAACTGCTCGCGGCCATCCGCCGCTATGCGAAATAGGGCTGACCGCCATGTCGTTCGATGATGATGTCGAGGCGCTGACCCACGACCATATGTTCCTCGGCGCCCGCCACGACGAAAATGCCCGGCGGACCTTGTGGGTCGTGGCGCTGACGGCGGCGATGATGGTCGGTGAAATTGTCGCGGGCCTCGCCTTCCATTCGATGGCGCTGCTCGCCGACGGCTTCCACATGGCGACCCACGCCGGCGCACTCGGCATTGCAGCCGTCGCCTATGCCTATGCCAAGCGTCACGCGCACGGCGGGCGCTACAGCTTCGGCACCGGCAAGGTTGGCGATCTGGCGGGTTTCGCATCGGCGCTCGTGCTCGGCATCGTCGCTATCGGCATCGCGGTCGAATCGGTCCTGCGCTTCGTCAACCCGACCCCCGTCGCCTTTGCCGAGGCGACGGTCATCGCGATCATCGGCCTGACCGTGAACGTCGCCAGCATATTCCTGCTCGGGGGCCACGGGCACCATCATCACGGCCACGATCATCATCATGACCATCACGATCATCATGACGGCGGCGATCACCATGGCCACGACAATAATATGCGCTCCGCCTATATGCATGTCGTCGCCGACGCCTTTACCTCGCTGCTCGCGATCGCCGCCCTGCTCGGCGGCCGCTATCTCGGCTGGGTCTGGCTCGATCCGGCGATGGGCGTGGTCGGCGCGGTCGTCATCGCCCTCTGGTCATGGTCGCTGATGCGCGATACCGCATCGGTCTTGCTCGACGCCACCGACCCTGCCCTGGAATCGGAAATCCGGCAGTTCGTCGAAAGCCCCGGCGACGCCCGCATCCTCGACCTGCATGTGTGGCGTATTGGCCCCGCGGCGCATGGAGCCATCATCAGCGTCGCCGGCACCGACCGCGACACCGTCCGGGAGCGCGTCCGCCCGGTGCATGAAATCGCGCATCTGACGATCGAGGTCCGGCACGGAGCAGGCTGAACGGGTTGTCCGGCCGCGAATTTTCGGGCAACCGCCCCGGATCGCCCGCGCGGCGCGCGGAATCGACCGCACCGGACATCATGAAGAGCGAATAATGGCCACGACCGCCACCTCCCCCACCCTCGCCCCCCGGCAGATCGAAGACCTGCTCACCGTCGCCAACGCGCGCGTCGTCGCTGACGAGGCCTGCATTCTGGACCTCCCGGCCCTGACCATCCGCCCCGGCGAGAACACCGCCATCCTCGGCGCCAACGGGTCGGGCAAGTCGACGCTGGTCAAGCTGATCACCCGCCAGCTCTATCCGCTCTACGGCGCGGAAGTCCGCATCTTTGGCGCGGATAGCTGGAACATCTTCGACCTCAGGAAGCTGCTCGGCATCGTGTCCTCCTCGATGCAGCTCGATTTCGACGCCGATCCGCCGCTCGAGGCGCTCGATTGCGTGATCTCCGGCTTTTTCGCCGCACGCGGCCTTTGGGCGCATAATGAGGTCACGCCCGAAATGCGCGATCTGTCGCGGCGCGCACTCGAAGAGGTCGGTGCCGCGCACCTGATTGGACGCAGCGTGGCCAGCCTGTCGACCGGCGAAGCGCGCCGCGTCCTCATCGCCCGCGCGCTCGCGCATCGGCCGCGCGCGCTCCTCCTCGACGAACCATGCGCGGGGCTCGACCCCGCCGCCCGTCACCATTTCCTAGATATGCTGCGCACGGTGGCGCAGGGCGGCACGACGCTGTTGCTCGTCACCCACCATATCGAAGAAATCCTGCCCGAAATCGGCCGCATCGTGATGCTGCGCGATGGCCGTATCGAACGCGATGGCGCCAAGCAGGATCTGCTGACCGGCGACGCGCTGACCCGGCTCTTCGGTCTGCCGATCGGGGTCACCCGGCGCGGCGACTGGTTCTACGCCGACATATTGGACTAGGGTCAGGACCCTAGGCAGCGCGCGGCTGACCCAACCAGCGCTTCGCCGCCAGCGCGCCGAAGCCGACGAGCAGCCCCCAAAAGGCCGAGCCCAGCCCAAAGGCCGCGAGGCCCGATCCGGTGGCGAGGAAGGTCAGGATCGCGGCGTCGCGCTCGTCGGCGCGCGACAGCATCATATCGATCGCGCCGATCAGCGCAGGGATCAACGCGACGCCGGTCAGCGCCGCGATCACGTGCGGCGGCAAAGCGAGGAACAAGCGCACAAGCGCGGGAGAGAAAAGCGCGAGCAGCAGATAGAAGCCCGCATAAATCACCCCGACCGTCCAGCGCCGCGCGCGATCGGGATGCGCGTCTTCATTGGTGCAGATCGCGGCGGTAATCGCAGCGAGGTTGACGGCATGGGCGCCGAACGGCGCCATCAGCACCGACATCAACCCCGTCCCGGCGAGCAACCTGCCAGCAGGCGGCGCATAGCCTGCGGTCCGGAGCACGACGATGCCGGGCAGGTTCTGCGACACCAATGTCACGAGGAACAGCGGCACACCGACGCTAAGGATCGCCTGCGCATCGAACTGCGGCCAGACCGGAAGCAGCGCTCCGAATACCGGTCCCGACGGAAGATGCGCGACGTCGCCGCGCACCAGCGTCAATATAAAGCCCGCGACGAGCACGAGCAGCAGCGCATAGAGCGGAACCCGCTGCCGCGCGATCACGAACACAAAGACGAGCAGCGCGACAAGTGCCGGATCGCCGGTGCCCGTGCGAAACAGTCCGAGGCAAAAGGGCAGCAGCACCCCCGCAAGCATCGCCGACGCCACCGATGCGGGAATCCGCTCGGCGATTCGGCCGAGCGCCGGAACCGCGCCAAGCGCGACCATCAGCAGTGCCGCAGCAAGGAAACAGCCGACCGCGACGGGCCACGACACGCCCGGCGCGGTTGCCGCGAGCAGCGCAGCGCCGGGAGTCGACCAAGCCAGCACGACCGGCATGCGCAGGCGCAACGACATCAGCGCGCCCGCGATCGCAATGCCAAGGCACAGCGCGGTTACCGCGCTTCCGGTCTGCTCGACCGAGGCGCCAAGCGTCCGCATCGCCTGTACGACAAGCGCGATCGTCCCGCCGAAACCGATAAGCGCGGCAATCAGCGCGGACGACCAGGCGGCGATGGGTGGCAATCGGAGCATCGCCCATGCCCTAGCCACGCCGCGCCCGATCGGATAGTCCCGCCGTCGCCGACAGGGCAGCGCACCCTGCCCGTCGTGGGACTTCCACCAATAGCGCGCGGTGTGCACTGAAATATTTCTTCGAAAAGAACCGACAATCCGCCGAAATTTCGGCGAACCTTGACTTTTCGACAAAATAATACCAAATTATTGGGGCTAACGTCGCCTGCGACGGAAATTGGATGCCCTCGGGGCTGATACTTCCCTTCACACGCTACCAGCTCTGCCGGTGCTTTTGCCGGTGGATACCCATGTTTTCGTGAAAGGAAACACCCCATGCCCATCGGCACCGTAAAATTTTTCAACACCGACAAAGGCTATGGTTTCATTGCCAATGAAGATGGCTCGGGCGACAGCTTCGTGCACATCACCGCTGTCGAGCGCGCCGGTATGGCGACGCTGAACAAGGACCAGCGCGTTTCTTACGAACTGGAAACCGACCAGCGCGGCAAGACTTCGGCTGTCAATCTTCAGCCGGCCTGATCTTGGCCAAAGAAGAAATTATAACCTTCGATGGCGTGATTGACGAAATTCTGCCCGATGCCCGTTTTGGCGTCGTGCTGGAAAATGGTCATCGCATCATCGCCTATACCGCCGGCCGGATGCGACGCTTTCGCATCCGGTCGGTCGTGGGCGACGCGGTGCGCGTCGAAATGACTCCCTATGACCTGAGCAAGGGTCGCGTGATCTATCGTGAACGCGGCGCAGGGGCCCCCGTCGGTGCGCAGCGCAAGCGCCGCTGACCAACAACCAAAACAAAATGTAAAATTACAGGATAATATGATTCATCAATACCACGACTATTCGCAAAATTCCGCGGGCCGGCCGGCCCCGAAGGCACCAAATGCCAAGCCGGCCAGGCGATCGGCAACCCTCTCGCGCCGCGAGTTGCAACGCCTCATCGCCCATATGATCGACTGATCGCCACTCCGCGATCGGTAAACCCCAAAAGGAGCACGGCCGTGTCGACCACCAGCGACTATTATCTGGCGCAAGCCGCCAAATGCGCTACCGACGCGGCCGCTTCGTCCCTTGTACAAGTCCGCGATCGCAGCCTGCGCGCCGAACAGGCGTGGCTGTCGATGGCTGACCGGCTGATCCGCACCGAAGAGGCGCGCGCCGAAAAGGAAAAAAAGGCGGCCGCGGCCATCGAATGACGCGGATTTCGGCCAGCCCGGAATATTCCCCGCAATATTCCGGCGTTCGCTTCGCCCCGACCTGACCGGCGGGGCAAAGGGCGACGGCCGAAAGGCGCGCCGACTATCCACAATAAACCTCGCCGATGATGTACGCAGGACTGGGCTTATCTTGGTCCGACTCGGAAACCGCGCGGAAATACTCAAACATTATTTATCGCTGGCGACCGATGTCGCAATTCCCGAGCGACCGCTGCTCGGGATAGCCATGTAACTTGATGTTAATCGGCGTTCACTATCACCGTCGCAGACATTCGGAAGGCGAGACAAAAGACGATGCAAGCTCCGAAAATCAGCGTCGTCATGTCGGTGTACAACAACGCCCCCTATCTCCCGAAATCGATCGAGAGCATATTGGGTCAGACGTGCGGCGATTTTGAATTTATCGTCATCGACGACGGCTCGACCGACGGCTCGGCCGCAATCATGGACGGCTATGCCTCGCGCGATGCGCGGATGCGCGTGGTGCATCAGGAAAACCGGGGCACCATCGCCGCGGCCAGCCGCGGGCTGGGACTGGCGCAGGCCGAACTGATCGCGCGCATGGACGGCGACGATATTGCCGATCCCCTTCGATTTGAAAAGCAGGTCGCCTTTCTGGACGCCCATGACGATGTCGGCGCGCTGGGAACGTGGATCCGGGTGATCGACGAAGACGATGCCCCGCGCCTGCCGGGCGGAGACCCGCCGACCGACCCGGCGACCATCACCGAATCGCTGCGGCACAGCAGCCCGATCATGAATCCGACCGCGATGATGCGCAAATCGGTCGCCGACCGGGTCGGCGGCTATCGCCCCGCGTATCGGCATTGCGAAGATTATGACTATTGGCTGCGCTTTTCAGAGCAGGCGAAGCTGGCCAACCTGCCCGAACGCCTGCTCCTCTATCGCTATTATGGCGGGCAGGTCAGCCAGAAGCATGCCACGACGCAGCTGATCGGCACCGTCATCGCCTATGCCGCCTATCAGGAACGTATCGCGGGACGCGCCGACCCAACCGAGGGTCTGACCGAAATGCCCCGCGTCGATGCGCTTCGCCGCCTGTTCGGCCGCGACGACTTGCCCCGTCTCGCCCGCGAATTCGTCCTGCCGCAGATCGAATATCGCCCTGACGCATTTCGAAATGGCGGCACCGAACTGCTGGTCGAGGCACTCCGCCAGCGCGAACTGACCGACCTGCCCCGCTCGCTGAAGGTCGCCGCGCGGCTGCTGCGCACGGGCCAATATGGCAATGCCGCCAGAATCGCCAAAGCGGCGATATTCGGTTAAAGGCGGCAATCCAGCCATGAAACCCGAACTGAACCTCACCGTCCGCGCGACGTGGCGCGACCCGGCGCCCAAGAAGCCCGCAGGGCCGGGGCGCAATTTCTGGGCGGCGCTGGCGGCGGCGGTGACGGTCGCCTGCCTGGCCTTCCTGCTGTCGAGCGGACAACTGCGCGCAGGCGCCGGTTTCGGGGCATATCAAGTCAGCGTGCCGGTCGCTTTCAAGCCCTATGACCCCGCCCGCTGGGCCATCATGAACGCCGAAGATTATGCGGCGGCCTTGAAGATCGACCCGACGCTGCCCGACCCGGCCAGCGTCGGCTATGGCGATGCGGCAGCGATGCCCCCCGCCGACCCCGCGCTGCTGCGCGACGAAGCCTTTGTCGGCCCACCGGCCAAAAGCTATGCTTTTCGCGGCGTCACCGCGCTCGACCGCGAGCGCGCGCATTATTGCCTGACCGCCGCGATCTATTACGAGGCGGCGTCGGAAACCGATGATGGAATGCGCGGCGTCGCGCAGACCGTGATCAACCGCGTTCGCCATCCCAGTTTTCCGAACACCGTGTGCGGGGTGGTCTTTCAGGGGTCGCAGCGCGCGGGCGTGTGCCAGTTCACCTTCAGTTGCGACGGCGCGATGGCGCGGGCGCCGAGCAAGCCGAACTGGCTGCGCGCGAGCCGCATCGCCTCGGCGGCGCTGAACGGATATGTCTTTCCCAAGGTCGGGCTGGCGACCCATTACCACACGCAGGCGATCTGGCCGCGCTGGGGCAAGAGCCTGGTGATGACCAACATCGTCGGCGCGCATATTTTCCATCGCTGGCGTGGCCGCTGGGGCATGCCCGATGCGTTTCGCGCGCCCTATCTGGGCCGTGAGCCGGTGCCCGGCCCCTATCTGCCGGTCGCGCAGCAAGTCGCGATCCTGCGCGGCGGTGCCGCAGTTCCCACGGGGCTGGCCGTCGATCCCGGTGTGCCTGCTGCCCTCCCCAATGTCGCGGCAGCGCCGACCCCGGGCGCGATGGCCGCGCCGACCATCGCGCCTGTCGTCCCCGCCCCCGCCGCGACGCCCGCCTATAACGATCCGCGGCTGGGTCAGTCGGGGCAGGTCCGCGAGGAGTTCAGCAAAAGCGGGGAGTGGATTCGCTAGGACGAACGGCCTAGGCTGCCCCCCTTCCGGCAGGGAGGCTTCCATGGGACATGTGAAGGGTATCGGCGGGCTGTTTTTCCGGGCGCGCGAACCCGATGCGCTCAACGCCTGGTATCGCGAACGACTGGGGATCGGTGCAGGTTGCAACGCCGACGACAGCGGCCCGATCGACGAATGGGCATGGAATGTCGGCGCCGGCCCGGTCGTCTTTGCGCCTTTCAAGGCTGACACCGACTATTTCGCCGCCGACCGGCAATATATGATCAACCTGCGCGTCGACGATCTCGACGCCGTACTCGCGCCTTTTCATGCCGCGGGCGATGCGGTGATCACCAAAGCCGAATGGAACGACCCCGCGACCGGCCGCTTTGCACGCGTGCATGACCCGGAGGGAAATCCGATCGAATTGTGGGAACCGCCGGCGGGATAAGCCCGCCCCGTTCGGGCAAGCGCGACGTTACCGCCCCTGGCTGCGCCAGCGTTTGACGACGCGCTCCAGCATCTCGGGTTCGCCGCCGGTTTCGCGCCATAGTTTGGAAAAGAGCGGATCGCTCGACGCCGGGCGTTTGTCCTCGTCCAGCGTGTCGAGATAGATGCGCATCGGGATCGAGACCCCCTCGCCGCAGACGATGCATTCGCGATTGCGCAGCGCCGGGATCGAATCGATGAAGCCGCGGGCGCCTTCGGGCATCGCGGCTTTCACAAAATGCTGATCGCGTTCGTTGTTGAGGCGCATCGAAATGATCGTGCCGCACTGCGACAGCACGCCCTCGGCCAGGTCCGACGGGCGCTGGGTAATCAGCCCCAGCGACACGCCATATTTGCGGCCTTCCTTGGCAATGCGTTCCAGCACCCTCCGGACCGCCTGCCCCTGACCGACGTCCTTCGCCGGAATATAGCGGTGCGCTTCTTCGCAGACGAGCAGGATCGGGCGCTGCGGTTCGCCGCGCGACCAGATTGCATAGTCGAAGGTCAGGCGCGACAGCACCGCGACGACGACCGAGGTGATGTCGCTTGGCACCCCCGACACGTCGATGATCGAGATCGGCCGACCGTCGGACGGAAGGCGGAAAATCTTGCCGATAAAAGCCGTCATCGTGTCGGCGACAAGCATGCCTGAGAACATGAAATTATAGCGCGGGTCGGCGCGCATTTCCTCGATCTTGCCCTTGATCCGCATGAAGGGCGCGCTCGATGTCGCCTTGTCGAGCTTGCCCATCTCGTTCGAAAGAATGTTGAGCAGGTCGGACAGGAGATAGGGGATCGGCGAATCCACGGTCAGTTTCGACATGCCCTCGGCCAGCCGGTTCCGCTGGCGTGCCTGAAGCAGGCATTTGGCGAGCACGTCGCAATCGCTTTGCCGGTCGCGGCCTTCGCTGGTGATGAAGACTTCGCAATGTTCCTCGAAGTTCATCAGCCAATATGGCATCGCCAGATTGTCGACATCGAACAAGGCGCCGATGCCCTTGAACGCCGCCGAATATTCGCCGTGCGGGTCGATCATTACGATATGGCCCTGCGGCGCGAGCTCGCAAATCTTGTGGAGGATCAGCGCGGCGCTTGTCGACTTGCCCGTACCGGTCGAGCCCAGCAGCGCAAAATGCTTGCCGAGCATCGCATCGACATACAGCGAACCGCGGATATCCTTGGTCGGATAGACGGTGCCGATTTCGACATGCGCGCGCTCGTCGGCGGCGTAAATCTGTTTCAGGTCGGCGCCGGTCGCGGCATAAACCTGACTGCCCGGCACAGGAAAGCGCGTGACGCCGCGGCGAAAATTATGGATGCGGCCGGTGATTTTTTCCTCGTCGCCCTCGCCGAGGAAATCGATCGACGCGAGGATCAGTCCCTGCCCCTTTTCATGGAGTTGCTGGTCGCGGATGCTGCCGAGCAGCCACACATTGCCGACGCGAACCTTGACCTGCGCGCCGACCTGACCCGCCATCGCCACGGCGGGGTCGCTCGACGTCGTGAGGGTCGCGATGGCCGCCGAATCGAGAAGCAGGCGCGAGGCAGAACCCGAAATGTCGATCACCTCGCCGATCAGCAGGTCGTCGCGATGATGGATGGTCGCAGTGGCGACAGGTGCGACGGCGCCGCCCCCCGCCAGCCGCACATGCTGCGCCGCCGTCATGTCTCCGGAACCGAAGCTGCTGCCCTGCATATCCATGTTTCGCCCCGCCTGTTGATTATCCGGCGTCGTTATCGCAGCGGAGGGTAAACAAAGCGCTTATGACGCCGTGCGGGCGGGTTCAGCGGCGGCGGAAAATCGCCGATGCGCCGACGCCGAGCAACAGCGACAGCGCGACTGCGCTCAGGCCATAGAGAAAGCCATGCTGCTCCGCCGCCAGCGCCACGAAACGCTCGAACCCGGCCTTGCGGATCTGGACATCGCGCGATGCCACGGCAAGCACGCGTCCCCGGCTGATCAGATAGGTTTCGGCGCGATAGGTGCCGACGGGTACGCGCGCCGGAACGGGAATGCGGGCGCGATAAAGCACGCCTTCGCTAATCTCCACCGCCGCCGGATTTTCATAGAACAGGCCAAGGCGGGTATAGAGGTCGATCAGCCCCCCCTCGAAACGCTCGAGCTTGCTCGCCTCCGAAAAGCCGGTCGGCGACATCGACAGATTGTTGAGGCCGAGTTCGAAGATCGCGGCGGTGCGTTCGTCGACCAGCTTGTCGATCGGGCGCGACGACCCGATGGCATAAAAGCCGGGCGAGGTGCGCAGGCGCAAGCTGTTGGCGTTGACCCAGATACCGGCGACGCGCCGCTTTTCACGCAGGATGACGGGCCGCACCGGCCCTTTCAGCACGACGACGATATCGGCGCGGTCGTCGGGAAGGCGCTGGCCGGGATAGAGGATCGCGCCGAACAGCAGCAATTCTTCGCCCGTAAAACTATACTGGATATCGATCGCGCGGCTCGACACGTCGGGCACCAGACGCGGATCGGCCGCCTGTGCCGCCCCGGCGGGCGACAGCAGCGCGGCGAGCCACAGCAACAAGGCGCCCGCGCGGGTCATTGGACGGTATAGATTTCGGGCGGACGGATGAAGAGGCCGACCGCCATTTGCAGCGCCACCAGCAGGACGATCGCCGCGAGCGCCAGCCGCAGATATTCGGGCCGCACCTTTTGCGCAAAACGCGCGCCGACCTGCGCCCCGGTGACGCTGCCGAGCAGCAGCAGCCCCGCCAGCACAATGTCGACCGCACCAGTGGTCATCGCATGGACCATCGTCGTCGCGATCGTCACGAACAAGATCTGGAACAAGGACGTGCCGACGACCACCTGCGTCCCCATGCCGAGGAGATAGATCATCGCGGGGACCATGATGAAGCCGCCGCCGACCCCCAGCAACATGGTGAGGATACCGACCACAACGCCGAGCATCAGCGGCGCAAGCGGGGAAATATACAGGCCCGAACGATAAAAGCGCCAGCGCATCGGAAGATTGGCGACCATCGGATGGTGGCGCCGCTTGCGCGCGGGTGCGGGCATGCCCGCCTTGGCGAGGCGCAGCGCCCCTACGGCCTCGCGCCCCATGATCGTCCCGACCGAACCGAGCAGCCCGACATAAAGAATGGCGATAACGGTATCGATCTGGCCCCAGGCGGTCAGCAATTCGAACAATCCGGCGCCGAGCACCGATCCGATCAGCCCGCCCGCGACGAGGACGCCGCCCATGCGCAGGTCGACGCCGCCGCGTTCGAGATGCGCCATGGCGCCCGACACGCTCGCCCCCGTGACCTGCGTCGCGGCCGATGCAGCGGCGACCGTCGGCGGGATGCCGTAAAAGATCAGCAGCGGCGTGGTCAGGAAGCCACCGCCAACGCCGAACATGCCCGACAGGAAACCAACCCCGCCGCCCAACAGGACGATGACGAGGGCGTTGACCGACAGATTGGCGACAGGAAGGTAAAGATCCATGGGCCCCGGTTGACCTGTTTGGCCCCAGGACGGAGCCATTGGCCCCAACCCTAGACCATTTTTTCGGGTCGGGGAATCGGCTGTGACGCCGAAATTTCGGGTTGTTTCAGAAGTCGGCGGCCAGGGTCAGCGCCACCCCGCTTTCGGGGGCCGCATCACCCGCGATGCGTTGCCGCCAATCCAGCGCAATCCGGCTGCCCTCGCCGACATCCGGAAGGCGCAGCGTCAACCGCGGCCCCACATCGACCCGCGCCGCGCCCGGCTGCACCGCCCCCGCCACAAGCGCGCCAATGCGCAACCGCGCATTCTCGTCAGGCCCGATCCGGCGATCAATCACCACCGCGCCGTCGGCAAAGCCATCGCGTTGCCGCATACCCACGATCCCCGCCTGTCCATAAGCGTCGAGCCGGAAATCGCCGCACAGCGCGACCCCACTGACCCCGCCGGTCACCATCGCGGCCATCGCATTGCGCCCTTCCGGCCCGACAGCCAGACGGCGCTCGACCGCAACATCGACGGGCCAGCGGGCGAGCGGCGCAAACGCCATGCCATAAGCCACCTCGCGCTGCCGCGGACGCTGTATCGCAAGAGTGGCCCGGCCATAGGCGCGAAGGCGGCCCGTTTCTCCGAAACCATAGGCGATCCGCATGCCCCCCTGACTGCCGCCGAGCTGGCTCACCGCCCCAATGCCGCCCGGCGCCGACGCGGAAGCCTCCCGCATATGCAGCCAGCTGCCCAGCGACCAGCCCGCCATCTGCCGGCGCATCCAGAATGGTTTATCGCTTGCCGGCTCCGCGCCGCCGACAGCCGGCATCGCCCACCCATCTTCCCATGGGGGCAACGCAGCCGCCCCGCGTCCGGAGGAAGGAAAATGCGGTACCGCCGGCGTCCGGTGGAGGCTGTGACGATCCACGCCCGGGCCCTCCCCGTCCTTGCCGCCCGATCCCATCCCACCGGCGGCGACAACCGGCAGCGTGGGCCTGCTCATCCGCCAGTGTCCCATCGGCGTTTCGATCGCGCGATCGCTGTCGGACCTCTCCTGGACCGCCAGCGCCGTGGCCGTGGCCGCGGCCGGGGGAGCAAGCCTTATGGATGGCGGCACCACATCGAATGGCGACGGAAGAATGACCTGATTTCCAGCCATCACGACCCGCAGCAGCGCCCAGCCGCCAAGGCAGGACAGCAGAAAACGCAGCGGCGACGCGCGGCGCGACGACAAACCGGACAGCCCCGTGGTCAAGGCAGCCCGGCTCGCTGGAGCAATACATCGGGCAAGGCGTCGACCGGCGAATGGTCGGTCTTGTCCCACACGACACGCCCCGACCGGAGCATATGCCAATATTGAACCACAGCACGGCGCGCGGCGAGGATGGCGATGACATTCGCGACAAAGGCGCGCGGAACCGCAAGCAAGCCCTGACGCCATCCGTACCAGCCTGCCGTGAAATGGCCTCTTATCCCCAGCCGCCACATCAGCAGCAAGGCGTTGAAACTCAGCATCAGTTGCATGGCGTCTTCGATGGGCGCGGCGCGCCATCCCAGCCATGCCTGACCGGCCAGGCCCAATGCCCCGACGACCAATGCGGCATAGGCGGCGAGCAGAACGAGCGCCGCCAGTGGCGCGCGCCGATCGCGCCACAGCATCCATCGCGCCGCCCATATGCTCGTCGTGGGACAAGCTGTCGGCCCTCGCCGCACCCCGCTCGCCCAGCCGAGCTGATCCCAACCGGCCAGAGCGATTCCGGTGATCCAGCGCGATTTCTGGCGCACGGCCGCTTCGGTATTCCCGGGAAAGCTGCCGCGCGAGACGATCCGTTCGCCCATGGCGCCGACGACGTTGATAAAGCGCGCACGAAGGCCATAGCGGGCAATCAGCATGCCCACCTCATAATCCTCGGTCAGGCTGTCGGCGCGGAACGGGTCGCCGCCTCGATCGATCGCCATCAGCGCCACGACGTTACGGGCCAGCCCGCAACCGACCCCGGCCGACGGAATCGGCAGGCCCAGGCGCGACCTTACCGCCATTTCCTTGCCATGCGCCTCGGCGAACTCATCGCCGTAATGACCGCCGATCCAGGGCGAATCGCGCGATATGATCGGGACCACCGGAATTTGCACCATCGCGCAATCGCCCAGATGGCGCCGGTAAAGCCCCAGCTCTTCGTGGTGCACCTGATCTTCAGCGTCGTGGAGGATGATCGCTGCAAAGCGCCGCCCCTCCTTCCGCTCATCCTCGCCCAGCGCGGCCCACATCTGGTTCAGATTGTCGCCCTTGGTCGTCGGGCCATCGTGCGCGCAGATGACAAGGCGCAGCCGCCGGTCGCGCGCAACGAGCGACGATATGGCGAGCAGTGTCGCCGCATCATTGGGATAGCATCCGATATAGACCCGGAAATCTTCGCCATTCCAAGCCGTCAGCATGCGCTGCAGCGTCGCGGGAAGTATCGCATCTTCCCTCCACGCTGGCAGGAATATGGCCAATGTCCCTTCGCATTCCGCTGTCATTGCGCGGGGATGGCGTGTAGCTTTACGGCTACGGCGAAGCGTGACGAGCCAAATGATGTCGAATAACAGATCGTCGAGACCTATCAGCAATATGCCGACAGATGCGAAAAGCATCAGTTCATGGCCGGCACCCAGCACCAGCCATTCCAGCCATGCAATCGACAGCTCCACCGTGCCCGTCCATCCCCACCATGGCTTTGCGCCATCCCACGCGGAGAAAACCTAATGATAAGTATTAATTTGTAAAGTGTGACGACAGCAGGCGCCCGGTCTAAGAAGGGCACAATAAATCTCGTAAAAAAAAGGTATTCTCCGCTCTATGTCCTCGAAATCCTCGCCTGTTTCGGCTTTGCGTAGCTTTATCAAAAGCGAAAGCGCTGGCGGGATGCTGCTGATTTTCGCAGCCATTATGGCGATGATTGTTGCCAATTCACCTTTTGGCGACACCTATCATCATGTGATCCATGCCATCACGGGCCCGGTGCTGACCGACAAGCTCGGTCCGATGACCGTCCATCTGTGGATCAACGACGGCTTGATGGCGATTTTCTTTCTGCTTGTCGGGCTGGAAATCAAACGCGAGTTCGTCGACGGGCGGCTCGCAAGCTGGGACCGGCGGCGGCTGCCGTTCATTGCCGCGGCGGCGGGCATGGCGGTGCCGGCGATGCTCTATATATTCTTTGCCGGCAGCACGCCGGGGCTGGCGCAGGGCTGGGCGATCCCGGCCGCGACCGATATCGCCTTTGCGATCGGGGTGCTCGCCTTGCTCGGCAAGCAGGCGCCGACTTCGCTCAAACTCTTCCTCGTTACCGTCGCGATCGTCGACGACATGGGCGCAGTGGCGATCATCGCGCTCTTCTACACCGCAAAGCTCAACCTGATCGCGCTGGCGGCTGCAGCGGCGATCCTCGCCGTGATGACAATCTGCAACCGCTCGGGCATCCGTCACCTCGCCATCTATCTGCTGCTGTTCGCTTTGCTCTGGTATGCGATGCTGCTCTCGGGCGTCCATGCCACGATCGCGGGCGTACTCGCCGCAATGACCATTCCGTTCGACCGCACCCCGGACGCGCCCGACAGCGCGACCTCCCCGCTCCACCGCCTCGAACACGCCCTGCACCCATGGGTCGCCTTTGCCATCGTACCGCTGTTCGGCTTCGCCAATGCCGGGGTCGATATGTCGGGACTGACGATGGACCAGCTGTTCGCTCCCTTGCCGCTCGGCATCGCCGCGGGCCTGTTTCTGGGCAAGCAGATCGGCATCTTCGGCAGCGTCTGGCTCAGCGTCAGGCTCGGCATCGCCGGCCGCCTGCGCGGAGCGACCTGGCTGCAGGTCTATGGTGTGTCGTTGCTCTGCGGCATTGGCTTTACGATGAGCCTGTTCATCGGCGGCCTTGCCTTCCCGGGCGACCCGCTGCTGATCGAAGAGGCAAAGATCGGCACGTTGATGGGCTCGCTCGTCGCCGCACTGATCGGCTTTGCCGTGCTGCGCTTCGCCCCTTCGCACCCCGATCACAACGCGACCGAGGCGGCATCCGATGCCGAAATCGCCCGCGATGGCGATGTGCGCGACACGTCCGAAACTCTCGGGATGGAGAAAAGCTGATGCGCGTTGCCCTCATCCTGTCGGCCATGGCGTCGACCGCCCTCTCTGGTTGTGCGGCGTCCGACACGCCTCGCCCCGCAAGCCCCGCACAGGTTCCGGCCGTAGAGGTCCGCCACATAGCGGCATCGGCGGAGGCGATGAACGCGATCGCCATCGACTATCTGTCACTCAGTCTCGAAATCGGGACGCATGAAGCAGGCTATATCGACGCCTATTATGGCCCGGCGGAGCTCCGCACGGCGGCGGAGGCGAGCCCGCGCGACAAGCCCGCACTGCTCACCGCGACGCGCGCGCTGATGGCCCGGCTCGATACGGCTGCGCGGCGATTGTCCGCACCGCTCGACCGCCGCCGCGCAGCCTTCCTGCGCGCCCAATTGCGCGCTGCCGAAACGCGGTTGTTGATGATGCAGGGCACGCGCTTTTCCTTCACCGACGAGGCGGAGCGGCTCTTCGGGGTGCGCCCCGTGCTGAAACCGCTCGCCAGCTATGACGGCGAACTCGCGAAGATCGCGGCGCTGGTTCCCGGCGACGGCCCGCTCGCAGCGCGGGTCGAAACCTATCTCGACCGCTTCACCATCCCCAAAGACCGGCTGCAAAAAACCTTCGAAGCGGCGATCGCCCGCTGCCGGGGGCGCAGCATGGCGCATATCCCGATGCCGGAGGGCGAGAGTTTCCGGCTGGAGTTCGTCACCGGCAAAAGCTGGAGCGGCTATAATTATTATCAGGGCGGCTATCACAGCCTGATTCAGGTCAATACCGACCTGCCGATCCGCCTGTCGCGCGCGCTCGATCTGGGCTGTCACGAGGGCTATCCCGGCCACCATCTCCTCAACATGAAGCTGGAGGAAAAGCTGGTGAAAGAGCGCGGCTGGCCCGAATTCAGCGTCTATCCGCTCTACAGCCCGCAAAGCCTGATCGCCGAAGGCAGCGCCAATTACGGCATCGACCTTGCCTTTCCGGAGAGCAGCAAGGCCGAAACCGAGCGCGACATATTAATGCCCATCGCCGAAATCGCTGTGCCGGCCGACGACCGCTATTGGCAGCTGCTCGCGGCGATCGACCGCGCATCCGGCGCACGGCTGACGATCGCCCAGCAATATCTCGATGGCCAGATCGACCGGCCCACCGCCGTCGCGCTGACGCAGAAATATCTGCTCGTCTCGCCCGCCCGCGCCGAACAGTCGGTCAGCTTCACCGAACAATATCGCAGCTATGTGATCAATTATGGGCTCGGCGAGGCGATGGTTCGCGGCTATATCGAGCACGGTAAACCGACCCGCGAGGAAATGTGGCGCCGTATGGCAAAGATCATCAGCGAACCCACCCTGCCCAAGGATCTGCTGACGCGATGAAACGCGGCACGTCCCTGTTGTGGCTCGGTCAGGCCGGATCGCCGCGGCGTCCCCCGGCGGGTGTGGCCCCGCACGGCTGAACGAACCGGCGCGCCCGCGCGCGCCGCCAATATTTCCGTTTACCCGTGACACCCAGCAAAGGGACCATGACCCATGCTCGATAAAAATGACGTTCATCTCCGCATCGAAAACCCCGACATGAAGGATTATGGCGTCTATCTCGCCGTCGATCGCCTGCTCGATTGCCAGAAGCCGCTCGCCGATCTTTGCACCCCCGACGAACTCCAGTTCCAGATCGTCCATCAGGTCGAGGAATTGTGGATGAAGCTGATCGCCTTCACCCTCGCCGAAATCGATGGCCATATGGCGGCGGGAGAGACAATGCGCGTCCTCTCGCTCTTCACCCGCGTCCACCAGCTGATGCGGCTGATGACCGACCAGCTCGCGTTGCTCGAGACGATGAGCCCGTTCGACTATCAGTCGATCCGGCTCCAGCTCGGCAACGGATCGGGGCAGGAAAGCCCCGGATTCCAGCTGCTGCTCACCCTGCCCCAGCCCTTGTGGGCGCGCTACAAGGACGCCTATCTCGACCCCACGGCACGCAGCGTCGCCGATGTTTACGACACTGGCTACAAGCATGACGAAGCCTATATGGTCGCCGAGGCGCTGATCGAGTTCGACGAGCTGTTCCAGCTGTTCCGCTCGCACCATATCCAGCTGATCCACCGCTCGATCGGCATGGGGTCGAAATCGCTGAAGGGCCGCCCGGTCGAGCTTTTGAACGCGGGCGCACGCCACCGCTTCTTCCCCGAACTTTGGGATATTCGCGCCGAAATGACCGACCGCTGGGGCGCCGAATATGGTGTGAAGCGCGACAGCATCAGCGGCGCCCCCGCTGGTCATGGCAGCGGACTGTGACCGGCGCGCTGCTCCCGCCCGCCGTCGCGGGCCGCTTTCACCTGCCGGCTGACGCGGTCTATCTCAAAAGCCACAGCGTGGGGTGCCAGCCCCGCGCTGCGGCGGACGCGCTTCAGGCGCGACTGCTCGCTCCCTGGCGCGAGCAGGGCGAGGCCTGGCCCGACTGGATCGCCGCGATCGACGACTGGCGCGCGTCGCTGGGCGGGCTGATCGGCGTCGAGGCGCGCGACCTGTGCCCAGCCACCAATGTCAGCGCGGGCCTGTCGCGCTATATTTCGGCATTGGGTCAGGCGACGACGCGCCGCACGATCCTGCTCGCCCCCAGCGCCTTCCCGACGATCGGCTATGTCGCGAGCGGGCTCGCCGCGGCGGGGTGGACGACGCGCTATCTGCCCGATGATGCCGACGTGCGCGACCCCGCAAGCTGGACGGCGGCACTGAACGACGATGTCGCGCTGGTGATCGCGATGCACGTCAGCTCGAACAGCGGCGCGCTCGCCGACCTCGCGGGGATCGCGGCGGTGGCAAAGGCGGCCGGCGCACGCTGCATCGCCGATTGCGCGCAGTCGGTCGGGGTTGTGCCGGTCACGCCGGCCCTATGGGGCGTCGATGCCGTGTTCGGCACCAGCGTCAAATGGCTGTGCGGCGGCCCCGGCGCGAGCTGGCTGTGGGTCGCGCCGCACGACCGCACCGCGCTCGATCCCGCCGAGCGCGGCTGGTGGAGCCATGACAATCCGTTCGAGATGGATATCCACGACTTCCGCTATGCACCCGACGCGCGGCGCTGGTGGGGCGGCACGCCCGACGTCGCGCCGTTCATCCTGTCGATGGCGGGGATGTCCGAAATCGCGGCAATCGGGGTCGAGGCGATCGGCGCGCACAACCGCGTGCTGCAGACGATGCTGAGCGAACAGCTCGAAGCGAAGACGCCTGAATGGCGCTGGCCGACGGGCGACATCGGCGGCACCCTGTGCATCGACACCGGCGCTGATCAGCCGCGCGTCGCAGCGGCACTGGACGCGCATCGACTTCGCGCCGATTTTCGCGGGTCGATCCTGCGATTATCCTTCCATGCCTATAATGGCGTGGCCGATGTCGAGCGCGTGGTGCGGGCGCTGGCCTGAATAATTCCGTTCGCATCGAGCGAAGTCGAGATGCCCCTCGGTGGGGCACACCCTCCCGGTGTCGCGACTTCGCTCGACACGAACGGAATTCAGAGTCGGTGAACTACTCCGCCGCCATCGCCATTTCGACGCGCTGCGGGCCGCGGATAACGCCGCCGGGGGTCGGCCCCTGCATTTCGCCATCCTTGAAGGTCACCTGCCCCGACTTCACCGTCGCGACATAGCCGTCGGCCTTTTGCAGCAGGCGCTTGCCCCCTGCGGGCAAATCGAACGCCAGCCATGGCTTGCCGAGCTTGATCGCATCCATATCGATGACGTTCAGATCGGCGAGATAGCCCGGTGCAAGCACGCCGCGATCCTCAAGCCCATAGAGGATCGCCGTGTCGCGGCACTGGCGCTTGATCGCATGTTCCAGCCCGATGCGATTGCCGTTGCGGTCGCGAACCCAATGCTGGAGCATGAAGGTCGGCGAGGCGGCGTCGCAGATCGTCCCGCAATGTGCGCCGCCGTCGGACAGGCTGTTCACCGTGTCATCGGCGGCCTGCAGATCCTCGAGGAAATTGAGGTTGCCGTCACGATAGTTCAAAATCGGGAAATAGATGAAGCCCTTGCCGTCGTCCTTCATCAGCAGGTCATAGGCATATTCGGACGGCGAAACCCCCGCCGCCGCCGCGCGCGCCATGATGCTTTCGTCCATCTTCGGCTCGTAATTGAAATCGGGGTCCATTTCGAACTGCACCGGCCAGCCGAGGGCAACGACCTTGAGGAAGTCGATGATGTCGCTTTCGGGCCAGATATTTTCCTCTTCGATCATCCGCGCCTTGAACGCCGGATCGCGCAGCTTCGCGAGCTGCTGGTCCCACGGCAGGTCGATAATCTCGTTCCACGCGGGCTTGAAGCGGAACGGATGCACCGTCCCCTGCCACGCCATGATCACGCCGTTGCCGCGCAGCGCGATCTGCGCGACAATATTCGCGCCGGTCGCATTCTGCTTCCGCATTTCGGAGATTTGCTCCTCCAGCGGCAATTCCTTGGCGATCGACTGGAGCGCGGCGAAGGTCACCGGCAGGCCCGTTTCGCGGCTGAGGTCGCCCATCCACTGAAACTCGTTCCACTCGCGCTTCATGTCGCTCGCCATTTCGAACACGCCATAACCGACGCGCCCCATGGCGCGGCCGATCGCGATCAGCTCTTCCGCGGTCGCGGTGGTTCCGGGCACCAGTTCGCCGTCGATCGATTTGTGAAGCACGGTGCGGCTGGTCGAGAAACCGAGCGCCCCCGCGCGAACGCCTTCCTCGACGATCCGCGACATTTCGGCGATATCCGCGTCGGTCGGGATTGCACCGGGCTTTTCGCGGTCGCCGAGCACATAGGCACGCACCGCGCCGTGCGGGACGTGGCAGGCCACATCGACGGTGCGCGGCAGCCGCTCAAGCGCGTCCATATATTCGGGGAAGGTTTCCCAATCCCACGACATGCCTTCGGCCAGCGCGGTGCCGGGAATATCCTCGACGCCTTCCATCAGCGAAATCAGCCAGTCGTGGCGGTCGGGCTTGGCGGGGGCGAAGCCGACGCCGCAATTGCCCATCACGACCGTGGTGACGCCGTGCCAGCTCGACGGCGCCATTTCGGCGTCCCAGGTCGCCTGACCGTCATAATGGGTGTGAACGTCGACGAAGCCGGGCGTGACGATCTTGCCGCTCGCGTCGATTTCTTCGCGTCCGGCGCCAAGGTTTTGGCCCACAGCGACGATCCGGTCGCCATCGACCGCCACGTCCGCGACAAAGGAATTTCCGCCCGTTCCGTCGACGATCGTGCCGCCGCGAATCACCAGATCATGCATGTCCGCTCTCCCGATTTTTTTAGTTTCACCCAAAAACCTATCATCAAAATCGCGATATGCAAATAAACGCGCAAGCGGCGTTCCAGGGCGCTATGATGCGGGCGTAAATGCCAAGGGAGTCGATGCCATGATCCGCCCGCTTACCCCCACCTTCCTGCTCGCCATCCTGCTCGCCACGACCGCGACACCGCTCGCCGCGAAACCGGTCAAAGCCCCCGATTATAGCGCCGCGCTCGCCGATCCGGCGCGCCCCGCCGCCGACCGGACCCGCGACGCCGCGCGCAAGCCCGCCGAACTGCTCGCCTTTGCCGAGATCGCGCCGGGCAAACAGGTCGGCGATTTCGTGATGGGCGGCGGCTATGTCACCCGCCTGCTCGCCGCCGCGGTCGGCCCCAAGGGCCGCGTCTATGCCTTTCAGCCCGCCGAATTCATCGGCTTCAAAAAACAATATGGCGACGATCAGGCTGCGATCGACGCGGCCTATGCCAATGTCGATGCGGTCGCGGGACCTTTCGCTGCGCCCGCCTTCCCCGCATCGCTCGACACGATCATCACGGTCCAGAATTTCCACGATCTGTACCTGAAACCCTTCCCCGAAGGCACGGGGGACAAGGCGAGCGCCGCGCTGTTCGCGGCATTGAAGCCCGGCGGGACGTTGGTCGTCGTCGATCACAGCGCCGCCGACGGCAGCGGCACCAGCCTGTCCGACAGCCTCCACCGCATCGACAAGGCTGCGGTCGTCGCCGCGCTGACCAAAGCGGGCTTCACGCTTGAAGCGTCGAGCGATCTCTATAAACGCAGCGACGACCCGCGCACCGCGAACGTCTTCGACCCCGCGATCCGCGGCAAGACCGACCAGTTCGCCCTGCGCTTTCGCAAACCGAAATAAGGACCAACATGGCCGACGATGATTATGTCTATGACGAAGCGAGCGGCGAATGGATGTCGGCGAGTGACATTGCCGCGCGCGATGCCGCAGCGGCGGCAGGCCCCGAGGTCCGCGACGCGGTCGGCAATCTGCTCGCCGATGGCGACTCGGTCGCACTGATCAAGGATCTGACCGTCAAAGGCGCGGGCCAGACGCTGAAGGTCGGCACGGTGATCAAGTCGATCCGCCTGACCGGCGACGCCCAGGAAATCGACTGCCGCCACGACGGGATCAAGGGGCTGGTGCTACGCGCGGAGTTTGTGCGGAAGCGGTAAAACAACCGTCGCCCCCGCGAAGGCGGGGGCCGTTGTCGGCCTGTCGCGACGGGGCGGCCCATGTGGCCAGCGGCCCCCGCCTTCGCGGGGGCGACTGCTTTCTTTACCCCAACGTCCCTTTGCGCGGCCCCAGATAACCGAACAGATACGCCCCGACCTTGCGCATCTGAATCTCCTCGGCGCCCTCGGTGATACGATAGCGGCGGTGGTGGCGGTAAATATGTTCGAACGGTTTGTGCCGCGAATAACCGATGCCGCCATGGACCTGCATCGCGCGGTCGGCGGCTTCGCAGCACAGCCGGTTCGCCCAGTAATTGCACATGCTGACCTTGTCGGACAGATTATGCTCGACCTCCTTGTGCGGCATATTGTCCATGTCCCACGCGGTCTTGCGGATCAGCAGGCGCAGCATTTCGGCCTGCGTCGCCAGCTCGACGAGCGGGAACTGGATCGCCTGATTCTTCGCCAGCGCTTCGCCGAACGGCTTGCGCTCGCGCGCATATTTCACGCTTTCCTCGATGCAGAAGACCGCCGCGCCCAGCGATGACGCCGCCTGACGGATGCGGTTCTGATGGACGAAGCTCTGCGCGATCGACAGCCCGCCATCGACGGGGCCAAGCCGTGCGCTGTCGGGCACCCAGACATCGGTGAAGGTCATGCGCGGATGGTCCGTCGGCATGTTGAAGGTCCACATATATTCGTCGACCGTCATCCCCGGCGTGCCAGTGGGGACCAGCAAGCATGAAATCCCCTTGGCATCGCCGTCCTTGCCGCTGGTGCGGCAAAAGGTCGCACAGTGGGTCGCGACATGCATGCCGGTGATCCACATCTTGCGCCCGTTGATCAGCCAGCCGTCGACGCCGTCGCGGGTCTCACGCACGGCGCGGGTTTCCATATGCGTCGCGTCGGACCCATGATCGGGTTCGGTCAGGCCGAATGCGGTACGGCGCTTGCCCTCGAACCCGCCCAGAATGAATTCCTGCTTCTGTTCGTCATTCTGAGCAAATTGTTCGAACATCTCGACGAATGGGAAATTGCCGACGATGCTATGTTCGTTCTGCAGGTCGTTGTGGAGCCCGAGCCCCTTCGCCGCGAAATGCTCGCGGATCACCGCCATCCACAGGTTCGATCCGTCCTTGCCGCCGTACTTCTTTGGCGCCGAGAAACGCCAGTGGCCCGCGGCATCGGCCTTGCGCGTCGCCTGCTTCAGCAACTGCTCCCAGTCGTGGCGCGGCAGTCCCTGATTGTCCCAGTCGGTGCGGCTATGTTCGCGGCGATGGTCAAAGAAGCGGATATTGTCGTCGGCAAGTTCCAGCGGCTTGATCTCGGCCGCGATAAACGCATCGAGTTCATCGAGATACGCCTGCAGGTCGGCGGGCATCGCAAAATCCATATGTGTCTCTCCCGTGTTTTTCTATCCGCCCCACGCATCGCGGGCGCGCGCCAGCGCGGCATATTTGGGGCTGTCGATCGTGCATTTGTCGAGTGCGGCGCGGCGCAGCCTTGCCAGCAACCCCGGCTCGGCGAGTGTCGTGGAGCCCGACAAAAATGCTTCGGCGAGCCCCTTGTCCTCGGCGCGCACCCCGGCGTCGAGGTCGCGCATGATAATCCCGAGTGCATTCATCGCGACCGCCACCTCGAATTTCGCATGGCCTTCGGCGCGCGGCTTGATCGCATCGCCCAGCCAGTTGCGCACCGCCTGCACCATTTCGGCATTGGTCGGCTCGCCCACCGGCGCCGCGGCTGCGGCGGGCGGCGATGGCAGCGCGCGGGCGCGTTCGTCCGCAGGCGCCCCCTCTTCCAGCAGCTGCAACAGGTCGAGCTCCTGTTCGGCGGTGCGCCGCCCGATTACCACGCGCTCGACCGTCGTATCGGCGCCGCTGCGCCACGCCTGCCCCATCTGCAAACAGCCAAGCGCCCACCACAGGGTGCGATAGACAAGCCAGAAGTGAAAGCGGTCACGGTCTACGGTCATGCCGCCCGCGCCCTCATAGGCGGCAAAATATTCGTCGAGGCTGCCGATGCCGAACGCGGGCTTGTCGAGCTGGCCGAACCGCCACACGGTCATGCAGCCGAAGGCCAGATCCTCATGCGCGTCGCCGCGATGCGCCAGCTCCCAGTCCAGCACGGCGGCGAGCCCGTTCGCATCGACCATGATATTGCCCATGCGATAATCGCTATGGACGAGGACCGGTTCGACCGGCGCGGGCAGATGATCCTCGCACCATTTGATCGCAAGCGCGATGACCGGACGGTCGCCGCCATAGGACAGGAAACGCCTCTTCAGTTCTGCAAGCGCGTCCGCCGTATCCATGAGCGGGATCGCCGCCGGAATGACCTCGGCGGGCAGCGCATGGATACGCGCCAGTTCGCGGCCGAGATCGGCGATCAGCGACGGCGGCGGGCTGGCGAGAATCTTCGCCGGGCTGACCTCGGCCATCACGCGCCGCATCACATAGCCGGTCCCCATGCCGTCAGCATCGCCCAGCACGCCCGTCACCTCGGGCGCCTTTACGCCGCCGGCATGCGCCGCCATCACCAGCGCCGCCTCATCGACATGGGCGAAGGGACGGTCGGCCATATATTCGGCCGACGGCGCGCGGCGCAGGACATAGGCTCCGCTACCCCCCGGCCCCGTCCACTCGAACGCCCAGCTTTCCATATTCGCGCCGCCTGACAGGCGCGACAGCCCCGAAAGCGTGCCGGGTCCGGCGGTGCGGGTCATGAAGGCGGAGAGCGGTTCGGTCAAATCAGCCATTACTTACCTTGCTAAGTATTTTGTCTCACGGCAAGCCGCAATCGGCTTTGGATGTCGGTCTTCGTCGATCCGGCGCTACATTGTGAACCGCACCCGGTTCAAATAATAGGAGACCACCGGCTTTCCCGCTGCGTCGAGCGCAGGTTCAAACGCCGCGCGGCGCATGATCCCCTTGCACACCGCCTCGTCGAACTCGGCCGGTCGCGTCGATTGCTGGATATGACAACTGGCGGGCTTTCCAGCCGCGTCGACAACCAGCCGGAAATAGACGAGGGCCTGATTGCCGCGCATGAGCATTCCAGGCGGATAGTCGTTGCTGTTCAACCACTTTCCCGGATTGCCCGTCGGCGTCGCCCGCCGCGACAAATTCCGATGCGCTTCCACGTCGATTTCCCATCCGCGCAGCAAGTCGTCGGTACAGGCTGCCAGCGCCTTCATCGGCGCCCCCATCGATCCCGTCTCAAGCCGCACCGCCGGCTTGCCCCGCATCCGTATTTCCACCGACGTCACCGCCGCATTCCGCGCCGGATCGATTTCAGGGAGCGCGGTGAAGGCGAAATCATCCTTCTTCTGCTTGGCATTATGTTCGGCGACCGCCGCCACCCGCGCCGCGTCATTCCCGGCGACGATCATCCCGTCCAGAAAGATCAGCGCGGATACGCCGCTTTCCATCTTTCCGACCTCGAAACTCGCCTCCTGCTCGACTTCGCCGGGCGCGAACTGCACGACGGCCTCACGATAGTCGCTGCGAACGCTGACCGGCGAACCGGCCAAGGTCATATAGACGGTATCCCCCGGCTGGAACCGGTCGAAAACCATCACGACCTCGTCCTTTCCCGTGCCGAAGGACCGGGCAAGCCTGCAACTGTCGGCGGAATAATTGACGTGCCATTTCGACATGGGCGCCAGCCGCAGCGGCTCCCTCGCGGCAACGGTGGCCGGTACGGCGGCAAGTGCCCCCGCACTTGCCATGATGAGAGCGCCCCGCGCCCATGTCCCCTGTCTCATGATCCGAAATCTATCGGAGCATGGCAGAATGGCAATATGTTCAATGACGTGGCTGCACACTCATAGCGCGCCGTAGGACGCATAATCCTCGGCATGGGCGTTCGACCGGCGAAAGCTGGTGAAGCTCATGCTCGCCGACAGGTCGAGCGCCTCGACCTGATGCCACCAGCCGACGGGCAGGAAAATCGCTTCGCCCGGGCCGATCACCACTTCCAGCACCGGCGGCATGTCCGCGTCGCCCTCCCCGGCGGGCAACGCTTCATTGCCCCAGTCGGAAAAGCAATGCAGCCTGTTCCGCATCCGCGCAAAAGCCCACGGCGGCGCCATCCGCACCCGCTTGCGGCCCAGCACCTGGACCAACAGATTGTTGGTCAGGTCATGGTGCCACGGCGTCAGCGTGCCGCGCGGCCCCAGCCAGAAAAAACCGTCGCGGCCGCCCCGGTCGTCGAGCAAATCGATCGGCGCCAGATCGTCCCACAGAAAGCCGAGCGCTGCCGCGTTGGTGCCGCTGTTATAGGCGGTCAGATAAATATCGTTGCTCGCCTCATCCCCCCGGAGCCAGTCGATCAGTTCGGCGAAGCGGATCAGGCGGCGATGATCGTCCTTCACCAGCTCATAATCGGGATCGCGCGCGCGTTCGACCTGCGCCTCGACCACCGCGCCGCCGCCGGCCGCGGCGAAATGGTCGAGCGACCAGCGCTGGAGCGCAGGCCAGTGATCGATCAACCCGACGAGCTTCGCGGGCCGGTTCGCTTCATAATGGTGGCGATAGAAAAGGTCGGGATCGGGGCGCTCCAGCGTATCGAGCGCAAAGCCGCCGTCTGCCTCAAACGCCAGCCGCTGCTGATTGGCGAGCAGCCAGCCCTGCTTCGCCATTCGCGCCGCCTGCAACCGCAGCGCCGCCGCCAGCGGATCCTTCGCCAGCCGCTCGACCTCATATTTCGCCGCCGCCGCCGAAACGCCCGCCGCAACCAGACGCGCATGGAGCGCGGCATCATTCTCGCCTGCCGCCAGCCCTTCGGCGATCAGCCCGCGCTTGTCTGGCTGGGACATGGAAAACCCTCCTCCGCCCATAATGAGCATTCATGGATCGTGCCCAAGCGCATGCCCATGACAATCTGGTGACGCTCCCGAAACAACAAAACGGCCGTGAGCATCGCCCACGACCGCTTTGTTGTTTCACGCTGTCCGGCGCAGACCGGACGGATCATGGATCAGATCTTGCCGGTCAGTTCGGGAACGGCATTGAACAGATCGGCAACCAGACCGAAGTCGGCGACCTGAAAGATCGGCGCGTCCTCGTCCTTGTTGATCGCAACGATCGTCTTCGAATCCTTCATGCCGGCGAGATGCTGGATCGCGCCCGAGATGCCGATTGCGAAATAGACTTCCGGTGCGACGATCTTGCCGGTCTGGCCGACCTGATAGTCGTTGGGGACATAACCCGCATCGACCGCAGCGCGCGACGCGCCCAGCGCGGCGTTCAGCTTGTCTGCCAGCGGAACGATCACTTCCTGATATTTCTCGCTCGAACCCAGCGCACGGCCACCCGACACGATGATCTTCGCCGAGGTCAGTTCCGGACGGTCCTGCTTGGCGATTTCGGCGCCGACGAAGGTCGAGATGCCGGCATCGCTGCCTGCACCCACGGCTTCGATCGCACCCGAACCGCCGGAGGTGGCGGCCTTTTCGAACGCGGTGCCGCGCACGGTCAGGACCAGCTTAGCATCGCTGCTCTCGACGGTCGCGATCGCGTTACCGGCATAGATCGGGCGGGTGAAGGTCTTGGGACCCTCGACCGAAAGGATTTCGGAAATCTGCATGACATCGAGCAGCGCGGCGACGCGCGGCGCGATATTCTTGCCGGTGGTCGTTGCAGGCGCGAGGAAGGCGTCGTGCGACGCCATCAGATCGGCAACCAGCGGCGCGACATTTTCGGGCAGATTATTCGCAAAGGCAGCATTGTCTGCGACATGCACCTTGCCGACCCCGGCGATACCCGCGGCTTCCTTGGCAACCGCATCGACGCCCGAACCGGCGACGAGCAGATGGACTTCGCCAAGCTTCGACGCGGCGGTAACCACCGCAAGCGTGGCGTCCTTGACGGCGCTGCCGTCATGTTCGACCCAAACGAGCGTTTTCATGAGTGCACTCCCATCGCTTTCAGCTTGGCAACCAGTTCATCGACATCGGCAACCTTGACGCCGGCCGAGCGGACGGGCGGTTCCGAAACCTTGATCGTCTTGACGCGCGGCGCCGTGTCGACGCCATAATCGGCGGGCGACTTCGTATCGAGCGGCTTCGACTTCGCCTTCATGATGTTCGGCAGCGACGCATAGCGCGGCTCGTTCAGACGAAGGTCGGTGGTGACGATCGCGGGAAGCTTCAGCTTCACCGTTTCAAGGCCGCCATCGACTTCGCGGGTCACGTTGACATGATCGCTATCGACATTGACCGCGCTGGCGAAAGTGCCCTGCGCCCAGCCGGTCAGGGCTGCGAGCATCTGGCCGGTCTGGTTGTTGTCGTCGTCGATCGCCTGCTTGCCAAGGATGACAAGGCCGGGCTGTTCGGCTTCGGCGATCGCCTTGAAGATTTTCGCGAGCGCCAGCGGTTCGACGGCATCGTCGGTCTGCACCAGGATCGCACGGTCAGCGCCCATGGCGAGCGCGGTGCGCAGCGTTTCCTGGGCCTTTGCCGGGCCGACGGACACGGCGACGACTTCGGTCGCAACACCCTTTTCGCGCAAGCGAATCGCTTCTTCGACACCGATCTCATCGAACGGGTTCATCGACATTTTGACATTGGCAAGGTCAACGCCCGTACCGTCGGATTTGACCCGCGGCTTGACGTTATAATCGAGCACCCGCTTTACGGGGACGAGGATTTTCATAGCTTCAAAAGCTCCTCTCATGAATTTGTGCACTGCGCCATAATCGCGCTTTACGTTAACGTCAACTGACGTGTCTCTCGCCGGGGGAGGGATGAAAAGACAGGACGGGGCCTGACGCTATTGCACCTCGACCCCATGGAACGTCGCATGACCCCTCCCCCCTCGCGGGAAGAGGGGCCGAAGCTCAGGCTGCGCGGACTTCCGCGACGATCTTCTGCGCCGCATCGCCCAAGTCGTTGGCTGCAACGATCGGCAGGCCCGAATTGGCAAGGATATCCTTGCCTTCCTGGACGTTCGTGCCTTCGAGGCGAACGACCAGCGGAACCGACAGATTCACTTCCTTCGCCGCGGCAACGATGCCGTCGGCGATGATGTCGCATTTCATGATGCCGCCAAAGATGTTGACGAGGATGCCCTTCACGGCGGGGTCCTTGAGGATGATCTTGAACGCCGCGGTGACCTTTTCCTTCGAAGCGCCGCCGCCGACGTCGAGGAAGTTGGCCGGGAATTCGCCGTTGAGCTTGATGATGTCCATCGTCGACATCGCCAGACCCGCGCCATTGACCATGCAGCCGATGTTGCCGTCGAGCTTGATGTAAGCGAGGTCATATTCCGACGCTTCGACTTCGGCCGGATCTTCTTCGGTCAGGTCGCGCAGCTCGGCGAGGTCCTTGTGGCGGAACATCGCATTGCCGTCGAACGCCACCTTGGCGTCGAGCACGAGCAGTTCGTCGCCATCCTTGCCTTCGCAAACGGCAAGCGGATTGATTTCGATCTGCTCGGCGTCGGTACCGAGGAACGCAGCATAAAGCCCGCCAAGCACCTTGGCAGCCTGCTTCGCCAGATCGCCCGACAGCCCAAGGGCCGCGGCAACGCTGCGACCATGGTGCGGCTGAATGCCGGTCGCGGGATCGATCGTGATCGTGTGGATCTTCTCCGGCGTGTCGTGCGCGACGGTTTCGATGTCCATCCCGCCTTCGGTCGAGGCAACCACCGCAATGCGGCTGGTGGCGCGGTCGACGAGCAGCGCGAGGTAGAATTCCTGCTTAATGTCGGCGCCGTCGGTGATGTACAGACGGTTGACCTGCTTGCCCGCTTCGCCGGTCTGGATCGTCACCAGCGTATTGCCGAGCATATCCTTGGCATGCGCTTCGACCTCTTCGATCGTCTTGGCCAGGCGAACGCCGCCCTTCGCATCGGCGGGCAGTTCCTTGAACTTGCCCTTGCCGCGGCCACCGGCGTGAATCTGCGATTTGACGACATAAAGCGGCCCGGGGAGCTGCTTCGCCGCCGCAACGGCTTCTTCGACGGTCATTGCGGCAATGCCCTTGGGGACAGCGACGCCAAATTTTGCGAGCAGTTCTTTCGCCTGATATTCGTGAATGTTCATGAGGTCTGCCGGGCCTTTCGAGTCTGGGGCGGGGAGAATTGGCGCCGCCTAAGCACAAGTTTCGCGGCAACGCTACCCCTACGGCGCCCAGATTATCTTGTGCTCCGACAAGCCGGAGCGATCAGCCCGGCCTTTCTTTCACGATGATGAAAAGGGCGCGGCACCCGGCCGCACGGAAACGCAGCCTAGTTGAACGCGCAGAGCGCGGCCGAACTGATCGTCACCGTCAATATCTCGGGATCCCGCAGCGCCCGGACCTTGTGCGTGAACTGGGTCAGCGTCAGATTGTCGACGCGCTTGTCCTTCAGGCTGGCGAGCGAGCCGATACGGCGCAGCTGGGTCAGCGACAGCCGGTCGACCATGCGATCGGCCATGCAGGCGGCGATCGGTTGCGGCAGGCCCGCGTCGACCAGCCCGGTGCGCAGCCGCGTTTCGGGGGTCGCGCAGGCGGACAGTGCAAGCGGCAGGGTCAGCAAGGGAAGAGCGGCCCATTTCATATTGTCATTCTACCTTCCGTGGAACTCGGCAACCGCACCCGAAACCGCCTGCATCAATGCCATGCGGGCGGGAATGGGCGAGGTCGTGGTGCCGAGCATTACCACGATGGCATAGCGCGTGCCATCGGGCGCGGTCGCGATGCCAATATCATTGTAACCGGCGGTCATCCCTTTGAAATCCTGACCTGTTCCGGTCTTGTGGAGGAATTGCCAACCGGGGGGAAGGCCCGCCTTCAACCGCCGCGGGCCGCTCCGGGTGCGGCTCATCACATCGAGCAGATATTCGGTCGATTCGGGCGACAACAAGGTGCCACGCGCCAGCCGGGTCAATGCGCTGGCGATCGCCGCAGGGCTTGCGCCGTCGACCGGATTGGCGAGATAATTATCCATCGCCGCCTTGCGCTTCGCTTCGGGAAGCGCGGCGCGCGCGGCCTGGAACGCGCGGCCAACCGAATAGCTTTGCTGCCAGGTCAGTCCGGCGGTGCCGCTTTGCAGCAAGCGTTCGCCGGGGCCGAAGCGAATCGACCCCAGATCCTTTTTCGAGATGAAGCGGCGCACGGCTTCGGGCCCGCCGACGGTGCGCAACAGGCTGTCGTTCGCGGTGTTGTCGCTATGGGTGATCGCGGTTTCGATGAGGTCGCGGACGCTCATCGTCACCGATCCCTCGGCCTGAACACGCGCGGCAAGCGGTTGATGGAACAGAGTCAGGTCTTCGCGGCCGATGCGGACCGGCTGATCGAGGCGGACCCGCCCCTGATCGACGGCATCGAGGATGGACAAGACCACCCACAGCTTCGACACGCTCTGCTGCGGGAACAAATCATTGCCGCGCTGCGAAAGCGCCCATTCGCCATCGATGCGCTGAACGGCGATCCCGGTCATGCCGGGGAAACCCTTCCAAAGCTGGGCGATGCGGTCGTTAAGTCCAGCCGGCGGCCGGCGGAAACCGGGATCCATCGTTCCGCGCGGCGCGGGAGCGGCCGAGCGCACCGGCTGCCCGATCGGCACCGAAACCGATCCGCCGGGCCCGCGTGTCACCGGCGGCGCCTCGCGCGGCACGGCGCGCGGCTGCGGTACGATCGCGGCGCTGCTCACGCAGCCCGCCAGCACCACGGCGCCCATCGTCATGGCAAGCAGCGGCTTGCCGGAAACCCTTATTCTCATTCAAACCCCGCGGCTGCGACCGTCATCTCTTACCCCCGACCCTGTCGGCAACATGCGTCCCGCACGAAGCCCGGCCGAACCAGCGATTTGCGGTGAATGATTCCTCTTGCACGACCAGTCGCGGAACCCGCCGCGATCAGGGCGCCGGACGGGCGCGCACCAGCGTCGGATAAAGCCGTTTCAGCGCCGCGAGCTTGGGCGCGTCCCAGCGCACAATATATCCGTTCGACGGATTGCGGCGCATGAAATCCTGATGATTGGCCTCGGCCGGATAGAAACGCTTATAGCTTTCGACCGGCACCACGACGGGCTTTGCGAAATATCTGCCCTTGCCGATCTGCGCCAGATAGGCGCCCGCGACCTGACGCTGAACCGCATCCACCGGAACGATCGCGGCGCGATACTGGCTGCCGACATCGGGGCCCTGACGATTTTTGAGCGTGGGGTCGGCGACGACCGAAAATAATATGCGCAGCAAGGTGCCATAACTGACCTGGGTCGGATCATAGACGATCCGCACCGCCTCGGCATGGCCCGACTTTCCGTCGTGCGTCAGTTCATAGCGCGCGGTCGCGGCGCTTCCGCCATGATAGCCCGATTCGACCGAGATCACGCCTTTCACATGCGAAAAGACGCCCTCGACGCCCCAGAAACAGCCGCCGGCCAGAATGGCGGTCGCGCGCTTCGCCTTGACGGCGGGATCGACCGCTGCGGCTGGAAGCTGGACGGCACCCTCGGCCTGCGCCGGGGCACATTGGGCGACGATCACGCCCAAAAGCAGCGCCGCAAGGGCGCGAGAGGGGAAATGGCGACGCCGCGCCGTCACAGCGGCAGCGGAATCGCCGGGTGCTGGAATGCGACGATCAGGCCGCCAATGGCAAAGCCGGCGAGCATCGTCAGGAACCAGTCGGAGCGGAGCATGGCAAGCATGGGGAGAGCCCTTTTTTCTGTCTTCCGGTTTCGCGGCCAAGGCCGCCCTGTTCACACCGACGATATGGCACGCCCCAACCAGCCGCGCAGTGATGGCAATCACCCTAGGCATCGAGGCTTACTATACAGTGAACCGGGCGCTTAACCGTCGTTCATGTCCCAGATGGGGAGGAACGCCGGGATTACAAGACCGGTCGGTATAGAATGTCTACACCGACCGAAACTTGCCTTATGTCAGCGCGGCGCACGCCTGCTGGATGCGCACGCAGGCTTCCTTCAGCACCGCTTCCGACGTCGCATAGGACACACGGAATGCCGGCGACAGGCCAAAGGCGCCGCCGTGGACGGCCGCAACGCGCGCCGAATCGAGGAAATAGTCGATCAGCGCTTCGTCGCTGTCGATCAGCTTTCCGTCGGGGGTCTTCTTGCCCATGCAGCCCGACGCGTCGGGATAGACATAGAAGGCGCCATCGGGGGTCGGGCAATTGAGTCCCGGTGCGTCGTTGAGCATCGCGACGACCATGTCGCGGCGCTTCTTGAATGCGGCGTTGCGGTCGTCGAGGAACTGCTGCGGCCCGCCCAGCGCGGCAGCAGCGGCGGCCTGTGCGATCGAACAGGGGTTCGACGTCGACTGCGACTGCAGCTTGCCCATCGCCTTGATGATCCATGCGGGGCCGCCTGCATAACCGATGCGCCAGCCGGTCATCGCATAGGCTTTCGAGCAGCCGTTCACGGTCAGGATGCGGTCGATCAGGTCGGGGCAGCGCTGCGCCAGCGTCGAGAAGGCGAAATCGGCGTACCAGACATGCTCGTACATATCGTCGACCATCACCATTACATGCGGGTGGCGGCGAACGACTTCGCCGATCGCGTCGAGTTCCTGCGGCGAATAGGCGGCGCCCGACGGGTTCGACGGCGAGTTGAACATGATCCAGCGCGTCTTCGGCGTGATCGCGGCATCGAGCTGCGCCGGGGTGATCTTGTAATTCTGCGCCGCGGTGCCCTCGATGATCACCGGCTTGCCGCCACAGAAAGCGACGATGTCGGGATAGCTGACCCAATAGGGCGCCGGGATGATGACCTCGTCGCCCGCATCGACCGTCGCGACCAGCGCGTTGAACAGCGTGTGCTTGCCGCCGACGTTGACGCTGATCTGGTCGCGCTCGAAATCGAGGCCGTTGTCGCGGCGGAACTTGCCGCGGATCGCATCCTTCAGCGCGACGGTGCCGTCGACCAGCGTATATTTGGTCTGGCCGTTACGGATCGCTTCGATCGCGGCTTCCTTGACGAAGTCGGGCGTATCGAAGTCGGGCTCGCCTGCGCTCAGCCCAATGACATCGACGCCGTCCGCTTTCAGCTTGGTCACGCGCGCGGTCATTGCGAGCGTCGCCGAAGGCTGGATGCGGCCGAGTGCGGCCGAGACATGGGGCTTGAAAGTCGACATGGTGAAGCGTCCTTGCGAGAGGGCGGGTAACAGGAAATTGGCAGAAAATTGCGCGCGGCCGCGCCTATCGCGTCCCACCTGATTAGGCAAGGGACGCGGTAGACAATTTACGAATGCGAAGCGATTTTCGCGCGATGCGGACTAGATGTCCTCGATCAACCGCGCCGGGATGAGGCCGCGCAACGAATTTCCGATGAAAAACCCCTCACCCAGATCGGCGAGACGCAGGTGCGATTCGACCGCACGCCCCTTGTCGATCAGCTCGGCGCGCAGCACGCCGGGAAGCAGCCCGAGCGACAGCGGCGGCGTGAGCAGCAAACCGTCGCGCTCGACGAAAATATTGCTCCAGCTTCCCTCGGTCACAAAGCCCGGCTCGTCGACGAAGACGATCTCGGCCGCGCCGCTTTCGCGCCGCGCGCCGTCATAGGCGGCGCGCTGGCTGGTCTTGTGCGCAAGGCGATAATCGTCCGCCGCCATCGGCGCAGGGCTGACGGCAACCGGCACCGGCAGTTCGGCGAGCCGCGGCAGCGGCGACACCTCGATCGCCAGCGCGCCCGACGGCGCCAGCCGCATCCGCACCCGCGCCGCGGCGCGCAGGCGGAAGGTCGCCGATTGCAGGCTGTTGCGCGCGCCATGGCGGTCGAAACGGAAGCCCAGCGCCGCCGCGCTCGCGGTCAGCCGCGCCAGATGCGCCTCCAGGCGCAGGACGCCATCGACAGGGTCGAAATGCATCGTTTCGATCAGGTCGAAATTTTCGCCCGCTGCGCTCACAAATTCCCCTTTGGCCAGACATTCGCGCCACTCCTCGGACGGCGCGCTGTCGGCAATGATTCCAGATCCCAGACCCAGCGTGGCGGACAACGGCCCATCCTGCAAGTCATTGGAATAGGGAAATACCAACGTCCGAATCGCGACGTTGAACGCCGCATCACCCCCCGGCTCGATGAAGCCGATAGATCCCGTATACAGGCCGCGCGGCCCTTCTTCCAGCGCGTCGATAATCTCCATCGCGCGCACCTTGGGCGCGCCGGTGATCGACCCGCAGGGAAAGGCCGCGCGCAGCACGTCGACCGCGCCCACGCCATCGGGCAGGCGCGCGCTGACGTCGGACACCAGCTGGTGGATCGTCGGAAAGCTCTCGACGCGAAACAGGTCGGGCACCGCGACCGATCCCGGCACCGCGACGCGCGACAGATCGTTGCGGATCAGGTCGACGATCATCAGATTTTCGGCGCGCTGCTTGGGGTCTTCGGCCAGTTCGCGCGCCGCGCGGGCATCGGCATCGGGACCCTGCTGCCGCGCCGCCGTCCCCTTCATCGGCCGCGCCATCGCCTGGCCGTCCTTCAAGGCAAAGAACAGCTCGGGTGAGAGCGACGCAATCGCCTGCGCGCCTGTCCAGATAAAGCCGCCATAGCCCGCCCGCGCCGTCCGCCGCAGCCGTGCATAAGCGGCCAGCGGATTGCCCAGCACCGCCACATCGGCGCGAAAGGTCAGATTGGCCTGATAAATATCGCCGGCGCGGATCAGCCCCAGCACGCGTTCGACCGCCGCTTCATAATCAGCGCGGTCGATCCGGGGCTTCACGCCGCCGATCCATGCCGACGCCGGATCGGGGAGCAGATCCGCCACCGCATCGGCATCGATCCGCTCGACCCGCTCGAACAGCCCGAACCAGCCTGGCGGCGCGGCACCGGCACCAGCATCTTCCCCAGAATCGTCACCGCCCGCCCCGCGCCATGCGGGCGCCAGCGCCTTCCCCGCCTCATAGGCCAGATAACCGGCGGCATAGAGACCGCGCGCACGCGCCGCCTCCAGCGCGTCCAGCAGCGCAGGAACGTCGGCGACGGTCGGCGCGACCAGTAGCTCGACCGGATCGCGAAACAGGCGCGCGGGTACGGCGCCATCCGACCGTGCATCGTCCAGCAAGACGAAGGGAGGGCAACCCGTTTCCAGAACGGGCATCGCAGGCGCGCCGATCACCACTTTGTCACAATGATCGCTCGCCAGAACGCGGATCAGCGCTCGCGGCGAACGCGAATCGAGGGACGTCCCTCCAGGCTGAGGAAATAGGTTCCGAACGACGCCGACTTGATCTCGATCTTCTGCCCCGGGCGCGGCGCCAGCGGCATGCGCTTGTTGTCGATCTGCACCCACACCGAACCATCGGCCATCGCGATGCGATAGCCGCCGTCGCTGGTACCCGAAGCCGACGCCACGCTGGTTTCGACGCTCTTGACCGCTTCCTCCTCGTCCCCGCCTCCAAACAGACCCAAATCGGGCAGGTCGAATCCGAACAGGCCGCGGCGCGTTTTCTTGATCGTTTCCTTGTCGGCAAAGGAAATCTCACGCTGCGTATCGGCCGTCTGCAATTCGCCGACCTCGCGGTCGAAACAGGCGAGGCGCGCGGCGGCATCGGCAATGTCGCGGCAATCGTAAAGCTGCTGGATCTGCGCCGGGCGCGGCGGAGGCGCCTTATCCTCCGCGGACGCCGGCATGGCGGCGGCACAGACAATCATGACAAATGGTGCGAAGATCCGCAGTGACATGTGCAGCACGGCAATCCCCCCTGAAAATGGCTCCGACCATTGCCTAGACGTCACAGCGATACGCCGCAAGCACCCCCAATTGCACTGACCGCTTACTTACCTTAGTGTCAGGAACCTGCCCCTCGTTTCAGAAGGACAATTTGCGCCGATGAACACGCCTTACGACTGGTCGACCGATTATCACCACCCGACGGACTGGAACCAGTTGTTCGCGCCGCTTTCGCTGCCCGACATGCTCGCGGCCAGCGTCGCGCGCCGGGGCGATGCGCCGATGCTCGACTTCCTGGGGCGGCAATATGGCTATACCGAGGTCGCGCGCGGCGTCGCGCACGTCGCCCGCGGGCTGCAGCAACGCGGCATCGGCAAGGGCAGCCGCGTCGGCCTGTTCCTGCCCAACGTCCCCCATTATGTCGCGGCTTATTATGGCGCCCTCGCCGCCGGGGCGACGGTCGTCAATTTCTCGCCGCTCTACACCGTCGCCGAGCTTGAGGCGCAGGTCGAGGATTCGGGCACCGACACGCTCTTCACGGTCAGCGCGACCGCGCTGCTTCCGACCGCGCTCAAGGTGCTCGACGGATCGAGCCTGCGCCAGCTGATCGTCGGATCGGTCGCCGGCGGCCTGCCCGCCGCCAAATCGGTCCTCTACCGGCTGTTCAAGCGCGCCGAAGTCGCGGCGATTCCAGACGATTCGCGTGTGATCCGCTTCTCGACCCTGATCGACAATGACGGCCAGCCCGCGCCGGTCGCGATCGATGCCGAAAAGGACGTCGCGCTGATCCAGTATACCGGGGGCACCACCGGCACGCCCAAGGGCGCGATGCTGACCCACCAGAATCTGACCGCCAATGCACGGCAGGTGAATGCGATCGACCCCGACCATGACGCCGACGACCGCATTTTGGGGGCACTGCCCTTCTTCCACGTCTTCGCAAACACCTGCGTCCTCAACCGCACCGTCCTGAACGGCGGCATGATCGCGATGCTGCCCCGTTTCGACGCCGGGCAGGCGCTGCAGGCGATCACCCGCACCAGGACGACGGCATTGCCGGGCGTCCCGACCATGTATCAGGCGCTGCTCGACCATCCCGACCTCGTCAAGACCGATTTCTCCAGCCTGCGCATCTGCATCTCGGGCGGCGCCCCGATGCCCGCCGAGCTGCGCGAAAAATTCGTCGCCACAACGGGCGCAGCGCTCGTCGAGGGCTATGGCCTCACCGAAAGTTCGGGCGTCGTGTCGACCAACCCCTATGAGGGTCCGGTCAAGCCCGGCACGATCGGCCAGCCGCTCCCCGCGACGCATCTGCGCCTCGTCGACAAGGAAGATCCGTCACGCGACGCCCCCGCAGGCGAGCCCGGCGAGCTGGTGGTCAAGGGGCCGCAGATCATGCAGGGCTATTGGAACCAGCCCGGCGCCGATGCCGACAGCTTCACCGCCGACGGCTGGCTGCGCACCGGCGACGTCGCGGTGATCGACGACGACAAATATGTCCGCATCGTCGACCGGCTGAAGGACATGATCGCGGTCGGCGGTTTCAAGGTCTACCCCAGCGTGATCGAGGCGCATCTCTACGAACATCCCGCGGTCAAGGAAGCGATCGTCCTCGGCGTCCCCGACGCCTATCGCGGCGAAGCGCCCAAGGCGTTCGTGACGCTGGAGGATGGCTTCAACATCTCGGGCGAAGCGCTCACCGCTTGGCTCAACCCCCAACTCGGCAAGCATGAACGGGTGAGCGCGGTCGACGTGCGCCTGAACCTGCCCAAGACGATGATCGGCAAACTCGACCGCAAGGCCTTGCGGGCGGAGGAGGGGGCGTAACCGCAGCCCCCCGCTCCTCCTCGTAACCCTGCCCTACTTCGTCACCCCGCCCCACTTCGTCACCCCCGCGAAGGCGGGGGTCCAGCTAATGACGGACCGCAGATTTGCAAAAAGGCGGTCACGTTTACATCATGGCCAACCGCTATCGCGGTACCATCTACATCGGCGTAACATCCCATCTCGCCGCCCGCATTTTTCAGCATCGCACCAGCGACGGGTCCGATTTCTGTAAACGCTATCAGCTGGATCGCCTGGTCTACGCCGAACCGCACGCCGATATCGGCGGCGCCATCGCGCGAAAAGGCGGTGAAGAAATGGAACCGGGACTGGAAATTCCGCCAGATCGAAGAACAAACCCCGATTGGCTCGACCTGTTCGACACTCTCAACCACTGAAAGCTGGACCCCCGCCTTCGCGGGGCACCGATGTTATAACTCGCTAGAAGTGACTATTTAAGTTCAGATGCGCATCTGAGAACCGGCGGCTTTGCTTGGAAACCGCCGTTTGAATGTTTCTAAACCAACAACGCGTCATCGATAGCCCGCAATCGATGGGAATATACCGCCCGCTGGCCTTCCCTCGCAGCAGAAAGGCGCGCTGCCGCCACGGCGACGCGGCGAACCTTATCTCTCACCTCTTTCTCCGCCTTCTTCGCCTTCTCGACAGCCTTCTTCTCCTCGTCCTCTGACCAATCGTGGTCCGGATGGGTCCAATGCCATTGAGGGGTGTAAATGGCATCGAGACATTCCGACAAATCATCAAGAGCGAGAATCAAATCGCCTTTGTATTCCTCAACTGGTTCCGCATCGTGATTGCGGAAGAAAATCTCCTTGAGTTCTCTGATGACTGCGCGAATACTTTCGTCTCGTTCGCTCGCCCATTCTGCGATTGAAGGCGGGTCTCCCTGATCTTCGAAATAGCCTAAATCCTGAGCGACTTGGCCAAACCGCTTATCAATAATTTCATGGGTGGACGCCAAATCGCGATCCAGACTGATCATCATTTCGTTGATCGTGGATCGCAGCATGACCTTGTTCTGTTCGCGCATAAGCTTCAACTGACCGTAGACCGGACGTAGCGCTACGACAGCCGCGACGAGGGCGAGAACGCCGGTTATCAGCGTTTGCCACCTGAACAGAAAATCTTCAAAGATACCCCAGCAACTCATGCGACTGACTGCCCCCTAACCAATCAAACCACTTAGCGCTGGCACAAACGGCCCTAAGATTGCCGCATACTCAGCTACATAGCCGACCCACCTTTGAAACAGCGGTTTGTACTCAGGCGTCCCTTGGGCCGCTTGCATTGCTCGAACTATCTCAAGGATAGACTCTCGATCATTCTCGTTGCCGATGCTGCTATCGACCACCTGTATCAACTGATCGAATGTGTCATTTATTTCGAGCGAATTGATCGATTGATCTGAGCTTCCAACGACAGTGCGATTCTGGTGGCCGGTCACATCGCCTTGATGGAGATGACCGTAATTGTGAATGGTGACGCTCTGAGCGACTTCCGCCGCCTTTTTCTTCTCTTCCACGGTGAAGCTGATCCCTTCGCCCAATATCCCTTGGCTCTCCAACGCACAGGCCCAATCCATCACCATGTCTTTGACGTGAGATAGGATGCTGACGGGTACGTTATGGCCAAAACTTATGTGGTACGAGCGCAGATAACCCTCGCTATTTTTGTGAAGCATTTTCTCAAGGTCTGCGTCGAGAGGAGAGCCGAGCGTGCCCTTCGCCTTTGCAAGCTCTTCCAAACTGCTGACGGCTTCTTTCAGAACGACATATGAAAACACCCTCAGCGTTTCAGGATCACCATACGCGGGCTTAATTCCAAAATGTGGGCTTTGCTCCATAAGCCGCCCGGTGAAGTGCCTGTAGAGAGGGACATCTTTGTCCTCGATCCCAGCATATCCTTGAAGTTCCAGATCGACCCATTCGACAGCGTCTTGCAATTTGAGCTTAACCGCTGTCAACTTCACGCGACGAAGTAAATCAGCGACCCTGACAGTCGGGTCCAACGCCAACGCCTGAATCTCTTCGACTAAGCCCGCCATGATCACCCCTCCTCAATTTGGCGAAGAAGGTAAGAACAAAGCCGCAACAATCAAGTCGCGTGACAGCTAGAAAATCGTTGACGGAGGGCTGGGGTAGTAGGCAGCGCGCTAACTCGCGGCCGGTTCACCGCCTGTGGCGGCGGCCCCCTCGTGTAACCGGAAACTACTCGCAGGATTTGAATGTCCGCCGCCGGTTCGCGGGGGCGACGAGGTTGAGTGCTGACCCTACCCCTACCCCCGTGCCTTCATGATTGCCTTGTTGCGCGCCTCCAGCGTGCGAAAGGCCGAAAAGACGCTCAGCCCTTCATCGGCGCGCCCTTCCTGCCCCAGCAGCCAGAGCTGCTGATAAAACCAGTAGATACCGGCAAAACCGTCGACCGCCTTGACCAGCTGAAACCGCTTCAGGAAACCCAGCCAGCCGGGAAGCAAACCGCGATCATCCTCATATCGTGGCAATTGTTCCACGCCCGCAAGCAATTGCTTCGGCGCGTCGGTCATCAGGCACATCGGCCGCCCCAGCCCGATCACGTCGGCCGCGCCGCGCGCGAGCGCCTGCTCCATCGCGGCGCGTGAGCGGAAACCGCCGGTGACCATCAACGGCACCGCGACGCGCGCCTGCATCGCCAGTGCGAAATCGACGAAATAGGCTTCGCGCGCCAGCGTCGAGGGCGCGACATTTTGCGCGGCGCTTTCCTCCATCCCCTCGATGCCGAGCAATTTGGGCTGCTCATAACTGCCGCCCGAAATCTCGATCAGGTCGACGCTGGCGGCCTCCAGCCAGCCGGCGACCGTCAAACTATCCTCAAAGGCGAAACCGCCCTTCTGAAAATCGGCGCTGTTGAGCTTGACCGAGATCGGAAATCCGGGGCCGACTTCCTTGCGGATCGCTGCGATCACCTCCAGCAACAGCCGCGCCCGATTGTCCAGACTGCCGCCATAATCGTCGGTCCGCCGATTGGAGAGCGGGCTCAGAAATTGCGAGATCAGATAGCCATGCGCCGCATGGACCTGCACCCCGGTAAAGCCCGCATCCTGACACGCCTTGGCCGCGACCGCCCAGCGCCGCACCAGATCGCCGATCTCCTCCTGTGTCAGCGGCTCGGGCTGGCCGAACTGGCCGCCCGGCAGCGCCAGCTTGATGTCGGACGCCGATTTGGGATGGCGGTTCACGATCGCAGGCGTCTGCCGTCCGCTGTGGCTGATCTGCGCCCAGAAATGATTGCCACCGCGCGTCGCCGCCTCGGCCCAGCGCATCAGCGCCGCCCTCATCTCCGCATCGGGCGCGCGGTCGATCACGACATTGCCGGGACGCTCGAGATGATCGCGGTCGATGACCAGATTGCCGCCGATGAGCAGCCCGGCCCCGCCGTCGGACCACAGGCAGTAAAGCCGGTCGAGCGCCGGGGTCGGCCGTCCGCCCGGGGTCGCCATCCCCTCGGTCATCGCCGCCTTGGCGATCCGGTTCGGCAAGATCGCGCCGCACGGCAGCGTCAGCGGCTTCTCCAGATCGGTCATATGCACCTCCCCCATATATTTCTTCAGAAAAACCACCCTGCCCCGACAGCTTGTTCGGCGAAAGCGAAGATTGGCGAAGATTCGTGCCATGAGACGTTGTAACCTTCGTCATGTTATGCCATATCAAACACCATAGTCGTTGAACGGAGAATCGGGTGACCCAAGTCGCCAGCCCTGCCCCTGTCCTGACGCGCTTCGGCGCGGCGGTTCGGGCTGCGCGCGATTCGCGGCCGCTCACCGCGCTTTCGGGCGACCAGCTGGCGATGGGCCTGTCGGGCCTGTGCCTCGTCCACTGCCTCGCGACGACGATCTTTTTCGCCTCCATCGCCTCGGTCGGCGGCGTCTTTCTCGAAAATCACCTGTTCCACGAAATCGGCCTGATCGTCGCGATCGGCTTTGCGCTCATCACCCTTGTGTCGGGCGTACTCACCCACGGCTATATGATGCCTTTCGCGGTGGGCAGCTTCGGGCTCGGGATGATGGCGGGCGCGCTGTCGCGGCCCCACGACGGCAGCGAAGTTCTGGCGACGATGATCGGCGTCGCGGTCGTCGCGCTCGGCCACGACCTCAATCGCCGCGCGCGGCACTGACGATTCAGCCAAAACGGCGGGCCGCGCCTTGCGGGCGCCCGTCAAACAGCCTACATTGAGCGAACAGATGGCGCGGAATTATCCGCGCAAGGGAAGCGCCAATGGGCAAGCATGATCATCCGCACGTCGAGGCCAGCGGCGCCTCGCTCGCCAAAGCCGCGCAGACCGCGCTCGAAAACTCGGGCGAAGCGTGGACCGACATGCGCGCGCAGATTTTCGACGCCGTCGCCGAAATCGGCAAGCCCGCGAGCGCCTATGAAATCGCCGACATCGTCTCGCAAAAGCGCGGCAAGCGCGTCGCGCCGAACAGCGTCTATCGCATCCTCGACCTGTTCGTCGCGAACAACCTCGTCCGCCGGGTCGAGAGCGCGAACGCCTTTGTCGCCAACAGCCACCCCGGCTGCCTCCACGACTGCATCTTCCTGATCTGCGACAGCTGCGGCAGCGCGGTGCATATCGACAATGACGCGCTGTCGGGCGGTGTTCGCGCCGCCGCCGATGCGACGGGTTTCGCCGCCGAGCGCCCGGTGATCGAAGTGCGCGGCAAATGCGCCGAGTGCCAATAGGCTGACGCCCCGGCGCGCCTCGCAGCGCGCGCCTTTCCCGCTAGGCTCTGGACCATCGCCCCGCCCCGGGTCTAGGGAGGCCCCGAATCCGAAATACGGACCATCCGAACCACGGACAAAAGGGCTGCACCCATGAACACCGTCATCATCCGCGAAGAAGACCTCGTCGAGACCATCGCCGACGCGCTCCAGTACATCAGCTATTTCCACCCGATGGACTATATCCGCGCGCTGGGTGCCGCCTATGAACGCGAAGTGTCGCCCGCCGCCAAGGATGCGATGGCGCAGATCCTCTCGAACAGCCGCATGTGCGCCGAGGGGCATCGCCCGATCTGCCAGGACACCGGCATCGTCACCGTCTTCATCAAATGGGGCATGGACTGCCGCCTCGACAGCCCGCGCAGCCTGCAACAGGTCGTCGATGAAGGCGTCCGCAAGGCCTATCTCCACCCCGAAAACAAACTCCGCGCCTCGATCCTCGCCGACCCGGCGTTCAGCCGCGTGAACACCAAGGACAACACGCCGTCGGTCCTGAACGTCGAGATGGTTCCCGGCGCAAAGGTTCATATCGACGTCGCCGCAAAGGGCGGTGGCAGCGAGAATAAGTCGAAGTTCAAGATGATGAACCCGTCGGATTCGATCGTCGACTGGGTGCTCGAAATGGTCCCGCAGATGGGCGCCGGCTGGTGCCCGCCGGGCATGCTCGGCATCGGCATCGGCGGCACCGCCGAAAAGGCGATGCTGCTCGCCAAACAGTCGCTGATGGACCCGATCGACATGACCGAGCTGCTCGCACGCGGCCCGTCGTCGCCGACCGAGGAACTGCGCATCGAGCTGTATGAAAAGGTCAACGCCCTCGGCATCGGCGCGCAGGGGCTGGGCGGCCTCGCCACCGTGCTCGACATCAAGATCGCCGACTGGCCGACCCATGCCGCGTCGAAACCCGTCGCGATGATCCCGAACTGCGCCGCGACCCGCCACGCGCACGTCACGCTCGACGGCAGCGGCCCGGCCTTCCTCGAAGCGCCGAAGCTCGCCGACTATCCCGAAATCGACTGGGCGCCCGACAAGGCGGCGATCCGCGTCGATCTCGACACCCTGACCCCCGAAGTCGTCGCCAGCTGGAAACAGGGCGACCGCCTGCTGCTCAACGGCAAGATGCTCACCGGCCGCGACGCCGCGCACAAACGCATCGCCGACATGCTGGCAAAAGGCGAACGGCTTCCCGTCGAGTTCAAGGGCCGCGTCATCTATTATGTCGGCCCGGTCGACCCGGTCGCTGAAGAAATCGTCGGCCCCGCTGGCCCCACGACCGCGACGCGCATGGACAAGTTCATGGACATGATGCTCGAACAGGGTCTCCTCGCCTGCGTGGGCAAGGCCGAACGCGGCCCCGCCGCAACGCAGGCGATCGCGAAGCACAAGAGCGCCTATATGATGGCGGTCGGCGGCGCCGCCTATCTGGTCGCGCGCGCCATCAAAGGAAGCAAGGTCGTCGGCTTCGCCGACCTCGGCATGGAAGCGATCTACGAGTTCGAGGTTCAGGACTTCCCCGTCACCGTCGCGGTCGACAGCGAAGGCCAGAATGTCCACGTCAACGCCCCCGCGCTGTGGCAAAAGCGGATCAAGGACGAAGGGCTGCTGGAAAAGGCGTGACGGCAAAAGCAGCGCCCGGCGAACCGGCCCGGCGCCCGGTCAACCTCTTCTCGCCCCTTCCGCCGGAGGAGGTTGCCCGCAGGCTGAAGGTCGCGATGGACGCCCCGATGGCCGACGCGCCATCGCGCGTCTTCGGCAAGGGGTCGCAGCATGAGATGCAGCTGCGATACCTGCTGCGGGAAAAACAGACCGGCCTCGAACCGGTGCTGATCGCCCGGACGGAAGAGCATGACGGCGGAACGCGCATCACCGGCGATTATGGCCCGCCGGTGTCGCCGCGAATCCTTGCCTGCGGCTGCTACGCCTTTCTGTCGATCTTCGTCGCCATCGGGCTGCTGATCATGATTTCCGACTGGCTGTTCGGCCTGATCTTTGCAGGCGTGCCTTTGCTCATGGCTTATGGCGGCCGCCGCGCGATGCAACAGCAGGCGCGGAAGGTCGATGACAGCTGGGAAAAGATCGCCGCCTTTCTGAGCGCGGAAATCGAGGCGCATCCGGTTTCCTGACACGTCCGCCGGATGACAGATCCTGCCGGCGATCAACCGCGCCCCGAACTAAAACCCGTACACCAGTGTAAAGCGCGTCAGCGTATCGACATTCTCGACCCCCGGCGGCGGATGGGACGCGATTTCGGCCGAATAGGCAATGCGCGCCGACAGTCCGCCGGTCAGCTTCGCGTTGAGCGCGGTCAGCGAGCTGGTCGACGTATTGCTCTCGCCGACGATCGTCGACGCGGTTTGCGTCAGGCGCAGCGTCGGCGACAATTGCCAGCCGAAATCCAGCCCCGCGAGCCCGGAAATTTCGCTATCGCGGCCGGTCCGGACGAAATCGGTCTGGCGCCACGCCGGCCCTGCTTTCAGGTTCAGCGTCATCGCCTTGTCGTCGATCACCTTGTAACCAAAGCCGCCCGAGACGTTCCAGCGCGCCGTATAGCCGAGCATCCGGTCGCGCTCCCAGCGCCCGAGTCCAAAGGCGAAAGCCCGGTCACTGACCCTGACCTGCGGTTCATATTCCACCAGATAGCGTTCCAGCGTCGTCCGGCCGCTGGTGCGCTGGTAATCGGCCTGCGCGCGCATCCGCTGGCTCCAGTCGATCCCTTTGCGCGCCAGTGCGATACCGACATTGAAACCCGTGGACTTGCTGTTGCCGCCGCTGTGCGAGGCGCCGATCTGCCCCTCGCCCTTCCAGTTCTGCCAGAATTTCGCCGCCGCCAGTCGGGCGCGTTCGGCCGCCAAAGCCTCGTCCTTCAACCGCTTTCGCTCGGCGCGATAATCGGCCAGCAATATGTCGATTTCCGCCACATCCTCGGGGCTCGCCGCCTTGGCGAGTTTCCCTACCGCCTCGACATCGCTGTCCTTGCCACTGGCGATCGCGGCATCGAGCATGACGCGCACCGGGTCGGGCGGCGGGATCACCGGCACTTCGATCAGCGGCGGAAGCCCGCGCTCGTAAAAGCCCAGCAACAGGTCGATTTCGATCTGATCGGCAGGGTTGGTCTGCTTTGCCAGTTCGGCGACCACTTCGACGTCGGCGGCATTTCCGTTCGCCATCGCGGCGTCGAGCATCGCGCGCACCGGCGGTGCAAGCTGGGCCTGCGCCGGAAGGGCGGCGCCGAACAGCAGGCCAAGCGCAGCCAGGCGGGGAAGAGCGGCCATCGAGGAAGTCCTTCTCTGGGGGAGGGTCCGGGTTTCGTTCGATCAACGCGGCACCCACCGGTGCCGCGCCTCCTCATCCTATATCCCCAAAACCGCTGGCATTTCCACCCCGGCTGTCCCATTTGACAGGATCACAACCCGCCCATTGCACGGGTCGAAGGGATTTTGTTCGGCGCAAGGAAGCGAGACGCAGGCATATGAATATATTCCAAGGCGCGCTGACGCAGCCATGGACAAAATCGGTCAAATCCCGAAGGGACGCCGAAATGGTGTCGCCATTTCTGCGCCTCGATCGCGCAATGGGCGGGTTCTGACTGTATGTGGATCGCAATCATCGCCATTTTCTGCGCCGGCATCGGCAATTTCGCGATGCACCGCGCCTTCATGGAAAGCGACGATCCGCTGGTGCAGCAGATGGTCAGGCCGCTCGCCGACAAGGTCGGACCCCACGCCACCTATATTTTCGAATTTCTGTTGCTCGTCGGCGCCATGGCGATCGCGACCCACAACTGGTTCACCGCGATGCTGATCTATGGACTTTATACGATCTTCAACGCGATGGCGTTCAGCTGGATCATGCGCCGGCCGCGATAATATCTACCAGGCCGGTCCGCTGATCGGCAGTCCCTGATTTTTGAGCTGGTCCAGAACGCCATCCGTCTCGGCAAGGACGCGCAGCGGCACGACCGCCAGAGTCACCCCGGGCTGCGCCGTCGCCCCCTGAATCGCCCCGACCCAGGTCTGGCGCAGCTCCGTTCCGAAACCGTCATTCGTCCACGGCCAGCAGCGCCCGAGCGCCTCCTCGAGCGGACTGGCCATCACCGCGGGCACATCGAACTCGGTCCACGCCCGCCCGCGTTCGACCACAATGTCGCCCCCCGCTTCGGTCGCCGCCATCGCCGCTTCCAGGCACGGGATATGCGTTTCGGGTGCCGCAGCGAACAGATTGTCGAGCATATCTTCGCCGCGCACTTCGCCGACCGGCTGGGTCGGGACCTTCGACTGCCGCGCCGCCTTGCGCACGACATCGGACGCGTCGTCGGCGGTATCCTTGTTGAAGGAAAGGCGTTTCGAAAGCAGGTCGAACGCCGTCATCAGGAAATTCTGCCGCGCATAATTCTGGCCGAAACGGCTCTCAAGCGCCTGCAACCGCGCCATCTGGCCCGCGTCCAGATAATCGGCCGCCACGCGCCCCTTCGGCAATTTGGTGATCCCGCCGCCCTTGAAGATCAGCCGCAAAATATCGCCCGGCGACACTTTCGCCTTCGTCCCCAGAATGACGCGCTGGGCGCGATCGGTCGCCCCCTCCAGCCGCTCGGGACGCCATGGCGTCGCCTTGGGAACCTCGGCGATCTCGCCGACAAGGATGACCACCCCGGTCCGCGTCTGGATCGTCCACATCGGCGCCCCCGAACGGCGCGCCGTGACGATGATCTCGTCATTGCTGTCGCCATCGGCTGCGGGCGTATCCGTCGCCAAAGCCGTGGGCGGCACCATCATCGCGGCTCCGACCGCCATCAGGGTCGCCCAAAATCGTGTCCGGCGCATTACGCTACCCCGTGATACCACCACACACCGTCGCGATCTTCGCGCTTTACCCGGCCCTCGACCTCAAGCCTTTTCAGATGCGCGAGCGCTTCGCCGGTCGCGAGCCCCTGATTATGCTCGCCGATCGGACGGTTGAACAGCAGAGGAAAACTGTCGACCGCGCGCATCGGCGCCTTCGCGATCGATTCCGCCAGATTGTAAAGCCGCATCCGATGCTCGTCGCGCAGCGCCATCAGGCGAACGTGCAGCCCCTTGAACGGCTCGCCATGCGCCGGGCAAACGATCAGGTCGGGCGGCAGCACCGCCAGCAATTTGTCGATCGACGCCAGCCATTCGCCCAGCGGATCGGCATCGGGTTCGGTGATGTTGACCGACACGTTCGAACTGATCCGCGGCAACACCTGATCGCCCGACACCAGCACGCCCTCGCGCTCGTTCCACAGGCACGCATGTTCGGGACTGTGCCCCGATCCGGTGACGACGCGCCACCGATGCGCGCCCATGTCGATGATGTCGCCGTCCGTCATCCGCACATAGCTGCGCGGCAGCGGGAAGATCATTTGCCGGAACATGTTCCAGCCACGTTTTTTGGCAGCTTCCAGCGCCGCATCGTCCCAGCCCGCGGCGCGCGATTGCACCAGCACCTCGTCGGGCGTGGTGTCGCTGGAATCGGCGACGATCGCCCGCGCGGTCAGCATTTCGCCGCGCGTCATCCACAGCTTCACGCCGCGCTTCTTCGCGATCCAGCCCGCCAGGCCGATATGGTCGGGGTGCAAATGGGTGCCGATGACCCGCGTGATCCGCGCGCCTTTCAGTGCCCCGGCGTACAGCGCCTTCCATTCGTCCGAGCACATGGTCAGGCAGATGCCGGTATCGACGATCGCGACACCCTCTCCATCCGCGTCGGCGTCGTCGAGCAGCCAGCTGTTGATATGGCCCAGCGACCCCGGCATCGGAATGCGCGCCCAGCTGATCCCGGGGGCGATACGGATCGTCTCACCCGTCGTCGGCGCGGCTTCGCCCCACGGATAGGTCAGCCCGGCGTGGCTCGTCGCGGTAAAGCTGTCGTCCTGCGTCAGCGAGGCATCCGGCGAGCCGCTGGCTGCCGGAATATTGTCCTCATCCTGTCCGGACGGCACGCGTCAGGCCTGTTCGTCGCTGGCTTCCTCTGCCGCGCGCGCTTCGGCGGCGGCGGTGCGCTCGGCGCGCAGTTCCTCGAGCAATGCTTCGCGGTCGCCCTCGAAACGGCTGTCCTCGGGCGCCTTGATGCCCGCCTTCTTCGCCGCCTTCGATACCAGCGCATCGAGTTCGCGCTGCGAGCAAAGGCCCAGCGTCACCGGGTCCTTGGCGACGATGTTCGAGCTGTTCCAGTGGCTGCGGTCGCGGATCGCCGCGATCGTGTTGCGGGTGGTGCCGATCAGCTTGCCAATCGCGCCGTCCGACACTTCGGGGTGATTTTTCAGGATCCAGGCGATGCCGTCGGGCTTGTCCTGGCGCTTGCTGACCGGGGTGTAGCGCGGACCGCGGGTGCGGCGGATCGTGTCCTGCGCCTGCTTGGTCATCTTGAGCTTATACTCGGGGTCGTTCTGCCCCTTTTCAATCTCTTCCATCGACAGCTCGTGCGCGCGCACCGGATCGCGGCCGGTATATTTCGTCGCAGCGGTCTCGTCGGCGATCGCCTGCACTTCCAGAATATGGATGCCGCAATATTCGGCGATCTGGGCGAAGGTGAGACCGGTGTTGTCGACCAGCCAGGCGGCGGTCGCATGCGGCATCAACGGGGTGGCATCGGCATTGGCCATGACAAAAAGTCTCCAAGCGGAAATAATAAGGGCCGCCCCTCGCGGGGCGGCCATTCGGCGGTCGGTGTAGACCCGTTTTCCGTGGCGGGCAAGGGGCGGCGTCGCGGACGGCCATGGGGCCGCTTCGACCGCCCAATCGACGCACGTCCAGTGACCGACGTCACATGGCTGCGGCTCCACCTGACATAGGGACAGAACAGCAGCGTTTACATCCCTACGCTTCGCTGGTGACAATAACCCAATATATTCGGTATGTTGGGCCGAAACAGAGGAACCGGACTTTCATGCCAAACCGCCGACACCGCTTTCTGGCGCTGATCCTTGCCGCGCCGTTGCTGGCCGTCGCACCGATGGCCGTCGCGCAGGATCAGCCGCCGGCCGCGCTCGACGCCGATCAGCAGAAAATGCTCGACCTGATCAACAAGGGGATGGAGTTCGACCGCACCGGCAAGTCGCGCGATGCAGAGGCGGTCTATCGCCGCTGGGTCGACGAGGCGACCAAACGCTATGGCGCCGACGGTCTGCTCACCAGCCTCGGCTATCGGCTGATCGCCGGCAATCTGGAAAGTCAGGGCCGGGTCAAGGAAGCCGAAGCCTATTGGCGCCGCCTGCTCGACATCAACAAGGCCGTGCTCGGCGAGAGCGATGACGAGACGCTGACGGCGAGCATCGCTCTCTCCTCCAACTTCATCAAGCAGGGCCGTCCTGCGGAGGCGCTGCCGCTGCGCCGCGCGATCCTGGCGACCCGCATCGCCCAGCAGGGAGAGCGCGATCCCAAGACGATCATCGCGACCAGCAATCTCGCGTCGGTGCTGACCGAAATGGGCCATTATAAGGAAGCTGAGGCGCTCTATCGCAAGACGCTGGAGACCAGCCGCTCCGTCAATGGCGAGGGCCATAGCGAAACCGCATCGGCCTATGGCAATCTGGCGGTCGTGCTGCGCAGCCTCGGGCGCTTTGACGAAGCCGCGCCGATGCTGGACAAAGCGCGTGAGATCGACATCGCACTTACCGGCCCCGACAGCGTCAATGTCGCACTGCGCCATTATAACAGCGCGGTGAATCTGGGCGACATGGGACGCCTTGCCGAGGCACGGGCCGAAGCCGAAAAGGCGCTGGCCATCTGGCGCGCCGCCAAGGGCGACGACAGCATCGAGGCCGCGCAGGGCTATACCGCCGTGGGCTACAGCCTGACCTCCGAAGGCCGCTTTGCCGAAGCCGATGCCGCCTATCGCAAGGCCCTCGACATCAGGGTCAAACGGCTGGGCGACGCGCATCCCGCGACCGGCGAGGCCTATAACAACCTCGCGCTCAACATGGACAAACAGGGCCGCCCGCCCAGCATGATCGAACCGATGCTGCGGAAAGCGCTCGACATCACCCGGTCGACGATCGGCGAAGGCAGCGAACGCGCCGCGACCCTCTATGCCAATGTCGCGCACAATCTGAATTCGCAGGGCCGCTATGCCGAGGCCGACCCGATGTACCGCCGCGCGCTGGACATTCAAAAGGACGTAGCGGGCACCGACCACCCTTCTTATGCCTCGATGATGATCAACCTCGCGTTCAACATGCGCGACGACGGCCATCCCGAACAGGCCGAACCGCTGATGCGTCAGGGGCTCGAAATCTTCCGCGCCAAATTCGGCGAAGACAATCCCGAAACCGCCTGGGCCTACACCAGCCTGTCATCGACCCTCGGCGCGCTCGGCCGCCATGCCGAAAGCGCCGACATGGCCGCCCGGGCGCTCGAAGTCCGCCGCCGCCTGCTCGGCGAGGATCATCCGCTCACCGCTGTCGCCTATAATGTCGTCGGCGCCGCGCTGACCCGCGGCGGCAATGGCGACAAGGCCGCCGAACCCTATTATCGCCAGTCGCTCGCAATCCTCCAGCGCAGCGTGGGGGAGAAACATATCGACACCGCCCGCGCCTATGACAGCCTCGCTTCCAACCTTCAGCGGCAGGGCAAGGCGGCCGAGGCCGAAGCCGCGGCGGCGAAAGCGGTCGCCATCTTGCGCAGCATGACCGATCAGGCCGCAGCGAGCGGCAATGCGGTGACGCTGTCGGCGCTCGACCGCCAGCAAGCGAACCCTGATCGCGGTATTTTCACCACCTATATGAACGCCGCCTTCGCGCTGATGAGCGACACGCCTGACGCCGCCGGACAGTCGGCGCTGCAAGACCGCGCCTTCCGCGCGGCGCAAGATGCGATCAGCTCGGCCTCGGGCCGCGCGGTCCTGCAGACCGCCGCGCGCACCGCCGCAAAAACCCCCGAAATGGCCGAAGCGGTGCGACAGGAACAAGCTCTCGCCGCGCGGGCGAACATGCTCGACAAGAATCTGCTTCGCGCGCTCGGCGACCGCAATCCGGTCGAAGCGACGCGGCTGCGCGGCGAACTCGACAGCGTGCAGGCGCAGCTTTCCGACGTCAGCGCGCTGATCGACAAAAAATACCCCTCCTACCGCCAGCTCGTCTCGCCGCGCCCGATCGGCCTCGCCGAAGCGCAGGCGGCACTCCGCCCCGGCGAGGCGCTGCTGTTGATGACCGAGGCGGCGAACACCTTCCACCTCTTCGTCGTCACCCCGACTGCCGTCGGCTGGAGCCGCCCGAACCGCGAGGTCGACGCCATATTGGGGCAGATTTCGAACCTGCGCTGCGACGTCGATTTCGCGACCTGTTCGGCGGCGCGCAAGGCCGAGCTTGATGCGCTGCCGATGACCGCAAAGGAAATGGACGGCCGCCGCCGCTTCGATCTCAACGCGTCGCACGACCTTTACAAGGCGGTGATGGAGCCGATCGAACCGCTGCTGAAGGACGTCAAACGCCTCTATGTCACCAGCTCGGGCAAGCTTGGCGACCTGCCGCTCGCGATGCTGTCGGCGTCACCGCTGCCCGAAGGCGCCGACCTTGCCGATCCCGACACGCTGGCGCGCGCCGCGTGGCTCGCCGACCGCTATGCCTTCACCAGCCTGCCCTCGGTCGCCGCGCTCACCCTGCCCCGCGAGCCGCGCAAGGTGCGCCGCGACAAAAGCTTTCGCGGCTATGGCGCGCCCGTCCTGCTCGGCGGCGACACCGGATCGCGCGCCGCGGTCGGCGTCGGGGTGTTCGAAGGCGTTTCAGCGTCGGGAACCCCGCTCGCCGATCCCGAGGCGCTGCGCAAACTCGCGCCGCTCCCCGGCACAAAGGTCGAACTGTCGGCGATGGCCGACCTGTTCGGAGCCCGCCAGACCAGCCTGACCCTCGCCGGCGGCGCGACCGAGGCGGCGCTTCGCCAGGACAAATCACTCGCGACGAGCAACATCATCGCGATCGCGACCCACGGCCTGCTCCCCGACCCGGCGCTCGGCCTCAGCGAACCCGGCCTCGTGCTCACCCCGCCGAGCGAACCCAGCGATATGGACGACGGGCTGCTGACCGCGACCGAGGCCGCGCGGCTGTCGCTCTCCGCCGACTGGGTGATCCTCTCGGCCTGCAACACCGCATCGGCCGAAGGCTCGGGCGGCGGCGACAGCCTCTCGGCCCTCGCGCGCGGTTTCCTCTATGCCGGCGCCGACGCGCTGCTCGCCAGCCACTGGCGCGTGTCGGACGAGGCGACCGCAGTGCTGACCGTCGAAACCCTCCTCGCGCGGCAGGCCAACCCCGACATGACCCGCGCGCAGGCGCTGCAACTGGGGATGCAGGCGGTGCGCAGCGGCAAGCGCGCCGACGGCAGCGCGGTCAAAGGATGGAAGGCCGACTGGTCGCACCCCGCCGCCTGGGCCGCCTTCACCAATATTTCCAACCGGGACGACTGATCGGGTTTTCACCCCCGCCGTCCTTCCCGCGAACGCGGCTATCCCGATCTTCTTCACTTTGCGCCTTCGCGCCTTAGCGTGAGATTTTTCTCATTTCACGCAAAGGCGCAAAGGCACGAAGAAGAGACGAAAAAGAAGAGCCGAGTATCGCTCAGCCGACCAGCAAAACGATCTTCCCGACATGTTCCCCCGCCTGCATCCGCGCATGCGCGGCGGCGGCTTCGGCGAGCGGGAAGCTCTGGTCCATCGCCGGTTTCCAGGCGCCTTCGGCCAGCTGCGGCCAGACGGTGCGGTGGATCTCGTCGGCCAGCGCGGCCTTGAAATCGGCGCTGCGCGCGCGCAGCGTCGATCCGGTCAGGGTCAGGCGGCGGCGCATCACATCGGCGATGTCGAACTCGACCTTTGCGCCGCGCTGGAAGGCGATGGTGACATGGCGCCCATCCTCGGCGAGGCAGGCGAGGTTACGCGGCAGATAATCGCCGCCGACCATATCCAGCACCGCGTTGACGCCCTTGCCCCCGGTAAACGCCTTGACCGCCTCGACATAATCTTCGCTCGAATAATCGACCGCCAGATCGGCGCCCAGCGCCCGCGCCGCATCGCATTTCTCTGCGCTGCCACAGGTCACAATAATCTTGATGTCGAACAATTTGCAGAGGCCGATCGCGGTCGTCCCGATGCCGCTGGTCCCGCCATGGACGAGCACGGTTTCGCCGTCGCGCACCCATGCGCGCTCGAACAGATTGTGCCACACGGTGAACAAGGTTTCGGGCAGCGCCGCCGCCTCGGCCATCGAAAAGCCCTTGGGCACCGGCAGACAGCTTCCCTCGGGCGCGATGCAATATTCGGCATAGCCGCCGCCCGCGACGAGCGCGCACATCGCCTGCCCCAGTAATTCGGGATCGCCCCCCGGCCCGACCGCGACGATCGTTCCGGCAATCTCCAGTCCCGGCAGGTCCGACGCCCCCGCCGGCGGCGGATAATAGCCCATGCGCTGCAGCACGTCGGGGCGATTGACCCCGGCGGCGGCAACGCGGATCAACACTTCGCCCGGCCCCGGCGACGGCACCGGCCGCTCGACAGGCTGCAAAACTTCGGGCCCGCCGGGCTCGCTGATGGCGATGGCGGTCATATTCACTGGCAAGCTGGTCACGCTTAAAAATCCCCCACTGGTCGTCTCGTCCCCATGCCCCGCCTTATTGACAGTGCGGCGACACGGGTCAACAGTCGCGCGCTTTCAGGGACCAGCGAGAGAGGACACGCCATGGACGATGACGACCTTCCCCGCCGCCGCGACGATATTCTCGCGGCACTGATCAAACAGCCGCTCGACCCGCTGTCGGTCGACGAGCTGGGCGAACGTATTGCGCTGCTCGAAGCGGAAATAGAGCGGGTAAAGGCGCACCGCGCCGCCGCGACGAGCCACAAGGCAATCGCAGAATCGCTGTTCAAAAAGGGATAGGCGCTCTGCCGGGAGAAGTTGTCCCGCCCCAGTGAGACGCAGGGAGAGGGAACGGGACCGCCGCCCCTAACCACAGCCCGTCTTGCCGTCCGATGAACGAAAAAGTCTCACGCCCAAAACGCGGGCGGGAGCGAGAGCCCTTACGAGAGCCCTTAGCGGACAGCGCATGAATCTACCCATTTTCCTGATATTTGACCCACCAGCCACAAGTCAACATCTGTTGACATAAATTGCGATATTCACTAGATTCGCGATATCGCAGGTGGCCCCTTTCCCCCTTACGCCGCCCGCTTCAGGAGATTTGCCATGCACGCCGCCGAACAGGCCGAAGCGCGGGAATTGCACCGCACACTGGACTTCATCGGACTGCGCGCCCACGCCGCGACCGTCGGCCTGATCCAGCTTTGCGAAGAATTGCTGATGGTCGGAGTTCTCGACGCCGCCGCGATCGAGCGCATCAAGGATGCGATCCACATGGAAATCAGCGTATCGCGCAGCCGGATGACCGGCCACGACAGTTTCGACGACACGCTCAAGACCCGGCTCGACGCCATTTTTCCGCAGGTTGCCAAGGGCGAAACAAAGGACAGGGTCGGCTCGCTCGACGATCTCGCGCAGGCACTGGAGGGCGGCGCGGGCATCTGACCGCCCCCTGCCGCTTTTTCCCACGCGCATCTTGCCAAGCGGGCAAAGTGGGCCAAGGAAGGCGGCCATGGATTTCGACGATCAACTCCGCCGCTATTTCGGCACCGCCGACCTCGCGGCGATCCACCCCGAAGCCCATGCTGCGGGCACCGAACGCATGCGCGTCGACTTCGGGCTGGAAACCAACCCCGGCCGCCGCTTCGCGCTCTGGGCGTTGATGTACATGCTCGGCGTCGCGCCCGATCTTGACGTCGCGTTCAAGGATGAGGGCGCGCGCAACACGGCGCGCGACTTTATGGATATGGTGGATCGCGCGCAGGACGGCTGATCCGGTCAGAAACGGCCGGTTGCGATGCGCAAAGGCTAAAAAGCCGGGGTGGGCGCCGCCCACCCCGTGCATCTTACATGCCGTCGAGGCCCTTGCTGACCAGAATATTCACCGCAACGCGGCGATTCTGGGCCTTGCCTTCGGGCGTGCTGTTGTCGGCCGCCGGATCGGCCTCGGCCATCCCGGTGGGCGTCAGCATACGATAGGGCTTCCAGCCGCAAGCCTGCTGAAGATGATTGACGACGCGGCTCGCCCGCTTCTCGCTCAGCGTCTGGTTGAGTTCCTGGCTTCCCGTGGAATCGGTGTAGCCGACGACCAGCAGCAGGGCATTGTCCATCCCTTCGGCCTGATTTGCCGCCGCGCACAGATCGGCCTGCGCCTGCGAAGACAGCACGGCCTTGCCGGTGTCGAAGTTCACGTTCGTCGTGGCTTTGACATTATACTGGTCGATATCGCCCACGCGGCTGCGCAGCGCCTCGGTGGCCGCGGTCTGTTCGGCAAAGCGCTGGTTGGTGCCGGTATGGATCATCGACGCGGTCCGCAGATCCTTGTTCTTGAGATCGACCTGGCTGGCCACCAGGCCGCCTTCCCACTGCAGGGTATCGACGGTGACGGGCAGGCCGTTCAGCAGCGCACTCGCGGCAAGCTTGTCGCGATTGAGGCCAAGGAAACCGCCGCTGCTCTTGATCTTCGTATAGTCGGCGATCGCGATGGCGGTGTTGTTGCCGTCGGCGGTGGTGACCTGCATACGGCCGTCACTACGCGCGGAGATGATGCCTTCGACCTTGGGCCCCTTGGTCATCTGGTCGGGCGTGGGCAAGGTGCCAACCACCGTCGCCATGACTTCGCCATCGTCCTGCGACTGCGCAGCCACGCCGACTGTTGCTGTGCCGGCCAACATGGCGAGCGCCAACAAGATTTTTGGACTTTTCGAAACGAGACCCATACCCTACTCCTTGTTTTTCAATTGGTTCAGCCGGGCGCACGTCTTCACATGGCCCGTTCTGGCACAGGGATACTCCCGGCCAGCCCCAAAAGTTGCGCAGGTCGTCGGGCGGATTGCACGGCCAGTCGATAAAATCGTGACGCTCGAATGAAGCTTTTGCGTCGGTAAATTTACCATGATGGAAGGTCGAGCGGCATGGCCCCCGACCGACAGCGCATCCTTTCCCCCGAAGCCCCACCCTGCGGTCCAGGATGAGGACGGATAACGACCAATTGCGCGCTTAGTTCGCGTCTGGTCCGGTCAAAAATTCCTTTCCCCGGACTTGCCCCGCGCTAGTATTATAACGGTGATGATACTGGGAGGCATTGTGGACGACAAACCTGACGAGCCGGACTGGGCGGCTATGAGAGGCATCGCTGACGAGGAGCACTGGGTTCAGTTCATTTCCCGCGTAGGTGGTGAGCTGGTCGCGCCTCACATTAAACGACAGGGCGTCAAAAACGCCGACTTCATGTTTCCCAACGCTCGGGTTGTCTTGGAATTAAAGGTTGTCGTCACCGAGTTGGCGCACAGTGAGCAGATGCTCGCTAAGGTAGATGCTCTCTCCGCTCAATACCCTGATGGTCTTTCCGACCTGCGCCTTCAACGTGGACTTCTTTCGATACTCAGGGCCCCACTGAAGCGCATTCTAAAAACCGCAAACCGCCAAATCAGAGAAACTAAGCAGGAGCTGGGGCTCGTAGGATGGCGAGGGCTGATCGTTCTGGTAAACGACGGCTTCAGAAGCGTTCCGCCGGATTTGGTGATGGACTTGGTTAGCGACATTATGGCGAACGAGAGCTATTCTAGTTGCGATGGCTTGATTTATCAGACCAATCATCTGGTTGAACTGCGGGACAATCCCTACGCTAGCTGGCTCTGGGTCCCGATGTATAACCCTCGAAAGACCGACGACTTCGTAGAATTTGTGAACCACATCGGGCGAAAATGGCGCGCGTTCCACGAAGAGATTGACGGGCCATTCGAGTATTCCGCTGAGCAAGAAACGATGGACTTCTCGAACAGCTATGTGGTGACCGGCCCGACGCGCCACGAACGATACGTAGGACCAGCCGAAGTCTTGAACGAGAAATCGCCCAATAACTTTTGAGTAGCGCGGCGCGGCGCCCACCGTGACGGGTGAAAGAAGGGCTACTTACCAACGCTTGGCGTTCCAAAGTTGCTCGTCCGCTTCCCACCCCGAAGCCGACAAAAGGGCAGGCCCGAAAATTCCGCTGTCCTACATTACCCGGAGCGCATAGCCTCTCACTCATGCCCACTCGACCACCCCTCCATCGCTACCATGCGCCACACAGTGTCCCGCCGTGCGCGAGGGCCGAAGTGGAGGGGTACGTAGGGTGTACTTCCTATACTTTGGAATAAAATTGCGCGTTCCAACCCCCAATCCCCGACGCCTGATTGGCCGCAATACAAGCCCTGTCATCGTAATTTCACAAAGCCATCCGCTTTTCCCTTGCAGGGCGGCGGCGGCATCGCCACCTTGTGTTCCTAGGGGCCGCCTCTCTCCCCCCGGCGGGCCTCGCAAGGAGAAAAGTCCATGCCGTCTTTTTCGGAGAGCCTCGAAAAGACCCTGCACAATGCTCTGAAGGCCGCTTCGGAGCGTCATCACGAATATGCGACGCTCGAGCATCTGCTTTACGCGCTGATCGACGACGATCATGCCGCCGAAGTGATGCGCGCCTGCGGCGTCGCGCTCGACGACCTGCAATCGGCGGTCGTCCACTATCTCGATACCGAACTCGACAGCCTGAAGGTCGAAGGGCACAGCGACCCGTCGCCCACGTCGGGCTTCCAGCGCGTCGTCCAGCGCGCGATCCTGCATGTCCAGTCGTCGGGCAAGGATGAAGTGACGGGCGCCAACGTCCTCGTCGCGCTGTTCTCGGAACGCGAATCCTACGCCGTCTATTTCCTGCAGCAGCAAGATCTGACGCGCCTCGATGCGGTCTCCTATCTGAGCCACGGCGTCGGCAAGGGCGGCAAGCCCTCCGCGCAGGCCGAGCCCGAGGAAAAGGAAGAGACGAAGGACAAGGACAGCGGCGGCAAGAACAAGAAAGAAACCGCGCTCGACCAGTTCACCGTCAACCTCAATGAAAAGGCGAAAATCGGCAAGGTCGATCCGCTGATCGGCCGCAGCGCCGAGGTCGATCGCACGATCCAGATTCTCTGCCGCCGGTCGAAGAACAACCCGCTCTATGTGGGTGATCCCGGCGTCGGCAAGACGGCGATTGCCGAGGGCCTCGCGCGCAAGATCATCGAGGGCGACGTGCCCGAGGTGCTGCTGCCTGCGGTCATCTATTCGCTCGACATGGGCGCACTGCTCGCCGGGACTCGTTACCGGGGTGATTTCGAGGAGCGGCTGAAACAGGTCGTCACCGAACTCGAAGGCCTGCCGCACGCGATCCTGTTCATCGACGAGATCCACACCGTCATCGGCGCGGGCGCGACGAGCGGCGGCGCGATGGATGCATCGAACCTCTTGAAGCCCGCACTGTCGGGCGGCGTGATCCGCTGCATCGGCTCGACGACGTACAAGGAGTTTCGCAATCACTTCGAAAAGGACCGCGCTTTGCTGCGCCGGTTCCAGAAGATCGATGTGATCGAGCCCAGCCTTGAGGATACGAAAAAGATCCTCGCGGGCCTGCGCAGCGCGTTCGAGGCCCATCATCAGGTGCGCTACACGCAGGACGCGATCAACGCCGCGGTCGACCTGTCGGCGCGCTACATCAACGATCGCAAATTGCCCGACAAGGCGATCGACGTGATCGACGAGGTTGGCGCGATGCAGATGCTCGTCGCCCCGTCGAAGCGCAAGAAGACGATCACCGCCAAGGAGATCGAGGCCGTGATCGCGACGATGGCACGCATCCCGCCCAAATCGGTGTCGAGCGACGACAAGGCGACGCTCGCCAGCTTGGAGACCGACCTCAAGCGCGTCGTCTTCGGTCAGAACACCGCGATCGAAGTGCTGTCGTCGGCGATCAAACTCAGCCGTGCGGGCCTGCGCGATCCCGAAAAGCCGATCGGCAACTATCTCTTCTCGGGTCCGACCGGCGTCGGCAAGACCGAGGTCGCGAAGCAGCTCGCGTCGATCATGGGCATCCCGCTCCAGCGTTTCGACATGTCGGAATATATGGAGCGCCATTCGGTCAGCCGTCTGATCGGCGCGCCCCCGGGCTATGTCGGCTATGATCAGGGCGGGCTGCTCACCGACGCGATCGACCAGAACCCGCATTGCGTGCTGCTGCTCGACGAGATCGAAAAGGCGCATCCCGACCTGTTCAACATCCTGTTGCAGGTCATGGATCATGGCCGCCTGACCGATCACCACGGCAAGACGGTCGACTTCCGCAACGTCATCCTGATCATGACGACCAATGCGGGCGCCAGCGACATGGCGCGCGAGGGCATCGGCTTCGGTGCGTTCACGCGCGAGGATGTGCAGGAGGAAGCGGTGAAGAATCTCTTCACCCCCGAATTCCGCAACCGCCTCGATGCGATCGTGCCCTTCGGCTATCTGCCGCCCGAAGTGGTCGCCCGCGTTGTCGACAAGTTCATCCTGCAGCTCGAGCTGCAGCTGGCCGACCGCAACGTCCACATCCAGCTCGACGACGGCGCCCGCGAATGGCTCACGTCAAAGGGCTATGACAAGCTTTATGGCGCGCGTCCGATGGGCCGCCTGATCCAGGAAAAGATCAAGCAGCCGCTTGCCGAGGAACTGCTCTTCGGCAAGCTCGTCCACGGCGGCGAGGTCAAGGTGAAGATGAAGACCGGCGACGACGCCCATGTCGGCAACCCGCTGGCCTTCGAAATCGTCTCCGCTCCGCCCAAGGCCGGCAAGGGCAAGCCCAAAGCCGACAAGGCAAAGAAGGCGGCCGAGTAAAGGTGACGGGGCGGTCGATGGCCGCCCCTCGCTTTTTCGGCCTCCAGCGACTATATCACCCTCATGTACGACTATGTATCCGTAACCGCCGGCGACGCAGGCTCGCCCTCCCCCGTCCGCGACGGCACGATCAAGCTTCACGACGAGGCGGGCTTCGCCGGCATGCGCAAGGCGGGCCGCCTGTCCGCCGAAATCCTCGACGCGCTCGTCCCCTTCGTCCAGCCCGGCGTGACCACCGCTGCGATCGACGATCTCGTGCGCCAGATGATGCTCGACGGTGGCGGCATCCCGGCGACGCTCGGCTACCGCGGCTTCACGCACAGCTGCTGCACCAGCATCAACCATGTCGTCTGCCACGGCATCCCCGATGACAAGCCGGTGCGCGAGGGCGATATCGTCAACATCGACGTCACCAGCATCATCGACGGCTGGCACGGCGACACCAGCCGCATGTATCTGGTCGGCGACGTACCCATCAAGGCAAAGCGGCTCGTCGAAGTGACCTATGAATGCCTGATGCTCGGCATCGAACAGGCAAAGCCCGGCAACCGCATGGGCGATGTCGCCCACGCGATCCAGCAATATGCCGAAAAGCATCGCTATTCGGTCGTCCGCGACTTCTGCGGCCATGGGCTCGGCCAGATGTTCCACGACGCGCCCGAGGTCGTCCACGCCGGCCGCCCCGGCACCGGGCCGGAACTGCGCCCCGGCATGTTCTTCACGATCGAGCCGATGATCAACACCGGCAAATATGCGGTGAAGATGCTCCCCGACGGCTGGACCGCGGTCACCCGCGACCGCAGCCTGTCGGCGCAGTTCGAACACAGCATCGGCATCACCGAAACCGGCTGCGAGATTTTCACCGCAAGTCCCAAGGGCCTGAACGCACCACCCTGGGCCTGATCGACCCACCGATTATTCCGTCATCCCGGGCTTGACCCGGGACCCGCCTTCGTTTGCCGCAAGAAAAGGCAGGCCCCGGATCAAGCCCGGGATGACGACAAGACGGCACCCCCACTTTCCCCCTTGCACCGCCGTGCCTTCGGGCGCAGTCTTGACGTTAACGTCAAGCATAGGCGTCGAAACGGGAGAGCATGGAATGGCGAAACGGGTCTTTTCGGCTGCGCTGCTGGGCAGCGCGCTGCTGGCACTGGCAGCATGCAATGCATCGAAGAATGAAAGCGCGAGCGGCGGCCAGCTCGACGCCGCCGAACAGGCCAGCGAGACCCTGCTCAAGACCGGCGGCAACGGCGATGACTGGGGCGCGATCGGCTACAGCTATGACGAGCAACGCTTCAGCCCGCTGACCGACATCAACGACCAGAATGTGGGCCAGCTCGGCCTCGCATGGTCGGCCGATCTGGAAGATGCGCGCGGACAGGAAGCGACCCCGGTGGTCGTCGACGGCGTGATGTACGTCACCCACGCCTGGTCGAAAGTCAGCGCATGGGACGCCGCGACCGGCAAACCCTTATGGAAATTCGACCCCAAAGTTCCCGGCGAACGCGCGGTTTCGGCCTGCTGCGACGTCGTCAACCGCGGCGTCGCCGTCTGGGGCGACAAGCTTTTCGTCGGCGCGCTCGACGGCCGGCTGATCGCGCTCGACAAGAAGACCGGCAAGGAGCTGTGGTCGACGCAGACCTTCGACACGTCAAAACCCTATACGATCACCGGCGCCCCGCGCGTCGTGAAGGACATGGTGCTGATCGGCAATGGCGGCGCCGAATTCGGGGTGCGCGGCTATGTCACCGCTTATGATGCCGACACGGGCAAGGAGCGCTGGCGCTTCTACACCGCGCCCAACCCGACCAAGGCAAAGGACGGCGCGGCCTCCGACGACATCTTCGCCAGCAAGGCCAACACCACATGGTCCGACAAGGGCGAGTGGCAGACGTCGGGCGGCGGCGGCACCGTGTGGGACGCCATCGTCTATGACAAGGATCTCGATCAGGTCTACCTCGGCGTCGGCAACGGCAACCCGTGGAACCATGGCACCCGCTCGAATGGCGAGGGCGACAACTGGTTCCTCTCCTCGATCGTCGCCCTCGACGCCTCGACCGGCAAATATAAGTGGCATTATCAGGAAACCCCGGCCGAAACCTGGGACTATACCGCAACCCAGCCGATCATCCTCGCCGAACAGGCGGTCAATGGCACCCCGACCAAGGTGCTGTACCACGCGCCGAAAAACGGCTTCTTCTTCACCATCAACCGCAGCAACGGCAAGCTATTGGACGCCAAACCCTTCGTCGACGGGATCAACTGGGCGACGGGTTACGACATGGCGACCGGCCGTCCGATCGAAAATCCCGACGCGCGTTTCTACAAGACCGGCAAACCCTTTATCGCCGTCCCCGGCGCACTCGGCGCGCATAACTGGCACCCGATGAGCTACAACCCCAAAACCGGGTTCGTCTACATCCCTGCGCAGCAGATTCCGCAGGGCTATCTCGCCGACATGGACGAGCTCGACAAACGCAAGGTGCTCGGCTTCAACGTCGGCACCTCGCTCAACAAGACGATGCTGCCGGATGACAAGGCCGCATTCCGCGCCGCAGTCGCCGCGACCACCGGGCGGCTCGTCGCCTTCGACCCGCGCACCGGCAAGGTCGCGTGGGGCGTCGACTATCCCGCCGCATGGAATGGCGGCACGATGACGACCGCGGGCAATCTGGTGTTTCAGGGCACCAGCACCGGGCGCTTCCGCGCCTATGCCGCCGACACCGGCAAACAGTTGCTCGACCTCGACATGCAGTCGGGGATCGTCAGCGCGCCGTCGACCTTCCGCGTCAATGGTGTCCAATATGTGGCCTTCATGACCAGCAAGGGCGGCGCCTTCCCGCTCGTCGCCGGAATTGCGGGCGGGGTGACGCGAAAGGTGCCCAATATCCCGCGCCTCGTCGTGCTCAAGATCGGCGGCACCGCGCAGCTTCCCGCGCCGCCCGCGACAACGACGCTCGCGTGGGCCCCGCCGCCGATGACCGCCAAACCCGCCGAGGTTGCAGCGGGCAAGGCGCATTTCGGCCGTTATTGCCAAGTCTGTCACGGCGACAGCGCGATCGGCAACGGCTTCACCCCCGACATCCGCGTCTCGGGCACCCTCGCCAACGCCGACGCATGGAAGTCGGTGATTATCGACGGCGCGCTGAAGGACCGCGGCATGGTCAGCTTCGCCCGCGTGCTGACCCCGCAGGATGCCGAGGCGATCCGCGCCTATGTCATCGAACGATCGAACTGGACCAAGGCCAATCTCCCCGACGCATCGGCGCCGATGGGGAGATAGCCCTCCCCCCACCCGCATCGTCACCCCGGACTTGATCCGGGGCCTGCCTTTTTCGCATGAGAAAAGGCGGGTGCCGGGTCAAACCCGGCATGACGAGAAGGAACCGGGCAAGCCCGGACCCGGATTGCCCAAAATTTAATCACCGTTTTCACGCCCCTGCCTACCCCTTGGGCAGCGGCACCACGCCCCATCAAAAATTGTCCCGAAAGCGCGCGATTCGCCAATTGGCACGGCTCTTGATTGGTGCAAGATGGCGGAACACCGCGGCGACTCACGAGCCAGGACCGGATCAGGCGCGCCTGACCCGGCTTTGTCTGCGAGCAGCGGAGGAAGGCCCAAAGGGGAATGTAAGTGAAGAAGATTGAGGCGATCATCAAGCCGTTCAAGCTCGACGAGGTGAAGGAAGCGCTGCACGAAGTCGGCGTCAGCGGGATCACCGTCACCGAGGCCAAGGGCTTCGGCCGGCAAAAGGGTCACACCGAACTGTATCGCGGCGCCGAATATGTCGTCGATTTCCTGCCCAAGGTGAAACTGGAAATCGTCGTCGAGGACAGCATGGCCGAACGCGTCGTCGAAGCGATCGCGGCGGCCGCGCAAACCGGCCGCATCGGCGATGGCAAGATCTTCGTCAGCCACATTGAATCGGCGCTGCGTATCCGCACCGGCGAACGCAACGAAGACGCGCTTTAAGACACCCCGAAACCCGACAGGTTCAACCCATCCCGGCCCTTGCCGGCGACTATCGCAAGAAGGAAGCTTAGATCATGGCTACGAAGCCCAAGGATATCATCGCACGGATCAAGGAAAACGACATCGAGTGGGTCGATCTGCGCTTCACCGATCCGAAGGGCAAATGGCATCACCTGACGATGGTCGCTTCGGTCCTCGGCGAGGATGAGCTTGAAGACGGCCTGATGTTCGACGGCTCGTCGATCGAAGGCTGGAAGGCGATCAACGAAAGCGACATGATCCTCAAGCCCGATCTCGACGCGGTGTATGACGATCCCTTCTCGGCGACCCCGATGCTGATCATGGTCTGCGATATCGTCGAACCCGCGACCGGCGAAGGCTATTCGCGCGACCCGCGCACCACCGCGAAGCGCGCCGAAGCCTATGTCGGCACCACCGGCATCGGCGACACCGTCTATGTCGGTCCCGAAGCCGAATTCTTCATGTTCGACGACGTCCGTTTCGAAACCGGTTACAACAAGTCGGGTTTCGAGATCGACGATATCGAACTGCCGACCAACAGCGGCCGCGCTTATGAAGGCGGCAACCTCGCCCACCGTCCGCGCGTCAAGGGCGGCTATTTCCCCGTCGCGCCGGTCGACAGCGCCGTCGACATCCGCGCCGAAATGGTCTCGACGATGCTCGAACTCGGCCTGCCCTGCGACAAGCATCATCATGAAGTCGCTGCCGCGCAGCACGAACTCGGCCTGACCTTCGGCACCCTCACCGAAACCGCCGACCGCATGCAGGTCTATAAATATGTCGTGCATCAGGTCGCCCATGCCTATGGCAAGACCGCGACCTTCATGCCGAAGCCGATCAAGGACGATAACGGCAGCGGCATGCACACCCACATTTCGATCTGGGAAAAGGGCAAGCCGCTCTTCGCCGGCAACGGCTATGCCGGCCTCAGCGACATGTGCCTCTATTTCATCGGCGGCGTGATCAAGCATGCCAAGGCGCTGAATGCCTTCACCAACCCGTCGACGAACAGCTACAAGCGCCTCGTCCCGGGCTTCGAAGCCCCGGTGCTGCTCGCTTACTCGAGCCGCAACCGTTCGGCGTCGTGCCGCATTCCTTACGGCGCCGGCGCCAAGGCAAAGCGCGTCGAATTCCGCTTCCCCGACGCGATGGCGAACCCCTATCTCTGCTATTCGGCGCTGCTGATGGCAGGCCTCGACGGCATCCAGAACAAGATCCACCCCGGCGACGCGATGGACAAGAATCTGTACGACCTGCCGCCCGAGGAACTGAAGGAAGTCCCGACCGTCTGCGGCAGCCTTCGCGAAGCCCTCGACAGCCTGCTCGCCGACCACGACTTCCTGCTCAAGGGCGACGTGTTCTCGAAGGACCAGATCGAAGCCTATGTCGAACTGAAGTGGGACGAAGTCCATCGCTTCGAACAGACCCCCAGCCCGGTCGAATTCGACATGTACTACAGCGCCTGATCCGCAAGGTTCAGCGACGCGAAGAGGGGCGTCCGGTTCGGGGGAACCGGGCGCCCCTTTTTTTTCCCGCTTCTCTGCTGGATAGCTGGTTGCGGGGCCTCGCCGCCGGTGGCAGGATGGGCCCAAAGGGCTCCGGAAGCTCCGACCGCGAAAGGCAGCGAACCCATGACGATGCGAGCCTCTTTTGCCCTGCCCTTGCTGTTGCTGGCGTCATGCGGCGGCGGGGGAAGCGGAAGCACGCCGCCCGCGCAAAATTCGCCGCCGGCCTTCACTTCACCCCAAACCGCCTCGATGGCCGAGAACGGCACCGCGGCCTATCAGGCCGCCGCGAGCGATGCCGACGCCAACACCCTCGTCTTTTCGATCGACGGCGGTGCCGACGGGGCGCTTTTCGCTATCACTGCGGCGGGCGCGCTCCGCTTCAATGCCGCCCCCGATTATGATCTTCCCGGCGATGCCGATGGCGACAATGTCTATAATGTCCGGATCAGCGTCAGCGACGGCCGGGTTAGCGCCACGCAGGTGGTCAATGTCACCGTCACCAACAGCCGCGAAGGCATATCGGTCAAGCGCGTCGCTACCGGGTTCGACCAGCCTACCTATTTGCTCGGCGTTCCCGGCAGCAGCGACGTTTATGTGCTGGAAAAGGGCGGCCGAATCTATCGCATGACCCCGTCTGGTGCCAAAACACTGTTCCTCACGGTCGACAACCTTTCGACCGACGGTGAGGGCGGATTGCTCGGCATGGCATGGTTTCCCCGGCCCGCGAATTCCAATCGCTTCGTAATCTATTGCACGAACGCCGCGGGTGATATCGAGCTTCGCGAATATCGTTCCGGCGGGACGCAGCCGGTGGCGACCTTTACGATACCTCATCCCGGGGCGAACAATCATAACGGCGGCTCGCTGGCCTTCGGCCCCGACGGCTTGCTATATGTCGGGGTGGGCGATGGCGGCGGCGCGGGCGATCCCGGAAACAATGCCCAGAATCCCAATTCGCGGCTTGGCAAGATATTGCGGTTCCGGGTCCTCTACGACCCCTATGCGGGCGCATCGGTTCCCAACAATGATTCTTTCTTTAGGCCCGCCGCCGGCAATCCCTATCTCGGCGGCGGCGGCGACCCCTATGTTTATGCGCTGGGGCTGCGCAATCCGTTCCGGACCTCCTTCTCGGGCTCGACGCTGATCATCGGCGACGTCGGGCAAGGCGCGGTCGAAGAAATCGACCTGGTCACCACGGCACAACCCGGCCTCAACTTCGGCTGGCGCTTCAAGGAGGGCACCCGGCCATACACCGGCACGGCGCCCGGCGGGCTTACCGACCCCGTGGCCGAATATGGCCATGGCAGCGGCCCGCGACAGGGCAATTCGATCACCGGCGGCTATGTCTATCGGGGTCCGGTGACGTCACTCGCCGGTCAATATGTCTTCGCCGATTTCGTTTCGGGCAACATCTGGTCGGTGCCTTTCGCGAGCTTCGTCGGCGGCCAGACGCTCGCCTCGTCGCGCTTCGCGCGGCGGAACGAGGATTTCGCCCCCGACGCCGGAACGCTGAGCTCGATTGCCTCCTTCGGTGAGGACAGCGCGGGCAACCTCTTCCTCATCAGCATCGGCGGCGATATCTTCATGGTGCAGCCAGGCTGATCGCTTGCCCTCGCGCGCACCGCGCGCCACAAGGACGGCATCCAGAGGAGTCTTCCCCATGAAATCGTTGCCGCTTGCCGCCCTCGTCGCCGTCCAGCTTGCGCTCGCGCCCGCTGCTTATGCCAAGCTCAGCAAGGCCGAAAGCGGCATGGCAAAGACGATCGAGACCGAACAGGCGCGCTCGATCGCGTTGCTCGAACGGCTCGTCAATCAGAACAGCGGCACGCTCAACCTCGCGGGCGTCGAAAAGGTCGGGCAGATGATGCGCGCCGAGCTCGAACCGCTCGGCTTTGCGGTGACGTGGAAACCGACGCCGGAGACGAAGCGCGCCGGGCATCTGATCGCGGTGCATAAGGGGCGGGATGATGCAAAGCGCCTGCTGCTGATCGCGCATCTCGACACGGTGTTCGAACCCGATTCGCCCTTTCAGAAATTCGTTCGCAAAGGCGATATGGGCGAAGGCCCCGGCGCCGGCGACGACAAGGGCGGGATGGTCGTCATCGTCGCCGCGCTCCGCGCGATGCAGGCGGCGGGAACGCTGAAGGACGCCAATATCGAAATCCATATGACCGGCGACGAAGAGGATGCGGGCGAGCCGACCGACCTGTCGCGCGCCGACCTGATCGCTGCAGGAAAGCGCAGCGACATCGCGCTCGATTTCGAAGGACTGGTGCGCGATGGGGGCGCTGACATGGGCTCGATCGCGCGGCGCAGCAGCGAAAGCTGGACCGTCACCGCGACCGGACAGACCGGCCACAGCTCGGGTATTTTCAGCGATGGTGTCGGCGACGGCGCCATTTATGAACTCGCGCGCATTCTCCACAGGTTCCGCACCGAACTTCCCGAACCCAATCTCACCTTCAACGTCGGGCTGATCGCCGGCGGCGAAAGCGCCAGCGTCGATGCCGGCGGAATTCGCGCCGTCGCGACCGGAAAGACCAACATCATCGCGCCCGCCGCGATCGCCCGCGGCGACCTGCGCACCCTCTCGGTCGAACAGGCAAACCGCGTGAAGGCCAAAATGGCGGCGATCGTCGCCGACCATGCGCCTGCCACGGGAGCGACGCTGGGGTTCGATCCCGTGGGCTATCCCGCGATGGCGCCGACCGACGGCAACCGCGCCTTGCTCGCAAAGCTCAACGGCGTGAACCGCGACCTCGGCCTTGCCGAAATGGCGCCGCTCGACCCGCTGAAGCGCGGGGCGGGCGACATCAGCTTCGTCGCCGCCGATGTCGACGGGCTCGCCGGACTCGGCCCGCACAGCATCGGCGATCATGCCCCGGGCGAAGCGGTCGACATCCCCAGCATCAGCCGCCAGGCGACCCGCGCTGCCATATTGATGTCACGCCTTGCTGCTGAAAAGCGCTAACCCGCCAGTTTTCACAGTTGGCCTTCCTTGATTCATCCGCCACAGTGATTAGGTAGCAATCCGAGACGGAATCCACCGCCGATGGGAGAAGAATGATGAGCACCGAACAGCATCTGAAACAAAATTACATCGGCGGCCAATGGGTCGACAGCAAGGGCGGCAAGGCGCACGACGTCATCAACCCCGCGACCGAAGAAGCGGCTTCGACGATCGTCCTCGGCACCGCCGCCGACGTCGACGACGCCGTCGCCGCCGCGAAGAAGGCCTTCAAGACCTTCTCGCAGACGAGCCGCGAAGAACGCCTCGCGCTGCTGAACCGCATCGTCGAGGAGTATAAAAAGCGCGGTGCCGACCTCGCCAAGTCGATGGCGGCCGAAATGGGCGCCCCCGTCAGCTTCGCCGGAACCGCACAGGTCGGCGCCGGCATCGGCGGCTTCCTCGGCACCATTGCGGCGCTGCAGGATTTCTCCTTCACCGAAAAATATGCTGCAGGCGTTCTCGCCTATGAACCGATCGGCGTCGTCGGCATGATCACCCCGTGGAACTGGCCGCTCAACCAGATCGCGCTCAAGGTCGCCCCCGCGCTCGCCGCCGGCAACACGATGATCCTGAAGCCGTCGGAAGAATGCCCCGGCAACGCCACGATCTTCGCCGAAATCCTCGACGCCGCGGGCGTACCCCCGGGCGTGTTCAACCTCGTTCAGGGCGACGGCCCGACCGTCGGCAACGCCATCTCGTCGCACCCCGGCATCGAAATGGTGAGCTTCACCGGATCGACCCGCGCCGGGATCATGGTCGCCAAGGCAGCTGCCGACACGGTCAAGCGCGTCCATCAGGAACTCGGCGGCAAGTCGCCGAACGTCGTCCTGCCCGACGCTGATTTCGCCGCCGTGCTGCCCCCGACGGTGCAGGGCGTGCTCGTCAACACCGGCCAAAGCTGCATCGCCCCCACCCGCATCCTCGTCCAGAAGGATCGCGCAGCCGAAGCCGTCGGCGTCATCAAGGCGATGTTCGACGGAACGCAGGTCGGCGACCCGATGGCCGAAGGCGGCCATATCGGCCCGGTCGTGAACAAGGCGCAGTTCGACAAGATTCAGGGCCTGATCCAGTCGGCGATCGACGAGGGCGCGACGCTCGAAACCGGCGGCACCGGCCTGCCGTCGAACGTCAACCGCGGCTATTACATCAAGCCGACGGTCTTCTCGGGCGTCACCCGCAACATGCGGATCGCCAATGAGGAAATCTTCGGCCCCGTCGCAACCGTCATGGCTTATGAAGACCTCGACGAGGCGGTCGATATCGCCAACGACACCGAATATGGCCTGTCGGCGGTCATCTCGGGCGACCCCGCCAAGGCCGCCGCCATCGCGCCGAAACTGCGCGCCGGCATGGTCGCGGTCAACGCATGGGGGCCCGGCCCGGGCGCAGCCTTCGGCGGCTACAAGGCGTCGGGCAACGGCCGCGAAGGCGGCCTGCTCGGGCTCAAGGATTTCATGGAAGTGAAATCTATCAGCGGCATCCCGGCGTAAGCCGACAAACTCCCCTCCCGCCTGCGGGAGGGGTCGGGGGTGGGCCAGCGACGTCGCCATTGCCCACCCCGCTGCGACTAACGAACAAGTTCGCAAGTCTCGCTGCCCCTCCCGTTTACGGGAGGGGTTTTGCGTTGTGCCAACACCCGCTATGCGCAGCGCATCATGACCATGACCCGCTCCCCGCTCGCGCCCGAAAGCTTTCCCGCCCTCCCCGACATCGCCGGGGTGACACGCCGCGTCGCGCGCGCGCAGTACAAAAATTGGGACCGCTGCGACCTCACCTATATCGAGCTGTCGCCGGGCACGACCGCCGCGGGCGTATTCACGCGCAACATCTGCTGCTCGTCCGAGGTTGAACTCGGCCGAGAGCAGGTGAAGGGCGGCGTCGGCCGCGCGCTGATCGTCAACGCCGGCAACAGCAACGCCTTCACCGGCTATCGCGGCCGCGAAGCGGTCGAACAGATTATGGCGCAGGTCGCCGATCATCTCGGCTGCGAGCCCGGCGAAGTTTTCGTCAGCTCGACCGGCGTCATCGGCGTACCGCTGCCCAAGGACAAGGCTCGCGCCGGGGTCGCCGCCGCGCTCACCGCGCCGTCCTGCTCGTGGGAAGCCGCCGCCGAAACCATCTGCACCACCGACACCTTCGCCAAAGGCTCGGCCGCCAGCGCGATCGTCGGCGACCGGACCGTGCAGGTTGCGGGGATCGTCAAAGGATCGGGGATGATCGCCCCCGACATGGCGACGATGCTCGGCTATATCTTCACCGACGCCGCGGTCGCCCCCGCGCTGCTGCAGGAGATGCTGAGCGAGGCGACAGGCGGCAGCTTCAACGCCATCACCGTCGACAGCGACACCTCGACCAGCGACACCGTGCTGCTGTTCGCGACGGGTCAGGCGGGAGGCGCCCCCCTCACCACCCGCGACGACCCCGGCGCCGACGCGCTTTACGCCGCGATCCGCGCCGTCTCGCTCGACCTCGCGCAGCAAGTCGTGCGCGACGGCGAAGGCGCATCGAAATTCATCGAAATCCAGGTGAGCGGCGCGGTCAGCGACGACAGCGCGAAGCGCGTCGCGCTCGCCATCGCCAATTCGCCGCTGGTGAAAACCGCGATCGCGGGCGAGGATGCGAACTGGGGCCGCGTCGTGATGGCGGTGGGCAAGGCCGGCGAACCCGCCGACCGCGACCGCCTTGCGATCCGTTTCGGCGATCATTGGGTGGCAAAGGATGGACTGCCGGTCGACGGCTATGACGAGACGCCGGTCGCCGCGCACCTCAAAGGCTTCGAAATCCGCGTCGGCGCCGATCTCGGGCTGGGCGAAGGCCGCGCCACAGTCTGGACCTGCGACCTGACCCACGGCTACATCAGCATCAACGCCGATTACCGGAGCTGAATTTGTGACGCCGCGACAGCCATCGACAGGACGGATCGGGCCCGGCGGCTGAAGCCCGCAGGCCGGTTCGTCATGCATGCGGGGACAAGAATATGCCGGCCATGGTGACGACCAAAGATATCGCGATCAAGCTCGGCTTTTCGATCTCCACAATCGGACGCGCCCTGTCGGGGGACCCGCGCATCAGCGAAAAGACCAAGCGCGCCGTGCGCATCGCGGCAGAAGAGCTTGGCTATGTCGAAAACCTGCCCGCGCGGATGATGCGCGGGGGGTCGAGCAACCTCATCGGGCTGATCCTTCCCGACATTCGGAATGATTTCTTCGCATCGATCGCACAGGCTCTTTCGGAGAGTTGCGACCGCGAAGGCTATCGCATCGCGCTATCGATCACAGGCGACGATCCCGAAACCGAGACGCGCCATATCCGCGACTTCGTCGGCGCGCGGGTTGCCGGGATCATCCTGGTGCCAAGCGCTGGCCTGAAGAGCGAGAGCGTCACGCTGCTTCGTCAGGTGCCGCATGTGCAATTGCTTAGGTACGCCGATGGTCCCGACGATCTCTGGTTCGGAATCGACGACGATGATGCGATGGAACGCGCCGTCGGCCATTTGCTCGACCTGGGACATCGCCGGATCGCCTATGTCGCCGGTTCCGAACGCCTATCGACCGGGCGCCGACGGCTCGAAGGCGTCCACGAGGCTTATCGCAAGCGCGATGTTCCCTTGTCGATGCTCACCGCCCTTCTCGACAAGCCGACCGCAAGCTGGGGTGAACGGGCAGTCGATGACGTCATGGCGCTGCCCGATCGTCCCACCGCGATCCTGTCAGGGTCCGCCCATGTCACCATGGGAATCATCGCGTCCCTCCGCCGGGCCGGGGTCGATATCCCCACGCAGATGTCGGTCATCGGCTTCGGCGATCCCAGTTGGAGCCTATGGTGGCAGCCGCCGCTTACGGTGATCCGTCCACCCATTCAGTCGCTGGCAACCCATTGCGCCCTCTGGTTCATGGACCGGCTGCGCACGGCCGGGGATCAGCTGGTCCAATCCCATCATGCTACCAGTGCGTCCGAACTGGTGGTGCGGGGCTCCACCGGCCCGCCCCGAAACAGCTGAACTCAGTTCATGGATGCTCGCCGGAGGACATGCCCCCGCCGAAGCGGGGGCAGGATCATTCTTAAAGCGCGCCTTCCAGCCAGCCCTTGAGCGCGCTCTTCGGCGCCGCTCCGACCTTGGTGTCCGCGACTTCGCCATTTTTGAACAGGATCATCGTCGGGATGCCGCGCACGCCATATTTGGCGGGGGCGTTCGGATGATCGTCGATGTTCAGCTTGGCGATCACCACTTTCTCTCCGAGTTCGTCGGCGATTTCTTCGAGCGACGGGCCGATCATCTTGCACGGACCGCACCATTCGGCCCAGAAATCGACGAGAACGGGGGTGTCGCTGTCGAGCACATCGGCCTGAAAGCTGTCGTCGCTGATCGCCTTGGTACCCATAATCTGTCTCCTGAGAATATCCTGTTGGCACCCAAACTAAGGCGTCGGTGCCTCCGGCTCAAGGGCCGAGGCCGCCAAATTCGCCTTCGCCGCCACCAAGCCGGGCTTGTGCGCCGCCAGGACCGCCGCATCCAGCGCGATCAATTTCGGTCCCGCCGTATAGAGCAGCGCCGCCTCGACCCGCTTTTGCGGAAAAATTACCCCTAGCGCATCGCGATACGCCGCCATCTGGCGCAGATAAGCGGGCGCGACCTCGGCGGCGCTGGCGGGGACATGCCGCCCGGTCTTGTAATCGATCACCGTCACGGCGTCGTCGGTGACACAGAGCCGGTCGACAATCCCCGCAACGACGACGCCGTCGCCGACCACCGCCGACAAGGGCACTTCGGCGAGTGATCCGGGGCCGAACAAGGCTGCGTGGGCCGGGTCATCCAGCACCGCCAGCACTTCACCGACCATCGCCGCCCGCGCCGCAGCGTCCAGCTCGGGCGCCTGCGCCGCCAGCCAGCGCAGCGCCGCCGCCTCCCGCTTTTCCGCCGCGACGGGCGGTAGTCGCTCGAACAACGCGTGAAGCAGCAATCCACGCGCCACCGCCGCCACGCGGTTGCGGCCCTGCGGCGGGGTCGCGACATCATCCTCACCCAGTGCCGACGGCGCCAGCGGGCGCGGCGGGCGCGCTTCTTCGGGGGCGGGCTTTGTCGCCCAGTCGGCTATCACCAGCGGCGGCGCTGCCGCCACGGCCTTGCGCTCCGATGCCCGCGCCCATTTCTTCGCATTGACCGCGTGAACGCGCTTGGTCCCCCATGTCGGCCCGGCGTCCTGCCAGTCGCAGCCCATATCGGCCATCACCGCATCGACCGCACCATGCCAGCTGCCTTCCGCTACGCTCAGATCCTCGGCCTTGGTGATCCCGGTGACAACCAGCAGCTCCTCGGCGCGCGTCATCGCGACGTAAAGCAGCCGCCAATGCTCCTCGATCTCGGCGCGCGCCTTGGCGTCATGCGCTTCGGCAATCCGGCCGTGCCGCTCGTCCTTGCCCAGCCCGAACACCGGCAATTTGTCCCAGCCCGCCAGCGACAGATCGAATTTGGTCTGGCGCGGTTTCGGATCGTCGGTCGCGTCGGCGAGGATGACGATCGGCGCCTGCAACCCCTTTGACCCGTGCACCGTCATCACTCGCACGACGTCGCTGCGCGCCTCGGTTTGGCGCTTGATGTCCGCAGTGCTCGCCGCGATGCGGGTCAGGAAACCCAGCAGCGACGCGGTTTCCAGCCGCTCGAAGCTCAGCGCCTGATTGAGCAGTTCATCGATCGGGTCGCGCGCTTCCTTTCCCAGCCGCGCCATCAGCTTGCGGCGCCCGCCGATCGGCCCTGACAGGATGGTTTCGAGGAAACGAAAGGGGGTGGTGAAATCAGCCATCGCCAGCAGGCTGCGCAGGGCGGCCATCGTTTCCGCCGGCACCTCCTCTTCGCGGTCACGCAGATTCTGCCACAGCGACTTCGCCTTGCGGCCATGGGCGATGCGGAACAGATCGTCCTGGCTCCACCCGATCAGCGGCGACACGAGCAACGCGGCAAGATTCAGATCATCGAGCGGTTGAACTGCAAAGCGCATCGCCGCCAGCAGATCCTGCACCCCCAGCGGCTGGGTCAGCGCAAAGCGATCGACCCCGGCGACCGGGACATGCAGCGATTGCAGCCGCGCGACGATTCGCGCCGCAAGATCGCGGCGGCGGCGGACGAGGATCATGATGTCGCCCGGCGCGACGCTGCGCCCATCCTTGCCGTTCGCGATCCAGTCCTTCACCTCATCGGCAATTGCGCGCGACAGGCGAAGGCTCGCGGGATCGCTCGCAGCGGCCAGCGGCTCGCCTGGTCCACTCTCGCCCTCATCCTCGCCCGCCTCGTCTTCCTCCTCGGCTCCGCCGCCGATCGCCTTTCCGACGGGCAGCGGTTGCCACAGCTCGACGCGACCCGGATGCTCGCTCTTGAACGGCAGATGCGGCGGCTCGTCGGAGGCGAGCCCCATCAGTTCGGCCGCGCCCCCTTCGATCCACGCATCGACAACGTCAAGCACGGCGGGGCTCGACCGGTAATTGGTGACCAGGTCGACTTCCTCGAACGGGCGCTCGCCTGCCCGCGCCTTCTCGCCAAAGCGGATGCGCGCGGCCTCGAACGCCGCGGGTTCGGTGCCCTGAAAGCCGAAGATCGCCTGCTTGCGGTCGCCGACGGTGAACATCGTGCGGTTGCGGTCGTCCTTGGCGCCCTGCCCGGCGAAAAACTCACCGGCGAGTGCGGCGACGATCGCCCATTGCCTCGTATTGGTGTCCTGCGCCTCGTCGACCAATATATGGTCCGTGCGCTGGTCGAGTTTGAAGCGCACCCATTCGCCGAAATCGCCGACGCGCAGCAGCGTTCCCGCGATGCTGATCAGATCGTCGAAATCGGCAAGCCCGCGCTCACGCTTCGCCAGCGCATAGGCTTCGGCAAAGCGGCTCCCCAAATCCCATGCCGCCACCAGATCGTCGGCGACGCGCATCGCGGCGGCGGTTGCGGTCAGTTCGTCGGCAACCGCGACAATCCGTTCGGCGGCGGCCAGACAGCCGTGCATCTTGCCCGTCTCTTTGACGAAGTCGGCGCGCATGTCGCCCGTCCCGGTGACGAAGCAGCCGCGCAACGCCGCGAGCAACACGCCCTGTACGGCAGGCGCGGCGCCAAGCCATTCGGCCATGATATCGGCGCGCGCTTCGCCGGTCTTGGTCCCCCACGCGCGCCCGCTCACCGCGACCGCGCCGATATCCGCCGTAGCGATTGCTCCGCGCGCCAGCTCGCCCTCCAGCCACGCCGCCGCATCGCCTTCGGGCAAGCCAAGCGCCGCGCGCACATCGTGCCGCTTCGGCGCAAGTCGCGGCGCATCGGGCGCCGCAAAGGCGCTCGCGCAGCGGTGCAGAAACGCCAGCGCCGCGTCCTGCCCGATGCGCAGCGCCAGCATCGCCGCGACGTCGCGCATCGCATCGCCATCGTCACCCGCCTGGCTCAGCAGCGTGCCCAGCACCTCGCGCTGCAACGCCCCCGCCTCGCTGTCCTCCAGCGCGCGGAAACCCGGCAGGATTTTCGCCTCCAGCGGGAAACTCGCGAGCAGGGTCTGGCAGAAACTGTGGATCGTCTGCACCCGGATCGCGCCGCCCGGGCTATCGATCACCGTCGCGAACAGCGACCGCGCACGGTCGAGGATCGCGGGCGTCTGCCAGTCGGCCCCCAGCGCCTGCAGGTCCAGCCGCAAATCGCCATCGTCCATCCGCACCCACAGCGCGAGACGCTCATGGATACGATGCCCCATTTCGGACGCCCCCGCCTTCGTAAAGGTGATGCACAGGATAGCCTCAGGCGACACACCATCCAACATCAGCCGCAGCACGCGTGCCGACAACACCTGCGTCTTGCCCGTCCCCGCCGACGCACCGAGCCAGACATGATCGTCGGGCCGCGCCGCCGCCTGCTGGCCCTCGTCGAGCCGCTTGAGCAATTTGTCGGGGTGGGTCATGTTGTTTTGCCGTTATCGTTTCCATCACCGCTTCCGAACCATTCGTCGCGGCGCATCAGATGGTCGAAGTCGGTGTAGCGCCGGCCCGCATCGCCCGGAACAAAGGCCTCACCGCCGAGCAGGAAGCGCGCGGTCAGGTCGGCAAGCGCTTCGGCGGCGCGGTCGATCGCTTCCTCGACCGTCTTGAGCTTGCGGCGTCCGCCATGCGTCGGCGAAATCTTGCCGCCCACGCCCTTGGCCCGGTCGCGCTTGAGGCTCCAATATTCAAGTCCGGCGACGTCGGCGCGATCGACATCCTCGGCCGCACCCGCTGCCGCGAGCAGGCCGAGCAGGCCGAGCTGATTGTCGAGCCCTTCGGCGGCGGCATTGCCGCTCGGCGCCGCGCCGCTCTTGTAATCGACGATCGCAAGGCTGCCGTCGGACAGCTGGTCGATGCGGTCGGCCTTGCCGTGCAGCCTGATCCCGCCCACCAGCATTTCGCCGCGCACTTCGCTCGCCACCGGCCAGCGCTCGTCGCGCGCCTGCCACACCGTCTCCGCCGCCCAGCGCAGCGACGGCACGATGCGCGGCAACCAGAAGGCGCGCGCAAGCGCATCGAGCGCGGGATCGCCGGCGAGCGCCGCGAGTTCGCTCTCCAACGCCGCCGGGGTCAATCCCGCCGCCTGCCAATCCTCGAGCAATTTATGCACCCGCGTCCCGAACCATTTGGCGTCGGGACCGCTCGCCAACGGATCGAGTTCGGACAGCCGCAAAATCTTCGCGGCGTAAAAGGCATAGGGATCGCGCGCGAGCTGATCGACGCCGGTGACGCTGATGCTGTCCGGCCGCGCCGCTGCGGGCGGGCATGGCTGCGGCCTGTTGGCGGGCGCATGGCCCCCCGGCTGCACGTCGAGCGCCGCCGCAAGCGCGGCCACGCTGGCGCCATCCAGCATCGCTTCGGGCAGCTCGCCCGCAAGCGCGGTCAGCCGCAGCCAGAAGCGCGACGCGACCACCGGATCGCCGCCGCTCCGCTCCGCGCGGGTGACGACGATGTTGCGCCCCGCGAGCGCCCCGGCGAAATCATGCGCCGCCATTCCCTGCTGCCGCTCGGGCGCCGCGAGGCCGAGCATGCGGCGGATGCCGGGCGCCAGCCACGGGTCGGGCGCCTGCTGCTGCGGCCAGCGGCCTTCGTTGAGCCCGCCGAGGATCATATGATCGGCGCGCTGCAACCGCGCCTCGAGCAGGCCCCAGATGAACAGCCGCGGATGCTTGCCATAGGGCGGCCGCACGCTTTCCCCGCCAAGCAGGTCGGCGAGCATCGCTGGAAATTCGGTGGGCGCGACGAGCGCCGGGCCCGCACCATCGGCGAGCGTCCAGCGGTCGAACAATTCAGCCAGCGCGCGTCCCGCTGCGCCGGTCCACACCGCCTCGCCGGTCAGCCAGCCCAGCCCCGCCTCAAGCGATGCGAGCAGCGTCGCGGGCGGTGCCGGGGCGGCAAAGGGCGCCAGCGCGGCTTCCAGCGCCGCCGCCATGTCGAACCACCAATCGGCAATCGCGCGCGCTTCGCTATGGCGGCGGAGGTCAGGATCGGCGGCAAGCATCGCGATGCGCGCGCTCACCCCGGCCCATCCGGGCGTCAGCCCGGGCTCGCGCAGTACCAGATCGAGCCGCCGCACCTGATCGAGCCAGGCCAGCCGCGCCTCGCCCTTGCGCACCAGCGGGTGGCCGAGCAGCGCGATCAGTCGCACGGGATCGAATTGCCCCGCCAGTTCGGCGAGCAACAGCAGCAGCGCGCCCGGCGGCGATTGCGCCAGCGCCTGCCCCGCGCTGTCGTCGACCGCTATGTCCCAGCGCGCAAGCGCCGCCGCGACGCGTTCGGCCAGCACCCGGTCGGGGGTAACAAGCGCAGCCGTCTCACCCGGTTTTTCGAGCGCAGCGCGCATCATCAGCGCGATCCCCTGCGCCTCCTGCCCGTCATCGGCGAAGACCGCGCTGCGGATGCCCGCAACGCCTGCGCTCACGTCGCCCGCCGCCTGCCAGCGCGCCGTGTAAGCGGCGGGAGCAAAGAGCAACGAGAGGAAGGGCGCGCGCGCGTCGGGCCCATCGAACGGCGAAGCCGCCTCCCAATCGCCCACTTCGGCGCGCCCGACGCCCATCCGGCCGAGCAGCAATTTCAGATGATATTGCGGATGCGTCTCCAGCGGCCGCGCCTGCGGCGCTGTCGGATCGCGCTCGATCGGCCCCAGCGCCTCCCACTCGGGCTCGGCCATATCGAGGTCGAGCCCGGGCAGCACGACCATCCCGCGCGGGCAATCGGCAACGGTGCGCAGCAGCCGCGCGATCGCCGGCGCCGCAGTGGTGATCCCCGCCGCGACGAGGAAGTGCGGCGGCGGCGCGCTTCGCCAGCCCGCGCTCACCCGGTCGAGCAGACGGTTGCGGCGGTCGGCGCGATCGATCATCCGGGCTTTCGCTAGCAGTTCCGGCCAATGATCGACGAGCAATCGCAACCGGACGAGCGACGCCTGCCAATGACTGGCAAATTCGCCGAGGTCGAGGTCGACCAGCGCCTTCGCCGTCACCTCTTCATAATGAAGCTGATCGATGACCCGCCCCAATCCATCAGCCAGCTGAAACGCCGCCGCGCCGGTGATTGCAGCCTCACCCGGCGGATTATGACGCTCGATCAACTCCGCCAGCGTCAGACGACGGCGCAGCGCGTCGATCGCGGGCGGGATGGGTTCGGCGGCGTCGATCGCATCGAGCGCCAGCGCGACATTCTCATCCAGATCGGCATCGCCGATCACCGCGAGGCGCGGCATCAGCAAGCCGTCGCCCCCCGCGCGCACAAACGCCGCCTGCACCGCGCTGCGCGCGCGGTTGCTGGGGAGCAGGATCATCCCATCGGCGAGGCCCAGGGCGCCATCGGCAAAGCGCGCGATCAGCCCGGCGGCGAGCGCATCGGCAAAGGCCCGCTGAACGGGGATGGAATGAACGGTGGGGCGTTTGGTCATCATCTCTGTCTATCTAGAGCGAGGCAGAGATACGCAAGCCGATCCTCCCTGTCGCGCAGCGTTGGGGAGGGGGGCCGTCCGCGAAGCGGATGGTGGAAGGGCCGTGCAACGGTAGCGCAATTGCCCCTCCGTGAGCGCTTCGCGCTGCCACCTCCCCATGGCTGCGTCACGGGGAGGATATGGAGATTAAACCTCGCTCAACGCCGCCTCGGTCGGCGCAATCGCCGCCGGGGTGCCGACATCGAACCATTGTCCCATGTGCGACACGCCGTAAAGCCGCCCCGCCGCTATCGCGCGATCCCACAAGATATTGGTCGAAAACGCACCCTCGGGCGCGCCGTCGAGCAGGCGCGGCGAGATCAGCTGGATGCCGGTGTAGACGAAGGGTGCAACACGTCCCGGCTTACGGCGCGACAATTGCCCATTGGGGTCCATATGGAAATCGCCGTTGCCGCCATGCCCGGTGGCGCTCGCCTGACGGATCACCAGCAGCAACGCATCCATGCGGTCGCCGTCCCAATGGCGCGCGAGATGCTGGATGCTGTCCTGCGGACCGTCGGTCCAGATATTGTCGCTGTTGACGATCAAAATCGGGTCGCCGGTGAGCTGCGGCAACGCCTTTACCATCCCGCCGCCGGTTTCCAGCAATTGCGCCCGCTCATCGGAAATCGCGATGCTGAACGGCCATTTCTGACCAGCCAGATGCGCTTCCAAAGCGTCGGCGAGATAATGGACATTGACCACGACATGGCCGACCCCCGCCGCCGCGAGCCGGTCGAGGCTGTGGTCGATCAGCGGCTTGCCCGCGACGCGCACCAGCGGTTTGGGCCGGGTCGCGGTCAGCGGACGCATCCGCTTGCCGAGCCCAGCCGCCATCACCATCGCGCTTTCGATTTTCACGCTCATGCCCCCGCTGCTTCCCATGCCGCCGCGCGCTTGCCGGCGGGAACATAGGTATCAAACCACGCCCGCACCGGCGCCAGCGCGGGATGCGCGAGATCGCGTTCGAGCAGCCCCCACATGCGCGGCTGAAACGACTTGTAATGCGGCTTGTCGTCGCGCTTCCACAGCCGGACGAAGACGCCCAGAATGCGCGTGTTGCGCTGCGCCGCGAGCGCCCAATAGGCCGCTTCGATGTCGCGCCCCGTCGCTTGCGTATAGCGCGCGAGCATCGCCGCCTCGACCGCGGGGCTTACATCGCGCCGCGCATCTTCGAGCACCGAAGCGAGATCATAGGCGGGGTGGCCGACCAGCGCGTCCTGAAAATCGAGGAGGCCATAATGGGCGATCCCCTGCTGCCCGGCGACCAGCATGATATTTTCGGCATGATAGTCGCGAAGCACGGTCACGCGCGCCAGACCATCGGCTTCGACCGGCCCGAGCACCGCGGCCCACGCCGCACGAAACGCATCGCGGTCGACCTCCAGCCCCAGCGCCGGACAATACCAGTCGGTGAACAGCATCACCTCATCCAGCCATTGATCGATGCCGTGCACCGGCAGCCCGGCCATCGGCGGCCGTGCATGGAGGTGGACGAGCAAATCGGTCACGCCGGAATAATGGTCGGTTTCGGTGTGCGGGTTTTCTTCGACCGTCTCACGCAGCCGGACGTCGCCGAAATCCTCGATCAGCAGCAGCCCCTGCACCAGATCGCGCGCGAGGATCGTCGGCGCATTGAGCCCGCTTTCGCCCAGCCATTCGGCAACCGCGATGAAGGGGCGCGGGTCTTCGTGCGGCGGCGGCGCATCCATCAGCACCGCGCGCCGGTCGCCATCGACGACCCGGAAATAGCGGCGAAAGGAAGCATCCCCGGCAAGCGGCAAAATCTGCGCATCGCCCCAGCCATGCGCAGCAAGGAAGGCGGGCGCATGGGCGGGCGGAATCATCAAAGCGGCCATCGCGCTTCCCAAGCGGGCGGCAGCGATGCTGTCAAGACGCGGGCGTCGCCGTCGCCCGAAATCGCAAGCGTCAGCGTGCCGGGCCAGCCGCCATCGCCCAGCCGTTCGGGCCATTCGATCAACAGCGCGCCGTCGTACAGATAATCGTCGAGGCCGAGTTCGATCAGCTCGTCCGCATCCTCGATGCGGTACAGATCGACATGCGCGATCGGCATTTCGACCTCGGGCGGGGCATAAGGCTGGACGATCGCAAAGGTCGGGCTCGGCGCCTCGCCCGCCAGCCCGCGCGCCTTCAGCATCGCGCGCGCCAGCGTCGTCTTGCCGGCGCCGAGATCGCCCGACAGCGCGACGACGTCGCCCGGACGCAAGACGGCGCCAATCGCCGCGCCGATCCGTTCGGCGTCGTTCAATGTGTAATCCAGCGTGAAGATCGTCATACGCCGCGCGGCAGGCTGACCCGCACCATCGTGCCCTGCCCCTTTTCGCTCATCACTTCCATCGTCCCGCCATGTGCCGCGACGAGTTGGCGCGCGAGCGCAAGCCCGATGCCTCCCGAAGAGGTTCCCGCCTGTTGCCCCTGGGTCACTGCCGCAACCGCTTCGGGCATACCGGGGCCATTGTCGGACACGACGATCTCGACGCGCTTTGCATCGCCTTCGGCATGGAGCAGCACGCGCCCGCCGCTGCGCCGGGTCGGCGCGGTAAAGCGGATCGCATTGTCGAGCAGCCCGGCGACAAGCCGCGACAGCCGCGGCGCATCGCCCTCGATGCTCCCAAGCTCGCCCGACAGGTTGCCGACCAGCTCGATCTTCTCCCCATTGGCGAGCGGCTTCGCTTCGGTCAGGGCCATATCGAGCAATTTCCAGACATCGACGGGCGCGCGCTCGATCGCCAGCATTCCCGCCTCGCCCTGCGCAAGGTCGAGGACATTGTCGATCTGGCGCCCGAGCACTCCGACCGAATCCATGATCGCGTCGACATAGGCCTGCTGCTGATCGGCGAGCTTGCCGACATAGCCCGCCTGCAACATCTCACCGAACCCGCCGATCGACGTCAGCGGGGTGCGCAGTTCATAGCTCATCCGCGACAGGAAGGCTGTCTTGACCTTGTCGGCCGCCTCCAGCGCCTCATTGCGTTCGCGCAGCGCGCTTTCCATCCGCCGGCTGTCGCTGACGTCGAGCATGATCAGCAGCGCATTGCCGTCGGGCAGCGGGATCGACGCAAAATCGAAATGGCGCCCGTCGGCGAAACGCACCTCGCCCACGCGCTGGGTGCGCTCGAGCGTCGCGGCGCGGATGACTTCCTGGACGATGCTGATCTGGTTCGGCTTGGCCAGCCGGTCGGCGAGCCCGCCCATCAGCACATCGACGCGCGGATGCGCCGCCAATGTCCCTTCGTCGACGCCCCACAGGCGGCGGAAACGCTGGTTCCACAGATGCAGCCGTCCGTCGGGCGCGAACACGGCGATCGCCTCGAACAGATTGTCAAAGGTCGCGGTACGCACGCGCAGCAGCGTATCGCGCGTCGAGGCGAGCTGAACCTGTTCGGTGCGATCCTCGGCAATCAGCAGCAAGCCGCCATCGGGCGTCGGCTGGGCAACGACGCGCAAATGCGTCCCGTCGCGCAGCAGCCAGTCTTCCTCGGCCGCGTCGGTGCGCGCGAACCAGTCGACATGCGCCTGCCGCCACATCGGATAGTCGCGCACTTCGGGGGTCCGGCCGCCCTCGCGCCATGCGTCGAGCAGGCGCGCAAAGGGCGGTGCCTCGGCGATGACATCGACATCGAGCGCGAACAGCCGGCGGAAGGGCTGATTGGCGAAGTCCAGCCCCTGATCGGGTCCGAATTGCGCGACTGCCGCCGAAAGACGGTCGAGCAGATCGCGCTGGGTGTCGGCAAAACGGCGGTGCGCACCGCGCTCGCTCTCCAGCTCCTGAATGTCGATCGCATAGCCCGCGATCCCGATCGTCCGGCCGCCTTCGGGGGCGAGCGGGATATCGACGACGCGCATGATCCGTCGCTCACCCTCGATCGTGACCGGAATGGTTCGCGTTTGCGCGGCGCCATCGATCCGCGCCTGCTCGGCAGCCTCGGCGGCGCTGATCCCCGCGATCGGTTCGCACAGTTCAATGCCCTCGCCGATCACCGCCGCCGCGTTCGCCGCCTCGACCGCGCGGACATAGGCGCCGTTGACCAGCGCGAGCTGCAAGCCGGTATCGCGGAACCACATCGGATAGGGCGCAGCTTCGATCAGGCCCGACAGCGCCTCGAACGCCGCCATCGCTTCGTCGCGCTCGCCCTGCGCCCGCGCCAGCGCCTGCTGGCCATCGGTCGCGTCGCTCAGCCACAGCAATACGCTGCCCGCCCCGCCCACCGCCTGCGGCGCGGCGGCGCCGTGGATGACGATGGTGCGCGCGCTGCCTTGCGGCCGAATGCTGAGGGTGAAGGGCTTCGCACCGCGCTGCGCGCCGATGATCGCCTGACGCAGCGCCTCGTGCCCCGCCGGGTCGAAGCCGGCGTCGATTCCGCGCAGCTCATCAAAATTGCGCGGGCCGCGCTCAAGCCCCAGCCAGCGCCCCAGCCGCTCGCCCGCCTCGATCCGCCAGTCGCCGCGGACGATCACCGGCAATTGCGGCGATGCTTCGACCAGGCTGGCGAGCCGCTCACTTTGCCCGGAAACAAAGGCCGAACGGCGCTGCATCGCGATGCCGCGTCCGACCGCCCACAGTCCGGCGAGCAGCCACAGCGCGGCAAACAGGCCGATCGCAAACAAGCTTGTCGGGGACAGCGCATCGCTCATCCCGCAATTTTTCCTGATATATCCGGTGTCGGCCCTGCTCGCATGACCGCCAGCCCTACCGGCGATGCCGGGATGTTTCAATCGCGCGTCATCGCGGATTACCGCGCAGCGTCGTCCGGTGGGCGCGCACGCCCCTGAAACACCGCCATCCCGGCCACACGCCGGGATGGCGGATCAACGATCAGTAGCGGTAATGTTCGGGCTTGAACGGCCCTTCGACCGGCACGCCGATATAGTCGGCCTGCTTCTGGGTCAGCTTCGACAGCTTCACGCCCAACTTTTCAAGGTGCAGCGCAGCGACCTTCTCGTCGAGATGCTTGGGCAGGACGTAAACGTCGTTGCCGTAATTCTCGCCCTTGGTGAACAGCTCGATCTGCGCCAGCACCTGATTGGTGAAGCTCGACGACATCACGAACGACGGGTGGCCCGTGGCGCAGCCGAGGTTCACGAGGCGGCCCTTCGCCAGCACGATGATCTGTTTGCCATCGGGGAATTCGACGAGGTCGGTGCCGGGCTTGACTTCGGTCCACTTGTAATTGGCGAGCGCCGCAATCTGGATCTCGCTGTCGAAGTGGCCGATGTTGCAGACGATCGCCATCGGCTTCATCGCCGCCATATGTTCGGCGGTGATGACGTCGGCGTTGCCGGTCGCGGTGCAGAAAATGTCGGCGCGCTGGACGGCTTCGTCCATCGTCACGACTTCAAAGCCCTCCATCGCGGCCTGCAAGGCGCAGATCGGATCGATTTCGGTGACGAGCACGCGGGCGCCGCCGTTGCGGAGCGACTGGGCCGACCCCTTGCCGACGTCGCCGAAACCGGCGACCGCAGCGACCTTGCCGGCCAGCATCACGTCGGTGGCGCGGCGGATCGCGTCGACCAGCGATTCCTTGCAGCCATAAAGATTGTCGAACTTCGACTTGGTGACGCTGTCGTTGACGTTGATCGCGGGGAAGGGCAGCTCGCCCTTCTTGGCGATTTCATACAGGCGGTGAACGCCGGTCGTCGTTTCTTCCGACACGCCCTTCAGCGCCTTGACGGTCTTGGTCAGATAGCCGGGGTTTTCCGCGACGAACGCCTTCAGCGCGCGCTGGAATTCGACTTCTTCTTCATTCTCGGGGGCCGGCAGCGTCGCGCCGGCCTCGATCTTCGCGCCCCACAGCGCGAACATGGTGGCGTCGCCGCCATCGTCGAGGATGATGTTCGAAACCGTGTCGCCCCAGGCGAAGATGCGGCCGACATAGTCCCAATAATCGGCAAGGCTTTCGCCCTTCACCGCAAATACGGGAATGCCCTGCGCGGCGATCGCCGCAGCGGCATGATCCTGGGTCGAGAAGATGTTGCAGGTCGCCCAGCGAACTTCGGCGCCCAGCGCGACGAGCGTTTCGATCAGCACAGCGGTCTGGATCGTCATGTGCAGCGAACCAGTGATGCGCGCGCCCTTCAGCGGCTGCGACGCGCCAAATTCGGTGCGGAGCGCCATCAGGCCTGGCATTTCGGTTTCGGCGATATGGATTTCCTTGCGCCCGAAATCGGCAAGCGCGATGTCGGCAATCACATAATCACGGGCGTCGGCGGCGAGAGTGGCCACGGTTAGTCTCCTGTAGACGAGTTCGGCCGCAGGCGAGCGGCCACGAAATTATGTTGCGCGCCCTAGCCGAAACGGCGCTTCGGATCAAATATAAACTTTTCTTTATATCGCAAGTCCAGCACCGCTGAGCGGACGCGAATCACCCACCGCACAACCATGCGGGCGCGCAAATTATTTTTCCGCGAGCGCAATTGTGACAATCGCGACGGTCATGGCGCAGCCGAATGTCACAATCGCCAAGATTCTGAAAATTCAGACTTATAATGCGCCTTGCGTGAAGCATAATCGCATATTGTGACAACTATGTTACAAACCCCCGAAAAGATTGACTTTTTTGTTGAAGAGGGTGAAAATCAGCCCAAGTTTTCGGGGAGATACCTAAATGAAAAAAATATTGCTAACCGCCGCCGCCCTCGCCTTCGCAGGCCCCGCCATGGCGCAATCGATCGTTGTCGTGACCGCGCCGCAGGCCGATGATTCGGTCCTGCCAGTCGCCTATGGCGAACTGAAGGCCGGCGACAATCAGGCCGCGATCGCCAAGCTCACCGGCGAAACCAGCCTCGACGCACGCGACCCGTCGCGGCTGATCAATCTTGGCACGGCATATGCCCGCCTCGGCCGCAGCGCCGATGCCGCCGCCGCCTATGACGCGGCGATTTCCAGCCCGATCCGCTATGATCTCGAACTCGCCAGCGGACGCTATATGGACTCGCGCTGGGCCGCGCGCACCGCGCTGGCCAATCTGTCGCAAGGCCGTCCGCTGCTCGCGCTCGCGCGCTAACAAAACGTCGCCCCTGCGAAGGCAGGGGCCGCCGGAAACCTGATCCAGCATCGCTGCGTAAACCGACAGCGGCCCCCGCCTACGCGGGGGCGACGGCGACGCTAAGCTTCGCCGCCCTTGGTTGTCAGCAAGCGGGCGTCCACTCCCGCTTCGGCAAACGCCGCCTGCCAGCGTTCGGCGGGCGGCGTGTCGAACAACAAGGCATCGCTGCCCGGGGTGACGTGCCAGCCGTGGTGGACCAGTTCGCCCTCCAGCTGCCCCGGCGACCAGCCAGCATAGCCAAGCGCGACCAGCCAGCGCGAAGGCCCGCGCCCTTCGGCAATCGCACGCAAGATATCGTGCGAACTCGACACCATCCAGCGCCCCGACACCTGCACCGCATTGTCGCCGCCCCAGTCGCGGCTGTGCAGCACGAAGCCGCGCGACGGCTCCACCGGCCCGCCCAGAAACACCGGCTGATCGAGCGGATCGTCGTCATGCGCGATGTCCAGCTGGTCCAGCACGGCCCCGACGGTCATGCCCTGGATCGGATCGGCAATGCCGATCCCCATCGCGCCCTCCTCATCATGGCTGATCATCGCGACCACCGCATGTTCGAAACGGGGATCTCCTATTCCGGGTAGCGCGAGCAGCAATTGCCCGGTGAACCATGGGGGCGCCTTATCCATGGAACCACCATGCCCCCGCATGGCTTGCGGGTCCAGCATTTCGATCAATTTCTCGCCCCCGCTTGACTCCGGCGTCGCCCCACCCAAATGTCTGCCGCGACACCAATCCCCTCAACAAAAGGATGCCGACGATGACGATCCAGACCGGAGACAAGCTGCCCGAAACCAAGCTGGTGAAGGTCACCGAAAACGGCCCCGAACAGGTCAGCACCGCCGATTATTTCAAGGGCCGCAAGGTTGCGCTCTTCTCGGTTCCCGGCGCCTTCACCCCGACCTGCTCGGCCAAGCATCTTCCGGGCTTCGTCGGCAAGGCCGCCGAACTGAAGGCCAAGGGCGTCGACGAAATCGTCTGCACCGCGGTCAACGACGCGTTTGTGATGGGCGCTTGGGGCAAGAATGCCAACGCCGGTGACGCGGTTACGATGCTCGCCGACGGCAATGGCGATTTCGCGCAGGCGGTCGGCCTGACCATGGACGGCAAGGCGTTCGGCATGGGCCAGCGCGGCCAGCGTTTCTCGATGATCGTCAACGACGGCGTCGTCGAACAGCTCAACGTCGAAGCCCCCGGCGAATTCAAGGTGTCGAGCGCGGACCATATGCTCGAACAGCTGTAAGAAAGATGGGGCGGCTGCGAACGGAGCCGCCCCTCCTTACTTCGTCACCCCGGACGTGATCCGGGGTCCATAGCGCCAGATCGCCATATCCGCATGGATGCCGGATCAAGCCCGGCATGACGAGAGATGGGATGCGTTTCCCCGCTCTTCCCATCTGTCATATTTTCATGCAAGAACGTCGCGATGACATCATCATCGCACACCCCCGACATCCCCGGTCCCATCGCCCTCGTCGAAGAGGTGATCGCCGAACTGCAAACCCGGTTCCGCGCGTCGGTCTCTGCGCTCAAATCCGCCATCGCCGCCTATGTCCGCGACGGCACGCTGCCGCCGGCGGATGCCGCCGCCACCGGACTGTTCGACTATCCGGCGCTACAGCTCGTCACCACCGGCGAACGACGCGAAGGTCAGGTGAGCCACAACCTCGCCTTTGGCCGCTTCGAACGCGCCGGCGAGTTTGTCACCACGGTCACCCGCCCCGACCTGTTCGCCGATTATCTGCGCGACCAGCTGAACCTGCTGGTTCGCCATTATGACGTCGAGCTGTCGGTGACGCGCACGGGGCAGCAAATTCCCTTTCCCTATGTCCTGGATGCCAGCGACGGGTCGGACATGGGCGGCATCACCCCGCTCGAACTCGCGCGCCACTTCCCGACCACCGAGCTTGCCGACATCGGCGACGAACTCGCAGACGGTCTGTTCGGGCTCGATCCGGCGAAGCCGCAGGCGCTCGCGCTGTTCGATGCGCTGCGCACCGATTTCAGCCTCGCGCGCCTCCGCCACTACACCGGCACCGCGCCCGAGCATTTTCAGCGCTATATATTGTTCACCAACTATCATCGCTATGTCGACGAATTCGTCGCCTGGGCGGGCTCGCAGGTCGGCCAGGGCCGCTACACCGCGCTCGCCGGCGCGGCGGGCCTTTATGTCGATCAGCCCGGAGTCAACGCAAGCGCGCTCGTCGCCGACAGCGCCTGGCGGCGGCACCAGATGCCCGCCTATCACCTCATCGCCCCCGACGGCGCGGGCATCACCCTGGTCAACATCGGCGTCGGCCCGTCGAATGCCAAGACGATCTGCGATCATCTCGCGGTCCTGCGGCCCGAGGCGTGGCTGATGATCGGCCATTGCGGCGGGCTGCGCCCCAGCCAGCGCATCGGCGATTATGTTCTCGCCCACGCGTATCTCCGCGACGACCACATCCTCGATTCGGTTCTGCCTCCCGAAATCCCGATCCCCGCGATCGCCGAAGTCCAGCTCGCGCTCGCCGGCGCCGCCGAAGCGGTGTCGGGGACCAGCGGCGCAGACCTCAAGAAGCGGATGCGCACCGGCACCGTCGTCACCACCGACGACCGCAACTGGGAACTGCGCTACACCGACAGCGCGCTGCGCTTCTCGCAGTCGCGCGCGATCGGCATCGATATGGAATCGGCGACGATCGCGGCGCAGGGCTACCGCTTCCGCGTCCCTTACGGCACGCTTCTCTGCGTCAGCGACAAGCCGCTCCACGGCGAACTCAAGCTACCCGGACAGGCGAACCGCTTCTATGAAGAAGCGATCGCGTCCCACCTTCAGATCGGAATCAAGGCGTGCGAAAGTCTGCGTGACGAGGGGGCGAAGCTGCACAGCCGCAAACTGCGCGCCTTCAACGAACCGCCGTTCCGGTGAGGAGCGGCAAGGCGCCGCACCTTCGCGTTGTTCCGGCGCCGTGCGAATGACAGCAAACGACCGATAGCCTCCCTCTTATCCCGTTTGCATCGAGCGAAGTCGAAATGCCCCTCGGCTTGGCGCTATCCCGACGGGTGTCTCGACTTCGCTCGACACGAACGGGAGGGGGGATGTCGGAAAACGACCGGTTTCGGCCAATTGCGGACATTGCGCGATGGCCGGGCCTATCGCCTCCGCTCGTGATACATCACGATCACCGATTGCAGCTTGCCGTCATCAGTCCAGCCGTATTCATCTGCCATATTATGTTGTTGCGGGGGCTCGTCAGGAAAGTGAGCCGTAACCTCAAAAGAGCATTCCGGCGTCGCGATGTAATAGTCGCACGACACATTGGTCACAGACACCAAAACGGGCTTCTGCGACGAACGAGACGCAAATCGAGCAAATCGTGGGCCGTAGTCAACTTCCCATTGCGAGAGGATGTAGGCGGCAACCTCGTCAGATGTGGGAAGCCTCTCTTCTGCACGAGCCTGCTCCACCGAGATTGCATGATTTGCACACCCAGAAAAACAAAGCAGAGCGAGGGCCATCGGGACACTTTTCATTCGCTTGAACCTAGCAGGCATAGGTCGGCGTTCCACCCCTTTGCCGCCCCCGCCATCATCGTCACCCCGGGCTTGACCCGGGGCCTGCCTTGCCTTTGCAAGGTCGCGCGGGAGGAAGGCGGGTCCCGGGTCAAGCCCGGGATGACGAAAGGAGAGGTCGGCTCCCCCACTCCCGAAAGGACCTTCCTCGTCATCTTCCCCGATCAGGCCCGAAATATCGGAAAGAAACCCGGCCCGTTTCAGATCACCATCAACACCGCCTCAAACATACATGCCCTCGCGCAAGTTGATGCCATGCTCCAGCCACGCCTTGAGCGCGCACAGCATTTGCGCCCAACCCTGGCAATTTCCATAACTCGCCTTCAGCGCGCCCTGATTTTCGCGCCAGCCCTCCTCGGCGATTTCGACCAAGGTGCGGCCGTCGTCGAGGCCCTTGAAGCTCATCGTCACCTTGGTGCGATAATCGCTGTCGGTCATTTCGCCGCCCTCGACATTCGGGGGCTCGCCTTCATTCGCCTGCCATTCGAGGATGATACGCTCGTCCTCCACCACTTCGGTCACAAAGACGGGAAAGGCGCCCGGAAAATCGGCAAAATCCCACGTCACCGTCGCGCCGGTTTCCAGCCGTCCTTCGGCGCCGCCGGTGGTGAAATATCGGGACAATGTCTTGGGATCGACGACCGCTTCGAACACCTCGGCCACCGGCTTGGCGATCCGCGCCGCAACCCTGAATTTCAGTTCCATGATCCATTCTCCGCTTGAGTCGGGGCAATTTTATGTTATAAATTTACAACATGTCAATCCACGAAGAATATGACCGTGTTTTCAAGGCTCTGGCGTCGCACATCCGTCGCCTGATGCTCGACACGCTCAAGGATCAGCCGATGACCACGGGCGCCCTGTGCGCGAGTTTTGATCAAATGGACCGCTGTACCGTGATGCAGCATCTGAAGGTGCTCGAGGATGCCGGGCTGGTGATCGCCGAACGCCGCGGGCGCGAGCGCTGGAACCACCTCAACGCAATGCCGATCCACGATATTCACGAACGCTGGATCGGCCCGCATGCCGCCGCGGCAAGCGCCAAACTGGCGCGCTTCAAACAGTCGGTCGAAGCCAAATGAAAATGGCCGGGAAGTTTCCTTCCCGGCCATCCCATCTTCATTGCATCCGCCCGGCTCACCAGCCCTGCGGCTTGCCTTTATTCTGTTCGTCGAGCCACACCTTCAACGGCGCGAAATAATCGGCCATCGCCTTGCCCGACATGTCGCGGTTGCCGGTGAAGGCCTCCAGCGCGTCGGGCCACGGCTTCGACGCCCCCATTTCGAGCATCGCGTTCAGCTTCGCGCCGACTTCTTTGTTGCCATAGAAGGAACAGCGATGAAGCGGCCCGGTCCAGCCCGCCTGCTTGCATGCCGCTTCGTAGAACTGGAACTGCAGCACGCGCGCGAGGAAATAGCGGGTGTAGGGCGTATTGCCGGGAATGTGGAACTTCGCGCCCGCGTCGAACGCATTGGCGGGGCGCTCGGCCGGCGGGGTGATACCCTGATATTGCAGGCGCAGCTGGGTCCATGCCGTGTTGTAATCGGCGGGCTTGATCGTTCCGTCGAACACGCCCCAGCGCCAGCGATCGACGAGCAGGCCGAACGGCAGGAAGGCCACCTTGTCCATCGCCTGACGCAGGAGCAGCCCGATATCCTTGTCGGCACTCGGCACCTTCGCCTTGTCGAGCAGGTTGATGTCGACCAGATATTGCGGGGTAATCGACAGCGCGACGAAATCGCCGATCGCCTCGTGGAAGCCGTCGTTGGCGCCGTTGAGATAGAGGAACGGCTGTTTGTTATAAGCGCGCTGGTAATAATTATGGCCCAGCTCATGATGGATCGTGGTGAAGTCGTCGGCGTTCACCTTGATGCACATCTTGATGCGGATATCGTCCTTGTTGTCGACATCCCATGCCGAGGCGTGACACACGACCTCACGGTCGGCGGGCTTGGTGAACAGGCTGCGCTTCCAGAAGGTATCGGGCAGCGGCGCCATGCCGAGCGACGAATAGAAATTCTCGCCCGCCTTGACCATATCGAGCGGCCCCTGCCCCTTGGCTTTCAAGAGGTCGCCGACGTCATATCCCAGATCGCCCGAGCCCTTCGGCGCGACGAGCGGATAGATATTGCCCCATTCCTGCGCCCACATATTGCCGAGCAGATCGGCACGGATCGCGCCGGTCTTGGGCTGCACCGCATCGCCATATTTCTCGTTCAGTTTCCAGCGGACATAGGTGTGAAGCGCGATGTAGAGCGGCTTCACTTCCTGCCACAAACGCTCGGTCGTCTTCGCGAAATCATCGGGCGACATGTCATAACCCGAACGCCACATCGCGCCGGTGTTGGCAAAACCCAGTTCCTTCGCGCCGGCGTTCGCGATGCCGACCAGCTTGGCATAATCATCCTTCATCGGCGTGCCGACATTATCGTGCCAGCTCGTCCACATTTCGGCGAGTTCGGCGGGGGTACGCTCGACATTGCCCATCTGTTCTTCGATGTCGGAGCCCGAGATCTCCTTGCCATTCAGCGTCCCGCGACCCTTGCCATATTGCGACTGCAGGTCGGTCGCGATCTGGTTGAGTTCGGTCGCGGCGCCCGGGGTGGTCGGCGCGGGCAGGACCAGCCCGGTGCGCAAAATGTCGAGCTTGCGCTTCGTGTCCGCGCTCAGCCCGGCGACACCGGAATATTTGGCCGCCTCAATCGCATATTGGACCGACTTTTCGGTGCCGACCGCGTTGATCCGCGCCGCCATCGCGTCGGTATCCTCGGTCAGATAGGTGCTGTTGACCCAGTTCACCTGGCTCGCCTCGACCGTATAGTCGAACAAATCCTTCTCGACCGCCGCGATGAACGCGTCGGCATCGGCGGCGGTCGGCGCCGCGGTCTTGGTCGCGGCGGGCGCGTCCTTCTTCTTTTCCGCAGCGACGGCGGGGCCGGCGAGCGCAAGCGCCGTCGCAAGCGACAGGCAGGAAATCATCGTCTTCATGGAGTGCGTCCTCTGACATATTGATTGCGCTCTGTGGCGCGATGGCGTGAATTTGGACCGCGCCCGCGGCCCGGTCAAGCCGTCAGAAAGGTCGCGATCGCCTCACCCAGCTCGGGCTGGGTCACGCTTGACATATGCGTACCCGGGATCGTCGCGAGCTGCGCATCGGCCAATGCCGCGACCAGTTCGGGCGCCGATCCATTGTCCTGATCCTGTTCGCCGCATACGACCAGCACCGGCATGATCAGCGCGGCCAATGCTTCGGGCGGGGTGTCGGTAAAGCTGTCGAGCAAATGCCCGGCGGCGATGCGGTCGACCTTCATCGTCTTCATGAACTGGATCGACAGCCAGGTGTCGTCACCGCGTTTCGCGCTTTCATATTCGGCGATGACGCGCTTGAAGAACTGCCCGCGCTTCGCCCAGCCGGCCAGCCCCGCGAGGCCCATGCCGCCGAGGATCAGCCGTCGCGGCTTCACCCCCGCGACGACCGCGCGCACGCTGGTCCGCGCGCCGAGCGAAAATCCACCGAGGTCGAAATCGTCCAGCCCCAGATGCGCGATCAGGTCTTCGAGGTCGCGGACGAGCACGTCGGCGGGATAATATTCCTCCTGGTGCGGCGCTTCGCTGTCACCGTGAATGCGCAGATCGGGCATGATCACGTGATAGCCCTCGGCCGCGATCCGCGCTGCGGTACCGAATTTGATCCAGTTGACCTCAGCGTTCGAAAACAGGCCGTGGAGCAGCAACAGCGGACGCCCTTCGCCCAGCTCGCGCCATGCCAAGCGCACGCCGTCGCGCGCCTCGAAAAACTGCACGTCGCTCATCGCGGCCTCAGGCCCTTTTGTTCCATGCGCCACTTCGCCATCTCGATCCGGTCCTGTCCGAAAAAGGGTTCGCCCTCGAACACCAGAGTCGGCACGCCCCAGTGGCCCGCGATTTCGAGCGCAACCTGGTTCGCGGCGATTTCGGTATCGAGCGCCTCGGCGTCGCTTAGCGCCTCGGCATCGAGTTCGGCAAGATTGAGTCCGGCGCGGCGTGCCGCGTCGGCCAGATGATCGCCCAAATGCCAGTCCTGTGCCCCGCCCCATATCAGCTGGCCGACCTCATGCGCAAAGGCGAGACTCTTGCCCCGCCGCGATGCCGCCTGCCCAAGCCGGGTGAGGCGATAAATATAAGGCTGTTCGGCGGATATCTGGCGCGTCGCGATATTCTGGACGATCGGGTCGGGACGCGGCGGGCCGAAGGGAATGCCGTGAAACTGTGCGACGCGGATCATGTCGCGCATCGTATAGCTCAGCCAGTTCGGATGGGCGCGCTCGAAGAAATCGGGCTGCCGGATCGCGAGCGGATAGACCGGCCGCAGGTTGATCGTCACGTCATGACTTGCCGCCAGCGCGCGATAGCGGCCGACCGCGAGATAGGAATAGGGCGAGCGAAAGGACCAGAAAAGGTCAGCAGCAAGACTCATGACACTATCCATGCCAAAAAGACCGACAGCAGCGCAAGCTTTGTGCACGAATTTTAGCACCAAGACGGATCATTTCGCAGGTGCAGCAAATCCGGGATTGAACATAGTAGCAGTTGCTATTATGTCGCATGCCATGACTGAAACGATCGGTTTCCTGCTGAACGACACGGCGCGGCTATACCGCCGCGCCTTCAACGCGCGTACCCGCGACAGCGGGATTACCGCGCTGCAATGGCGGTTGATTACCTATCTGCGCCGCCACGAAGGGATTCGCCAAGGACCGCTCGCCGAACTGATCGAGGTGGAACCGATCACACTGTCGCGGATGATCGACCGGCTGGCGGAGGCCGGGCTGGTCGAACGCCGTGCCGACCCTGCCGATCGCCGCGCCTGGCGGCTCCACCTGACGCCGCGCGCCAACGAATTGCTGAGCGGCATACGCGAGATCGCCGAAACGCTTACCGATGAAGCCGCCGAGGGCTTGTCCGAGGACGAGCGCGACCAACTGATCGCGCTCGTCGAGCGCGTCCGTTCCAACCTGTCCCGCCGCGCGTGCGTGAAAGAAAGCCAATGACCGACCCTATCGCCCCCACCCGGCCCAAGGCCGAAGCGCTGTCCGAACCCACCGCCGCGATCGCCCGGCCCGACCCCGTGCCCGCGCGCACGGAGGCCGGGACGGAGGCAAAGGAAACGCCCAAATGGCGCACGCGGCTGTTGATGTTCGGCGTGCCGCTGGCGCTCGTCGCGGCGGGCGCCGGCTGGTGGCTCACCAGCGGCGGATCGGTGTCGACCGACAATGCCTATGTCCAGATGGACAAGGTGTCGGTGGCGGCCGAAGTCGGCGGGCGCATCACCGAAGTCGCGGTGCGCGACGGGCAGCAGGTCGCGGCCGGGCAATTGTTGTTCCGGATCGATGGCGAACCCTATGCGCTGACGGTCGCGCAGGCGACGGCGGCAATCGATGCCGCCGAGGTCGAAGTCGGCAATCTGTCGGCGAGCGCGCGCACGTCGAATGTCGACATCGCCGCCGCGCGTGAGGATGTGGCCTTTGCGCAGGTCAATTTCGAGCGTCAGGCGGCGCTGATGGAAAAAGGCTTCACCACCAAGACGGCCTATGACGCGTCGCGCCATGCGGTAACGCAGGCGCGCGAGCGCGTGCGTCAGGCGGAAGCCGCCGCCGCCGAGGCGCGGACCAAGCTCGCCGCCGGGCCGTCGAGCGGCGTCAACCCGCAGGTCGAAGCGGCGCGCGTCCAGCGATCGCAGGCCGAGGTCAATCTGGGCCGGACCGAAGTGCGCGCGCCCAGCGCGGGACGCGTCGCCCAGTCGGATCGGCTGCAGCTTGGCCAGATGATGGTCGCGGGCCTGCCTGCGGTCACCCTCGTCGATACCGGGCATCCATGGGTCGAGGCCAATTTCAAGGAGACCGACCTTGCCGAGATGCGCGTCGGCCAGCGCGCGGAAATCAGCTTCGATGCCTATCCGGGGCTGAAGATACGCGGCCATGTGCTGACCATCGGCGCCGGCACCGGCAGCGAATTTTCGGTACTGCCTGCGCAGAACGCGACCGGCAACTGGGTGAAGGTGACCCAGCGCGTTCCGGTGCGCATCGCCTTGGACGAAAAGCCCGCGCGCAACATGATCGCCGGCCTATCGGCCGACGTCACCGTGTTCACGAAGTAATCGGGTGCCGGCCCCTGTTCTCCTTCGGGTGACGGACGCGCAGCGCTAGCCATGGCAAGCCGCGCCCTTCCCCGACGGTCGCCCGCCACGGCGCTGCCCGGCGACGACAGCATCCCGCTGCACGAACGTGTGCGCTATCGCGGTCTGTTGACCGTCGCCGTCATGGGCGCATCGATCATGCAGATCCTCGACACGACGATCGCCAATGTCGCCATCCCCCACATGCAATCCTCGCTCGGAGCGACGAGCGAGACGGTGAACTGGGTGCTGACAAGCTATATCATCGCCAGCGCGATCGCGATGCCGATCACCGGCTGGCTCGCCGATCGCATCGGCCGCCGCCAATTGTTCCTCGCCGCCGTCTTTGGCTTCATCCTCGCGTCGATGGCGTGCGGCGCCGCACAGACGCTGGAGGAAATGGTCGCCTTCCGCTTTGTTCAGGGCATTTGCGCCGCCTTCATCGGCCCGCTCAGCCAGTCGGTGATGCTCGACATCAACCCGCCCGAACGTCACGCGCGCGCCATGTCGATCTGGGGCATGGGAATCATGATCGGCCCGATCCTTGGTCCCATATTCGGCGGCTGGCTGACCGAATCGGTCAATTGGCGCTGGGTCTTCTACGTCAATCTGCCGGTCGGGATCATTACCCTGGCGATGATGTGGGCGCTGCTGCCCGCGACCAAAAAGACCGACCGCAAATTCGACCTGTTCGGATTTTCCATGCTCGCGCTGGGGCTCGCCGCGCTCCAGCTGATGCTCGACCGCGGAGCGCATGAGGACTGGTTCAACAGCATCGAGATATGGATCGAACTTGGCGTCGCGATCGCCTGTCTGTGGATGTTCGTCATCCATATGTTCACCGCCCGCGCGCCGCTGTTCAGCCGCAAGATGCTGGCCGACCGCAACCTCGTCACCGCAATGGGGTTCATGATCGTCGTCGGCCTCGTCATGTTCGCCTCGATGGCGCTGCTGCCCCCCATGTTGCAACGCCTGTTCGGCTGGCCCGTGATCGACACCGGCTGGGCCCTCGCGGTGCGCGGCGTCGGCATCCTCTTCAGCATGGCGGTCGCCGGGCAATTGCTGGGCAAGATCGATGCGCGCTGGCTGGTCAGCACCGGGCTGGCCATCGCCGGCTATTCGTTATGGCAGATGAGCCACTGGTCGCTCGCAATGGGAATGCAGCCAGTCGTCATCAGCGGGCTGGTACAGGGCATCGGCATGGGCCTGATCTTCATCCCGCTCAATACCATGGCCTTCGCCACCATCCCGCCGCAATATCGGACCGACGGCGCGAGCCTGCTCAACCTGTTCCGCAGTATCGGCGCATCGGTCGGCATTTCGGTCGTGACGACCCTGCTCGGGTCGAACACCCAGACGAGCCATCAGGATCTGGCGTCGCACGTCACCAACAGCTCGATCAGCCTGATCGATCCGTCGACCGCCGACCGCTTTGGCGTCGCGGGCGACACGCTGATGGCGATGCTCAATGCCGAGATCAACCGACAGGCCGCGATGATCGCCTATCTCGACAATTTCTGGGCCATGATGTGGGTCACGCTGGCCTCGATCCCGCTGGTCATTCTGCTGAGGCCCCCCAAGCCCGGCGCACCGCAGGCGTCGGCCGCCGACATGGGTCATTAAGAGCGATACCACTGTTGCCCGCAGCGACAGCCACCGGTGATTATGATCGCCTCCGCGTCAGGACCATCGCGGCCATGGCACCCAATGTCGCAAGCGCCATATCCTTTTGTGCGTCCCAGATGTCGCCTTGCTGCCCATTGTAGCGGTCGGCGGTCTCGCCCGCCGCGGCGATGGTCAGCAACCATTCGAAGATTTCATACAGCGCCGAAATGGCGAGCACCCAACCGAGCCCCGCCAGCGCCGCGCCGCGCGTCCCGAGCCCGCCCCAGCGCCGCACGACCTCGGCCACCGGGATCACCGACAGCGCGCCAAAGGCGAAATGAACGAGCCGGTCATAATGGTTACGGTTCCAGCCGAAGAGGTCCGACAGGCTCGTGCCGGTCAGCGCCCGCGCCCAGTCATCATAAGGGACATTGCTATAGGCATAGCGCCCGCCGAGCGTGTGGAGCGCCATGAAAAGGACAATGCAGGCGACCGAAGCGGTCGAGAGCGGCCAGCGGCGCAGCAACCAGGGCGAAGCCACGATCAGCAGCATCGTCGGGAGATGCTGGAGCAGCGCAACCTCGGGATAGGGCTGTTCGATCTGCGCGAGGAGCAGCAAGATGAGGAGCAGGCCGGTCAGGCGGCGCTGCGCGGGCGGAATAGAAGAAATGGTTGCGGTCATTCGCCCTCCCCTACCCGTTCGCATCGAGCGAAGTCGAGATGCCTATCGTCAGCGCTCCCCCTCACGGTGTCTCGACTTCAGCCGAAGGCTGAAGTTTATCCTGAGCGCCCGCCCTGCGGGCAGCCGAAGGGCTCGACACGAACGGAAATTATGGGCGGTTTGGGAATTGGGGACGGTTTCGCGCGGCGCTCACCAGCGCAGCGACATGCAGCTGAGCCCCGCATCGATATGCGCGATCTGCCGCGTCGGCAGCGGCCGGAATGCGATGCCGCGTGCGCCAAGCAACGCGTGCGTCGCGGTCCAGCGGTCGCCGACAAGGACGGTATCGCCGATGCGCAATATATTGGCCGCAGCCTCTTCGCCGGGCGGGGTGGTCACGACCTCCAGCCCTTCAAATTGCGGACAATCGGCGAGCGCGGGGACGGTCAGGATCGTGCCGTCGTCGATCAGCCCGCAGCCGGTCTTGAAATGGAGGACGCCGGGCGGAGTCTCGGCGATCTCGGCGCGATAGCCGAGTTCGGCCAGCCGCTCCGCGAGTTCCCCGGCGCCGGTGCGGTCCGTCCGCGCCGACAGCCCGATAAGCACCCGGTCGGCGAGGCGCAGCACGTCGCCGCCATCGGCATAGCCGGCGCCGGTCATTTCGAGCAGGCGCGGGTGAAGCGCGGCGAGCGGCTCGCGCATATGCTCGACCTCGCCCGCGCGCGTTGGCGCGCCCGGACGGAGCAAGATCGCGCCTTCGGGAAAGGTCAGCGCAACATCTTCGGTGAACAGCGCGTCGGGGAAGTCATCAAGCGGCGGGAGGACTTCGACTGCAAGGCCGAGTTCGCGAAGCGTCGCGACGTAGGCGGTGTGTTCGGCGACGAGGTCTGCGAAATCGGGATCAGGGCCGCCGTCGGCGCGGATGCCATGGACCGCCGACGGCGCGGGCGCACGGCAGAGGGCATGGGTAAAACGCGTCGGCCCGCGGCTCATTCGTTCGTCCGCTCGAAAATCCGGCCGCACAGGAAAACCGCTTCGCCCTCGCTCCAGTTTTCCAGACGGCCGTCCACGAGATCAAATTCGTACAGGACATCGGCGAGCTGGATCGTCAGCGGCGAATCGCGCATTTGTTCGACGCGATAGCGTCCACGCGACGTCCAGCCTTCGACCGTAAGTTCATAGCGGAAGTCCGGTTCGAAGCGGATGAGCGCATCCACCTGTTTGGTGCTGGGGGTTTCGCCTTCCTCGCATTTCTCGCCGACCATTTTCCAGGTGCCGAGAATGTCTTCGGGAACGACCGCGAGATCGCCGGACAATTGCGCCGGCGGGCTTTCGGCTGCGGCGGACGGGATACCGGACGCCGCCAACGCGAGCATCCCTGCGAATATCATCGTCCGCCGCGCCACAGGATCAGCCCTTCTTCAGGTGGCGGCGGCCGAGCAGTTCGGCGATCTGCACCGCGTTCAGCGCCGCGCCCTTGCGCAGATTGTCGCTGACGCACCACAGGTTCAGGCCGTTGTCGACCGTGCTGTCGTCGCGGACGCGCGACACGAACGTTGCATAGTCGCCGACGCATTCGACGGGGGTGATGTATCCACCGTCCTCACGCTTGTCGACGAGCATCACGCCCGGCGCTTCGCGCAGAATCTTCTGCGCGTCCTCGGCCGACAATTCCTTTTCCATTTCGATGTTGATCGCTTCCGAATGGCCGACGAACACCGGCACGCGAACGCAGGTCGCGGTGACCTTGATCTTGGGATCGAGGATCTTCTTGGTCTCGGCGACCATCTTCCATTCTTCCTTGGTCGAGCCGTCGTCGAGGAAGCTGTCGATGTGCGGGATGACGTTGAAGGCGATCTGCTTGGTGAACTTTTGCACATCCTTCTCGTCGCCGACAAAAATCTGGCGCGTCTGGTTCCACAGTTCGTCCATGCCGGCCTTGCCCGCGCCCGACACCGACTGATAGGTCGAGACGACGACGCGCGTGATCTTGGCAGCGTCATGCAGCGGCTTCAACGCGACGACCATCTGTGCGGTCGAGCAATTGGGGTTCGCGATGATATTGCGCTTCTTATAATCGTCGATCGCGTCGGGGTTCACTTCGGGCACGATCAGCGGCACGTCGGGGTCCATGCGATAGAGCGAGCTGTTGTCGATCACGACGCAGCCTGCGGCGGCGGCTTTCGGCGCGTGAACCTTGGTCGCGTCGCTGCCGATCGCGAAAATCGCCATGTCCCAGCCGGCCCAGTCGAAATTGTCGATGTTCTGGCATTTCACGGTCCGACCGGTGTCGCCGATTTCGACGTCGAGTCCCTGGCTGCGCGACGAGGCGACAACGGCCAGTTCGTCGATCGGGAATTCGCGCTCGGCGAGAATGGCGAGCACTTCGCGCCCGACATTGCCCGTGGCTCCGGCGACAACGATACGATAACCCATTTACTCACTCCTCAACGTAATAACCGTGATTGAAAAACGAAGATCAGACCTTCCAGCGAAAATGGCCGGTCAGCCTGTGGTCGAACAAGGCGTCTTCTTCGCGCGCACCCGCCCCGATATTGTGGATGACGAGCGGCACGCCGGCGGCAGTCTTGCGGTCGGACACGATGCCCGTGTGCGGCAGGCGTCCCCCGATCAGCGAGGTAAAGACATCGCCCGGACGCCAGTCGGCGGCATCGGTGGTGACGGGCAGTGCCGCCCCCTGCCGCTTCCAGTAGGCCGCGAGATTGGGCACCCGCCGGTGGTCGATGTTGCGGTCGGGGCGGCGCAGCCCCCAGTTTTTCGGATAAGCCCCAAAATTAGCGCGCATGTCGGCATTTACAAGCGCCTGAAGGTCGGCGCCCATCGCATCGCGATAGGCGCGGATCAGGACGTCGGTGCACACGCCCTTGGCGCGGGGAACATCGCCGCCCGGAAACGCCAGCACGCTATAGGCCGGATCATAGGTCAGGGTGACGCCGACCTGCCTCCGCGCCGCCGCAACCAGTCGCTGCGCGCCGGTCGCAGCCAAAGCCCCGCCCGACATGCCAAACGCCAATGCGGCGCCGATGAAGGCGCGCCGTGTCGGCTGAAATGGCACTCGCTGATGCATGATTTGCTTTGCCCACAAGAAAACGACCGGCTCTGCCTGTTGGCGGAACCGGTCGTTTTGGAAAGCTGTTTCGGCTTTGGGGGAGAGTAGCTCTCCTTAGCCTTAGCTCTTGGCTTCCGACCGGTTGTCGCGGCGCTCCGCAATACGTGCCGATTTACCAGTGCGACCACGCAGATAGTAAAGCTTCGCACGACGGACAGCGCCCTTACGGACGACGGTAATCGAATCGATGTTGGGCGAATAGAGCGGGAAAACGCGCTCGACGCCTTCGCCGAACGACATTTTGCGCACGGTGAAGTTGGAGCCCATGCCCTTGTTCGAGCGTGCGATGCACACGCCTTCGAAATTCTGCACGCGGGTGCGTTCGCCTTCGACGACCTTCACGCCGACCTTCAGCGTGTCGCCGGGGCGGAATTCGGGGATCGTCTTGCCAGCCTTGGCAATTTCTTCGGCTTCGATCGTCTGGATGAGGTTCATGTCCTCTAGTCCTTTTCTTTTCGCCGCGCGCCAGAGGCAGGTCGGGCCCGAGCATCGATATGACGCTCCCAAAGGTCCGGCCTGCGTAACCGTGTATGATCTTGTGCCTGTTGTTTCCGCCAGGCCGCGATCTTCGCATGATCCCCCGATCGCAGCACTTCGGGGATCGTGCGCCCTTCCCAGTTCACGGGTCGGGTATAGTGCGGATATTCGAGCAAACCGTTTTCGAACGATTCGTCGTCACCACTAGAAGCCGCGCCCATTACGCCGGGAAGCAGGCGAATGCAAGCGTCGAGCAGCAACAGCGCCCCCATCTCGCCGCCTGACAGGATGATGTCGCCCATCGACACTTGTTCGATGTCGCGCGCCTCGAAAATTCGCTCGTCAAAGCCTTCGAAGCGGCCGCAGAGGATGATCGCGCCGGGACCGGCGGAAAGACTCCGCACACGCGCCTGTGTAATCGGGGTGCCGCGCGGCGTCATCGCAAGGATCGGAAGGCCCGGATGCGCGGAGCTGGCATGATCGACCGCGGCGGCGAGCACATCGGCCTTCAGCACCATTCCCGCGCCGCCGCCCGCAGGCGTATCGTCGACGGTGCGGTGCTTGTCCGTTGCGAAATCGCGGATCTGCACCGGGGCGCAATTCCACGTCCCGCTTTCGAGCGCGCGCCCCGCCATGCTGTGCCCCAGCGGACCGGGGAACATGTCGGGATACAGGGTGAGGGGAACAGCGGTGAAGGTCATGGCCGGCGCTCACCATAAATTTGGCGCCAAGTCCACCGCATCAAGCCGTGCCCCGACAGCCATGCCAAAACAGCGCCAACCGGCCCCCACCAAAGGAAAGAAACGGCAAGCGCCCAACCAAAAGCAGCTGAATAGGCCCACAATCCGATCATAACCGGGATCAACAGCAATGTCGGCACGATCACGGGAGCGACGATCACGGCTTCCCGGAAACCAACCCCGCCCTTACCCGCACGACGTAGCGAAGCGCGATACACGAGCATCATCCCGAGTTGCATCAGCAGCATGAACGAGATCAGAGAGATGGCCGGAACGATGCTCATGATAGCGGCTCCCATAACTCGTCGGGAAGCAAGTGGCGATCCTTCTCCATCTCCTCGTGCAGCCATTCGCGAAACCGCTCGATCTTGCGTACCCCGACGCGGTTGTCGCGGTGGACGAGATAGTTGCCGGTTCCGGGCTGATAGATGGTGTCGAACGGCCGCACGAGCCGCCCGCTGTCGAGCTCGACCTGCCAGTAAAGCGGCGTCATCAGCGCGATCCCGAAGCCGCCCTGTACCGCGGTCGATTCCTGAAGCTGGCTGTCGAGTTCGACGCCGCGGCGCGGCGCGGGCGGTGTGCCGATTCCCGCCTCGGCGAACCATCCCGCCCACCACGGATCATTGGGCGCCAGCCGCTCGACGCGCAGCAAATCCTCGGGCGCCGCGATCGCATGGGCGTCGCGGAACATCGGCGAACAAAGCGGCGTCACATAGCTGCGGAACAGGAAATCGCTGCGCAGGCCCGGCCACAGACCGCCGCCGGTGCGGATCGCGACATCGACATTGCTGGAATCGAAATCGACCAGATCGTTCGACATCAACAGCCGCACCGCAAGATCGGGATAGGCAAGCTGAAAACGCCCGATGCGCGCGCTGAGCCAGGTGCCGCCAAAGGTGATCGCGGCATTGATCGTCAACACATCGGCATCATCATTGCTGAGCGCGCCAAAGGCATCGGCCATGGTCGCAAAGGCATTGCTGATCGCCGGGAGCAGGCGCTGTCCGGTTTCGGACAGCCGAACGCGGCCCTTTTCGCGCACGAAGAGAGCGCGGCCGAGACGATCTTCCAATTGGCGAATCTGATAACTGACCGCCGCCTGCGTCAGCCCCAGTTCCTCGGCCGCGCGCGAGAAATTCTCCAGACGACCGGCGGCTTCGAAGGTCCGTATGGCAGCAAGGGGCGGCAGCCTGGGCATACAGCTTTATAAGTTCAGCTTATGATATGGTCTACGGCTTTTGTTGGCCGCCTGGCGCGGGTGCGTGCATATTCTCCCCATCAAGCGAAAGGAGATGAACGATGAAAGACGAGCATTTCATGCGCGCCTGGAATGAGGGTCATGACCATTTCAGCGCCGATATCACCCGCGGCCTCCATTGGCTCGCCACCCCCTTCCGCTGGCTTGGCGAATGGATCGCCCTGCCCAGCGCGCCGGGCGAAGACAGCGCCTTCACCCGGATCGCGGCGCGTTGCGGCGCGGAGCCCCGGCGGGCGCGATAATATCCGGCCCCCGGGTTGATGAAGAAACCTGGGTTCGGCAGGAAAACGGGGTGAGGCCGCTCCTTGCACAGGGCCTCACCCCGTAAACCCTATCGGTTTTCAGGCGGCACGACGCGCAGGCGCAGGGCCTGAATTGTGGCGGGCGTCGTCGGGGCCAGCAACAGCACCCCGTCGAGTTTCCCTTTTTCGCAATCGAGGCGGAAAGCGGCCGACATCGCGCCCGTCGGTGCCAGCGGCTCGGCCGCAGGACAGGCGCCAACCTCGGCTTTGAGCCTCGCAAATTCCGCCGCCCAGTTTTCGGCAGAACGGTCGAGCAGGAAGTTCATCGCGAGCTTGCCCCGCAGCGGACCGAGGTCGCCCGCAGCATAAGCTGCCCTTGCCGCCGCATAGGCATCGGCGATCGCAGGCGACACCGGCACGGCGCGCGCCTCAAGCAGCCCCGCCTTATCCAGCGCGACCGCGGTGTCCCACGCCGGCGACGACGGCCCGGCATAGGTGCGGTTCGACAGCGCGAACACCCCGACGCCATGGTCGGGCATCAGCATCACATGGCTGCCATAGCCCGGATAGCCGCCGCCGTGCGCGAGCGTCAGGCCAAGGTCGCAATCCTGCGCGACGCGCCAGCCCATGCCATAGGCAGCGGCCTGCTTGCACGCCGTCGGACCACTCGCGCCGATGCGGTTCGCCACCGACACGAAATTCAGCCCCTGCGCCATTTCGCGCACCGTCGCGCGCTTGACCGGTCCGGTGTCGGCATCGTCGCGCGGCGGCCAGGCCGACAGCAGGAAGGCGACCCATTTGGCATAGTCATTGGCGCTGACCTGCAGCCCGCCCATCGCGTTGAACGCGCCATCGATCATCTCGGGTTCGGGGGACCAGCGCTCATTCTCCCAGCGATAGCCAAGCGCATAGCGCGCCTTGGGCGCGTTCGGCGCATCGAAGCCGCTGCTCGTCATGCCGAGCGGGGTCAGGATCGTCTTCTGGACATATGCGGTATAGGCCATGCCCGACGCCGCGGTGACGATCCGGCCGAGCAGCGCGTAGCCGAAGTTCGAATATTCGTGCTGGCTCTGCGGCACGCGGCTGAACGGCACACCCGCCGCGATCATCCGGGCGAAGTCCTCATGCGGCAACACCTGTTGCCGGTCGCCCCACGGATCGTCGGTGACGAGGCCGCCGACATGCTGGAGCAGATCGCGGACCCGGATGCGCGGGCTGTCGCTGGTCGGATAGGTCCAGCCCTTCATTTCGGGCACATATTGCTCGGCCAGATCGTCGAGGCGCAGCTTGCCCTCGTCGCGCAGGTTCAGAATCGACAAGGCGGTGAACGCCTTGGTCATCGACGCGATGCGGAACAGACTGTCGGCGGTGACGGGGCGTTTGGCGGTCAGATCCTGAACGCCGACGCCCTTTACATAGGCAAGCTTGCCATCCTTGACGATGCCGTAAACCATGCCGGGGACATGCGCGTCGGCCTGAAATTTCGCGAACAGCGCGTCGATTTCAGGAGCAAGCCGGTCGAGGCTTTTGGGCGCGTCATCCTGCGCCAGCACCGGAAGCGGAGCCGCCGACAGCAACGCAAAAGCCAATCCCGATTTCCAGCGCATGCCATTCCCCCTTAACGATTGGGGCGACGCTATCAGCGCGGTCAGGCCTCGGCAACAAAGGCGGCGTTGACCACCACCTGCTCGCCCCATTCGGGAACGGCGTTTGCATTCATCGGCACCATGAAACGCTTGCCGTTCGGGCGCTGGATTTCGAGGATGTCGCCCGCACCGAAATTGTCGATCGCGACGACTTCGCCCACCGCTTCGCCATCGGTCGAAACGCACGGCAGGCCCAGCAGATCGTGATGATAATATTCGCCTTCGCCCAGCGGCGGCAGCGCCGAACGCGGGACGGTCAGCAACGTGCCGCGAAGCGCCTCCGCGGCGCTGCGGTCGGTGACTTCGGCAAAGGTCGCAACCGCGCCCTGATTTGCCGGACGCACCGATTTGAGCGTCAGTTTGCTTGTCCCCGCGTCGAAAACGGAAAAGGCGCGGAGAGACTCCGCGCCTTCGCCGAATAATTTGAGGCGCACCTCGCCCCGTACCCCGTGCGCACCAGCGATGGCGGCGAGGGTGACGGGGCGCGACGCGTCGACCAAGGCTTAGCCCTCGGCCTTTTCTTCGCCAGCTTCAGCAGCCGGGCCGCCTTCGGCGACTTCCTCGGCGATCGCGGTCGCGTCGGCGGGGGTTGCGTCGGCGGGGACTTCTTCAGCCACGGCGTCGGCAACGGCTTCAGCGGTTTCTTCGCTCTTCACCGAACCGGTTGCATCCGATTCAGCGGCTTCGGGAGCAGCAGCTTCTTCAACCACTTCGGGTTCCGGCGCCGGAGCGGCGGCGGCAGCAGCAGCAGCTTCTGCAGCGTCAGCAATCTTCTGAGCCTTTTCTTCGGCGCGTTCCTTGGCCTTTTCGCCCGGGACAGCCTTGTTCGGGTTGTTACGCGCGGTGCGCTCGAGGACGCCAGCAGCGTCGAGGAAGCGGGCGACGCGGTCGGTCGGCTGCGCGCCAACCGAGACCCAATGCTTCGCACGATCGGCGTCGAGCTTGATACGCTCGGGATTATCCTTGGCGAGCAGCGGGTTGTAGCTGCCGATACGCTCGATGAAGCGGCCATCGCGCGGGCTGCGCGAATCGGCGACGACGATCTTGTAATAGGGACGTTTTTTCGAACCGCCGCGTGCGAGGCGAATGGAGGTTGCCATGATATTTTCCTTCAGTTTTAAAGTTTGGAAGTTCAGTCGAATTATTTCTTTTTATTCATAAGGTTGGCGAGTTCTGGCGGAATGCCGCCACCACCGCCCAGGCCGGGAAGCCCGCCAAGGCCACCCGCACCGCCGCCGCCCATACCGGGAATGCCGCCGCCCTTGCCGAACAGCGCGCCGAGCCCCTTGAGCCCGCCCATCTTGCGGATCTTCTTCATCGCGCCGGCCATTTCCTGATGCATTTTCAGCACCCGGTTGACCTGCTGCACCGTCGTGCCCGAACCGTTGGCGATGCGGATCTTGCGCTTCGCGGTCAGGATTTCGGGCTTCGCGCGCTCCTTGGGGGTCATCGACCCCATGATCGCGTCGAAATGGATGAGCATCTTGTCGTCGGCGGCGCCCGCCGCCATCTGCGCCTGCGCCTTCTTGATCCCGGGGATCATGCCGGCAAGCGCGCCGAGGCCACCCATGCGGCGCATCTGGTTCAATTGGGTGCGAAGGTCGTTGAGGTCGAAGATGCCCTTGGCCATCTTCGCCGCCATCGCCTCGGCCTCTTCGGCCTGGATCGTTTCGGCCGCGCGTTCGACGAGGCTGACGACGTCGCCCATGCCGAGGATGCGGCCTGCGATGCGCGACGGCTGAAAAAGTTCAAGCTCGCCCAGCTTTTCACCCGTGCCCGCGAACTTGATCGGCTTGCCGGTGACGGCGCGCATCGAGAGCGCGGCACCGCCGCGCGCGTCGCCGTCCATGCGGGTGAGCACGACGCCGGTGAGCGGCACCTGATCGGTGAAGCGCTGTGCGACCTGCACCGCGTCCTGACCCGTCAGACTATCGACGACGAGCAGGGTTTCGGCCGGATTGGCGGTGCGCGACACCGCCTGCATCTCGTCCATCAGTTGCTGGTCGACGTGGAGACGGCCCGCGGTGTCGAGCATCAGAACGTCATAGCCCTGCAGCTTTGCCGCCTGCATCGCACGCTGGGCGATTTCGACCGGCTGCTGGCCCGCGATAATCGGCAACGTCGCGACGTCAATCTGGGTGCCGAGGACGGCTAGCTGTTCCTGCGCGGCGGGGCGATTGACGTCGAGCGACGCCATCAGCACCTTCTTGCGTTCTTTTTCCTTGAGCCGCTTCGCGATCTTTGCGGTCGTCGTGGTTTTACCCGAACCCTGCAGACCGACCATCATGATGACGGCGGGCGGGGCGACGTTCAGATCGAGCTCGGCGGTTTCGGAACCAAGCATTTCGGTCAGCGCGTCGCTGACGATCTTGACGACCTGCTGCCCCGGGGTGACCGAACGCAGGACATTCTGACCGATGGCGAGTTCGGTGACCTGATCGACGAAGCTGCGCACGACGGGCAGCGCGACGTCAGCCTCAAGCAGGGCGATTCGCACTTCGCGCATCGCTGCGCGCACATCATCCTCGGTCAGCGCGCCGCGGCCGCGGAGCTTCCCGAAAACATCGCCCAGGCGGGTGCTCAGATTGTCGAACATGGCGCCTTCAAATCCCTTCCTCGGCCCGCAACGCAAAAGACGCCGGTGAGCGAAACCTCGCCAACCAGCGTTATCCGTGGACAGAGTTTTTCCGTCGCGGAGTCGATATGCCCGGACGCAATATGTGTCCGAACGCGGGCTCCCTACACAAATCGGCGCGCAAAGGCAAGGCGCGCGGGCGGCTCGCTGCTTAACGCAAATTTCATCGCTCTGCGCCCAAAAGGCAGCGTGTGTGGGGAATATATATATGTCAGCAGCTATGACCGAGCCGAAGCCATATGATCGCAGCGAGGGTGCCAAACGCGACATCATCGCGGGCGGAGTCGTCATTGCGGCGACCCTGTTGTTCGTCGGCACCGGCGGCAAGGTCATGCAGGCAGTCGTCGGCACCCTTATCGGCATCGGCGGCGGACCCGACAAGGTCTTGTCGGTTGCACTGATTCTCAACATCGCGCTGATCCTGTTCGGCTGGCGCCGCTACAAGGATCTGAACCGCGAAATCCGCGAGCGCACCGAAGCCGAACGACGCGCCCGCTACCTCGCCGACACCGATCCGCTGACCGGCTTCCTCAATCGCCGCGCACTGCTGGCCAGAGGACAGCGGCTGATCGCCGACGCCACCGCCGAGGGACGCCATGTCGCGCTCTTTCTGCTCGACCTCGATCATTTCAAGACGGTCAACGACATTCACGGCCACGCTGCGGGCGACCGCGTGCTGCACGTCGCGGCCGAGCGCATTTCGGCCATCCTGCCGCCCAGCGCGACCATGGCGCGGCTCGGCGGCGACGAATTTGTCGCCATGCTGCCGTTCGAGCCCGCCGCGCGGCCCGACATCGACGCGCTTGCCGCCCAGCTTGTCGCGGCGCTCGAAGAATCGGTCGCGCATGACGCGCAGATGATTCGCATCGGCGCATCGCTCGGCATTTCGCTGGCGACCGACGCCAGCGCGGTGATGGAAACGATGGTCCGCCAGGCAGACATCGCCATGTATCATTGCAAGGACAAGGGACGGAACCGCCATATCTGGTTCGAAAACGGGATGGAGATGGCAGTGCAGGTCCGCAACCAGATCGAAACCGGCATCCGCGAGGGCATGCCGCGCGGCGAGTTCGTCCCGCATTTCGAACCACAAGTCGATATCGCCAGCGGGCGGCTGGTCGGCTTTGAAATGCTGATGCGCTGGGAATCGCCCGAATATGGCATGATCCCGCCCGAACGCTTCATCCCGATCGCCGAAGAAAGCGGGCTGATCGGCGAATTGTCGTTGCAGGTGATCAAGGAGGCGATGGAAGCCGCCAAAGCCTGGGACCCGTCGATCATGCTGGCGGTCAATATTTCGCCGCAGCAATTGAAAGACCCCTGGTTCAGCCAGAAACTGACCAAATTGCTGGTCGAGACCGGCTTCCCGGCCAGCCAGCTGGAGGTCGAGATCACCGAAAGCTCGCTGTTCGAAAATCTGCCGCTCGTCCGCTCGATCGTCACCAGCCTGAAAAATCAGGGCGTGTCGCTCAGCCTCGACGATTTCGGCACCGGTTATAGTTCGCTGTCGCATCTGCGCGCGCTGCCGTTCGACCGGATCAAGATCGACCGCAGCTTCATTGCCGCCATGCGGGGCAGCCCGGACACGCTGGCGATCATTGTCGCCATCGTCCGGCTCGGCGAAAGCCTTGCGATGCCGATCACCGCAGAGGGGGTCGAGGATGAGGCGACGGCGAGCGAACTGACGCGGCTCGGCTGCGCCAAAGGCCAGGGCTGGTATTATGGCCGCGCCATGTCCGCGACCGACACCGCGCGCATGCTCGCCGATCGCGACCTGCTGCGCGCATCGTTGCCGCCTGCGACCGGTGCGTCGACGTCCGACGCCGAACCGCTGCGCAAGTCGGCCTGACCCACCCGCATCGCTAGACTTCGCGGGCCCGCGCCCTTACATGCGCGGCTATGGCAGATCGCTTCACCAAGATGCACGGGCTGGGCAACGACTTTGTCGTGATCGACGCGCGCGCGGCCCCCGTCGAGATGACCCCGGCGCGCGCGCATGCGATCGCCGACCGGCGCCACGGCATCGGCTGCGACCAGTTGATCCTGCTCGAACCGTCGACCAGCGCCGACGTTCGCATGCGTATCTTCAACGCCGATGGCGGTGAGGTCGAGGCGTGCGGCAATGCCACGCGTTGCGTCGCGACCCTGATCGGCAAGCCCGCGGTGATCGAAACGCTGGGCGGCATGCTGCGCGTCACGCCGGCTGATGGTGGCGCCGAAGTCACGCTGGGCGAACCCGTTTTCGACTGGGAGCATATCCCGCTGGCGATGCCGATGGACACGCGCGACATGCCGGTCGCATGGGACGAGCTGGAACATGGCGCCGCCGTCAATGTCGGCAATCCGCATATCATCTTCTTCGTGCCCGAAGCCGATGCCGTTGCGCTCGACGAACTCGGCTCGCGGATCGAAACCGACCCGCTGTTTCCCGAACGCGTCAACGTCAATGTCGCGAGCCTCGACGGCCCCGACCGGCTTCAGCTGCGCGTGTGGGAACGCGGCGTCGGCCTTACCCAGGCGTGCGGCACCGGCGCCTGCGCGACCGCCGTCGCTGCGATCCGCGCCGGCCTTGTCCAATCGCCCGTCACCATTGCGCTGCCCGGCGGCGACCTGATCATCCGCTGGGCGACGGGCGAGCCGATCATCATGAGCGGCGCCGCAACCCGGGTGTTCGAGGGCGAGACCGATTGGGCGCAGTTCGGATGAACGCTGCCGTCACGGGCCAGGTCGAAGTCGTCAATTTCGGATGCCGGCTGAACATCGCCGAGGGCGAAGCCGTGCGCGCCGCCGCAATGCAGGCCGGTGTGCAGGACGCCATCATCTTCAACAGCTGCGCCGTCACCGACGAAGCGGTACGGCAGGCGCGGCAAGCAGTACGGCGCAGCTTGCGCGAACGTCCCGATGCCACGGTGGTCGTCACCGGATGCGCGGCCGAGCTGGAGGCCGAACGCTTTGCCGAGATGGGCGCCCGCGTGGTTCGAAACGACGCGAAAGGGCTGGCTGCGAGCTATGGCGACGAGCCCGCATCGCCGGCCGGTCCCCAGCCCTACGCCCCCGCTCTCTCCGGCGCCGATCATGCCCGCGCCTTTCTTGGCGTCCAGACCGGCTGCTCGCACAGCTGCACCTTTTGCGCGACGGTGATGGCACGCGGAGCGGCGCGATCGGCAAGCGTCGATGCCATCCTCGACGCCGCCCGCACCGCCCTCGATCGCGGCCAGCGCGAGATCATCCTGACCGGGGTCGATCTGGCCAGCTATGGCGACGACAGCGGCACCACGCTCGCCGCACTCGTCGAGGCGCTGCTCACGCTTCCCGGCCTCGACCGGCTGCGCCTCTCGTCGCTCGACCCCGACCGCATCGACGATGCGCTGTTCGCGCTGCTGACCGGCGAGGCGCGCGTGATGCCGCATGTCCATTTGTCGCTGCAGGCTGGCGACGACATGGTGCTGAAACGCATGAAGCGCCGCCACAGCCGCGCCGACGCGGTCGCACTGGTCCGGCGGCTGAAGACCGCCCGCCCCCAAATTGCGATCGGGGCCGACCTGATCGCCGGATTTCCCACCGAGGATGACTCTATGTTCGCCAATTCGCTGGCGCTGATCGACGATTGCGACATCGTCTTTGGCCATATCTTTCCTTACAGCCCGCGCGCCGGAACCCCCGCCGCACGGATGCCGCAGGTCGGCCGCGCCCTGTCGCGCGAGCGCGCGGCGCGGCTGCGCGAAGCCAATGCCCGCCGCCGGCATGGCTGGCTCGACGCCCAGACGGGAACGACGGCGAGCATGCTGGTCGAGCGCGACGGCCTGACCGGCCATGCCGAGAATTTTGCTCCGCTCGCATTGGCAGCTCCCGCCGCACCCGGCACCGTCATCGCGGTGGAACTGACAAACCGCGACGGTGACCGCATGATCGCCGCCCAAATCCACAAGGACATCGCAGCATGAGCGGCTCAAGCTGGAGCGAGCGACTGTTCGGCGGCCTCAAGCGCACATCGGAACGGCTGGGCGAAAATCTGGCGGGGCTGACCGGAAAGTCGCGCCTCGACGATGACGATCTCGACCGGATCGAAGAGGCGCTGATCACCGCCGACCTTGGCCCCGCCATGGCCGGACGTATCCGCGACCGCCTGGCGGCCCGGCGCGATGCCGTCGCCAGCGGCGTCGAGGAGCTGCGCAAGATCGTCGCCGAGGAAATCGCGATGGTCCTCCGCCCCGTCGCCGAACCGCTCGAGATCGACGCCTTTCCGCGTCCGCAGGTCATATTGGTGATCGGGGTCAACGGGTCGGGCAAGACGACCACCATCGCCAAGCTCGCGCATCTGTTCCAGGAACAGGATTATGGCGTGATGCTCGTCGCGGGCGACACCTTTCGCGCCGCAGCGATCGGCCAGCTCAGGGTCTGGGCCGAACGGCTGGGCATCCCGATCATGGCGGGACCCGAGGGCGGCGATTCAGCTGGCATCGTGTTCGACGCGGTCAAACAGGCGACCGCGACCGGCATCGACGTTCTGATCGTCGACACCGCCGGGCGGCTTCAGAACAAGCGCGAGCTGATGGACGAACTCGCCAAGATCAAGCGCGTCCTCGGCCGCCTCAACCCCGCCGCGCCGCACGATGTCGTGCTGGTGCTCGACGCGACGACCGGACAAAATGCCCTGTCGCAGATCGACGTGTTTCGTGAAGTTGCCGGGGTCACGGGCCTTGTCATGACCAAGCTCGACGGCACCGCCCGCGGCGGCGTTCTGGTTGCCGCCGCCGAACGCCATGCCTTGCCGATCCACGCGATCGGCATCGGCGAAACCATCGACGACCTTCGCCCCTTCGACGCAGACGAGATCGCCGCGATCATTGCAGGAAATATACGATGAGCGAACCGCTCGAACAGCTGCCCTCCGGCCCGGAGATCGTCCCCGCGCCCCCGCCCGCCAAACATGGCTGGCTCAATTTCGCGATCGATTTCGGCCCGCTGCTGGTCTTTTTCCTCACCTATAAATTCACCTCGGGCGGGACAAGCGCCTTTGCCTCGACTACCGGTGCGATCAAGGGCACCGTCGCCTTCATGGCCGCGATCATCGTCGCCATGGCGGTATCGAAATGGAAGCTGGGCAAGATTTCGCCGATGCTGTGGCTGTCGGGTGTCCTCGTCATCGGTTTCGGTGCGTTGACCATCTGGTTCCACGACGAACGCTTCATCGTGATGAAGCCGACGATCATCTATGGCGCCTTTGCGGTCCTGTTGCTCGGCGGCTGGTGGTTCGGGAAACCGATGCTCAAATATCTGCTGCAATCGGCGCTCGAAGGCGTCACCGAGCGGGGCTGGCTGCTCCTGTCGCGCAACTGGGGACTGTTCTTCGGCGCTCTCGGCATCGCCAATCACATCATGTATCTGATGATCCAGCGCGGCGATTTCAGTTTCGACACCTGGCTGACGGTCAAGGTCTGGGGGATCACCGCCCTCTCCTTCGTCTTCACCTTGACCCAATTGCCAGTGATGATGAAGAACGGCCTCGCGCTGCCCGAAGACCCTGCGGCTGACAAGCAAGGTTGAGCCATTCCCCCGACGCTGGCATAGCAGCTGTTATTGGCAAAGGGTCGCTGCCCGCGCCGGATAACAGAGGGGGAATTGCAATGGACAAGTTTTTCGGAAATCTGCACGCCGTATTGGGGGCGGGCCTCGTGCTGGCGATCATCCTGATGCTGGGCCTCAATGGCCAGAATTTCGAGGATGGCATCGCCGCCGGCAATGCCATCATGCGCTGGCTGCACACCTTTTTCGGCGTGCTGTGGATCGGCCTGCTTTATTATTTCAACTTCGTCCAGATGCCGACGATGCCCAAGATTCCGGCCGAACTGAAGCCCGGCGTGTCGAAGCATATCGCGCCTGCCGCGCTGTTCTGGTTCCGCTGGGCGGCACTGATCACCGTCCTGCTGGGCGTCGCGATCGCCGGCCATGCGAAATATCTTGCGCCCGCGCTGGGCCTTCAGGATCCCTATAAGCTGATCGGTGTCGGCATGTGGCTGGGCCTGATCATGGCGTTCAACGTCTGGTTCCTGATCTGGCCGAACCAGAAAAAGGCGCTGGGTCTTGTCGAAGCCGACGATGCGACCAAGGCGAAGGCCGCACGCACCGCGATGATCTTTTCGCGGACCAACACCCTGCTGTCGATCCCGATGCTCTATGCGATGGTGAACTTCAGCTAAGCGGGCCAAAGACTGAAAAAGAAAAGGCGCTCCGGGAAACCGGGGCGCCTTTTTCATTTCCGCCGCCCCCGCAAAGGCGGGGGCCGCTGGCAACCTTGCGCACCGCCGATGGCGGCCCCCGCCTTCGCGGGGGCGACGATCAGGATTCCACCGCCGCCTTGTGCGCCCGGCCGTTCATCACATAATGCGCAACCCCGACCTGCATCCCGGCCGCCTGCGCATCGTCGATCTCGCGCACCCGCCGCGCCGGCGATCCAGCCCACAGCTCGCGGGTCGGGATCTCCTTATTCTCGGTCAGCAGCGCGCCCGCCGCCAGCATCGCATCACTGCCGATCCGGCATCCGTTCATCACCGTCGCCTTCAGCCCGACAAAGGCGCGGTCGTCGAGGACGCAGCCGTGCACCATGGCAAGGTGGCCGATCAGCACATCTTCGCCGATGATCGTCGGAAAGCCTTCGGGACGGTGGGGCATCGGACCGTCGCAATGAACGACGCTGCCGTCCTGGATGTTCGACCGCGCGCCGACGACGATCCGGCTGACGTCGGCGCGCAGCACGCAATTATACCAGATGCTGACATCAGGCCCGATGACGACATCGCCGATGATCCGGCATCCCGGCGCGATAAAGGCGCTGGGGTCGATCTGGGGCGTCTTGCCATTGATGCTGATGATGCTGACGTCGGGATAGATCATTCGCGGTTTCCGATCAGATGCTTCCACATAAGGACCGGCAACGTCGAAGCGTAATCGTCGGTCCAGCGTTCGAAATTCGCCCGCGCCTTCAGCGGCACCCAGGCACCTTCGTCTTCGGCGTCCTTGCGCGGCCTGATGCCGCCGGTCAACTGCTCCATACGCTGCGGCGTCGCGGTCAGGACAACCCAGTTTGACCCGGTGAGGTCGCTGAAATCGTCGCCGATCGGCCCCGGATCCTTGCGGATCGCCGCGCTCCAGCCCCGTGCCTTTGCCTCGGCAGTCAGCACGGGTTCCAGATCGAAAAAGCGGTTGGAAATATGGATCAGCAGCACGCCGTCGGGCTTCATCGCCCGCGCATAAATGCCGACTGCCTCCTTGGTCATCAGATGAAGCGGAATGGCGTCGGACGAAAAGGCATCGATGACGAGAATATCGAAACGCCCCGGCGGCTGGTTCGCAAGCTGCAGTCGCGCGTCGCCGAGGACGATCGGCGTGTCGCCCGCGCATTCGGAAAGGAAGGTGAATTTCGCCGGATCGCGCGCGATGTCCACCATCACCGGATCAATCTCGAAAATCGTCCATTGCTGGCCGGGCTTGCGATAGCAGGCAAGCGTCCCCGCCCCCAGCCCGACGATACCGACCGCCGCATCGGGACCGGCGAGCGCTTCGGCCTTGTCGAGCGTCAACCCGACCCCCGACTGGTGGCCATAATAGGTTGTCGGCTCCAGCTGCTTTCCGGCGTCGGTGCGCTGCAGCCCATGTAGCGTCGTCCCATGCGCAAGGCGCCGCTGTTGACGCTGAGGATCGTCGGTGACCGTATAAACGCCAAAATAGCTGCGGACCCGCATGCCGGTGAAGCTTTCCTGCACCGTGTCCCAGCCGCCCAGGCCGAGCATCAACAAGGCAAGAACCGGGACGAAAGCCCAGCGCCAACCGATCACGAGCAGGCCGATAACGAAAATGGCGATGCCCCACCACATCACGTCGTCAATCGCGCCGGTCCAGCCGTCGACCATCTTCCAGCAGGAAAAGGCCGCAATGGCGACGAGCAGCGCGGCGGCCAATCGCGCGGCGCGCGGCTTCAGCCCCAGCCACTGGTCCCACGGGAACAGCGCCGGCAGTGGCAGCAGCATCGCCGACGCGAGGACGAGCAACGGATGTTCATACACCCAGTCGAAAACCAGCGGCGCAAACAGCGCGGCGAACAGCCCGCCGAGCACGCCGCCCGCCGACATGATGAGGTAGAAGAGCGTCAGATACCGCGGCGCGGGGCGAAGGTGATAGAGATAGCCGTGCAGCGCGGTCGCGACGAGGAACAGCATCGCGAGGCTGGAAAGCGCGATCGTCATCGACCCGCCGCCGGAACTCAGCAGCGACAGCCCGCCCACCGCCAGGAGACCGGCGGGGGCAACGACGGTGATCGTCTGAACAAGCCGGTCCATCGTCGAAAATGCGATCACAAAGCTGAGCAGATACAGCCCGAGCGGCAACACCCACAGCAAGGGCATCGCGACGATATCGGTGGTGAGATGCGTGGTGGTCGACAGCATCAGCCCCGACGGCACCGCAGCGATCAACAGCCAGTGGATCTGGCGCCGGAGCGTCGGGGGCGCTTCGCCGGCTTCCGCAACCTCTGCGCCGACCGTCTCCGCTCCGGCCCGCCAGCGCGTCGCCGCGCTGATCGCGACCAGCGCCACCAGCAACGCATAGCCCGCCGTCCAGCCCCAGCTTTGTGCCGCGAGCGGCAGCGACGGTTCGACAAGCGCCGGATAGCTGATCAGCCCGGCAAAACTGCCGAGGTTCGATGCCGCGTAAAGAATATAGGGATCGCCTGCGCGGGTGTCGGCGGCGAACCAGCGCTGCATCAGCGGAGCCTGCGCCGCGACGACGAAAAAGACCGGACCGATCGACGCGATCAGCAGCAAGGGCACCCACAAAGCCTCCTGCCCCGCTGCGGGCGGTGCGATGTTCGCTATGCCGATCGGCAGCCAAAGCGCTGCAGCGACGAGCAATGCGACGTGGATCGCCGCCTGGCGGCGTATCTGAAACCGCCCGAGCCAATGGGCATAGGCATAGCCGCCGAGCAGCAGCGCCTGATAGACCAGCATCGCGCTGTTCCACACCGCGGGAGCGCCGCCCAATTTGGGCAACACCATCCGCGCCACCATCGGCTGGACGAGAAAGAGCAGGAAGCTGCCGACGAGGATCGTCATGACGAACAGCCAGCGGCGCGGCGAAGCAGAAGCGGTCATGCGGTTTCCCATGCCAGGCGTGAAAGTGAGTAAGTGATGTGCGGGCGCAGCGGGTCGCCGCCGGCAAGCTTTGGATGATCGAAGTCGAGACCCGCGCAATATTGCATGCCAAGCCGCCCGGTCCTGATCATCCGGCGAGAAGTCGCGCCGCGTGAAGTGCGTGATAGCTCAAGACACCCGATGCCCCCGCGCGGCGGAAAGCGAGCAGGGTTTCGAGGACGAGTGCGTCGCGGTCGCCCGCACCGGCGGCAGCGGCGGCCTCGATCATCGCATATTCGCCGGACACCTGATACGCATAGACGGGCACCGCGAAATTCGCCTTCACCGCAGCGACGATGTCGAGATAGGGCAGACCCGGCTTCACCATCACGCTGTCGGCGCCTTCGGCCAGATCCTGCGCGACCTCGCGCAGCGCCTCTTCGGCGTTGGCGGGGTCCATCTGATAGGTCTTCTTGTCACCCTTCAGCAGCCCGCGCGAACCGACCGCATCGCGGAACGGACCATAGAAGGCCGAGGCATATTTGGCGGCATAGCTCATGATCTGGACGTGGCCGAAGCCTTCAGCCTCCAGCGCCTGCCGGATGGCGCCGATGCGGCCGTCCATCATGTCGCTGGGGGCGATGATGTCGGCCCCGGCGCGCGCCTGATTGAGCGCCTGCCCGACGAGCACCGCGACGGTTTCGTCGTTGAGGACATAGCCCGCATCATCGATCAGCCCGTCCTGCCCATGGCTGGTATAGGGGTCGAGCGCGACGTCGGTGAGCACGCCGATCTCGTCACCCAGCGCGTCCTTGATCGCGGCGACCGCGCGGCACATCAGATTATCGGGATTGAGCGCCTCGGCCCCGTCGGGGCTGCGCCGGTCGGGCTCAGTATAGGGGAACAGAGCGAGGCACGGGATGCCCGCTGCGACCGCATCCTTTGCCCGCAGGACGATCTGATCGACCGACCAGCGCGAGACGCCGGGCAGGCTGGCGATCGGCTCCTCGGTCCCGGAACCCGGGCAGACGAACAGCGGCCAGATCAGGTTCGCGGGCGAAAGCCAGGTTTCGCGCACCATCGCGCGGCTCCATCCGGTGCGTCGGGTGCGGCGAAGGCGCAGGTCGGGAAATGCGGCATGAGTCATGCAGCGTGCATAGCCGCGCCGCGACGGAGGGCAAATGGATATTGGCTAAATGCCCCCGTCCGCCCGCTTCGACGCGACATCGGCGAGCGAACCCAGTTTCGGCCCCTCTGCCTGCATCGGCGCGATCGGCGTCAGCGCCGCGCCGGGGGTGATCGACAGCATCGAACGGATCCGGGCGCGGAAGGCGGCCAGTTCCTTGCCCTCCAGCGCCGCGCGGGTGACGAAGGTCACCGACGCAGGGTTCACCGCCCGGCCGTTGCGATAAAGTTCGTAGTGAAGATGCGGTCCGGTCGAAAGCCCCGTCGAACCGATATAGCCGATCACCTGCCCGCGCGTGACACGCTGGCCCGAACGGACCGCGATACGGCTCATATGGCCATAGCCGGTGCCGAGGCCGGCGCCGTGGCTGAGCTTCACATAATTGCCGAAGCCGCCATGTCGCCCGGCAATCGTCACCACGCCGTCGCTCACGGCATAGATGGGCGCGCCATAGCCGCCCCCGAAATCCATTCCGCTGTGCATGCGGCGATACCCCAGAATCGGATGGCGCCGCATGCCGAAGGTCGAGGTCACGCGCCCGTTGGTCGGACGCGCCATGCCGCCGCGCTGTTCGCCGACGCCCGACGCCTCGAACCACTGGCTGCGGCCGTCCTTCTGCCATTCGAGCATCGACAGCTTTGGCTTGCCGCCGCGAACGAGGCCCGCATAAAGCAGCTTGCCCGTCTCGCTTTCGCCGGTTTCGGCGCGGCGATAATCGACGATGATATCGAATTCGTCGCCGGCGCGAATGTCGCGGCCGACCGAAATCTGTTTGCCGATGACCCGCAAATAGGACTGGATCGCTTCGGCTGGCGCACCGGCGGCGCGCGCCGAACGGTACAGGCTGTCGCCCACGCGTCCGCGAATTCTGAGCGGGGTCGTATCGACCGCGATCGGGATGCGCCGCATCACCAGTTGCCCGCCCTCACGCTCCATTTCGATACGCAGATCGAAACGCGCGCGCATCGCCAGCGCGTCGACGGGCCGCGGCATGGTGCGGGCGGCGCGGCGACCGAGGATCAGGTCGATGCGCGTACCCGGCGCGATATCGGCGAGCGGCACTGCGCCCGACACCTGGTTAGCGAGCGCCTGCGCCTCGCTGCTGCCGACACCCGAGCGTTCGAGCAGGCGCGCGAAGCTGTCGCCGCTGCCCAATGTGGCGGTCAGTTCGATCTGCGGCCGTTCGGGGGTCTGGGTGAGCGGGCGCACCGCATCGGTCGCCGCCATATGCCGTCCGGTGTCGCCGCCAAATGCCTGCGGCACGATCATCTGCGCGCGCGCCTCGTTAAAATCGGCGGCGTCGAGTGCGGGAGCACCGCCGACCTCGATCGGCTGGACGCCCGGGAAGGTCGCGATCGCCGTCCCGCAGAGCAGAGTTAATGTTGCCAGACCCCGCCACCAGATCGCCGAGCCGATATTGTCGCCGAGATCGGGAACCAGCTCGATCTGCGCCAGACGTTCGCGCCACGACGGCTGGAGCGCCCCGCCGGCAGCGCTGCGTCCCGCAGATATGGCCTGCGACATAGCGAGCGCGGCCGTATTGCCCGACATTCCCGCAATGGGTTCGTGACGCTGGAACAAAAAGTGCAACCCCCATTCGGCGACTTGCCCCTCGCGAGCGCCGCCGATGATGTTTCCGTGCCAATGTCTGTAAACAAAGGCCGTTAAAGTCAATTTAACGGCCCCCGAGCCGTTTCGCCTTGCGGTCAGCCGTGTCCGGGTCGGGACGCGATGCAGGATATGGCGCGGGATATGGCAAAAATTTCACCTTTCCGCCGCCGCGGAGCGATCGCCTGTTGCGCGCCGCCGCCCACCATGCCAGCGTAGCGGACAAGACAATGTCATCTCCCTCACCCCACCCGGTCAAGGCCGTCCTTGGCCCAACCAACACCGGCAAAACCCATTTGGCGGTCGAGCGCCTGACCGCCCATTCGAGCGGCATGATCGGCTTTCCGCTGCGCCTTCTGGCGCGCGAGGTTTACGACCGCGTCGTCGCGATCAAAGGCCCGGCGCAGGTCGCACTCGTCACCGGCGAAGAACGCATCATGCCGGCGCAGGCACGCTATCTGCTCGGCACGATGGAGGCGCTGCCCATCGAACGCGACGTCGCCTTTGTCGGGATCGACGAAGCGCAATTGGGCGCCGACCCCGAACGCGGCCATGTCTTCACCGACCGCCTGCTTCGCGCCCGCGGCCGCGAGGAAACGATGATCCTCGGTTCCGCCAGCATCAAGCAGCTCGTCCGCAAGCTGGTGCCGGAGGTGGATATCGTCACCCGCCCCCGCTTTTCGACCCTGAGCTATGCCGGGTCGTCAAAGCTGTCCCGGCTCCCCAAACGCTCCGCGATCGTCGCCTTTTCGGCCGAGGAGGTTTACGCGATCGCCGAAATGCTGCGCCGATTCTCCGGCGGCGCCGCTGTGGTCATGGGCGCGCTCAGCCCCAGGACGCGCAATTCGCAGGTCGCGATGTTCGAGGCGGGAGAGGTCGATTATCTGGTCGCCACCGATGCGATCGGCATGGGGCTCAACCTCGACGTCCAGCATGTCGCCTTCGCTTCCCTGCAGAAATTCGACGGACGGCGGCTGCGTCGCCTGACCATTTCGGAAATGGCGCAGATCGCCGGGCGCGCCGGGCGGCACCAGCAGGACGGCAGTTTCGGCACCGTCGGCCTGCCGCAAGGCGGCTTCACGCCCGAGGAAATTGCCGCGATCGAGGGGCATCATTTCCCGCCGCTTGCCAGTCTCTTCTGGCGCAATCCGACCCCCGGCTTCGGTTCGCTGGAGCAGCTGTTGTCTGACCTTGCCCAGCCCCCGACCGATCCCGCGCTGCGCCCCGCGCCAGAGGCGGTCGATATCGCCGTGCTCAAGCATCTGGCCGGCGACCTCGAAGTCCGCGCGCGCAGCGGCGACTTCGATGCCGTCCAGCGCCTCTGGGACGTCTGCGGCCTCCCCGACTTCGAGCAACTCGGCGCCGAACATCACAGCCGCACCGTGCTGAAGCTATGGCAATGGCGCACCAACGGCGACGGGATGATCGACCCCGACTGGTACGCACGAAAACTCGCCAGACTGAACGATGTCGAGGGCGATATCGACCAGCTTGCCAGCCGCATCGCCGCCGTCCGCACGCTCTGCTTTATCGCCCAGCGCGGCGACTGGATCGCCGGCGCGGCAGGGTGGACCGAACAGACGCAGGCGCTGGAATCGCGCCTGTCGGATGCGCTGCACGCCGCGCTGGCGCAGCGCTTCGTCGATCGCCGCCTCGCGCTGCTGCTTCGCGACGCCGGCCAGCGCCACGCCGCGCTGCCGGTCGCGGTCGCCGCCGACGGCACCGTCGCCGTCGATGGCGAAGCGATCGGCACGCTCAACGGTTTCCAGTTCAGGGTCGATCCGGTCGCGCGCGCCAGCGATCATAAGATGCTGCTCGCCGCCGCCGAAAAACACCTGCGCGCCGAACTGGCGCGCCGCGCGGCGGCGCTCGCAGAAGGCGACGACAACGCCCTCGCGCTGGTCAGCGAAGCCGGCGCACCGCCGCGTCTCGCCTGGCACGGACATGTCGTGGCGACGCTCGGCCGCGGATCGACGCTAGTCCAGCCGTCGATCCAGATTGACCCGTCGCTGCGCCGGCTCGAACCCGGGCAGGTTCAGGCGATTTCCGAACGGCTGCAACAATTTGTCGCACAGCAGCTGGCGCGCCACGCCGGACCGCTTGCTGCGATGGGCGCCGCTGCCGGTGACCTTTTCACGCCGCCCCGCGTTCGCGCATTGCTCGCCGCGCTGGTCGACGGCAGCGGCCTCGTCGCGCGCGCTGCGGTCGATGAACAGCTCGCGGCGATGACCGCCGAGGAACGCCCCCTGCTTCGCAAGCTCGGGCTCACCATCGGTTCGCTCGACCTCTTCCATCCAACGCTGCTCAAGCCCGAAGCGGTGCGCTGGCGCGCCGCGCTGATTGCCGCACAGCAGGGCGGCGCCATCGCGGCGCTGCCCCCGCATGGCGCGGTGTGGCAAAAAGAGGGCATCGGCATCGCTCTTGGCATCGCCGGGTTCCGCCGCTGCGGGACCGGCTGGCTGCGCATCGACATGGCCGAAAAGCTGGCGCGTCAGGCGCATTCCGCGCGGCTGCAGGCGGCAGCCCCGCCGCCCGCCCCGATCGCCGGCGCCGACACGCATCACGACCATGAGCCGGACCGGCCGGACGAGAATGAGGACGGCCTTCCCGCCTCCGCCCCGCCGGGCTTTGCGATCGATCCCGCCCTCGCGACCTCACTTGGCCTCGACGCAGAGGCGCGCCGGGCGCTGCTGCAAAGCTTCGGCTTCCGCACGATCGGCGAGCCAGCGCTCGATCGCTGGCGCTGGTCGGGGCTTAAAAACGCCGAGAAGCGCCCGCGCCGGAAGCACGGGCACAAAAATGGCGGCCGCGCCAAGGGCGCTCCGCGCGGCGTCACCGGCGATGCGGCGCGGCCCTCCGCAAAGCGGGGCAAAGGCCCGCCGCCCAAATCGCACAATCCCGCGCCGCGCCCGCCGGAGCGCGACCGCGCGCCCCGTCGCGGCCCGTCGCCCAACAGCCCGTTCGCCGGACTTGCCGCGCTCCTCGCCGGCGCGCGCGAGGATTGATGGCCAGCCCGGGCGCCGCGGGTAGCATCCGGCTCGACAAGCTGCTCTGGTATCTGCGTTTCGCGCGCTCGCGCAGCATCGCCCAGGCGATCGTCGCTGCGGGACATATCCGCCTCGACGGGCGGCGCGTCACCCGGTCGTCGTGCGCGGTCCATATCGGACAGACGCTTGTCCTGCCGGTCGGCGAACATATCGAGGTGGTCCGCCTGCTCGCGCTGCCTTTGCGCCGGGGACCGCCTGGCGAAGCGCAAGCCTGCTATGCGCGGCTCGGCGCCAACGCCCCTGCCGCTGGCATTTCCGCTATCAGCGCACAAGAAAATGCTGTGCCGCGAAAACGCGCCGATGGCCCTATGCAATGAGAGTGATTCGCAACTGTCGCAAAGCGTTGACGCGTCGCCGCCGTGCGGCATAGGAGGCAAAGAATCGCAATTTCGGGCGGCCTGGGGGCCGCCGACCAAGGGAGCCTATACCCATGACCTATGTCGTCACCGATGCCTGTGTCCGGTGCAAATATATGGATTGTGTCGAGGTTTGCCCCGTCGACTGTTTCTATGAGGGCGAGAATATGCTCGTCATCAACCCCAATGAATGCATCGATTGCGGCGTTTGCGAGCCCGAATGCCCGGCCGAGGCGATCCTGCCCGATACCGAAAGCGGTCTCGAAAAATGGCTGGAAGTGAACACCAAGTTCAGCGCCGAATGGCCGAACATCACGATCAAGCGCGACAGCCCCGCCGACGCCGACGAATTCAAGGGCGTCGAAGACAAGTTCGACAAATATTTCTCGCCCGAGCCCGGCGAAGGCGACTGAGGCGCGTCGGGGCGGGACATTTCCGCCCCCACCTCCCCTCTTGAAACAATCGTCCTTGGCGCCGATGTAGATGGCGAAGGGGCCAGCCCGCCGATTCCTGGCGGGGCATCCCGGACAATGAAGGACGAAATACAAATGATCGATCCGCTGAGTGCGCTGGTACCCGTAGTCGTCGAACAGACGAGCCGCGGCGAACGCAGCTTTGACATTTTCTCCCGCCTGCTGCGCGAACGGATCATCTTCGTCACCGGCGAGGTCGAGGATAATATGGCCTCGCTCATCACCGCCCAGTTGCTGTTCCTCGAATCGGAAAATCCGAAGAAGGACATCTGGATGTACATTAACTCGCCGGGCGGAGTCGTCACGGCGGGCATGGCGATCCACGACACGATGCAATATATTCGTCCGCGCGTCGGCACGGTCTGCATCGGTCAGGCGGCGTCGATGGGCAGCTTCCTGCTCGCGGCGGGCGAACCCGGCATGCGCGTTGCGCTCACCAACGCACGCGTGATGATTCACCAGCCTTCAGGCGGCGCACGCGGCATGGCATCCGACATCGAAATTCAGGCGCGCGAGATCTTGCGGATCCGCAAGCGGATGAACGATCTCTATGTCAAATATACCGGCAAGCCGTTGAAAGAGATCGAAAAGGCGATGGACCGCGACACGTTCCTCGAGGCTGACGAAGCCAAGGCATTCGGCCTGGTCGATCAGGTCTATGACCGCCGCCCGGGTATCGCCGACGGCGACGCGCCCAAGGACGTCAGCGAAGGCCCGACGCCCTGATTTTTCTGCCCGGCCCGGGAACGGAAATCGCGTCTCTTGACGCCATCTTTACCGCTCCCTGCCAGGCAGACATTGTCCCCGTGTCACCCAATTGCCATATTGTAATTGGGTGACCGCGGACTAGGATGAACGCGGCAGCGCCCTTTTGGCGCCCGCCAGAGGAATATATATGACGAAACTAAGCGGCTCAGACAGCAAGAGCACTCTCTACTGCTCCTTCTGCGGCAAGTCGCAGCACGAAGTCCGCAAGCTGATTGCCGGACCGACCGTGTTCATCTGTGACGAATGCGTTGAACTGTGCAACGACATCATCCGCGAAGAGATCAAGGGCGGGATCGCCGCGCGCAAGGATGGCGCGGTGCCGACGCCGCTGGAAATCTGCCAGCACCTCGACGCCTATGTGATCGGCCAGAACAAGGCGAAGCGCGTCCTGTCGGTCGCGGTCCACAATCATTACAAGCGCCTTGCGAACAGCGGCCGCGGCGAAGACGTCGAACTGGCGAAGTCGAACATTCTGCTCGTCGGGCCGACCGGCAGCGGCAAGACCCTGCTCGCGCAGACGCTCGCGCGCTTCCTCGACGTGCCCTTCACCATGGCCGATGCGACGACACTGACCGAAGCCGGCTATGTCGGCGAGGATGTCGAGAATATCATTCTCAAGCTGCTGCAGGCGTCCGACTATAATGTCGAAAAGGCGCAGCGCGGCATCGTCTATATCGACGAGATCGACAAGATCAGCCGCAAGGCCGAAAATCCCTCGATCACCCGCGACGTGTCGGGCGAAGGCGTGCAGCAGGCCTTGCTCAAGCTGATGGAAGGCACGACCGCGAGCGTTCCGCCGCAGGGCGGCCGCAAGCATCCGCAGCAGGAATTCCTCCAGGTCGATACGACGAACATCCTGTTCATCGCGGGCGGCGCGTTCAGCGGGCTGGAAAAGATCATCGGCGACCGCCTGCAGGGCAAGTCGATCGGCTTCGGCGCGCATGTCGCCGGCCCCGACGAGCGCCGCATGGGCGAAGTACTGAAGAATATCGAGCCCGAGGATCTACTGAAATTCGGCCTGATCCCCGAGTTCGTCGGCCGGCTGCCCGTCATCGCGACGCTCGAGGATCTCGACATCGACGCGCTGGTCAAGATTCTGGGCGAGCCGAAGAACGCGCTGGTCAAGCAGTACCGCAAGCTGTTCGATCTGGAAGAGGTCGTCCTGACGTTCACCGACGATGCGCTGGTCGCGGTCGCCAAAAAGGCGATCGAACGCAAGACCGGCGCGCGCGGCCTCCGCTCGATCGTCGAGGCGATCCTGCTCGATACCATGTTCGATCTGCCCGACCTGACCGATGTGGTCGAGATCGTCGTCGACAAGGACGTCGTCGAGGGCCGCAAGGATCCCGTGCGCGTTTATGCCGACAAGGCGAAGGAAGCGGCTGGCGACGCCGCCTGAATCGAGTCGCGCCAAAAGCGGCGCGCCTCCTTTCTTTATGTTGCATTGCAGCAACAGTTGCGGGAAAAAACGCATCGCGGCCTGTGGATAACTCCCGGGCCGCGACGCAAATTCGCGCTTTCCCGTCCCTCATCTGATCGCCCGCCCCCTCGCGGCTTGCACTGTCACATTTGCTGTCACAATCGTGCCACATGCGGGCTTCAGGGGCGCTCGCAGGTCAAGCGCGCCCTATTGTCGCGCTGACAGACGCTACCAATTAGGGGACTTCCTGACATGAAACTTCGTTATTCGATCGCCGCTAGCCTGATGGCTATCAGCGTCGCGTCCGTCATCGCGGCGCCGGCGCAAGCGCAGCAGATCACCACCGGCATCCAGGGCCAGGTCAAGGACGACAGCGGCGCCGCGATCGGCGGCGCAACCGTCGTCGTCACCGACACCCGCACCGGTTCGGCCCGCACGATCACCACGAGCACCGATGGCCGCTTCACGACGACCGGCCTGACCACGGGCGGCCCGTACACGATCGCCGTCAACGCCGACAGCTTTGAAGGTCAGACGATCCAGGACGTCTATACCTCGCTGCAGGGCAACACCGACCTCACCTTCGCGCTCGCATCGGGCGGCGGCGAAATCGTCGTCACGGGCAGCCGCGTCAAGCTCACCCAGCTCGCCGTCGGTCCGGGCATCAGCTTCTCCACGGAAGTCCTTCAGAGCGCCCCGTCGTTCAACCGCGACGTGCGCGACATCATCCGTCTCGACCCGCGCGTCAGCCTCGACCGTGATGACACTGGCTCGGGCCAGGATCGCATTTCGTGCCTCGGCGGCAACGATCGCGGCAACGCCTTCACCGTCGACGGCATCAGTCAGGGCGACGTTTACGGCCTCAACGATACCGGTTTTTCGTCGCGTAGCTCGACCCCGATCCCCTATGACGCGATTCGCGAAACGCAGGTTCAGTTCGCACCGTTCGACGTCGATTACGGCGCCTTCACCGGCTGCGCGATCAACGTCGTGACCAAGTCGGGCACCAACGAATATAAGTTCGGCGGCTATTTCGAATATAGCGACAGCGGTATGCGCGGCGACTCGGTCAAGGGCCTGCCCGTTGCCCCTGTGAAACCCGAAAAGCGCTGGGGCGTCTGGGCCGGCGGCCCGATCATTAAGGATCGCCTCTTCATCTTTGGCGCCTATGAACATCATGAAGCCGGCCAGTCACAGGATGACGGCCCGACGGGCGCAGGCTATGCCAACCCTCAGACCGGTATCAGCGTCGACCAGTTTAACGCGATTTCGGACGTTCTGAGTGACGTATACGGCATCGAAACTGGCCCGCTCGTCACCAACCGTCCCTTCACCAACGATCGCTATTTCGGCCGCCTCGACTGGCAGATCAACGACGATCACCGCTTCGAAGCGACCTATCAGCGTCTGGAAGAAGGCTCGACCCGTCCCGATGATCTGTTCACGGGCAACTCGCCGCAAGCCATCGGCCTTAACACCTTCTCGGTCAGCGGCACCGTTTCCGATTATTATTCGGGACGCCTCTATTCGCAGTGGAGCGATAATTTCTCGACCGAACTGCGCTATTCGCGTTCGAAAGTAACCGATCGCCAAGATCCTGTCGGCGGCGGCGAAGCCCAGTCGGCAAACCCGATTCCGCGCATCATCGTCGGCATCGACAATGCAACCGGCATCGACGGCACCGTTCTCGCCGGCCCCGGCAACTCGCGCTCGGCCAACGACCTGCGCACCAGCATCAATCAGTATCGCGCCGTTGCGAAGCTGGTGTCTGGCGCCCACACGCTGAAGGTCGGCTTCGAACTCAACCAGGCCGACTTGTTCAACCTGTTCGTCCAGAATGCCACCGGCACGCTGGTGTTCCGGAACATTGCCGATCTGCAGGCCGGCTTGCTCTCGCCGGGCATCGCCAATGGCTCCATCTGTTCAGCGACGACCACAACGACCCCGATCAACGTTGTGAACGGCTGCACCGCCGGTGCCTTTGGAAACTTCTCGTCGACCGGCGACGTTAACGCAGCAGCGGCAGAGTTCCAGCGCAGCATTTACACGATCTTTGCGCAGGACGAATGGGAAGTCAGCGATCGCCTGACCGCTGTTATCGGCGTCCGCGCCGATTGGTATGACGGCGGCCGACCGAAGCTCAACCCGATCTTCCAGCAACGCTACGGCTTCCCCAACACCACCGGTTTCAGCAACCTCGCTCCGGTCGTAATGCCGCGCCTTGGCGTGACCTATGACATGGACGATTTCGCCGTGTTCGGTCGGCCGAAGCTGACGGGCGGTGTCGGCGTCTTCTCAGGCGGCGATCCTGTCGTGTGGTTCGGCAACGCTTTCCAGAACGACGGCCGCGGCTTTGCACAAGGCAGCAGCCAGTCGTCGAATTGCCCCACCGGCCAAATCAGCGTTCTGTCTGGGGGCACGTTCACGGGCGTTCCGGCATGCATCCGCGCCGACGGCATCTCGCAGGCCGCCGGCGGTCTTGGCGATACCCAGTCGATCAGCCCGAACATCAAGATGCCGACGGTGCTGCGCGCCAACATCGGCTTCACGTCGGAACTGAACTTTGCCTCTTCGGGCTTCTTCAGCGGCTGGAATGTGGCGCTTGACTACATCTACAGCAAGTACCGCAACCCGTTCACGATCGTCGATCTCTCGCAGACGATCAATCCGGCGCTCGGTCTCAACGGCTACACTGTCGACGGTCGCCCGATCTATCGTGCGATCGATACCAATGTTGCCGGCTGTAACGCCGAACTTGTTGGCCTGAATCCGGGTCCCGTCTACTCCGGCGTCACCGCAGCCTGCTTCAACACGCAGCGCGATGACGAACTGCAGTTGACCAACAGCGCCGGCTATCGCAGCCACAACGTGTCGTTCATCCTGTCGAAGACCTTTGACGGCGGATTGTTCACGCAAAATGGCAATGTCGATTTCAACATCGGCTATGCCTATACCGACGCACAGGATCGCCGGAACATGTACAACTCGACGGCCGGGTCCAACTATGACCAGACCGCCGCGTTCGACCGGCAGAACCCCGCAGCGTCGCGGGGCTTCTTCAGCAGCAAGCATAATATCTCGACGCGCCTCGCTTTCCGCGAGGAGTTTTTCGAGGGTCTGTCGACGCGCCTTGCCATCACGGCCATCGCACGCTCGGGTCGTCCGTACAGCCTGACCTTCACCGGCGGCAGCGTGTTCAACGACAGCCAGTCGGGTACCGAAAATGCACTCGTGTACCTGCCGACCGGCATCACCGATCCGAACATCTCGCCTTCGTCGAACATGACGGCGGTGCAGGATCTGGTTGCCTTTGCCAGCGGCCTTGGTTGCGCCAAGAAATATCTGGGTCGGACCGTTCCGCGCAACACCTGCTCGAACGACTGGTATTTCGACGTCGACCTCAGCTTCTCGCAGGACATTCCGGGTCCGGGTCGCCTGTTCGGCAAGAATGACAAGCTGAAGCTTTATGCCACGATGGACAACTTCCTGAACTTCCTCGACCAGGACTGGAACGTCCAGCGTCGCCGTGACTTCGCAGGGCGTCAGGACATCGCCAATCTGTCGTCGACGGGTGTCGATGCGCAGGGCCGCTACATCATCACGGGCTTCGCCGGTCAGGCGAACATCGATGCCGACAATGGCATCAATGTCAGCTCGTCGGTGTGGCGCCTGAAGGTTGGCGTATCCTACGAATTCTGATCACAGTCAGACAAAGGAAAAGGGCGCGGGAGGCAACTCCCGCGCCCTTTTTCATGCCCGATGAAAATCCATCAGCGGCGCACCCGCCGCTGACTAACCTACGTCAGCCCGCGGCGATACGCCGCGCGGTGTCCTGAACCAGCGCGATCATATTGGGGACGCCCTGCGTGCGGTTCGACGACAGCTGGCGCGTCAGCTCGAACGGCGCGAGCGCCGCCGCGACATCCATCTCCGCCACCTCGGCCGCCGGCTTGTCCTGCACCGCGGACAGCACCAGCGCGACGATGCCCTTGGTAATCGCGGCATTGCTGTCGGCAAGGAAGTGGAGCGCGCCGTTGCTCTGTGGAACGGGATAGACCCAGACGCTCGCCGAACAGCCGCGCACCAGTGTCGCGTCGGTCTTCAGCGCATCGGGCATCGGCTCGAGCGTGCGGCCAAGCTCGATCAGCAGACGATAACGATCGTCGCCGTCGAGGAAGTCATATTCGTCGAAAATGTCGGTGAGGCTGCGCATGCGACGTGCACTGGCAGAAACGGCGACGGGGCGAAAGGGGCAAGGCGCCCGTCGCCCTCCACCGTCATTGCGCGCGGAGTGAAGCAACCCGGAGCGGAGCAAGGCGGCCCCGAATTGCTTCACTGCGCGCGCAATGGCGGCAGCGAGAGGTCAAAGATCGACCCCCGCGGCGATCGCCTCAAGCTTGCGCAACCGTTCCTTGAGGTCGGCAATCTCGATCCGCGACCCGGCGTGCGGGACGGCGGGGTCGTGCTGGGCGTCACGCCCGGCGGCGAGTTCATCGCGCTTCAGCTGAATCCAGTCACGCCAGCCGCGCAGCGCGACCAGGCTCATGATGGTCAGCGCGATCAGCGCGACGGCGGCGGGGACAAGGTTGGTAGCAAGATCGGAAGTGATGGCGGCCATGCTTCGGCTCCTTCTTCGTCACATATCAGGGGACAGAGCGGTCGCGCAGTTTCTCGATTTCTTCGTCGAGGCTGGCGGCGCGGTTATGGTCGGTGGCGATGCGTTCGAGCACCTGGATGCGTTCCTTCAGCGCGCGGATTTCGGCCTGCAGCGCCTTGGTTTCTCCATTGTCCTGAGCGACGAAATACTCGCCGCCCTTATGATCGCGGCGGATGCCGTGCTTGGCGCGGACAATGCTGCCGATCGTCACGATCAATACGATGCCGACAACCATCTCGAATGGGCCCATGGGGAAGATCCTTTCCGTATATCTTGTTCTAGTTGAGCGGCGCGTCGCGCAGCTTTTCAATTTCGTCGGACACCTCGATGCCGCGGTCGGTCACGATACGTTCGAGAACGCGAACGCGAGCCTCCAGCCGTTCGGTGTGCGCCGCATATTGCGCCGCCTTTTCAGCGGTCTCGTTCGACAGCAGGGTCAGTTGCTTTTCCTTGAACTTCAGGTGGCGCTTGTACATGTCGCCGCCGATGCCGAGGATCACGGGGATCCCCACAACGATGAAGAAAAAGCCGAGGACGAAAGCACCGTTCATCGTTTCGCTCCGTTCAGTTCGACGTTTTAATTCGAGGGGCGCCGCAGCGCCTCAATCTCGTGGCTCAGCCGGTGGCCTTCGTCGGTGACGATGCGCTCGATCACCGCGAGGCGATCCTTCACCGAACCCAGTTCGGCCCGCAGCTGGGCATTTTCCTGACTGACCAGCTTGACGCGTTCCATCGCCTCGTCGCTGGTCTTGGGATAGACGGCCTGACCCCATGCGCCGTCGAGCGGATAGCCGTTCTTGACGCGCAGCCAGGTGGTGAAAACCCATCCGCCGATCGCGAGCAGCGCGATGATAACGGCTGCGGGCGAGATGGTGCTGAGTATATCGCTAGCGTTCATTGTCTTATTTCCTCTCAGCGCAGCCGGTCGATCTGGTTGGCGAGCTCTGCGGCCTGACCGTTGGTTTCGGTTGCGATGCGTTCGAGTACCGAAATGCGTTCTTCCAGCCGGCCGATTTTGTCTGCGAGCCTGGCATTGTCACCTGTCAGCAGCGCGATTTTTCGATCAGCGTCGGCGTCGGTTCGATGAACCGTACCGCCCCATTCATTCTCGACCGGATAGCCATGCTTGGCGCGGATCCATGTGGTGAACATCCAGCCGCCGATCGACAATGCGATGATTGCGATCACAAAAGTGGGACCACCCCAGCTCATCCTGTTTCTCCCTGTTGCCGTCCAACCGCCCTTGGTCCGCCGGCGCCCGATTAACGGAGCGCGTCGATTTCGTCGGCAAGGCGGCGGTTATGGCTGGTGTAATATTGTTCGATGTCGGCGAGGCGGCGGTCGATGTCGCGGAAGCGCGACTTGATGTCGCGGGTCGACGCGGTCGGGTTCGATCGCACGCCCTGCCAGAATTTCGCTTCCTCGTTCGATCCGTAAAGAGCGAACGGCTTGGGCGTGCCCATCCAGGCGACGATCCAGTAAGCGATCAGCGTCCACGGAAAGCCCCCCATCAAGGTCAGGAGGACCGCGCCGACGCGGACCCAGAGGACATCGACGCCGCTATAGTCCGCGATACCCGAACACACACCGCTCCATTTGGCGTTTTGTTTGTCGAGATAGAATTTGGTGCGACTGGCAGACATCTCAGTTCCTCCGCGTGTTATTTTCAAGCTGCGCCAGATCTTCGTCGCTCCGCACCGAAGGGCGGAAGTCGGGATGGTCGGCGCGGATGATGCGTTCGACGGTGTGCAGGCGGCCTTCGAGCCGTCGTGCCGTGTCGTACAGTTCATCGAGCAGTTGTTCGTCTTCCCCAGTCAGCGTCTTGGCCTGCTTCCACTTGGTGATGTAGTGGAGGATCAGCCAGGGCAGACCGAGGAAGAGCGTTCCGATGACGATCGGGACGATGATGATTTCTTCCATCGGTCCGGCTCCTTATTTCTTGGCCTGCGCCGCTTTCAGCGCGGCAAGTTCGTCGGCGACCTGATCGGCGGCCTGCAGTTCGGCGATTTCCTCATCGAGCGACTTTTTATAGCCCAGGCCCAGCGCATCCGCGCGACCTTCAGCCTCATCGACGCGGCGTTCAAGTATCTCGAAGCGCGAGAAGGCATCTTCAACGCGGTCGCCGTTGGTCATTTCACGCAGCTTGTAGCGATTTTCGGCGCTTTCAAGGCGATTGACGACGCTCGACTGACGCGTGCGCGCTTCGGAAAGCTTCTTCTGCAGCTTGGCGATATCGCCTTCATAGCCCGAGAGCGCATCGTCGAGAACCGCGATTTCGGTCTTCAGACGCGCGGCCATGTCGCCGGCCTTCTGCTTTTCGACAAGCGCGGCGGTGGCGAGGTCTTCGCGGTCCTTCGACAGCGCGAGCTCGGCCTTTTCCTTCCAGCTGTCCTGCAGGCTTTCCAGCTTGGTGATGTGCCGGCGCATTTCCTTCTGATCCGCGATCGTGCGGGCGGCGGAGGCGCGAACTTCGACAAGCGTTTCGTTCATCTCGAAGATGATCTGGCGGATCATCTTTTCCGGATCTTCGGCCCGGTCGAGCAGGTCGGTGACATTGGCGGCGATGATGTCGCGGGTTCGTGAAAAAATACCCATTTGAAAACTCCTGTCGAAAACCTTGAGACCATTGTCTGATTTAGAAAGGCTGGTGCCGGGGCGGGGCAAGGGGGGAGAGAGCCCCGGCACCAGATCCGGTCAGGCCAAGGGACTGACCGCCGGGGACGTGGCAGCACCGACCAGCGTAGCGGCGGGGGCGCCGGTGATGCTGGTGGCGATTTGCGGCTGGTCGATCACGCCGACGAGGATGGCCAGCGCTCCCGCCGCGCTGAGCGCGAAACTGGTGGCCTGGGCAAACATCACTGACATGGTCGAACCTTCCTCTGCTGCACCGGCACATCGTGCGCCGGTTCGATGGATACTATGCAGGAGCTGTGCCAATTGCCCGGCGCCCCGGAAAAGCGCCGGTTTCGAGCCGCATGCGGGTGTCCATCCGCATTTTCCTTGCCAATCAACGGGAAAATTTGCCAATGATTGGGAATGGAGCGCGAAACGCAGTTCATCGGCCAGTCGGCAACCTTTCAGGATGCGGTCGACCGCGCCAGCCAGGCAGCCGCGCTCGACCGCCCGGTGCTGGTGATCGGCGAACGCGGCACCGGCAAGGAATTGATCGCCGAGCGCCTGCACCGCCTGTCGACGCGCTGGGACCGCCCCTATGTGATCATGAATTGCGCCGCGATGCCCGAGACGCTGATCGAATCGGAATTGTTCGGGCACGAAGCGGGCTCCTTCACCGGGGCCACGCGCACCCGCGCCGGGCGCTTCGAGGAAGCCGACGGTGGCACGCTTTTTCTGGACGAACTCGCCACCATGTCGATGGGCGCGCAGGAACGGCTGCTGCGCGCGGTCGAATATGGCGAAGTGACGCGCGTCGGCTCGTCGCGCCCGATTCGCGTCGATGTCCGCATCGTTGCGGCGACCAACGAACATCTGCCCGCGCTGGTCGAGGCGAATCGCTTTCGCGCCGACCTGCTCGACCGCCTGTCGTTCGAGGTCATCACCCTGCCCCCGCTCCGCGCGCGCGAAGGCGACATCGAAGTGCTCGCCGAATATTTCGGGCAGCGCATGGCCGCCGTGCTCGGCTGGGACGAATGGCCGGGCTTCGGCCCGCGCGCCCTCGCCGCGATGGAGGGGCACGACTGGCCGGGCAATGTCCGCGAACTCAGGAACGTCATCGAACGCGCCATCTATCGCTGGGCCGATCCGGAAAAACCGGTCGATGCGCTGAGCTTCGACCCCTTCGCGAGCCCCTGGCAGCCGGCAACGCGCACCTCCACGGCAAGGACGCCGGACGACACCCCATCCCCCGCTACGCGCGACGTATCGCCTCCCCAAGCCGCCACGCCGTCCGGCACCGTCAGCGACCTACGCGCCGCCGTCGATGCCTATGAACGGCAAATATTGTCCGACACCATGGCGCGCTGCCGCTTCAACCAGAAGGTCGCGGCGGAGGCATTGGGACTAAGCTATGACCAGATTCGCCACGCGCTCAAAAAACATGGGCTGAATCAATAATCCTCGACTCACGGACGCGAGAAAAGACTTCTTACTGTCCCGGCAGCTGCGCGTTCAGCGCATTCAGCACCGCATCCTGCGTCGAAGCCAGGTCGGCCAGCCGGTCGCGCAGCGCATATATATCGGGCAGCCCGTCGATCGCCTCGTCGACACTGCGCTCGACATAGAGGCGGTCGATATCGGCGAGCGCGCCGGTGAGCGGCGCCCGCGCGGCGGTGAGGCGCGAAATGGCCTGCTGTGCGACGACCCAGCGCTCGCTGGCGACCGGCGCCCCCGCAGCGGCCGCCACCTGCGACGCGGTGGAATTGCGCTCGGCGGCAAAGGCCTGCTGCGCACTCGCCGCATCCGATTCCCAGCGCGCGAGTCGCCCGGCGAGGTCGGCAGGCAAAGGCCCCGGCGGCGCCACGACCACAGGCGGCGGCGCCACGTCGAATCGCCCCTCGACCGCACGCTTGGCGAGCGACGGCCCATCGCCGCCTTGCGCGGCCGCACACGCCGACATCATCGGAGTCGCGACCAGGATCAGGGATCCCAAAAGAAAAGCACGCTTCATCACCAACCCTGATATGGGGGGGCGAGCGAGGCAGCAAGTGCCGAATCGGCAATGCGCGCGATAATCCGCCCCGCACCGGGCTTTTGGACGAAAAGCACGGGATTTGGCGGTTGACAGCAACGGCATGGCTCGCTAGTGGCGCTGACTTTCCCGCATGCCGGAAAAATCGCCAGCTTCGGCCGGTGACTGGTGCGCGGGTGACTTAGTTTTTTGATTGGATGGAAGACCATGTTCGCAATCGTGCGCACGGGCGGCAAGCAATATCGCGTCGCCGCTGGAGACAAAATCGCTATCGAGAAGATCGAAGGCGAAGCTGGCGATACCGTGTCGCTGGGCGACATTCTGCTGGCCGGTGACGGCGGCGACGTGAAGGACGCGAAGGGTCTGACCGTCTCGGCCGAGATCATCGCGCAGACGCGCGGCGAAAAGGTCATCGTTTTCAAGAAGCGTCGCCGGCACAACTACCGTCGTCGTAACGGCCACCGCCAGTCGCTGACGCTGCTGCGCATCCTTGCTGTCGGCGATGCCAAGAAGGCCGCGCCGAAGAAGGAAGCCGCACCGAAGGCCGAAAAGGCTGAAGCTGCTCCGGCTACCGAAGCCGCCGCCAAGCCCGCTGCCAAAAAGGCAGCCCCCAAGAAGGAAGCCTGAGCGCGGTAACGCAGCTCGGCCCAGATTTAAGGAGCATCCCTCATGGCACATAAAAAAGCAGGCGGTTCATCGCGCAACGGTCGCGACTCAGCCGGCCGTCGCCTTGGCGTGAAGAAGTTCGGCGGTCAGGAAGTGATCGGCGGCAACATCATTATTCGCCAGCGCGGCACGCGCGTCTATCCGGGCGTCAATGTCGGCATGGGCAAGGACCACACGCTCTTCGCAACCGCCGAAGGCCGCGTCCGATTCCACGACGGCAAGCTTGGCCGCAAATATGTATCGGTCGACATGATGGCCGAAGCCGCCGAATAAGGACGATCGCTGACGGGTCGTCCTATCCAAGGGATGACCCGGAGCTGTCCTTTCCGCCCCAAGCGGAAACCAAGTTCGAAAAGAGGGAGACGGGTCACCCCGGACTCCCTTTTTTCTTGCCTGAAATCCGTGCATTAGCGGTCAGGCGTGAAAATCGGGCCTTCCATCTCCCTCCACATCGATTGTCGTCAAAGCGTCACCATCTGGCGTCAGGGCGACAGGCAAATGGGAGTGATAAGATGTTTGCGCGTACCGAAAGACTGTTGCTGCGGCCCGGCTGGCTGGAAGATGCGCCCGCGCTGGCGCAGGCAATCGGCGAGGAAAGCGTCGTCCGCAATCTCGCGACCGCACCCTGGCCCTATGGCGAAGCCCAAGCGCAGGAGTTTCTGAGTAAGCCGCTCGACCCCGATCAGCCGCGCTTCCTGATCTTCGCCCGCACCGGCGGCGCGCCGCGCCTTGTCGGCGGCTGCGGCATTTCGCCGGACCCCGAGGGCGCGCTGGAAATGGGTTACTGGATCGCCCGGCCTTATTGGGGTCTTGGTTTTGCGACCGAGGCGGGACGCCAGCTCATCCGCATCGCCCGCGCGATGGATATGCCCCGGCTGACCGCGGGCCATTTCGTCGACAATCCGGCGTCGGGCGCCGTGCTGCGCAAGCTGGGCTTTCGTCCCACCGGGCGTATCGCACCCCGCTACAGCCTCGCGCGTGGCGGCCTGTCCGATTGCGCCCTGTTCGAAGAAGGCCCCGGTGACGCCGATGGAGCCGTCACCCCGATGCGAACCCGCATCGGGGTGGACGAGGATTTTCGTCAGGAACTACGCCTGATGGCTGCGTGACAATCGGCATCGCCCCCGCGAAGGCGGGGGCCGCCGGCAAACTTGTGCCACGTCGATAACGGCCCCCGCCTTCGCGGGGGCGACGCTATTTTATCCACGCAGCTTGTTCGCCATACCCATGATGTCGTCGAGCGGATTGCCGTCGCCATCGAGGTCGAGCATATTGGCGAGGCCGCCCAATCCGCCCGCCGAAGGCGCCGCACCGCCCCCCATCGCGCCGCCCAGCACATTGCCGAGCATGCCGCCAAGGCCGCCGCCACCGCTCGATCCGCCGCCGAGCGCGCCTCCGATCAGGTCGCCAAGACCGCCGCCGCCCGACTGGCCGCCGCCCTGCTTCGCCATATAGCCCGCAACCATCATCGCGAGGATCGGCAGCATCTGTTTCAAAAGACCGCTGTCGATCCCCGTTTGCGTCGCCGCCTGCCCCGCGACGGTGCGGCTGACATCCTTCGACCCGAAAATCTGTCCGAGCACATCATTGCCCTGATCGACCGGGGTCGGCTGCGACCCCAGCACCGAATCGAGCAGGCCGCCGCCGCCAAGCTGGCCGAGCAGCCCGCCGAGCCCCTCGATCCCCCCGCCCTCTGCCTGTTTCTTGAAACCGCCGAGAATCGCGGGGAGCAGCGCGTCCGCACCCGCTTTCGCGATCGAGGGCGACACGCCAAGTTCTTTCGCCATCGATTCGATGCCGCCCGCCTGGGCCAGAATATCGGTGAGATTCATTTTGCCATTCTCCCTCTCCGGCGCGGATCGAACGGCGCCGATGCGGCGTTACTATACCAGCGCGCGGGCGGAGGACGAGATGTTCATTTCGCTGTCATTCGGCTGTGCGTAACCTTAGCATGCGGCCATGCGACTCCCATCCCGGGGACCGCAGCGCAATTTAGTGGGAGCAAGTTCATGGGCATTTTCAGCAGTATCAAGGATGCTATCTTCGGCAAGAAGGCCGTGGCCGCAGAGCCCGCCGCTCCGTCACCGTCGGCCAGTGCCGTCGGATCCGCACTCGACGCCGCAACCAGCGCCATGGCTGCCGCACCCGCCGCCCCGACCGCGATCAGCGAAGTCGATGTCGTTGCGATCCTGTCGGCGCAGGCCGCAAACGCCGGTCAGCCGCTCAACTGGGACAGTTCGATCGTCGACCTGATGAAGCTTGTCGGCATCGATCCCAGCCTCGACAACCGCAAACAGCTCGCCGAAGAGCTTGGCTATACCGGCGAGCGTAACGGCAGCGCCGAAATGAACATCTGGCTGCACAAGGCCGTGATGCGCGAACTCGCCGCGAACGGCGGCACCGTGCCCGCCGCCCTCACCGACTGAGGGACGGTCCATAAATTCGGCAGGGGTCGGGAGGGCAATGGCTTTCCCGGCCCCTTTTCGTTGACCACCACGCGCATGCGCTCCAGACAGGTTTCAGAAGAAACAAAGTCGCCAAGGGAGCGCTCACGTGCACGACAGTCTTTCCACCCCCATAAGCCGCCGTCAGACCCTCGCCGCCCTCGGCGCGGGCACCGCCAGCCTCTCGCTCGCCGCGCCGGCATGGGCCGCCGACGCCCCCGCAGCGTCGGGCGCGGAGACCTTGCTCGCATCGGTCGCCGAAAATCTGCTGGCGCATGGGCCGGAGGGCGCAACGTCGCTCGGTATCGACACCGGCGTTCGCGCCGCGATGCGCGCGAAGCTCGGCGATCGTTCGGCGGCCGGCGTTCAGGCCCTCGCCGACACGCTGAAATCCGACCTCGCGCGTGTCCGCGCGTTCGACAAAGCGGGTCTCGACCACAGCAACCGCACCAGCCTCGCGGTGGTCGAAAGCGCCTATGGCGTTGCACTCGACGGCTTTGCCCTGCCCTATGGCGATGTCGCGGTCGGCGGCTGGCGCAACACGCCCTATGTGGTGATCCAGAATGTCGGCGCCTATCTCGATGTGCCCAAATTCCTCGACAGCGACCACCCGGTAAAGAACGCCGCGGATGCCGAGGCCTATCTGTCGCGGCTCAACGCCTATCCGGGCGCGCTCGACGGAGAGACCGACCGGCTCAAGGCCGCAGGCAGACAGGGCCTGATCGCGCCTGCCTTCCTGATCGACAAGGCAGTCAGGCAGATGGAGGCAAGCCTCGCCGACGCGCGGAATGGCGGCGGCCTGGTCGACAGCCTCGCCAGGCGCACCCACGAAGGCAAGATCGCGGGCAATTGGGGTCCGCGCGCCGATGCGATCACGCGCGGCGCGGTCGTCCCCGCACTCGAACGCCAGCTCGCCGAACTGAAGGCGCAGCGCGGCAAGGCGACGATGGATGCCGGCATGTGGGCGCGGCCGGGCGGCGACCAATGGTATGCCTGGGCGCTGCGCGCCTCGACGACCACGCGCATGACCCCCGAAGAGGTTCACCAGATGGGCCTCAGCGAACTGGCCGAACTCCATGGCCGTATGGACCCGATCTTCAAAAAGCTCGGCTATACGAAGGGTTCGGTCGGCGACCGGATGAACGCGCTCGCCAAGGATCCGGCCTATAAATTTCCCGACAATGATACGGGGCGCGCCGAAATCGTCGCTTATATCCAGACTTGGCTCGGCAAGATCCGGGCGCAGCTGCCGCGCGCCTTCCGCACGCTGATGAAGGGCAATGTCGAGGTCAAGCGCCTGCCGCTCGCCGAGGAGCCGGGGGCGCCCGCGGCCTATGGCGGCGCAGGGTCGATCGACGGTTCGACTCCGGGCCGGATGTGGATCAATCTGCGCACCACCGATCTCCACAGCAAATACAGCCTGCCCGACCTGACGATGCACGAGGCGATTCCCGGCCATGCGTGGCAGGGTGAATATGCGAACCAGATGCCGCTGATCCGCTCGATGCTGGCGTTCAATGCCTATTCGGAAGGCTGGGGCCTCTATGCCGAACAACTCGCTGACGAACTTGGCCTCTATGATGATTTCGAGGTCGGTCGGCTCGGCTATCTCCAGTCGATCGCCTTTCGCGCGTGCCGTCTCGTCGTCGATACCGGCATCCACGCCAAGCGCTGGACCCGCGAAGAGGGCGTCCGCTTCTTTGTCGAACAAAATGGCTCGAACCCGCTGGAGGTCGCGAGCGAAGTCGACCGCTATTGCAGCTGGGCCGGACAGGCGTGCGGCTACAAGGTTGGCCACAGCGAGATCAACCGTCAGCGCGGGCTGGCGCAGGCAGCGCTGGGCGCGAAATACGACCTGCGCGACTTCAACAATGTCGTCGTCGAGGGCGGCAACGTCCCGCTCGACGTGCTGGCGAAGAATGTCGATGCCTATGTGGCGAGCGCGAAGACCTGAGGCGAAGCGCGTCAACCGTCCGGTGCTGGCGGCGCAGTTCGATTGGCTCGCTGCCCGCTATCCCGCCGGACCGATGACCCATGATCCGACCATGCCCTTTGTTCGTTGCGCCACCGAAGCGCAGCGGCGATCGAGGCAGCCTTCCTCGCGGCAAGGGGCTGCAAACCCGGCGCGGTTAGGTATTGATCGGCAGCGCCGAAAGGCTCAGGATTATCCTTCGATATCAAGGGGGGATGACGATCGATGCTTTCGCTATTGCACGCCGCTGCGCTGATGATGACCACAACCCCTGCCATTACGGCACCGGCGGGCTGCCCTGACACAGCGGCCGAGGCCGACGCTGTCCTGAAGCAGGCAGCAGACACTTCGGGCATTGCCGAGATGCAGCGCATGATCGGACGCTATGAGCCGGTGGCCATCGAACGGCTGGGGGTAGTTTCAAAAAAAGCATATCGGCAGCAAAGCGGGCTTTCGACCAAACATCTCTCCGACGTCAATTTTTACCTCGACGGCGCACTCCCCGATTATCACGCAGCCTTCCTTTCCGCGCATCCGGCGCGCAAGAAGTTCAAGGTCGACTGTACGGATGAGCGCTGTTCGTGGCGTCCGGCCGACGGCAACGACTTGAACGAAGACCGGATCGACAAGCTTGTTCCGAAAAGCGGTCTCTACATGGCCCGCATTTCTCCATCGAAGGATAAGGCGGGGCAAGTGATTCTCTCCTGCATCTATCGCGGCCCCTGAATCTTCGGCAGCGGAGCCAGATCGGGTTCAACGAACCCCCGCCGCGCGGGCACGGAGAACAGCAGATCGCGGCTATAGAAGCGCAGCGGCCAGTCGCGCCGCCCCATCGGCGATAGCAGCAGCGCATTGGCGCGTGCCGCCAGCCCGGTCTCTGCGGTCTGCGCCAGAAACAGCCGGACCCCCGCGACATAGGCGCGGGTGATGCTGTCGTGATAGCCATTCTGGTCGTCGTTCACGCCGCCGACGCTCTCGTTGAAGCGGCGGATGATCGGGCCGATCTCGAGATCGATATCGATGTCGGGGCGCTCCGCGAGCAGCCACAGGCATGCCCCCAGATGCGCCTCGTGCGTCCACGCCTCGCGTGGCAGGGCGCAGGCGAGCAGCCCCTCGCCAATCGCGCGGATTTCGGTATCGCGCTCGAACAGGCGCGCGGTAAATTCGGTGGTCATTTTTCCGGTCCTTCCGGGTGAAGTGTCACCCGGAAGATATCCGGGTCAATTATGCCGCGACTGCAGCCTGCGGAGCGGCCTGACGGACGCCTTCGTCGACATGGTCCGCAAATTGCGCGAAATTGTCGATGAATTGCTGGACCAGCCCCTGCGCGGTGCGGTCATAGTCGGCCTTGTCGGTCCAGGCTTCGCGCGGATCGAGGATCGCGCTGTCGACGCCCGCCACCGCGACCGGAAATTCGAAACCGAAGTTCGGGTCTTTGCGGAATTCGGCGTCGTTCAGGCTGCCGTCGAGCGCCGCGTTGAGCAGCGCACGCGTCGCCTTGATCGGCATGCGGCTGATCCCCGGCATCGTCGCCTTGCCGCCGGTCCAGCCGGTGTTGACGAGCCAGCACTGGACGCCGCCCTTGGCGATGCGCTCTTTCAGCAGATTGCCGTAAACCGAGGGATGGCGCGGCATGAAGGGCGCGCCGAAGCAGGTCGAGAAGGTCGCCTCGGGCTCGGTCACGCCGATTTCGGTGCCCGCAACGCGCGCCGTATAGCCCGACAGGAAATGATACATCGCCTGTTCGGGGGTCAGCTTGGCGATCGGGGGCAGCACGCCATAGGCATCGGCGGTCAGCATGATCACCGTCTTGGGCACCGGGCCCATATTCTCGGTCGAGGCATTGGGGATGAAGTCGATCGGGTACGAACCGCGGCTGTTCTCGGCGAGGCTCGCATCGTCGAAATCCAGCTCGCGGGTCGCGGGATCGATCACGACATTTTCGAGCACGGTACCGAAACGCTTGGTCGTCGCGAAAATTTCGGGCTCGGCCTCGGGCGACAGGCGGATCATCTTGGCGTAGCAGCCGCCTTCAAAGTTGAAGACCGCGGTGTCCGACCAGCCATGTTCGTCATCGCCGATCAGCGTGCGGCTGGCATCGGCCGACAGCGTCGTCTTGCCGGTGCCGCTGAGGCCAAAGAAGACCGCGGTGTCGCCATTGGCGCCGATGTTCGCCGAACAATGCATCGGCATCACGCCGTCGACGGGGAGCAGATAGTTGAGGATGCCGAACACCGACTTCTTCATCTCGCCGGCATAGGCGGTGCCGCCGATCAGCACGAGCTTCTCGGTAAAATTCACCGCGACGACGGTTTCGGTGCGCGATCCATGTTTCGCCGGGTCGGCGCGGAAGCTCGGCAGGTCGATGATCGTATATTCGGTCGCAAAGGCTGCCAGTTCGGCGTCGGTCGGACGGACGAGCAGGGTGCGAATGAACTGGCTGTGCCATGCAAATTCGGTGACGACCTGCACGCTGACGCGATGCTCGGGCTGCGAGCCGCCGAACAGCTGCTGGCGATAGACGCGCGGACGTTCGGCGAGATGCGCGAAGAAATCGGCCTTGAGCGCGGCAAAATGTTCCGGGGTCATCGGGACGTTGGTCTTGCCCCACCAGATGGTGTCGGCGGTTTCCGCATCCTGGACGATGAACTTGTCCTTGGCCGAGCGGCCGGTGTGCTTGCCGGTCGCGACAACGAGCGGGCCATCCTTGGCGAGCAGGCCTTCACCGTGGCGAATCGCATCCTCCACCAGCTGCGCCGTGCCCCAGTTTTCAGCGATCTCCGCCCGCGTTTCGACGGTCGCATTGCCGATCACCAACTGTGTCATTGTCTTGCCTTTCCCTTGTCCGGTCCGGATCTGCGCCCGCTCCCTTGCATAGGTATGCATCACCTGCCGAACAGAAGGGCAGGCCCGCATCTGCATGGGTGCCGACGTGACGCCGATTCCGTAGATGCGGCCGCGTTAGCGAGGATGAACGGAGAGGTCAAAAGATTATAGCCGCATTGCGCGCCGATCCGTGGCAGTTGTCGGCCGGGATCGGATCGGCTAGCTTTGTCGGCGACCTCGCAACGGAAAGAGCATGACGGCAACCATCGCGCTGGTCGACGACGACCGCAACATCCTGCAATCGCTGTCGATCGCGCTCCAGGCAGAGGGGTTCGTGACGCGCGTCTATTCGGACGGCGAGGCGGCGCTGAAGCCTCTGCTCGACAATCCGCCCGACCTTGCCGTCTTCGACGTCAAAATGCCGCGGATGGACGGGCTCGAGCTGTTGCGGCGGCTCCGCGAAAAAAGCCAGCTTCCGGTCATATTCCTGACCAGCAAGGACGACGAAATCGACGAGGCACTGGGCCTCGCGATGGGGGCCGACGATTATATCGCGAAGCCCTTTTCGCAGCGGCTGGTGATTGCCCGCATCCGCGCGATCCTGCGCCGCGTCGAACTCAACAGGAATTTGCCCAGCGAGGATGACGAGCCCGTCGCCGAACCGATCACCCGCGGCCGGTTGCAGATGGACCCGGCACGCCACAAGGTCAGCTGGGACGGCAAGGACGTCACCCTGACCGTCACGGAATTTCTGATCCTCGAAACCCTCGCATCGCGTCCCGGTATCGTGCGCAGCCGCAACCAGTTGATGGACGCCGCCTATCAGGACGATGTCTATATCGACGACCGCACGATCGACAGCCACATCAAGCGCCTGCGCCGCAAATTCCGCGAGGTCGATCCCGAATTCGACGCGATCGCCACCCTTTATGGTGCGGGATACCGCTTTGCCGACGATGTCTGACGCCAAAAGACCCGAAGGCAGCATCGCCGAGCAGGAGGAAGCTCCGCTCGTCTGGTCGTCGCGCTGGTCGCTGACGACGCGCATCCTCGCGGTCAATATTCTGGCCGTCGCCTTGCTCGCGGGCGGCTTTTATTATCTCGACACCTATCGCAGCCGGCTGGTCGATACGCGCATCGAGGTGATGAAGGATCAACTCGCGATGCTCGACGCCGCGCTTGAGGCAGCGCGGCCCGACCAGCGGCAGCGGCTGGTCGACGAGTTCGCCGCGACGACCGAATCGCGGCTGCGATTCTATGACCCCGCGGGCAAGCGCGTGTTCGACAGTTTCGCGGTCGGCCCGCAAACCTACACATTGCGGGACCCCGATCTGCAGGCGTGGCAGCGCGATGCTGCGCGCGCGATGGACCGCGGCATCGACTGGATTGTCGGCGCGCCCAGCTATCCCGACTTCCACGAACCCGCCGTCGACGTCGCCGCTGCCTGGCCCGAAGTCCTCGAGGCGCAGCGCAGCGGCGACGTCGCGAGCCGTTTTCGCTATGCCCCCGAGCGCACACCATTGCTCAGCGCGGCGCGCGTCGTCGACCTCGAAACGCCGCAGACGGTACTGATGACGCTGAACGCGCGCGACATCACCCGCACGGTGCGCGCCGAACGCTTTCGCCTGGCGATCGTCATGCTGCTCACGCTGCTGACCTCGACCCTGCTTTCGCTCTTTCTGGCCCGCACCATCGTCCGCCCGCTGCGCCGTCTCGCCCGCGCTGCGGTGCGTGTGCGTTTGGGGCGCGCGCGCGAGGTCGTCGTTCCCCGCCTGCCCAGCCGCCGCGACGAAATCGGCACGCTCGCGCGGGCGCTTTCGGACATGACGCAGGCGCTGCGCGAACGCATCGACGCAGGCGAACATTTCGCCGCCGATGTGACGCACGAACTCAAAAATCCGATCGCCTCGGTCCGATCGGCGATCGAGGGACTGGGCCGCGTCCAGACCGACGAACAGCGCGTGCAATTGCTGGCGATCGCCGATGAGGATGTCCGCCGCCTCGACCGGCTGGTCAGCGACATCAGCGAGGCGAGCCGCGTCGATGCGCAATTGTCGCGCACTTTGTTCGAACCTGTCGACGTCGGGATGATGATCGAATCGATGCTCGCCGGCCGAGCCGCCCGCGCCGAGCAGGGGGCGGGCCAGCCGCGCATCGCCTTCGCCCGCCCGCGCAAGGACACGACGACGGTGATGGGCGACGGCCACCGGCTCGAACGCGCGATTGACAATGTCATCGACAATGCGATCAGCTTTTCCCCCGAAAATGGCCTCGTCTGCATCGCCGCGACGCGGCTGGGCGATGAAGTCCATATCCGCATCGACGACGACGGCCCCGGGATCGACCCCGATCAACGCGACGCCATTTTCCGCCGGTTCCACAGCGAACGTCCCGCCGGCGAAGCGTTCGGACGTCACAGCGGCCTGGGGCTCGCGATCGCGCGGACGATCATCGAGGGGCATGCAGGAACCATCGCCGCGCGCGACCGCGAGGACGGCAAGCGCGGCGCCAGCCTGCTGATCACCCTGCCCGCGCGTCCCGACCGCGAAAATCATACCGAAACGGGATAGGCCGGGCCCGGTATCCGCCTTGCAGCCCCGCAGCGTCGCCGGTAAGCCTGCGCGATGCTTCCCGACCGGACCCAGCCCCAGATTGCCAATGTCCACGCGAGTTGCGTCGCGGCAGGCAGTCGCGGCATTTTGCTGCTCGGTCTGTCGGGTCAGGGCAAGTCGGACCTTGCGCTGCGTCTGATCGATCGCGGCGCGCGGCTTGTTGCCGACGATCGCTGCGACATCTGGTTCGATCGGGGCCAATTGTGGTGCCGCCCGCCCGCGGCGCTCGCCGGCAAACTGGAAGTGCGCGGCATCGGCATCGTCGAACAGCCTTGGACCGCTCCGGTTCCACTCGCCCTCGCGGTGCGGCTGGCCGACCGCTACGAACGCATGCCGCCTGCAGGACAGGTCGAAATCGTCGCGGGGCACGCCCTCCCGGCCATTTTCCTGTCCGCCTTTGAGGCATCGGCGCCGATCAAGATATTGCTGGCGCTCGACAACCCGCCGGCCAACCCATGACCGAACATATCGAACCCCGCTTATTGCTTGTCACCGGCCTGTCGGGCGCGGGCAAGTCGACCGTACTCAAGGTACTCGAGGATCTGGGGTGGGAGGTTGTCGACAATCTTCCGCTCGCGTTGCTCGACGCATTGATCGATGCGCCCGCCAAAAACAGCGAGGCGGAGCGCCCGCTCGCCGTTGGGATCGACAGCCGCAGCCGCGGCTTCAAACCCGCCGCGCTCGCACGTCAGATCAAGGATTTGCGCGACAAGGGCGGGCATGATGTCCAGACCCTGTTCCTCGACTGCGCGGGGGCAGAGCTCGAACGCCGCTTTTCCGAAACCCGCCGCCGCCATCCGCTCGCCGAGGATCGCCCCGCCGCCGACGGCATCGCGCGCGAGCGCGAGATGATGGAGCCGCTGCGCCGCCGGGCCGAGCATGTCATCGACAGCACCAACTACAGCAGCAACGACCTGCAACAGGAGGTGCGCCAGCGTTTCGGCGACAGCGGCGACGGCGAACCCGCGCTCAACATATTGAGCTTTGGTTTCGCGCGCGGACTGCCCCGCAACGCCGATCTGGTGTTCGACATGCGCTATCTGCGCAACCCGCATTGGGACGCGAAATTGCGCCCCGGCACCGGGCTCGACGCCGACGTTGCCGAATATATCGTCGCCGACCCGGCCTATGAGGCAACGGTAGCGCAGATTGAGGCGCTGATCCTTGCCCTGCTGCCGCGCTACCGCGCCGAAGGCAAAAGCTATGTCACCATCGCTTTTGGCTGCACCGGCGGGCGGCACCGCTCGGTCCATGTCGCCGATCGTGTTGCAAAGACGCTACGCTCGGCCGGCCATCGCCCCACGCTGACCCACCGCAACCTTGACTCTGCCCCGCAAGATGGGCTTGAGGGCAGGCCCCCGCCCGCATCTCCCGCGTCCGGCGACGAACAAGCATAAGGGTCCCGCTTTTCATGCCCACCGATAAAGCATTGCCACTGCTGGGAATGGTCCTGGTCACCCACGGACGACTCGCCGAGGAGATGGTGACCGCGATGGAGCATGTCGTCGGTCCGCAGCGCGCGATCGCCACCGTCTGCATCGGTCCGAACGACAATATGGAAATGCGCCGCCGCGAAATCGCCGAGGCGCTGCGCAAGGTCGATGAAGGCCGCGGTGTGATCATGCTGACCGACCTGTTCGGCGGAACCCCGTCGAACCTCGCGATCAGCCTGCTCGAAAGCGGCCGGACCGAAGTGATCGCCGGCGTCAACCTGCCGATGCTGATCCGCCTCGAAAGCGCGCGCAAGACGATGGAGCTTCGCCCCGCAGTGATCGCCGCGAAGGAAGCCGGACAGAAATATATTTCCGTCGCATCGGAAATGCTGGGGGTGGGTTCATGAGCGAAATTTCGGAAACGGTCGAAATCACCAACCAGCGCGGGCTTCACGCGCGCGCCAGCGCCAAATTCGTCACCTTCGTCAGCCGCCTGCCCGAAACGGTGAGCGTCGAGGTCGAACGCAATGGCTCGCGCGTCAACGGGACCTCGATCATGGGGTTGATGATGCTCGGCGCGGCCAAGGGCGACACGATCACCATTTTTACCAAGGGTGACGGCGCCGACGCCGCGCTGCTGAAGCTGGTCGGGCTGGTCAAGGACAGCTTCGGCGAGGATTGACGGCCATGACCGAGCCGGGCCGCCGTTCCACCATCGAAAGCCTGTCCAATCCGCTGATCAAGCGGATGCGGCTTCTCCGCGAGAAGCGCCATCGCCGCGCCGAGGGCCTGTTTCTTGCCGAGGGGTTGCGCATCGCCACCGAAGCGCGCGAGGCCGGTATCTTGCCGCAATGGCTGTTCCTCGGTCCCGACGGTGACGCGCATCCGCTCGCTGCCGCGCTCGCCGCCGACACGCTGAAGGCGGGCGGCGAGGTGATCGACACGACCGGGGCGATCCTCTCGAAATTGTCGGGGAAGGACAATCCGCAGACCGTCGTCGGCATCTATGCCGAACCCGAAACGAGCCTCGCCGATCTCGACCGCAGCGCATCGCCGATCTGGCTCGTCGCCGAACGGCTGCGCGATCCGGGCAACCTCGGCACGATGCTGCGCACCGGCGATGCGGTCGGCGCGGGCGGGCTGATTCTGCTCGACGAAAGCACCGACCCCTATGCGGTCGAGGCGGTGCGCGCGAGCATGGGCGCGATCTTTACCCAGAAACTTGTCCAGTCGCGTTGGGACGAATTTTTGCCATGGCTACGCGGCGGCCCCGGCCAGCTCGTCGCAACCTGGCTCGGCGACGATACCGAGGATTATCAGGCCGTGCGCTACGCGGCGCCGACTTTCATCCTCACCGGAAACGAATCGCAAGGCATGCCCGCAGACTATGCCGCCGCCGCCGACGTGCGCGTCAAAATGCCGATGATGGGCAAGGCCGACAGCCTCAACGCCGCCGTCGCCACGGCAGTGATGGCCTATGAAGTGCTGAACCAGCGGCGTCGAAGCTGAACAGACGCCTGCAATAACGTTCAGCATGCCGCCATTCGCATGCTATTATCCGGCCGCCTTTCCCGCCCCATTGCGCGAGGGCGCGTGGGTTCCCGGCTTTGCACGATGGCCGCAGGTTCTCGCCGTCTCGCAGCCCGGGCGAAAGTCCAAGGAGTATCCGATGTCGAAAACCCTTCCCCTGCTTGCTCTCGCTGCCACGCTCGCGGGCTGCACCGCCGCCGGAGCGCCGCCGCAAGGCCCCGGTGAACCGCCTGCGGCCGCCTATATGGCGCTCGGCACCGAACCTGGCTGGACGCTCGAGATCACCCCGGGGCGACTGAACTACGCCGGCGACTATGGCGAGACGAAGATCATCGTGCCGAACCCCGGTGCGAAACCCTCCTTCAACGGCGAACGCTATGTCACGCCGCGCCTGACGGTCGACGTCACCCGCACGGCCTGCAGCGACGGGATGAGCGACCGGCGCTACGCCGATACGGTGACGGTCACCGCCGACGGCAAGACGGTGAAAGGCTGCGGCGGTGCGATCCTGCCGCCCGATACGCTGGCGGGGTCGAACTGGACCTTCGTCTCGATCGGCGGGGTCGCGGTGACGGCCGACCGTCCAACCTCGCTGCAATTCGACGGCGAGCGGCTCAGCGGCAGCGCAGGGTGCAACCGCTTCGGCGGCGACTATAGCGTCAAGGACGGCGTATTGACCGCGGGCCAACTCGCGGCGACCGAGATGGCTTGTCCCGGCCCCGGCATGGAACAGGAGCGCGCCTTCTTCGACCTGATGTCCGCGCCCGCGGACGTCGGCTTCCCCTCCGACGGCACGATGGTGCTGACCGGCAAAAACGGCAAGACCGCCGTGCTCAAACGGGTGATCTGACAATTTCGGCTCCTGCGACCGCGGGGGCCGAAACCTATTCCCCGGCGTCGTTGACCGCCGCCGGCGCCGCCGCCAGCTTGGCGAGCGGACGCGCCGATTGCTCGGCCACCGGCAGTGCGGGAATCTCCTTGTCGCCGGTTTCGATATCGAGGCTTTCGAACCGCCGCGCCTGCGTCAGCACCTGCGATTCGAAACTGCCGACAAAGGCGTTGTAGGCGCCCGTCGCCTGATCGAGATTCTTGCCGACCCGCGCGATATGCGCCCCCATCGTCGCCATGCGCGCATAAAGCTCCTTGCCCAGCGCCGCGATCTCGCGCGCCTGATTGGCCAGCTTTTCCTGCCGCCACACCGCCGCGACGGTGCGCGCGATCGCGATCAGATTGGTCGGGGTCGCGAGCAGCACCTTGCGCTCGAACGCATAATCCCAAAGCGCAGGATCCTGATCGAGCGCGGCGGCGAGGAAATGCTCGCCCGGCACGAACATCACGACAAAATCGGGGGTGTCGTCGAACTGGTTCCAATAGGCCTTGGCGCCCAGCGTGTTGACATGCGCCTTCATCGCGGCGGCGTGGGCAATCAGATGCGTGGCCTTCTCGCGCTCGTCGACCGCGCCGAACGCATCCTGATAGGCGTTGAGCGAAACCTTGGCGTCGATCACCAGGCTCTGCCCGCCCGGCACCTTGACGACGACATCGGGACGCAGCCGTCCGCCGTCGCCGTCGGTCACGCTGACCTCGGTCTGGAAATCGGCATGCTCGCTAAGCCCGCAGCTTTCGAGCACGTTGCGCAATTGCTGTTCGCCCCAGCGCCCGCGCGCTTTCGGCGCGTTGCGCAGCGCGTTGACGAGCTTCGCCGCCTCGCTCGACACGCGCTCGGTGCCCTCGCGCATCGCCGCGATCTGACCGTGGAGCAGGCCGAATGCGTCACGCCGCTCGGCCTCGACCTTCGCCACGGCCGCCTCATATTTCTCGAGCCGGTCGTGGACCGGATGCAGCAGCGCCTTCAAATTCTGTCCTGCGGTCGCCTCGCTCTCCTTGAAGCGCGCCTCGGCGCGTTCGAGGAACGCTTTTTGCGCGCCGTCGAGCATCACCTGCCCCACCTCACGAAACTGCGCGGTCAGCGCCGCCTGCGCGTCCTTCAGCTGCGCGATCTGCGCATCATGCGCCACGTCGCGCGCGCGCTGTTCGCTGAGCAGCGAGGCAAGCTCGATATCGGCGCGCTTGCGCGCCTCGGCCTCGGCCGCAAGGTCCGTAACCGCGCCCCGGAACCGCTCGGCAAGCCCGTCGCGCTCGGCCTTGAGCCCGCCCGCCTGCCGTCCGGCAAACAGCCAGCCGATCAGGGCACCGATAGCGAGGGCGACAAGGGCGACGAAAAGCGATGACATATCCATGCGCAGAACATAGGACGAACACCGCCCGGCTGGCTAGCCGCTAATTGCGGAAAGCGTCAGGCCGGCCCCCCGGGGGCGAGCCCGAAAGCTCTGTGGCCGAGTGACCGGAATCACGGCCTGTGCCGAAAGGTTCGGGAATGGAAGGCCCTTGGGCATAGAATTCTGATTTCGCGCGAATTAGACGATGCCAAGGACTTTGGACCGCAAGTCCGTCTTTAGATCGGGCAGAGTCCCCAGTCGGGAGAATGGGAATGAGGAAATGCGGCATTGCCGTCGCCGGCATGGTCACCCTGCTAGCATCGCCCGCGACCGCGGGCGAACGGTGGCTCGTCTACACCGGGGGCGAAAAACCGGGCCGCATCTTCGTCGCCGTCGATGAAACCTATCTCGACGCCGTGCCTTTCACCGAAAAAACCTACAAGCTCGAAACCATCACCGTGCTCGAAAATGCGAAGGCGCCCGACTGGGTGTCGTCGAACATGATCATCGATTGCGCCCGGAACACGCTCGAAGAAAAACTCATTCAAGTCTCGCCGCGCGGCGGGAAGCTCACGACCGCGCCCGACCAGCCGGCGAAACAACCGACGAATGCGGTCGGCGAAGCGCTGATCGCCTTCGCCTGCGACATGGGGCCGAAAAGTGCTGAACAGCGCCTCGCAGCGCGCAAGACCGACCTCACCGACCGCGGCTGGATGTATATGGGGCCGGTCACGACCAGCGACGTCACCGATCTTGCGTGGAACTCGATGTGGACCGACGGCAAGCGACCCGCTGGCACTCCGCGTTCGGCGGCAGAACTCGAGCGCGAGATGGAAAGCCTGAACGCCCGGCGCCAGAAAGCGCTGGCCGAGGTACAGGCGATCACGGGCGAGGTTGTCGAGGCGGACAAGAGAGACCAGCAGCGCACCGCCGCGATCATGGCTCAGGCGGAGGCAAATGGCGCGATCGCCAAGGCGCGCAAAAGGCGCGAGCCTGCGGCAGTATTGCGCGCACTCGAATCATGGATCACCCACAGCGAACCCGAACTGGTTGCAAGTTGGGGCCCGCCGACGAACTTCGAGGACCGCGCCGGCAAGCGCTTCCTGCGCTATTACAGGACGGGAGTCATGCTGGGACCCGATCCGTCGCAGGGATGCGGCGCCGGGAATATGTATGTCCCCGATCCCAATTCGAAGAACGGCGGTATGATGTGCGTCGGCGGCGCCCCGGCGCGGAGTGAAACGCCGATCGAATGCACCGCCAGTTTCGAACTGCAGGGCGGCATGATCGTCGACTATGCGACCAAGGGCACCGAAGTCACCTATAGCTGGGGAGGCAATGGCTGCGCGCAGCTGTTCGGCAAATAGCCGGATCGGGTGCCGCCGCCCTAGCGCGTGTCGAACGGCAGGATCGCGCGATAGGCGTCGACCCCCGGCGCCCCGCCGACAATCATCCCCTGCGTCAGCAGCCAGTAATGGCGCACAATCTCGGCCTGCTGCTCCAGCCCATAGCGTTCGAGCATCCAGCCGGGCCTCAGGCTGTAATGATAGACCGCGAACGGATGACGCATCAGCACCAGATACCAGCGCCCGCGCGTCTGCGCCTGCCACACATGGACCATTTCGTGGATGAACAGCCCTTGCAGGCGCTGCGACGCGGCGCTGAAATCCTCGCAATACAGGTCGCCGTGCGGGTTGAAATGCAGACTGCCCATCGGCGCCATAACGATATGGCGCGGCTGGAAGAAAATCCATTTATGGTGGCAGATGCGCACCCGGTCATAGGCGATCGCGTCGCCGAACACCGGGCGCGCGAGCGCGACCTCGCCCGGGGTCAGGGGGCGCGAAGGTCGCGGCACTTATTTCTTGGCCGCGTCCGGAGCCGCCTTTGCGGAGCCATGGTCCATCGCACCATGATCCATTTCGCCCTCGGCGCCTGCGGCACCTTCCGGCTGCTTGATCACCATGTCGAACAGGATGCGTTCATTATTATTGTTGGTGAAGACGAACGCCATCGGCAGCTTGCCCGCGCGCACCGCCGCGCCATTGATGCCCCAGATCATCAGATGCTTGCCGCCCTGTGCGAAGCGCAGCTCGCCCTTCGCGGGGACGTCGGCGCTGGCCAGCGGCTTCATCGTCATCATGCCGTTTTCCTTTACGCTTTCGTGCATCTCCACCCGCTGCGCGAGGTCGGAGGTCACCGCCATCAATTGCACCGCGCGCGGTCCGCCGGTGATCCGGAAATAACCGACCGCCGGCCGGTCGGGGGTCGCCCCCATCACGATATGGCCGCTGACGACATTGAGCTGGGGGCCCTTGCCCAGATTTTCGCCGCAGGCCGTCAGGGAAAGCGCGGCAGTGGCGGCGGCGATGATCGCAAAGGGTTTCATTTTGGGAGGACTCCGTAAAAGCGCATGATCTTGCACTTCCGATAAGCCTTCAAAACCCTTGTGCCAAGGATAAGCGCACCTATATCGCCCCCAGAAACCCAACATACGGCGTGCCTCTTCAGGGCGCCGACGAAGCAACAAGGACGAGTATAATATGGCCAAAGTGATCGGGATCGACCTCGGCACCACCAACAGCTGCGTGGCGGTGATGGAAGGCGGCAAGCCCAAGGTTATCGAAAATGTCGAAGGGACGCGCACGACTCCGTCGATCGTCGCCTTCGCCAAGGACGGCGAACGGCTGATCGGTCAGCCGGCCAAGCGTCAGGCCGTGACCAATCCCGAGAATACGGTTTTCGCGGTGAAGCGCCTGATCGGCCGTCGCTTCGACGATCCCATGACCAAGAAGGACATGGAACTCGTTCCCTATAACATCACCAAGGGCAGCAACGGCGATGCCTGGGTCAAGGCGGGCGGCGAAGATTATTCGCCGTCGCAGATCAGCGCGTTCATCCTTCAGAAGATGAAGGAAACCGCCGAAGCCTATCTGGGTGAAAAGGTCGAACAGGCCGTCATCACCGTTCCCGCATATTTCAACGACGCCCAGCGTCAGGCGACCAAGGACGCCGGCCGCATCGCCGGGCTCGAAGTGCTGCGCATCATCAACGAGCCGACCGCGGCCGCGCTCGCCTATGGTCTCGACAAGACCGAGAACAAGACGATCGCGGTCTATGACCTTGGCGGCGGCACCTTCGACATCTCGATCCTCGAGGTTGGCGACGGCGTGTTCGAGGTGAAGTCGACCAACGGCGACACCTTCCTCGGCGGTGAAGATTTCGACAGCAAGATCGTCGCCTTCCTCGCCGACACCTTCAAGAAGGACGAAGGCATCGACCTTCGCGGCGACAAGCTTGCGCTCCAGCGCCTGAAGGAAGCCGCCGAAAAGGCGAAGATCGAACTGTCGTCGGCCGCGACGACCGAGGTCAACCTGCCCTTCATCACCGCCGACGCCAGCGGGCCGAAGCATCTGGTCAAGACGATCACCCGCGCCGACCTTGAAAAGCTGGTCGAAGACCTCGTCAAGCGCACCCTCGAGCCGTGCAAGAAGGCGATCAAGGACGCCGGCATTTCGGCGAGCGAAATCGACGAAGTCGTGCTCGTCGGCGGCATGACGCGCATGCCGCGCGTGCGCGAAGTCGTGAAGGATTTCTTCGGCAAGGAACCGCACACCGGTGTGAACCCTGACGAAGTCGTCGCAATCGGCGCTGCGATTCAGGCCGGCGTTCTGCAGGGCGACGTCAAGGACGTTCTGCTGCTCGACGTCACCCCGCTGTCGCTCGGCATCGAGACGCTGGGCGGTGTGTTCACGCGCATGATCGATCGCAACACGACGATCCCGACCAAGAAGTCGCAGGTTTACTCGACGGCTGATGACAATCAGTCGGCAGTGACGATCCGCGTCTTTCAGGGTGAGCGCGAAATGGCCGCCGACAACAAGGCGCTCGGTCAGTTCGACCTCGTCGGCATTCCCCCCGCCCCGCGCGGCGTGCCGCAGATCGAGGTGACCTTCGACATTGACGCCAACGGCATCGTGTCGGTCCATGCCAAGGACAAGGGCACCGGCAAGGAACAGCAGATCAAGATCCAGGCTTCGGGCGGCCTGTCGGATTCGGACATCGACCAGATGGTCAAGGATGCCGAACAGTTCGCCGAAGAGGACAAGGCACGCCGCGAAGCGGCCGAGGCGAAGAATAACGCCGAAAGCCTCGTCCACTCGACCGAGAGCCAGCTCCGCGAGCATGGCGACAAGGTCGATGAAGCGCTTAAGTCCGAAATCGAAGCTGCGGTCGCCGAAACCAAGACAGCGATCGAAGGCGGCGACGCTGCTGCGATGACCGAAAAAGCCCAGGCCCTCGCACAGGTCGCGATGAAGCTCGGTCAGGCGATCTACGAGAAGGAGCAGCAGGCAGCCGCGTCCCCCGGCACCGATGCTGAAGAAGCGAAGACCGACGAAGACGTCGTCGACGCCGAATTCTCCGAAGTCGAAGACGACAAGAAGTAAGCATGAGCTCTCCCCGTCGCGCCGATCCGGCGCGGCGGGGCAGAGGGGACCTTTTGACCTATGTCACTCGACATCGATTATTACGAACTGCTGGAAGTCGAACGCACCGCCGATGATGCGATGCTGAAGGCCAGCTATCGCAAGCTCGCGATGAAGTACCACCCCGACAAAAATCCGGGGTGTGACGACAGCGAAGCGCGCTTCAAGGCGATCAGCGAAGCCTATGACTGCCTGAAAGACCCGCAGAAGCGCGCCGCCTATGACCGGTTCGGCAAGGATGGCGTGCGCGGCGCAAACGGCGGCGGTGGCAACGCCGACTTCGGCGACATTGGCGATATTTTCGAATCGATCTTCGGTTCGGCCTTCGGCGGCGGCCGCCAGCAGCGCGGCCCCGCGCGCGGCGCCGACCTGCGCTACGACATGGAAATCAAGCTGGAGGACGCCTTCGCCGGCTGCACCCGCGAGATCGAGGTCGATGTCGCCGCGCGCTGCGACAGCTGCGACGGCTCGGGCGCCAAGCCCGGCACCCGGACCAACCGCTGCGGAACCTGCGCCGGACACGGCAAGGTGCGCGCGCAGCAGGGCTTTTTCATGGTCGAACGGGTTTGCCCCGCCTGTCAGGGCGCGGGCGAGGTCATCGCCGACCCCTGTAATTCATGCCACGGTGAAGGCCGGGTCGACCGCCGCAAGACGCTGACGGTCAACATCCCCGCCGGCGTCGATGAAGGCACGCGCATCCGCTTGTCGGGCGAAGGCGAAAGCGGCGCGCGCGGCGCGGCGCCGGGCGATCTTTACATCTTCCTCCACATGGCGCGGCACAAGCTGTTCGAACGCGAGGGCACGACTTTGTTCACCCGCGCGCCGATCAGCTTCACCACCGCTGCATTGGGCGGCGACATCGCCATCCCCGGTCTCGACGGCAAGAAGCACGATATCCACATCCCGGCAGGCATCCAGTCGGGCAAGCAGCTCCGCCAGCGCGGCGCGGGCATGCCGGTCCTCAACGGACGCGGCCACGGCGACCTTGTCGTCCAGGTCGATGTCGAAACCCCGACAAAGCTCAGCGCGCGCCAGAAAGAGTTGCTCGCCGAGTTTCGCGAGACCGAGACCGGCGACGAATGCCCCGCCAGCCAGGGCTTTTTCGGCCGCATCAAGGATATGTGGGACGATCTGACGGATTGAGAAATCGTCGCCCCCGCGAAGGCGGGGGCCGCTGGAGGCTTACTCGGCGATGAAAGGCAAGAACGACGGCGGCCCCCGCCTTCGCGGGGGCGACGGATAACTAACCGATCTCACTCCGAAGCTCGTCGATCAGCGCCGCCACCTTTGGCAGCCGCGCCTCCTCTTCATCCAGTATCGCATGGAAAGCGCGCCGCTTGATCGCCGCCAGCGCGTCGGCGGGCAAAGCCGCGTCGCCGGTCACGCTGCTCGCGACAATGTCGATGAGCCGGTCGGCGCCGTGGAGCCGTCCCCACAAATAGTCATTCTCGCGATACGCCCGGCTGAAGAAGGCGCCAAAGCTGTTGAACTCGATCCCTTTCAGCATCGCCGCCGCGCCGCCGGTCCGGATCGCCGTCGCGTCCGACGGCGAAATGCGGTCGATCTTGATCGGGTCGAATTCGTCGAACCCCTCGCCCTGCAGCAGCGGCAGCGTCGCAATGTCGTAAAAGGGATAGCCGAGGTAAGCGAGCAGCATCACCCGCCGGTCGTCTTTGGGCAGCGCGGCAAGCGCCGCCGCGATCAGCGCATCAGCTTCGCGATCAACGGCGGTCAGGTCGCGCCGCGCGGCGATGGCATCGATCCACTGTCCCGGATCGGCATCGGCGGGCAGGTCGAGGTCGGCGAGCCACGCGTCGCCCTCGCGCTCCAGATATAATCCCAGCGCAGTAAAAATCGCCCCGCGCATTTCCTCGCATGCGGGGTCACGCTCGGCGCGCCGCGCCTCGACCGACGCATCCAGCTCGCGCGCCAGAAAGCGCAGGCGGCGGATGCGAAAGCCCATGTCGTGGGTGCGGAAAAAGGTGACGGCATCGCCGCTCGCCCCGGCGCCCTTTTTGCCCGAAATCCGGTCGAGCCCGCGCGCGCGCACCTCCTGCCACAGCGCGCGGCGCCGATTGGCGCTGTGCACGCCGCCTTCCGCCGGCGCCAACCGGTCGATCGCCGACACCAGTTCCTCGACCACTGCCGACAATTTCAGATGGCCATAAGGGGCATAGGCGAAGCCCGCGCGCACCGACGCCTGATCCTGTGCCTTGGCGCGCCATTTATCGAGCCGCGCCGGGGTCGGCGTGTCGAGGAAGAAGGTGCTGCCAAACAACGCTGCAACCTGTTCTTCGACCTCGACCTTCATCGCGTCGACAATATACTGCATCCGCCGGATCCGGCGCGACATGCCGCCGATCGCCTCGACATTGTCGCGGATCGGCTGCTCGCGCGGGATTTCGGACAAAGCGCCGAGGATCGTCGACAGAAAGCCGGGCAAGCGCGCGGGTTCGCCCTCCGCGATCGCGCCCGGCTTGCCAAAGCTGATCGAACGAAAATCGGGCTTGGGGTCGATATAGACGAAGCGCCGATCAATCTCGCGCCGCGCCGGGCGTTGCTTCAGCGCCGCGATGGCCGGGCGGAACGGCGCGTTGGCCAGCACCGATCCATCGATCAGCACCCGGTCGGCGGGATCGGCCTCGCCGCCAGTCGGCAGCTGGACGCGGATGAAATCGTCGCGGCCGCTCCAGTCGATCCCGCGCTTTTCGAGCACGGCGTCGAGTTCGCGCAATGTGAAGGGCGGAAAGGCGCCGGGAAAACTCGCGGTCGCGCGCGCCGCCGCCGTCAGCCCCGGGACATCGCCGAGGTGCTTGCCGCTCCGCCCGTTCTGCCGGAAATGCATCACCAGCCGATGCTCCTGCTCGGTCACCCGCGGCGGGCTGTTGAGCGCGAGCGGCGCGCTGTGCCCGGCGAAGTCGGTCACCGAAACGAACAGGTCAACCGGCTGCCCCGCCGGCACCAGTATCGGCCCCTTCGGCCCCGCCTCCATCGCATCGAACGCGTCGAGCAACAGGTTGCAGAAGGTCGCGCCGCCGAACGGCGGTTCGAACCAGCGTGCACGGACGAAACGCGACAGCTTGGCGCGCACCTCGTCCTGCGCGCCTTCGCCGACGGTGCGGTCGATCACATTGCCGCGCTTCTTCATCGCCCAGCCGGCGATCGGCACCGCCCAGAATTTGGTCGCCGCCGACAGCGGCCGTGCGTCGGGGTCAAGCAGGCTGTCGACGTCGGCGCCCCCCAGCCACAAGTCGGTCAGCGGATCGAGCGACTGGCCCGTCGCCAGCGCGCGCGCGAGGAAAATGCCGTTGATCCCGCCCGCGCTTGCCCCCGCGACGATATCGGCCATGACGCGCAGCCGGACATTGCTGTGCGCTGTAATCGCCGCCAGCAATTCGCCATAGACCGCGCCGGAACCGGTCGGCGGAGTGCCGTCATGCCAGGCACGCGACGCTGCGGCCAGCCGCCAGGCCTCCTTGGTGATGCCGTGCATATAGACGGCGAGGCTGATACCGCCGTAGCAAATCAGGGCGAAGCGCAGTTCCTTTTCCCGCATCCTCAATCTGATAGCGCGATTTGCCGGGTGTGGCGAATTTTCCACAGCCCGGCGCCAAAGCAAATCGGGCCTGCGATTCAGGGGCTTTTTCCTTGCCTCTGCAAATCTCTCGCATTAGCGGCGCTCCCGAACAGGAGTTAAGAATGATTCGCAAATTCGTCGCCGCCGCGCTGGTCACCACTGCGCTTTCCTCCCCCGCCTTTGCGCAGGACAATGCGCCGGTCGACGAAGGCACGAGCGGCGAAGCGACGATCGTCGTCACCGCGGCACGCACCATCCTTCCGCCCAACGCGCTGCCGCTGACGATCGACATCATCGACAAGGATACGCTCGATCAGCAGATCGCGATTTCGGGTTCGGTAACCGACGCGGTATCGACGCTGACCCCCAGCTTCTCGCCGACCCGCCAGAAATTGTCGGGCGCGGGCGAAACGCTGCGCGGCCGTTCGCCGCTCTATGCGATCAACGGCATTCCGCAATCGACCCCGCTGCGCGACGGCAGCCGCGACGGTTTCACGATCGACGGCTTCTTCGTCGACCGCGTCGAGCTGATCTACGGCTCGAACGCGTTGCAGGGCGTCGGCGGCACCGGCGGCATCGTCAATCAGGTGACGGTCGGCGCACCGAAGACCGAAGGCCTCAGCGGCCGCGTGCTGCTTCAGGGCACCGCCGACGACGGCTTCAGCGGCGACGGCATGGGCGGCAAGGCCGCGGGCCTCGTGCAATATAAGGCGGGGCGCTTCGACGCGACCGTCGGCGCGGCATGGGAAAAGCGCGGCGCCTTCTACGACGGCGAGGGCCGCCGCGTCGGGCTCAATCTGACGCAGGGCGAAACGCAGGATTCGCGTACGCTCTCGCTGTTCGCGCGGCTCGGCTACGAACTCTCCTCCTCCGCACGGCTCGACCTGATCGCGAGCCGCTATGAGCTGAAAGGCGACGGCGACTATGTCGCGGTCGCGGGCAACCGCGTGCTTGGTATCCCGACCAGTTCGGTCCGCGGCACCCCGCCGGGCAAATCGGCGTCGAACCGCACCGAAAGCGTCGCGCTGTCACTGACCGACACCGATCTCGGCGGCGGCAATTTCGTCAGCCAGATATTCTTCAACCGCAGCCGCGATACGTTCGGCGGCGAACTGGTGACGCAGGCCACCTTCCAGGACCCCGCGCTCGCACCGATCGGCACCCTGTTCGACCAGTCGCAGAACCGGAGCCGGAAGCTCGGCGGCAAGTTCAGCTATGAACGCGCGGCGCCGGGGCTCGAAGCGCTGACGATGACGATCGGTTTTGACGCCTTGTTCGACAAGACCGAGCAGGCGCTGATCGCAACCGGCCGCACTTGGGTGCCGTCCAGCGATTTCCGCAGCCTCGCACCCTTCGGCCAGGCGAACCTCAAATTGTTCGATGGCGTCGTCCGCCTCGCCGGCGGCGTGCGCTGGGAAAATGTCCAGATCAAGATCGACGATTTCCACACGCTCGCCTCGACGACCTTCGTCCCCTGCACGACCCCGCCTGACGCCCCGGTTTCGCCATGCGGCGTATCGACCTATGGCGGCGTCGCTGTCGCCGGGGGCAAGCCCAAGTTTCAGGATCTGCTGATCAACGGCGGCGTGATCGTTGAACCCTGGGCGGGCATCCGCGCCTATGCGAGCTATGCCGAGGGCTTCTCCGTCCCCGACATCGGTCGTGTCACCCGCGCGATAGACCGCACCGGCATCGACATCGACAATTTCCTCGATATCTCCCCCGTCGTGTCGAACAATCGCGAGATCGGGTTCGAAGTGAAGCGTGGACCGCTCGATGCCAGCGCCGCCTATTTCTGGTCGTCGAGCGACAAGGGCCAGGTCCTCGTGACCGGCACCGACCGCAATTTCGACGTTCAGCGACTGCGCGTCGAAATCCAGGGGCTCGAAGTCAATCTCGGTATCCAGACGCCGATCGACGGGCTCAAGCTCAATGTCGGCTATGCCCATCTGAACGGCCGGTTCGACAGCGACGCCATCCCCGTCGCCCCTAACATCCCCGCCACTCCGGATGACATCGTCGATACTGACCTCGACGGCACCAACATTTCGCCCGACCGCGTCAACCTGTCGGCGAGCTACAACAAGGGGCCGCTGTCTGCATTGGTGCAGACGCAATTCTTCCTGTCGCGCAATTTCCACGCCGATGCCGGCAAATCGCGGCCGGACCCACGCAACAGCTTTGGCGGCTATAATATCACCGACGCCAGCATTCGCTATCAGACGGGCTTCGGCGGCCTCAGCCTGTCGGTCCAGAATCTGTTCGACAAATTCTATATCGATTATTCGAGCGACACGCGGCTACCCAACGACAATCTTTCTCTTTTCGCGGGACGCGGCCGCACCTTCACCCTCGGCTGGGATTATCGGTTCTAAGGATGAAAACGCTCGACACGCTCCATCGCTGGATCGGCGGCCTCATCGGCCTCGTCCTCGCGCTGCTCGGCCTGTCGGGCGCGATCCTCGTCCATAAGGAGGAATGGATCGGCCTCGCTCATGCGGGCGATCCGCTCAACGGTGACCTTGCGACCGTCGCCGCGACGACCGAAAAACTGATGGCGCTTCCCGGCGATCCGCAGGGAATCATCTACGCAGCTCCGCGCCTCGGACTGCACCAGCTGCGCTTCGAAGATGGCGCGGGGCTTTACGCCAGCCAGTCGGGCGAGGTCGTTTCGCGCTGGACGAGCCAGTGGGAGCGCCCCGAAATCTGGCTGTTCGATTTCCACCATCATCTGTTCACCGGCGATTTCGGCGAATGGGTGTCGGGGATCGCAGGTCTCTGCGCGCTCTTCTTCATCATTTCGGGCGCGATCCTGTGGTGGCGGACGCGGCGGACCTTCGCCTTCCGCCTGTGGCCCAAGCGGATGAGCCGCCCCGCGATCGTGATGCAGCATCGAGACCTTGGCATCATCGTCGCGCCCTTGCTCATGCTCTCGGTCGTCACCGGAACGATGATGCTGTTTCGCCCGTTTGCCGCAATCATGGTCGCGCCCTTCGGCTCGATGGCCGAGACTGCAAAAGCCCTTGAGCCACCCAAATATAAGGGCGGCCTGCTCACCGCAAAGCCCGACTATACCGCCATGCTCAGCGAAGCCCGCCGCCGCTTCCCCGACGCCGAATTTCGCATCCTCAGCCTGCCGCGCAAGCCCGGCGACCCGATCAGCCTGCGGATGAAGCAACAGGCCGAATGGCTCCCCAACGGCCGCTCGACCCTGTGGTTCGACGCTGCCACGGGCAAGCTGCTCGGCGCGCGCGACGCGCTGGCGATAGCGCCCGGCGCGCAGGCCTTCAACATCGCCTATCCGCTCCACGCCGGAAAGGTCGGCGGGCTTCCTTATCGCCTGGCTCTCACCATCTCGGGACTCGCAATGGCGCTGCTCGGCAGCCTCACCGTCTGGACCTTCTGGTTCCGCCGGCCGAAGCCCGCAAAGCGTCCGGCGAAAAGGGCGGCGCTGGCGACCAGCTAAACATCATCGTCACCCCGGACTTGGTCCGGGGGCCATAGTGCGGGCGCGGAAATGGATGCCGGATCAAGTCCGGCATGACGAAGGAATTGAGGTCGGGCCGCATCCACGGCGCTTTCCTATTTTAACGGCAGCCCTATATCCTGCCCGACCCATGACCCGCGCCCGCGTCCTCCTTCTGACCGCCGCCCTCGGCCCGCTCGACTATCGCGTCCCGCGCGAAAGCGAAGCCCCGCTCGGCAGCGTTGTCGTCGCGCCCTTAGGCCCCCGGCGGCTCGGCGGCGTAGTGTGGGAGGATGCGAGCTTCGGCGCGCCCGAACCCGTCGGCGACAACCGCCTGCGCAATCTTTACGAAATCGTCGCCGTTCCGCCGATCCAGGCCCCCCTGCGCCGCCTCGTCGAATGGACCAGCGACTATTATCTCGCCCCGCCCGGCTCGGTGCTGCGGATGGTGCTGCCCGGGGTCGCCTTTGCCGACGCCCGCCGCCCGATCGTCGAATATCGCGCCACCGGCGAGATTCCCGCGCGAATGACGCCGCAGCGCACCGTCGCGCTCGAAGCGATCGGCGACCGGCAGGGCATGGTGCGCGAACTCGCCGCGCTCGCCGAAGTCAGCGAGGCCGTGATTCGCGGCCTCGTCCAGACCGGCGCGCTCGAGGCGGTCAGCGTCTCTGCCGACGCCCCCTATCCCATACCCGACCCCGCCTTCGCCCCGCCCGACCTCTCCGACGAACAAACCGCCGCGGCGGCGCAACTCAAAGCCGCCGTCGCCGCCGCAAAATTCGAAACGCTGCTGCTCGACGGGGTCACCGGATCGGGCAAGACCGAAGTCTATATGGAGGCGATCGCCGCCGCATTGGATGCGGGCAAGCAGGCGCTGGTGCTGCTCCCCGAAATCGCGCTCACCGAACCGATGCTCACCCGCTTCGCCGCGCGCTTCGGCTGCGAGCCCGTCGGGTGGCACAGCGGCCTCCGCTCGGCCGAACGCCGCCGCGCATGGCACGCGATTGCCAGCGGCGACGCGCGCATCGTCATCGGCGCGCGCTCGGCGCTCTTCCTCCCCTATGCCCGGCTCGGCGTCATCGTCGTCGACGAAGCGCATGAGACGAGCTTCAAGCAGGAGGATGGCGTCCATTATCACGCGCGCGACGTCGCGGTGATGCGCGGACATTTCGAGGGGCTGCCGGTCGTCCTCGCCAGCGCGACCCCCGCGCTTGAAAGTCTCGCGATGGTCGAGGCGGGCCGTTATCGCCACATCCAGCTTCCCGCGCGTTTCGGCGGCGCAACGCTGCCCGATCTCGCTGCGATCGACATGCGGACCGACCCGCCCGACCGCGGACGCTGGCTCGCCCCGCCGCTCGTCGACGCGCTCGCCGACCGGCTCGCCAAGGGCGAACAGAGCCTGCTCTTTCTCAACCGCCGCGGCTTCGCGCCGCTGACCCTCTGCCGCACCTGCGGGCACCGCATCCAGTGCCCGAACTGCACCGCGTGGATGGTCGAGCATCGCCTCGTCCACCGCCTCGCCTGCCATCATTGCGGCCATGTCATGCCGCCGCCGCGGCTCTGCCCCGAATGCGAGGATGAGGACAGCCTCGTCGCCTGCGGCCCCGGGGTCGAGCGCGTCGCCGACGAAGTGACGCTGCGCTTTCCCGAAGCAAGGACGGCCATCGTCACCTCCGACACGCTCTGGTCGCCCGCCAAGGCCGCCGAGTTCGTCGACAATGTCGAAGGCGGGCTGGTCGATATCATCATCGGGACGCAGCTCGTCACCAAAGGCTATCATTTCCCCAACCTCACCCTCGTCGGGGTGGTCGATGCCGATCTCGGGCTCGACGGCGGCGACCTGCGCGCCTCCGAGCGCACCTTCCAGCAGATTGCGCAGGTGGCGGGGCGCGCCGGGCGCGGGGTCAAGCCCGGCGAAGTGCTGATCCAGACGCGCGTTCCCGACGCCCCGGTGATGGCCGCGCTCGTCGCAAACGACCGCGACGGATTTTATTCGGCCGAGGCCGCGGCGCGAAAACATGCGGGCGCCCCGCCCTATGGCCGCTTCGCCGCACTCGTCATTTCGTCGGAGGATATCGAGGTCGCGCGCGGGGTCGCCAAGCGGCTGGGCGACAAGGCTCCCGTCGCCGAAGGCCTCGCCGTCTATGGCCCCGCCCCCGCCCCGCTCGCGATGCTGCGCGGCCGCCACCGCTTCCGCCTGCTCCTCCACGCCCCGCGCAGCTTCGACCTGCAAGGCACGATCCGCGATTGGGTCGGTCAGATCGACTGGCCGGCAAAAGTGCGGCTCGCAATCGACATCGATCCCTATAGCTTTGTTTAAACATCAGTGTTTACATCGTCGCGGCACACTGGCAGCAAGATTTAAGGCGCCAACCGGGGGGATAGCGGGCCAATGCGGGGGACGAGAATAGCGATAGGGGTTGCAGGGCTGGTGATGCTGGCCATGCCAGCGCAAGCAAAATGGCTTCGTGCCGATACCGAAAATTTCATCATCTATAGCGAAGGCAACGAGAAATCGCTGCGTAGCTTTGCCGAAAATCTTCAGCGTTTCGATGCGACCTTGCGCATCCGGTTCAAGCTGACCCAATCCGAAGAGCCCAATCGCCTGACCGTCTATCTGGTGCCGCGCGCGGCCGACGCCGGGCGCCTGATGACCGGCAAGAGCGGATCTTCGATCGCCGGCTGGTACAGCCCCGCCCCCGACGGAAGTTTTGCCGTCTCGCACCGCGAGGATGTGGTGATCAAGGGCACGCCGCAGTCGCAGCAGACGCTCTTCCACGAATATAGCCACCACTTCATGCGGCGCTATGCCGCCGCGGCTTTCCCGGCCTGGTTCATCGAGGGTTTCGCCGAATTTTATTCAACGGTCGATTTCACAAAGGATGGCAAGGCGGAAACCGGAAAGCCCGTTTACGCGCGCGCCTATGGTTTGTTGACGATGCCGAAAATCCCGGCCGACAAACTCCTGTTTCAGCAACCGGGCGAGATGCGCAATTCGGGGCAGAGCGACGTCTATTATGGGCGGTCGTGGCTGCTGACGCACATGCTTTACAGCGATGCCGCACGCACGGGTCAGCTCGGCCGCTACGTCGATGCGATCAATCGCGGCGAGGATAGCAGGAAAGCGGCAGCCGATGCGTTCGGCGACCTTGCCGAGCTGGACAAGGATCTCAACCGCTACATGGGCAAGCCGATGGTCTACAGCACCTCGGCGGCGCCCATCGCCGTTGCCGGGAATATCGCTATAGCGCCATTGTCGGCGGCAGAAGATGCCCTGTTGCCGCTCCGCCTCGAACGAATCAGCGCCCATGATGACCAGACCCGCATTGCGAAGGTGCGCGACGAGCTGAAGGCGCTGAGCCTCGTGCATGGCGGCGAAGCGGGCGTCTGGTTCGAGCTGGCAAGCGCCGAATGGGCGATCGACGACGACAAGCGCGATGCCGCGGCCGCCCGCGCCGCAGTCGACAAAGCACTGGCAATCGACCCCAAACATGTCCGCGCCAATGTTCTGCTCGGCCGGATACTGACCGCGGAGGTCGAGGCGAAGGACGACCCCCAGCCCGCCGACTGGGACGCGGTGCGCAAACCGATCATTCTCGCCAACCGCACCAACCCCGACGATCCGGTGCCGCTCTACGCCTATTTCCGGAGCTTCATCGATCAGGGACGACGGCCGCCCCCGATCGCGATCGACGGCCTTGGCCGCGCCTTTCAGCTCGCCCCCGAAAACATCAACACCCGCATCGGCTATGCCTTCGCGCTCGCCAATGACGGCAAGTTCGACGACGCGCTGAAACTGGCGCGAGCAGTCGCCTTCGACCCGCATGACGGCGGGCAGGGCGAAGAATTGCTCGAGCAGCTCGAAACGATGCGCAAACAAAGCAACGAGCGGGCGTCAGCCGCGGATGACGTGGCCGAAGACTAACCCCGCTCAATAATCGGGTTCGGCGCCGCCCAGCACCTGCCGCGTCTGCGCCGTCAGCCACGCCATTGCCGCCGCCCACGACTGATGGCCGTGGCTGATCCGCGCGACGCCCAGCCCGGCGAGTTCCTTGTGCGTCGGTCCGGCTTTCGAGCGCAGGATATTCACCGGCAACGGCGATCCTTCGCAAATGGCCCCGATGCAGCGCGCATCGCCGAGGAAGGGCACGAACAGCGATCCCGCACCCGCATCGGCATAGGTGCGCGCGCGTTCGAGCGTCGCGGCGATCAGCGCGTCGCCGTCCTTCGCGGCATCGGCCCCGCGAAACACATCGCAGCGCGCATTGACGAAAATGCCGGTGTCGGCGGCGGCGCGATAGCGCACGCCAGCCTCGGCGATCGGCAGCAAATCATCGGCGCCGGGCATCCGGTCCTCCATATTGATGCCCGCCGCGCCCGCATCTTTCGCCCGGCCAACCGACACGCCGACGGCTGCCGCATCGGCGCCATAACCCGATTCCATGTCGATCGTGACCGGCAGGTCGGTGACCGACAATATGCGCGCAAGATTTTCGAACACATCCTCCAGCGGGAAATCCTCGCCATCGGCGCGGCCCTGCGCGCCCGCAACGCCATAGCTGCCGGTCGCGATCGCCTTTGCGCCCGCCGCAGCGACCGCCTTTGCGCTCCCCGCATCCCATATATTGACGAGGATCAGCGGATCGCCGGGGACGTGCAGGGCCCGGAAGGCGGCAATTTTGTCAGTCATGCGAAAGCTCCATCTTATTTCGGTTCGGGGGACGCTTGCTCAGAAATCGTCGAGGCGCGGCTGGCCGGGCGCACCCTCGCGGCGCAGCAACTCATCCTTGATCGGCAGGCCATAGGCATAGCCGCCCAGCGATCCGTCGCTCCGCACGACGCGGTGGCACGGGATCAGCACCGCCACGTTATTTGCGCCATTGGCACTCCCCGCCGCGCGCACCGCCTTGGGCTTGCCGACCGCCGCCGCGATATCGGCATAGCTGCGCGTCTCGCCCGCAGGAATCTTGCGCAACTCGCGCCACACCGCCTCCTGAAAGGCGGTGCCCTTCACATCGATCGGAATATGGTCGAAACCGCGCGTCGGTGCCTCGACCGCCTCCACGACCTGCCCCAGCAGCGCCGCGAACGCGTCGCCGCCCTCGATGAGTTCGGCCGCCGGAAAGCGCTCCTCCAGTGCCTCTCGTCCTTCGGCAAAGGACAGGCGGCACACCCCCTTTTCGGTGGCGGCGACCAGCATCTCGCCGAGGCTGGTGGGCACGACCGCCCAGCGAATCGTCGCGCCCTTGCCGCCATTGACCCACGCCGAAGCCGTCATTCCCATACGTCCCTCCATATTCTCGTAGAAACGCGACGGCCCCGAAAAGCCCGCGTCGTAGATCGCATCGGTCACCCGACTCCCGTCGCTCAGCGCCTGCCGCGCCCGCTCCTCGCGCAGCGCGCGGGCATAGGCGGCGGGCGACAGCCCGGTGTGGCGGGTAAAGACGCGCTGAAAATGCGTCGGCGAATAGCCGGTGCGGCCCGCCAGATCGGCGAGCGCGAGCGGCTCCTCGCTTTCCTTGATCGCCGCGATCGCCGCGAGCACCGCGCCCTCGTCGCGTGCGACATCGTCGGGCAGGCACCGCTTGCACGGCCGCAGCCCCGTGGCGCGCGCAGCGCCGCCGTCGGCGAAGAAACGCACATTGTCGCGGTGCGGGTGCCGCGCGGCGCAGCTCGGCCGGCAATAAATGCCCGTCGTCAGCACCCCGGTAACGAAGCGCCCGTCGAGCGCACGATCGCGGCGGAGTACTGCGGCCCAGCGCGCATCATCGTTCATCAGGTCGCCGCTCATGCTGCATCCCTTTCGATCCGCGCCGCGAAACAGCCGTAAGCGGCGTTGTGGGCATCGATATAGTGAATGGCATCGCCCGCGAACAGGTCGCGGATCGCGCCATCGGCCTCACCCGGCCCCATAAGCCGCGCGGTCTGCAGCATGCCGCCGCTGTCGAAAGCGCGCAACGCGAGCGAACGCCCCTCGAACACCGGCGGCAGTTCGTCGCGATAGCTCGCCGCCGTCACGCCCGGCCTCACATAAATCGCATAGGCGCTGCGATAGGGCGTCGCGACATCGTGGCTCACATGGTGGAGCAGGATCAACTGCTCGCCCGCACGCGCATCCTGAAGGCTGATACGGCACGGAAAGCCGCGGTCGGCGGTCGCGGTGACGCGGCGGGCGTTGCACGCCGTCAGTTCGGCGTCGTTCATCGCAAACAGCGGGGCGAAGCGATCGGGGCTGAGCCCGTGGATCAGATAGGTCATCGGCGCATCCTTTCTCCTGGCGTTGACCACGCAATGCCATGTCGCGGCATCAGCCGCGTCCCGATGCTTGCGTTCAAAGCGGCAAGCCCTTGGTGTATTGCTGTATTATATCATTGACTCACCAACGCCTGTCGGCCATTCTGCGGCATATCGGAGGGTTGGGCATGGCATCCATCGACGCAGCAATCGTACCCGCAAAACCGACACGCCGTACCGATTGGCTGAGCCCCGCCGCGACCTTCTGCTACCTCGCCATCGCGGCCGGGCAGCTGCTCTTCATCGCTTTCATACTGCTCTTCTATTACCCTCCGACGCTGACCGGCCATTTCGCCGCGTGGAACGCCAAGCCGCTGATCACGGGCTTCGTCGCCGGCGATACCGCGGGCAATCTCTTCTTCGCGGTCCATGTGCTGATGGCCGCTGTCATCACATCGGGCGGGCTGGTGCAGCTGCTTCCCGCAGTGCGCAATCGCTGGCCCGCGCTGCACCGCTGGAACGGCCGCCTCTATCTGATCTGCGCGCTGGCCCTTTCGTTCGGCGGGCTGTGGCTGACATGGGGGCGCGGGACGTGGCTCGCACTCGGCGGCGCGATCGGCATCACGCTCGACGCGCTGCTGATCGTCGGCTTCGCCGCGATGGCGTTTGGCGCCGCCCGCGCGCGCCGCTTCGCCGAACACCGCCGCTGGGCGATCCGGCTGTTCGCCGTCGCCAGCGCGGTCTGGTTCATGCGCGTCGGCTATATGGTCTGGGGCCTCGCCACCGGCGGCGCGGGGATCGGCGAGGCGATGGACGGCCCGTTCGACCTGTTCCTCGCCTTCGCCAATTCGCTGCTCCCGCTCGCCGTAGCCGAAGCCTATCTGCGCGCAGCAACTCCGGCGGCGCGGCGGGCCGTCGCGGGATTGCTCACCCTCAGCGGCCTTGTCATCCTTGCTGGCAGTGCGGGAGCGTGGATGGTGATGTGGGGCCCCTATATCTAGTCCCCCTGCGCTCGCTTCGCTTGCCTTCGCGCGGCGCGCCTCTAATCTGCGCGCCATGAACCGCATCCTGCTTTTGCTCGCCGCCCTCTTCACCCTCACCCTGCCCGCCCGCGCCGCCGACGATATCAGTGCGGTGTCGCGCAGCGTCGTGCGCGTCGTCACCGTGGCGATGGTCGATGGCGAGGTGGTGGGCTTTGGCCATGGCAGCGGCATCGCGATTTCGCCGACACGCATCGTCACCAACGCCCATGTCGTCGAATCGGCGGTCAAATATCCCGGCAATGTCGCGCTGGGCGTCGTCCCGTCGGAGGGGCAGAAAAGCTATGCCGCGAAACTCATCGCGATCGACGTCGCGCGCGACCTTGCGCTGATCGAAATCACCGCCGCCCGGCTTCCCGCCGCCACGGTCTACACCGGCCCGCTCGAATCGGGCACCGACGTCGTCGCGCTCGGCTATCCGGGCAATGTCGATCTCGCGACCGCGCGCAGCGCCAACGACTATATCACCCCGCGCAGCCCGGTGCGCAGCGAGGGCAATCTGTCGAACACGCAGGCCGTCGACGGCGTCGCAATGCTCGTCCACACCGCGAAAATCTCGCGCGGCAATTCGGGCGGCCCGCTTGTCGACCAGTGCGGCCGCATCGTCGGGATCAACTCGGCGATCACCCGCGCCGACGACGGCGATTCGCCCTTCGCCTTTGCCATCTCGACCCGCGAACTTGCGCGCTTCCTCGCCGACGCCGGACAGGAATATGCCAGCATCGGCACCCCCTGCCTGTCGCTGGCGGAGGCCGACGCGCGCGACCGCGCCGTACTCGACGCCGCCGCACGCGCCGAGGCCGAGGCCAATAACGCCAAGGCCGCAGCGGAAAAGCTCGACCGCGAACTCAAACAGGCGCGCGCCGCAAAAGAGGCGCTCGCCGCGCGCGAGAATCGCATCGCTCTCGCCGGCGTCCTGTTCGTGATCGGCGCGCTCGCCGCGGGCGCGGGCCTGCTCTTCTACAGCCAGCGGAATGTCAGAAACGCCAAAATCGCCGGCGGTGCGGGGACGGTCCTGATGCTCGCCGCGGCGATCCTGTTCGTCACCCGCCCCGATGTCCTCGCCGCCACGACCGACGAACCGGCCAAGCCCGGCACCGCCGCAGCGCCAAAGCTTGCCGAGGGCCGCTTCCTCTGCACCATCCGCCCCGATCGCAGCCGGATCACCGTGTCGGCGACCACCGACGTCCCGGTGACGATCAGCGGCGGCGGCTGCGTCAACGACCGCACCCAATATGCGCAAGGGTCCGACGGCCGCTGGCAGCGCATCCTCGTGCCCAACGACGAAGCCACCGTTACCATCGCCTCGATCGATCAGGCCGCCGAGGAATATCGCGTCGACCGCTATCTGCTCGACGCCGACACGATGACGAAGGCGCGCGAGATTCGCGCCGGCGTGACGCTCAAAAGCTGCACCGTCGATGCGAACGAACTCGCCGGACTCGCGACCCAGCAGGACGCGATTCGCAGCGCGCTTCCCGCGGCTCCGAACGAACGGCTGGTCTATCGCTGCCAGCCGATGGCGAAGGGCGCGGCTAACGCAGGCCCAGCGACTCGCTGATACGCACAGCTGCTTCGCCCGGGTCCATCGCCCCGGTATCGATCGTGACTGCGGCGGGCAGCGGCGGATAGGCAAAGGCGCCCTGCGCTTCGAGCTCGCGAAAAAGCGCGACCGAGGACAGTTTTCCGGTCGCCTGCCGCGATGCGGCCTCGATTCGTGCCTCGACCAGTTCGGGCGCGCAGGTCAGCGCGACGAAATCGACCCGCCCGCCCGCTTCCTCGACAACTGCGGCCACGCGATCGGGGAAATCAGGCGCGACGCTCGCCTCGGGATGAAAGGTGAAGATCAGCGAGCGATCTTCGGCCGCAGCCGCGCGAAACACATCGAGCCACATCGCCTCGCGCAGTGCGACAAATCCCGGGCTGCCGAACGGAAACACTGCGAGCAGCGCATCGACGACCAGATGATTGTGGAACAGCGGCAGGCCGGTCAGCCCCGCCAGTTCGCGCGCGACGGTCAGCTTGCCGCTCGCCGCCGGGCCATGGATGAAGACCAGCCTCATCCCCCGCACGCCTTGAACAGCATCAGCGTGCGCTCGCGCGCAAGGCTCTCGCTCGGTTCGTGATAATCCTTGCGCCGGTCGCTGTTGAAACCATGCCCCGCCTCATAGACGAAAATCTGCGCAGTCGGATGGTCGCGCGCGATCAGTGCCTCGACGCCCTCCATCGGGATACCGTCATCGAATCGCCCGAAATGAGCGATCGTCGCGCAGGCGGGCGCCTGATCGGCGAACTGCGTCGGCACCAGACTGCCGTAATAGGATGACGCCGCCGCCAGATCGGGGCTGATCTGCGCCATCCGCCACGCGACCGAGCCGCCATAGCAATAGCCGGTGATGAAAACGGGGCCTTTCCCCTTCAGCGCGTCGATGCACGTCTGCGCATCCTTCAAACTCTGCTCGAACGGATGCAGCTCGCGCGCCAGCTGCACTGCGCGCTCGAACTGCGGGCCCGAATAATCGCTTTCGAATCCGGGATGCTCGCGGTCGAACAGCGCAGGGGAAAGCACTTCATAGCCATCGGCGGCATATTCGTCGCTGAGCTCGCGGATATGATCGGTGACCCCGAAAATTTCCTGCACGAGCACCAGTCCACCACGGCGCTCGCCCGTCGGCTGCGCGTGATAGACCGCAACCTCGGCGCCGTCGTCCATTGTCATCCGGATCATCTCGCCCATCGCTCACCCTCTCCGTTTGCGTTCACATTTTTTGCCCGGACCGTCCCTATCGCACGAAGACCCAAAAGCAATCGCGGCCCCGCCTTGCATTGCAGCAAAATCGTTGCTAGGCGCGCCGCGACTTCGCTGCGGGGGAGGTTCTTCGAATTTCCGCCAAAACCCGCGCGGCCCATCCCCCTCGGGATCGTAGTAAAGGACTTTCACGCGTGGAGAATTCCGGCGGCATTCAGGGCAACATCACGGCGGGCCTCGCGGGCCGTTATGCGGTCGCTTTGTTCGATCTGGCTCGCGAATCGAACGCGATCGACGCGGTGGCCAAAAGCCTTGGCACCCTCCGCGCCGGTCTCGCCGAATCGGCCGATCTTTCGGCTCTCGTTGCGAGCCCCGTCGTCAGCCGCAGCGATGCCGCAAACGCGGTCGGTGCGGTCGCCAAGGCGATGAAGCTCGATTCGCTGACCGCGAAGTTCCTTGGCGTCCTCGCCGAGAATCGCCGTCTTGCCGATCTGCCCAAAATGATCGACGCATTCGATGCGATCGTTGCCGGTCATCGCGGCGAAGTGACCGCCAGGGTCACCAGCGCGCACCCGCTTTCGGCCGCCCAGCTCAAGGAGCTGACGGCCAACCTCAAGACCCGTGTCGGCCGCGATGTCAGCATCGCCACGACCGTCGACCCCGCCATCCTCGGCGGCCTCGTCGTCCAGCTGGGCAGCCAGCTGATCGACGGCAGCATCCGTACCCGTCTCAATAGCTTCGCACAGGCGATGAAAGGCTAAACCATGGAAATCCGCGCCGCTGAAATCAGCAAGGTCATTAAGGACCAGATCGCCAATTTCGGGACCGATGCAACGGTCAGCGAAATCGGCCAGGTTCTGTCGGTCGGCGACGGCATCGCCCGCGTCCACGGCCTCGACAACGTTCAGGCCGGTGAAATGGTCGAATTCGCCAATGGCGTACAGGGCATGGCGCTCAACCTCGAAGCCGACAACGTCGGCGTCGTGATCTTCGGCTCGGACGCCGAGATCAAGGAAGGCGACACCGTCAAGCGCACCGGTACGATCGTTGACGTCCCCGTCGGCAAGGGCCTGCTCGGCCGCGTCGTCGATGGCCTCGGCAATCCGATCGACGGCAAGGGCCCGATCAAGGCCGACAAGCGCATGCGCGTCGAAGTCAAGGCGCCGGGCATCATCCCGCGCACCTCGGTTCACGAACCCGTCCAGACCGGCCTGAAGGCGCTCGACGCCCTCGTCCCCGTCGGCCGCGGCCAGCGCGAACTGATCATCGGCGATCGCCAGACCGGCAAGACCGCCGTCGCGATCGACACCTTCATCAACCAGAAGGCCGCCAACGCAGGCGACGATGAATCGAAGAAGCTGTACTGCATCTACGTCGCCGTCGGCCAGAAGCGCTCGACCGTTGCACAGATCGTCCGCCAGCTCGAAGAAAATGGCGCGATGGAATATTCGATCGTCGTCGCCGCGACCGCGTCGGAGCCCGCTCCGCTGCAGTTCCTCGCACCCTATACCGGCTGCACGATGGGCGAGTTCTTCCGCGACAACGGCATGCACGCCGTGATCGTCTATGACGATCTTTCGAAGCAGGCCGTCGCTTACCGTCAGATGTCGCTGCTGCTGCGCCGCCCGCCGGGCCGCGAAGCCTATCCGGGCGACGTTTTCTATCTCCACAGCCGCCTGCTCGAGCGTTCGGCAAAGATGAATGCCGACAATGGTTCGGGTTCGCTCACCGCGCTGCCGATCATCGAAACGCAGGCCGGCGACGTTTCGGCGTATATTCCGACCAACGTGATTTCGATCACCGACGGCCAGATCTTCCTCGAAACCAACCTGTTCAACGCCGGTATCCGTCCCGCCATTAACGTGGGTCTGTCGGTGTCGCGCGTCGGCTCGGCCGCGCAGACCAAGGCGATGAAAAAGGTGTCGGGCTCGATCAAGCTCGAACTCGCGCAATATCGCGAAATGGAAGCCTTCGCTCAGTTCGGTTCGGACCTCGACGCGTCGACGCAGAAGCTGCTCAACCGCGGTGCGCGCCTGACCCAGCTTCTGAAGCAGGCGCAGTTCCAGCCGATGGCGTTCGAAGAGCAGACCGCCTCGATCTTCGCCGGCACCAACGGCTATCTCGACAATGTCGCGACGACCGATGTGAACCGCTACGAACAGGCGATGCTCGCCTATCTGCGGAGCGACCATGCCGATGTGTTGAAGACGATCCGCGACACCAAGGATCTTGGCGACGACGCCAAGAAGGGCCTTGTTGCCGCGCTCGACGCATTCGCCAAGATTTTCGCGTAAATCTGTTCCCCGGCGCAAGCCGGGGCCCACAGCGATCCCGGCCTTGCGCCGGGATACAAGGATAGGGCTTCATGGCCAATCTGAAGGAACTCAAAGGCCGGATCGGCTCGGTCAAATCGACCCAGAAGATCACCAAGGCCAAGAAAATGGTCGCGGCGGCAAAGCTGCGCAAGGCGCAGGCTGCGGCCGAAGCCGCGCGCCCCTATGCCGAACGCCTCGAAGGCGTCGTCGCCAGCCTGGCGTCGAAGGTCGGCGGGTCGGACAGCGCGCCCAAGCTTTTGTCGGGCACCGGCAAGAGCGACACCCATCTGCTCGTCGTGCTCAACAGCGACCGCGGCCTTGCCGGCGCGTTCAACTCGAACATCGTCAAGGCGGCACGCGACAAGGCGCTCGAACTGCAGGCGCAGGGCAAGAAGGTCATTTTCTACCTCATCGGCCGCAAGGGTCGTCCGGTCATCGCGCGCCTGTTCCAAGGCCAGATCGTCGAGCAGTATGAAACGACCGGCATCCGCGACATCGGCTTCGAACAGGCGCATGAGGTCTCGGCCAAGGTCATGGAGCTTTACGAAGCCGGTGCGTTCGACGTCGCGCATCTCTTCTATTCGAAGTTCCGCTCGGCGCTGCTTCAGGAAGCGACCGGCCAGCAGTTGATCCCCGTTCCCGCACCCGTCGATGTTCCGGCATCGAGCGGCGCGGCGGTCGAATATGAACCCGACGAGGAAGCGATCCTTGCCGATCTGCTCCCGCGCAACATCACCATCCAGATTTTCAAGGGCCTCCTTGAAAACGCCGCGTCCGAACAGGGTGCGTCGATGACCGCGATGGACAATGCGACGCGCAACGCGGGCGACCTGATCAACAAGCTGACGATCATCTACAACCGCACCCGTCAGGCGGCGATCACGACCGAACTCATCGAAATCATCGCTGGCGCCGAAGCGCTGTAAGCTATCCAAGCAAGGAAGAAGACAATGGCAACCGCACCCGCCCCTGAAAAGAAGGCACCCGCCAAGAAAGCTGCAGCGCCCAAGAAGGCCGCCGCTCCCAAGGCTGCAAGCACCGGCACCGCGACGGGCCGCATCGCCCAGGTCATCGGCGCCGTCGTCGACGTCCAGTTCACCGGCCCCCTGCCCGCGATTCTGAACGCGCTCGAAACCGAGAATAACGGCAACCGCCTCGTTCTCGAAGTTGCGCAGCACCTCGGCGAAAACACCGTCCGCACGATCGCGATGGACGCGACCGACGGCCTGACGCGCGGCCAGCCCGTCACCGACACCGGCGCGCAGATTTCGGTTCCCGTCGGCCCGCAGACGCTCGGCCGCATTCTCAACGTCATCGGCGAGCCCATCGACGAACGCGGCCCGGTCAACGCCGCCACGCGCGCACCGATCCACGCCAAGGCTCCTGAATTCGTCGACCAGTCGACCGAAAGCAGCATCCTCGTCACCGGCATCAAGGTCATCGATCTGATCGCGCCTTACGCAAAGGGCGGCAAGATCGGCCTGTTCGGCGGCGCAGGCGTCGGCAAGACCGTTCTCATTCAGGAACTGATCAACAACATCGCCAAGGGCCATGGTGGTACGTCGGTGTTCGCGGGCGTCGGTGAACGCACCCGCGAAGGCAACGATCTCTATCACGAATTCCTCGACGCCGGCGTTATCGCCAAGGACGCCGACGGCAATCCGACGCCCGAAGGATCGAAGGTTGCGCTGGTTTTCGGCCAGATGAACGAACCCCCGGGCGCTCGCGCTCGCGTTGCACTCTCGGGTCTGACGATCGCCGAATATTTCCGCGATCAGGAAGGCCAGGACGTGCTCTTCTTCGTCGACAACATCTTCCGCTTCACGCAGGCAGGTTCGGAAGTGTCGGCACTGCTCGGCCGTATTCCTTCGGCCGTGGGTTACCAGCCGACCCTGTCGACCGACATGGGTGCGCTGCAGGAACGCATCACCTCGACCAACAAGGGTTCGATCACCTCGGTGCAGGCCATCTACGTTCCCGCAGATGACCTTACCGACCCGGCGCCTGCTACGTCGTTCGCTCACTTGGACGCGACCACGACGCTGAACCGCGCGATTTCGGAACTCGGCATCTATCCGGCGGTCGATCCGCTCGATTCGACCAGCCGCGTTCTGACCGCCGCGATCGTCGGCCAGGAGCATTATGAGACCGCTCGCCGCGTTCAGGAAACGCTGCAGAAGTACAAGTCGCTTCAGGACATCATCGCCATTCTCGGCATGGACGAACTGTCGGAAGAAGATAAGCTGGTCGTCGCCCGCGCGCGCAAGATCCAGCGTTTCCTGTCGCAGCCGTTCCACGTCGCCGAAGTCTTCACCAACATCCCCGGCAAGTTCGTCGCGGTCGAAGACACGGTGAAGTCGTTCAAGGCGGTGGTCGATGGCGAATATGACCATCTTCCCGAAGCGGCCTTCTACATGGTCGGCGGCATCGACGAAGCGATCGCCAAGGCTGCGAAGCTCGCCGAAGACGCATAAACCTACCGAACCCCTCCCTTTCGGGGGAGGGGGTTGAGGACAAGAAAATGGCCCTGAAGTTCGAACTCGTCACCCCCGCCCGCCTCGAGCGGACCGCCGAAGTCCATATGGTCACCGTGCCCGGCTCCGAAGGTGATTTCTCGGTGCTCGAAGGCCATGCGCCCTTCATGGCGACGCTGCGCAACGGCCCGCTGACGATCTATGCCACCGCGGGCGCCGCGCCCGAGGTGATCGAAGTCGAAGGCGGCTTTGCCGAGGTTAATGAGGGCGGCCTGACCGTCCTCGCCGAGCATATCGCCGGATAAGCTTCCCACCGTCCACAGGTTGGATCAGAAAGCCCGCATCCACCCGGATGCGGGCTTTTCTGTGTCCGCTGCAATCGTCGCCGGCCATTAGGACAATATCAAAGTTTCCGGTTTATTCACCCTGTCCGATGGCGGTGTGCAAGGCTTCGGCTGCAGCGCATCCCGCAGGATTGAGTCGAAAGCAGGATGAGATAATGAGCGCATTCGGACGTCGCCCCGGCACCGCTGGCCGCCCCGCCTTTGGCGTCGCGAAGCCGATGCAAGGCGGATCGGGCGTGCCCGGCGGAACCCAGTTTCCCGCGATCGACACCCCGGCCCCCGCCCCCGAAGCCTATTCGGGACCCATGACCCCCGAAATGGAGGCGATGGAGCGGCTCAACCAGCGCTCGACCGCCGAGGCGGTGGAACCCGAAAAGGCGCAAGGGTTCGAAGCGAGCGTCCACAAGATCAAGGAACAGGTGCTGCCGCGCCTGCTCGAACGCGTCGACCCCGAGGCCGCGGCGACGCTGAGCAAGGACGAGCTGACAGAGGAATTCCGCCCGATCATCCTCGAAGTGCTCGCGGAACTGCGCATCACGCTCAACCGCCGGGAACAGTTCGCCCTCGAAAAAGTGCTCGTCGACGAACTGCTTGGCTTCGGTCCGCTCGAAGAATTGCTGTCGGACCCCGACATCACCGACATCATGGTCAATGGCCCGTACCAGACCTATGTCGAAAAAAAGGGCCAGCTGATCATCGCGCCCATCCAGTTCCGCGACGAACAGCATCTGTTCCAGATCGCCCAGCGCATCTGCAACATGGTCGGCCGCCGCGTCGACCAGACCACCCCGCTCGCCGACGCCCGTCTCAAGGACGGCAGCCGCGTCAACGTCATCGTCCCGCCGCTGAGCCTGCGCGGTACCGCGATCTCGATTCGTAAATTCTCGGCCAAGCCGATCACGCTCGACATGCTGTGCCAGTGGGGCGCGATGAGCCAGAAGATGTGCACCGCGCTGAAAATCGCAGGCGCCAGCCGGTTCAACATCGTCATCTCGGGCGGCACGGGCTCGGGTAAGACGACGATGCTCAACGCCCTGTCGAAGATGATCGACCCCGGCGAACGCGTGCTGACGATCGAGGATGCCGCCGAACTTCGCCTGCAGCAGCCGCACTGGCTGCCGCTCGAAACGCGCCCCGCGAACCTCGAGGGTAATGGCGCAATCCACATGGGGGACCTTGTGAAGAACGCGCTGCGTATGCGTCCCGACCGCATCATCATGGGCGAAGTTCGCGGCGCCGAATGTTTCGACCTCCTCGCCGCAATGAACACCGGTCACGACGGGTCGATGTGTACGCTCCACAGCAACTCGCCCCGCGAATGCCTCGGCCGTATGGAAAACATGGTTTTGATGGGCGACATCAAGATTCCGAAGGAAGCGATTTCGAAACAGATCGCCGATTCGGTCGACATGATCGTCCAGATCAAGCGTCTGCGCGACGGCTCACGCCGCGTGACCAACGTCACCGAGGTGATCGGCATGGAAGGCGACGTCATCGTCACCCAGGAACTGTTCAAATTCGAATATCTGGACGAGGACAAGGACGGCAAGATCGTCGGCGAATATCGCGCGATGGGTCTGCGCCCCTACACGCTCGAAAAGGCGCGCCAGTACGGCTTCGACCAGCCCTATCTCGAGGCGTGCCTCTAGACCTTAGCGCCCGCTCAGCCAAAATGCCGTAGCGAACAACGCGATCGCGGCCGACGCGAGCGCGATGCCCCGCCAGGGCATGAAACCGACCTGTTCGACGTCGCGCCGGTTGTTCCGACGCCAGCTTGCGACCTCGGCCACACAGAACAGGATCGCGGCGCCGATCCCCACTGACAGCATCGACACTTGCATTGCCGCGCATCCCTTCGCAAACAGGGCTTTCCCCCGGTCTCCGCAAGGAGACAAATCCCTGCGCAGAGAGGTGCCCATATGCGTTCCCTATTGTTGCTTGCAAGTGCCGCCGCCCTGATCGCCGTTCCCGCAACCGCGATGCAGCATGCCGGCCATGACGCGCACGCCGCCCACAAGGGTCATGACGTCATCGCTACTGCGGTCGCCGCACCGACTCGCACCCCCGCCAATCTGGCGCGCGACACCTATCGCCACCCCGCCGAAACCCTTGGCTTTTTCGGCGTGAAGCCCGGCGATACCGTCGTCGAACTCTGGCCCGGCGGCGGCTGGTACACCGAAATCCTCGCCCCGCTCGCCAAGGCCGGCGGCGGCACCCTCTATGCAGCGGCGCCGTGGGAACGCGGCCTCAATCGCCTCAAGGAATGGCAGGGCGCAAAACCCGACGTCTATGGCGCGATCAAGCTCGCCGAATTTCCGAACGCCGGGACCAACCCCAAGGTCCCCGACGGCAGCGCCGATGTCGTGCTGACGTTCCGCAACGTCCACAACTGGCGCTTCGGCGGCAGCGACAACACCGCCAACGCCTTCAAACAGATTTTTGCGATGCTGAAGCCCGGCGGGACGCTTGGCGTCGTCGAGCATCGGCTGAATGAAGGCGACGATGCCGCCAAGGAAGAAAAGTCGGGCTATCTGAAGGAAAGCTCGATCATCGCTTTTGCCGAGGCCGCAGGCTTCAAGCTCGCTGACCGCAGCGAGATCAACGCCAACCCCCGCGACACCAAAGATTATGAAAAGGGCGTGTGGACCCTGCCGCCGTCGCTGACCGAAGGCGACAAGGACCGCGCCAAATATGTCGCGATCGGCGAATCGGATCGCATGACGCTGAAATTCGTAAAGCCGGCAAACTGAAGCCCTTTGAAACCATAGACCCTGCGCTGCTGCTCAGCGCCTATGCGCAGGGACTTTTTCCGATGGCCGACGGGGCGGATGACCCGTCGGTCCATTGGGTCGAACCCCGGCTGCGCGCGATCCTGCCGCTCGACGGCTTTCGCCTGTCGCGCAGTCTGAAAAAAGTGATCGTCTCCGACCGATTTCGTGTCACCACCGACACCGTCTTTGCCGATATGGTCGCGCTCTGCGCCGAACCCGCCGATGACCGCCCGACGACGTGGATCAACCCGGTGATCAAGGCGAGTTATGACCGGCTGTTCCGCCTTGGCCACGCGCACAGCATCGAATGCTGGCACGAGGGGGATCTGGTCGGGGGGCTTTACGGCGTATCGCTCGGCCGCGCTTTTTTCGGCGAATCGATGGTCAGCCGCGCGCGCGATGCATCGAAGGTCGCACTTGCGCATCTCGTCGCGCGCCTGCGCGCCGGCGGATGGCAATTGCTCGATTGTCAGTTCATCACGCCGCACCTCGCCAGCCTGGGGGCGATCGAAATCCCCCAGCGGGACTATCTGAAGCGGCTTTATTCGGTGTTATCGGGTGCCGACGGCGCCGCCTTGGGCGCGGGCGCGGGGGGCGGGACAACCGCCGGCGTACCTTCGCCGCCGTTCGCCGCCGGCGACTGGGGCGCGCTCGACGCCTTGGGTGCCGCGGAAGACGCCGCCTTGGGCACGGACCGCGCGAGCGGCTCGCCGCCCGGATATGTCATCGCACAGCTTTTGACGAACACGTCATAGATCGGATGCTCGATCACATTGCGTTCGGGCCGTTCCTTGAACAGCCAGCCCGAAAAGACGCGATACCATTTGTCGTCGCGCTGATCCTGAACGGTCAACTGGACAAAGGCGCCGGTTTCGGGCGGATCTTCCCACGGCGCGGTCTGCTCGCACGCGCGCAGGCGGACGATCACGCGGTCGACGCGCGCCGATTCGCCGGGCTTCATCTCGAGGTCGCGGACCAGCCCGTTGCGCTTGTTGAGCAGGCCCAGCACCGCGACGCGCTCGGCCATCGGGGTCGCGCCCTCGATCCCGCCGACTTCCTGCGGGACATTGGCCGATTTCGCGATTTGCGGCGTCTTGTCGCTGCTACCCGCTTTGGTCGCGGGCGAACGGTCGCAGGCTGCCAGCGTCGCGGCCGCCAGAACGGCCAGTCCGACAGTCGTGGTCAGCCTCGACACGGCGCTCACTCGGCGCCGGGCCGCCAGGCCTCATAGTCGCCGGTCGCCGCCGCACGGCGGCCGCCGCGTTCGAGCGCGCCCGCAGGGCGATAGGCGCCCGCGCTGCCGGTCAGGTTCGGCGTCGCTGCCTGCTCCCATGCGCGCGGCGCGGGCAGGACATCGGACGGAAGTTCGTCGAAGGTGCGGTGCAGCCAGCCATGCCATTCGGGAGGAACCCGGCTCGCATCGTTCGCGCCATTATAGATCACCCAGCGGCGGTCGCCCTTGCGCGCGCGAAAATAGCGGTTGCCGAGGCTGTCCTCGCCCACTTTTTCGCCGGTGCGCCAGCTGTTCAACAATGTGCCGACGGTCGCGCCGTCCCACCAGGTGAAAATCTTGCCCAAAATGCTCATGGTCGTGGCGTTTACAGGCAAGCCACCACGCTTCGCAAGCGCCAAACCGCGCGTGCGCAGTGTTTCACACGCGCTTCAACGCGCTTTCCACGTCACGACCGCATCCTCGTCGATGCCCAGCCGCGCGGCGGTGCCGCCGGCGAGCTCCAGCACCGCGCTCACTTCGCCGCCGCTCGCGACGGGCTCAAGCGATTCGGGGATGGTATTTTCGGCGATCCGATCGATGCTTCCGTCGGCGCGGACGAAGATCATATCGAGCGGAATCAGCGTGTTCTTCATCCAGAAACTCGCAAATCGCGGCTTCTCGAAAGGAAAGATCATGCCGCCGTCGGCGGGCAGGCTGGTACGGAACATCAGGCCCTGCTGTTGCTCTTCGGCGGTGCGCGCGACCTCGACGTTGAATTTATGGGTCATATCGCCGTCGCGGATCGTCAGCGGCACCGTCGCCGGGCTTTCGGCATCCCGGCTGCACGCAGCCATCGGCAAGACCGCCGCCACGGCCAGCGCCACCATCATCGTACGCATCGGAACATCCTTTCGCCCGGGTCGGGGCGTCATCGCCTAATCGAGCGCTCCGCCGTCGTCCAGCGCCGCCAGCGCCTCCTCATCCCCCGGCGCGATCGCGAGGATGCGCCGCGCAAGGCCCAGCGAATGGCCGGCGCGGGCAAAAGCTGCGACCTGCCGCTCGCGCTGCGCCGGATCGTCGATCGTCCGCGTTGCAAAAGGTCCGAATCGCCGTCGCCGCGCAAAACCGATCGCGGCGCCCGTGGCTGCCCCTTCGGCGGTCTCGACCGCCTCGCCCGAATCCTCGGGCGCGATCCCGTCGATCCACAGCTGTGCCTTTACCCGGCGCAGCCCCAGCCCCCGCCGGGTCATCGCAGCACCGCGCATCGCGGCATATTGGCGGTCATCCAGAAAGCCCAGACCTTCCATCCGCAGCGTTACCGCCTCGGCCGCCGCGAAGGGGTCCGTTTCGCCGACCCATTCCGATTCGCGGATCTTGCGGGTCAGATAGCGCGCCAATTTTGCCTTTGACGTCGCGAATCGCGCGACATAGGCGAGCGCCAGTTCATCGAGCCGCGCTGCGTCGAGTGACCTTCTGGACCGGTCGGATGGAGCGTGGCGGTTGGCCATATGCCATGTTTATGCCATAGTCAGGCCCGATTGAGAACGATCAGCGCCGCCATATCGAGCCATTAGAGCCCGAAAAAAGGCGATTTTGTTCCAACAACCGGGGATCGCGCAAACAATCATGACGCAGAAAGATGACATGCTTGTTGCTGTGCACCCCGCTTTCCGGGACCTAGCACCCAATATGACCGATATGATCACCATGGCCGAAGAGCTTGCTCCGACGCCGACCCATTGCGCCCAGCCGCGCCGCTTTTCCGATTTCGCCACCGTGGGCGAAGCGCTCGACTATGCCGCCAGCGGCACACGCGGGCTCAACTTCCACGATCCGCGCGGGAAGCTGGTGCGCCCCTATCCCTATAGCGAGCTCAAGCACGACGCGCTTGCTGCGGCCTATCGGTTGATCGGGGCCGGCGTGAAGCCCGGCGACCGCATCGCGCTCATCGCCGAAACCGGGGCCGAATTTGCCGCCCTCTTCTTCGGCACCATCTATGCCGGGGCATGGCCGGTGCCGCTGCCGCTGCCGACCAGCTTCGGCGGGCGCGACTCCTATGTCGGGCAGTTGGTGGTCCAGCTGTCCAGCTGCGACCCCACCATGCTCTTTTTCCCGCCCGAAATCGCCGCGATGGCGGTCGAGGCGGCCGGGAAGGAAGGCGTCGCGCCGATGGATTGGAGCGAATTTTCCGCTCGTCCCGCACCGGTCGCCGACCTTCCCGCGCAGCAGTCCGACGAAACCTGCTATCTTCAGTACAGCAGCGGCTCGACGCGCTTCCCGCACGGGGTCGCCGTGACCCACGCCGCGCTGCTCAACAATCTCGCGGCGCACAGCCATGGCATGGAAGTGCGTGACAGCGACCGCTGCATCTCGTGGCTGCCCTGGTATCACGACATGGGCCTCGTCGGCTGCCTGCTCTCGCCGGTCGCCAATCAGGTATCGGTCGACTATCTGAAGACCGAGGATTTCGCCCGCCGCCCGCTCGCGTGGCTCGACCTGATCAGCCGCAACCAGGGAACGACGCTCAGCTATTCGCCGACCTTCGGCTACGACATCTGCGCGCGCCGCGTTTCCAGCCAGACGCATGTCGCCGACCGGTTCGACCTGTCGCGCTGGCGCGTCGCGGGCAATGGCGCCGACATGATCCGCCCCGACGTGATGCAAAGCTTCGTCGACGCCTTTGCCGACGCGGGCTTTAGCGCGAGCGCTTTCCTGCCAAGCTACGGCCTCGCCGAAGCGACCCTCGCGGTCAGCATCATGCCGCCGGGCGAAGGCATTGTCGTCGAACTGGTCGAGGAAACCGAGCTGTCGGGCGCCGCGAACGACGCCGACCGCCCCACCCGCTACCGCGCCATCGTCAACTGCGGCCGCGCCGCGCGCGACATGGTGATCGAGGTTCGCGACGAAGCCGGAAACGCCCTGCCCGACCAGACTGTCGGCAAAGTGTGGTGCACCGGCCCGTCGCTGATGACCGGCTATTTCCGCGACCCCGAATCGACCGCGGCCTGCATGAAGGACGGCTGGCTCGATACGGGCGATATGGGTTATCTGTCGGACGGCTACATCTATATCGTGGGCCGCGCCAAGGACATGATCATCATCAACGGCAAGAATCACTGGCCGCAGGATATCGAATGGGCGGTCGAACAATTGCCGGGCTTCAAGTCGGGTGACATCGCCGCCTTTGCGATCACCGCGCCGGGGGGTGAGGAAACCCCCGCCGTGCTCGTCCAGTGCCGCACCAGCGACGATGCCGAACGTGCTGCGTTGCGCGAAACGATTCGCGACCGGGTGCGTGCGATCACCGGCATGAACTGCCTGATCGAACTGATTCCGCCGCGCACCCTGCCGCGCACCAGTTCTGGCAAGCTCAGCCGGTCGAAGGCGCGCGCGCAATATCTCGCCGGGGAAATCCAGCCTTTCGCGATCGCGGCCTGATTCGGCACAATCTGTCCCTTTAGGGGACAGAAACCGCACCAGAACCATGCCGTGGTTACTTTCGGGTAACCCATCGCGGCTAAGTTGGCGTGGTGAAAAGCCTGACTGACCATTCGGCTGCCGATGATATTCCCGCGCGGACCCTCTTGGGGCTGGGACCACGCGACGAAGATATCGGCAAGCTCCGCCAACTCCAACTCGCGCCGCTTCGCAACAAGGGAAGATTGCGCCTGTCGATGGGTATCGCGCTGGCGCTGATCGCCGGCGGCACCATGTCCATGCACCTGCCACTGGCCATCGCCGGCGCATGGGCCTTGGCCACGATGCTCTTCGCCCTCTGGTCGCGCCACCGCTTCCGCGCGCTGCCGTTCGGCAATCCCGGGCTGGCGGGTGTCGCCGAACACCGGCAATGCAACCGCCACGCGCTGTATGGAGCGGTCCTGTGGGGCGTGTCTTTCTGGCTGCCCGGACTCGCGCCCCCTCTCGACCATGTCCTCTCGATGTGGACGATCGCGCTGCTGGTGATGCTGATGCTCGCGATGCTTGCTCACAGCATTCCGATGACCTGCATTCTGTTCATTGCGCCGGTCAGCCTGTCGGCAGCTGTCGCGCTCGCCCGTGCCGGTGCGCCGCAACTCGCCGGGATCGCGCTGATCGCAGGACTGCTGCTCAGCGTCTTCTGCATCCGCTTTGCCCAGACCCATATCCGCTTCCGCCACGCCGAGGAAACGCTGCACGAAAAGACCGAAACGGTCAGCCTGCTGCTGCGCGAATTCGAAGAAACCTCGGCCGACTGGCTGTGGCAGACCGACAACGCCCGCCGCCTCGTCCATGTGTCGCCGCGCCTCGCCTATGCGCTGGGCGCAGGCGCCGAGACGCTGGAGGGCGTTCCGCTGCTTCAGGCGCTGTCGGGCGACGCATGGGAAAGCGGAAACTTCCCCAAGGCGCTCCACGCCATGGCCGAACGGATGAAACGCCGCGAAAGCTTTTCCAACCTCACCGTCCCGGTGACGATCGGCGGCAAGCCGCGCTGGTGGGAATTGTCGGCCTCGCCGCGCCTCGACGAAGCGGGCAAATTTCTCGGCTTTCGCGGGGTCGGTTCGGACGTCACCGAACAGCATGCGACCGCCGAACAGATCGCCCGCATGGCGCGCTTCGACAATCTCACCGGCCTGCCCAATCGGCTCAGCCTGAACGAAGATCTCGCGCGCGCGCTGACCCATGCGCTGGAAACCAAGTCGCGCTGCGCGATGCTGATAATCGACCTCGACCGGTTCAAGGCGGTCAATGATACCCTCGGCCATCCCGTCGGCGACAAATTGCTCGCGCAGGTCGCCGCGCGGCTGAAGGGGATACTGGACCGCGGCGCGACCTGCGGCCGCCTCGGCGGTGACGAATTCGCCGTGGTGCTGCACAATGTCCCGTCGGCGGACACTGCCGAAGATCTCGCCAAGCGGATCATTACGACGATCAGCCGTCCCTATGTGGTCGATAATCACCAGCTGTTCGTCGGCGCCAGCATCGGCTTCGCCATCGGCCCGCAGGACGGTGCAACGGTCGAAACGTTGACGCGCAACGCTGACTTGGCGCTCTATAAATCCAAGGACCGCGGCGGCAATGTCGCCGCAGGCTATGTTCCGTCGCTCCACGCTCAGGCCGAGGAACGGCGGGTGATGGAACAGGAATTGCGCGGCGCGCTCGAACGCGGCGAATTCGAACTTCATTATCAGCCGGTGGTGACCGCCGCCGACGGAACGTTGAACGGCTTCGAAGCGCTGATCCGCTGGCGCAACCAGAGGCTCGGCAATGTGTCGCCGGGCCGCTTCATTCCGCTCGCCGAGGATGCACGCCTGATCTCGCCGATCGGCGAATGGGTGCTGCGCACCGCGTGCCACGAAGCGATGCGCTGGCCATCGAACCTCAAGGTCGCGATCAACGTGTCGGCCGAACAGCTGACCGACCCCAATTTCGCCTCGGTCGTCGTCTCGGCGCTCGCCCAAAGCGGCCTTCCCCCGCACAGGCTAGAGATTGAGGTCACCGAAAGCGTCTTCCTGCGCGACGGCGGCGGCGCGGCGCAATTGCTCGACCAGCTGATCGGCCTCGGCATCCGCCTGTCGCTCGACGATTTTGGCACCGGCTATTCGTCGCTCGGCTATCTGCGCAAGACGCAATTTTCGACGATCAAGGTCGACCGCAGCTTCGTCGTCGGCGCAGCAAAGGGCAGCATCGAATCGATCGCGATCATCCGCGCCGTCGTGGCGCTCGCTGACAGCCTTGGCATGTCGACCACGGCCGAAGGCGCGGAAACCGAGCTGGAAGTCGACACGATCCGCGCGATGGGGTGCAGCAATATCCAGGGCTATTATTATGGTCGCCCGATGCCCGCCGCCGATGTGCTGACGCTGTTCAACCGCCCCGCACCGCCTTCGATCGCGGCAGCCTGAGTCGGTAAGCCGAGCGTCCAGAGCGACGAATTGAACCCGTTAACAAAAGGTTCCCCCGCTCACCGCACGACCGATGCAACTCACCGCTATACGGGTGGTGGAACCGGATCGCCGTGGCAAAGACGCTCCAACGCTTGAAGACAAGCCAAGGGGGTCGCTTTCCATGTCCAACCGTCGTTTTCTGGGTGCCGCCGTCGCGTCCGTGATGATGCTCGCGGGCATGTTGACCAGCGCCCCGGCGATCGCCCGCGACTATCTGCAGTGCGTCCCCTTTGCCCGCGCCGAATCGGGCGTCGAAATTCAGGGCAATGCCAAGACCTGGTGGGCGCAGGCCGCAGGCACCTACGAACGCGGCGAAGAGCCCCGCAAGGGCGCCGTCATGGCTTTTTCGGGCACGCGCAGCATGCCTTACGGCCATGTCGCCGTGGTCAAGAAAGTCGTCAGCGACCGCGAAATCCTGATCGACCACGCCAACTGGTCGCCGATCAACGGCCGCCGCGGCCAGATCGAGCGCAATGTCCGTGTCGTCGATGTCAGCAGCGATGGCGACTGGAGCATGGTGCGCGTGTGGTACGCACCGATCGGCGATCTCGGCCTGCGCGCCAATCCGGTTCAGGGCTTCATCTACGCCGACGGCGACAACCGTGACGCCGCTCCCCAGCGCCGCGCATTCGACGAACCCCGCTGGGCGAAGAATGACTGGAAGCCCGGCAACGGCCTCGAAGTTGTCGTCGCTTCGCTCGGCAGCTAAGCCGAACAACAAATACCCCATATTTGCAGGGCTGGCGCCGCTAGCGGAATGCTGTCGCTCGTACATAATATCGGGCCGGCCACGCACCGGCGGCGCAGCATGGACAGAGCCGCGCGCGGCCCAAAATCATGCAGATGGAAAACGCGCCCCTTTCCCGCACAGGAAAGGGGCAAAGGGCGTCAGGCCTCGCTGGCCTCTTCGCCACCTTCGGCAGCGGTATCTTCGAACCAGGCCTCGACCGGACCCGACAATTTGATCGTCATCGGCTGACCAAAACGATCCTTCGACTTGCCCGCGGCGACGCGGATCCAGCCTTCCGAGATCGAATATTCCTCGACGTCGGTGCGTTCCTGCCCCTTGAAGCGGATGCCGATACCGCGTTGCAGCACGTCCATGTTGAAATGGGGCGAACGCGGGTTGGTCGACAGATGGTCGGGAGGGGTGTCGGTCATCTCAAAAAATCTCCAATGCTTGCCGCGCGGCTAGGCGAGCGCACCCCTGAAATCAAGCGCCACGCGGCCGCCGCCGCCCTCATGCAGCCTGCCGGATGGCAAAAAATCGCCGCCGGCGCCGGGCATGCCGACTCCGCCAATACTCTAACTGTACCAAAATGAGCCATTTTTAGTCAGTAAACAGGACACGCAAAGCGCGCTGGATATCAATCCAAATAAATACTGAAATTTTTACTTGGTAAAAATGCCAAAGATAATAGGCGTTTGATCATTAAGTTTCGCGGTAACAATTGTTAACCACTTAATTTTCGGGAACTTTCCTTCGCTCGCATCATTTCCTGTCTCAGGGACCTATTCCCACGAAGGAGATGCCTCATGCGTTCGTCACGTCTCGAGTTTCGTCCTGCCCACCTCATCCTCATACCGGCATGCCTCGCGCTCGCCGCCTGCGAATCGTCAGGCAGCTACCGCGTCGGCAGCGTCGGTCCTGCGGGACCCACAGGCGCCGCCGGCCCACAAGGCGCGGCTGGCCCCGCCGGACCCGCTGGCCCGGCCGGCCCCGCGGGAGCATCCGGCGCGGGCGGAAGCAATCTTGGCCTCGGCAATGCCGGCGCGCTCGCGGTCGGCGGGCTGGTCGGCCCCGGCGGCATCGCCGGCACCGGACTGCTCGCCAACACCGGCGATCCGGCCAGCGTCAATCCGGTGATCGGTGGAGTGCTCGTCAAAACCGGCGGCCTCGTCAATGTCGTCGCCGACAAAGGTCTGTTGCTCGCCAATGCCGTCGACAGCAAATTGCCCGGCGGAACCAATCTTGTCGGCACCGTCGTCGGCGTGGTCAAAAGCACCGGGGTCGCGCTGGTCCAGACCGGCAATGGCCAGCAATATCTGGTCGACGGCCTGACCGCTGCGCCCGGCCAGCTGATCACCGCAACGATCGGCAAGGCAACGGCGATCGGATCGCCCGCAGCTTCGCCGTTGCTCGGCGCCAGCCTGTTGTCGCCAACACAGACCAGCGGATCGCTGCTGACCGTTGGCGTCGGTTCCGGCGGCCAGTTGGTGACAGTACAGCCTGGCACCGGCGGAAATCTGCTGGGCGCGATAGCAACGCCCGCGGGCGGCGCGACGGGTAGCCCGGTCGCGCTGGTCGGATCGACCGTTACCGCGGTAACCGGAACGCTGGCTCAGGTCGCAGGTGGTGCGACCGGCGGCGGCGGAACCGACGGCAACGCCGTCACCGGCCTCGTCACGGGCGTCACGGGCACCGTCGGCGGCGTGCTGGGCGGCCTGAAACCAAAGGGCGGCAACTGATCCGCTCGCTGCGCAGTCTGCGCAGCGCCTGGACTGCGGCGGCGACGGGAGCCTTGCTCCTTCCCGCCGCAGCCTCGGCAGCGCAGCCGGCCGCCACCCCGCTCGACGGACGGCCGCCGCTTTCGCCCTCCGACAATCGTCGCGATCCGCTGCCCGATCCCGAAACCGCGAATCTCTCGCTCGGCAAGGTTGAACTTGGCGCGCGCAGCGACATCATCATCCGCGAAATTCGCTTCGTCGGGTCGGGCGTTCCCGCCAATGTCGCGCGCGCCGCCCGGCGCTTTGTCGGCAAGCCCGCGTCGGCGGACAATCTGGCCCGCCTCGCCGGTGTTATGACGCGCGCCTACAGCCGCTCCAGCGTCGCGCTCTTCACCCTTGTCATCCCAGAACAGGATTTGTCCGGGGGCGTCGTCACCGTCGCCTCGGCCGAGGGCCATGTCGGCGCGGTGACGATCAGCGGCGAACAGAACAGCGGCCCCGTACCGCTGATCGCCAGGATGGCGGGAACATTGCCCGGTCAGCGCCCGCTGCCGCGCGCGCGCTTCGAACGTGTGCTCGGCAATATCGGCGAAATTCCCGGCGTCACCGTCACCCCGACACTGGCGCTATCGGGCGAACCCGGCGCAGTCGTGCTCGACCTCGCGGTCGATGCCAAAAAGCCGACGGTCGGCCTTGGCTTCACCACGCGCACCAGCCGTTTCGTCAATGACGGAATAGTCGAGGCGAACGCCCGCGGGTCCAGCCTGCTGCGCAGCGGCGACGAAACCCGGCTGACCGGTGCCGCCGCGCTCAACTTCAAATCCCTGCTCTATCTTGCCGCCAGTCATTCGACCCCGATCGGGAGCGGCGGCACGCGTGCCGAGATTTCGGGTGCCGCGCTGCGTACCCGCCCGGCGGGGCTGGCCGTCGACGGTGAAGCGTGGAGCGGGGGGCTCGGCATTACCCACCCGATCGTCCGCGCGACACGCCGCAACCTGACCCTCGCGGCGCGGCTCGACTATCTCGATTCGCGCAACGCGCTGTTCGGGTCGACGATCGCCGCCGAAAAAACCTGGACCGCCAGCAGCAGCCTCGCCTTCCGGTTCACCGAGGATCGCACCGTATTGGGGGCCCGCATCGGCGCGTCACAAGGCCTGGGCTTTGCGGGGGCACAGGTCGATCCCGGCGTCGGCGAAGAAGATTTTCTCGCCGTCGATGGCGGGCTGGAAGCCAATCAGGCGGTCGGCAAGGTCGCGGTCATTCGCCTTGCCGCGACCGGCCGCTGGACGCGCGACCGCGTCCCGGCGGCGCAGCGGTTCAGCGTCGGCGGTGCCACCTTCGGCCGCGCCTTCGATGACGGACTCGTCAACGGCGACCGCGGGGTCGCCGGCTTCACCGAAGTTGCACTGCGCCCGCTGCGCAGCGGCAAATTCAGCAAAAGCGAAATCTATGGCTTCGCCGACTATGCCGATGTGACGCTGCTCGCGCGTCCGGGCATCGCGCAAACCGGCTTCCAGCTCGGCAGCTTTGGCGGCGGGGTGCGCCTCGCCTATGGCGAATATGCCAATATCGGGATCGAGGTCGCCGACGCGTGGAAACAGCCGGTACCGGGCTTTGATCAGGGTTGGCGGGTGGCGCTCAGCTGGAAATTGTCCCTCCGGCCCTGACGGCCGGATCGACAAGCGCGGCCTGGGCGACCGCGACACGCTCGACCGCAGGATAAAGCTCCTCATTCTCGCGCTCGATCCGTACCGCAAGCAGGCTCAGGACGGCGCGCGTCTCTCGACAAAAGCCCGGCCAATCGGCCGCGACCTGCTCCTCGGTCCATTTGCCGTCATAGGCCTGAAAGTCGCTGGCGATATCGCCCATCTCGGCGACAAATTCGGCCGCCATCCGGATAAGCGCAACATCCCCGCTCGCCTTCAGCCGGGGATAGAGAACCCAATCTTCGCATTTCAGGTGGCGCACCAATGTATCGCGCAGCATCCCGCGCACCGAGCAAAGCTCTGCTGATGGCGGCGGATGCGGCTGATCTACAAGCTCCGTTATGATGCGGGACAAGGTGGCCAATGCATCATGTTCGGCGCGCAGCCGACGCATTTCATGTCCGATAGACATAGAGCTCCCGTTTCGAGTGGCCCCTCGGATATTAGGTTAGCGGCGGATGATGAACAGTGGGTAAAATCGCGGTCGTCGCCGGATTGGCAGCAATCGCTCGCGGCAGAATGAGCCGGGCCGTGAGGCCGCCCAGCCGGCTGTCTTCCAGCACCATGTCGCCGCCCATCGCGCGCGCGGTCTTGAGTGCAGTCGCCAGCCCCAATCCCGCCCCGCCCGCATGCCTGCCCCGCGCGCTGTCGAGACGGCGGAACGGCAGCAGCGCTTCGGCGCGCTGATCGTGCGGGATACCGGGGCCATCATCCTCGACCGCAATGGCGATCCGGTCGCCCCCTGCGTAGGCGCCTGCACCGGCAAGCGTCAGTTCGATATGGCTGGCATGGCGGCGCGCATTGTCGATCAAATTGCCCAATATCCGTTTGATCGCCAACGGCCGCGCGGTGACGAGGCATTCGTCGGGGCCATGATAAACGATATCGTCGCCCATATCGGCGGCGCTGTCGGCAATGGTCGCGACGAGCGCAGCGAGATCGATCAACCGCGGCTGCTCATCCTCGCCGCTGCGGACATAGTCCAGCGTCGCGTCGATGAAATGCTCCATCTCGCCCAGGTCGGCGGTGATCGCATTCTGCGCTTCACCATCCTCGATCATCGACGCGCGCAGGCGCAGGCGTTGAATCGGGGTACGCAAATCATGCGATACGGCGACCAGCGCATGCGTCTGGTCCTCCATCGCCTTGATCAGCCGCGTCTGCATCGCGGCAAAGGCCGTCGCGACCCGCTGCACTTCGGGCGGGCCTTCGGCTTCGAATATGCCGACGGCCCGCATCCCCGTGGCGTCGGCCGCCTCGGCCAGTTTGCGCAGCGGGCGCACCAGCCGGTGGATCATCAGCAAGGCGACCCCGAGCACCGCAGCGATGAGCAGCATATGCAACAGAACGACCGCCGCCGGATTCGGCGGCGCGCCCAGAAAGGCGCCGACACGAAAACTGATATACGACCCGTCGGCCAGCCGCAGCGCACCGACCAGATCGCGCGCGCCGGCATCGGTCGACGGCATCACCGTCAGCCGCAATTCGTGCTTCGTCAGCGTCGGCGCCGCCTGCACCAACCGTGCGCGCATCGCCGCCAGTTGCTCGAACGCCGGGCTGAAATCGGTGATCACCGTCCGTGGGACCCAGTTGAGCGCAACCCCGTCGCCCGCCATGCCATGCATCAATCGCTCGCGATCCCGGGGATGGTTCGCCAGCGCCACGCGCTCGCCCTCTACCAGCCGTGCCGCGATCCGTTCGACCCGCTCTGCTGGCACCAGCTCGCGCTCCTGCCAACGATGCAGCGCAACATTGCCCATAAATTCCAGCGCGACGGCGCAGACCAGCACCAGCGCGATCCGCGCCACCATTCCCAATCGTGCCATACGCGATCTTGAACCCGCCATCCTCAGGCGACGGTCACATCGGCCGCGAACATATAGCCGACCCCGCGCACGGTGCGGATCAGCGGACGCGATTTGCGGCCGTCGCCCAGCTTGCGGCGCAGCCGGCTGATCAGCACGTCGACGCTGCGGTCGGTCGCCGACCCGACACGGCTGCGCGCGAGTTCCAGCAGCCGGTCGCGCGCGATCATCCGCTGCGGATAGCGCACGAGCGCGAGCAGCAATTCATGCTCGGCCGCGGTCAACTCGACCTCGGCTCCCGACGGCGCAATCAGCTCGCGGCGGCGCGCATGATAATGCCAGCCCGCGAAATCGAAACGCTCGGGCGCCGGAATGTCGAGCGGGACATGGACGTCATGCGCACGCCGCAACACCGCGCGCACCCGCGCCAGCACCTCCGACCGCCCGAATGGCTTGGCGATATAATCGTCGGCACCCAGATCGAGGCCCGCGACCCGGTCGCTTTCCTGACCGCGCGCGCTGATCATGATGATCGGCACCCGGCTGCGCGTCCGGATATCACGACACAGGTCCAGCCCGTTTTCACCCGGCAGCATGATGTCGAGCAGGATCAGATCGATCTTCCGCTCGCCCAGCGTGGCGGCAAGTTCGGCGCCGTCGGCGGCGCCCGTCACATCATATCCGCACTCGCGCAGGATACGCGCGAGCAGCGTCCGCACCCCGGCATCATCGTCGACCACGACGATATGATGCGGGATAGCGGGGGCGCGCGGGACCGGCCCCGGCGTTGCGCGATCGATGATGGTCGTTTGTAACAAAGCATTGCTCCAGCGCTGCGTTGGCATCTTCACGATTGACGCGGCGCCCTGTCCGCACCAGTTCGCCCCGCAAATGTCAAATGATAATTATTCGCATTATCGGGGGTATTCCGTGATCAAGTCTCTTCTTTCGCCTGCCGCGCGCGGCGCCAGCGCCGCCGCCATCGCGGCCTTTCTCGCCACGCCGGCGGCTGCAGCCGAGGACGATGCTGCGCCCGGCAGCGATATCGTCGTCACCGCCGCAGGCTATGAGCAGAAGATCACCGACGCGCCGGCCAGCATCACCGTGGTCACTGCCGAGGAACTGCGCCAGCGTCCCTATATCACGCTCATCGACGCGGTTCGCGACATCGAGGGCGTCGATGTCGGCGAAACCTCCGACAAGACCGGCCAGCGGACGATCAGCATTCGCGGCATGGGGTCCGACTATACGCTCATCATGATCGACGGACGGCGCCAGAATAATCATGGCGACATTTATCCGAACAGCTTCGGCGGCAATCAGTTCAACCACATCCCGCCGCTCGACACGATCGAGCGTATCGAGGTTATCCGCGGTCCCGCCTCGACCCTCTATGGCGCCGATGCGCTCGGCGGCGTGATCAATATCATCACCAAAAAGGTGCTGGACCGCTGGACCGGATCGGCAACCTTCGGCCGCAGCATCCAGGAAGACACCGATTTCGGCGACGACATGACCTTCGACGCCGCCGTCAGCGGCCCGATCGTGCCCGGCCTCATCGGTGTGAAACTGCGCGGATCCTATTACAAGCGCTATCCGTCGGAACCCGATTTCGCACCGACCCTCGACCCCGCCGGACAGCCGCACGTCCGCGGCCTCGGCTTCGGCGGCGGCGGCAAGACGGTGCAGAACACCAACCGCAGCTATGGCGGCTCGATCAACTTCACGCCTTCGCCCGATCACAGCTTCACCTTCGACATCGACTATTCGAAACAGGTGTATGACAATACGCCGATCGTCGATCCCGACACCGGTGCGATCAGCTATCCGCTGGGCACCCTCGACGGCATCGAAAGCATCTGGCGCGCCACCGGCGGCATCGTACAGCCGCGCGTCGGCTATACCGAGAATCAGGTCTTCGACCGCCTGAGCTGGGCCGGGACGTATCATGGCGACTGGGGCTTTGCCCGCAGTTTCCTGTCGCTTGCCTATATCGAGACGAACAACAAGGGCCGTACCATGCCCTTCTCGGTCGCCGAACGGCAGCTGCTGCAACAGATGTTCAGCGGAACCGGCGCCTATGCCGGCATGCCCACCGCCGCGCGCCGCGCGCTCGCCGCAGAAACCTTCCTGCCGCGCCCGCTCCGCAAGCTCGAAAGCGCGCAATATACGCTCGACGCCCGCGTCGACATTCCGGTCGACAATCTCGCCGGCCGCCACAATTTCGTGATCGGCGGCCAATATATCGACGGCACGCTCGATGACGGCGTGTTCGGGCTCGAAGCCTCGGTCGGCGGCATCGAGGCGGTGCAGGATCACAAGATCTGGTCGCTGTTCGCCGAGGACAACTGGACCCCGTTCGACGGCTTCTCGATCACCGGCGGCGTCCGCTACGACAATCACAACCTCTTCGGCGGCCACTTCAGCCCGCGCCTCTATGCCAATTACACCATCACCCCGACCCTGACGGTGAAGGGCGGCGTCAGCACGGGGTACAAGACCCCCAAGACTACCGATCTCTATGACGGCATCCGCGGCTTCGGCGGCCAGGGCACCAGCCCCTTCATCGGCAACCCCGACCTCAAGCCCGAAACCAGCGTCAACAGCGAGATCGCGCTCTACTGGAACCCGACCGCCGCCAGCGGCATCAACGTCACGCTGTTCCACAACAAGTTCAAGGACAAGATCGACACGACGCTCGTCCAGCCGTGCGCGGTCACCAATTTCGTGCGCCCCTGCGCCAACCTCGGCGACTATTGGGAAGTGCTCGGACTCGGCAGTTCGATCAGCATCCCGTTCAACGTCGACAAGGCCCGGATCAAGGGCGCCGAAGTCGCCGGCCGTTACGAATTTTTCGACGGCCTCTCGATCCGCGCCAACTATACCTACACCGACAGCAAGCAGCTCAGCGGCGCTTCGAAGGGCGAGCCGCTCACCCAGTCGGCAAAGCATATGGCGAACGCGACCATCGACTGGGAACCGCTCGACGGCCTGTCGACGCAACTCTCGGCCGAGCATCGTTCGCGGCGCTATCGCGGCACCCTCGCCACCAACGGCTCGCTGCTTTATTACAAGAGCTACACCGTGCTGAACTTCGGCGCCCAATATCGCCTGAACGACCATCTGACGCTCAGCGGCCGGGTCAACAATCTGCTTAACCAGGACTTCCGCGGCTATGACGCGGTATTCGGCAATCCGGTGGGCGGCGTCTATCCGGCGCCGACCTACGTCGACCATTACAACAATAAGGACAAGGCACGCAGCTATTGGGTCAGCGTCAACGCGCGCTTCTGATCCGCTCCGCATCAAAATCAGGGGCTGGCGCCTGGCGCGCCGGCCCCTTTTTTCGCCCCGCGCCGCCGCTTCTCATTTCCGCCATGCTATCGGACGCCGCTGCGCCCGGAACGACGCCGGCGCAACCTCGCCGCGCGCCAGGCCGGGGATCAACGCCCCGGCTCGCCTTCGACCTCCGCCAGACAGATTTGGGTATCTTGTGCTTCGGTGACAAAGTCCGCGCCTTCAGCGCGCGCCGTCGGCTTATGGCCGCTCGGCCCACAGCGCCTCAGCGCACCTTTCAGCCAAAGAAAAACCGGCGGCCGATGGGGCCGCCGGTCTGTTTCTTATGCCGCTTCCTTCTTCCGCGACGCCTTCTTGCGTTCGTTCGGATCGAGGATCGCCTTGCGGATGCGGATGTTCTTCGGCGTCACTTCGACCATTTCATCATCGTCGATATAAGCAATCGCCTGCTCCAGCGTCATCCGCTTCGGCGGGGTCAGGCGGATCGCGTCGTCCTTGCCGGTCGAACGGAAGTTGGTGAGCTGCTTCGACTTCATCGGGTTGACTTCGAGGTCGTCGGGCTTCGCATTCTCGCCGATGATCATCCCTTCGTACAGCGCCTCACCGGGCGAGACGAACAGGATGCCGCGCTCTTCGAGCGGGCCGAGCGCATAAGCCACGGCTTCGCCATTGCCGTTCGAGATCAGCACGCCATTCTTCCGGCCTTCGATCACGCCCTTGTGCGGCCCGTACTTCTCGAACAGGCGGTTCATGATCCCGGTGCCGCGCGTGTCGGACAGGAATTCGCCATGATAGCCGATCAGGCCGCGCGACGGACCGCTGAAGGTGATGCGGGTCTTGCCGCCACCCGACGGACGCATGTCGGTGAGGTCGGCCTTGCGGATCTGCATCTTTTCGACAACCGTGCCCGAATGCTCGTCGTCGACGTCGATGACGACGGTTTCATACGGTTCGGTGCGCTTGCCATTTTCGTCTTCGCCGAACAGCACCTTCGGGCGGCTGATGCCGAGTTCGAAGCCTTCGCGGCGCATCGTTTCGATGAGCACGCCCAGCTGAAGCTCGCCGCGGCCCGCGACGTCGAAGCTGTCCTTGTCGGCGCTTTCGGTGATGCGGATCGCGACGTTCGTCTCGGCTTCACGAAGCAGGCGGTCGCGGATCATGCGGCTCGTGACCTTGCTGCCTTCACGGCCCGCCATCGGCGAATCGTTCACGGCAAAGCGCATCGACAGCGTCGGCGGATCGATCGGCTGCGCGGCGATCGGTTCGCTGACGCTGGTGTCGGCGATGGTGTTCGCGACGGTTGCGTTGGTCAGGCCCGCGATCGCGACGATGTCGCCCGCCTTGGCTTCTTCAACGGGGACGCGGTCGAGCCCGCGGAACGCCAGCAGCTTCGAGGCGCGGCCGGTTTCGATAACCTTGCCGTCCATGTCGAGCGCGTGGACCGGCTGGTTGACCTTGACCGTCCCCGACTGGACGCGGCCGGTCAGGATGCGACCGATGAAATTGTCGCGGTCGAGCAAAGTCGCAAGAAAGGTGAAAGGCGCATCTTCGTCGAGGCCCGGGGTCGGGACGTGCGATACGATCGTCTTGAACAGCGGCTCGAGCGTGCCCTCGCGCGCGTCGGGGCTGTCCGAGGCATAGCCACCGCGGCCCGAAGCATAGAGGATCGGGAAGTCGAGCTGTTCGTCATTGGCTTCGAGCGCGAGGAAAAGCTCGAACACTTCGTCGAGCACTTCGGCGGCGCGCGCGTCGCTGCGGTCGATCTTGTTGACGACGACGATCGGCTTGAGGCCGAGCGCCAGCGCCTTGCCGGTCACGAACTTGGTCTGCGGCATCGGGCCTTCGGCCGAATCGACGAGCAGGATGACGCCGTCGACCATCGACAGGATGCGCTCCACTTCGCCGCCGAAGTCGGCGTGACCCGGGGTGTCGACGATATTGATGCGGGTCGTGTCATCGCCCTCGCCCCATTCGACGCTGGTGCATTTCGCGAGGATGGTGATCCCGCGTTCCTTTTCCAGATCGTTCGAATCCATCGCGCGTTCTTCGACGCGCTGGTTGTCACGGAAGGTGCCCGACTGGCGGAACAATTGATCGACGAGGGTGGTCTTGCCATGATCGACGTGCGCGATGATGGCGATATTGCGCAAAGACATGCGGATTTTACCTTGATGATTGAGGGCCGCGCGCGGAGCGCCGCATAACGCCGCGCCCCTAACAGAAGCCGTGCTGCGGCGCAACAAAATTGCCGGGGTCGCGCAATTTGTCTATCATTGCCCACATCGGGGATGGGTCCGGCGTGAAGTTTCAATAATTATTGAAACTTCAGAAATAAAAGCCTATTGCGCGAGACCATGGACACGCCCCCCGCCCCCAGCCCTGCACCCGGCCCCGCGCCCGGTTCCCCAGCCTCCCCGTCTGCGCCGTTCCGGCTCTCCCCGCTTGCGCAGGCGTTCGTCCTGCATTTCGGCGAGATGGGAAGCCGCTGGGGGATCAACCGCACCGTCGGACAGATTTACGCGATGCTCTTCCTCGCCGAAGTGCCGCGCCATGCCGAGGAAATCAGCGAAGCGCTGAGCCTGTCGCGGGGCAGCGTGTCGATGGGCCTGAAGGAGCTCGCCAGCTGGAACCTCGTCCAGCTGCGGCATTTTCCCGGCGACCGGCGCGACTATTATGAGACGCCGCGTGACGTCTGGGCGATCTTCCGCACGCTGGTCGAAGAACGCAAGAAGCGCGAGATCGACCCGACGCTGTCGATGCTGCGCGGACTGCTGATCGAACCCGCGCACGACCCCGCCGACCGCCACGCGCAGGAGCGGATCGCGGCGATGCACGAACAGATCGAACTGCTGACCGACTGGTACGCAGAAATGAGGCGTCTCGACAATGAACGCCTGCTCCAGCTTTTGCGTTTGGGGTCGCATGTGGTAAAGGCGCTGGAGTTCAAGGACCGCATACTTGGGCGTGGCGGTGCCCAGGCGGACAGCGATTTGCTGTCGGACAGGGGACGCTAGGCATGGACGCGATCGATCCATTGATGCTCGCCCGCATCCAGTTCGCGGCCAATATCAGTTTCCACATCCTGTTCCCGACGATCACCATCTCGCTCGGCTGGGCGCTGCTCGGTTTCAAGCTCGCCTATAATCGCACGCAGAATGAAGCGTGGATGGACGCCTATCGCCTGTGGGTGAAGATTTTTGCGCTGAGCTTCGCGATGGGGGTCGTCTCGGGCATCACGATGAGCTTTCAGTTCGGCACCAACTGGCCGGGCTATATGGAGCGGGTCGGCAATGTCGCCGGGCCTTTGCTCGCCTATGAAGTGCTGACCGCCTTTTTCCTCGAGGCCGTGTTCCTCGGCATCATGCTCTTCGGTTTCCGGCGCGTCCCCAATTGGGTGCACACGATGGCGACCTGCCTCGTCGCGGGCGGCACGACGCTGTCGGCCTTCTGGATCATCGCGCTCAACAGCTGGATGCAGACCCCCGCCGGTTACGAGCTGCGCGACGGCATCGTCCATGCGACCGACTGGTGGGCGATCATCTTCAACCCGTCGATGCCCTATCGGCTGACCCATATGCTGCTCGCCTCGGCGCTCACCGTATCCTTTCTGATCGCGGGGATGTCGGCCTGGCGCTGGCTGAAGGACGGCGGCGGCGAAGGCGTCCGCCGCACGCTGAAAGCCGCCATCTACGCCGCCGCGCTGCTGGTTCCGGTGCAGATTTTCGTCGGCGACATGCACGGGCTCAACACGCTGGAGCATCAACCGCAGAAGGTCGCGGCGATGGAGGCGAATTGGGAAACGCGCAGCCATGTCCCGCTGGTCCTTTTCGCGATCCCCGATGAAAAGGCGCGCACCAACCATCTGGAAATCGCCATCCCCTCGGGCGCCAGCCTGATCCTGAAACATGAAGCGGCGGGCGTCGTCCCGGGGCTCAACGATTATGAGGGCAATCATCCGCCGGTCGCCCCGCTGTTCTGGGGCTTTCGCATCATGGTCGGGATCGGGGTGCTGATGCTGCTGACCGCCTGGACCGCGAGCTGGACGATCGCACGGCGCGGGGTCGATGCGCTGCCGCGCTGGCTCGCCCGCATGCTCGTCGCAATGACCTTTTCGGGCTGGCTCGCGACGCTCGCCGGCTGGTATGTCACCGAAATCGGACGCCAGCCGTGGCTCGTCACCGGTGTCCTCAAGACCGCCGATGCCGTCGGGCCGATCGGCGCCGGCATGGTCGCCAGCTCGCTCGCGCTCTATCTCACCGTCTATGCCGTGCTGCTCGCCGCCTATATTGCGGTCCTTTATCGTCTCGCCCGGCTCGGCAAGGCGGCGCCCGGCGCGAAGCCGATGTTTCCGCTGCCCGGCGGCGGCGAAGGCCCCGCCGAAGCGCTGGAGGTAAAGTCATGACCCCCTTTTTCGACGCATGGTGGTTGCCGGTGATCTTTGCCGGGCTGATGGGGCTGTCGATCCTGCTCTATGTCATTCTCGACGGCTATGATCTGGGCGTCGGCATGCTGACGCGGCTGGAAAAGGACGAGAATCGCGACCTGATGGTCGCCTCGATCGGCCCTTTCTGGGATGCCAACGAGACATGGCTGGTGCTGGGCATCGGCTTGCTGCTCGTCGCCTTTCCGGTTGCGCACGGGCTGATCCTGACCCAGCTTTACCTGCCGGTCGTCCTGATGCTCGTCGCGCTGATCCTGCGCGGCGTCAGTTTCGAATTTCGCGCCAAGGCGCCGCCCGAACAAAAGCATCGCTGGGATGCGGCCTTCTTCTATGGCTCGCTGATCACCGCGCTGTGCCAGGGCTATATGCTCGGCGCCTATGTGCTGGGGTTCGACCAGAGCCTTTCGTCGGTGCTTTTCTGCCTGCTCGCCGCGCTCGGCCTTGTCGCCGGCTATTTGTTCGTCGGCGCCTGCTGGCTGATCTACAAGGTCGAGGGCGAGCTTCAAAAGCGCGCGGTGCGCTGGGCCGAGGTCACGCTGTGGCTGACCGCGCTCGCGATGGCGATCATCTCAATCGCGACGCCGCTCTTGTCGGAGCGCATCTTCGACCGCTGGTTCCGCCTGCCCGAGATTATCGCGCTGCTGCCGATCCCGATCGCCGCCGCGACCCTGTTCATCGGCCTCGCCATCTTCCTGCGCCGCCCGCTGCGCCCCAAGGACGAACTGTCATGGGTGCCGCTGGCAACCGCGGGCGTGCTGTTCGCGCTGGGCTTTGTCGGCATTGCGTACAGCTTTTACCCCTATCTGATCGCCGACCGGCTCGACATCTGGCAGGCGGCAGCGAGCCCGGAATCGCTGATGATCATTTTGGCGGGGGCGGTGTTCGTGCTGCCCGTGATTTTGGGATATTCGATCCTCGCGCACTGGATCTTCCGGGGGAAGGCGACGCATTTGAGTTATGATTGAGGGATGGCGCGGCGAAAATGTCAGCGATTTCCCGATAGGATACTGCCCTTGAAAATTCGCCGGACGAGCAGCCCGATCACCGACCTGTTTCCTGACAGCTTGTAACTCAATGTCCGCATATATCTTGAAAAAGAAACTTCATTCATTTCCTGAAGCTTTTCTCTGACCAAATGCCGCTCCGCCCTGTCCATTTCCTTGATCGCGACTTCGATCACTCTCTTTACCGCATCCATGTCGTCTTTATTAAATCGGGTTCCCATTTTGTCGGAGGATATATTGCTATGCCGTAGCGCATGGTTGACGTCTGGATCCTTGGAGACAGCTTCCTCGACCACACGAGCAAAGACATCGCGGGTTTTCTTTTGCGCGATAAATTTCGACGCCGACGATATCAATGCCGTGAGCGAAACTGTCATGGACAATATGGCGGCCATCAAGGCGATTTCGATTTCCATCCTATTCCCGTCCCAATTCCCAGAACAGCTTTCCATCTATGACATGCTCATTATACTTCGATAGTATAAGAATGACCGACCATATCACGATCGTCGCGACGGCAAACCAGTGATAACCTTCCGGAATAAGCCCCGGCGATTCATACTTCGAAAATGTGATGCCGTGGAGGAAGGTCAAAATGAACAGATTCGGTATCGAAACGGCAAAGAGCATGATGCTTTTCGTGACGAACCCGATCGATAGGCAATATATGGCTGAAGATATCAGCAGCGACGACGTGTTTGCGCTTCCTTTCACCATAAGCTCTGCAAATATTGGGAGCAAAGGACAAATACCCACGATTATGAGGCATGCCACATATTCCCGCCAATTTTGAGGAACGATAAGTAATTTTCCCGACACTTTGCCTCCCCGCAATTTCCGTCGTTGTTAGCTCGCTTCTTTTTAGAACGATTCAGACATATGCCAATAGGCGCGTTAGCCGCTCGACCTGCTCCGCAGCCATTCGCGCCGCGCGGATCAAATTCGCCTGGAAATCACCGTCGCTCGCGTCGTTCGCTTCGTCGGTGACCGCCTTGATCGCCGCCCACGGCTTGCCCAGCCGCGCCGCGACCTGCGCGACCGCGCCGACCTCCATATCGACCAGCGTCGCGCCGACATGATTTGCAAGATCGGCGGCGGCGTCGGGGCAGGCGACGAAGCTGTCGCCGCTGGCGATGCGCGCGTGCGGCAGGTCGAGGCCGGGGTCCGGCATGGCGGTGAAATGCGCCTCACCCGGCTCGCCGATCGGCCATTCGCCGGCGCGGTAGCGGCGGAATAGGCCGGGCTGGGCGGCGCCATAGTCGTGCTGCACCGCCTCGGCGATCCAATAGGCCCCCGGGGCGGCGCCGAGCGCGCCGCAGGTTCCGGTCATCAGCAGCATATCGGCGTCTGCGCCGTGCATGCCAGCGCAGAGCGCGGCGTTGACCTTGCCGAGGCCGCAGGTCGCGATGGTGAGGTTGTGGCGATCGACGACGAGGCGGCGGGCCGCGAAGGGGTCGGCGTCGCGAGCGCAGGTGTTGGGGAAGAGCGCGTCGGCCTCTTCGGGGAGCGCGGCGAGGATGAGGATATGGGCCATGGTGGCGGTTTACGCGACTTGCCGGATTATCCAATCCTCCCTGTGCCGCAGGCATGGGGAGGGGGACCGTCCGCGAAGCGGATGGTGGAGGGGCGCAACCTTGGCAAGAATTGCCCCTCCGTCAGCGCTTCGCGCTGCCACCTCCCCATCGCTTCGCGACAGGGAGGATTGGTTTACTTGCCAACCGCCCCGCATCCCGGCATCGCGGCCCCATGCTGTCCCGTATCTTCCCCGACCGTTTCGTCCCCCTGCTGCTGGCGACGATCCTGCTCGCCAGCCTGCTGCCGGTGCGCGGCGGCGCGGTGCCGATCGCGCAGGGGCTGTCGACCGCCGCGATCGTCTTTCTCTTTTTCCTGAACGGCGTCCGCTTGCCGCGGGATGAAGTGCTGCACGGCATCCGCAACTGGAAGCTGCAGGGCGGCGCGCTGGCCTTTTGTTTCGGCGCGATGGCGCTGCTCGGGTTGGCGGCACAGGCGGCGACCGCGTCGTTGCTGCCCGCGACGCTGGCGCTCGGCTTCCTCTTCCTCGGCATATTGCCCTCGACCGTTCAGTCGGCAACCGCGGCGAGCAGCCTTGCCGGCGGCAATGTCGCCGCAAGCGTCGTCGCCGCGGCATTGCTCAACCTTAGCGGGGTGATCGTCTCGCCCTTGCTCTTCGCCGCGCTTGCGGGCAGCGCGGGCGAGATCAGCGGCGCCGGGGCGCTGCGCATCGTCGCGATCCTGCTGCTGCCCTTCATCGCCGGGCAGTTTGCGCAGCGCTGGCTGCGCCCGTGGGTGCTCGCGCATCGCGGCCTTGCGACCTTCATGGATCGCAGCGCGATCGCCATCGCGGTCTATGTCGCCTTTTCGGCGGCGGTGGTCGCGGGCATCTGGGATTTGCTCGACGGGCGCGAGATTGGCATCGTCATGGGCGTCGTCGTTCTTTTTCTTGCGCTGTCCTTTGGCTGCGCGTGGCTTTTCGGGGCGCTGCTGCGGCTTCGGCGGCCCGACCGCATCACCCTGTTGTTTTCGGGCGCGCAGAAAAGCATCGCGGTCGGCGCGCCGCTGGCGGCGACGCTGTTCCCGCCCGCGGTGGCCGGCATGGTACTGGTCCCGATCCTCGTCTATCATATGGCGCAGCTGATCCTGTCGGCGTGGATCGCACCCGTGTTGAATCGATCAGCGCAGGTGTAGTGCTTGAACAACACAGACCCGCATGCCATATAGGCAGAGGCATCGGGGTGGAAGGAAGACGAATGAGCGAAGCAACTGCAACCGCAACGGTCACCGACGAGCTGAAGCTGACCCCGCCCGATCCGGTGCCGGCGGTCTCACCCGAAAAGGCGGCCGGGCTTGTCCCGCTGTCGGGCGAGCAGAAATCGAAGCTTGAGGAACGCGTCGACGGATTCATCGACGATCTGGTCGCGCAGGACGTCAACTCGCCCGCCTTCGGCCAGAAGGTCGATCAGATCACCAATATGGGCCGCAAGGAAATGCTGGAGGCGGCGAACCAGTCGAACCGTTTCCTCGACCGCCCGATCAAGGCGATGGACCGCGACACCGACATCGGCCAGAATCTGATCGAACTGCGCAACACCGTCGAACGGCTCGATCCGTCGGCGAACGGCAAGTTCCTGACCAAGCGTGGCTTTTTCGACAAGCTTCTGGGCAACAAGGTCGGCAATTATTTCGCCCAATATCGCAGCGCACAGACGCATATCGGCGGCATCCTGACCGCGCTTGCCAATGGCAAGGACGAGCTGTTGATGGACAATGCCGCCATCGACGTCGAACGCCGCAAGCTGTGGGAAGCGATGGGCAAGCTGGAACAGATGGTCCATATCGCCGGCACGCTCGACGCGAAGCTGGAAGCCAAGGCCAACGAACTCGACGGGATCGATCCGGCCAAGGCCAAGGTGCTGCGCGAAAATGCGCTCTTCTATGCGCGCCAGCGGACGCAGGATCTGCTCACGCAAATGGCGGTGACGGTGCAGGGTTATCTCGCGCTCGACCTCGTCAAAAAGAATAATGTCGAGCTGGTGAAGGGGGTCGAACGCGCCTCGACGACGACGGTCGGCGCCTTGAAGACCGCGATCACCGTCGCGCAGGCGATGACGAACCAGAAGCTGGTGCTCGAACAGATCACCGCGCTCAACACCACGACCGCGAACATCATCGACGGCACGTCGAAGATGCTGAAGGACAATACCGCGCGCATCCACGAACAGGCGGCGTCGAGCACGATCCCGATGGAAACGCTCCAGCGCGCCTTCCAGAATATCTATGACACGATGGACGCGATCGACACGTTCAAGCTGAAGGCGCTCGACAGCATGAAGACGACGGTGAACACGCTGGAGGGCGAAGTCGCGAAGTCGAAGGGCTATATCGCGCGCGCCGAGGGCGCATCGCAGGCGCAGGCAAGCGTCGGCGGTGCCGACAGCCCGCTCGCGTCGCTCGAAGCCTGAGGCGCCCATGACGATGAGCGAAGTCGACAAGATCCGGATTTCGGCGACATCGGCGATCGAGAGATCGCGCGAACGCCGCCGCCCGATCGGGACGAAAAGCGTCGCGTTGCGCCGGCAGCATATTTTCAAGAAGCTCGGGCGCATTCTCGTCGCGGGCGGGGTGGTGCTCGTCGGCGCCGCCTTGTTCGGGACATTGATCCAGCCGCTCGGTTTCCTCGGCCTGCTCGCGCTGATCGTTTTGCTGGTCGGGGTCGGGGTATTGTTCGGCAAATGGCCGCCCTTCCCTGAGCCGCGCCAGGCCGATCTGCCCAAGACCGATCTGAAACAGCTCGCGGGGCGCACCGAAATCTGGCTGGAGGCGCAGCGCCCGATGCTGCCCGCGCCGGCCAAGACGCTGGTCGACGACATCGGGGTCCAGCTCGACCTGCTCGCGCCGCAGCTCCAGACGCTCGATGCGGCGAGCCCGGCGGCGGCAAATATCCGCAAGTTGGTGGGCGAAGATCTGCCCGAACTGGTCGCGGGCTATCAGCGCATCCCGGCGGGCCTCCGCAAGGAAGCGCATGCCGGGCGCACCCCCGACGAAACGCTCGTCGGCGGGCTGAAAATGCTGGAAAGCGAAATCGGCAATGCGGCGCGGAGCCTCGCTGCGGGCGATCTCGACAAGCTCGCAACGCGCGAACGCTATCTCCAGCTCAAATATCAGGGCATCGACGGCGAGGACACGCCCGGCGGCTAAAGCCCCTCGCCGCCCATCCAGTGGGCGTTGACCAGCCGCCGCGCGAGCGCGCTCACCTGAATGCGAATGTCGGGGACGGCGACGACTTCCCACAAATCGCCGCGCGTCATCGGGCCGATCGCCAATATATGCTCGGACGCGCGGCCCTGGGCATCGACGACATGGCTGTCGCGATCGATGTCGAGCCCCAGCCGCAGCGCATCGGGACGGATGCGCCCCTTCGCCAGCATATGGCGGACGAGCGGGTCGGACGAGCGGAGCAGATCGCCCTGCGGGCCGGTGCAATTGATCATCCGCGCCGCGCGCGTCGTTTCCAGCCCCGCTTCCCCGCGCGGCCGCCACGATATGGCCAGACCATCGCGCTCGACCGCCACATCGGCGATCTTGCCCGCGCGAAAATGCAATTGTCCCGATGCGACCAGCGCGTCGATCCGGTCGGCCACATCGGGCGCCAGCCGGTGGCGATGGACGTCCCAGAAGGGACGGAGGTGACGCAGGAAGCGCGCGCGCTTTCCGGCATCGGCGGACGCCCACATCATCTGGGTGATCGGGCGGATTGAGTCGACGACCAGCCGCCAGTCGCGTGTCCCGGCTTCGCCGCGCGCCCAGCCCACCAGCTCGGAAAGCTCGGGCGCGGGCTTGGCGAGCACCGGGCGCGGCGCGGGAAGCCCGTCGAGGTGGCGGTGCGGGCGCAGCCCGCGGCGCGACAAGGCGGTGATCGGGCCGGTAAAGCCGCGCGAAGCCAGCCGCAGAATGACGTCGATCGCGGTGAGCCCGGTGCCGACGACCAGCAGCGGCGCATCGCGCGGCAAGCCCTCGTCGAAGGGCGCCGCCCACGGGTCGCCGATATAGCGATGCGCCGGAAGGCCCGCCCCCGCGAGAGCGGGCGGGTCGTGCGGCGGCAGATTGCCGATGGCCAGCACCGCGCGGTCGGCCTCAACCAGCCCGCCGTTGACGAGCCCCAGCGTCACCTGTCCGCGCTTTTCCTCGATATCGAGTACTTCGTCATCGATCAGCTTCAACCGGCGGCTGTGACGCTCCATCGCGGCGGCCAGCGTTTCGCGCAAATAACGGCCATAGGTCGCGCGGGTGACAAAGGCATTGCCGCACCCCAGCCCGCGCGCCTCCAGCCATTGGCAGAAATGGTCGGGGCGGTCGGCAAAGGCGCTCATATTCGCGGCGCGCACGTTCAGAAAATGCGCCGAATCCGAACTGCTATACGCGACCCCGCCGCCCATCCGGTGCCGGTCGCGCTCGATCAGCAGCACCTCGACATCGGCCTGCTCGACAAGGTTGATCGCGAGCAAGGTCCCCGAAAAGCCCGCGCCGACGATCGCGACGCGGGTCGCGGTGCGCAGGCGCGGACGCGGATGGTGAAGCTCGGTCCCGACGAAATTCACGGGCGCACCACATCGCCCGAGACGGTGACGCGTTCGAGCACGCGGTGCGCAGGCCAGTAATCGCCGACCGCATAATGCTGGGTCGACCGGTTGTCCCAGATGCCGATGGCATTGGGGGTCCAGCGGAAACGCACCTGATATTCGGGCACCTTGATGCGGTCGAACAGCAGGCGAAGCAGGCTGTCGCTCTCATCCTCTTCCAGCCCGACAATGCGGCTGGTGAAGGTGTAATTGACGTACAGGATCTTCTCGCCGGTTTCGGGATGGGTGCGCACGACGGGATGGCGGACCGGCGGGAAGTCGCGGGCAAGCTGTGCGCGCTTTTCCTCCGACACCCGGCCGCCGAAGCTGCGCACGATGTCATGTTCGGCCTCCAGCCCCTCGATCCGGTCCTTCACCGCTTGCGGCAGACCGGCATAGGCGGCGGCGGTGTCGGCCCACATCGTATCGCCGCCCAGCGGCGGCAGGGTCCGCGCGCGCAGGATCGACGCGATCGACGGCCGCTCGCGGAAGGTCACGTCGGTGTGCCATTTGTTATAAGCCTGAAAGGGCGCGAGCGTGTCCGCCGAAAGCTGGACGCCCTCGACCCCCTCGATCCGCAGCACCTCGGGATAACCCGGGACATGCGGGATCACCGGATGGCCTTCGATCTCGCCGAAAAACTGCCCCAGCCGGACATGGCTTTCATAGCTGATGTCCTGATCGCGAAAAAAGAGGACTTTGAATTCGAGCCAGGCGTTGCGGAGCAGATCGCCCTCTTCGGACGACAGCGGCCGGTTGAGGTCGAGCCCGCCGATTTCGGCCCCGATCGTCGGGGTCGAAGGCAGAATCGCAATGCCCAGCGAACGGGCGGTATCGAACAGATCGGGGGTCTCGGCCTTGCTGGCCATGGGCACTCTCCTCTTATCGAAAATGGACATCGGCCCGGTCGACTCGTGTACGTCCCGACGCCGCAACATTAACTCAATCAATTTAATTGACAAGATGGTCGCGCCCAGACGAGCGAAAGCCGCGACTGATCGTGCCCGCGCCGCCCGGCAAAATCGCACGGCTGCGGCAATTCCCTTGCGAAGACCGATCGGTTAGGCATTTGTCCGATTGGGACAGATGGATGTCAGTGTCGCGACAATGTGGCAAACGGCATCCTGAACAGGTCGGGCGAGGACCAGCATGCAGCGACGAACGATCTTGATCATTGCGGCATGCCTGGCGATTTGCGCCGGCGTCGCGCCGCTTGCGGCGATGGCCTATCTCTCGCAGGCCCGAGCGACGCGGGCCGAGCAGGACCATCTTGCCGAATATGCGCGGTGGACGCTGACGCGGGCCGACCGGACGCTGAACGAAGCCGGGAACAGCCTGGAGCAGCTGACGGGGCTGGGCAACTGCACAGAAGCGCATATTGCTCGGATGCGCCAGCTGGCGGTCGATGTGCGCTCGGTCGAGGAAATCGGCTATTATCAGGGCGGAAGGCTGGCATGCACCAGCTGGGGCCCGGTTCAGGATATCGTGCCCCAGGGCAAGCCGCATGAGCGGCTTGCGAACGGGCAAAGCCTGTATTTCGATATCATGCCCCGCATCAGCCGGGGCGGCAAAATGCTGGTGCTCAGCGATGGCACGCACAACGCGCTGATCCAGCCGCAGCGCATGGTCGATGTCCTGCTCGACAGCCATATGACGGTGGGCGTCGCGACCCGGAAGGGGCGGCTGATCGCCCTGTCGGGCCAGGCCGATCCGCGCCTCGTCGCGCGGCTGACCCGGACGGCGGCCAGCGGGATGGACGATCAGCATATGTTCGCGGCCGCAAGCACACCGACGCTGATCGCCTTTGCGATCAGCGACCGCTCGGCGATCGAGGACCATCTGGGCCGCGAACTGCGGCTGCTGATCCCGATCGGGCTGATCGTGTCCGCCATTTTGATCGGGGTGATCGCCTGGGTATCGCGCGACCGGCTTTCGCCGCAAAAGGAACTGGCACACGCGATCCGCAAGCGCGAGTTTATCGCGCATTATCAACCGATCATCGAACTTTCGACCGGATTATGCGTCGGCGCCGAAGCGCTGATCCGGTGGCGCGGCCCCGACGGCAAATGGATCGCCCCCGACCTGTTCTTGCCGCTGGCCGAAGAAACCGGCCTGATCGCGGGCATCACCGATCTGCTGATCGAACGCGTCGTCGAGGATATGGCGCACATGCTGACCACCGAACGATCGGTCCATGTCGCGATCAATATCGCCGCCAGCGACATGGAAAGCGGACGCTTTCTGCCGGTTCTGAAAGCCGCACTGGCGCGGTCCGGGGTCGCGCCGTCGCAAATCTGGCTGGAGGCGACCGAGCGGGGCTTTATGGATGCCGAAGCGGCGCGCCGGACGATCGAGGCGGCCCGTGCCGAAGGGCATATGGTCGCGGTCGACGATTTCGGCACCGGCTATTCCAGCCTCTCGCTGCTCGAAACCCTGCCGCTCGACGCACTCAAGATCGACCAGAGCTTCGTCACAGCGATCGGCAAGGATACTGCGACCAGCATCGTGACGCCGCATATCATCGACATGGCGCACAGCCTGAAATTCCATATCGTCGCCGAGGGTGTCGAGACGGCCGAGCAGGAGGAATATCTGCGCAAGGCCGGGGTCGAATTCGTTCAGGGCTGGCTCTATGCCAAAGCACTGCCAGCCGATGCGTTCGTCACCTATTATCGCGAGCGCAACGGCGGGAAGGTCTCGTCCTTCCTGAAATTTCCGCAATAGCGCGAGCGGGGCCGTTCGCCCCACCGCCCCTCAGCGCGTGGCGGCGCGAACCGGGCCCGAGCGTTCCTCGACGACGCGGCGCACATCGTCGCGCAGCCCCAGCCAGAAGGCGACTTCGGCAACGATGAACAGCGGCCCGACGGCAAGCCCCATCACATCGTCGACGAACGCCGGTTTGCGTCCCTCATAATAATGGCCGACGAACTGGATGACCCAGCCGACCAGAAACAGGCCGAGCCCCCATCCCAGCCACACGGCGGTCGATTCTGCCGCGAGTATCTGTCCGGCAAGCACGCTCAACGCGAGCAACAGGGTCATCACGGCGCCGAACCGCAGATCGAGCCGCAAATAGAAGAGCGAGCCGACGACGCCGACCAGAACGGCCGGCGACAAGGGCCAGCCAAACAGGAGCAAAGACGGACGCGACAATAATATCGCAACCGCAACGACGATCATTGGAATCCCGATCACATGGGTAACAATATTACGGGAATCGCGGTGATAGGCGGCATATTGCGCAAGATGGTCCGTAAGCGATTTCATCGACACTCTCCTCATGCGGCTTTTCATATCATTATCATGGCGCCTTACCAGATTGTTTTTGGCAATCCATCAAGACAATCATTTCGTCGACATGAATATTACTTGGACGAGATATGAAACTACAGCGTACAGCGGCAACATACGGCCCGTCCATTCACGACATGGCCGAGAGCCGCCTTTGCTTTACTGATAATCGACGTGTCGGCGGCCGCACCATCGACCGGCTGATAGGCCGTAGCCGGTCTCGGCGTGGCCTTCGGCTACGGACTTTCGGAAAAATTCAGACGCTATTTCCCTGCGTCCAGCGCCAGCGCGAGCGACCCGTAAGGGCCAGCACAGGCTCCAAGGCCCGGCGTTTCTATCAAAAGGTCATAATCTCTGTCGGCGCCGTAACCACCCAGACTCTTTTGGAGATACTCGCGGATCAGCTCCAGCAACTGCGGCTGACCCAGCGCCACACCCCCGCCGATCAGGATGCGTTGCGGCAGGGTGGTCAGCACCAGATTGTGACACAAGGAGGCAATCGCGTGCGCGGCATGGCGCCACGCGTCGTCGTCTGACGCAATATCCCGGCCCCGCTTTCCGGCGCGCGCCTCGATCGCCGGACCGCTTGCCAAGCCCTCGACGCAGTCCCCGTGATAGACACAGCATCCTTCGAACAGGTCGCCCGGCAGCTTCGGCACGCGCTGATGCCCCGCCTCGCTATGGCCCGCTCCGCGCAATATCCGGCGTCCGGAAATGGAACCAACGCCGATGCCCGTGCCGATCGTGACATAGGCCCAGCTGGCGAGCCCCTGCGCCGCGCCCCAAAGCCCCTCCGCAAGCGCCGCACCATTCACATCGGTGTCGATGACAAAGGGGATCCCGCGCGCCAGCGAAGTGAGGTCGGCACCGCTCCAGCCGGGCTTGGGCGTCGAGATGATGCTGCCGAATTTCGGCGACGTGCGGTCGAGATCGAGCGGCCCGAAACTGGCGATGCCGAGCGATCGGAAATCCCACACGTCGAGAACATGCGCGATCGCCGCGAGCGTTTCTTCCGGACTATTGGTCGCAATCTCGACCTGCGCCCGCACATCGTCGGGCCCGGTGCCCAACGTGCAGATACATTTGGTGCCGCCCAGTTCTACGCCCGCCAACATGCGCTTTAATATTGATCCCTGAGCATTTCGCCGATCGAGTTGTTGAAATGGCTTTCCATCGCGGAGCGCGCCCTTGCGGCATCGCGCGCCGCGATCGCTTCGGCGACCTCATTGTGCAGCGCGAGCGTCTCCTTACGCTCTTCGTGCGTCGTCCGCCCCGCCCAGGCGCGCGGGATCGCGACCGCCATCAACTGCTCGAACGAGCGGACGATCTGATAGAAAAGCTGGTTGCCGCTCGCTTCCGCGATCGTCTGATGAAAAGCCGTGTCGGCGGCCGTGCGCGTCGCCTCGTCATGACCGACCGAGAGGCCGTGCGCCGCGGCGAGGATCGCGCGCGCCTGCTCGTCGCTCCGGTTGATTGCCGCGAGTTCGGCGGTGCGCAGTTCGAGCGTCCGCCGCACCTCCCACACATCGGCCAGGCTGACCTGCGCGGTATTGACCGCGTGGCCCATCGACGCCGCCATCACCGATCCGTCGATCGCGCCGACGCGCGGCTTGCGGCCGTTGCCGACGTCGACGAGGCGGAGCGCGGCCAGCGCGCCGAACGCCTCGCGCATCACCGGGCGGCTGACGCCGAGTTGCTGCGCAAAGCTTCCCTCACCCGGCAGGGTGTCGCCGACTTTCAGGTCGTTGATACGGATGAAATCGCGCACCGACTCGACCGCCCGTTCGACCAGCGAGCCGCGCGCTCCGGGATCGAGCATCCCGGTCATGCCGCAATTCCCACGCGCCGCATGGCGGTCGGCGCCATGCCGAAGCGGCGAGAGAAAGCGCGCGTGAAGCTGGCGTTGTTGAGATAGCCGCAGCGATAGCCGATGCTCGCGACCGGCAGGTCGCTCGCAGCCAGCATTTGCCGCGCGTGCCGCAGGCGGCGCTCGCTCAGCGCCTCTGCAATGCTGCATTGGTATAGTTCACGAAAACCGCGGGTGAGCTTGTCGCGGTTTATGCCGCAGCTTTTGGCGATATTGTCGATCGTCAGCTTTTCATGCCAGCGCGTATCGACGATCTGCCGCGCCGCAGCGATCCGCGCGATGTCGCCTTCGGTCAGGCTCGACGGGCCCTCTACCGGAACCAGATCCCCCGCACGCAGCGCGGCGAAAAACTGGCAGAGGAGTTCGATGCTGCGCGCAAGGCGCAACGTGTCCGCTGCCGCATCGTCGCAATCGGGGGCGACGATCGATTGGCCGAGCGCGCGGAGGTCCGAGGGCAAATACCAGCGCGCATCGGAATCGGGCAAATCGCCGAACAGACGGCGGCAGGCGCCGCGCGATACCGCGAAAACGAGCAGATGCTCCTCTGCCTCAAGCTCGGAAAAGCTCAGCATACGGACGATGAGTTCGCCGAAATCGCCAAAGCCGAGCAGCAGCGCGTCGGGCGGCAGCAACAGGCGATCGCATGCTCCGCGGCCAATATAGGTCGTCATTTCTGGCGACACGATCACCGGATGTTTTGAAGGCATAGCCCAACTCTCCCTGCGTTCGGCCTAGACCTATCTTACAGCTTTTGCAAGAGCTATCTTACAGGTTCCGGCGCGCGCCGCATCGCGAGCAGGAAGGCAAAGAAGGACAAGGCGCTGACGATGACGCCGACCAGCGCCAGCGCCTCGGCCAGCATCGCCTCGCCGCCCATCAGCGCGCTCACCCGCGTGACGACCCATGGCGCAAGCCCGAATCCGATCAATCCGGCGATCGCAATGAAGGCGCCGATGCAAAGGCCGCGCAGCTCGTTCGGCAGCATCACGGTCAGCGCGACCGATACCACCAGCCCCGTGACCGCACCGCACATCGACATCACACCCAGCGCGACCGCAAGGCCGGTCACGCTGGGCATCAGCGGGAACAGCGCGGCCGGCACCCCGATCCCCGCCGCGATGACCGCGCCCAGCAGGATGCCGCCGCGGCGGCGGCTCTTCTGTCCCAGGTCGGCGGAAATCCCGCCAAGCACCGCACCCGCGACGCCGGTGCCGAACATCAGCGCGCCGACCCAGCCGGCAAATTGCTGCGGCTGCAGCCCGAAATCGCGCGACAGGACCGGCGCGACCCACACGGTCGCCGCGACGTCGGCCATGACGACCGCAACCTGTCCCGCGAAAAGCGGCCCGAGAAACGCGCGGCGCGCCCACAGTTCGGCGGCGACGATGCGGAACGGCGCATCGGGGCTCGCCTCGACCTCGCGCCGCACGGGTTCGCGCAGGAACAGCAGGGGCAGCAGGCAGAGCGCGCTGATCGCGGCCAGCAGTACATGCGCGCCGCGCCACGGCGCGAGGCCGGCAAGCCAGCCCGGCGCATCGAAATCGGTAAGCAATCCGAACAGCCAGCCCGTCAGCGCAAAGCCGAGCGCGACGCCCAGCGCCTTGCCCAGATTGACGATCAGCATGGCGCGACCGCGCTGTTCGGGCGCGCAAAAATCGGCGCATAGCGAGAGCGCAGCGGTGAGCGCCCCGGTCGAGCCGATGCCGACGAGCATCCGCGCCGCGGTGAGCAGCCCCGCGCTCGGCGCGAAAGCGGTGAGCAAGGTGCCGAGCGTCCAGAGCAGCGCCAGTCCGATGGTCAGCCGCACGCGGTTGCGGCGATCGACGAGGATGCCGATCGGGATCGAAAAAATCACCATCGGCACGGCGGCGCCCAGCCCCTGAATCAAGGCCAGCGCATCGTCGCTCAGCCCCAGTTCGGCCTTGGCGCTTTCCTGAACCGTGCCGAAGCTGCCGAGCGCGGTGAAGCCCATCGTCGTCGCGAGCGCGAGCAGCAACAGCGGGACGAGCGTCGCGGGCGCGGTCAGGCGCGAAGCGGGCGCGGCGAGCGGTTCGGCGTGCGTCGCCATCAAAGTGTGAAAATCTTGCCCGGGTTGAGCAGATTTTGCGGATCGAGGGCGCGCTTGATCATCCGCATCTGTTCGACCGCGCCGCCCAGTTCGGCGACGAGCCATGCTTGCTTGCCGATGCCGATGCCATGCTCGCCGGTGCAGGTGCCGTCCATCGCGAGCGCGCGCTCGACGAGGCGGGCGTTGATCGCCTCCACCTCTGCCATTTCCTCGGGGGCGTCGGGATCGATCGAAAAGATGACGTGGAAATTTCCGTCGCCGACATGACCGAGGATCGTCGCGGGGACGCTGGCGGCATCGAGATCGACATGTGTCTCGGCGATGCATTCGGCCAGCCGGCTGATCGGCACGCAGACGTCGGTGGCCCAGCCGATCGCGCCGGCGCGCATGTTGATCGCGGCATAATAGGCCTCGTGCCGCGCGCGCCACAGCCGGGTGCGCTCCTCGGGCAGGTTCGACCAGCTGAACGCGCTGCCGCCGTTCGCCTCGGCGAGCGACTTTACCGTTTCGACCTGTTCGGCGACGTGGCCCGCGCTGCCGTGAAATTCGAAGAACAGCGTCGGCGCTTCGGGATAGTCGAGCTTCGACCAGCGGTTGACGGCTATCATCTGCTTTGCGTCGAGAATTTCGACGCGCGCCAGCGGCACCGCGCACTGGATCGACTGGACGACGGTATCGACCGCGCCGCCGAGCGTGTCGAAGCTGCACACCGCCGCCGATATGGTGTCGGGCACCGGATGCAGGCGCAGCGTCACTTCGGTCAGGATGCCAAGCGTCCCCTCCGATCCGACATAGAGCCTGGTCAGGTCATAACCCGCCGCCGATTTGCGCGCCCGGCGCGCGGTGCGGATCACCTCGCCCTGCGGCGTCACGACTTCGAGGCTGAGCACGGCGTCCTTCATCGTTCCGTACCGCACCGCGTTGGTCCCCGATGCGCGGGTCGATGCCATGCCGCCGATCGTCGCATTGGCGCCGGGGTCGATCGGGAAGAACAGCCCCTGATCGCGCAGATGGACATTCAGCTCCTCGCGGCGCACGCCGGGCTGGACGACGCAGTCGAAATCCTCGGCATTCACCGCGACGATCCGGTCCATCAGGCTCATGTCGAGCGAGATACCCCCCTGAACCGCGAGCGCATTGCCCTCGATCGAGGTCCCCGCGCCGAACGGGACGATCGGAATGTCGGCGGCCGAGCACAGCTGCACCAGCGCGACAACATCGTCGGTCGACGTCGCGAAGACGACGGCGTCGGGCAGCACGGGCGCGAAATGCGATTCGCTCGATCCATGCTGTCCCAGCACCGCTTCGCTCCGCTGGAAACGGTCGCCAAACCGTTCCTCCAGCGCCGCCACCAGACTGGCGGGAAGCGGCTTGCGCTCCCCTGTATGCGCCGTTCCCGCCATGGTCAGAACTTCAGGCTGGCGCGCACGCCATAACGGCGGCGGTCGCCGGTGATACCGAGGTCAGACGCCGGCAGGTTGGCGAGCTGAAGCGTCGTCTTTTCGATATAGCTTTCGAAATATTCGGTGTTGAAGATGTTGCTCGCGAAAAGCGCGACCTCGATCGGGCCGGTGCGATAGGCGATCGACGCGTTGGTCAGCCAATAGCTGTCGAGGATCGTCGGGGTCGTCTCGTTGAGCGTCGCGGCGAGGCGGCTGCCCTTCCCGACGAGGCCCGCGCTCAGCGTCAGGTCGGTGTCCCCGCCGGTCTCGATCCGGTAATCGGTCGCGAAGCTTGCGGTCCAGTCGGGCTGGAAGGTCAGGCGGTCGGACGACAGCTGGCGCTTGGTGGTGTCGAAATAGGCGCTACCGTCGGTGATGCGCGCATGCATCCAGGTCAGACCGCCGCGCAGCGTCCAGTTCCGCACCGGGCGGACCATCGCTTCGAGTTCGACACCATAGCTTTCGACGTCGCCGGTATTGAGATCGACGGTGACGAGCCCGCCGCCCGCCGCCGGAGCGATCGAGTTGAGCCCGATATAATCCTTGTAATCGCTGTAGAAAACGCTGGCCGACAGATTGAGGCCCGGCGAGGCATATTTGGCGCCCGCTTCATAGGTCCAGGCCGAATCGCCGCGATAGGTGCGGGTCGGCGCGGTCGGCGCGTTAAACCCGCCGCCGCGATAGCCGCGCGCGACCGACACATAGGTCATCAGGTCGGGCGTCCATTTGCGCGTGACCGACAGCTTGGGCTGCCATTCGCTCGACTTGATGCGGGCGGTGGGGACGATCGCGCCCGACACCGATCCGTTGGCGACGCGATCTTCATGATCGTAACGCGCCCCGAGCGCGATTTCCCAGTCGAGGTTCGGTTTCCAGAAAACCGTACCGAAGGCGGCATAGGTGTCGGCGACATTTTTTGCGCTGGTGGTGCGCACGATGTTGATGGCCCCGAGCGAAATCGTGTCGCGGGCCTGCGCCTGCACCATCTCGTTGCTATAGAATACACCGAACAGCGTGGAGAACTGGTCCGACCACTCGCTGTCGAGCCGCGATTCGAGCGTCATGGTGCGCAGGCTGTCGCGCGCGACCGTGCGGACGATGTTGGCCGGTCCGAAATCGCCCTCGCCGTCCGGCGTAAAGCCGTTGCGCATGTCATAGGCGCCGATCACGCTGAGCTTCGACCCGCCGCCCAGATCGCCCTCTGCCCGCACATTGATGCCGCGATATTTGTACGACACGGCGTTGAGCGTGTTGAACTGCACGTCGCGCGAATAATCCTTCGGCCCGGTGACCCGCGAATAGGGCGTGTTCACCCCGTCGACCCAGTCATAATAGCCTTTGACCGTCAGCGTGAAATCGTCCGACGGCGTCACGCGCAGCGTTGCGTTGATCGTATCGGTGTTGAACGGATTGGCATCGCCGCCGATCACGCTGTTGCGCAGGAAACCGTCCTGCTGGCGATGCGCGGCAGCGACGCGCAGCGCGACCTTGTCGGTGACGATCGGGCCCGAGACCGAACCCGACACCATCCAGCTATTGTCGGGACCGGCGTAGCTCGCGTTCGCGCGCACTTCGAAATCATTGCCCGGCTGGCGCGTGATGACGTTGATCGCGCCGCCCATCGTGTTCTTGCCGTACAGCGTCCCCTGCGGCCCGCGCAGCACTTCGATGCGTTCGACGTCGACCAGCGGATTGTTGAGATAGGCCGTATTCGGTTGATAGATGCCGTCGATGAACAGCCCGACGCCCGGCTGGACGCTCTGCACCAGCGTCACCCCGACACCGCGGATCGAAACGAAGGCGCGGCCGGTGCCGTCGCTGTTGATGTTGAGGCCGGGCGACAGAACCGCCGCCTCGCGCACCGAATTGAGCCCGCGCGCGGTCAGCGTGTCGCCGTCGATCGCGGTGACCGCAATCGGCACATCGGCCAGCGTTTCATCGCGCTTGCGCGCGGTGACGACGATCACGCCATCGTCTTCGGCTTCGGCAGCGGCCGGAGTGGCGGCGCTATCCTGCGCGACAGCAGGCGCGGCGCCCAGTGCGGCGGCGAGAACGAAGGTCGAAACGGCGGCAAATCGGAACTTGGTCATCAGGCATCCCCAAAAACGGCGGTCTCAGCCGCCCGTCGAAGACCTATATGACAGCTTTCCAACCTATATGAAAGGTCTGGTCATTGTGCCGATCCGCAGACTGGGTTTGCAGGGATGATTGGGGAAGCCGCCTTCCCCCTCGATGGGGGAGGGATACGCAGCCTTATCGCCACGGGCGATTAGGCGAAGTTGGATGGGGGTGACGGCGCGTCCTCGCACCATCGCTTCGGGACGAGGCCACACCCCCACCGCTGCGACCAGGCGATTGCATCGCCAAGTCTCGCTGCCTCCCCCATCAAGGGGGAGGTGGGGATTTACCAGCAGCTATAGCCGCCGTCGGCCAGCACGATGCTGCCGGTCATCAGGCTGGCCATGTCGGACGCCAGAAACAGGATCACCGACGCCACTTCCTCGGGCTCGCCCAGCCGCGCCTGCGGCGTCCCGTCGATCCAGCGGCGATACATCTCGCCCTGCTTGTCGGCGAACGCATTGAGCGGGGTGGCGATATAGGTTGGCGCGACCGCGTTGACGCGCACGCCCCGCCCCGCCCATTCGGCGGCGAGGCTCTTGGTGAGCTGGTGCACCGCCGCCTTCGACGCGTTGTAATAGCTTTGCGGCTGCGGCCGGTTGACGATGAAGCCCGACATCGACCCGACATTGACGATGCTCCCACGCCCCGCCGCGAGCATGTGCCGCCCGAACGCGCGCGCGCACCAGAAGCTGCCGTTGAGGTTCACGTCGAGCACGTTCAGCCAATGTTCGTCGGCGACATCCTCGGCCGCGGTTTCGCTGCGCGCGATCCCGGCGTTGTTGATCAGCATGTCGATCCGGCCGTCGCGCACCAGCATCGCGGCGGCGGCGGCATCGACCGCCGCGCTGTCGGTGACATCGAGCATCTGGGCAAAGACATCATAACCCTTGGCGGCGAGCGCGGCGACGGCGCGATCGAGCGCGGCGGTGTCACGATCGGCAATCGTCACCTTCGCGCCCGCTTCGGCCAGCGCCTCGGCAGCGGCAAGGCCGATGCCCTGCGCGCCGCCCGTGACGAAGGCGGTGCGCCCATCGAGACGCAGCTTGTCGAGATACATAGAAATTACTCCGGAACGAAGGCGGCGGCGGGCATCACGGGTTCGTGCAGCGCCTCGCCGCGCGTCGCCTGATACACCATCCGGTACGCGCCGAACTCGGGCCAGGGCATGGCCCCCTCGCGCGCGAAGCCGGTCCACAGGTCATGCACGCGATCGGCCAGCGCCTGCGGCGGATCCATCCCCGCCAGCCCGCGCGGGCCGGTGACGCTTGGCAGCGTCTTGAACACGAACGGCATCTCGATCCCGTGGCACGCGCCCAGTTCGCCGTCGCATGCGGGCGAGCGCCAGTCGAATTCATACATCCACGTCTTGCCCTGATGCGCGGCGGCATATTGCCGTGCGGGCCAGCGGAAGACGAGGTCGGTCATCGCGTCGGTCATCGCCGCGCCCGGCCGCACGCCCCGCTGTTTATAACCATAGGCCTTCAGCACCGCCTTCGCCTGCGGATGCGACCGGCCGAGCAGCCACCGCGCGAGCAGCCCGCCGATTTTCCGGCGCACCCCCGTCGGCACGAAATAGAGGTTCATCTCCTCGACATTGCTGCCGATGACGACTTCGACGTCGCGGCCGGCGCCTTTGCGCAGTGCGTCGATCGGCTTTTCGGGAAGCACATCGTCGCCCCAGACCGGAATGAAACGGCTGATCCCATAGACGGGTTCGTGGCCGTCCCCGTCGCGCAGGTCGAGGGCCCATGGCTTGCCGACCTTATCGAGCGCATCCATCGCGGCGGCGTGCGACACGGTACGAAAGCCGGCGGCGTCCGGGGTGACGCGCAATATTTTCGCAAGCTTTTTCACCAGCCGCCGGGCGACATCCACCTCCCGCACCATCGCGCCATGACCGCTCTGGATGATCGCGCGCCGGAACAAGCCGGTCGCGAGCGGCGAGGTGACGAGGTCGGCGATCGCCATGGCGCCCGCGCTCTCGCCGAACACGGTGACATTGGCGGCATCGCCGCCGAACGCGGCAATATTGCGCTGGACCCAGGCAAGCGCGAACAGCATGTCGCGCAGGCCAAGGTTGGTCGGCGCGCCGGGCACGGGCAGGAAACCGTCGATACCCATGCGATAGTTGATCGCGACGCACACGATGCCCGATGCGGCAAAGGCGGTGCCGTTGTGAACCGACGCATCCTTGCAGCCGCCAACAAAGCCGCCGCCGTGGATGAAGACCATCACCGGCGCGGCTTTGGCATCCTTCGGCGCCCAGATGTTGAGGCGAAGATAGTCGCCGTCACGGCCGTCGCTGCCCGGGCCGACGAGCGGCAACAGGTCGATTGCGGGAAAGGGCCTGATCCGGTGCGGCGCGGTCGGGCCCGGGTCGTCCATATCGCGCACGCCGTCCCAGCCGGCCGGCGGCTGCGGCAATTCGAAACGCTGCGGCGGAGCAGCGTAGGGGATGCCGAGAAAGCGCACGACGGAGCCGCCGATGCGGCCGCGGATTGCCCCGCCTTCAATCTGAACCAGCCGGCTATCTTGTTCTTCGATCATGGCGCCAGCGTATCATGCGATCCTCTTTTGCGCCTATGGCCATCACTGTGCCTCGCGGATGAAGGAGTTTGCCCAGACAGAGAGAGCGGGGGTTCCAAGGAACCCGCAGCACCTTCTATTGCGCAAACTCCTTCGGCCTAGAAGCGCAGCCGGAATCCGGCCGTGCCCTTCAGATTATAGCCCGCGCCGAAATCGGCGACCGCCGTATCGCCCGACACTTCGGTATAGAGGGTGAAACGATCGTCGCCCCAGCTGTAGCTGCCGCCGAGCCCCAGTTCGCCCCACAGGCGATGATCGCGGTTGGCGATCGGCGTTCCCGACACATCGGCAACCGCCCCGTCGAGCCATTCGTAGCTGAGGTTCATCACCGTATAGAGGCGGGTCCGGCGGGTGTCGCCCGCACGGCCCTTCCAGCTTGTCTGATGATCGATCGCCAGACCCCAGCGGGTCTTCAGGCTCTCGCCCTTCCCAACCAAAACCCCGGTCGCCGACGGATCGGCGAAGCGATCGAAATCGACCTTGGCATAGCTCATCTGGACCTGCGGCGTGATCGACAGATTGCCGCCAATCGGGGTCTGCTTGCCGAGTTCGAGGCTGAACGCCTGTCCGTCGCCCTTGTTGCCGCGCGTGAGCGATCCGAGGACGCTGGATTCCAGATCGCTGTCGAACCAGCTGAGCTTGACCTGTCCATCGACATAAAAGCCCTTCGGTCCGTACCAGGTCATCGTCGCGCCGACGCCATAGCCCTGCGTGTCGATCGTGCCGTTACCGAAGATCGACGCGACGCTGCTGTCCGCCTTGCCATAATGCGCGGTCAGCCCGCCGACGAGCGCGGCGCCGTCGCTCCGCTCCGCCACCACCGCGTCGAGCCCGATCTGCGCCTGCCACTGGTCGACCTTGCGGTCGGCACCGGTCGTCGAGACGAGCGCGTCGGGGCGCTGGCGTTCGGATTCGAAACGGCCCCACAGGCCCGCACCGGCGATCGGCGAAGCGGCCCACGACCGGTTGCCGACGCGCTGTTGCAGGGTCGGCAGACGGTTCAGCGACTGCAAGGCGCCGACATAGGCCTCATAGACCGGAACGCCCGGCTGATAGAGCGGGACTTCCGGATTCTCGCCATCGAGAAGCGCAGAGCGGAGATACCAGTCGCCGTCCTGCGGCGTCGATATGCCGTTCTTGTAGAGGCGATAGCCATAAGCCCCCACGACCACCGCCTGCTCGCCGTCGAACAGATAGTCGCCCTCAAGCGCGAAATTGCCGTTCGATGCACCCGCGACGTCGACGATCTTGATCCCCTCGACCGTCTGTGCGCCTAGGCCGCCGCGGTTGATCACCGTGACCCGCGTGTTGCCCGATGTGGCACCGTTCACGATCAGGCGATCGGCTGCCGAGGCATCGCCGCCCAGTGCGGCTTCGATCTCGAGCGTGCCGCCATTGCCGACATAGTCGCCCGCGACGGTCAGCGAACCGATGCCGCTGCCCGGCGCGACGACGCCGGCATTGGCGAGGCTGCCGACGCGGCCCGCGCCTTCGACGCGGCCCGCCGCGCCGACGCTGACTGCACCGCCCAGGCTTCCCTGCACCGCCAGCGTGCCGCCGGCGACCGCCGTGCTGCCGCTGAAGCCGCCGTTGTCGGCGGTGACGAGCAGCGTGCCCGCACCATTTTTGGTCAGCGCGCCCGTTCCCGAGAAGAGACCGTTATAGGTAAAGACCGTGTCGGCCGCGGTCGCGATCGTGCCGCCGCCCGAAACGACGAAGCCACGCGCGCTGGTGACATTCGCGCTCGCTTCCAGCGTCCCGCCATCGAACGTCACGTCGCCGCTCGCCGCGCCGAGGTTGGCGTCGTTCGAAATGCGGAGCGTGCCGCCGACGATCTGCGTGCCGCCGGTGTAGCTGTTCGTGCCGCCGAGGACGAGCGTCCCCGCGTCGGTCTTGACCAGCTGCGCCGTTCCGGTGAGCGCCGAAGCGATCGTCGCGGTGAAGGCTGCGCCCGCCGTGCTGCCGTCGCCGACGCGGATCACTGCCTGCGCCCCGTCGAGTGCGACGGCGTCGCCGGTGATGACATAGCCGTTCGCCGCGAACTGCATGCCGTTGACCGACACCGCGCCCGGCGCATTGTCGACCGTGACCGTCCCCGCCGTGCCGCCGAAGATCGCAAAGGCGCCATCGGCATAAGGCGCGCTGAGGTTGCCCGTCGCGTCGGTCCAATTGTTGTTGCCCGCGCTGTTCTGCCAGACGCCGTCGCCGCCGTTGATCACGCCGTCGACCTTGGGGCCCGCCGCGCCGTCCCAGAAGTTCAGCGTCAGGCCACCCGAATTGACCAGATTGACCTGCCCCGCGATCGAGGTCTGGATGGCGGTGTTGGCGCCCGCCGGCATGGTGCCGAAGGTGACGCCATTGTTGGTCAGCGCACCGCCATAGTTGAACATGCGATAGATGCCGGTGTCGAACGCGCCGCCCGTCGGCACGCTGACATTCAGAACACCGTCGAGGATCAGATCGCCGCCGACGTTGACAAGGTCGTTGAGCGCGCCGCCCGCGACGCCCGCCTGACCGAATTCGAAATCGAGCTGCGTCCCGGCGGCAAGCGACAGATTGCCACCGATCGTCAGCGTACCCGTGCCGCCCGCGCCCGGCGCCAGCGTGGCCCCGCTGGCGAAGTCGACATTGCCGCCGATCGTGCCCGTGCCGCCGAGAGTCGCGCCGGAAAGGACATTTGTGGAGCCGGTCGCCGCCGCATAGTTACCGTTGACGAACATCGTGCCGCCCGCAACCGTGGCGCCGCCAAAGGTACCGCCGCCGCCCAGAACCAGCGTGCCGGCGCCATTTTTGGTGAAGCTGCCCGCACCCGACAGCGCGCCGGTAAGCGTCAGCGTCGTACCGCCATCGGTGCGGAAACCGCCGGTACCGATCAGCTGAGCATCGCGCGCCGAGGTGAAGGTCGCCGTCGTTTGCAGCGTGCCGCCGTCGAAGCGGACTGCACCGCCCGCGTCGCCCAGATTGCCGTCGGCTTCGATCTGCAAGGTACCGCCGTTGATCGACGTTCCGCCGGCGTAGCTGTTGCTGCCCGTCAGGACGAGCGTGCCCGCGTCGGCCTTGACCAGCGCAGCCGCGCCCGTGAGTTCGGCATCGATCGTCGCGACATAGGCCGCACCCGCAGCGGTGCCGTCGCCCACGCGGATCACGGCCTGTGCGCCGTCCAGCGACAGCATGTCGCCGGTGATCCGGTAGCCGTCGGCCGCGAACTGCATCCCCGACGCGGACACCGCGCCAAGGCTGTTGTCGATCGTCACGGTTCCCGCGGTGCCCGAGAAGATGGCAAAGGCGCCATCGTCATAGCCCGCGTTGACCGCGCCGCTGATGTCGGCCCAATTGTCGTTGCCGGTGCTGTTCTGCCAGACGCCGTCGCCGCCGTTCACCGCATTGTCGAACTTCGGCCCGGCGGCGCCGTCCCAGAAGTTGAGCGTTGCGGCCCCGGTGTTGATCAGGTTCACTTCGCCCGCAATCGACGTCTGCACCTGCGCATTGGCGCCCGCCGGCAGCGTGCCGAGGGCCAGACCATTGTCGGTGAGCGTGCCGGCATAGTTGGCGACGCGATACAGGCCGATATCGAAGCTGCCCCCCACCGGCACCGATATGTCGAGGGTGCCATCGAGGAGAAGGTCGCCACCGACGTTGATGACATCGTTGAGCGGGCCCCCGACGTCGTTCGCGCGGCCGAATTCGAAGCCCAGCGTCGCACCCGCCGCAAGCGAGAGATTGCCGTTGATCGTGAGCGTACCGGGAGCATTCACGCCGGGAGCAAGCGTCGCGCCGGTGTCGACGAACACATTGCCGCCGATGATGCCCGACCCGCCTAGCGTCGCGCCTGAGCCAACATTGGTCACGCCCGTCGCAGCCGACTGGTCCCCATTTACGAGCAGAGTGCCCGCACTGACGCTGGTCGTCCCGGTATAGCTGTTGCTACCGGTCAGGATCGTGGTGCCGGGACCGTTCTGATCGACCGCACCGCTACCCGAAATCACGCCCGCGAAGGTCTGTGCGTCCGCGCGGCTGAAGACGAGCAGGCCATTGTTGACGACGTCGCCGACGATGGAGCCCGAGGTGCCGCCATCGCCAAGTTGCAGCGTGCCGCCCGAAATCGTCGTGCCGCCGGTGAAGAGATGATCGCCGGTCAGGATCGTCCTTCCCGAACCCATCTGATCGAGCGAACCGCCGCCCGTGATCAGGCCGGCAAACAGCATGTCGTCAGAACGGTTGAACGCAAGCACGCCATCGTTGACGACATCGCCCGCGATCGCGCCGCTTGTTCCGCCGGCGCCAATCTCCAGCCGCCCGGCGAGGATCGCCGTGCCGCCGGCATAATCATTGTCCGCCGTCAGGACGAGCGTCCCCGCACCGTCCTTCGTCAGGTCGCCCGCGCCCGAAATCACACCCGAAAGGGTGAGGCCTGCGTCGGTCAGGAACGTCGCGCTGCCGGCAAGGTCGACCGCACGGCCCGACACGATATCGGCGGTCGTGTGCAGCGTGCCGCCGCCGAACGCCAGTCCGCCTGCCGCATCCCCAAGATGGGCGTCGGACGAAATGCGGAGCGTGCCGCCATTGATCGCCGTGCCGCCCGTGTAGCTGTTGGCGCCCGACAGGACGAGCGTCCCGCTGTCGGTCTTGACCAGCATCGCCGTTCCGGTCAGGTCGCTGCCGATCGCCGCGGTATAGCCCGCGCCTGCGACACTGCTGTCGCCGACCTGCACGATCGCCTGCGCGCCGGTCAGCGTCAGCGTGTCGCCCGTCAGGACATAGCCGTCGCTGGCGAATTGCATGCCAGAGGCAAGGACATTGCCGTCGCTGTTATCAATCGTGACCGTGCCGGACGCACCCGCGAAGATCGCGAAGCTGTCCTGCGCATAATCGGCGTTGATCGATCCATTGGCATCGGTCCAGTTGTTCTGGCCGCCCGCGGCGCGCCACACACCGTCGCCGCCATTCAGCGCATCATCATTTTTGGGTCCGGCCGCGCCGTCCCAGAAATTGAGCGTGAGGCCCTGCGAATTGACGAGGTTCACCTGGCCCGCGATGCCCGTCTGGACCAGAACCCCGCCGGGACCGCCGGGGATCGTTCCCAGCGTCAGCCCATTGTCGATCAGCGCGCCGTCATAGTCGAACACGCGATAGATGCCGGGACCAAAGCTGCCCCCCGCCGGGACCGTCACATTGATCGTGCCGTCGAGCGTCAGGTCGCCGCCGACATGGACCAGATCGTTGAGCGCGCCGCCCGCCACATTGGCCTGTCCGAACTCGTAATTCAGGATCGAACCGCCGGCGAGCGACAGATCGCCGTTGATCGTCAGCGTACCGGCGCTTTGGCCCGGTGCCAGAATCGCGCCGCCCAGAATGGCGACATTTCCGCCAATCGTCCCGGTGCCGCCCAGCGTCGCGCCGGAGACGACCGTCGTCAGCCCGGTCGCCGCCGACTGGTCGCCGTTGACGATCAAGGTGCCCGCGTTGACGAACGTCGCGCCCGCATAGCTGTTGGCGCCGGTCAGCGTCAGCGTGCCGAGGCCGTCCTTGGTCAGCCCGCCCGCACCGGTGAAGCGCGGCGCGATGCCGATATCATGGCCATCGGTGTCGATGAAGCCGCCGTTCGCGCCGACGATGATGTCGTGCGCGCCGAAGTCGGTGAAGAACTCATCTTCGTCCTGCGTGGCGCGCAGCACACCGCCGTCGAGCGAGAAATTGACGGTCCCCAGACCGCCACCGATCTGGCTGGTTTCGATAACACCGCGATTGCCCGCCGTTCCCGTGACGGTGACGGTTCCACTGGAACCGGCCGCAACGGCCAGCGCGAAGCCGTCGGCCCGGACGAGCCCGCCGTTTTCGATCAACAGCGAGCCGGCCCCCTCATTGCCGACGGTCATCGAGAAATCGGTGACCAGCCAGTTCGACCCGGCACCCGTCACCACGGCGCTGCCGGTGGCATTGGCACCGATATAGCCCTGGTTGCTCGTGACGTTTGCGCCATTTTCGATGCGCAGCGAGCCGGTGCCGAAGCTGCCGACACTGAATTGCTGGGTGTTGACCCACGAGGTGCCCGCACCGGACAGGATGGCGTCGCCCTGCGCCGAGGCGCCGACGACCCCGTCGTTGCTGGTAACCGTGGCGCCACCTTCAATGCGCAGCGTTCCGGCCCCGAACAGCCCGACGTTGATCCGTCCGCTATTGTCCCACGACGAACCCGCACCGCTGACCAGCACCTCGCCGACCCCGTCAGTGTCCCCGCCGATATCGCCCCCGGCGCTGACGACCTTGCCGCCGTCGGTGATGTTCAACATTCCGTTGCCGGAATATCCAACGCGCAGATCGGCGTTGTTGGTCCAAGTCGACGCGACGCCATTGGCGCCGACGCCCGAGACGTTGACGATACCCTGTGCACCGGCGTTCGCCCCGATCCAGCCCGTCTGGTTGCTGACCTGACCGCCCGCAGTGATGTTGAGCGTGCCGTTGCCGAACTCGCCGATGACAATGTCGCTCGCCCCGGTCCAGGTCGAGGCATTGCCGCTGGCGTCCTGTCCCGACACGGTGACCGTCCCGCGGCCGCCCACCTCGTCGCCGACATAGGCGATGTCGCCGACGGTCACGAGACCGCCGTCGAGGATATTGAGCGTACCGGTGCCAAGGCGACCGACGCGGAGGATGCCCGTATTGGTCCATGTCGAGGCGTTGCCGCTGCCGTCGGTGCCGACCACGGTCAGCGTGCCCTGCTCGCCGCTGTCGCTGCCGATCACGCCCTCCGCATTGGTGAGCGTGCCGCCGTTCGCAAGCCGAAGTTCGCCGCCCCGGACGTTGGCTTGCCCTGCGAAAGCGTTCGTCCCGGTCAGGACCAGCGTGCCGAGGTCGGACTTGATGACATCACCGATGCCGGTCAGATTCGACGCGATCGTCGCGACATAGGCTGCCCCGCCGATCGAGCCGTCGCCGACGCGAAGGATCGCCGCCGGATCGACGAGCGCGATATCCTTGCCCGCGATGACATAGCCGTCGCTGGCGAACTGCATCCCCGACGCGGTGACGGCGCCAAGCGTGTCATCGACGGTCACCGTGCCGCCGGCGCCCGAGAAGACCGCAAAGGCATCGTCGGTGAAGGGCGCGTTGGCCGACCCGTCGAATTCGGTCCAGTTGTCGTTGCCGCCGCTCGCCTGCCACAGGCCGTCGCCGCCGGTGATCGCGTTGTCGTTCTTGCCGCCGTACACGCCGTCCCAGAAACGCATGGTGAGGCCGGTCGTGTTGACCAGATTGACCTGGTTCGCGACCGAGGTCTGGACGAAATAACCCGAATCGGCGTCGAGCCCGTTGTCGGTCAGCGTCCCGGCATAGTTGATGATGCGATAAAGGCCCGGATCGAAGCTGCCGCCCGGGGGCACAGATACGTTGAGCGTACCATCCAGCGTCAGGTCGCCGCCGACCTCGATCAGATCGTTGAGCGCGCCGCCGACGACATTCGCCTGACCGAAATCGACGTTGAGCGTCGCGGCCGATGCGAGGTACAGATTGCGAGCGATGGTCAGCCTGCCCGGAACCCCACCGACATCGCCCGGATTGAGGTTGCCGTCAAAGATATCGACATTGCCGCCGATGGTGCCCGTGCCGCCCAGCGTGCCGCCCGTCGCCACGGTCACGAGGCTCACTCCGGCCCCGAGAATGCCGTCGACGAGCAGCGTGCCGCCCGCAACCGACGTCGTGCTGATGAGGGCCGAGCTGTCGCCGGTCAGGCGCGTGGTTCCCGCGATATGGTTGACCCTTCCAAAGCCCGTCATCGCGTTGGCGAAAATATAGTTCGTCTCCGTGTGGTTGAAGTTCAGCTCGCCCGTACCGGGTCCGAAGGTGATGGTACCATTGAGGAAGCCAGCCGCCGCTGCCGGACCGCCCTCGACACCGCCGATGTTGAGCGTGCCGGTCGCCCCGGCGTTTCCGGCAAGGATCAACGCCCCGCCGACATCGACCTGCCCGCCGTCGGTCAGGGTGAGCACACCGGTGCCGGTACCGCTGCCGATGACCAGATCGCCCGTCGTGGTGAAGCTGGAGCTGGCCCCCGACACGGTCAGGCTCGCGGTCTGCGGCGCCCCGCCGAAGGTTGCCGACGTGAAACTGGCCGCCGCCCCTTGGTCGACGGTAAAGTCGCCGCGGTTCATCAGCAGCGAGCTGCTGCTCGTCCAGTTGGAACCGGTGCCGGTGATCGCGACCGCAAGAGGATTGGTATTGCTGACAGCGGTCCCGATCTGGCTCGCACCCGCGGTGCGCAGCGTGCCGCCCGCCCCGACTGTCAAGCTGAACGGGGTGTTGAACGTCGCGCTTCCCCGGATTCCGCCCGACACATCGGCCACCGAGTCCGCGCCGGTGACATTGATCTGGGTCGAAGCGGCCGTTGTACGCAGATCGATATCACCAGCGGTGATCCGCAGCGTACCGCCCCCGGTCACGTTCACAATCGTCGATCCGGCGAAAGCAATATTTCCGCCGAGCGCGGTGGTGCTGAACTCCGACCCCGCGCCGTCGATGCTGAGCGTCGAGCGGCCCATGGTCGTGGCGCCGCCGGAAGCGACTTTCGCCCCGCCGGCAATGCGCAGTTCGCCGCCCAGGCCAATAACACGCGTCCCGCCGCCATAGCTGCTGTTGCCAGTCAGCGTGGTCACGCCGAGGCTGGCGATGTCGAGGGAGCCGGTACCCGTGATCGACCCGCCATAGGTATAGGCGTCCGAGCGGCCGAGGCGCAGCGTCCCGTTATTGACCACGTCGCCGACAATCGATGCGGTCGTGTTGACGCCGAGGCTGCCGATGAAGAGTATGCCGTCCTCGATCGTCGTGCCGCCGGTGTAGCTGCTCGCGCCCGTAAGCTGGAGCGTGCCCGCGCCAAGCTTGGTCAGCCCGCCGCTGCCCGTAATCCCGGTGGTGATGAAGGCGGAATTTACAGAATTGGTCACCTCGATCGCGCCGCCCGCCGCGCCCAGATCGAACGCGCGCGCGCTGTTGAAGCTGGCGCTCGTCACCCGCAGCGTGCCGCCGTCGAGCGTGACACCCCCGGTGGACGCGCCCAGGCGGCTGTCGGTGCTCACTGAAAGCACACCGCCGTTGATTAGCGTGCCACCGGTATAGCTGTTCGCCGCGGACAGCACGAGCGTCCCGGCGTCGGTCTTGACCAGTCGGCCCGAGCCGGTGAGATCGGCCGCGATGGTCGCGGTAAATCCTGCGCCTGCGGCCGTGCCGTCGCCGACACGGATGATCGAATCGGGACCCACAAGGGTCAGCGGTCCGCCGTCGATCACATAACCGTCGGTCGCAAACTGCATCCCCGTCGCGGTGACCGCGCCGCCGCTGTTGTCGACGGTGACCGTGCCCGCTGCGCCCGCGAAAATCGCATAGGTGCCGTCGGCATAGGCCGCATTGATGCTGCCATCGCCGCCCGTCCAGTTGTTGTCGACGCCGCCCAGATGCCAGCTGCCGTTACCGCCGTCGATGACATCGTTGAACTTGGGTCCGGCGGTGCCGTCCCAGAAGCTGAGCGCCAGCCCGTCGCTGTTGATCAGATTGACCTGACCCGCGACCGAGGTTTGCACGGTGACATTGCTCCCGGCGGGCATCGAGCCCAGAGCCAGTCCGTTGTCGACGAGCGTGCCGCCATAGTTGAACACGCGGTACAGGCCGCCGCCGAAGTTGCCGCCGGCCGACACATTGACGTTGAGCGTCCCGTCGAGCATCAGATCGCCGCCGACATTGACGAGGTCGTTGAGCGGGCCGCCCGCAACATCGGCCTGTCCGAATTCGAAGTTCAGGACCGAACCGCCCGCCAGCGTCAGATCGCCGTTGATGCTGAGCGTGCCGGGGCTGTTGCCCGGCGCAAGGATGCCGCCGTTCAGGACGTTGACGTTGCCGCCGATCGTCCCGCTGCCCGCCAGCGTCGCGCCCGACGCCACGGTCACAAGGCCCGTCGCCGCCGACTGGTCGCCATTGATCCGCAGCGTCCCGGCGTTGATGCTGGTCGCGCCGGCGTAACTATTGTTCCCGCTCAGCGTCAATATGCCCGCGCCCGCTTTGGTGAAGCCGCCCGCGCCCGACATCACGCCGCCGAGTGCGAAGTTCGTTCCCGCATCGGTCAGGATCGTGCCCGCGCCGGTCAGGCTGGCGTTTCGCGTGCTCGCAAAAGATGCGGTGGTACGCAGCGTGCCGCCGGAGAAGATGAGGCCGCCCGCCGCAGCGCCGAGGTTGGCGTCAGCGGAAACCTGCAGCGTACCGCCAAGGATCGACGTGCCGCCGGCATAGCTGTTGATGCCCGAAAGCACGGTCGTGCCGGCTCCGGTCTGCTGCACAGCACCGCTGCCCGAGATGAGTCCGGCAAAATTGACGAGGTTCGACCGGTTGAACATCAGCAAGCCGTCATTGACGACATTGCCGAGGATGCTGCCCGTCGCCCCGCCATTGCCCAGCTGGAGCGTGCCCGCGTTGATCGTGGTGCCGCCCGAATAGCTGTTCGTTCCGGTCAGGATCGTCGTGCCCGCGCCATTCTGGAACACGCCGCCGGTGCCGACGATCGTGCCGCCATAGGTCAGGCTGTCGGACCGGTTGAACGCGAGCGTCCCGAAATTGTTCACGACCGCGCTGGCGATCGACCCCGTCGTGCCGCCACCACCGATCGACAGGATGCCGCCGTTGATGTTGGTCGACCCGGTGTAGCTGTGATTGCCGGTCAACACCCACGTACCGCTGTCGTTCTTCGCGAGCGTGGTGACGCCGGTGCCGGCGTTGCCGATCGAACCGGCCAGCGTATTATTGCCGCTGTTGGTGCCGCCCAGCGCGATCGTGCGCGCCTGATTGCTGTTCGCAAGCGTCACCGGTCCCGTGTCGGTAAAGACGATCGCGCCCGTCCCCGACGATTCGATGAAGGTCACGCCCTGCGACAGGGTGAACAGACGGTTCGTGCTGTCGCCCGCGCCGGTATAGCGCAGCGTCGAGCCGTTGCCGATGACGAGATTCCCCGCCGCCGCCGACGAAGCGCCGATGCTGCTCGCCACGCCGCCGTTCGCCAGCTTGTCGACGCCCAGCACGCCGCCGCTGATCGTCGTGATACCGGTATAATTGCTGTCCGGATTGGTCAGAATCCAGGTGCCTGCGTCGGTCTTGGTCAGGCGGGTTACGCCCGTCCCGTTGTTCGTGATCTGCCCGGCAAGAATATTGTTCGCCGTGCTCGTGCCGCCCAGCGTCAGCGCCTGCGCCGTGTTTGCGCTGGCAAAGGTCAGCGGCCCCGCATGGGTAAAGACGATCGCGCCCGTGCCCGATGCGTCGAGCTTGCTGGAATTCGACGCGCCCAGCGTGAACTGGCGGTTCGTGCTTCCGCCTGCGCCGACATATTGCAGCGTACCGCCGCTGATGACCAGGTTGCTCGCCGCCGAGGATGAGGAGCCGATCGAGCTGTTCGCACCGCCATCGTCAAGGCAGGCAACCGCGAGCGTGCCCTGATTGATGACGGTCGTCCCGCCATAGCTGCTCGAACAGCCCGACAGCTGCTGATATCCGCCGCCGGCCTTGATCAGGCCGCCGCTACCCGAAATTTCACCGCCGAAGATGACCCCGCCGCTGCCGCCGTTGGTGATGGTCAGCGTGGCATCGCCAAGCGTGACCGCACCGCCCTGTGCGCTACCCGTCGTGATCAGAAAGGCGACGCTGTTGTCATATCCGTCGAGGTCGAGCGTAGCGCCCGGTACATTCTCGAACTGCACGCCGCCGCTACCAAGCGCGGTGGTCGATCCGGCCCGCAGCGTCCCGTCATAGATGCGCACCGACCCCGTCGAGCCATTGTTGCCCGACAGGAGGAGCGTGCCGGCGCCTGATTTCTGAAGCTGACCACCGCCGGTGATATTGCCCGAAAATTCCAGCACGGTCGCCGCATTAGTGATGTTGAACCCGCCGTTTCCGCTCAACGAAAACCCGCGATCGGTCGAAGCGCTGGCGCCGGTATAACCAAGCGCCCCGTTCGCGAAGACAAGGTTCGATCCCGCCGCCGACGAGGCCCCGATGCCGCTCGCCAGCCCGCCGTTCGCGATACAGTCGATCGCGAGATTGCCGCCGATCGTCGTGACGCCCGTATAGTCGTTGCTGCAGCCGCTGAACGTCTGGCCGGAACCGGCCGTCCGCGTATAGCCTCCGGTTCCGGTGATACGGCCCGTGAAGTTACCGGCACCGCCGCCGGTGATCAGCGTGCGTCCGCCAAGGTCGATCAGACCGCCGCCGATGACCGCGGCGAAGTTCAGGTCGAAACCGCCAAGGTCGAGCGTCGCGCCGCTGTTGACGGTCATGAAGCGGCCACCCGGACCGAATGCGCGGACCGATCCGGCGCGCAGGGTGCCCGCATTGACGATCGTCTCGCCGGTATAGCTGTTGGTCCCGCTGAGGACGAGGGTTCCCGCGCCGTCCTTGAAGAATGTCCCCGGCCCCGCCGCGACACCGCTGATCGTCAGCGTTGTTCCGGCATTGGCGACGTCGATGCCGCCCTGCCCCGCCGCAAGCGTAAAGCCGCGATCGATGGCCACGGTGCCGCCGGTATATTGCAGCTTCGCCCCATTGCTCATCACCAGATTGGCCGAATCGCTGCTCGCCGCGCCAAGGCCGCTCGCGACGCCGCCATCGGACAGCGTATTCACCGAAATCATGCTGTTTCCGGCGGCTGACGACTGGGTGATCGTCGTGACACCGACATAATCATTGGCGGCGTTCGACAGCACCAGCGTGCCCCAGCCGGTCTTGGTCAGCCCCGCATCGTCAGCGCTGGTTACCAGCCCGGAAAATTCGACGGTTCGGCCCGAATCGACCTGGATCGCGCGTTCGGCTCCGCCGTTGACGAGCGTGATCCCGCGATCGGTGACGGCATCGACGCCGCCGGTATAGGCAAGCGTACCGCTTTCGATGACCAGATTCGCCGCGCTGGCGCTCGACGCGCCAAGGCTGCTCGCGGCCCCGCCGTTCGCCAGTTGCGCGACCTCCAGCCGCCCGCCGCTCAGCGTTGTACCGCCGGTATAGCTGTTCGCGGCGTTCAGGCGGACGGTGCCGCTGCCGCTCTTGGCGAAACCGGTCGCGCCGCCATTGTTCACGATCGTCGAGGCAATCGTGAAAATACCCGAGCCATTGTGCTGGACGCCCAGCGTCCCGCCGCCCGCACTACCGGTCAGCGAACCGCCGGTAATGGTCTGGTTCGTGGCGAGCGTGCTGGGCGCGACGATGATCGTTCCGTCGATGCCCAGCATATTTCCGGCACCGATCGCGACGGTCGATGGCGTCGCCGCGGTGTAGCGGAGGCCGCCAAGCTGAACGCTTCCCGTCACCGTCCCAAAGAACGGCGTGTTCGCGGCGTTGGCCGTATCGCTGATGATATCGCCGTTCGCCCATGTCCCGGCGTCGTCCTTGGTCGTATAGTCGCTGGCGTCGAACGCGAGGATGCCGCCCCCGACCACCTTGGCATAGTCGGAACCGTTGATCGTCGCCCAGCCGCCCAGAACGCCGTCGGCATTGCTCGTCGTGATCGCGCCGCCGGTCGGCAGCACGAAATTGACCAGCCCGCCCGCGCGCGTGATTGCCCCGAGGTTGAGGTTGACGATGCCCCCCGCACCATTGAGCGCGCGGACCGTGTTGCTGCCGGCGCTGACCGTCACGCCGCCGAAACTCTGGTTGTTGGTCTCACCCGCGGCGCCCGTCACTTCGAGCGTCCCGCCTGACAGGACCAGCGGCGAGGATGCCGAAAGGATATTGCTGGTGGGCCCGCCGGCGCCCGAGAAATCGAGCTTGAGCAGGCCACCGCCGATCGTCGTCGCGCCCGTATAGGTACTGGTGCCCGTGAGCGTCAGCGACCCCGCGCCGTTTTTCCGCAAACCACCGGTTCCGGTGATGCTGCCGGCAAAGACCTGCGCGTTTTTCGCCTCGACCGTCAGCGTCTGCGCGCCGAGCGAAACCGTGCCGCCCGAGCCGCTCAAGGATGGCGCGACCAGGTCGAAATTGCCAAGGTCGAGCGTGCCGCCGCTGATGATCAGGCCATTGGCGGGCCCGAGGGCCGCCGCATTCCCCAGCTTCAGCGTGCCCGCCGTTACCGTGACATTGCCGGTGAAATTATTGGCGCCACCGATGACCCAGGTACCGCTACCGTTCGAAATGAGGCTGCCGACGCCCGAAATCACGCCCGAAAAACGACTCTCGCCGGCAAAGCTGCCGCCCAGCGTCAGACTGTCGACGGCACCGCCGGGCGCAAAGGTGGCGTTGCCGCTCAAATCGAGCGCGCCCGTCCCGTCGTTCGAGATACCGCCGGCACCAGCGATGGTCCACGCGCGATCGCTGGCGTCGCCCGTGCCGGTATAGCTCAGCGTCCCGGCGCTGAGGCCGATGGTGGCCCCCGTGCCCAGCGAACTGACGACATTCGTGTCGGCAAGCACCGACGCCTTCACCAGACCCGCGATGGTCGCCTGTCCGGTAAATATGTTCGCGCCGCCCAGCGTGACAGTATTTCCGGCCGCGCCGTTGAAACCATAGGAGCCCCCGCTGAGGACGCCCAGCAATTCCATATTGGCGGTATCGGCGACGAAGGTGCCGCCAACCGAAACATCGATGTCGCCGGTGATGGAGAGCGTTCCGGTCCCCTGGTTGCGAATGATCGCACCGTTGCCGTTGATGTCCCAGTTCCGGTTCGAACTGTCGCCATCGCCCAGATAGATCAGGCTGTCGCTATACTGGCTCTGCTGGTTGAAGATGATCGTGCCGTCGGCGATCGTGACGGGGGCACCCAGCGAACTCGCCTCGCCGAGGTTACGGAGCGAAGTGAAGCGTGCCGAGCAGGTGCCGTTACACCCGACAAAGACCGTCTGGCCGGTATAGGTGCTGAGGTCGTTGCTCATCGTGACGCCGCTGGCGGCCACCGAAACCCTGCCATTGCCGGATATCAGCGCCGAACCCGCGCCGCTGCCTTCGAGGATCAGCGTCCCGCCGTTGCCGATGGCGACCCCGCGGTTCGTCGATGCACCCGCGATCGACAGCCGGACCGTCGCGCCTGCGGCGGTCACGATGTTGTTGCTCAATGCGCCCAGCGCCGCATCATTGGCCGCATATATGCTACCCAGATTGAGCGCGATGCCGCCGGTGAAGCTGTTCGTGCCGTTGAGGATCAGCCCGCCGGCACCTGCCTTGATCAGGCCCGACGAGCCCGCGATCGCCGAGTTGATCGCCGCGTTGCCGTTGTTTGTCGTGATCGTCGAGGAAGGCCCGCCCAGCGTCAGCGTGCTGCCGTTCAGGACGTAACCCGCCGAGTTGAAGGTAACATTGCCGACCGTAACCGGAACCGCCACGGTCACCGTGCCCGCAGTGCCGCCGAAAATCGCATTGTCGATATCGCCATTTTTCCACGGCTCGACGAACGGCCCGCTGACGCCGTCGCCGTTCGGGCTCCAGTTGAGGTTGGCAAGGTTCCAGGTGCCCGTCCCGCCCGATCCGACCGCCGTGACATTGGCGTCCCAATGCCGGTCCTCGGCATGTGCCCCCGTCGAAATGCCGCATGCGAGCACCGCCGCCAGCGAGGCCCCGCAAAGAAGGCGCCGCGAACGAGCCTTTGCATTCCGGTCGTTACGGCGGGGCATTTTCTTCTCGGTCATGACGCATCCTCGAACGCAAAAAAACCGCCCGGACGGGCGAGCGGGGTAATGGACGAATTGATTATAGGACGAAGGCCGGGTGCCATATCGAACGGCACGCGGAGACAGGCATGCGAAGGGTGGACAGACCGCGACGTGACGCGTGATCCTGGTTCATGCGACGCCCCCTGGTTCCAGCGCCCCCCGCTCATCGAACGAGCAGCGCTTCAATCGACTGTCTCGCGCGCCGTTGGACGGCCCGCTCGATCTGCCCCGACATCATGCCCCCTCCGCCGAAGCGGATGGTCGCGAAGAGCAAGACCAGATCCATATGCCCCGCTACAAAGCATTGGTTATCAACTAATTACCAAACGCCTGATAATCAGCGTATGTCACGGTATCGACACGGGAAGATGATGCCGGGTAACATGTTGAGCGGGCCGTTCCGAAGCGGTCGCAGGCCACGCAAAGCTTGCCCCGAGGACGGTTGCGTCCCTAGACCTTCCCCATGCCGACGACACACCCGCACGCCCCCTCCCCCGACAGCGAGCAGGCACTGCGCCGGGCTATCGCCCGCCATCCCGGCGACGCCCGCGCGCATGCCGCGCTCACATCCTTCCTCTGCGACGCGGGCCGTGTGGACGAGGCGCTGGCGCATATCGCGCACGAGACGGACCGGCACCCGGCCAGGCTCTGGCCGCTGTCGATAAAGGCCGGCATATTGTCCAGCGCGCGGCGCGCGGCCGAGGCGCTGGAGGTCCACCGGCTATTGGTCGCGATGGCCTCCGACGTGCCGCTGCTGTGGGCGAATTTCGGCGGCGATCTGGCGGCCGTCGGCGACGTCGACCAAGCCGCCACCGCCTTTCGCGCAGCGGTCGAACGCGCGCCCGATTACGGGACCGCGTGGCTGGGACTGGCCAATCTGCCCGGCGCGCCGTTTGACGACGCCGATCTCGCGGCGATGGAAAAGGGCGCCGCCCTTTCTCGCGATCCCTATCAACAGATCCAGCTCCTCTTCGCGCTGGGCCGCGCCTATGGCGCGCGCGGCGCGTTCGACCGCTCCTTCGCGACATTTCGCGAAGCCAATATGCTGCGCGAAACACGCCTTCCCTATAAGCCGGCGGAGCTCGCCGCGCTGGTCGATGCCCACATGATGCTCCCGGCATCCTTCTTTGCCACGGCGCGGCATATTGCCGCTCCGGCGAACGGGGCCATCTTCATCGTGGGGATGCCCCGCTCGGGATCGACGCTCGTCGAACAGATCCTCGCCAGCCATCCGCAAGTCGAGGCGATGGGCGAACTGTTCGCACTGCACGAGGTCGCCGCCTCGATCGGCGCCTTCGATGCGCCCGGCGCCTTTGCCGAGCGGCTGCAGCGATTGACGCAAGCCGAAGCGGACCAGCTTAGCGCCCGCTATCTGGCTAGCGTCGGGCGCCATCGCCAAACCGATCGCCCGCATTTCACCGACAAAATGCCTGCGAACTGGCGCCTGATCGCGCTCATTCACCGCATCCTGCCGGACGCGGCGATCATCGACGTGCGGCGCGACCCGCTGGCCTGCTGTTTTTCGGCCTATACGACCTATTTCAACCGCCACACCGACTTTCCCAACAGGCTGGAAGATCTGGGTGCATATTACCGGCAATATAGGCGAATGATGGAAAGGGTGCGGGCTCTGGCGCCCGGCCGGATATACGGCCTCGATCATGCGCGGCTGGTCGCGGGTGCGGAGCAGGAAATTCGCGCGCTTCTGGCGTTTCTGCGCCTTCCCTTTGCATCATCATGCCTCAGACCCGAAGACAATCCGCGCGCCGTCTACACGCCGAGCGCCCAGCAGGTTCGGCGCCCCATTCGCCATGGAACGGACCGGTCGCAGGCCTATTTGCCCTGGCTGGAACCGCTGCGCGCCGCACTCGACGCCGGCGAGCCGGCGAAAAGCTCCGCCTCGCACGCAGCGTGACGGAGCCATATCGCCGGCGAACCGCCGCCCCCCGAAGGGAGCGGCGATAACAGCTCAGTCATCCCAGCGGTCGTCGCGGTCGATTTCCAGGACGCGCCGGCCCCTGGCGTCCATTTCGATGTCGAGCTCGCGGCCCGACGCATCATATCCTTCGACCTCGAGGCGGCCGTCGTCACGCTCGACCTCGGTCACGCGCACCATACCGGCGCGCTTGAGAGCCTCGACGTTGGGGACCGGCATGGCGCGGCGCTGATCCCGGTAATCGTCGTCGTCATCCCACCGGGTTTCCGACCAATAGGCCTGACCCTGTGCGCCGGCGGGGGCCGGGCGGGCCGCGACGGCGACCGAGGTCGCCAGAACACCCGCACCGGCGAGCAGGATAAGGGGGAGCTTGAACTTCATGAACCTGTCCTTTTGCAACATCACCGCTGCGGTGACGGGTTGCTTTTGCCCGATCGTACCTGACGGCACCGTCACGCGAAGCGTCAGCCTATTGTCAGCTTCCATCCGCTACGATGTCCTTTCATGCGATTTTTCCTTCTTCCCTTTGCCCTTTCGCTCGGTGCCGTTTCGCTCGGTGCGCTATCCGCATGCGGCAGTGGCTCATCAGAGCCCCCGCGCCGCGACGAAGCGCAAGAACCGCCGCGCCCCGAGCAGGCGCGCGCGGCCGACCCGCCAAGGCCGCTCGCCGAACCCGCTTCGGCCAATGACATGATGACAAGGCCACCGGAAAAATTCGCGATTGCGGACCAGCGAGGCGGCGCGGCGCGCGAAATCACAGCCGGCAAGCTGCTTCCGCTGGCGCGCATATTGGACATCGCCCGCCGGCGCGTTCCCGGCGAGATAATCGAGGTGGACCTTGACGATGACGAGGGCGAACCGCCAGAATATGAAGTGGAAATCCTGACGGACGACGGCCGTTCGATCGAAATGAAGATCGATGCGCGAACCGGCAAGATCCTCGAAGTGGAAGCCGACTGAACCATGCGCCTGCTTCTTGTCGAAGATGATGACGTCATCGCCCGCGGCGTCGCGGAAGCGCTGGGCCGCGCCGGCTTTCTGATAGATCGCGCCGCCGACGGCGAGGACGCATGGGTGCGCGGCGGCGATGAAGATTATGATGCGGTCGTGCTGGATCTGGGATTGCCCCGCCTCGACGGTTTGACGGTCCTCAAACGCTGGCGAGGCGAGGGCCGCTCCTTCCCGATCATCATCCTGTCGGCGCGCGGCGGCTGGCTCGAAAAAGTCGAGGGGATCGAGGCTGGTGCGGACGACTATCTCGCCAAACCGTTCGAACCCGCAGAATTGGTCGCGCGCGTCCGGGCTCTGGTGCGCCGCAGCGCGGGCCTGTCCGATGCCGTGCTGCGGTTCGGCAAGCTGACGCTCGATACAAGGCGGATGCAGGCGAACGTCGCGGGCGCCGACATCAACCTGTCGCCGCTGGAATATCGCCTCCTCGATGCGCTCGCGCACAGCCGCGGGCGGCCGCTGGCCGCCGCCGAGCTGTCCGAGGCGCTTCACGGCACCGAGGCGCTTGAGGCGAACGCGATCGAGGCGCTGGTCGCGCGCCTGCGCCGCAAGCTTGGAAGCGGCATCGTCGAGACGCGGCGCGGCTTCGGCTATATTCTCGCCGACGCCTGATGCTGCGCTCTGCCGCCCGGATCCTGAACCGCTCGCTCAGCATGCGGCTGCTCCTTTTCGCGGGCGCCGCGATTGCGCTGGCGTTGATGCTGGCGTGGATCGCCCTCGGCTATCTTTTCGAGCGGCATTCCGAACGGCAATTGCAGGACGAACTCGAACGTCAGGGCATCGCTCTGGTCGCGGCGCTCGAACTGGACGCCGCGGGACGGCCGAGGCTGAGCAAGCCGCTCGTCGATCCCCGTTTCGACCGGCCGGGGAGCGGACTTTACTGGAAAGTCCGTGCGCCGGCGGGCGAACTGCGATCGCGCTCTTTATGGGATGGCGTGATCCCGCCGCCCGTTAAAAAAGCGACGCGCGGATGGACATCTTTCAATGTCGACGGACCTTTTGAGGATCGCATTCTGGTCGTTGCCCGCACGGTGCAGCCAAGTTCCGCCGGCCCCGTCCTGTTGGTCGAGGTCGCCGCCGACCGTTTGCCCGTGGCCCGTGCCCGCTCCGCTTTCGCAAGCGAGGCGGCCGTTTTCCTCGCTATCCTGTGGCTCGCGCTCGCCATGGCGGCTGCCGTGCAGGTCTGGCTGGGACTAAGACCGCTCCGGGCGGTCAGCGACGACCTGTCATCCATGTCAACGACGATCGACGCCCGCCTGGCCGACGCCGATTATCCGATCGAAATCCGGCCGCTCACCGATGCCATCAACGTCTTTGCCGACCAGCGCGCGGCCGATGTGGAGCAGGCCCGGCAACGCGCCCGCGACCTCGCCCACGCGCTCAAGACACCGATCACCGCGCTGCGCATGCAGATCGATGCGCTGGAACCGCGCGACCGGGGCGAATTGTCGCATAGCCTCGCGCTGCTTTCGGGCGCGGTGGAGAGCGAACTCGCGCGCGACGCGGACCGCGCGAGGGGACAGGTCACCGTCGCCGGGCCGATCGTGGACCGCCTTCTCACCGTGGTATCGCGAACGCCGGATGGGTCGCGTCTTGATCTGCGCAACCGCCTGCCCGAAGATCTTGTGATCCCGATGAGCGACGAGGCCGCGCTGGAAGCCTTTGGCGCGCTGATCGAAAATGCCGCCCGCCATGCCGCCAGCGCCGTCGAAATATCCGGGCATGTCGACCCGCAAGGGCATCGCAGGATCCGGATCTGCGACGACGGCGACGGTATTGCGGAAGCATTGCGTCCCGCCGCGCTCGGTCGCGGGGTTCGTCTGGACGAGCGCGGGACGCGTCACGGGCTCGGCCTTTCCATCGCGCAGCAGTTCGTCACGGCGAGCGGCGGCGTCCTGACCTTGCAAACAGCGTCTCTCGGCGGGCTGAGCGTCCAGCTGGACTGGCCGCCAGCGGTGGAAACGAGGCGGCCCGATGGAGCCTCCCGCCAGAAACAGGATTGAGACCGGTGATCGGCGCATCACCTTCTCAGGCAGGCGCAACGGCATGAACGACGCCGCGCCGGCTTGTGACGGCGGGATGCACAAAAATGACATGGCCGCGACCTAGAGGGGGCAGCATATCTTTGGCCTTTCGACACGGACCCTCATGACCAAATCCTCCTTCCTCCTCGCCTGCGCTCTGCTCTCTCCCCTCACGCCCGCCTTGGCCCAGACCGCGCCCGCCGCCGCCGCGCCGCAGCCCGCGCAGGATCTGGGCGAGTTCCCCTATCTCAGCGCGCCCGATGGCTATGCCTTGCGCAACCAGACGGGGCTGGAATTCGAACAGAAATATCTCTTCCCCGGCGGCAAGCTGGAGATTGTGGAGGGCCCCTATTTCCATGCCGACATCTTCGTCGACGGGAGCGTCTGGAACGAGACCCTGCTGCTCAGCCGTTTCGACCGGCAGATTGCGGCCCTTGGCGGAAAGCGCATGTTTGACGGCAGCATGCCCGCTGCGGCGCGCACCATGATTCAGGAGAATGAGCCCCGGTTCGTGAAGGACCTCTACGATCCCTGGCCTTATCGTTTCCGCCAATATCTGATCCAGCGGCCGGGCAAGACGATCTGGGTTGAAATCGGCTATGGCTATAACGCCGAAATGCTCGACCTGACCGTGATCGAGAAGGAGCCGCAAGCGGACTAACGGATACCGCCGCGCGTCGGCGCGGGGCGATGATCTGTTGAACCGGATCATCCGGCCCATCGTCCACGTCGCACCAGATCAGGAACCTCGACAGAGCGCCCCGGCGAACCGCTCGCCGGGGCGCTCTGCCGCCCGCACATCAGCGCGCGGCAAGGCACATCATTTGCCGAAAGGACGAAGCCCCTTGCCGGCGAGATAGAAAGCGAGGGATTCGGGCCGGTCGGTCAGAAATACCGTCGCGCCCGCCCTGATCAGGCGTCCCCAATTGGCATCGGGATCCTGCATGGCCAGCGTGTCGGAATAACCGCCGGCGGTCGCGCCCCAAAAGGGTTCCGCCCAGGCGCGTGCGCCGCTTGCGCGGATCGCCTCGACACCTTCCTCGAAGTAAGGAAGATTGACGAAAACGACGGTATAGGCCGCCGGCTTATATTGGCCGTGGCTCTTCACGACCTGCGACAGGGGCGGGCCAAAGCTTGTCACGCGTTGCAGATAAGTCACCCGTTTCAACAGCGGCACGCGGTCCATCAGGCGATCGTCGCGGCCGGAGGTCATCTTGACGGTCATCTGGTCGAGCACGCCCATCCGCTCCAGAAGCGGCAGCGACTGCGCCCAGACCTGTTCCAGATCCGGCCCCTTGGCGTCCAGATCGACCAGTATCTCGCCGCGCATCGCCTCCATCGCTTCCTCGAAGGTCGGGACCCGCTCGTCCGTCACGACCGCATCGGCCCCGCCTCTTCCCATCCTGAGGCGCAGCTGCCGGATCTGCGCGAGGGTCATGTCGGCGACACGCCCGCTGCCGTTGGTGGTGCGATCGACGGTCGCGTCGTGCATCAGCACCAGCACGCCATCCTTGGTGAGTTGCACGTCGGTTTCGACCATGTCGATGCCCATGAACATGCATCGGCGGAAGGACGCGAGCGAGTTTTCAGGCGCTTCGACATGACAGCCGCGATGCGCGACAATCATGGCAGGGCCGTTCGGATCGCGCAGCCGCTGAACCAGCATCTGCGCGCGCGACGGCTTCTGCTGAACGGCGCCGGGCGGTGTCGGCGCCTGGGGTTCGGCCGCGACCGCAGGGATCGGGGCGAGCGCCGCCAGCAAGGCAGCGGGGATCATTCGGAACATGGGGACTCCATCGGTGATCCGGATATACCGGCGAAAAGAATGGGAGCGGCCCCGTGCGGACCGCTCCCTTCGAACCATCAATAGCTGAACGAGATGCCGGCCCAGAAACCCCGGCCATGCGCGTTGATCTCGCGCACTTCATCGTGGATGGCATAGCGCGTGTCGCGGCTCTCGCCGAGCAGGTTGCGGCCTTCGGCGACGAACTGGAGCTGATCGGTCAGCTTGATGCGAACCTGCGCATCGAGTTGATTGAAAGGCTCATAGACCAGATCCTGCACCGGCGAGGCAGTGCTGATCGATTGATAGGATTTTCCCGGACGCGAATAGCTGACCCGTCCTTCGAACCAGCGATCCTTGTAGAAGACCGAGGTGTTCAGCATATGCTTTGGCTGGTCGATGAGCTGATCGACCGAACGGCGGGTGCCGTCGTTCATGACGATCGCCGCGTCGGTATGGATATAGGTGTAGTTGACCGACAGACCCAGCCCCGACAGCGCGGGCGGCAGGAACGGCAGGCTGTTCATCACCAGATTGAATTCCAGACCCGTCAGCTTGGCGCTTTCCAGATTCTGCGGCTCGGAAATCATATAGGTCAGCGGCCCCTCGACGATCTGGGACGTGCCGCGGAAAATCTCGTCCTTGATCTGCTTGTGGAAGACGCCGGCAGAGATCAGCCCGTTGTTGCCGGGGAAATAATATTCCGCCGACAGGTCGAAATTGTCCGCCCGGCGTGGCTTGAGTTCCGGGTTGGGGCGGGAGATGGTGACCAGACCGGCCGTTTCGGTACGCGTTTCGCCGCCCGCCAGATCGGTCTGGTTGGGGCGCCCCAACGCCTTGCTATAGGCGGCGCGCAGCTTCAGCTCTGGCGTGACGTCATAAGAGACGACCGCCGACGGCAGGAAGTCGCCATAACCATTTTTGTCATGCAAGGGCGTGATGGCGCCGTTCACGACCGCATAGCGATCGACGTTGACGTCGGTATCTTCATACCGGCCCCCGGCGATAAGATGGAAGCGATCGCCGCGCGCCTCGACCATCGCATAGACGGCCGCGACATCTTCCTTGAACCGATAGTCGCCGGACAGGCCGCCATTGCCGCGCGGAGCCTGAACGAACGCGCCCGGCGTGCCGTACAGATAGTCCCAGAACGCTTCGCGATCGACCATCGGGAAAGGCGCCGTGCCCGACGGGGGCGTATAGCTTTCGGGCCGCGCGAACCGGTCCAGCGTCAGGCCGGGCGTTGCGCTGCTCCACGCGGGCGCTTCCCGATCGACGGTGCGATCGGCGCTCTTGTACGAGGCGCCGGCGCCGATATGCCAGATGCCTTCGCCCAGCTGCCGCCGGAAATCGCCCTTCAGCGCCTTCACCCGTTCGCGGACGTTGAAATCGGAACTGCTGGCCGAGGCGAAGCTGTAGCGGCGGGGATCGGAGAAATAGGCGGGGTCGTTGAACGTGAAACGCGGCACGCCCTTTGTGTCATAGCTATAGCCCAGCTCGGGCCGCGAGCCGCTCGCAAAATTCATGCCCGGCCCGATCTCGTCCCAGCGCGACTGGGAATAGGACGCGCTGACGTCGATCTTCGTCCGGTCGCCTTCCCATTCCACTCGTGCCTGCGCGGTATCCACGGGCTTGGAGATGACGAACTGGCTGGTGTTGACGGTGACGCTGGCGGTGTCGACCGTACCCGTGTCCGGTCCCGTTATCACCGGCGTCGCGGTCGGCGTCAGGTTGACCATATAGCGGGTTTCATCGTCATCCTGCGTGTATCGGCCATAGTAAAGCGATGCGCGCAGGCCGTTACCGGGCCGATATTCCAGCGTCCCGGCGCCGCCCCAACGCTTCGAGGTCAGCGCATAGTTCAGGAACAGCCCGCCATTGGGCACGCTGGTCACCGCCTGTGTCAACGGATCGGTCGCGGGGGCGCCGGGCGCGGTGAAATATCTGTTGCTGGAGATGATCAGGCGTTCCTGATCGCGGGTGCGCTCCATATAGCTGCCGGTCAGCATGATTCCGAACGCATCGTCCGCACCAAAGCGGGTGGTCAACGTCGCATCGGTGCGGAACGATGGCTTGGCTTTGCCCGGTACGGCGTTGCTGTCATAATAGCCGACCAGCGCCTGCGCGGAGAAATAGGTGTCGGCGCTGTCGAAGGCGCTGCGCGTCTGAAGATCGACGAGGCCGCCGATCGCATTGCCGTCATAAGCGGGCGTCAGCGCCTTCACCACCTGCATCCGCGCAACGGCGCTCGCCGGCACCTGCTCGATCAGCACGCGGCGGCTGTTCTGGTCGCTGGACGCGAGCTGCAGGCCGTTGAAGGTGACCATCGAATAATCGGGGTTGAGGCCCCGGACGGCGACATAGCGGCCCTCATCCTCGTCGAACACCGCCGATACGCCCGGCACCCGGCGCAATGCGTCGGCGATATTATAGTCGGGATTCTGCCCCGCATCGTCCGCCGTCACGAATTCCGATATTGTCTCGGCATTGCGCTTCGCGGCGACCGCCCGCTGATTCTGCAGCCGATAGCCGCTGACGACAATTTCGCTGCCTTCTTCCTGTACGCTGTCGCTGCTGGCGGGAATATCCTGGCCATGGGCAAGCGAGCCCCAGCACAAGGCCGGGAGCGAAGAAACTGCTGCAAGGATATGACGTGTTTTCATGGACGACCCCTTCGATGTTCTGCGGTCAAGCGCCGACGATCGGAGAAGCGTCACACTTCTCCGTCATGCTTGATGAATGCGTGGATGATTGGTGGAGGCGCCCGGCCTCTCCGCCTCTTTATCGAGGGCTTTGCCGGGGCGCGTAAATCTTTATCCGCCTGTGGTTGAGGTTGCTGCTCCCGCTGTGGTATAATTACGAGACGTGCACGTATCGATATTATGTGACAATTTTGCGCAAATGATCACAAGATATGCCTAGGGGGATGAACATGATCGAAGGGCAGCAGGCGACGAAAGAACGGGGCCGTCCGCGCAGCGCGGAGGTCGATTCCAAAATTAGACAGGCCACCTGGGCACTGATCGCGCAAGTCGGATGCACCGCGCTGACCTTCGAGGCGATTGCCCAACAGGTGGGCTGCAGCCGGTCGACTCTCTACCGCCGCTTTTCGTCGAAGGGCGCGCTGATCCTCGACCTTTTCGACGAGACCGCCCTCTCCTTCGAGCCGGTGCTGGATCCCGCCATGTCGGCGCGCGAGAAGCTGATGACCCACGTCCGCAATTGCATTCACATGTATAAGGGTGATCGCGGCGTCGCCTTCATCCAGATCATGGCGGCATCGCGGTCGGACACGACTGTGTTCGAGGCGGTCCGGGCGCATGGCCGGCTGGTGGCGCCGCATTATTTCGAACCGCTTCGCCAACTCGCGCCGGGGGCCAGCGACGAAGCGATCGCCTTCGCGTTCCACACGCTGATCGGCAGCATCATGCACCATGTCGCCGCACGGGCATCCCCGCCGACCGCGGACGAAGCCGAGCGTCTGGTCGACGCCATCATCTTTCTGGCGCGCCAGTCATGTCCGGAAAAAGAGCCGGCTCCGGCCACGGCGCAGGCCGCTCACGCCTGATATCTGTGCGGGGCATGCGAATACTCGCTGCCGCGGGAAGCGGGCTCAGCGAGGGCATGAGGAATGAGGCCGGGACAGACGCAGCGCTTTCAACACACAGCAACGATTTCAGGAAAATCTCCGGATGCCCCGCGTTTACCATGAACTTCCGTCCCAACTGGCGGCAGATCGCCACGCAAATATATGATTTCAGGTGCATTTTTATCTAAATCAGCCGAGGAATTAGCCGCTGGTTACCGCGGCGTATCGAACTGAACGATCGTCGCCATCCGGACGAGGTCCGATAGCGTCTTCGCTTGCATCTTCATCATCGCGTTCGCGCGGTAGACCTCGACCGTCCGCGCGCTGATCGAAAGATCGAAGGCAATGGCCTTGTTCGCCTTGCCGGCAACAAGGCCCTCGACGACTTCGCGCTCGCGCGCCGAAAGCGCGCCCATCCGGTCGAGGATCGCCTGCCGCTCGGCTCGCGCACTTTCGCTCCCGGCCTGTTGCGTCAGCGCCCGCCGGATGGCGCTCAGCATGACCTCATCGTCGAACGGCTTCTCGATAAAGTCGGCAACACCCGCCTTCATGGCCTGTATGGCAAGCGGAACGTCAGCGTGGCCGGTAATCACAATCACCGGAACAGCCGCGCCCCGCGCCTTCAGCGCCTCAACCAGCTCGATCCCGCTGGTGCCAGGCATCCGCACGTCGGTCACGACGCAGGCGCCTTCGAGGGGCGGCGATGCTTTCAGAAATGAATCGGCGGACGCAAAACCCCGGACGCGAATTTCGGCACAATCGAGAAGGAATTCGAGCGAACCGCGCGCGCCGTCATCGTCGTCGATCACATAGACGATCGGATCACTCGCCATCATATAACTCCTCTTGGCCCATCCTCGATACGGTGAAGCTGAACTGCGCGCCGCCGCCGCCGGGGGCCGGATCGACCCGGATCTTCCCGCCATGCGCTTCGACGATGGTGCGTGAGATTGACAAGCCCACGCCCATACCGGTGCGTTTCGTGGTAATGAAGGGTTGAAACAATTGCGCCGCGACAGCGGGGGCAATGCCCGGGCCATTGTCGGTGACGATGACCCGGGCCATGTCGCCATGGGCCTCGATCGCGATTATCAGCTCGCGGTCCCCGGCCGCTGTTTCGGCAAGGGCGTCGACCGCGTTGCGGACCAGGTTCAGTACCACCTGCTGTATCTGCACCTTGTCCACGAACACCAGATCAACAGCTGGGTCGAAGGCGAAGCGAATGCGGATATCATGTTCGCGGGCCCCCACCAGCGCAAGCGCGCTCGCCTCCTCGACCAGTTTGGGCAGGCTTTCGATCGCGCGCTCGGTCTCGCCGCGCGCCACGAAATCGCGTAGCCGCCGAATGATGTCGCCCGCGCGCAGCGCTTCCGCCGCCGCTCTTTCCACCGCTTCGGCCAGACGGTCGTGCGGAACCTCCTCACGCGCAAGAAGGATCCTGCTCCCCTTCAGATAGTTGGCGATCGCCGACAGCGGCTGATTGATCTCATGCGCCAGCGCCGATGCCATCTCGCCCAGACTGGTAAGGCGAGAAACATGGACCAGTTCGTTCTGAAGTTCCTGCAATCGCGCCTCGGCCTGCTGGCGTTCGGTGAGGTCGCGAATGAAGCCGGTGAAGAAGCGCTCGCCGCCAGCCTGCATCTCCCCGACCGACAATTCGATCGGGAAGGTCGATCCGTCTCGGCGTTCGCCAACGACGACCCGCCCGCTGCCGATGATCCGCTTCTCGCCCGTTTGGTAATAGCGATCGAGATACGCGTCATGCGCGGCGCGATAGGGCTCGGGCATCAGCGTCCGGACATTCCTGCCCACCGCCTCCTCGGCCCGCCAGCCAAACATCCGTTCGGCCGCCGGACTGAAATCGCGGATCGTCCCCGCCTCGTCGATCACGACCACGGCGTCGGGAACGGTTTCGAGGATCGAACGCAAGTGGGCCTCGCGCCCCGCCAGCGCCGCGGCGCCCTCCTCGGTTTCGACACGGGCATGCTGGAACCACTCTCCACCCAGCGAGATTGCGAGCGAAATCACAAAGAAGGATCCGGCGGCGATCAGGCTGGCGCCTTCGACAGGTCCGATGCGGCTGTCGCACCACAGGCCTGCCAACGCGCCAGCCAGCGCCGCGAGCGTGCCCGCACGCAGTCCCGAAAGTGCGCCCGCGACGACGACCCCCGGCACAAAAAAAATGAAAGTCGCGCGCTGGCCAAGATCGGCTGCGAAAAGGAGGCGGACCGCCATCCCCGCCGCGACGAAAAGCAGCGCGATGCCGAAGGCAGCCAGCACCGGCAGGCGTGGGAGGAAGCGGCTCGTCAGGCGCGCGCGGCGGACCTCCGGTAAATCCCTTAGGGGAGATACGGTAGGGACATCATCCAAATTTTCGCGCTCCTCGTTCCGGCCTATTTCGTCCCCATCGACGGCATCCCTACCCCTGCCGCCGGAACGGAGATGTTCCCATGACTGCACCTTTCATCGATCTCAGCGTTCATCACAACCCCAAGGGTCTGTCCGATCGCGTCGCATATGGCTTCACCAAGGTCCTGCGCTGGTGCGCCGACACCTTTTTCGCCGAGCGTTACGGACACCGCGCTGTCGTCTTGGAAACGGTCGCTGCGGTTCCGGGGATGGTGGGGGCGACAATCAACCATCTCGCCTGCCTACGCCGCATGTGCGACGACAAGGGCTGGATCAAGACGCTCATGGACGAAGCCGAGAATGAGCGCATGCACCTGATGACCTTCATCGAGATTTCCAAGCCGACGCTCTTCGAACGGGCCGTAATCATCGGCGTGCAATGGGTGTTCTATATCTGCTTCTTCGCGCTCTACCTGATCAGTTCCAAGACGGCGCACCGCGTCGTGGGCTATTTCGAGGAAGAGGCGGTGATCAGCTATACGCATTATCTTGCCGAGATCGACGAAGGCCGCAGCCCCAATGTGCCTGCCCCGAAAATCGCGAAAGACTATTGGGGCTTGCCCGCCGATGCGACGCTGCGCGATGTCGTCCTGGTGGTCCGCGCCGACGAGGCGCACCACCGAGACGTCAATCACGGCTTCGCGAACGAGCTCGCCGGCTTGCCTGTCGGTCCGGTGGCCGAGTGCCCGCCGCATGTGACGCTCGAACCCAACTGGAAGAAGGCCGCCTGACCGCAGAGCCGAGGAAGGGAGGAAGGACATGGATCGCCCTGTGATACTCTTCGCGAGCGATCCGGCCCTTCTTTCCGCACTCCGGTTTTCGCTGACACTCGAGGGGTTTGACGTTCGCGGTAACACCGAACGCCCCACGAGCCCCATGTGCCTGATCATCGACCAGGGTTTTCGCAGCGACGGACTGGCATGGCTTGCCAGCCTCCGCGCGGACGGAAACGCGTCGCCGGCCATTCTGCTCGTGACGCATCCTGACCGCAGCGTTCGCGCGTCCGCTGCGGCGCTCGGCGCGACGCTCATCGAGAAGCCGCTGACGGGCGACGATTTGTCGGACGCCCTCACCGATATCCTGACCCGTCACACCGCCTCATAAAGCGGACCTCAATGTCGGGCGCTCCACTGCGCCGGGGGTCAACGCATCTTCAACATCGACGCCCAAGTATCGTACTATATTTTCAATCTTGGTGTGACCGAGCAGAATTTGGACGGCACGTAGATCGCCGGTTGCCTTGTAAATGATCGACGCCTTTGACGCCCTTTAGGATGTTGTCTTGCAAAGGATTGCTCATCGTCAGGGCGAAGTTGCCGCATCTTCAATCAGGGCGGCAACTTCGGCGGGATGCGACACCATCAGGGCGTGCGAGCCATTTTCGACAGCAACGGTTTTTCGCGAGTGCGCACGCTCGGCCATGAAACGCATTGCCGCAGCGGGGATATTACGATCGCCCGAGCCATAAATGACATAGCTCGGCAGGCTCTTCCACGCCGCATAACGCGACAGTTCGCTCAGCGCTTCCAGGGTAACGGGACGCTGCGTCGCAGCCATCAGCGCCGTCTGCAGCTTTGGCAGATCGGCGGCGAACTGGTCGTGGAATTTTCCGGGCTGAATGTAGAGATCGGTGCCGCCGCCCGGCAGCTTCACCGGCAACAGAGCCGCACCAAGCGTGCTGCCCGGAAACTTCGCCGAAAGCGTCAATGCGGACTCGCCCGTTTCCGGAACGAAGCCTGCGACATAGACGAGTGCCTTGACGTTGGGGTTATCCTTGGCGGCCTCGGTAATGACGACGCCGCCATAGCTGTGCCCTACCAGCACGACCTTGCCGGGGACCGAGCGCACCACCGCCGCGACGCTTTCGGCATCGCCCGCGACGCTGCGCAGCGGGTTCGCGGCGGCAATGACCGGATAGCCGTCCTTCTCGAGCGTCGCGATCACAGCGTTCCAGCCTGAGGAATCTGCGAAGGCGCCGTGGACGAGGATCACCGTGGGCTTGGCTTCATCTTCTGCTGCCTGCGCCGGAATGGCGCCCGACATCATCAACGCGGCGAGGGCGGCGGTACGAACCGAACGATACATCGTCATTCTCCTTGCTGGAACATCCTGCCCTTAAGGAGATGCCGGATCGCGACCCGGCGGCCTATTGGGCCAAAGTATGCAGCCGTGCGCGCAAGGGGCTCATCCACCCTCTGCCAAAGCATAGGGCCGGCTCGATTATTCGCCAACGCGCCGCGTGCCTCGGGACAATAGCGGAGACGCCTCCCGCACTGGCACTCAGCGGTTCGGGTGAAAGCCCATTCGCTCTCGAAAGGAACAAGCCATGGTCAAAGCCACGCCGCCCATTTCACCGCTCGAACCTGCAACGCAGGCATTCCTCGATAGCCTGCCCGACGGACCGCCGATCTATACTCTGTCCCCCGCCGACGCGCGCGACGTCCTCTCGGCAGTCCAGACATCGGTCGCGCCCGAGCTGCCCGCGGTCGACAGCGAAGACCGCATGGTTTCGGTCGGCCCGGCAGGCGCAACCAGCATCCGTATCGTCCGGCCGGCGGGTTCATCGGCTCCCCTTCCCGCGATCATCTATATCCATGGCGGCGGCTGGGTCTTGGGCGATAAGCAGACGCACGACCGGTTGGTCCGTCAACTTGCCGCCGGCGCCGATGCAGTTCTGATCTTCGTCGACTATGACCGCGCTCCCGAGAGCCAGTTTCCGAACGCTATCGAACAGGCCTATGCGGTCGCGCGCCATGTCGCCGATCATCCGGCCGAGTTCGGCGCCGATCCGGCGCGCCTCGTGATCGCGGGCGACAGCGTCGGCGGCAATATGGCTGCGGCGGTCACGTTAATGGCAAAGGCGCGCGGCGGCCCCGCCTTTGACGCGCAATTGCTCTTCTACCCGGTCACCGACGCGTCGATGTCGACCGCGTCATACCGCGAATTTGCCGACGGCCCCTGGCTGACCGCCAAGGCGATGGCTTGGTATTGGGACCAATATCTCCCCGACACCAGCCGCCGCGGCGATAGCCTCGCCTCACCCCTCAACGCGTCGATCGAAGAATTGCAGGGCCTGCCACCGGCCTTGTTGATCGTCGATGAAAATGATGTGCTTCGCGACGAGGGCGAAGCCTATGGCCGCAAGCTGGCAGCCGCGGGCCTGAAGGTCATCTCGACGCGGTACAACGGCACGATCCATGATTTCATGATGCTGAATCCGATCGCGACCACGCCCGCCGCGCGCGGCGCCGTGATGCAAGCGGTCGATTTCCTGCGCCGGACGTTCGCGGCAAAATAGGAAGCGCGACGGAAGGCGGCTCACGGGCCGTCTTCCGTTACCGGTCGACGCCTTGCGCCGGGATGGCGAAGCGGAATTGTGCGCCACCGTCAGGGTGATTTGACGCTGAAATCGATCCGCCATGCTCGGCGATGATTGACTGGCAGATGGCGAGGCCGATCCCCATGCCAGTGTCCTTTGTCGTGAAGAAGCCCTCGAAAACGCGGTCGATATGATCTTCCGCCATCCCCGGTCCGGTGTCGCGGAGCGTCAGGACGATCTTGCCGTCGACGTCGCGGCTCGTCGCCAGACTGATCTCGCGCTCGCCCTGCGTTTGCGCCTCGAGCGCCTGCACACTGTTGACGATCAGATTGACGAGCACCTGCTGCAACTGGACGCGGTCGCCCATCGCCTTGGGCAGATCTTTGGCAAAATCGGTCGCAATCCGGATGGCCCGCCGCTCGACCTCGTCGCGCACGAACATCAACGCCTCCTGCGCGACTTCGTCGAGGTCGAGCGCGACGCGCTCGGGCTCACGCTTCGCGGCCATGCCGCGAATACGCTGGACGATGTCATTCGCGCGCCGTGCGCTTGCGGCGATCCGCGCCGTCAGTTCCTTGACCTTCTCGACATTCGGCTCGTCGCGCGTCAGCCAGCGCAGGCTCGTCTCGGCATTGGTGACGATCGCCGCGAGCGGCTGATTGACCTCATGCGCAATCGATGTCGTCAGTTCGCCGAGCGTCGATATGCGTGCAGCATGCGTGTAATCGGCCTGCAATTGGCGCAGTTCGGTTTCCATCTGAATACGCTCGGTCACATCGACCATGCCAAAGATGGTAACGTCGAGTTCGGCAGGGGGCTTGGGATAGGTCACCGAAAACTGGACGTCGAGGATGCGGCCGTCGAGCGTCTCGACCTTGATCAGGTCGCTCCAGTTCTGCTGACCGTTGAACCGGCCGATCATCACCTTGCGCAGCGCGTCGGGGGTCGCTTTGAACAGATAACCGACATTCTGCATCAGGTCGTGGCGGTTGCGCGCGCCGAACAATTCCACCGCGCTGCGATTGACGTCGGTGACGGGCACAGATTTTGCCCCGAGCTCAAGCAGGTCGGGATGCTCAGCCAGATAGGCGTCGAAATCTTCGACGCCCTTCCCGCGAATGTCGGCGTAGATCTTGCCCATATGGCTGGCATCGACCTGCCACATCGCCATCGGCATATATTGGACCAGCTTGCGATAACGCGCCTCGCTGGCACGCAGATAGAGATAGGATCGATCGTCATCGGCGGTGCCATTCGCAGTGACGAAGACGCGGTTGGCCGGTCCGTCGCCCGACGGAAGCCAGACGGTCATGATCGGATCGCGCAATATGCCGTCAGATGGCAGCTGGCGGCGATAGCTGATGTCCGGCTGGTTCGCCGTCACCGCCTCGATGACCAGTTCGGCAAGCGGAACGCGTGCTTCGATCGGCCAGAAGGCCGCGACCGACTGGCCGATCATCAACTCGGGGCCGCGATTGCCGCCGACCAACCGCGCGGCACGCTCGTTGACATTGACGACGCGCATCGCCTGGACAAATTCCAGCCCAAGCGTCGTCAGCATGGCGGGATCGGCGGTGGTGGATGTTTGCGAATGGATCGATGCGATGAGCGGCAACGCATCGGTCACATCCATTTCCCAGCTTGCCGCCATCAACCGGTCGGGAATATGCCAGTCGCTGCCCTGCACCGCGTCATTTTGCGAGCGGCGGCCATATTCGACGACGTCGCGCGCGGTGCCGTCGGGATTGAAGCGGACATATTGGCGCACATCGGCGGCCACCTGCGTCGCCGCCGGAGTACGACGGCTCACCAGACCCTGCCAATTGCCCTCCTGTAACAGCAGGCGCCAATGCTCACCCTCGTCGACTGTGCGGTCGGACAGATGATCGATCCCGCGACCGACCATCGCCATTGCCGGCCAGCCATAGAGCGCCTCGGACGCGGGGTTCCAATAGGTGATGCGCCCCGCCGTATCGAAGATAATGACGCTTTCGGACGCGAGATCGGCAATGTCGGGCTCGCGGCCCGCGCCGGCGCTCATGTCCCGGGTTCGTCCGGCCAGACGAAACGATCGCCGAGCGCCGATTTCAGATGGCCGAGCAGCACGTCTTCGCTCACCGGCTTTTGCAACCATGCGAGCGCGCCCAAAGCATCCGCGCGGACGCGCAGATGATCGTCGACGACCGACGTCAGCACGACGACCGGAATATCCGAACGATCGCTGCGAAGCTTTTCCAGCAACTCGACCCCGCTCATACCCGGCATCCGGACATCAGTGATCAGGCAGTCGCAATCGCGCACGGTCGCGTCGCCCAGGAAAGCCGACGCATTTTCAAAGATGCGACAGGCGAGACCCGACACCATCAACAGATCACACAGCGCTTCGCGAACGGCTTCGTCATCGTCCACGACCGCGACAAGGGGAATTTTGGGCAAGCGGCTTGGCCCTTCATCAAACAACCTCGAAGGTCAACGCCGCCCTTTTCGTCGAGGTTGCAAACCATTGTAACCATACCAAGGTCTAGGCTGCGCCGGTTTCGCGCAATTGCGCGGGCAATTTCTCCCACGCGCGGATCAGTTCGCCGACCGAAGCCGCCTGCATCTTCTTCATCACATTGCTGCGGTGAAGCTTCACGGTGATTTCGCTGATTCCCAGATCATAGGCGATCTGTTTGTTGAGGCGGCCGCGCGCGACTTCGCGCATCACCTGGCTTTCACGTGGTGTCAGCGTCGCATAACGATCGACGTGAAACTGGACGACGCGCGAGCTGGCGCGCTGCGCCTTGTCCTGCTCGATCCCCGCAACCACGGCATCGAGCAACGTCTGATCGCGCACGGGCTTGGTCAGGAAATCGATCGCACCGGCCTTCATCGCCTGCACCGACATCGGGATGTCGCCGTGCCCGGTCAGAAAGACGATCGGCTTCGTTACCCCTGCTGCCGCAAGCTGCTGCTGCAGGTCGAGCCCGCTCAACCCAGGCATCCGCACGTCGAGGATCAGGCAGCCCGCGCGGTCGGGCAGCGGCGTGTCGAGCAGCTCGCGCGTCGATCCATAGGTTGCGGCCTCGATCCCGACCGATTCCATCAACTCGCCGATCGCCGTCCGCACTTCGATATCATCATCGACGATCAGGACGAACGGCGCGTCTTCGGTAACGACATTGCTGGTCATGACTGGGCCCCTGGGACGTGCGTTGAGCGAAATCCTGTATCGAGAGACGCCGGCCAATCTCTCGCGCGCAGCTCATGCCATGCGCCCGAATAATGCACAACTGCCGCTTTTACGGGGTAAGGCGCGATCCTTGCCCAGTCGTGAAGTCGGCTCAGAGAAGCGCCATACCGCCATCAACGCGCAGGTTGATGCCTGTCACAAAGCTGCTCGCGCTCGACGCAAGAAACAGCGCGGCACGCGCCAATTCGTCGGGTCGGCCGAGGCGCCCGAGCGGGATCGCATCTGCCATCATCGCGACAAAGGCGTCGCGATTTTCGGGTTCGACACCCAGCTTTTCGAGGATCGCCGTTTCGGTGGGCCCGGGGCTCAGCATATTCACGCGAATGCCGCGCGCCCTGAACTCGATCGCCCAGCTTCGCGCGAACGCGTTGATCGCCGCCTTCGTGCCCGCATAGACGGCATGCCCCTCAAGCACCTTGTCGCTCGCGAGCGATCCAACCAATATGATCGAGGCATCGTCGCGGAGCAGTGGCGCGATCTTTTGTACGCCGAAAAACGTACCGCGCGCGTTGATCGCGAATTGCGCGTCATATTCGGCTTCCGACACCTGTTGCGACAGGCTGATCGTGTTCACTCCGGCGTTCGCAACATAGATGTCCGCATGGCCGAACCGGTCGCGGACCAATTCGGCGACATTGGCGTGGTGCGCCGGATCGGCGACATCGCCCCGAATTCCAGCCGCCGTGGGACCAATGGCTTCAACCGCCGCATCGACCACATCCTTGCGGCGCCCGGTGATGACAACCTGCGCGCCTTCGTCGGCAAAGAGCTTTGCGGTCGCAAGGCCGATACCGCTATTGCCGCCGGTAATGACCGCGACTTTTCCATCGAGACTTTTCATATTCTGCCTTTCTTCTGGGGAGAGCATCAGTTGCTGCGAAAGCCGATCTTGCGGTGCGTGTTGTCGCAGAAGGGCTTGTTCGCGCTGCCGCCGCAGCGACAGAGGCGCGCCTTCTGGACCGAAGCGACCGCACGTCCGGTCCCGCTGACGATTTCGAGATTGCCCGCTACCACCAGCGGCCCGTCGAGTTCGGGGTCGATCGCGAGCGGTCCATTGCGCGCCGCGAGCTTGGGCGTATCCTTGCTCGGCGGTTCACCCGTCGCCTCGAAGCCGGTATATTTGTGCGACTTGTCGCAGAAAGGCTTGTTCTTCGATGCGCCGCAGCGGCACAGCACCGCACGAAAACCTGCGCGTTCGCCGTCGAGCAGCAGTTCGGCACGGACGCCATAGGGGCCATTCTCGCGTAGCGCGATCAGGTTTACCGGGGGTGTTGGCTCGGCCTTTCCGTCGCGCCGTTCATAGGTCAGCGCGCCCGACGGGCATTGGCGGATCACGCCGCACAATATCTCGGTATCCGTGGCGTCGGGGATGATCCACGTCCCCTCGACGTCAGACAGGAAACTATCGGAAGCCTGCGTGACGCAGACGCGGCTATGGATGCAGCGCTTGCCGTCGAATTTGACGGTGCCCCCCCGCCCCTCGACGCGTTCGATGCCGTTGGTTTGGGTGGAAGGTGGAACGGCGACCGGCGTTGCTGGGGGTGACGGCGGAGCAGGCTCCGAAGCCTCCGCGACGGGGGCCGCCTTCAACCGCTCTGCCTGTTTCTGGAGTATTCGAAGCGCCCGCCCGATGCGCGCGTCCGATTGATCCATGGCCGCAGCGACCGCCACCAATTCTTCGGCACGTTCGATGTAAAGGCGCCGCGCGCCTGCGCCCGGGGGCAGCGATGCGGCATCGCGCAGCGCGGTGAAGGATACCCCCGCATTGCAATCGGGGTTCGACGGCCCTGCGGGCAGCCGCGCCGCACGCTCGGCCACGGCAGTCAGCGCGTGCATCAGACCGATTGCGCAGCCGATATAGAGCATCTTGTCGGGGTTCGGCCGCGGCAGTGCGAAGGCGCCCGCGAGCAGCCGCAGCGCAAGCCCGTAGACCGCATTGGCAAGATCAACCGTCGCGACCGCATCGGCATTCTCCAACCACACATGCCCGTCCGGCTGCGGCGGTTTGCGGAGCACCGGATTGATCGCGGCGGGATGCGCCGGATGAAAGGATGGATTAGCTGCCGATAGAACCGCCATCTCGTCACGGACGCTCAGAAAACGCTGAAAATGCGAATTTTCGCGATGCTCGGGGGCGCCCTCGCCTTCGACGACGATCTCGATCAACGCAGCTGTCGCGCTCTCCAGATCACTGACCACCTTGGCACCGGCGAAGTTCACCTCGTCAGACGAATATTGCAGCGCCGGGTCGCCGCAGAAAACGGCTTTCTCGCCCAGCATGTCGACAAGCGCGCGCAGATCATTCTCGATCCGGAGATAAAAGTCGCCGATCGTCGCATAGTCGAAGCCCGAAGGTGTAAGTCTTGGCGCCTCCGCCATGCGGCGTACCGGATCGGCGACGACAAAGCCTTCGCCGTCGGGCTCGGCGGACGCGTCGGGGCGTTCAAGAAAGATGAAGTGCTGAATTACTGCTGCGCTGAACGGCGCGAGCTTTACCGCAATGCCCGCAGGCAGATAGCCAGGAGCTATCGGAAAGTTCGTCCGCCCGAAACGCGGCGATCCGCCCAGCGCCGAGGTGATGTTCCACACCGCGACGAGGTGGCTCATTTCGTCGATCGCAACGTCGAGGATCGCACGCCGCCAGCGGGTCACTGCCTCGGCCTCCGCTGCACTCAGTCCCTCATCCTCGCCGTCCTTCAGGCTGAAAGCGGCATAGAGGTAAGTGCACATCAGATTCTGTTCGAGTTCGGCGGCTTCATAGAGCGCATGCAAAATCTTCTCACGGCTCACTGCGGTCTTGAGATCGTCCATTTTCCGGCCCTCCATTGCGGCCGCCGAGCGACCGGATGATGCGGGCAGAATAGGTCGCGAGGCGCGCGGCGTTAGACGCAAGAGGCGACAAGACGAATGTACCAATTCGTCGGCGTTCGAGCGGAAATGGAGGCGAAATAGGCTGCCTCCTAAACGTGCGGCGCTCGCACCCTGACCTTTCGTATAGGTGCCCCCCGTCTCGACAGCACCACCGCTGGGAACATAATCTTCATGTCATCCAGAGAGTTTTTCACAGTACCGTGAGGTGACGAAATGAATGCACCATGGGATCCCGGCCGCGTCGCTTTCGCAATCGATCGATCGCAAGCAACTCCGATCACCGCGCAGATCACCGCGACACTGCGCTCGGCCATTCTCGACATGCGTTTGCGTCCCGGAACGCGGCTCCCGTCCTGGCTCGATCTCGCCGCGCAACTCGGCGTCTCACGCGGGACAGTGAAAGCCGCTTATGAAGCGCTCACCGACGAGTTCCTCGTTTTCTCCGCCGGCGCCGCCGGGACACGCGTCGCCGAGCGGCAGGCGCCGCGCCCGGTCGCCATCCAGCAGATCGACATCCCGCGCCCGCTTCAGGATCTCGAGCGGGGCTTTTCGTTGAAGCCACTCCCTTTCCAGATGGGCGTTCCCGCACAAGACGCCTTCCCCGCCAAAATCTGGGCGCGGCTTCGCACCCGCGCGTGCCGCGACAATGCGATGGCGCCGCTCAGCCCGAACGACCCGCGCGGCGAGCCGGAACTGCGCGCTCAGATCGCCGCGAACCTCGCGATCACACGCGGCATTTGCTGCCATCCCGATCAGATCATCCTGACCAGCGGTTACAAGAATGGCCTTGCGTTGACGTTGCTCGCAATCGGCGCGCATGGCCGTACGGCTTGGGTCGAAGATCCCTGCTATCCCGTCGCGCGCATCGCACTGGAAATTGCCGGTCTGAAACCCGTCCCCGTCCCCGTCGACAGCAAGGGCATTCGCGTCGACCATGGCGTCCGCGCCGCGCCCGATGCCGCTCTCGCGATCGTCACCCCAGGACAGCAGGCGCCGACCGGTGTCACGCTTTCACCCGAACGCCGGGCCGCGCTGCTCGCCTGGGCAACGCACGAAGATGCGTGGGTCATTGAGGATGATTATCTGGGCGAACTGCAACTCGGCGGCCGCGCCGCGACATCAATGGCTGCCGAGGATCCGTCGGGCCGCGTCATTCATATCGGCACCTTCAGCAAGACGATCAGCCCGACCCTCGGCCTCGGCTTCGTCGTTGCGCCGCTTTCGCTCGCTCAGCGGTTCGGCGAAGTGGCGGGCTATCTGAACCCCGCCCCCAACGTCACAACGCAACTCGCGCTCACCGGCTTCCTCGGCGACGGCCATTTTCTTCGCCACCTGCGCCACATGAAGACGCTTTACCGCGAGCGCCGCAACGATCTCCACGCGCGGCTTGGCAAGAGCATCGCGGTGGAGAGTTTTGCTGGTCTCGCGGTCATCGCGCATCTACCAAAAGGCGCCGACGATGTCGCGCTCGCCAAGCTGGCGCCCGAATTCGGTATCGCGCCGGCCCCGCTATCGATCTGGCACGCCCGGCCCGCCGAAGCGCAGCCAGGGCTTGTCCTTTGCGTGACCAATCTGGCCAAGCCTGTCATCGACAAGGCGTGCACCGCACTCACCGCGTTGATCGAAGATCCCGCCGCGCGCGCGCCTGCCCGCGCGCACGCTGCCTGAAGGAGGAAACGATGAAACTGCTCCATGTCGATTCAAGCCCGAAAGGCGCGACCTCTTCATCGCGCACCCTGTCGCGTTTCTTCGTCGATCAGCTGCGCAGCAACCTGCCGTTGCTGACGGTCGACTATCTCGACCTCGCGGCCGAACCCGCGCCAGAGATCAGCGAGTTGTTCACTCGCGCGACGTACATGCCTGCCGAAGATCGCACCGATGCGATGCGCGCCGTGCTCGCGCCCTCGGATGCCCTGTGCCAACGCCTGCTGGCCGCCGATGCGCTGCTCTTTGCGATGCCGATGCACAATTGGACGATGCCTGCCGCGTTTAAAGCGTTTATCGACGCGATCGTGCGCGGCGGCCTTACCTATGAGGCGACCGACGACGGCCGCTTCCTGGGCCAACTCGGCGGACGCAAGACCTTGTTTCTGACGACCCGCGGCGTCGACCTGCGCGCGGGCGCGCCCTTCGCGGGGATGGATATGCTGACCCCATCGCTGCGCACCGCGTTCGGCTTTATCGGAGTGGAAGAACCGCAATTCGTCGATGCCCAGCCGCTGCAATTCGCGCGTGAACTCGAACGCGCCGATGCGCTGCGGTGCGCGCGGCGCGAACTCACCGCAATTGCCGAGAGCTGGGCTGACGAGGTGCGCCCGGCGCTCTCGCGCACCGGATAGTATCATGCCATTCGCATCCCTTGGGTCTGTCGCAGCCCCACCTGCGGTCTAGTCTGTCCTTGTCTCCAATCCAGCAAGGTGAACGACCATGGACGCCGAAGTTTTCAACAATACCGACCAGCGCCGCTTCGAACTCGATTTGCCCGACGGCTCGACCGCCGCGGCCTATTATCGCGTCGATGACGAGGAACGGCTCGTGTTGATCCACACCGAAGTGCCGCCCGAATTCTGGGGCATGGGTATCGCGACTCAACTCGCGACGGGCGCCTTCCATCTGCTCCGCCAAACAGGCCGCAAGGCGGTATTGCGCTGCCAGTTCATGGTCGATTTCTTTCGCCGGCATCCCGAATATGCCGACGTCGTCGCGGGGTGACGCGCGATGACCGACGATTATGATCTCCAGCGCTTCGTCGCCGTACAGGCGGACAGCTATGACGATGCCATCGACATGCTGCGCCGCGGCGCAATGTGTACGCCCTATATGGACTTCATATTCCCGCGTCTCGCACGAGGGAATGATGACGAACTCTATGCCCTCGCTACGCTCGACGAAGCGCGCGCCTATCTCGACTTTCAGCCGATCGGCAATCGCTACCGCGAATGCGTCGAGACGCTGTTCAAACTGGTCCGGAGTAGCGCGCGCGACGTGTTTGGCGACGCCGATGCGCAAAAGCTCCACGCCTCGCTCACCCTCTTTGCCGAGGCGTCGAACGAGGTGCTGCTCCGTTCGGTGCTGATCACCTGGTTCGGAGCGATGGTCGACGAGGATACGATCATTCGGCTCAACCAATATGGTTGAGCCGAACCGGGCCGATCGGACAGGGTTATGACGATTCGTCGCGCGCCGGCTTGCCTTCAGCATCGTTCCAGCTGCTCTCGATCGGGTCGAAGCGCGACCCGGTTTCGAGCGTGCGGTGGACGGGGCAGCGATCGGCAATACCGATCAGTTCGGCGCGCTGTGCGGCGTCGATCGGACCTTCGATTTCGATGCCGCGGGTGAAGATGTCCGGCTTTTCGGCGCCCGCTTCCTTGCGGTGGCGCACGCCGGTACGGATACGCTCGACCGGCCAGCCCTTTCGCGCCGCATAAAGCCGCAACGTCATCGTCGTGCAAGCCGCGAGCGCCGCGGACAGCAGGTTGAACGGCGTCGGTCCCGACCCGAGCCCGCCGAGGCTTTCGGGCTCGTCGGCGATGAAATTCGCCTTACCCGCTCGCATCATCAACTGAAACTTCCCGAGCCCGGTTTCCTCGGCCTCGGCATCGAACGGGCTGAGCGTCGTCGACAGCGGTTCGGGCAGGTAACGGCGCGCCCATGTCGCAATCATGTCGGCGGCAAAATCGGCATCGCGGGCATTCGTCAAAAGATGGTCGGCACCGTCAAGCGAGATATAGCTCTTCGGATGCTTCGCTGCGAGATAGAGACTCGTCACATTGTCGATCCCGACCGTCTGGTCGACCGGCGAGTGGAGCAGCAGCAGCGGGCGCCGGAGCGTCGCGAGCTGTGCGCCCAATTGTTGCGCGCGCAGATTGTCGACGAGCTCGCGCCCGACCGCAAAAGGCCGGCCGCCAATCGACACCATGCCATGCCCCTCCAGCTCGATCCGCGCGAGCGCGTCGGGATCGAACTGGTTCAGCACATGATCGACTTCGAACGGCGCCGCGATCACCGCGACGGCGCGCACTCCAGGCAGCGAGCCAGCCGCAGCGATCACTGCGGCGCCGCCGAGGCTATGTCCGACGAGCAGCATCGGCGCCATATCCTCGGCCCCCATCGCCTCGGCCGCTTTCACGAGATCGCCGACATTATAGCTGAATCCCGTCGCGCCGAAATCGCCTTCGCTGGCGCCAAGCCCGGTGAAGTCGAAGCGCAGCACCCCGATCCCCGCGCCCGCCAGCCGCCGCGCGATCCGCACCGCCGCCTTGTTATCCTTACCGCAGGTGAAGCAGTGCGCGAACAATGCCCACGCCCTTACGGGGCCGACGGGATATTCCAGTCGGCCCGACAGGAGATCGCCTGCGGCGTTACGGAAGTCGAAGGGGCGGGTCGGCATCGGCTCAGACGATGCCTTCGACTTTGAGCGTCGCCTGCACCGCAGGACGCGCCTTCAGCCGTTCGCCGAGCGCCGCAAGCGCAGGCGGGACCTCGACACCGAACCGATCAGCCCACAACATCATCACCAGCGCATAATAGTCGGCAACGCGCGGACGGTCCCCACAAAGATAATCGCCGCGCATCGTGTCGGCGAGATAGCGCATCCGAGCGGTGATGTAGGTGCTCGCGACCGCCTTTTGCTCGTCGGTGCCGTGATGCCAGAAGGGCTTGAAGCTCTTGTGGATCTCGGTCGACAGATAGGCGAGCAGCTCAAGCAGCCGCGTGCGACCCATCAGCCCGTCGAGACCGAAATCCGGATAACGCGCCGCGAGATAGTCGAGCACCGCGATATTCTCGGTTACGATCTCCCCGTCTTCGAGCGTAAGCGCGGGCACATAGCCCTTGGCCGTCACGTCGTTGAAGTCGGCGCCCGTGGCGGTGATCTTTGTCTTGAGGTTGACGCTTTCGCTATCGAAAGGCTCGCCGACTTCATGGAGGACCATATGCGCAGCGAGGCTGCAGGCCCATGGGCCATAATAGAGTTTCATCGGTGCGGTTCCTCGAAATAGGGGACCGCCGACGCCATTGCCGGCGGTCCGGTAGTGTGGGATCAGGCCGCGATCGCGACGTCCTCGACCTTCGGCACGGCGCGGAGGCCGATCTGGACGGTGTTCCAGAAGTTGATGGCCGCGATCAGCGTCGTGAGATAGGCGATTTCCTTGTCGTCGAACTGCGTCTTGAGCAGCTCATAATCGGCATCGGGCGCGCCTGTCGTCGCGACATTGGTCAACACTTCAGTCCAGTTCAGCGCCGCGCGTTCGCGCTCGCTATAGCCCGGAGATTCCCGCCATGCGTCGAGCAGATGAATACGCATATGGCTCTCGCCATGCTTCACGGCGTCGTTGACGTGCATCTGGATGCAAAAGGCGCAGCCGTTGATTTGCGATGCGCGCAGCTTCACCAGTTCGACGAGCGTGTGATCGAGGCCCGAGCCTTCGACCGCGGCTTCGACGGCGAGCATAGCCTTCATCGCATCGGGGGCGGCTTGAAAGATGTTCATACGTGGGGTCATAATTTTTCTCCTTGGTTTGTTCGGGGCGTCAAAGGGTGGACGTGCCGCGCATCTGCCGGGCGTCGGAAATCGCCCAGAAGGTGAGCAATGCGCCGAGGATCGCGGGGAAGGTCACCGCGGGGAAATCGCGGGCGAGCGCGGAGGGGCCACAGATGCCGACCGCCACTTCCCAGAAATGGAAGAGCGCATGCCCGCCAAGCCACAACGTCGCCGTCGACCACAGCAATATGCGATATTGCGAGCGGAAGCTGCCGACGAGGAACGCCGTGCCGACGAACAGGAAAATCAGCCCGATGTCGCGGATGAAATGTTGGTTGAACGGGCCGGTCGTCGTCACACCGGGAACCGCGAAATACCAGTTCGCGGGTGATATGAGCATGTACAGCCCGTTGAGCTCGGCAAGAATGCCCATGACGATGGCGAGACCGAGACAGCTTCTCTTCAGCATGGCGAACCTCCTCCTTTGATGACGGATTATTTCTTGGGCGGCGGCGGGACGTTGGCGAGCCACCAGTCGAATGACGTGGCGCCGAGTTTCGCAGCCGGTCCGGGGATCAGCGAGTCCGCGTCAAGCTTGACGTTGAAGTAGCGCGCCTCGGGATCGGCGACGACGGGATGCGGATCGCCATCGAAGGCGAGCACTTTGGCGACAATCTCGTCCATCGGATATTTCTGCGGCCCGCCGATTTCGATCGTGCGGTTCGCGGGTTCGGCCAGCGCGATGGCCGTGACCGCATCGGCAACATCTTCGGCCGAGATAGGCTGAATGAAAGCGTGCGGCAGGCGGACCGTGCCGTCGACGATCGCCGACTGACCGATGCCCCGCAGGAACTCCATGAACTGCGTCGCATGGACGATGGTATAGGGAATGCCGCTGCCGCGGATCAGTTCTTCCTGCGCATATTTGCCGCGGAAATAGCCGCTGTCCTGGAGCTTCTCGGTGCCGACGACCGACAGCGCGATATGATGCTTCACACCCGCAGCCTGCTCGGCGGCGGCGATATTCTGTCCCGCGGCGGTGAAGAAATCGATCGCGCTCTTGTCGTCGAACGCGGGCGAATTGGCGAGATCGACAACGACGTCGGCGCCGGTCAGCGCTTCGGCCAATCCCTCACCGGTCAGCGCGTTCACGCCCGTTGCAGGAACCGCGGCGATCGCCTGATGCCCCTGATCGCTGAGTTTCTTGACGACTTTCGAGCCGATGAGCCCGGTTCCGCCGATCACGATGATCTTCATGGCCTTGCCTTTCCAGTTGCGGGCGCCATTCGCGTCCGATGTCCGGAAAGCTACCGCAGCGCCCCCGATCGGTGGAGGTCCGAGTGGTGCAAAAGCCAGTGTACCATGACCGATGCAGACAGCCCCGCTTGGTACACTGCCGCCGTCATATCTCGCATCTTACGCCAAATCGCTCACCGGCCGACAAGGAGGCACGAGACGGATCGAGCCCTCCCCCTCCCGCCGGTCCGTCTCGACCCCGACCCGCAACAGCGGACTTATGTGGAGCCGTGTTAACCGGACGCGACAGCGATGATGAACATAGGGATTTTTCCGCTTTCTCCCTATGGCCAACGAATTGGCAGGCGAGCATCCTAACTGTCCGGCTCCACTTTTTTCAAAGCGCCGCCATCCAATAGATTTGAGCGCATCAAGACTTGGAACGTCGATTTCGGAGCGCGGCCCCTTCGACCTTTTGTGGCCGTTTTGAGACGGTCCGCTTTGGGTCATGATCGTGAAAAAACCACCATTCCGGTCGCTCATCGGCCCGCCATGGTTGCGCCCGAACGGAAACGGATGGTCGAGCGCGGACGTATCAGGAGCTGCGAAGAGTCGAGTTGAGGATGAGAAAAAAGCATAGAACGCGCCCCCTCCGCTGGTGACACCTCACCTCTAACGCAATTGACAAGACGTTCTGATAGGATCGCTTCGAATGGCCTCTGCCAAGCCGTGTCCTACCGCATAAAAACAGCATGACTTCGAATGGTTGAGCCATCGAGCGCAGCATACGCTCGATGGCTCAAATTTCGCTGCGAAGCCGTTCGGCGGCGCGACCTCAGTCCTCGTCCATGCCTTCGATCGCGGGCGCGACTGTGCGCGGCTTGCGGCGCGCCGACGGCGGGGTTTCGAGCTCGGTCGAGGTAACCTGCCCGGCGTCGGAGGCCCCTTTTACAAGAGCGTCCAGAGATCCGCCGTCAAACCCGAGTTCTTTCATCAGGCTGTCGATGACCGGAGCCTGCGCGCGATAGGCGAGCGCCGCCGACACGGCATTGCTGGCAAGGTTGCCTCCATCGCCGCCATTGGCGCCGCTGCCATTCGACCCGCCGCCGCCGTTCTGGCTGATGCCATCGACCTGAATGATCTTGATTGAGTCGATCGCCTCCATGGGCTTTGCCGCTTCGCGGACGACTTCGGGCAGAACCTTCAGCAATGCCATTTTGGTCTGCAGCGAAATCTGGTTCGACGACAAGATATTGGCGGCCTCGTTGATGGCGCGTTGACCCGCGGCCTCGACTTCGAACCGCACGCGCGCTGCCTCGGCACGCAGTTTTTCGGCGTCGGCTTCGCCCTCGGCTTCAAAGCGCAGCGCAGCGGCACGGTTCGACGCCGCTTCCTTTTCGGCCTCGGCTTCGACCTTCACCGAAATCGCGGCGCGCTCGGCTTCCTTGGACGCCTCGATCAGCTCGATCCGCTTCAGGCGTTCGGCGACCTCGGTGTCACGCGCGGTGACGACCTGTTCCTCGGCGGCCACCGCCTTGGCGCGGGCTTCGTCGGCCTCACCCCGCGCCTGGCTTTCCTCGCGGCTTTTGTTCTGGATCAGGATCTGCTGATCCTGACGCGCCAGTTCGATCGCCTGCTCCTGCGCGATTTCGGCCTGCTTCACGGCACGGTCGGCCTCGATCTGGGTCGAATCAACTTGCTGCTTCGCCGTAATCCGCGCCTCGTCGGCTTCGCGGCCGCGCACCGCCTGTTCGCGCGCGACTTCGGACGCCTGTTCGGCCCGGCGCATCTCGACCTCACGCTCCTGTTCGAGCCGCGCGAACTCATTGTCCCGGCTTATCTCGAAACTGCGCTTGTCGGCCTCGAGATTCTTGGTCTCGATCTGAACGCGGGTGTCCTGCTCGATGTCGTTGCGCGCCTTTTTGCGCATCTCGATCTGCTCGGTCAGTCGGGTCAGACCCTCGGCATCAAACGCATTATTGGCATTGAAATGCTCGATCGACGTCTGGTCGAGCCCGGTCAGCGAAACCGATTCCAGTTCAAGCCCGTTCATCGACAAGTCGTTCGAACTCGCCTGCTGCACCTTTTGCACGAAGTCGGAGCGCTGTTCGTGGAGCTGGTTCATCGTCATACCGGCAGCGACCGAGCGCAACGCATCGACGAACTTGCCTTCGACCAGATCTTTCAGCGCCTCGGGATTCATCGTGCGCAGGCCCAATGTCTGCGCCGCCATCGCGATCGATCCTCCATCGGGACGGACGCGAACATAGAATTCAGCCTTCACGTCAATCCGCAACCGGTCAAAGGTGATCAACGCATCGACATTCTTGCGCTCGACTGCCAGCCGGACCGTGTTCATATTCACCGGCATCGTTTCGTGCAGCACGGGCAGCACCAATGCGCCGCCGTTCATGACCACCCTCTCACCGCGAAAACCCGTGCGGACAAAGGCAATTTCCTTGGTCGCGCGATGATAAAGTCGCGTGACGATCAGTCCCAATATCAGAAGAGTGGCAAGGCCGATGCCGGCGTAAATGGCTATTTCAATCATGAACTACCCGTTGCTGTCGATTCGCGTTTCCGTCATTGGAACGCCCCGAACGGATATTAGGCTCAGTCGAGGCGGGGTAAATAGAAATCACCCCGTGTAAAGCCTTTGAATATATCGCCTTCGAGCTTTACCAGCAGAACGCTCTCTCCGGCCTGAAAAACCTGATCGGCGCTGTCGGGTTCGACCATGATCTGATGCAACTGGCCGTGCTGATCGGTCACGCGCGCCCGCGCGGGATGCCCCGTGCGCGCCGTCCCGATACTGATCTCGGCATAGCGGCCGACCAGTTCATCGCGCTGGATCGCGGTGGTTTCGAGGGACGGAAAAATCCGCCCGACCAGCCGCGCGGCAGCGCCCGTTGGCGGCAGCGCTGCGGCGGCTGTAAGTGGAACCATAAGCAAATTGCTGCCCGGCCCGCCGGTCAATCCCGTCATCAATTGCTGTAGCCCCAAACCGAGGGCCCCGAAAAATGTAAGAAAGAGTACCAGCCACATCAGGAAAGGAACCCGGCCAATACCCGCCCATGCGAGTAATGCGTCGGAGAAACCCCCATCACCGTCGACGCCCGGATCGCCATCAACATCTCCGGACAGACCCATTGCCTGAACCACACCGATCAACAGCATCAGCAACAGTGCAGCACTGAAGACGAGATTTTCCGGAGCAAGTAATTGTTCGGTCATCGGCATTTCCTGGCGCCTATGTCAATTCTTGGCAAGAGATCGCCGCGCATCCGACATGACCGATTCATCGCGGCATGCCGTGACGGCGCCCCAGTCGAGGTCGAAGCGCGCGAGATATTTCCGCAATCGATCCGCATCATTGGTCGATCGGCGCTCCTCACGCGAGGCCGAGAAGAGCGAACGCCCGGCCGCCGACAGACTGGTATTTTGGCGGCAGACGTCGATGACATAGGTAAGCTGAACCCGGTCGAAGGGATCGATCCGTTTGAGCTGTTCGGCAGACAGCAAAGGATCGAGCGAGCTGCCCCGGGCTTCGTGGCCCGACCACAGCGATCGCAGCCTGCCCGTCTCGAACGCGACCGCTCCGGAATCGATGCGCCCCGTCGGGCTGAGCGTCGCCATGCGGGTGACGCTGGCAGCGAGGTCGCGAAAATTTCCATTCCACAGCGCCGCCGGGCTTTCGGCAAAGCCCAGATATTTTTCGCGCGCTTCCTTGTTAAAGGTGACCCGGGCGCCTTCGCGTTCGGCGAAGCGCTCCAGCTCATAATCGAGATTGGGCGCAATATCCTCACGGCGCGCGGCGAGGCCCGGCAGGCTGAATGTCCACAGATTAAGCCGGGCGAAAAGATCTTCGCGGAAGCGGCCCGCAGCAACCTCGCTGACGAGGTCGCGGTTGGTTCCGGCGATCAGCTGAAACTCGCTCTTCGTTTCACTGTCGGCGCCAACGGGCAGAAAGCGCCCCTCCTCGATCGCGCGCAGGATCATCGCCTGCTCGTCGAGCCCAAGCTCGCCGATCTCGTCGAGGAAGAGCAGCCCCTTGTCCGCCGATTTGAGCAGGCCGGGACGATCCTGTGCCGCGCCGGTAAAAGCGCCTTTGCGGTGGCCGAATAGCGCCGACATCGCGCTGTCCCCCCTCAGTGTCGCACAATTCACCTCGACGAAGGGGCCGACGATCTGGTGGCGCAGCTTTTTGAGCTCATAGATTTTGCGCGCGAGCTGGCTTTTCCCTGCGCCGGTCGGCCCCATCAACAGGATCGGCGCGCGGCTGCGGACCGCGACCTGCTCAATCTCCTCGATCATCCGGTTGAAGGCCGCGTTGCGCGTTTCGATGCCGCTTTTCAGAAAGCTTGTACTCTCGGCGCTCGCCTCGGCGAAACGCGTCGCAATGCTGTCGTAGCGCGAGAGATCGAGATCGATGGCGTTCCACGTCCCGATCGGCTGCGGCGCACCACGCTGAGGCTGTGTCTGTAGAAGGCGCCCCGGCAGATAGCGCGCCTCGGTCAACAGAAAAAGGCAGATTTGTGCTACATGGGTGCCGGTCGTGATGTGGACCAGGTAATCCTGATTATCGGGGTCGAACGGAAAGCCACGCGCGAAATCGAGAAGCTTCCCGTAAACTTCCTCGAAATCCCAGGCGTCGTCGAAATCGAGCAGATGCTGCACCACCTCGGTCTCGGGCGACACATCGCGGATATCGTCGGCGACAAATTCGGCAAGACGACGGTGATAGCCCCCGTGCAGCAGAATGAAGCGATCGACGCGCAGATCTTCCTGCATGCAGATGCTGACCGTCGGCCGCCACTTGTTCCAGCGCGACGGGCCAAATTTTGCGGCGTCGAGGGTCGAACCGAGAAATCCGATGACGGTGACAGGCTTCATGATCGAGTTTATATTTCAGGATAAATTACGATACAAGATAATCGTGATTATAAGCGGAGCAATCTCCCGCCCAGCACGGCGCAGAATTTTTTTCATTTAATAACAGCATTTTATTGGAAACATTCCGCTTTCCTGGAATTTGGCACGCCTTCTGCATTTCTTTCTGCGTCGGGACTCACGTCTCCCGGCACAAGCGGAGCGAAGGGGTGGCCGGAATGGGCTGGCCGCCCCCAGGGAGCTCCGAGAATTGCAGAATTGCCTCGCCACATCGCGTTGCCGGCACCATGAAAAGAAAAAGGAAATCCGCCGTGACCCAGACGACGTACGAAATTCAGCAGGTCGACGGCGGCAAGCCCGTCAAAATGTGGACCCGCGGCGTCCCGGTGGAGGATGGTGCCCGCGCCCAGCTCGCACGTGCGGCCCAAATGCCGTTCGTGTTCAAGCATGTCGCGGCGATGCCCGACGTCCATGTCGGTATCGGCGCGACCGTTGGATCGGTGATCCCGACCAAGGGCGCGGTGATCCCGGCAGCGGTCGGGGTCGATATCGGCTGCGGGATGATGGCGGCGCGCACCTCGCTGATGGCGCACGACCTTCCCGACACGCTCGACGGCATCCGCTCGGCGATCGAACAGGCGGTTCCGCACGGCCGGTCGGTCGGTCGGGGCAAGCGTGACACCGGTTCGTGGGGATCGCCGCCCCCGGCAATCGTCGATGCCTGGGCGACGCTGGCCGAGCGGTTCGGACATATCGTCGCAAAGCATCCGCGCCTCAAAAACACCAACAACCTCACGCATCTGGGGACGCTTGGCACGGGCAATCATTTCATCGAGCTTTGCCTCGATCAGGATGCCCGGGTGTGGGTAATGCTGCATTCGGGATCACGCGGGGTCGGCAATGCGATCGGCACCTATTTCATCGAGCTGGCCAAGAAGGACATGCGCAAATGGTTCATCAACCTGCCCGATGAAGACCTCGCCTACTTCCCGGAAGGGACCGATCATTTCGACGACTATGTCGAGGCGGTCGGCTGGGCGCAGGACTTTGCCGCGCTGAACCGGCGCATGATGATGGCGAATGTGATCGCTGCGCTGCGGCGGCAGATCGCCAAGCCCTTCGAAGCCGAAATGGAGGCGGTGAACTGCCATCACAATTATGTGACGCGCGAGAACCACTTCGGCGAGAATATCCTCGTCACCCGCAAGGGGGCGGTACGCGCGGCCAAGGGGACGCTGGGCATCATCCCGGGATCGATGGGGGCAAAAAGCTTCATCGTGCGCGGGCTGGGCAACCCGGAAAGCTTCGACAGCTGCAGCCATGGCGCGGGCCGTGTGATGAGCCGGACCGCGGCAAAAAAGCTCGTCACGCTCGACGAGCATATCGCCGACACCGCAGGGGTCGAATGCCGCAAGGACGCGGGCGTCATCGATGAAACGCCCAAGGCCTATAAGCCGATCGAGGCGGTGATGGCGGCGCAGGCCGACCTCGTCGAGATCGTCCATACGCTGAAGCAGGTGGTGTGCGTGAAGGGGTGACCCCTTCACGCCGCCATCACCGGAGAGACCCCGTGAAGCAAATTTTATGCTGTGCCGCTTGCGACGCGCGGCTGACGCCTGCGCTGACGGTCGTGTCGAGCAAGGCGCCCGGCGTGATCCCGCCCGGGCATGAGGACGGCAAGCCCCTCACGCCGCGCGGCGCCGCTTTCAAGAGCTGGGAACCGATTGAACGATCCTATGGTGATCAGCCGGCGCTACTCGAATTTGCGCCGCAATATTGGCTGAATCCGGAGGACATTGACGAGAATGTTCGCAACACGCGCGATGCACGTCGTCTCAACGGCTGTTGCGGCCTTGATGGCTGCGATGGCCCCAATCAGATTTGCCTGTGTGGCGCCGAAGTCGGTACCCTGCGTACCGATTGCTGGACGCCACTGGTGTTCATTCCCGATTCGGGAAATACCAACTGGATAGAAGAACAATGACCGCCATTGATGCCGGGGTCCGGCACGAAATCCAAACCCGCCTGTCCGCCGTCGAGGCGGAAGATGGCGTGCGCCTGCTGCTCGCGATCGAATCGGGGTCGCGGGCGTGGGGCTTCCCGTCGCCCGACAGCGATTATGACGTGCGCTTCCTATACGTCCGGCCGCGGCGCGATTATTTGGCGCTGCAGCCCGTGCGCGACGTGATCGAGCGGCCGATCGTCGACGAGATCGACCTCAACGGCTGGGACATCCGTAAAGCGCTGGGGCTGATGCTGCGCAACAATTCCGTGCTGTCCGAATGGATCGGATCGCCGATCCGGTATCGCGATCCTCACCCTGTGATAGCGCGGATGGCCGAGCTCAAGGATCGTCATTTCGATCCCAACGGCTTTGCGCTGCACTATGCGAAGCTCGGCCGCACCGCGATCGCGCGCTGGCTGCAGGACGAGAAGGAGGTTGCAGTAAAGCGCTATTTCTATGCGCTGCGCCCTGCATTGGCGATCCGCGTACTGCGGCGCGATCCGTCGCGCCGGCCCCCGATGCAGTTGCAGCAGTTGATGGCCGAGGCCAACCTCTCGCCGTCAACCAACGAAGAGATCGAGCGGCTGGTGGCAATAAAGGCGAGCACGCGCGAAGCGGGGCCGATCGCGCGCGTGCCCGAAATCGACGCGCTGATCGCCGACGAACTGGCGCGTGCCGGCGAGGTGCCTGCGCGGCCGCCGAGCGAAGCCTTCGCTTCGGAGGCGAACGCGCTGTTTCTGGATTTGGTAGAAGACAAATGATCATCATTGACGGTTCCGAAGGCGAAGGCGGCGGACAGGTGCTGCGCTATGCGTGCGCGCTCTCGCTGCTCACCGGCGAGCCCTTCACCATCGAGAATATTCGCGGCGGGCGCGAGAAGCCGGGGCTCATGCGCCAGCATGTCACAGCCATAGAGGCCGCCTGCGTCATCGGCGGCGCCGAATGCACCGGCCTTGCGGTCGGGTCGTCCCGCATCGGTTTTCGCCCGGGCGCGGTCATGCCCGGCGACTATCATTTCGCGGTTGGCACCGCAGGCAGCACGGGCCTTGTCCTCCAGACGATCCTCGTGCCGCTGATGCTCGCCGACGCACCCTCGCGTCTCGTGATCGAGGGCGGCACGCATGCGATGGCCGCACCGCCGTTCGAATTCCTCGCGCGTTCGCTGCTACCCGTCATCAACCGCATGGGCCCGACCGTATCGGCGCAGTTGATACGTCACGGGTTTTTCCCGCGCGGTGGCGGCCGGATCGAGGTCGATATCGCCCCCGCCCCGCTGCGTCCGGTCGAGTGTATCGATCGCGGCGAAGCGCGCGGTGTGTCGGCGACCGCAATCGTCGCGGGCGTTCCCTTCGACGTGGCAGACCGCGAACTCAAGACAGCGCGCAAGATTCTGACCGAATGGCCCGACAAAGCCTTTGTCGCGCGGCAGCTACCGGCCGATCAGGGGCCCGGCAACGCGTTGCTGATCGAGGCGGAGTTCGAGCATGTGACCGAAGTCATGTCGGGTTTCGGCAAGCTCGGCGTGCCCGCCGAAAGACTGGCACAGACCGCCGCCAAGCGCATGGCGGGCTACCTTGCATCGGGCGCGTTTGCCGGTCCGTACCTGCAGGATCAGCTCTTACTGCCGATGGCCTTCGCGCGTGGCGGGGCGTTCACGACGGTCAAGCTGAGCGAGCATACGCGCACCGCGGCAAGTCTGATCGAACGCTTCACCGGCACGGGTTTTCGTGTGTCCGAATGCGAGGATGGCCGCCACCTGCTGGAAGTGATGCCTTAACGCTCCCCTTCGTAAGCGATGTCGAATAAGGACCGGTTGAAGACGGTCCCCTTATAGTGAACTGGCAGAAAGCCGACGCTGATAAATCTCGGTTTTGCGTGTAAATTCCAGGAGTTGGTCATAAGAAGCGGTTAGTTAAAATCAGAACGGTCGCGATTGAGGCGACGATCTTACGTTCTCGCAAAACAATGCCCCCGATCATTCGAATATCCGCTGGTCGATGCAGCAATTTCCGTCGCGCGGGACCCACAAGAATTGAATCGCGCGCGCAGGTCGTTATCGAATAGGAAAATCTCCTACCGCTAGCCGCCTGATCCCGAACGTTTCTCTCGGAGGATGCGAAGATTGTCTTCATGCTTTGCTTCATCGAGACGAATGGTGAGCAGGCTGAGGATCGCACCGACGTAGATAACCCATATTGCCGGGACATAGGCCAATCCCATCTTTGCCATATTGGCGTCGGACACCTGGTCCGGCGAAATTCGGTCCGATAAGCCGGCGGCAGCCAAAACGAGACTTGCGGCAAACACGCCCACCCCCGCAGTGGTCTTTTTCAGAACGTTGTCGACCGAAACGAGAAGACCTTCGGAGCGCCGACCGGTTTTCAACTCGCTGTCCTCGGCCACGTCGACAATCATAGATGTAATTGCCATGGCACCCATCAGCGTCAGTGCGCCTACTGCAAGAGCCTCGGCGATCAGGATCGGGAAAAGGTCCGGGGATCCGTTCGGAGGAAGCACCCCCATCAACCGCAGCGATACCGGCAGGGTCGACGCCAACGCCAAAGCACCGAAAATCACGATAGCGCCGCGCCTTTTGCCCAGACGCTTCGTGATCTGAGGGCCGATCAATATCCCCAGCAGTGCAGCGACGATTCCGATGATCGGCAGGTAGGAGAGCTGCTTGGGCGTCAAGCCCCAGAAGTAGACCTGGAAGTAAGTCGACAATCCCCCAACCAGCCCGGTAGCAACGGCGACGAACAGGCCGGCCGCATTGACCGTCCAAAGCGATCGGTTCGACAGAGTTTCTATTACCTCGCGCAGGACGACTTTGGGCGTCGCCTTTCGCGCCGGCGGTTGCCGGAGGGTCGGGATACGGCTGTGAGTGCCGATCGCGCAGATCAGGATCGATGTCGCGATGACGACGGCAGCGACGATGCCGTAGGCGCCGTAGGACGAGCGTATGAACAGACCGCCGGACTTTTCGTCGAGGAAGAATGTGTAGGCCGCCCACAGGAGCAAAAGGCCACCCGCGAAGGTGAAGAAGTAACGATAGGCTACGAGCAACGTGCGTTGGTGATAATCGGTCGTCAGTTCCGCCGCCATTGCCGAAGCCGGAACCTCGAAGAAGGTATCAACGAAGCGCAGAACGACGATGCAAGTTATCATGTAACCAAGCGTCGCTTCGGGAGACCAACCCACAGGCGGCATCCACAACATCGCAAATACAATGGCATAGGGAATGGCTGCTGCATACATGAAGGGATGCCGGCGCCCCCAGCGGCTGCGAAAATTGTCCGAGACCTGGCCGATCACGGGATCGAGCAGCCCGTCGATCACGAGGGTGATCGCGAGCGCGCTTCCGATCCACGTCGCCGGCAACCCGATGACCTGACCATAGAAGATGAGCAGGAAGGTCGCGATACTCCGGTTCTTGATTCCGTTCGACGCAGAACCCAGTCCGTATAGCAGCATCGTCGATCGTCTGAGCGGCGGAGCGCCGGCTTCTGAAGAATTCGGGGTCATGTGGGGGCTCCCTAGTCAATTTCGACGGAAAGCAAGGGAACGAAATATTGTCCGGCATGCGAATCCGTGTCTTCAGGCGATCCTTGGACATGCGGGCGCGGGAAGCTGATCTTGAGAACATGGATCGAAGGCAGCTGGAACTGACGGATCATGTTCTCCGACACGCCGAACAGCTCAGCGATTTCGCGCGAAGCCAGCGCCGGCGACCGCGCAATTCTCTCGAAGCTCTCGTCATCCTCACAGAAGATATCGATCGTCACCCAATATGGCCCGGCACTCTTCGAGCGGATGTATTTTGCAATTTGACCCAGCTCAGCCACGGGCACTCTCCCCGATCGTTTCGAACACCGTTCGAGCGAATGCGTCGGGGCGATCGACCGAGACAACATGATTTAATTTGAACTCATATTGTCGCCCAAGCTCGACCTCGGCGGGCGAGAAGGGAAAGGCGAAGCTGGGCAACGGGTCATCCATGTTGAGCGGGAAGTGGAGGATCATCGGATTGCAATATTTTGCGATTTCGGTCGCCAGCTCCTGTGTCGGCGCCCAGACAAGCGTCATCAATCCAACTTCGTGCGGCGGCGAGGCAGCCGGCACGGGGTTCAGCGCATTCTTTCCATAAGGTCTGAAATCGAGCCGATAATCGCCCTCGCCAAGCCCAAAGACCCGCGCGATGCCGGCGCGCAGCCAAGCATCCATATTGGCAAGCCATTCGTCGAACCGCGCCAGGAGCTTCGGGTCGGCAATGGCGCTGAATACCATCGTGCGATATCCGTGGCCGCCCGCCCCTTCCAGCTTGATCGTGTAAGGCATGATCTCTGCTTGCGAACCGGTCACGCGTACCCGCCGACCGTCCAGCGCTTCGTAATGGGCATTGCTCGCATCAAGCACGACACCCGGCTCCTTCAGTCGGAACGGATCGCTGTTCTCGTAAAGCAGATGCGCCGAGACGGTGTAGGGCGTGCAGCTATTCTCGCTGTCGAGAGGTTCGATCTCGAACCCCTCGGGGTCGATCGTGAAGATCACCCCGCCGCGCCGCGTCTCGACCGTGCAGAGGCCGCCGCACTCCGCCGTTTTAGCCGCATGCCACGATGCGCCCGCCGGCAAACCGCGCATCAGCGGCACGGCGGACAGGACAGCCGTATCGGTCGTCCGCCCGGACAGCACGATATCCGCGCCGCCCGCGATGGCGTCAGCAAGCGGCTCATAGCCGAGCAGGCCGACGATATGCTCGCACTCCCCCACCCGCTCGGCTGTCAATGGCATGGCGGGATCCAGCGGGGCCGTGCGCCCGGCCTCGATACAGGATAGCAGCGCCTCAGGCTCGATTTCGGAATAGACGAGAGCGAGCCGCGCGGACAGGCCCTCTTCGTGCGCGATCTCACGGGCGATGTCCGCTATCCAGTCGACGCCAGAATCGGTTCCCGAGGTGCCGCAGGATCCGACGAGGAGCGGAACATCGAGCCGGTCACGAGCCAGCATGAGCTGCCTCAGATCATGCTTGGTTGCCTGCCGGGTCATCTTGGAGGTGGCGTTGCCGAGATAGTAAGGACCGCTATCGGTCGAACCGCCGTCGACCGCGATACAGTCGGGCAACAGGGAAACGCCACGTTCGAAGGCGGCTTCGGGGCAGCCCGCACCGAGCACGCCCGAGGGCACGAGGACTTTGCATGACGCGCGGGAGGCCGTCTCGTCGCTCATTGGAACTTGGCCCGCAGGGTGACGCCAAGCTGACGCGGCGCGCCATATTGGACATATTGATAGACGCCGCCGTTGGTCTGCCAGATCCGGTAGACCTTATTGGTGAGGTTATGGCCCCAGAGCTGCAAAGAGTAACGGTCATCGAAATTATAGGTGAGGCTCGCATCCCACAGGGTACGCGGCTTGCGATATTCACGATACTCGTTGATGTTATTCTCGAACGCGTCGCTCTGATAGTCCATCGTCACTTCTGCGCGCAGCCATCCCCACGCCGCGTCGCGCGAACTTTGCATTCCCAAAGTAGCGTTTACCGCATGCTTGGGGGTACGGCTCATCCGGTTGCCAGCCCCATCGACGAAGGTTGCCGTGCCATCCGCCAGATAGGCGGACGTCTGGATGAAGCGCGTGAAATAGGGATGGAGATAGGTGTAGCGCACATTGGCGTCGATCCAGTCGGTCGGCTGGAAGATGAACTCGGTCTCGACCCCCTTGATCGTGGCGTCGGCGGAATCGATCGCGACGCGCGTTCCGACGGGCGCCTGTGCGGCATCGGGCACATATTTGATCGTCTGGAAATCGCGATAATCCATCCAGAAGGCCGAGACATTTGCGCGGAGAGTGCGGCCGAACCAGTCGGTCTTGAGACCGATTTCGTAATTGGTCAGACGCTCGGGATCGGTCGGAAGGCGGGCAAGCGTGGCATCGCCCGGCTGCTCCTGAAACGCTCCTGACTTGAAGCCCGTCGACACGGTTCCGAATGCGAAAACATTGTTGCTAAGGCGGTAATCCGCGCCGACGCGATAGGTGAAGACACCCTTGTCGAAAATACCGGGGGTGGTTTCGGTATCGTAGCTCGTTACCGGAGCCGCAATCGGCCCTTGCAGACGCCGGGCCCGATAGACCTTGCGCTCCTTGGTGAAGCGGCCGCCTGCGAAAAGCCGCAGTCCAAAGTCGAACTTATATTGCCCCTCGCCGAACACGGCATAGCTGTCGTTGGTCGACCGGCCGAAAAAGCGATTGATCGTCGTGGGCGTTATCGACTGCTGCGACTCACGCTCTCGCGACACTTCGTCGCGGTTATAGAAGACGCCCGCGACCCAGCTGAACGGGCTGTTGCCGAGCGACGACAGCCGGCTTTCGAGCGAGTAGGAGTTAGCCTGCTCCTGCGCGAGTACCTGAAGACCGCTGACGGGAAGTCCATTCGCAGCGTTTGTAGCGGCGTCCGTGCCGTCCAGATCGTTCGCAAAGTCATAATCAAGGGTGCGCCACGCAGCGACCGTCGTCCAGTTTGCGAAACCGAGCACGTCCGTCGACAATTCGGCGCGCAGTCCGCCCGTTTTGGACTTGGTGAAGCCATAACGATCGGGGTTGGCGCGGCGCGGATTGTCGTAATCGGCGTAACCCTTGTCGGGGGTGAACGGATTGACGATCACGTTAAAGCGCGAGCTCTCCGCCAGATCCTGCTTTGCAATGTCGCCGGTCAGCAGCAGAGTCGTATCCGGCGACAGTTCAGCCCGCACATGGAGCCGGCCGCTGAGCTTGTTTTCATCGTCGAGCGCGCGGCCATCGAACGTCTTGCGGAACCCGTCATTCGTAACTGCACCAAGGGTCAGGCGTGCCGCAACACCGTCGGTGATCGGCGCATTCAGCATGAGGTTGCCGTTCATCTGACCATATTCGCCGAAGGTGAGTTGGGCATTGGCTTCGGCGTAATCGACCGGCTTCGCGGTCACGAAGTTGACCGAGCCAGCGACGACATTCTTGCCCCACAAGGTCCCTTGCGGCCCCTTGAGCACCTCGACGCGCTCCATGTCATAGAAATCGATGCCGAGCATGCCAGCGCGGCCCAGATAGACCCCGTCGAGAAACGCAACCGAGGACGGATCTCCGCCCGCACCCTGGTTGCTGCTACCAACCCCGCGGAAGAAGGGACGCGGTGCAGCCTTCGGAAAGGCGTCGAAGTTGATGCCCGGTGTCGCCTGCGCCAACCGGCTGAAATCGGTAATACCCTTGGCTTCGAGTTGATCGCCCGAGAATGCGGTGACGGTAATCGGCGCACTTTGAAGCGACTCCTCGCGGCGGCGGGCAGTCACGATGATTTCGCCGATACCGCCTTCACTGGCGCCCGCCTCCTCCACCGTCTCAGCAGCCGACGGCGCCTCTTGCGCGAGTGCGGGATGCCCCAACGCGAAGATGAATGCGCTCGACGCGAAAAGCAGGTGCCGTGTGTTGGGTGTCATATCGCCTCTCCTGTTCGTGGGCCGACTGCTGTCGATCCCGTGATTCGAGAGCTATGTGCCTCCAAGCGGCGCGATGGGCATGACACCTATGTTACACAGTGCAATCATAGGGACGTGCTACAAGCCCATTTAGGGAGAGAAGGCAAAACCATCCATGCAAAGGTTCATCAACCACGGAAACTGGATCGGCGATTTGCCCGAGACTGTCCGCGACGCAATGCTTGCGCGGATGGAAGAAGTAACGATCGAGCCTGGCGGGATCATTGCGCAGGCCGGTCGTGAGGCGAACCGCATCTTTCAGGTCGTCGAAGGATATGTGCGCCTTGTGGGCCTCCACGAGGATGGTAGCGAAGCGCTGATTACAATTTACATCGCCGGCAATTGTTACGCCGAGACGGCGATGGTGTCGCGGCGACGTTATAATCACACGTCAATCGCGATGGTCCGCAGCCGCATCCGGATATTGCACGAGCGCGACTTCTGGGAGCTCTACTATATGCATGCCGCCATTCCCGAAGCATTATGTCGAAAGTTCGCCGATGCCATCAGTTGGCAGTTTGCCGCGCGGGAGATGCGGGCGACGATGCGGCTACGCCAGCAGATCGCCAACATGTTCGCCGACTTTGCCGAGCGATGCGCCACTAACACGGCCGAAGGACCGATCGAACTAGACTTTCCGTTCACCCAGAGCGACATTGCCAGCATATTCGATGTAACGCGCCAGAGCGTTCAGCGAGAAATTACCTACTTCAAGGATCACGGTCTCGTCGAGAAGCGTGAAGGGAAATGGGTGGTCGTCGATCTTGTCCGGTTACGCCGAACCAGCTGAAACCCGTCAGTGCAACGACAGCGACCGCCTCTCTTGCAAAGGCAGTAAAGATCGCGCCTAAAACCTTCGCCCCTCTCGTTACAATTCATCACCCCATTCCGGAACTCAATACCTTGCCATAAAACGGCCCTTGGTGGCGGATGGCTGCGTGTCCGCTTTCCGGCGCCGATAGCAACAAGCAGGCATGCGGGACCGATCCAGATCGAAATGGCAGCGAACGGTCGCCTGCGGATATTTCCCGACTTCCCCCCGACCAGGCAGATTAGGGAGCGGTCGCAGCGAGTCCTATCAGTGTACCGACCACGCCCTTGCCATTTCGTTCAAGGGTAAAAATCAAGCCAAGTTCCGAGGCCGGTCCAAATAGCTTCCCTCGAAGGTGCCCGCAAAACCTTCCGCACTTGTCACGCTCCCATATATCACGTTGTTCGCGATATCGATCGTGCCTTGATATGTCAGGGTCGCGCTGAGGGGAGTCGTTCCGGTTTCCCATGACGATTGATTAACCGGCACAACGCCGCTGACTTTTCGTGACGAGAAGTCGATCTCGATCGGGGACTGGCCGGAAAAACCGCCCAATCCGTCATATAACAGAGAGGTCGTGTTCAGCGCGCTGCTATAACGACGAATGCCCGATTGTGGCATGTCATTGCTTCGCGTCCCGACGCCGAGCAGAAAGCGGTGGGTACTCTGCCGGGAAGCCATCGCTCCGGCATCTGGAAAGCCCCTCCAGTTTAATTCGAGCTCACTCCAGGTAAGATATCGGGAGGCCGGGCCGGGGCGAATTGTCCACAAAACGGCCCAAGAAGCTGGATCAAGCGTTATCGCGCCTGACCGCATGACAGAGTCTGTCTGTTCCGTCATCGTCGAACGAGGGATGACGATAGTTTTATCCTCAAACCTCAAGGTGATGGCGCCATCGGACGAATTATAACTATAGCCGAGGGCGCGCGGGTCTGTACCAAGAGAAGTTGTAGAGGACTCGAAAGCATAGAGCGGCGTCGCATCAGGTGTGTAACGCTGCTGAATAGTCACGGAAGCCGCGTAAGAATCCAGGCCACGACTTTGCGTGAGGTCGAAAAAGGTCGGATAGGTTGAGGTAGCAGGCGTGGGAGTGGGCGTCGGAACCGGCGTGGGTGCAGGCGTTGGCGTAACGGTCACCGGCGGCGGTGACGAGTTTCCGCCTCCACCGCCGCATCCCGCAACCATCATCGCCAGAATACACGCAACCTGTTTGCCAAATGCTCCTACAATTCTCCGATTTTTCAACCTAGCTCCCCCAACTTACGCCCGCCTTCCGCTCAACTGACAGATTCAACTTTGTTAATAGAGGGAAATTCATACCTAGCTCCTGATCGAGTGGTCGCCGCGCCTCCGCCACTGGCGTCGCGCTCTCCAAAATTGCGCTTCTGTTGGTGCGTAGAGGCCGCGTCGTCGTTGAATGGCCGGTTGGAGACTGTCTGTTAATGGCAAAACGGAAGCGAAAGCCGACAAGATGTGTTTGTCTGCAATCTTCTATGGCTTCAGATATCGGCTTGGGGGAACACCCAGCATTCGTTTGAACATCGTCGAGAAATTGCCGGGGCTGTCATAGCCGAGGTCATAGGCGATTGAGGTAACCGCCTCTCCCGCGGCAAGCTTCGGCAAGGCCACCGACAGGCAAGCTTGCTGACGCCATTCGGCGAAGCTCATTCCCGTCTCGCGGCGGAAGAGCCGCGTGAAGCTGCGCCGGTTCATCGCCATTTCATCAGCCCATTCGTCGATCGTCGCCGCCGCGCTTGGCCGTTCGAGAAAGGCATGACACCGGCGGGCAAGAACCCGGTGGGTTGGGAACGGAACGGCGAGCGGGATCGATGGCGCGCGTTCGATCTCCACCAGCAGAAGGCGCATGACGAGCCCATCGCGACCTGAAGCATCATATTCGGGCGGCACGTCGGCGGCGGCGCCCAGCAAGTGTCGAACGAGCGGAGACACACCGACGACCTGACATTTGTCACCTCGGCCCGCGCATTCCCCGGGCTCGATCAGGACGCTGCGCGTCTGCACCGCGCCGACCATGCGAACCGAATGCGGCGTGCCGGCCGGGATCCAGACCGCGCGCTCGGGCGGCGCAACCCATGACCCGTTGGGTGTGCTCACCGCCATCACGCCGGTAGCGGCATAGAGAAACTGGCTGCGGCGATGGCAATGTTCCGCAAGCTCATACGAGTCCGGATAATTGTGCCCGATCGCGATCAGCGGCCGGGCGACATGGTCATTCTCGTCGGGATAAAAATCCATCATGTCCCATTTGCAGAAAAGTTTGGCTCATACAACAAAGCGGGAAAGGTCTCGGATTGTTAAGCGCGCCGGACATTTCGAAAGCCCGCCCCATGACCGACACGACAGCCACCCTGCCAACCTCTCCAGACGCGGTTCACACCACAGCCCCGCCGCAAGACGGGCCAAAACTGGTCGTGCAGATTGTCGGCGCCGTAGCCTTCGCTCATCTTCTCAACGACCTGATCCAGGCCGTGCTTCCTGCCATCTATCCGATGCTCAAGGATAAATATCATCTGAGCTTCGGGGAGATCGGCTGGATCGCCCTCGTCTACCAGTTCACCGCCTCGCTTCTCCAGCCGTGCGTTGGTCTCTATACCGACAAGCGCCCCCTGCCCTATCTGCTGCCACTCGGGATGTTCGTGACGCTTGCCGGCGTGGGCTGGCTCGCGGCCGCTGGCAGCTATCCGTCGCTGATCCTCGCATCAGCGGTGATAGGCGTGGGGTCGGCGACCTTTCATCCAGAGGCTTCGCGCGTGGCGCGCATGGCCTCGGGAGGACGTTTCGGCACGGCGCAGTCCGCCTTTCAGGTTGGCGGCAACACGGGCTCCGCGCTGGGACCGATCATCGCATCGGCGATTATCCTGCCCTTTGGCCAGACCGCTGTCGGCTGGCTCGCCTTCGCGGCGATCGCGGCCATATGGGTGCTGTTCGGCATTACCCGCTGGCGGCTGAAAGCTGCCGCCGCGCTGCCCGTCGCTACGGGACCTGCGCAAGCGTCTCCACACAGTCGCCGCGAAATCGTCAGCGCCCTGTCCGCAATCGGCGTCCTGATGTTCGCCAAGTTCATCTATATCGGCGCTTTCACCAACTATTTCACCTTCTACCTCATCGAACGCTTTGACCTCAGCGTGCGCGAGTCCCAATTCTACCTCTTCTGCTTCCTCGCGGCGGTAGCTGCGGGAACCTTTGCTGGCGGCCCCGTGGGCGACCGGATCGGGCGCAAGGCCGTCATTTGGGCATCCTTCCTCGGGGTCGCGCCGTTCGCCATGATCCTGCCGCACGCAAACCTGTTCTGGACCGCTGTGTTCGCCATTTCGATCGGCGTCATCATGTCCTCTGCCTTCGCCGCGCTCGTGGTCTATGCGCAGGAACTCGTGCCAGGCCGCGTGGGCCTCGTCTCGGGATTGATGTTCGGCCTGATGTTCGGGATCAGCGGGATCGGCGCTGCCGGCCTCGGCCAGCTTGCTGACATTTACGGCATCGTATGGGTTTACAAATTCTGCGCCTATCTGCCGCTTCTCGGTCTCGCAACAATCTTGCTCCCCGACGCCAAGCAGCGGGTCGCGCCGTTGCAGTAGGTGAAAACGTCTCAGTCTTCCTTGGCGATGAGGAACCGCATTCCTCCGATCCTGTCGTTGAATGGGAGCTGGCACGAAAGGCGGGAAAAGGCGTCACGGTCCGACGATGTATCGAGCAGTTCGGTTTCGTCGTCGCTCGCCGCTTCCAGCAAATCTACGAACGCAGGATCGACATGGATGTGACATGTTGCGCAAGACAGGCACCCGCCGCAGAGCGCCTGCAATTCGTCGATTCCGGCATCCCGCACAATTTCCATGATGGAAAGCCCTTCGGTCGCCTCGATGACATGCTCGGTCCCGTCCCGGGTAACGACAATGATATTGGCCATCGAAATATCGATCAGGCTTTGCGGACGGGCACGGCGTCAGGACAACGGATGATGAGCCCTGTCGTGCGCACTTCGGACGGGTCGACGGCCAACACAATATCGGGGAGATTTTTCGTCATCGACCGCATGATATGCGTGAAGCTCTGGCGCGCCAGTTGCTGGCCCATGCAGCTGTGGCTACCGGCACTGAATGTCAGGTGCGGCGTCCGCTTGCGATGGATATCGAACCTTTCGGCGTCCGGCCAGACACGCGGGTCGCGGTTGGCGACGCCGAAGATTCCGTACATGCTCGAGCCCGCCGGAATGTCGACACCGGCAAGCTGCGTGTCGGTCGCCGCCGTGCGCGGGAGAATGAAGCCGGACGGCATCCAGCGCATCGCTTCTTCTATTGCGGCAGTCCAAAGCGAAGGATCGGCGACAACCTGCTGATATTGCTCAGGATGCAACATGAGCGAATAGGCAATGTTGGCCGACTGCCGCCACGTCGTCTCGATACCGGCAGGCAGCAGGAAGCGGCAATAGACGATGATTTCGCGCGCGGAGAAACTCAGTCCGTCGCGTTCGGCCTTGCTCATGAGAGACATGAGATCGCCCTTGTCGAGATCGCCGCGAGACTTGCGCTCCTCGTAAACCCTGCCGAAATATTCGTCGAGCTCGACCGCAGCGCGCCCGGCCGCCTCAAAGTCGCGCGGCCCACCGAACACGGCCTCACCCAGTCCGACAAAATAGCTGAGGTCGACCATATCGATGCCGATGACCTTTGCCATGCTCATGTAGAGCAGCGGCAGCGCGAGATCGCGCGACAGATCGGCGTCTTCTCCCGCGTCCACCATGCCGCGAATGCGCTGGGTCAGAAATTCAGCGAGGGGCGCGATGGTGTCGTCGGCAAGATCGGTGAGGAAGCGGCGCGAGAATACTTCCTGCTCAAACAGACGGCGCATGGCTTTATGTTCCGCACCGTCCAGCTCGTTTACGAACGTAAAGCCGGGATTTTGGGCGTCGCCATGCGCGCCATAGGCCCCGTCATTTACGAAGGTTGCGGGGTCCAATACCATCGATTTTAACGCAGCATGGCCCACGACGGCGAAGTTCGGCAGATCAAGATCGCGTCCGAAAGCGTTGTAGACGTGGAGAGGGCCATATTTGCCATCGACATATTGGACGACATCCTGTCCGCCATCGCGCAGGCGCCCGAAGTGCGTGAACGGGTCGATCGATACTGCCGGGTCGAGCCCCGCCATGTCGTGATCGGCCGATTTCAGCTGCACTTCAGGGATCCCGCGGATGACCCCGTCCATTCGCCGCATCGCATCGCGGTCCATCACGGTGTTTTCATCAATACGGTCGATGATATCGATGCCCATTCTCAACTCCCAAAAATATCTGGCTCAGCTAAAACCCGAGCGCGGGCCTTCGTTGCGGGTCAGAATTTGCGCGACAGACGCAGGCCCCAAGTGCGGGGCGGGCCATAATTACCCATGAAACCGATACCGAAATTGATCACATTCTGTTTGTAATCCACGTTGAATGCGTTGTTCAAAAACGCGGTCAACTGGGTCTTTTCGGATGCGTCAGTGAGCGATGCCGAGAAATTCACGATCGTGTAAGCCTTCTGGCGCTCAAGAGGATTCTGGTTCTCGTACCGCAGCACGACCTGCGAACTGTGCATCAGATTGGCATCGAGGCGAAGCGCAGAAAGCAATTGCCCGCCAAGTTCGAATTCGTTCGAAATACCGGCATTTATCGTGAATTTCGGCGCGCGCGGAAGCGGGCTGCCGTCGAGATCGATCTGCTGGGCGATTACCGGATCGAAGGTGGTATAGTTTCTAAACACCGCATGTTGCCAGGTTGGCGCCACCGAGATGTTGAGGCTCCGCGTCGGATTCCATCGCAGTTCGGCCTCGACGCCGTAAATCTCGGCGTCGGCATTGTTGACCACGGTCGTCGACGGCGGAACGTTCCGGGTGATTTGCAGGTCCTTATAGTCATAATACCAGCCCGCGACGTTGAGCGTCAGGGTGCGATCCAGGAACTGCGACTTAATGCCCACTTCAAAGGCACTCATGTCCTCGGGCCGGTAGAGCGGCAAGATTTCGCCGCTTCCCGAAGGCAGGTTGACGCCGCCGGACTTATAACCTTTTGACCACTGAATGTAGGATTGCACATCGTCGGTGAGGTCGAACTTCAGCGCGACCTTGGGAATGAACTTGTCGTCCTTGCTCTTGAAGGCGCCCTCAAATTCGGGAACGATCGGGTCGAGCGAGAAGATTTCGCGATATTTGTTATTCTCGTGATTATAGCGCATCCCGAGGTTCAGCGAGACGAGGTCGTTGAAACGGTAATTGAGGTCGACGAACGCAGCGTAATTGTTGATGTTCGCGCGCTGGCCCAGATTGATCGTCGCCCCGACCGGCAGCCCTTGCGCCGGTGCGAGATCATCCTGCAGCGTGACGGGCAGATTGCCGTAATATTTTTCGTGAAAATAGTAGAGGCCGACGATCCAGTCGAGATTGCCGCTCGTCCCGACAAAGTTCAGTTCCTGGCTGATCGATTCCGACGTTCGCGCAAAATCGAACACATCCTGAAAGCGGACAAGCGATCCGTCGGCGTCGACGGCAGCGTGACTATTGTGATCGATATAGCCGGTGAGCGACTTGATCGTCAGGTCGTCCGACGCTTCCCATGTTAGAATATTGGACGCGATCAAAGTTTCGCGGCGCCCACCAAAGGGACCATCGGCCAGAATCTTGTTGGGTTCGGCGATAAAGGTCGAGGCCGGAAATGCGAGCGGTCCAATCGCCTGCTGATAGGCAACGGCAGCCTTGTTCCGCTCATAGCGGATCGATGTTTCGTTCCGGAACGCCGAACCCGCGGGCTCGATCGCCAACGCAAATCGGCCATAGACCGTATCGACGCCGTTCAACTGCTGACCGGTGTTGAGAACGCGGACATATCCGTCCTGCTTCTCGCGTCCGCCGCTGACCCGCACCGAGATGCCCGGCGCGATGGCGCCAGAGATATATCCGTTGACGCCGATGGCATCGCGCGATCCGGTCGACACTTCGATCTTTCCGGTGAGCTCTTCGGTCGGTTGCTGGGAAACGAAATTGATCGCCCCGCCTGCGGCGTTCCGTCCGTAAAGGGTCCCCTGCGGCCCGCGCAGCACTTCGACACGATCAAGATCGACCGCGCGGAACGTCGCCATGTCCGAACGTGGCAGGTAAATGCCGTCCACATAAAGCGCGACCGTGGGTTCGGTCGCACCTGAATCGACATTGGAGCCCGCACCCCGGATCGTGATCAGCGTCGTCCCGAAATGCTCGCCCCAGTTGAGATTGGGAATGACCTTCGACAAGTCGCGAATATCGCTGAGTCCCTTGGTAGCGAGGTCTTCGCCGGAAACGGCCGAGATGGACGCAGGCACGTCTTGCAGGGACTGAGAGCGCTTGAGGGCCGTCACGACGATATCGCCATCTCCTCTAATTTCGTCTGCGGCGGCCTGCGGCGCGGCACTCTCCTGAGCCTGAGCGGAAACAGAAAGGGCCAACGCGGGCAACACCGCCATAGCGCCCGCAGTCTTCAGCATCGATTTGGTAATCGTCATGTCCATCCTCCCACCTCGGTATCGTCGGCGCGCAAACGCCTGGCGATCTCGAACAGCAGCGGTTCTTCCGCCTTGATTGTGGACGCTTTACCGAAGATGGAAATGAGCCAAAAATTCATACGCAACAAAGCGTACGAGCGGCCATCACCGAGTGGCCGAATCCGTCAATCCCAATCATCTTCAGCTCTGCGTCCGACTGATCCGAACTTGTTACAAATTATGTTCCATGTCAACGCAGAATTTGCGCGCTGAATATGGGTTCCGGGAGGTTGCCCAAAACCGCGAAAAGCCATAAGCCGATTGTCATGCGGCCGCCGTCATGAGCGTCCGGGGGAAATGATTTGACCAATTCAAAGAAGCCAGACGGAAAACAGCGCGTGACGAAGCAGAAGGTCGCGGCCGCTGCCATTCAGTGCTTCAAACAATTCGGCGTTCATAGAACGTCGATGGCCGACATCGCCGATGCCTATGGCGTGTCGCGCCAGACACTGTATCGCATGTTCGAAAACCGGTCCGTTCTGCTGGAATATATCGCAACCCAGCGCATCGACGTCCTGATGACGAACCTCGGGAAATTCCTCTCCCAATATAACCGCCTGAGCGATGCCATCGTCGAAGGGATGGTCTATTCCATCAAGCTTGGCCGCGCCGATGAGCTGCTGATGGAAATCATCCTCCAGGAAGGCGACGCGCATTTCACGACGTTCCAATTCGGCGGCACCGAGCAGGTTCAAAAAGCGATGCGCGATGCCTGGCAACCGCTCATCGACGCATCGCGCGAGGCCAACGAGATCGCCGACGGAATGAGCGACGCAGAAATCATCGAGTGGCTCAATAACGTCGGCCACTTTCTAAACGTCCGGCCCGACTATAATGAGGATGATCACCGGCGCATCCTCCAGAAGTTCGTCGTGCCGTCGCTTCGCTTCTAGACCACGAAGCCTGGGCGGCCAAAAGGCGCCTGAACAAGCTTTCCATTTTTAAATTCATTGGGCCCATTTTCGAGCGCCCCGCCCTCGATCCAGAAGGGTCGCGTCGATCCATTGCGCGGATTGATAATCGTCTCCACGCTACCGCCGCCGATCAAGTCGCCGCACTGGACGGTACAGGGCATCGACAGTTCGAAATGCTTCCCCTCAAGCGCCATGACGACGCTGCCATACCCTCGCGCCTTGAACGTCAACTCGCCCAGCGTCGGTTCGTAGACAACCACTTTCACGCCCTTTGGCGAAATGCCGTCACCAAGCGCCATCGAAACTTCGGCATCAATGACCTCGGCCAGATAGGTCACGCCATCGATCACCAGATAGGCGCAAGGCATCGAATCCCCGGACTGGGAACGACCATTTTGAAATCCGAATGCAAAATTGGGACCGAAGGAGCCGCCTAGCCACCATCCGGCATAGAGGTCGGCACGGGGATTGTGGATGAGACGCGTCCCCCAGCTATGATCACGGTATGTGCCGCCCTTCACATCGAACCACCGATCGCCAAGCCGGACCCTGCCCTCGAAATTTCCCGCGCCCTGAATATGGTTGGAGAACCAGGTTTCGGTGGTCTCGGTCCGCGGAGTCAGGGACATAAAGTCATAAGGGTGGTGGACGTCGGTAACCCGAATATCCATTTCGACATGCTCGTCGTGCGCCGTCCAGCGGCTGGTATTTCCATCGAAGGTCGCGGCAACGAAATCATCGGTGCCAAATCCGGTCGGCAGCCGGTCCGACGCACGATATGGCAGATCCTGCGCATTGCGCGCATAACCGGGCCCGTTTCGCGAAACGATGCCGAAGCAGCATTTTGTAAAGCCGCGGTTGGGTTGATGCCCGATACGTATGACGCCGCCCATTTCCTGCTCTGGATCGGCCCAGCTGATAACCACGCTTTCCTGCCACCACTCATCGCCGTTGTGATCATGCGGCCATTCGGAATTTTCAGGCATGAGGACCGGGTTGATAATCACGAAATCACCTCTTTCTGTTGAAGCTCGTCCGGGGAAGCAGCACTTGATTCCAAGTCTGCGACGATCCGCACAGGAATGGCCGACATGCGGGGCATATGGTTCACCGCCTCGCAATCGTCGTCGAGGCTGACGAGACGCGCCGTGTTCGATCCGCCCTTGTCATATGGCGCCTCGCTGCCGGGCAATCCGCCCCAGCAATGTGCCATGGAGACAACACCGCGCCGAAGTGCCGGCTCAGCGCGCACCCTCCCGGCAATTGTCGCGTGCGGAGAGACAATTTCGACGCTATCCCCGGCCGACAGGCCGAGTTCATCCATATCCTCGGGATTCATGAAAGCGGGGTTGTACTGGAAGCGTTCCTGCACCGCAGGAAAGTTGCGCCCGAAGCTGTTCTGACTTTCGCGCATTCGCCTCGAAATCAGGCGGAAGGGAAAGTCCGCCGCGAGAGAAAGCGGGTCGTCCGCAAACATATCGGCCATGTCGGCTTCGACATCTTCCGGCATCAGCGCAAAGCGCTTCGTTCCCACGTCGCCGGGCTGAATGATCGCGTCAGGCAGCTCATCGAATATCTTGCCATCCGGCAGCGCTGCCAACTCATCGACGGTAATCGGCGAATGGCGCATAACCTGGGCGATCAGGTCGCGCGTGGTCGGCGCATTCTCCATGTCCAGCGCCGCCTCTTCAAATATGATCGTCTTCCCGAGCCGCTTGGCCAGCCCCCAATAGATCCGCCATTCATCAACGACGTCTGCGCCCGCCGGAGGCGGCACCATCGGCGGGCAGTAACGCTGGTAGGGGACGGGCATGAACATGCCCTCATAAGCCGGCGTCATCAGTACATCCTCGCGCTCGTAAAGCAGCTTGGGCGGAATGATATAATGGGCAAGTTCCGTCGTTGCCGTCGGGAACGGTTCAACCACCACCAACAGATCCAGGGCTTTCAGTGCCTCAACCGTCTTGATCTGGTCAGGCATGGCGATCGCGGGATTGGCGCCCGTTACGACCAGAGAGCGGATGCGGCCTTTGCCGGGAGTGAGTATTTCCTCGGGCAGCGTGCCGCTCATCATCTCTCCGAACATCGCGCCAATTCCCCGGACGCGGCTCTTCGGTCCGGTCTCGAACTCGCGCATCGGGGGAATGACTTCGGCAACCGGCGGATTGATCCAGAGAGGGTTGATGACACCGGGATTTCTGAGCTTCTCGCCAGCCCGCATAAATCGGCCGCAGATGATGTTGAGGACCTGGATCAGATGCTCGGCAAGGTTCGAGCGCGCCGCCATATTGGGACCGGTGCTCGAAAAGGCAGGCCCGATCCGGCATTCGGAAGCGAAAACACGGGCAGCATCGGCAACCAGCTCTGCCGGAACCCCGGCCCTGGCCGCCGTATAGTCGAGTGTAAAAGGCTCGACGGACCGGCGGAGTTCCTCGATCTGGGTCACATAATCGCGGCAAAATTCTTCGTCGTGATAGCCATGCGCCAGAATTTCACGGATGATGCCAGCCATCAAGGCGGGATCTTCGCCGGGGCGAATCTGCAGGTGAATATCCGCCATCTGCGCGGTCTCGGTGACGCGCGGATCGATCACGATCAGCTTCATCCCGCGCGCCTTCGCATCGCGGAACTGCTTCGTCATATTGAATGGTATGACGCCCTGGACCGACAGCGACACCAGCGGGTTGCCACCGCACAGCATCAATACCTCCGCATCATGGAAGTGATGCATCGGCGCCCGCCACATCCCGATGCGGTTCATGCCGACAAATTTGGCAGACTGGTCAATTGTCATCGTCGTAAAAAAGGAAGGCGAGCCGATCGCGCGTTGAAAAGCCTCCAGCATCGGTGCCGCCGTCACGTTCAGATAGGCCTGAGTCCCCTTAAAGAGCGCCGCCGATTCCGCCCCTTCCTCTTCGATGATGGCTGCCATCCGCCCGGCAATCTCGTCCAGCGCGGTCTCGAACGGGATCCGCTGCCAGCTTCCGTCAGCCATCCGTTTCATCGGATGCAGGATGCGTTCGGGAGCGTTCATCGCATCTGCTGCACTGAGGCCCTTGATGCACGCGTAGCCGCGGCTGAGGACATGATCCTTGTCCCCCCGGACCTGGGTAACCCGATCATCCTCGATCGTCAGCTTGACCCCACACGTGCCAATGCAAATGCGGCATGATGACTTGACCTCGCGAACCTCTGGCATCGTCATCCTATCCCGAAACATTTTCCCCGAGTGCGGCCATGGCCGCGAGCAATTCGGATCTCTGCAATTCCCACATCAGGCGCTGCCCCTCCCAATGTTCACGCGGCATACGGCGCATACCGATCGCCCCCCACGTAGCGAGGCGGAAGGTCGACATCGCAGCCGCGAAATCCCAGTGCGCGATAATGCCGCCAGCCGCCTCATAAGCGGCGATCGCCAGCTCGCGTTCAGGGGGATCGGCTTTGGTCGATCCAAGCGAGGCGATCACGCGCGCGGCGGACAGAAAATAGGCGACATCTTCGGCAGGCAGGCCGTGATGGCACAATTCCCAGTCGAGCATCGCGAGCAGGTTGCGATCGGCGTCGAACATCGCATTGGCGAAAGTCAGGTCGCCGTGACAGACCGTGGGCTCAAGGCCCTGCGGTGCAACCCGGTGCAAGACTTGGGCCACAGCATCGATGGTTTGCCGGATTTCGCTATGGAGCGCCGCGCGCTCCCCTTCCTCGACCTCCGGAAAGCGCACATGAAGTTCCTGCTGCGCCCAATTGATCTCGCGGTCGATGAAATATTCGCCCTCTCCTCCCCGGGTGAAGAGCGAGGGGACGCCAAGGTCCGCGGCGGGAATTTTGTGCAGCAGCGAGGCGAAGCGCATCAGTTCTCCAAGCATCTTCGTTCGCTCGGCGACCGTCGCGTCGGCATAGGGGCCCATCTGCAGATACTGGATCGTCGGGGTCAATGCCGTGATGCGGTTCATCACCAGCGCATCCGCCCCCTCGACAATAAGGCCGTCGAGGTCGAGCCACCGCACCGCAGGCACGGTCAAACCGCGTTGGCCGAGCGCCTGCATGATATCGAACTGATCCTTCAGCGAGACCTGCGAAAAAATCCCGTCATTGCCGAGGTCAAAGCGCAAGACACACTCATCGATATCGACTTGCCCATCGGCCGCCCGGTGGAGGTCGAACATCAGCGTTCCCCCCGACGCGCCCGCCGCGAGGCTGCCATTGGTGAAATGCACCGTGATGTCGCCGGTTTCGCCCTGCTCGCATATGAAAGCGGCGATCCGTTCTTCACTCACCTGAGTGGCGCTGGCTGCGAGCGACCGCAAGGCGCTCAGCGAGCCTACTCCATCGACTGCCATTCGAAACTCTCCCTTTTGCACCCAAGCGGTGCCTGTTGATTTTGATCAGTTCATCGTGAAGCGGATCGGCAGGCGCTTGAGGCCGTTGACGAACACGCTCTGAATGAATTCGGGTTCGCCGTTCAGCTCGACATGCTCGAGGCGAGGCAACATCGTCTCGAACAGCGCCAGCATTTCGAGGCGAGCCATATGCTGGCCAAGGCAGGTATGCGCGCCGAAGCCGAATGCGAGCTGCGGGTTGGGTTTGCGGTCGATCCGGAACTCGAACGGATTGTCAAAAACGGCCTCGTCGTGATTGCCCGACGCATAGGCCAGCATGATCCAGTCGCCCTTGCTGACGGCTTGGCCGCCGATCTCGGTATCGGCGGCAGCAGAGCGCATGAAGGTCTTGACCGGGGTCGCCCAGCGAATGCCTTCCTCGACAAGCTGAGGCAGCAGCGACGGATCGGCCCGAACCCGGTCAAGCAGGCCGGGCTGGGTTGCAAGCGCCCACATGATCGCCGAGATTGACGAGGAGGTCGTATCATGACCTGCGGTCGCGACGATAATGTAATAGCCGACTTCCTCGGCGGTGCCGATTGGCTCGCCATCGATCCGCGCGTTCGCAATCAGGGTCGCCAGATCATCACGCGGATTGGCGCGCCGGTCATCGCTGATGGCGGAAAAATATTTCGTCAATCCGTCGACCGCGCCCTGCACAATCGCCGAATATTGACTGGCGTCGAGCGATGCCATGGCCTTTGCCGTATCGGGATCCTGCGGCCCGAACATTTCCTGGGTCAGGCGCAGCATCAGGCCATAATCCGCAGCCGGCACCCCGAGGATTTCCATCACCACACGAAGCGGATAAGGCACCGAGATATCAACGGCGAAATCGCATTCGGGGCCAAGATTGGCCATCGTCTCGACAACTTCGACAGCAAGTTCGCGGATCGCGGGTGCACGATCACGCAGTTTTCCGGGCATGAATTTCCCCTGCGTCAAACCGCGATACTGACGATGCTCGGCCCCATCCATCGTCACCAGCGATTTCACGAGATGCGGACATCCTGTGATCGCATGATTTCGGCGGACATGCGCGGCATTGACGAAGGTCGTTGCACGATCGCCGCTGGGAAACATTGCGTTATTCTTGCTGACGCCAAGGATATCGGCGTGGCGAGTGACCACCCAGAAAGGATCGAAGCCCTCCGGCTCGGCGCGCGAGACCGGCATGTTCGCGCGCAGCCAGCGATAGATTTCATGAATTTCGGCGGTCGCATATACCGACGGGGTGGCCAGCTTTTGCGCCATGTCCGCCGGCATCGTCGGCCCGCTGGTCATGGGGGCCGAACCATCGAGTGTCGCCGCGCTCATGCCGCGATCCGTTCAAAGGCTTGATCGGCCAACGGCGTGACAATCGCACCGGGCGTGGCCTTCGTCCAATTGCCGCCGGCAAAAGTCTCGACACCATTGACGAAGATATGGGCGTAGCCCCCTGCCCTTGCCTCACGGCGCCAGTCGCCGGTCGGCATGTCATGGACGATGTCGAATTTCAGATAATCGACGTACAGGTCCGCGAGGTCATAGACGATCAGATCAGCCCAATATCCCGGCAAGATCGCGCCCCGGCCGGGGATGCCCAGGGTCCGGGCGATCTTGAAACTGAGCTGATAATGCAGTTCCTCGATCGACATGCTTTTCTGCTCACGTCCCATCCGAACGATCAGTTCGGTCGCGTAGAAGCCGTTCGACATTGACTTGGTGTGTGCCCCGCCGTCGGAGACACCCGCAGCGATTGAGGGATGCGAGAGCATCCGCGCGGGCAATGTCGCGTCCCACGCCGAGAAAGAGGCAGACTTGAGCTGTAATTTGAGACCGGAGCGCACGCCGAGGTCGCACAAAATTTCGACAACGGTACGGCCCTCGCTCTCGGCAATCTCGCCGAGATCTCGCCCGACATAGACGTCGAGATCAGGAACACCGCCAAGATCGATAACGGTGAAGGCTTCAAAACCGGCGGCGCTGTTCGAAGGACCGTCGCGCAGATACTCGTCCGAAAAACTCTTCACAAAGGCAGCGTTCGACAGCAGCCCGAGTATCTCCTCGTCACTCTGGCACGCGACCATCTCGCGCACCGCCGCCATGCTGCCTGCAGAGGTGTCGAGATCGCGGATGCCGCCTTCGACCCAGCCATAGTGGATCAGCGCAGCGCCCGTAATATCAAGTCCCCGCTGCCGCATATTGTCGATCCACTCGATATCGGTCTCGACCAGAGCTGGATGCCCGTCGACCGTCACCAAAATGTTGTGAATCACCCGTACGCCTGATCCTTTGGCGGCCTGGGCGACGGCTTCCGAAGTGCCCCGGTCACCGTTCGGCCCCACATTGGCAAAGAACTGCACGATCCCGCTGCCGCGCTCGATCAGCCCCTGTGCAATAGCGAGGATGGACTCGCGACTGAGCGTATCGGTCGGCATGGACGTACCGTCAAAATCGACGTGGGTATTGCCTTCAGCGCCCATAACCGAGGCCGAAATACCGATCGCGCCAGCGTCCATCGCCTCGTTGATAAGACGGTGCATCTCGGCGATCTCGGCCGCGTTCGGCTGGCGCTCCTTGGCCGCGTCGATCCCCATCACGTAAATCAGCAACGGATTAAGCGGCAGATAGGTCATGATGTTGACGCTCTTCGGCAACGCGCGAAGGCTGTTCATGAATTCCGGGAAGGTTTCCCAGTCCCAAGGCAGCGCGGCGCGCTGCTGCTCGACGGGAATTTGCTCGGTGGTGGAGAGCATCGCCATCGTGCGCTCTCGGTCAGCGGGGCGGACGGGCGCCATGCTGAAGCCGCAATTGGCATTGAGGATCGAGGTAACACCCTGCGGCCCGGAATCGAGACACTGGGGGCTCCAGAAGATCGCAGCGTCATAATGGGCGTGCTGCGTGATATGGCCCGGCGCGACAATCTTGCCGTCCACGTCGAGAACATTCTTTGCGCTGCGGCCGACGAGCGAGCCAACCGCCGCCACGCGCCCGTCAGCAATCGCAATATCACCACGAAACGACGGCGCGCCCGTACCATCGATGATCTCGGCCTTCCGGATCAGGAGATCATACTGCTCCATGCCGAATTCCTTTCCCAAATTTCATTCTTGTCTATTGACCGAATATGTTACAAGATATGTCTCGTGTCAACCAACGTGTGGCGCCGAGTATCCGCCATTTTTCGCCTTGCGAACGGGACGCGGTCAAATCGGCGTTGATCAAAACGGGAGAGTGTGATGGACTTCGATTCGGCTTACCGGATGACCATTGGCGGTGAACTCATCGAGAGCGACCGTCGCATCCAGGTGATCAATCCAGCCAATGGGCAAGTCTTTGCCGAAGCCCCCAATTGTTCGGTCGCCGAACTGGATCGCGCGGTATCCGAAGCCCGCGGCGCTTTTCCGGCATGGCGCAACACGCCGATTTCCGAACGCCAGCGATTGATCGCCGCGGCAGCGGACCTGCTGGAAGCGCATGCGGCCGATCTCGGGCGGCTGTTCACACGCGAGCAGGGGCGCCCCGTCGAAGGCGCAATCGCCGAAGTCGGCATCGGCGTCGCATGGCTGCGCGCCTATGCGGCCATGCAGCCCCCAGTCCACCGGGTCGATAGCGGAGACGGCCAGATCATCGAGACTCACTATGTCCCGTTGGGCGTCGTGGGCGCTATCTCGCCCTGGAATTTTCCGGTGAACCTGTCGATATGGAAGATCGCCCCCGCGCTGCTCGCGGGGAACACGATCGTTCTCAAGCCCTCGCCGTTTACGCCTCTGTGCATGCTCAAAATCGGGGAGCTTTTGAACAGCGTCTTTCCGCCCGGGGTTCTCAACATCATCACCGGCGACGACGATCTGGGTCCGTTAATGACCGCCCATCCCGGCTTTGCGAAAATCAGTTTCACCGGATCAACCGCCACCGGCAAGAAGGTGATGGAAGCCGCGTCGAAGGACCTCAAGCGCGTAACGTTGGAACTGGGCGGCAATGATGCCGCGATCGTTCTGCCCGACGCGGATGTCGACGAGGTAGCGGCGCGCATTTTTTACGGTGCCTTCTTCAACAGCGCGCAAATCTGCATCGCAACCAAGCGCCTCTATATCCATGAAGATATTTACGACCGGATGCGCGACAAGCTGCTCGAGATCGCCAGGGCAACAAAGGTCGGCGATGGCAGCGAGCAGGGCACCGATCTCGGGCCGATCCAGAACCGGCGACAGTTCGAGCGCGTAACCGAGCTGATCGAGGATGCACGGGCAAGCGGCCTTGTCCTCCTTGAAGGTTCGGCCGTGCCGCAGCAGGGTTATTTCGTGCCGGTAACGCTCATCGACAATCCGCCTGAGAATTCACGCGTGGTGCACGAGGAAGCCTTTGGCCCCGTTCTGCCGCTTCTCCGGTTCAGCGACATCGAAGATGTCATCGCACGAGCGAACGACAGCGAATATGGCCTCGCCGGTGCCGTGTGGTCATCCGACATCGAAAAGGCAAAGGACGTAGCACGCCGCCTCGAGACCGGAACGGTCTGGATCAACTCCAACCTCATGCTTCGACCCGACGTCCCTTTTGCAGGACATAAGCAAAGCGGGTTCGGGGTCGAAAACGGCATCGAAGGCCTGCTCGAATATATGGCGCCGCAAGCCGTCTATTTTCCGGCACCCCAATGAGCGTTGCGCTGGAAAAGCATGGCGCGGTCCGCCTGATCCGCGTCAGTTCGCCACCACACGGCATTATGGATGGTCGCGGCGTCAGGGAACTGGCAGCGGCGGTGGAGGACGCACTTGATGACGAGGAGGTTCGCGCCGCCGTCATTACAGGCGCCGACCCTGAAGTTTTCATTCGTCACTATGACCTTGCCGCAATCCGCAAGGCCGCCGACGCCATCCGTTCGGGTGCCATCGGCCCGGAGAGTTTCGTCGACGCCGATTTCGCGCGAATGACCGATCGGATTGCGGCCTCGCCCGTTCCCGTCATCGCGGCCATCAACGGCATCTGCATGGGCGGAGGTTTCGAGATCGCGTTGGCATGTGACATCCGCGTCGCCCGGCGTGACGTAGAGCATATCGGCCTGCCCGAAATTCGCGTCGACATCTTGCCCGGAGGGGGCGGCACAATCCGCCTGGCTCGGTTGATTGGCGAAGGCCCCGCTCTAGATATCGCGCTGCGAGGACGCACGGTCGATGCAAAGCGCGCGCACGAACTCGGTATCGTGGGCGATCTCGCCGACGATGCTGTTACCGCGGCGCTCGAAATCGCACATGGTCTTGCCGGACGCGATGCGCGCGCGCTGGGCGAAATCAAGCGTCTCGTCAGATCAGCCCATGAAGGGCCAGTCCAAGACCGGCTCAAGGATGAACGCCTCACATTTGGCCGACACCTCGAAACAAGCGATGCGGCGCTCGCCAGCATGGACGCGGCGCTCGCTTCCGTAACGATGCTTGAGGTCGTGGCGGGTTGCGAACCGAACGTCGCCACCAAGGACAAGACGGGAGACGACCGATGACAGAGATAATCGCTTTCAAATCCTCCAACCGCTTTCCCGGGACGGCGGAGATACTCGATGGCTTCAATCTTTCCGGAAAAGTCGCGTTGGTGACCGGCGGCTCGGGTGGACTGGGGCTAACGACCGCGACAGCCCTTGCACGCGCCGGAGCCAACGTCATCATCGCCAGCCGCCCCGGCATGAAACTCGATCATGCGGCGGAAGCCCTTCGCGCCTCCGCCACCGGGCAGATTGAGGTTGCGGGGGTCGATCTGGCCGATCTGGCATCGGTCGATGCGCTGGCCGACCGGCTCATCGCTGCGAGGACTCCGATCGACTTCCTCGTCAACAACGCCGGGGTTATCGGCGCACGGCAGCTCTCGTCGATTGGCGTCGAAATGGGCTTCATGACCAACGTCGTCGGCCATGCCGTGCTGGCAAGCCGGATCGCTCCGCTTCTGGCCGACGGTGCCCGCATCGCGTGCGTCAGTTCCTTTGGCCATCATTATTCGCCCGTCGTCTTCAACGATATCAACTTCGATCATCGCCCTTATTCCGCGTGGAGCAGCTATGGGCAGTCAAAGACCGGTACGTGCCTGATGGCCGTCAAGCTGAGCAAGACGTTGCGCGACCGCGGCGTCGACGCCTTCTCGCTCCATCCCGGGCAGGTGGTCACCGACATGGCCCGCTCGATGGTCGAAGAGGATTTTGCGGAGCAGGTGGCAAAAACCGGTGAGATACCGCCCGAGGACTTCATGACCCCCGATCAAGGCGCCGCGACGACAATCTGGGCACTGACCGAGCCGCGTCTCGCTGGTAAAGGCGGCGCTTATCTTCAGGAGTGTGCCATTGCCGCGGTGCGCGACGAGCCCGACTATCGCACCGGCGTGATGCGCTACGCGATCGACCCGGCGCTGGCCGAGAAGCTGTGGGACAAGGCTGCGGAACTCAGCGGCCGCGACCTTCCTCTTGCGTGAGCGAGAAAGGGCTGCGGCATCGCCGCAGCCCTTTCCGGCGCCACCGCTGATCTAAAGCAGCGAATATCCGCCATCGACGACAAGCTCGGTGCCGGTCATGAAGCGAGAGGCATCGGAGGCCAGAAAGAGAACGGCGCCCGCCACATCACCCGTGTTGGCCCATCGCCCCATCGGGAAACCCGTGGCGACAAACGCCTTGGCCGCCTCCATGTCGGGGAATCGCCCCGCCGCGACCGCGGGTTCGAGGCCACTCAGGCCAAGCGCCGTCTCGACGGGACCGGGGTGGACACTGTTCACGCGAATGCCCGAACCACTGCGGGCGAATTCAACCGCCACACCCTTCGTCATCAGGCGCACCGCCCCTTTGCTCGCCGAATAGGCCGCATGCATCGGGCCCGCCAGCTGACCGTAAATCGACGACAGATTAATGATCGAGCCGCTGCCCCCCGTCATCAACGGCGCCGCCTTCTGCATCCCGATCCAGACACTCTCGACATTGATGCGCAGAACACGCCGCAAATCGTCCAGGCTCGTGTCGAGAAATGGCTTGTTGAGAATAATGCCAGCATTGTTGACCAGAATGTCGAGACGCCCTTCCCTCGCCTCGATGTCAGCCAGGACCGTGTCCCAATCATCTTCGCTCGTTACGTCATGTCGAAGCATGGCGCCGCGGGCGCTTCCTTGCGCAGCAGGAGCTATATCGCTCGTAACGACCGCAGCGCCGTGCCGCTCCAGCGTGTCTGCAACGTCGCGGCCGATTCCCGTCGCAGCCCCAGTAACGAGCGCGACCTTTCCGTCCAGATTTAACATTTCTCTCTCCCATCGCGGACCGATCCGACTTCCATGGCCCTTATTGTTGACATGGTACAATATATGTAACACATAACATGAAATTCGAGCAACCGGCAACACGCCGAACAAGCGAATGTCGAGGAGAGGTCGGGATGCATCCCAGTCACCATGCCCGGGCAAATCCGGACAAACCTGCCTATATTATGGCGACCTCGGGCATCAGCGTCGATTACCGGACGCTCGACGAACGGTCGAACCAACTTGCCCATTTCTGGCGCTCGCAGGGCTATGCGGCGGGCAACACGATCGCCATTGTGATGGAGAACAATGAGTGGTTCTTCCCTGTGATCTGGGCCGCCCAGCGCTCGGGTCTCTATTATGCCTGCCTCTCGCACACCCTGTCTGGGCCGGACCTCGCCTATATCCTGCAGGACAGCGGCGCCCGCTGCGTCATCGGGTCGCGCAAAACCCTGCCGCTCATCATGGCCGCCCGCGCAGAAGGCGCCAATATTCCGGCCTTCACGGTTGATCAGGGCGAGGAACAAGCGCCGGACCTTGTCTCAGCGGCCGCCGCATGTCCCACGACGCCTGTTGCCGATGAATGCGCTGGCACCGATATGCTCTATTCGTCGGGGACGACGGGACGCCCCAAAGGCATCCGCCGTCCGTTCACGCCCGATCTGCCGATCGCGGGCGAGACCCCCTTGACCCCGATGGCGCGCACCCGGTTCAAGATGGGCGAGGACAGTGTCTATCTTTCGCCCGCCCCGCTCTATCATGCGGGCCCGCTCCGCTGGGCGATGATGGTTCATCGGCTTGGCGGTACGGTCGTGGTCATGGAGCGCTTCGACGCTGAGCAGGCGCTGGCCCTGATCGAACGCCACCGCATCACCGCATCGCAATGGGTTCCCACCCACTTCGTACGGATGCTCCAGCTTCCGGATGATAGGCGGCTTGCTTATGACGTATCGTCTATGCGCGCCGCATTCCACGCCGCCGCCCCCTGCCCGATACCGGTGAAAGAAGCCATGATGGCGTGGTGGGGTCCCATCATCCACGAGTACTATGGGGGCACCGAAAACAATGGCTTGACCCTGATCGGCCCCGAGGAATGGATGGAGCGCAAGGGATCGGTGGGGAAGGCCGTGATTGGCACCATCCGCATCTGTGACGATGAAGGCGAGCCACTCCCTGCAAATGCCGAAGGTGGAGTTTATTTCGAGGGGGGGCCGACGTTCGCCTACCATAATGACGAAGCGAAGACGCGCTCCTCAACCAATGCCAAAGGCTGGACCACGCTGGGCGACATCGGAAGGCTTGACGCGGACGGGTATCTTTATCTCACCGACCGGAAAAGCTTCATGATCATTTCCGGCGGGGTTAACATCTATCCTCAAGAGATCGAGAATGCGCTCGCCCTTCACCCGAAGGTACGCGATGTCGCAGTGATCGGAGCGCCCGATCCCGACATGGGAGAGCGCGTCGTTGCCGTCATCGAATTGCGCGATTCCGCTGATGCAAGCGACGCACTGAAGGCCGATCTCACCGTATATCTGCGCGAGCGCCTCGGAGGCCTGAAAACCCCGCGCCAGATCGATTTTATCGATGCCTTGCCTCGTGAGCCAACGGGAAAGCTATTCAAACGCTTGCTGCGGGATCGCTATAGGGCAGAAACCATCCTTCGAGCTTGAACCAAGTCTTACTCCACGCAGTCGGGTCAACGATGGCCGGTTAGGGACTGTCCGCTTTCATGCGCCGAATGTGCAATAGGAGGCGTTTCTGCGATTTGGACCGGCTGGAAGCTAGCTGTCCGTCTTCATCTCGCCAGATCGAAGCTCGATCAAGATCGATGCCCGAGTTCCGGGGTGCTGTCTCGACGCATCCAGATGGGCATATCCCAATACGGCTTTATGCGTCCGCGCGAGCGCCTCGATAAGACGGGTTCCAAGACCCGTGCCGCGGGCGACGCCGTCAGTCGGTATCCCTGCACCATCATCTTCTACGGCCAGCTCGATGGTCGAGGTGCTCGTCCGCCGAAGAATTATTCGAACCTCACCAGCTTCACCCGACTGATAGGCGTATTTGCACGCGTTGCTGACCCATTCATTCGCGATCATGCCAAGGGCCACCGCTTTGTCGGTCGCAATCCGCAGCGGCTCGGCCGATACCGACACAAGCCGTTCACCCGGACCGTTCGACCAGGTTTCTGAGAGATCGCGCGCGAGGCCAGACAGATAGTCATCCATCGCGACAAACTCGACATCGTTCGTCGTGTACAGGCGACGATTGACCTGCGCGACCGTTGCGATTCGCTGCTGCGTCTTCTGGAGGGCTTCCCGGGCGCCAGGATCGGATAGGGATTTAGACTGCAGCGCAACGAACGACATCACCATCTGGAGATTGTTCGCAACCCGGTGGTTCACTTCCTTGAGAAGAGCTTCAAGCCGAGCGTTGCTTGCGCGCAGCTCGGCTTCGGCCTCCTCGCGGGCGCGGCGCAACTGCGCGCGCTCGAGCACCTGCTCGAAACTCGATGCCAGAAGATTGAAGAAATCCTCGCCGACCGACTTCACGACATAATCGTCAGCGCCCGACTTCAGCGCCGCCACCGCGATGCGGCTTTCTTCCGAGCCCGTAACATAAACGACCGGTGGACAGGCTGGCAGCGAACGAAGCCCTTCCAGTGTCGCGAGACCATCCTGCCCGGGCATATAGTGGTCGACCGCGATCAAGTCGAACGCCGTGGCCTTGGCCATCTCGACACCTTCGACACCGCTCGCCGCCAGACTGACGTCGTAGCCCTTGCGGCAAAGCGCGCGCGAGGCAAGCCGACGCATCCCCTCGTCGTCGTCGATATAGAGAATGTGGGTCAGCTGCGTTCTCAGGCCGGATCGGGATCGGGGACCTGGATCACCGACAGGAAGAGGCCAAGCTGGCGGATCGCATCGGCGAAGTTTTCGTAATTCACGGGCTTAGTGATGTACACGTTACAGCCAAGATCGTAGCAGCGCTGGATCTCTACCTTGTCATCGGTGGTGGTCAGCACCACTACGGGCGTCCGGCGCAGCGGGCTGTTGTCGGCCTTGAGCTTCGCCAGAATATCCGTCCCGCTCATGTCAGGAAGGTTGAGATCGAGCAACACGAGCGCCGGCCCATTTCGCACCGGGCCATCGGCGGCGTCATACAGGAATTCGAGCGCCGAGGTGCCATCGAGGAAATGATGGATCGTGTTCGAAATGCCCGCGCGGCGGATGTTCTTCTCGATAAGGCGCGCGTGCCCCTCGTCATCCTCGATCATCACGATATTGACGGACTTCTGGTCAGGCATTCTCTTCTCCGCTTTGCCAAACGAGTGGCAGGATCAGCCGGAAGGTGGACCCCACACCTGGTTCGGACTGGATTTCGATATTTCCGCCCAGGCGATAGGCAAGCGCACGGGCATGTGCAAGACCGATGCCCTCGCCCTGCTGATCCTGCACGCCCGATCGGCGGAAGAGGTCGAACACGCGTTCATGATCGCGCGGCTCGATGCCGCGGCCATTGTCGATGACCGACACCCATGCACGCCCGAGATCGGTACCGCCGGTCACGCGAATAATCCCTTCGCGTCCCGGCTGGAGATATTTCAGGGCATTCTCGACAAGGTTCGACAAGATTTGCTCGACCGCGACACGATCGTTCACGACGACCGGAAGCTCGTCGACCGTGACTGCGGTGCCTGTCTCGTCGATCCGATGCTGCAAACTCCCGACAATCGCGCGCACGACACCGCCAAGATCGAGCGATTCAGGCGCGAGCGTCCGCCTGCCCTGACGGGAGAGGTTTAGGATGGCATTGATCAACCGGTCCATCTTCTGCGTCGAAGTGCGAATGAAGCCGATCGATTCCGGCAGATCCTCCTCGATCGCGAGGCGCGTCGCCGCATCGGGCGCCTGCCAGCCCTCGGCGTTTCCTCTTTCGATATATCCGGCGATCGCCTTGCGCGCGGTCTCGAGCTCGGCGGTAAACCCCATGACATTGACGAGTGGCGAGCGCAGATCGTGCGACACGATATAGGCGAAGCGCTGGATCTCCGTATTGGCGCGCTTGAGTTCGCCGGTTCGGGCGTCAACCAGTTCCTCGAGCCCTTCGTTGAGGCGCCGAAGCTCTATTCTCGAGCTGCGCAGCTCTACAAGATTGCGCCGCACAAGAAACAGGGTCGCCCCCGCCACCACGATCAGGAGGATAGCCGTTCCGATCAGGGTCATTGTGAAAAGGCGCTGCGTGCGTTGCTGCCGCTTTTCCCGTTCGCGAAGCAGGGCGAGTTCATCCGCGACCATCGCTTCCACGACATCGCGTGACGCACGTATCTCGAGAACGCCCCGGTCGGTCGCGAAGCCATCGATCAGTGACTGCCGGCCGGCGGCGCTGAGGCCGAGCGTTTCCCGATAATGGGCAGCGTACGCATCAAGGTGCCCGCGCAAGGCTCGAACGCGCGCCTGCTGCTCCGGATTGTCGCTGATCAGCTTTTCCAGCGAAGCCAGTTGCCCACGCGAGCGCGCCTCCGCCTCATCCATGATCTTCGCAAAGGCTGGTTTCTGCGTAAGAATGAAGCCGCGGCGCGCTGTTTCCAAACGTTCGGCCGCGCTCGCGAAGGATCCCAGGCTCGCCTCGACCGCGAGCGTGTGCGCGACCATTTGCGCATCAGCCTCATTCTGACGCTGGACGTAAAAGGCGGCGGCCGCCGCGGCGAGCAGGGCCGCAAAGCCAACCGACAACAAAATGATGATGAGCCGGCTTGCGCGCGTGTCGCTCCCCAAGGCCGATATCCTGGCCGATTCCATGTCAACGCCCCTCGGCCAGATCCAAATCAGCCCAGTGAATGCCCGCGACGGAAACGCGTCGCAAGCCGAGATTCATGTGAGCGAGCCCTAGACGCCACGCCCCCGGGCGCACTCACATAGATCAAGATACGGGAAGTCGCACCAACGAGCGCGCACGGGAACCTTGGCGCCGCTCGACAGATCGACAGCGCCGCGCTGCCTCGCGCTTACCGCGCCGTCTAGCTTCTTCAGTGCGGCGAACGCTTCGATCGGCTTGATATCCGTGACCGGCATGGTGGCAATCGGCTTCAACTGCTCTGGCATAGGTAGAGACGCCTATGGCGGTTCTACCTATGCCAGACATCTCTCTGGCGCTGGCTGTCCACGGACCAATTCCTGCTGGATCTGGCCGTGCGCCACCCCGTCCCGTTCGCGGGCCGCTGATCAGAAGTTGAGCCGAATCCCGCCGTTGACCGTGAAGGCGCGGAAACCAGACCCGTCGTCGATATTGCCAGCGAGGAAGGCCGACACACGCCCACCGCGCGCATGGCCCATGATGCCCGCCGAATAGCGCCGTGCATCGTCCCAGGTCTCCGTAGTGAGCGAGAAGTTCGTTGCCGGGGCGCCGAAGGTAAAGTTCCCAGCATCATCACGGGACCAGTTCTTCATCCAAGCGGCACTGGCAAAGGGTTCGATCAGGATCTGGTCGGCATTGCCGCCGCGGTAGGACAGACGCAGCCCCGCCTGGCCCACGTTGGTCTTGTCGCCCCCAGGCGAATAGAAGCTGGTGGCGTCGATCGGGAGATCATCGATCGATCTGGGATAGCCGATGGCGACGGGACCACGTTGATCGCGCACAAGGCAGAAAAGGGCCACGTCACCGGTTTATTGATGATAAGCCAGTTTGCCGCTCGGCACAAAGCGCTGCCCGCGGCTATCTTCTCTAGAATCGGCGCGTCGAATCCTGGCCGGTTTCGGGCATGCACCACCCATATCCAACGACTGAGATCAGCAATGGTGCTTTTTCAGCGCCCACGGAAAGCCAATCCCTTGGAATTTCCGCTTTGGAGAAGCTCGAAGCCTTTTCGAGGGCATCGGCGATCCCGCTGGCTATCCGAGCATCCAACCGATTGTGCGAACTGCCAGATCCGAACATTGGAGGAAATTGAATATAATTCAATTACTTACCAAAAAATTCTGGATGCCCCGCGAGGATTCGAACCTCGATAGGCGGTATCAGAAACCGCAGTCTTACCATTAGACGACAGGGCAGCAGAGGCGGGCCAAATATGATTGCGCGGGCGTGCTGTCAAGGCCGCTGAGACAAGATGTGCCCACGGCGCATCAGCGGCCTTGCTCTCATCCATTTCGCCGCTAGCATCGGGCGCAATGATAAAAGGGGGACTGCGCGCCGCGCAGGACACCCCGCAAGGAGGTGGGTTGATGCGTCATGTCGCCATCGTCGGGTCTGGCCCTGCGGGATATTATACCGCCGAAACATTGCAAAAAGCGGACGATATCGCCGTCGATGTCATCGATCGCCTGCCCGTGCCCTATGGCCTGATTCGCACCGGGGTCGCCCCCGACCACCAATCGATCAAGGCGGTATCGCGCCGTTATGAAGGTACGGCACTGACCGACAATGTCCGCTTCGTCGGCCATGTTTCGGTCGGCACCGATGTGACGATCGACGAACTGGTCGATCTGTACGATGCGGTGATCCTGGCGACGGGCGCGCCGAACGACCGGCCGCTCGATATCCCCGGCGCCGACCTGCCCGGGGTGATCGGCAGCGCCGCTTTCGTCGGCTGGTACAATGGCCATCCCGATTTCGCGGATCTCGATCCGCCGCTCGATGCCGCCGGAGTCGCGGTGATCGGCAACGGCAATGTCGCGCTCGACGTCGCGCGCATCCTTGCCAAGACGCCTGCCGAATTTGCGGGCAGCGACATCGTCGCCCACGCCCGCGACGCTTTGTCGGGAAGCGCGGTGCGCCACATCCACATCCTCGGCCGGCGCGGTCCGCACCAGATTGCGATGACGCCGAAGGAACTCGGCGAACTCGGCCATCTCGAACGCGCCAGTCCGCGCGTCGACCCCGCCGACCTGCCGCCCGAGGGCGACGACGCGCTGCTCGAACCCGGAATGCGCAAATCCGTGACGCATTTGCGCGGCTTCGCCGCCAATCCGGTCGCGAAGCCGGTGACGATCGACTTCGATTTCTTCGCGATGCCGGTCGCGATCGAGGGCGCCGACGAAGGCCGGGTTCAGCGTATCATCGTCGAAAAGACGACGCTCGACGCCGAACTGCGCTCGATCCCGACCGGCGAGACCTATGCGATCGAGGCGGGACTGGTGATCAGCTGCATCGGATATCAGACCCCGCCGATCCCCGGCGTGCCCTATGAGCATGGCCGCGGGCGCTTCGCTAACACCGACGGACGCATCCTGCCCGGCCTCTATTGCGTCGGCTGGGCGCGGCGCGGTCCGTCGGGGACGATCGGCACCAACAAGCCCGACGGCGCGCGGATCGGTGAGATGGTGATGGAAGATATCGGCCGCGGCGCGGCCAAGGCGGGGCGACCGGGACTCGACGCGCTGCTCGCCAGCCGCAATGTCACCCCGGTGACCTTCCGCGACTGGCGCCGCATCGAGGAAGCCGAAATTGCTGCGGCGATCGACGGAAATCCGCGCGAGAAATTCGTGACGATCGAGGCGATGCTCGAAGCCATCGGGCGGTGATCGCCCGGTGAACCCCTCTCACTGGCGCACCGGCCTCCGCTGGCTGCTCGCGCTTGCCTATGGCTATGCCGGCTATCGCCACCTCGCGACGCCCGAACCCTTTCTCGCTATCACCCCGCCATGGGTTCCCATGCCCGGCGCCGTCGTCATGGCGACGGGAATGGCCGAGATCGCGGGCGCGGCCGGGCTGATCATCCCCGCGACGCGCAAGGCGGCGGGCTGGGGCCTCGCCCTCTATGCGCTTTGCGTCTGGCCCGCCAACTTTCACCATGCGTTCGCCGGAATCGCGATCGGCGGCGAAACGCTCGGCTGGTGGTATCACGCGCCGCGCCTCGCCGCGCAGCCGCTGATCATCTGGTGGGCGTTGTGGGCCAGCGGCGCGGCGGAGTGGCCGTTCTGCCGCCCCCGATCGACCTGATCAAAAGGGCGCTGCCGGGGTCTCTATCGGCGGCTGCCCCTTCTGGCTCGCCGCATAGGCCTCGACCGCCTTCAGCACGCGCAGCATATTGCCGCTTGCGATTTTCTCCAGCTCGGCCTGGGTATAGCCGCGCCGCGCCAGCTCGACGAACAGCGCCGGATAGCCGGACACATCCTCCATCCCGGCCGGTCCCGACGGCATGCCGTCATAGTCGCCGCCCAGTCCGATATGATCGACGCCGATCGTTTTGCGGATATGGTCGATATGGTCGGCGATCTTGCCAATCTGTGCCAGCGGCGCCGGATTGGCCCGCTCCCATGCCTTCAGCTTCGCATCGACCGCTGCCGGGTCGCCCGGATAAAGCGCCTTCAGCCGCGCCTGCTCGCCCGTCCGTGCGGCGCCGCGCGCCATCACATCGGCGTCGATAAAGGCGGGCAGGAAGACCACCATGATAATGCCATTGTTCGCCTTGACCAGCGGCAGCACGCTGTCGGGGACGTTGCGCGCATAATCATGGATCGCGCGCACCCCCGAATGGCTGAACATCACCGGGGCCTTCGACGTTTCGAGCGCGTCCTTCATCGTCGCTTCGCTGACATGGCTGAGGTCGACGGCCATCCCGATCCGGTTCATCTCACGAACCACCTGCCGCCCGAAATCGGTGAGCCCGTTGTGCGCCGGGGCATCGGTCGCCGAATCCGCCCACGGCACATTCTTGCCGTGGGTCAGCGTCATATAACGCACGCCGAGGTCATACATGTCGCGCAGCACGGCGAGCGAGGAACCGATCGAATGACCGCCCTCGATCCCCAGCATGCCCGCGACCTTGCCCGCCTTCATCTGCGCTTCGAGTTCGGCCGAGTTGCGGGCGAACGACATATCGGCGGGATAACGCGCGATCAGCCGCTTTGCGACGTCGATCTGTTCCAGCGTCTGCTGGATCGCCTGCGGCTCATTGCTGTTCGACGGCACATAGACCGACCAGAATTGCGCCCCGACGCGCCCCTTGCGCAGCCGCTTGATATCGGTGTGCATCCCCATATCAGGCGGCGAGGCATCGGGCTTGGCGGTGAAGGTCGTATCGTGGAAATCGAAATCATTGATGACATTGTCGACCTCGCCGCGCAGCGCGCCGGGTACGTCATTATGCCCGTCGAACACCGGTGCGCGCTTGAGCGCCGCCTCGGCAATCGCCTCGGGCGATTTTTGCGCGGCGGCGGGGGCCGAAAAAAGGGCGAGAGCGGCAATGCCGGCGAGCAGGTGCGACGTTTTCATGACCCGACCTTAAATGCTTGAGCAAATGGTGCAAGGCCAGCGCGCGACCGACTTGACGTTCACGTAAACTCCGCGCAGCATCGCCGCATGACAGCTTTTGACGACTGGCGCGCACGCTCTCCCTTTTACGACGAAACCCATGAAGCGCTGGCGCAAAGCGTCCGCCGCTTCGTCGCACGCGAGATCGCGCCGCACATCGACCGGTGGGAGGCCGAGGGCGAATTGCCCCGCGACCTCCACAAAAAAGCGGCGGAAGCGGGAATCCTCGGCCTGCGCTATCCCGAGGAATATGGCGGCCATTCGGAAGGCTTCGACAATTTCCACGGGCTGGTGCTGACCGAGGAACTGGCGGCGGTCGGCGCGGGCGGCCTCGGCGCCTCGCTGATGACCCACGGTATCGGCCTGCCCCCCGTGCTCGCGCTCGGCTCCGACGAACTCAAACGGCGCATCGCCCCGCCCGTCCTCGCGGGCGACAGGATCATCGCGCTGGGGATCACCGAGGCCGGGGGCGGCAGCGACGTCGCCAACCTCAAGACGACGGCGGTCCTCGATGGCGATGCCTATGTCGTCAATGGCGGCAAGATGTTCATCACCAGCGGCATGCGCGCCGACTGGCTGACCTGCGCGGTGCGCACCGGCGGCCCCGGCGCGGCGGGCATCTCGCTGCTGCTGATCTACATGGACGCGCCCGGAGTCGAACGCACAAGGCTCGACAAGATGGGCTGGCGGTGCAGCGATACCGCCGCGATCCACTTCAGCGACGTCCGCGTCCCCGCCGCAAACCTCATCGGACCCGAGAACGGCGGCTTCATCGGCATCATGCGCAATTTCAACAGCGAGCGGCTCGGCATGGCGATGGGCTGCTGCGCCTATGCCCGCGTCGCGATGGCCGAGGCCGCCGAATGGGCGCAAAACCGCGAAACCTTCGGCAAGCCGCTCGTCGGCCACCAGTCGATCCGCATCAAGCTCGCCGACATGGAACGCCAGATCGAGGCGACGCAGGCATGGGTCGATCTCGCCGCATGGCAGGTCAAAACCGGCTGCGCCCGCCCCGCCGACTTTGCGATGCTCAAGGTACAGGCGACCCGCATGCTCGAAGCCGTCGCGCGCGAGGCAGCGCAAGTGCTGGGCGGCGCATCCTATATCACCGGCAGCAAGGTCGAACGCATCTACCGCGAAGTCCGCGTGAATGCCATTGGGGGAGGCAGCGAGGAAATCATGCTCGATCTGGCCGGGCGGCAGTTGTTTGGAGGTGCAAAGCGATGAACGAGATTACCCACAGCTGGCCCGCTGAGGCCGAAACCCTCCTCTCCGACCTCGTCGATCTTCGCCGCGCGATTCACCGCGAGCCTGAACTCGGGCTGCAAAACCCAAAGACGCTGGCGAAAATCAAACATGCCCTCGCAGGACTCCCGCTCGAGTTTCGCGAGGGGCCGTCGACCACCGGGCTCGTCGCGATCCTGCGCGGTCCCGCCAACGGGCGCACCGTCTTGCTGCGCGGCGACATGGATGCATTGCCCCTGCTCGAGGATACCGGGCTCGACTTCACCTCCGAAACCACCGGCGCGATGCACGCGTGCGGACATGACACCCATGTCGCGATGCTTGTCGGCGCGGCGAAATTGCTGTGCGCTGCCCGCGACCGCCTGCCCGGCACGGTGATGTTCATGTTCCAGCCGGGCGAGGAAGGCCATCACGGCGCGCGCTTCATGCTCGATGACGGGCTGATCGATCCGCTGCCCGACGCCGCCTTCGCGCTCCACATCATGCCCAATGCGCCGCACGGGATTTTCGCCGGGCGCGCGGGGCCGCTGCTCGCGTCGTCCGACGTCCTCTCGATCACCGTCAAGGGCGCCGGGGGACATGCGTCCATGCCGCAGGACAGCATCGACCCGATCCCCGTCGCCTGTTCGATCGTCACCGCGATCCAGACGATGGTGACGCGCCGCATCTCGGTCTTCGACCCCGCCGTCGTCACGATTGCGAAGATCGCGGCGGGCACGACGAACAATATCATCCCCGAAACCGCCGAGATGCTCGGCACGATCCGCACCCTGTCGCCCGAACGCCGCGCGATGGTCGCGCGCGAGCTCAAGCGGCTCGCCCCCGCGATCGCGGAGGCGCATGGCTGCACCGCCGAAGTGACGATCGAGGAGGGTTTCCCGGTCACCATCTGCGACACCCGCGCCGCCACCTTCGGCCAGCGCGTCGTCGAGGAGACCTTCGGCGAGGAAGCCTGGCTGACGATGGAGCATCCGGTCATGGGGGCTGAGGATTTCGCTTATGTGCTGGAAAAAGTCCCCGGCGCGATGTTCTGGCTCGGCGCCAGCGAACAGGGCAGCGACTGGCGCACCTGCTGCGGCCTGCACTCGAACCGCATGGTCCTCGACGAAAAGGTCATGGCGCGCGGCGCAGCCTTGCACGCGGCGCTGGCCGAACGATTTTTGAACGAAGGATTCACCGTATGATCAACATCATCGGCGCCATCATCTCGGGCCTGATCATCGGCGCGCTGGCGCGCTTCTTCTACCCAGGCGCAGTCGATATGGGCTGGATCGCAACGATCCTGCTCGGCGTCGGCGGCTCGCTGCTCGCGGGCTTCGCAACCTCGCGCGGCCGCGGCGACTTCCACCGCGCCGGCTGCCTCGCCTCGGTGATCGGCGCGATCGTGCTGATCCTTGCGGGACGACTGCTCGGGATCGGCAGCTAACGAAGAAATATCTCACGCGAAGGCGCGAAGGCGGCGTTGGACATTGAGGAACTTGCCAGCGTCGTCATCGATTGCGGTTTTCACCTGCACAAGAACCTCGGCCCCGGCTTGCTGGAATCGGTCTATGAAGCGATCATGGCCGATCAACTGGCGCGGCGTGGTTTGTCCGTCCGGCGGCAGGCAGCCATTCCCGTCAGATATGACGGCGTCGAACTGGCGGAAGGCTTTCGGGCCGATCTGCTGATCGAAGGCATATTGCTAGTCGAATTGAAATCGGTGGAACGGCTGTCGCCGCTCCACGGCAAGCAGGTCCTCACCTATCTTCGATTGCTCGACATGCCCCTGGGGCTACTCATCAACTTTGGCGGCGAAACCTTCAAGGAAGGGATCAAGCGCGTCGTCAACAATCACCGAAACTAAAAAATCTTCTTTGCGCCTTCGCGCCTTTGCGTGAGATTTTTCCAGAACGGCCTCACGGCACCAGCACCGTATCGACCGCCTCCGGCAGCATATCGGGATAATCGAGCGTATAGTGCAGCCCGCGGCTTTCCTTGCGGTGGAGTGCGCTGCGGACGATCAGTTCGGCGCATTGGAGGAGGTTGCGCAGCTCGATCAGGTCGGTCGTGACGCGGAAATGGCCGTAATAATCCTCGACCTCGTGCGTCAGCATGTTGATCCGGTGCTGCGCGCGCTCCAGCCGTTTGGTGGTGCGCACGATGCCGACATAATTCCACATGAAGCGGCGGATCTCGGTCCAGTTCTGCTTGATCACCACCTCTTCGTCCGAATCGGTGACTCGACTCGCGTCCCATGGGCGGATCGCCGGCGGCGCCTCCAGCTGGTCCCAGCGCGCGACAATATCCTTCGCCGCCGCCTCGCCAAAGACGAAGCATTCGAGCAACGAGTTGGACGCAAGGCGGTTGGCGCCGTGCAGCCCGCTCTCGGTGCATTCGCCCGCCGCATAAAGCCCCGGCAGGTCGGTGCGCCCGTCGCGGTCGATCAATATGCCACCGCACGTATAATGCTGCGCGGGGACGACCGGGATCGGCCCTTTCGTCATATCGATGCCCAGCGTCAGCAGCTTTTCGTGGATGTTCGGGAAATGCGCCGCGACGAATTCGGGGTCCTTGTCGCTGATGTCGAGGTGGACATAGTCGAGCCCCGACCGCTTGATCTGATCGTCGTTCGCGCGCGCGACAACGTCGCGCGGTGCCAGTTCGGCGCGCGGGTCGTAATCGGGCATATAGCGGTGGCCGGTCACCGGATGCTTCAATATCCCGCCCTCGCCGCGCACCGCCTCGGTGATCAGGAAATTCTTGACCTCCAGATTATAGAGGCAGGTCGGGTGGAACTGCATCATTTCCATGTTAGAAACGCGCGCGCCCGCGCGCCACGCCATCGCGATGCCGTCGCCGGTCGCGCCGCGCGGCGCAGTCGAAAATTGATAGACGCGCCCCGCCCCGCCGCTCGCGAGGATCGTCGCGCGGCCGACATGCGCGCGCACCTTGCCGGTCTTTTCGTCGAGCGCGTAAACGCCCCACACGCGCCCCGACCCCGAATAGCGTTCTTCGTGCCGCCCGGTGATCAGGTCGATGCACGTCTGCCCCGGCAACAGCGTGATATTCGGATGCGCCTCGGCGGTCTTCAAGAGCGCCGCCTGCACCGCCCAGCCGGTCGCGTCGTCGACATGGACGATGCGGCGGTGCGAATGCCCGCCCTCGCGCGTCAGGTGCAGCGCCTCGGCTTCCTTGTTGAAGGGCACCCCCATCTCGATCAGCCGCTCGATCGCATGCGGGGCATTTTCGACGACGAACTCGACCGTCTCGCGCCGGTTGAGCCCCGCGCCCGCGACCATCGTGTCGTCGATATGATTTTCGAACGTGTCGCCCGCGTCGAGCACCGCCGCGATCCCGCCCTGCGCCCATGCGGTCGACCCGCCGGTCAGCTCGCCCTTCGCGAGCACCAGCACGCGGCAATGGTCGGCCAGCGCGATGGCTGCGGTGAGACCGGCGGCACCGGAGCCGACGATGATGACGTCGTGGGAGGGGGCCTCGGTCATGCAATCAAACCCCTAATTCCGTTCGTGTCGAGCGAAGTCGAGACACCCATAAGGCGCGCGCTTGCGATGAGCATCTCGACTTCGCTCGATGCGAACGGGGGTGGAGGGCTCATCCCGCCGCCCGCGTCAAATTCAGGAAAACATCTTCCAGATCGGCCTCGCGCGTCGACACGTCGACGATGCCATGCCCCATCGCATTGACCGCGGCGAGCACTTCGCCCGCGTTCATGCGGTCCTTGTTATAATGGATCGCCAACCCGCGCTCGCCTTCGCGCTCGACCTTTTCAAAGGCGGGGTGCGTAGGCAGGTCGGTGATATCGGCATCCAGCGTCACGACGACGATCTTTTCGCGCGCCATATCGACCAGTTCGCGGGTCGGCTTGTTCGCGATCAGTCTGCCATGGTTGATGATCGCGATCCGGTCACACAGCTCCTCGGCCTCTTCCAGATAATGCGTCGTCAGCACCACCGTCACGCCGCGATCGTTGAGTTTCTGGACATAGTCCCAAAGCTGCTGGCGCAGTTCGATATCGACCCCGGCGGTCGGCTCGTCTAGGACGATGATCGGCGGCGAATGGACCATCGCCTTGGCCACCAGCAACCGGCGTTTCATCCCGCCCGACAGGGTGCGGGCATAGGCGTCGCGCTTGTCCGACAGGTGGACGGCGGCGAGCAGTTCGTCCGAAATCCGCTTCGCCTTGGGCACGCCATACAGCCCCGCCTGATTCTCCAGCGTCTCGAAAGGCGTGAAAAACGGGTCGAAGACGATTTCCTGGGGCACGATGCCGATCGAATATTTGGCGTTGCGCGGATCGGCGTCGATGTCGAAGCCCCAGATGCTCGCCGATCCAGCCGTCTTGTTAACGAGCCCCGCCAGGATGTTGATCAGCGTCGACTTGCCCGCGCCATTGGGGCCGAGCAGCCCGAAAATCTGGCCGCGCGGCACGTCGAAACTGACATTGTCGAGCGCCTGTTTGCCGCCGGCATAAAGTTTGGAGACGGCGTCGATGCGGATAGCGGCTTCGGTCATGGCGCCTTCCATAGCTGCGCACTGGCGGGCGCGAAAGGGGCTCATCGGACAAGCCTTTCTTTATCCGGATCGCACACCCGATTGCCGAGGCATCGCGGGCTTGCTATGGGCGCGAGCGATGACACAGCCCGCCCCCGAAACCATCCGCACGCCCAAGACCCGCATTGCCTGCGACGGCACCGGCGACGGCCTCGCCGACGCCGCGCTCGGCCATCCGCGCGTGTGGCTGGAAATCGACACCGACGAAGGCTTTGCCGACTGCGGCTATTGCGATCGCCGCTTCATCCTCATCGGCGGGATCGCCGACAAAGCCTGAATTTGGCAAGGCGCGCCTTGGGCGCGCCAATCTATCTCGGACAGGCCCTTTGCGCGAACGCGCCGTCGTGCCTATATCGGCGGCATGACAAGCCCCACCGATCCCCGCCGCTTCCTCTATCGCGCCGACGCGCTCGATCCCGATCTTGCGCAGACGCTCGCGCGTGAGGCGCTCGCCAAGGCCGACGACGGCGAACTCTATCTGCAATATGCCGCAACCGAGAGCTTCGGTTTCGACGACGGACGGCTGAAGACCGCCGATTATTCGACCGACGCCGGCTTTGGCCTGCGCGCGGTATCGGGCGAGATGACGGGCTTTGCCCATGCCAGCGACATCAGCGCGGGCGCGATCCGCCGCGCGGCCGAGACGCTCGCGCTGCTCGATCCTTCGAATCAGGCGCACGCCGCGCCGCCGCCGCGCACCAACCGCCATCTTTATGACGAGGCGAACCCGCTCGACCTCGTCCCCTTCGCCAAGAAGGTCGCGCTCTGCCAGCAGGTCGATGCCGCCGCCCGCGCGCGCGACCCGCGCGTCGTCCAGGTGTCGGTCAGCCTTGCCGGAAGCTGGTCGGTGATCGAAATCGTCCGCGCCGACGGCTTCCTCGCGACCGACATCCGCCCGCTGGTCCGCCTCAACGTCTCCATCGTGGTCGAGGAAAATGGTCGCCGCGAAACCGGCAGTTTCGGCCTCGGCGGCCGCTATATGTACGATCATCTCTTCGAAGAGGCGCAGTGGAACCGCGCGATCGACGAGGCGCTGGCACAGGCGCTCGTCAATCTCCGCGCGGTCGATGCCCCGGCCGGCGAATTCACCGTATTGCTCGGCCCCGGCTGGCCCGGCGTGCTGCTGCATGAAGCCGTCGGCCACGGGCTCGAAGGCGATTTCAACCGCAAGGGCACCAGCGCTTTCTCGGGCCGCATCGGCGAACGCGTCGCCGCGCCCGGCGTCACCGTGGTCGATGACGGCGCGATGGATAGCCCCGTCGGCGGCGGCCGCCGCGGTTCGCTCAGCATCGACGACGAAGGCACCCCGACCGGCGAAACCATCCTGATCGAGGATGGTATCCTGAAAGGCTATATGCAGGACCGCCTCAACGCCCGCCTGATGGGGGTCGAACCGACCGGCAACGGCCGGCGTGAAAGCTTCGCCCACGCGCCGATGCCGCGGATGACCAACACCTTCATGAAGGGCGGCAACGACGATCCCGCCGAGCTACTGTCGCGCGTCAAGAACGGCATTTTCGCCAAAAGCTTTGGCGGCGGACAGGTCGACATCGTGTCGGGCAAATTCGTCTTCAGCTGCACCGAGGCTTACAAGATCGAGAATGGCAAGCTGGGCGACTCGATCAAGGGCGCGACCCTGATCGGTGACGGCCCCAGCGTGCTCACCAAGGTGATGGGCATCGGCAACGACATGGCCCTCGACGAAGGCATCGGCATCTGCGGCAAGGGCGGCCAGAGCGTCCCCGCCGGCGTCGGGCAGCCGACCCTGCTCGTCGGCGGACTGACGGTGGGCGGCACCGCCTAAACTCCTTCTCCCTTGATGGGAGAAGGATACGCAGCCTTGTCGCGAAGCGACTAGGCGAAGTTGGATGAGGGTGATGGCGCGTCCTTGCGCCGTCACCTCAGACAGGGACAGCACCCCGGACTTGGCCCGGGGCTCGCTCCCTCCCCATCAAGGGGGAGAGTGAAGCCCCATGTGACCCGCCTCACTTGGCGTTCGGCAACTCCGCGCATATACAGCCATCAAACATAAGAAGAATCGGGCCGCATCATCCGCCGGGTTTCGTCCCCGGCAACAGGGAGGATATCATGCGTTCGAGTCTGTATTTCGTGTCGATTGCCGCCGTCGCGGCGGTGCTGGCCGCCGTTCCCGGATCGGCCCAGAAAACCAATGGCCCCAAAGAGCGATATGAAATGGACGTCGCGACCATGTCGGGTTTCGCCGCCATGGCGGGCGGCGGACGCGGCGGCATCGGCGGCGCGATGGGCATGATGTTCGGCGGCGATCCGTCGAGCCGGGTCGCTCATCAACTGCTTCTCCGCCTCGGCTCGAACGACGCCGCCACTGCGCCGCCACCCAAAGGCGATCATTTCTTTCTGCCGCAGGCGAAAATGGGCAAATCGGTCCCGCTGATCTGGGAACAGGGCAAGGAAGAAACCGGAACGACCCCGTTCGAGCGCCCGAAAGGCCGCCTGCTTCTCTATTGGGGCTGCGGCGCAAAGGCTGGCCCCGGCCAGCCGGTGGTGATCGATTTCGCCAAAGTCGCTGCGGGACAGGTGCCCCCGAACCTCTTTTCAAGCGCGGTTCCGGTGATCCGCGAAGTGAGCAAAGCGAACAGCCGCTCCTTTATCGACTGGCCGAACAACAAGGGCGGCAAGCAACCCGGATCGGGATCGTCGCTGATCGGCGCGCACCGCGTCGCGAGCAATATCGGTTCCGACATTAATTTCACGCTGGCGCAGGACTATATGGCCGGACTCAGCGCCTCCAGCGCGGTCCAGGGCGACCAGTCGGTGATGCTCCGCTGGAATTCGGTGCCCAGCGCAACCGGCTATGCCGCCTGGGCGATCGGCGGCATGGATCGCGGCGGCGGCAATGGCGCGGACATGGTGTGGTGGTCGAGCAGTTCGACGCAGCAATTTGGCGGCGGGCTGTGGGACTGGCTGCCCCCCGCAACGGTCGCCAAGCTCGTCACCCAGAAAATCGTGATGCCGCCGTCGCAGACCAGCTGCCAGATCCCGGCCGAGGTCAAAAAGGCATCGGGCGAGATGATGTTCGGCAACCTCAACGCCTTTGGGCCGGAGGTGAATTTCTCCTACCCGCCCAAGCCTGCGGGCAATGCGGTGTGGAATATCGACTGGACCGCGAAAGTCCGTTTCCGTTCGCACACGATGCTGATGATCGGCGCCGATTTCGGCGCGATGAGCGGCGGCGATACGGGTGGGTCCACCCCCGCTCCGGCGAAGAAAAAGAAGTGCAAGGGGCCGCTCGGCATTCCGCTTCCCGACGGCGCCTGCTGATCGGGCGGAGGCCCAGTCAGCCGCGGTTCACGCATGCGGGTGTAAGGCGGGGTCAGAGATAGGGCATTGAGAAACTAGGAGTTGAAGAACATGCGCCCGCTTATCACCGCAACCCTTACCGCCGCCGCGCTGCTCGCGGCGCCGGCCGCCATCGCGCGCGAAAAGCTCGCCCCCGAAGCGCAGCTGGAAAAGCTGCTCGAAGGCCGCGTCGCCGGCGAACCGCAAAAATGCATTTCGCTGTCCGCCACCAACAGCTCGCAGATCATCGACAAGACCGCGATCGTCTATCGCTCGGGCGGCACCCTGTGGGTCAACCGCCCGCGCGGCGGCGCCTCCTCGCTCGACGATGACGATGTGCTGGTGACCAAATTGACCGGCAACCAGCTGTGCAACGTCGATACCGTCGAATTGCACGACCGGATGAGCCATATGTATTCGGGCTTCGTCTCGCTGGGCGATTTCGTTCCCTATCGCCGCGTCAAGGCCGACTGATTTTGTCGGACGAACAAGGCAACACCGGCATCGCTGCGCCGCCCACCGACTGGGCGGCGCAGCTTCTTGCCTTCTGGTTCGGCGCGCACGGTCAGGACGACTGGTATGGCGGCGGTCCCGATTTCGACGACGCGGTGCGCGCGCTCGCGGGCGACTGGCACGCCGCCTTGCGCTCACAACCCGCCGACGTCTTTCTGACCGACCCCGACACCGCGCTTGCGGCAACGATCCTGTTCGATCAGGTGCCGCGCAACATCTTCCGCGGCGATGCCGACGCCTTCGCCACCGACAGCCTTGCCCGCGCCATCGCGCGCAGCATCGTCGAACGGGGCTGGGATCAGGACTGGCCCGACGAGCGGCGCCAGTTCGCCTATCTGCCCTTCGAACATAGCGAAGACATCGCCGACCAGCGCGAATCGCTGCGCCTCTTCGGCCAGCTCGCCGACCCGATGTTCCACGATTACGCCCAAAAGCATTTCGCGATCATCGACCGCTTCGGCCGCTTCCCGCACCGCAACCATGTGCTCGGCCGCACCACGCGCCCCGACGAGGAAGCCGCGGTGGAGGAAGGCAAAAATTGGTGATAGGAACGGCCGAAACCCCAGCGGAGCGTTGCTAGATGGCCGAATTCACCGACACGCTGACCGACAAGCATATAGCCTTCATCGAAAAACAGCCGGTCTATTTCACCGCGACCGCGGCGGCCGACGCGCGCATCAACCTGTCGCCCAAGGGCTATGCCGACAGCTTCAAAATCCTGTCGGACAGTCAGGTCGCCTATCTCGACCTTGGCGGGTCGGGCAATGAAACCCACGCACATCTTGCCGCCGACGGCCGCATCACGATCATGTTCTGCGCCTTCGACCGCAGCGCGCTGATCCTGCGCATCTATGGCCGCGGCCGGCCGGTGTTGCCGCAGGACGATGAGTGGGACGCGCTCACGGCGCATTTCACTTTGATCCCCGGCACCCGCCAGATTTTCGTGATCGACGTCGACAGCGTGCAGACAAGCTGCGGCTGGGGCGTTCCGATGATGGAGCTGCAACACGAACGCGACACGCTGCAAAAATATCACCGCCAGGCCGACCGCACCCTGTGGGTCGAAAAGTTCAAGGGCCGCACGAAAAGCATCGACGGCCTGCCGACGCGCTCGACCGACCGCTTTATCGCGGGCGACGCCTGATGCCGCTCGTCGAACTCATCCGCCTGCCCAATGGCGCCGAGGCCGAGCTGCTGCGCGGACGGATCGAAAGCGCCGGGGTTCACGCCGTCTGCTTCGACGCGGGCATGAACATCGCCGAAAGCGTCGGCATCATGATCCCGGTCCGCATCATGGTCCTCGACGAGGATCTCGACGAAGCGCGGGCCCTGCTCGCGGAATTCGACAATCCGGGGAACGACTGGACGACCGAAGCGCTTGACCGCTGAGACCATGATCAAAGTCGCCAGCTATAATATGCGCAAGGGCATCGGCCTCGATCGCCGCCGCGATCCCGGCCGGGTGCTGTCGGTGCTGCGCGAACTCGATGCCGATATCGTCGCGTTGCAGGAGGCCGACCGCCGCTTCGGCACCCGCGCCAGCGCGATCCCGCCGCACATGTTCGAAGAACATAGCGACTATGTCCCGGTCGATCTGCTGGACGGGCGCCCCTATGCGATCGGCTGGCACGGCAATGCCCTGCTCGTCCGCAAGGGCGCCGTGGTCGAGGAAAGCCATGCGCTCCATCTGCCCACGCTCGAACCGCGCGGCGCCGTCGCCGCGACGGTCCGCATCGGCGACACACGGCTTCGCGTCGTCGGCATGCACCTCGACATTTCGGGGCTGCGCCGCCGCCAGCAGGCGCGCGCGATCCTGAACCATATCGCCGAGGGTGAGGAGCTGCCGACGATTTTGATGGGCGACTGCAACGAATGGCGCAATCGCGGCGGCTGCCTTCATGATTTTGGCGAGCGCCATCACCTCGTCGACACCGGCCACAGCTTTCACAGCCGCCGCCCGGTCGCCAAGCTCGACCGCATCTTCGCCTCGCCCGAGCTTCAGCCGGTCGACGCCGGGGTGCATCAAAGCGCCCTCGCGGCACGGGCATCGGATCATCTTCCGATCTGGGCGCGGTTTCAGACAGCCGAATAAGCGGAGCGGCAACAGGGTGAGCGGCCCCGCGTCGCATCCTCACTACGCCCCGCTGCCTAAATATTAGGCAACCGCCTGCCTCACCTGCCCCCGCGTGCGAAGGGTCGCAGGCCTCTTCGCCCCTATTGCGGCGCAAAACCCAGCCTCCCGCCGCGTCCGCGCAATCTGGCACGGCCGTTGCAGTGCAGCATGATGCAAGTGGCACAAGGGGGCATTATGAAGCTGATCCTGGCGATTATTAAACCGTTCAAGCTCGACGAGGTGCGCGAAGCCCTCACCGGGCTGGGCATCACGGGCATGACCGTGACCGAGGTCAAGGGCTTCGGCCGGCAAAAGGGACAGACCGAAATTTACCGCGGCGCCGAATATGCGACCAACATGGTGCCGAAGGTGAAGATCGAACTTGTTTGCGACGACGGCCTGACGCCGCGTGTCGTCGAAACACTCCAGCAAAGCGCCGGCACCGGGGCGATCGGCGACGGAAAGATTTTCGTCCTCGACGTCGGGCAAGCCGTCCGCATCCGCACCGGCGAGACCGGCGAGGCGGCACTCTGATGACAAAGGGGGACAATATGACGTTCGCAAATAAATTTGCGGCGACCGCCGGGGCCGCCGGCCTTGCGCTGTTCGCCGCGCTGCCCGCCTGGGCTCAGGAAGCCGCAGCGGCGCCCGTGGCAGAGGCCGCACCCGCCGTCGCCAACCCGGGCAATAATGCGTGGATGATGACCGCCACCATGATGGTGCTGCTGATGATCCTGCCCGGCCTCGCGCTCTTTTACGGCGGCCTGACGCGGACCAAGAATATGCTGTCGACGATGACCCAGGTCGGCGCTGCCGCCTGTCTCGCGATGCTGATCTGGGTGGCCTATGGCTATGGCCTCGCTTTCGGGCCCGACGGCAACGCCTTCATCGCCTGGGGCAAATTCTTCCTCGCCGGGGTAACCCCCGATTCGACCGCCGCGACCTTCAGCGACGAAGTGATCAGCGAATATGTGTTCATCAGTTTCCAGATGACCTTTTCCGCCATCACCCTCGCGCTCGTGCTGGGGTCAGTTGTCGAGCGGATGAAATTCGCGGCAACGATGGTGTTCGGCGTCATCTGGCTGACCATCGTCTATTTCCCGATCGCCCATATGGTGTGGGCGGGCGGCGGCCTGTTCTTTGAAATGGGCGCGCTCGATTTCGCGGGCGGCACGGTGGTCCACATCAACGCCGGCGTCTCGGCGCTGGTCGCCTGCCTCATCCTCGGCAAGCGTATCGGCTATCAGAAGGAAATCATGGCGCCGCATTCGCTGACCATGACGATGATCGGCACCGGCCTGCTGTGGGTGGGCTGGTTCGGCTTCAACGCCGGCTCGGCGCTCGAAGCCAATGGTTCGGCAGGCCTCGCGATGATCAACACCTTTGTCGCCACCGCATCGGGGGCGCTGGCCTGGATGCTCGCGGAAAAGCTGAGCGGTCACAAGGCGTCGGCTTTGGGCTTCTGCTCGGGGGTCATCGCCGGCCTCGTCGCCATCACCCCGGCGGCGGGCAACAGCGGACCGCTCGGCGCGATCCTGCTCGGCGCCGCCGCCTCGGTCGTCTGCTTCTATGCGGTGACCAAGATCAAGGCGAAGTTCGGCTATGACGACGCGCTCGACGCCTTTGGCATCCACGGCGTCGGCGGCATCGTCGGCGCGATCGGAACCGCCTTCACGATGCTGACCGCGATCGGCGGTCCGGCTGGCGCCGATTATGACCTCGGCGGTCAGCTCGCCACCCAGCTCCTCGCGGTCGGCATGACGCTCGTGTGGGCCAGCATCGGCACCGTGATCGCCATCTATGCCGCCAAAGCCCTGACCGGGCTGCGGGTCAGCCCCGAAGTCGAACGCGAAGGCCTCGACCTCGGCGAACATGGCGAGCGTGCCTATAATTATTGACGAGACAGGACACCCGCCGCCGCACGTCTCTTCCTTTCAAACGACGGCGACGGGGTCCTACCGGGGTTCCTCCTGCGAACCACTCGGGCCGGAACATATCCTGTTCCGGCCCATTTTTTTGCGCTTTCATGCTGCAAAAATGCTGCGCAAAAACCGAACGCGCCAATCGTGATTTTAGGCCTTTTCATCAGCGCATTAATATGGCATTCAGTCTGTCAAGAGTTTCAGGAGGGGAGAGCCTGAAAGGCTGGGCCGGGACGCAAGTCCCGGCCCTCTTTTTTTGCCCGCCGCACATCGGGCCAACAAAAATGGCGGAAATTCAGGCTTTGCTGCAAGGGCCCAGCGCCGCAAAGACCCGCCCGCGTTTACCGCGCTCCCACACCGAATCGCTGACAATCGCCGTCCCGCCCACCGTCAGACCATCGGCCGGGCGGCCGATTTTGCTGTCGGCGCTGCCCCGGTGAACCGCGCATAATGCGCCGCCGATCCGACCCGCCACCGTGCGGCTCCGGCCCTGCGACCGACGAGCAGACAAGGACTGCCCCAGGCCTGCCTTTCATGGCGCCCGGCTTTCGCCGGGGGGCGATCAGTTCAAAGCCGCTTTCACGAAATCGGCCGCGCGTTCGCCGATCATGATGCTCGGCGCATTGGTGTTGCCCGAAACGAGGCGCGGCATGACGCTCGCGTCGGCGACCCACAGCCCGTCGATGCCGTTCAGCTTCAGCGCCGGGTCGACCACCGCCCCGGCATCGCTGCCCATCCGGCACGTTCCGACCGGGTGATAGACGGTGTCGGCACGCGCGCGGATCAATGCGTCGAGCGCGGCGTCATCGGCAAGGTCGACGGGATGTCGGTCGGTCCCGGCATAGTCCGACAAGGGCGGCGCTTCGCAGATGCGGTGCATCATCCGCACCCCCGCGCGCAACGTCGCCATGTCGCGGTCGTCGGTCAGGAAACCGGGGTCGATCAGCGGCGCGGCGGTGGCATCGGCCGACGCCAGCGTCACGCTCCCCCGGCTTTCGGGGCGCAGGACGCAGGCGTGGCACGAAAAGCCATGCCCCTTCACCTTGGTCCGGCCATGATCTTCCAGCATCGCGGGGACGAAATGATATTGGATGTCGGGCGCGGGCAGGTCGGGCGACGATTTCCAGAATCCTCCCGCCTCGGCGAAACAGGTCGTCATGATCCCGGTGCGTTTGGTGCGATGTTCGAACACCGCCTTCACCATCCGCCAGGTGCCGCCCGCGCTGTTGCCGAACGGCTCGGCCGATTTGGTCTCCCAGCCCGATACATAGTCGATATGATCCTGCAAATCGGCGCCGACGCCCGCGCGATCGGCGACCACGTCCAGCCCCATATCCTTCAGATGCGCGCCCGGCCCGATCCCCGACAGCATCAGGATTTGCGGGCTGTTAAAGGCCCCCGCCGACAGGATCACCCCGCCCCGCGCACGCAGCGTCTCGCGCGCGCCACCGCGGCGGATCACCACCCCGATCGCGCGGCCATTCTCGACCAATATTTTCTCGACCAGCGCATCGGTGCGAATGTCCAGATTGGCGCGCCCGCGCAGCGGCTCGACATAGGCGCGCGCCGCCGACCAGCGCTCGCCGTCCTTTTGCGTCACCTGATACAGGCCGAAACCTTCGTTGCTCGGCCCGTTGAAATCGGCGGTGCGCGGCAGTTGCAGCGCCGCCGCGCTCTCGACGAAGCGGCGGCTCGTCACATTGGGCCAGCGCTGGTCCATCACGCTCAGCGGCCCGTCGCCGCCGTGAAATTCGTCGCCGCCGCGTTCATTGCTCTCGCTGCGCTTGAAGTAAGGCAGCACGTCGGCATAGCTCCACCCCGTCGCGCCCAGCGCCGCCCACTGGTCATAGTCAAAGGCGACCCCGCGGATATAGACCATCGCGTTGATCGCGCTCGACCCGCCCAGCCCGCGCCCGCGCGGCTGATAACCGATGCGGCCGTTCAGCCCCTTTTGCGGCACCGTTTCATAACGATAGTTCGACGCGTCGCGGATGAAGGGCATGAAGCCCGGCGTCTTGACCAGCATATTGTCGTTCGATCCGCCGGCTTCGATCAGGCAGACCGTCCGCGACCCATCCCCGGCCAGCCGTCCCGCCGCCGCGCTCCCCCCGCTGCCGCCGCCGATGACGATAATGTCGAACTGATCCACGCCCATCTCTCCCGCTGCCACCCGATCGGTAGTCATTCGGGACTTACATGTATGTCATTAGCTTGCGAAGCAAGAGGGCATCACCTGCCCCCCGCCCGTTCGTGTCGAGCGAAGTCGAGACACTCGTCGGATCGGTACGCAACCCGGGCTTCTCCCGACTGCCGTTGATGAAAATGAAAGGGGTTCGCCCGGCTCCTCCGATTTGACCGGAGGCTCGCCAGTCAAAGGCAATTGCCCGAAAAACATGCTGCCAACACCAACAGGGACGGTGCCGCGCAAAGGGCCAGCAGAACACCGCCGCCAAGAATGAGTCGCCGGTCGCCCGACCGCCACCCGGCGATCGCGCTTACTGTAAAAAGCCCGAGGCACATCAGCGAAGCCAACCAGAACAACGTCCCGGCCGACCCCGCAAAAATCATCATCCCGCCATGATGAAGTCCGGTCAGGCTGGCAAAAAGGCCAAGAGAGATCGGTGTCGCCCCGGCAGCCAGCGCCAAGGCATCCCAATATTTCCAGCGGGCCAAATCGCTACTCCGCCGCCTCTTCGACCGGCCGTCCCGCCTGCCATTTCTCGCGAATCATGTCGCTCGTCTGCCGGCTTCCGTCATGGCTCCAGCCGGGCTCGCGCCACATATAGGACAGCTTGTGCCGCCAGGGCGCGTGCCAGACGTCTTTCGCGATCCCGACCCACTCATGGACCGCGGCCCACAGGATGTTGAAGCTGCCGAGCTGTTTGACGATGCCGTAACGCACCGGCTCGTCGTCGCGCTCGGCGACGAAGCTGCCGAACATCCGGTCCCAGATGATGAACACCCCGGCATAGTTGGAATCGAGATAGCGCGGATTGACCCCGTGATGGACGCGGTGGTGCGACGGCGTGTTCATCACCGCCTCGAACCATTTGGGCATCCGCCCGATCGCCTCGGTATGAATCCAGAATTGATAGATGAGGTTCAGCGCGGCGCAAAAGAATACCATCGCCGGCGGGAAGCCGATCAGAAACAAAGGCATCCGAAACAGGAAGGTCAGGCTGAAAAAGCCCGTCCACGTCTGCCGCAGCGCGGTCGACAGATTATAATGCTGGCTCGAATGATGGATGACATGGCTCGCCCAGAACCAGCGGACGCGGTGGGCACTGCGGTGAAAGGCATAATAGGCCAGATCGTCGAGGAAGAAGCAAAGGATCCATGCCCACCACCAGGTGCTAAATTCGATCCCGATCTCGAACAGGTGGAACTGATACACCCACACCGACGCCGCGACGACCGCGGCGCCGGTGAGTGCGCCCGCAACCTGACTGCCCGTGCCGAGCATCAACGAGGTCAGCGTGTCGCTTGCCTGATAACGGCTCTTGTCCTTGCGCCGCGAAAACAGCATCTCGGCGATCAGCAACAGGATGAAGGCAGGGACCGCATAGACGACCGGATCGGGCAGGCTATCCATGTTTCAACTCGCGCATCCGGCTCGCCCACATCCCCGCTTCCTTCCCCAATTGCAGCGTCACCGATCCGAAAGTCCGGTCGGGCGTCGTCAGGACCAGAAAATTCTTGTCGAGCCGCGCAACGACGCCGGCGTCGACCGGGCGCGCGGCGAAATGATTGCCGTGCGCGCGCACCAGCAACAAACGCCCTTCGCCATTGCGAACCAGCGCCGCGAAGCCCGCGCGGTCGCGTGCGACCTCGGTCCCGCCGAACCCGGCTTCGGCCTCTTCGGCAAGGCGGATCGCATGATCGGCATCGGCGATGCGCGGATCGGCGCCCAGGCCTATCGCCTTGACCAGCCACGCGACGAACAACACTGCGACCAGCGATCCGCCGGTCTGAATCAGCTCCGCTGCCGTCACTTTTCGCCCGCCAGCGCGTCCATCATCGGCCGCAGCCCCGAAAGATCATAGCCCGCACCCGCCGCCGCTTCGCACAAAGCATCGACATCGTCGCCTGCCCGCGCGCGGGTCAGCGCCCACAAATGGGTCGATCGCGTCCCCGACCGGCAATAGGCAAGAACCGGCCCGGTCGCCCCGCCAAGCAGCTTGTCGAGCGCGTCGAGCTGCGGATGGCTGAAACCCGCATGACCGACCGGGATCGCCGCATAGGCAAGCCCTTCGGCTGCTGCCGCATTCGCTATCTCGTCCCCCTGCGGCGCCGACGGCTCTTCGCCATCGGGCCGGTTGTTGACGATCATCGCAAAGCCCGCGGACTTGGCCGCGGCCACATCCTCGACGGAAATCTGCGGGGCGACACTATAGTCGGCGGACAGGGGACGAAAATCGCTCATGCCGCGATCTATAGGCCGCCCGCTTTGGCTGACAAGCGTGAAAGCTAGGCAGGGAGCGGCAGCTTTTCTCCCTCTGGCGCCGCCGCCGCCGGGGCAGGGGAACTACTCCGGTCGGCGACGACTTCGGCAAAACGTTCGGCATAGCGTGGGTGTTCGGTTCCCATCAGCCTGTCCCACCAGGTGAAATAGAGCCCGTAATTGGTGTTGAAGCCGCCGCTATGGTGCAGGTCGTGGTGCGTCGTGGTGTTGATCCAGCGCGTCAGCGGCGACGACAGCCACCAGCGCGGATGAAGTTCGAAACCCGAATGCCCCATCGCATTGCGGATCAGCTGGAAATTGGCCCACACGAACATGACCCAGATCGGCGCCGGGACAAGGATCAGCCACAGCGGCACGAAAGCGAACATCACGACCGCCTCGGGAATGGCGAAGCTATAGATCGCCCATGCGGTCGGCGTCACCGAGCGATGGTGCGCGCGGTGGAAAAATTTGAACAGCTTCGGATGGTGCATCGTGCGATGCGCCCAATAGAAATAGGTGTCGTGCGCAACGATCGTCGCCGCGACCAGCGCTAGGTCGATCGCGATGCCATGGCTGCCCTGGAACTGGTAAACCCCCAGACTTCCAAAGCCCCACAAAAGAAGCAGCCCAAGCACGATATAAACGCTGATCGAGCGTATCGACTGAAAGAATTCGCGGCGCATGTCGGCGGCGCTCGCCTCGCGCGCCTGAATCTTGCGCGTGCCCAGACGCGTGCGGCGCAATCCCCAGACGATCGCGCTCGTGATCGCGGCGACGACAATGTAGCGGCCGAAGTCGGCGGCGAACATCACCGGCCCCTTGTCGATCAGCGTGGCGAATGTGGGGAATTCTTGAATCATGCGGGCACCCTCCCTGAACTGGAAGGCCGCGTCGGAGCAGTTTTGCGCCCGCCCCGCTCCGCAATGTCGAAATCCGGCTAGCCGATTTCAGAATCGATCAGTCGCGCAGTCCCAGCCGCGCGGCGCGATACTCGCTCGGCGTCATCCCCTCGGCGTCGCGAAAGGCGCGGTTGAAGGGACCGAGCGACCCGAAACCCGCGTCGATAGCAATGGTCAGTATCGGCACGCCTTGTTGCGCCGGATCGGCAAGCGCGGCGCGCACCTCCTCAAGGCGGAAGCCGTTGAGAAACGCGGTGAAGTTGCGAAACCCCATCTCGCCGTTGATCGCGCGGCGCACACGATATTCGGGTTCGCCCAGCTGCGCCGCGAGCGCCGCGATCGAAAAGCCCTCGGCCCGATAGGCGCGCTCCTCGGCCATCACCGCCTGCAGCCGCCGAGCAAGCCCCGACGGCGCGGCGGGTTGCGCTTCCTCCCGCGGCGGCGGCGCACCGGGGGCCGCAAACAGCTCGGCCGAACGAAAGCGATAGAGGCCGACCGAGACGATGAAGGTCGCAATCACGATCGCGGGCAGCGTCACCAACTGCCGCAGATCGTGGTTCATGTCGCGGCTGGGGAACATTTCGAGGAAGATGATCCACATGATGAACCCGCCGATCGCGCCCACGACCGCCAGGCGAAAGCTGCGCCGCTCTTCGATCAGGTCGGCGGCGCGCCCGCGCCAGGCGATCCAGATCCCGCCAAGCGCAAACCCCAGCATGGTGATGCGGACCATCAGCATGATTTCCCAGCTGAACCACCCCGTCGTCACGATCGCCGCGACCTGCGCGAGCAGCAGCACGGCAAAGCCCACCATCAGCAACCCGTCGATCCAGTCGATGCACTGCCGGTCATCGAACCACAGCCGGGCAAACAGCCAGAACAGCGCAGGCACTGCCAGCGACAAGGCATCGAACAGCACAAAAGGAAAGGTCAACGGATAGTCGGGACGGAACGCCGGGGCGAGCAAATAGGAGATGATCGCAAAGTTCATCGCGATCGCAACGCGCGCCGATAGAATATTGCGATAGTCGCGCCACAATATCGCGATCCACAGGCCGAACAGCGCCGTTGCGGCGCCGCGAATCATCAGGTCAAGGATGTCCTGCAAGGGCATTCGCATCTGCTACCGCATCAAACGCGCCGATGCGAGTGCGACTACAATCTGTTTTCGTTGAGTAAATCGGCCCCGGCACATCAGCACCGCCAACCTTAATATTGGTCGATCACCGCCAGAAAAGCATCGCCCCACGCGTCGAGCTTCTTCGCGCCGACCCCGGGGATCGCCGACAGCGCGGTGCGGTTCGCCGGCCGCTCGTTCGCCATCGCGCGCAGCACCGCGTCGTGGAAGATGACATAGGGCGGAACCCCGGCTTCCTGCGCCAGTTCGCGCCGCGTCGCGCGCAGCGCATCGAACAGCGGATCGCCGACCGGATTGGCCGCCGCGCCCGCGCCGCGCGGGTCGCGCTTCGTCCGCTTCAGCGGCGGTTCGGCCATCAGCACCGCCGTCTCGCCCTTCAGCATCGGCTTTGCCGCGGGGCCAAGCATCAGCCCGCCATGTTCGGTCGTCGTCAGCGCCTCGCGCGCCATCAGGCTGCGCACCAGCGGCTTGATCAGCCGCGCCTCTTCGCCCTCGACGATCCCGAACACCGACAATTTATCATGGCCGCGCTGCGCGATCCGCTCGTCGCTGCGCCCGGTCAGCACCGCCTCGATATGCCCGGCGCCATAGCTTTGCCCGGTGCGATAAACCGCGCTCAGCAGTTTCTGCGCCAGCACCGTCGCATCGACCTGCGCCGCGGGGTCGAGGCAATTGTCGCAATTGCCGCAGCGCATCGGCGGATTTTCGCCAAAGTGACGCAGCAACGCGGCGCGGCGGCACTCGACCGTCTCGACCAGCACCGCAAGCGCGTTCAGCCGCGCCCGCTCGCCCGCGACGCGCGCCTCGGGCAGCTCGGCAAGGCGCACCCGCGCGGTCGCAAAATCATTGGCGCCCCACAGCATCAGCGTCTCGGCGGGGTCGCCATCGCGCCCACCGCGCCCGGTTTCCTGATAGTAACTTTCGATCGACTTCGGCAGCGCGGCATGGGCGACAAAGCGCACGTCGGGCTTGTCGATCCCCATGCCGAAGGCGACCGTCGCGGTGACGATGCCGTCTTCGCTGGCGACGAAATCATGCTGCACCCGCGCGCGCACTTCGGAATCGAGCCCCGCGTGATAGGCGGCGACGTGCCGCCCGGTCGCGGTGGCAAGCTGCTGCGCGAGCCGCTCGGTGCCGCTGCGCGTCGGGGCATAGACGATCCCCGGCCCCGGATTGGCGGCGATAAAATCGAGCAGCTGCCGCGCCGGGCTGATCCGCGGGCGGATCGCATAACGGATGTTCGGCCGGTCAAAGCCCGCAAGGATCAGCCCGTCGTCGGGGATGCCCAGCTGGACGAGAATATCCTCGCGCGTGTGCTTGTCGGCAGTCGCGGTCAGTGCGAGGCGGGGCACCGCCGGAAAGGCATCGAGCAGCGGGCGAAGCAGGCGGTAATCGGGACGGAAATCATGCCCCCATTCGGACACGCAATGCGCCTCGTCGATCGCGAACAGCGCCGGAGTGCGCGCTTCGAGCAGCGCGCGAAACCCCTCACCCGTCGCGCGTTCGGGGGCCACATACAGCAGGTCGAGATTGCCGTCGCGATACGCCTGCCGCGTCTCGGCGCCATCCATATCGACGCTGGTCAGGCTTGCGGCGCGGATCCCTGCCGCGCGCGCGCCGCGCAGCTGGTCGTGCATCAGCGCGATCAGCGGCGACACAACGACGACGCAGCCGTCGAGCGCAACCGCGGGCAGCTGATAGGTCAACGACTTGCCCGCCCCGGTCGGCATCACCGCCAGCGTCCGCTCGCGCGCCATCACCCGGTCGACGACCTCGGCCTGCCGTCCACGGAAATGGTCGAAGCCAAAGGTCGATTTGAGCAGGGGAAGAAGCGCGTCGGCAGACATATGGGCGCCGCGATAGGGGGGATAGCGCGGCGGGGGAAGCCCCCTGTTCCAAAGCTTCGTCATTGCGAGGAGCGTAGCGACGAAGCAATCTCCAGCTATCGGCCTTGCGCAAAATCGAAAGCAGGAGATTGCTTCGCTTCGCTCGCAATGACGAGCAGCAGCCTATTTCCGCATCGCCAACGCGCGCTCGGCCATCCGCGACGCCGTTTCGCGCTCGGCCACCACGACATGGTCGGCGCCGCGCCGCGTCAGATCGTCGACCTCTTCGTCCGAATGACCGCGCGCGACGATCGTCAGCGCGGGATTGATCGCCCGCGCCCGCCGGACGATCACCCCCGCCTCGACCCCTTCGGGAATCGCGATCAGCAGCGTGGTCGCGCTTTCGATCTGCGCCTGCCGCAGCACGCTTTCCTTTGCGGCATTGCCGATGATCACCGTCGCTCCGGCCTCTTCGGCCGCCGCCGCCATATCATTCTGGTCCTCGATCACCGTCAGCCGCTCGCCGCGTCCGCACACCAGACTGCCGATATGGCTGCCGACCCGGCCAAAACCGATCAGCACGGTCCGCACCGGCTCGGGCGCCGGCAGCGCCGCTGCGGCGGCCGCCGCAATTTCGGCGTCGCGATCATCATCGGCGCGCATCCGCCGCACCGCCAGCGTAAAGAGCAAGGGATTGAACAGGATCGACAGGATCGAGCCCGCAAGGATCAGGTCGCGCGCGGTGTCGGGCATCACCTTCAACCCGACCCCCAGCCCCGCAAGGATGAAGGAAAATTCGCCGATCTGCGCAAGGCTGATCGACACCGTCGTCGCGGTGTGACTCGAATGACCAAAGGCGCGGACGATGGCATAGGCGGCGAGCGACTTGCCCAGCACGATGATCGCCACCGTCGCGATCACCGGCCCCGGCTGTTCGACCACCACCATCGGGTCGAACAGCATGCCGACCGAGACGAAGAACAAGACCGCAAACGCATCGCGCAGCGGCAGCGTCTCTTCGGCAGCGCGGCGGCTGAGCTGCGTCTCCCCCAGGATCATGCCCGCAAAAAACGCGCCGAGCGCAAAGCTCACGTCGAAAATCACCGCCGCGCCGAACGCCACGCCCAGCGCGATCGCCAGCACCGCGAGGCGGAACAGCTCGCGCGATCCCGAATGAGCGACCCAGTGCAGCACCCATGGCAGCACCCGCCGCCCGACGATCAGCATGAAGGCGATGAAACCCACGACCTTGAGGAAGACGATCGCCGCCGCCTGCGCCAGCCCCGCGGTCGTCGCCGCGTCGCCGCGCGCTCCGAAAAAGGCGGGGAGCAGGACGAGCGCCAGGACCATCACCAGATCCTCGACGATCAGCCAGCCGACCGCGATCCGTCCCATTTCGCTGTCGAGCATGTCGCGCGCCTGCAGCGCGCGCAGCAGCACGACCGTACTCGCGACCGACAGCGCCAGGCCAAAGACGACGCTGCCCTCGACCGACCAGCCGAGCCACAGCCCCAGCGCGACCCCCAGGCTGGTCGCGACCGCGATCTGCACCAGCGCGCCCGGCACCGCAATCTTGCGCACCGAGAGCAGGTCTTTCAGCGAAAAATGAAGCCCGACCCCGAACATCAGCAGGATCACGCCAACCTCGGCAAGCTGGAGCGCGAGCCCGGTATCGGCGACGATCCCCGGCGTGAACGGCCCGACGAGCACCCCCGCGAGCAAATAGCCCGCGATCGGCGAAATCTTCAGCCGGTGCGCCAATGCCCCCATCAGAAACGCGACGCCAAGGCCGGCGACGATGGTTCCGATCAGCGAGGTATCATGCGGCATATCCGACGCCTACGGGCCGAAACCGCACCGGGTCAAGTAACACAAGTGATTTGGTTACGATTGCCTAGACGGTGCCCTCTTCCTTCTCCGCCTGCTGCCTTGCCCACATGTCGGCATAGAGCCCGCGCATGGCGAGAAGCTGGTCGTGCGTCCCCGTTTCGGCGACGCGCCCCTTGTCGAGAACGATGATCCGGTCGGCGCCCGTCACCGTCGACAGGCGGTGGGCGATGACCAATGTCGTGCGGCGCGCGGCGATGCGTTCCAGCGTGTCCTGAATCGCCGCCTCGGTGCGGCTGTCCAGCGCGCTCGTCGCTTCGTCCAAGATCAGCACCGGCGGATTTTTGAGCAAGGTGCGCGCGATCGCGACGCGCTGCTTCTCGCCGCCCGACAGCTTGAGCCCGCGCTCGCCGACCTCGGTGTCATAGCCTTGCGGCAATATGCCGATAAATCCGTCGATTGCTGCGCCCTCGGCCGCGGCGGCAATCTCCTCCGCGCTCGCGCCCTCCCGGCCATAGGCGATATTGTAACCGATGCTGTCGTTGAATAGCACCGTGTCCTGCGGAACGATGCCGATCCCGGCGCGCAGGCTCTTTTGCGTGACCTTTGAAATATCCTGCCCGTCGATCAGGACGCGCCCGCCCTGCGGATCGTAAAAGCGGAAGAGCAGGCGCGCGATCGTCGACTTGCCCGCGCCCGACGGCCCGACGATCGCCAGCGTCTCGCCCGCGCCGACGACAAAGCTCACCCCATTCAGGATCGTGCGGTCGGGCTCATATCCGAACACCACATTGTCGAACGCCACCGCGCCGCCGTTCATCACCAACGGCCGGGCATCCGGCGTGTCGCTGATCTCGGACGGCGTATCGATCAGGCGGAACATCGCCTCCATGTCGATCAGCCCCTGCCGGATCACGCGATAGACCATGCCCAGCATGTCGAGCGGGCGGAAAAGCTGCGCGAGCAAGGTGTTGACCAGCACGACGTCGCCGACCTTATATTCGCCGGTCGACCAGCCCCACACCGTGTACGCCATCGCCCCCGCCATGGCCGCGTTCGTTATGAAGCTCTGCCCGATGTTGAGCCACGCAAGGCTATTCTCGCTCTTCACCGCGGCGCGCGCATATTGGTCGGCGACATCGCGATAGCGCGCCGCCTCGCGCTCTTCGGCGCCGAAATATTTGACCGTCTCGTAATTGAGCAGACTGTCGACGCTGCGCCCGATGGTCAGCGTGTCGAGATCGTTCATCCGCGTCCGCAGCGCGTTGCGCCAGTCGGTCACCTTGCGGGTGAAGATGATATAGACGATCACCATCAGCGCGGTCGCGCTGGCAAGGCCAAAGCTGAACTTGGTCCAGAAGATGATCAGCACCGCGACCAGTTCGACGATCGTCGGCGCGATGTTGAACAGCAGGAAGTACAGCATCGTGTCGATGCTCTTGGTACCGCGCTCGATCACCTTGGTGACCTCGCCCGTCCGCCGCGCGAGGTGGAAGCGCAGGCTCAGCGCGTGCAAATGGCTGAAGGTCGCAATCGCCAGCTCGCGCGTCGCATCCTGCCCGACGCGCTCGAACACGACATTGCGGAGGTTGTCGAACAATACCCCGGCAAAGCGCGCCCCCGCATAAGCCAGCACAAGTCCGATCGCGAGCGCGACGCCCTCTTCCATCCCCGGCGCCATCTTGTCGATCGCGGCGCCATAGAGGAAACCCATCGACAGCTGGATGCCCTTCGACGCCAGCACGATCAGGCCCGCAAGGGTGATACGGACCTTATGCTCGGTGTGCCCCGCCGGCCACAAATAGGGCAGGAACCGCTTCAGCGTCGCCAGGACGGGCGGTTCGCGGTTCGCATCGGCGGAGGTGGAGGTATCAGGCGGCATGCGCGCCTCATGTAGGGGGGCGGGGGCCGAACGCCAAGCGGGCTCCGTCCGCGCGAAGCGCTAAAATATCACACAAAGACACAAAGATGTCGGGCCGCTCCCTATGCGCCCTTCCTCCCGCACGGGCGGAGCGCTGGCGATCGGCAACCAAACGGCCCCGGCCTGCCGGCGCCGCGCTCTTTGTGTCTTCGTGTCTTTGTGTGAGAAAATTCTTCGCTACCGCGATTCGCGATAGCCCGCGCGCCGAATGATGCGGTCGATCAGGCGGCGTTCCTCGCTGGTCGGCCCTGCCACGACGGGCAGATCGGGCGGCACCTCGCGGCGGCCGAAAACCGGGCGACGGGGCGGTAAAATCGGGGAAAAGCGCATCGGGGGCGTGGCCTTGCTTGCGCGGCTCGCCCCCCGGCGCCGCAGGTGATTGGTCCCTGCGGGCAGCATCGCGGACCGAAGGTATCGGTCCGGTGAAACGATGTGGTTACTGCTTTCTTTCCGGTACCGTGAAGGTGCCGGTGACGCGGCCATTGGTGCCGCCCGAAACCGGATTGCCGTCGGGACCGCGCGCAGCGCCGCGCCCGTCGACCGTCGCGCGGCCGGTGTTGAGGTCGATCAGCAGCCGTCCGCCGCGCAGGTGATTGCCGCGCTGGCGCAGCTCGACATTGCCGACCATCGTGATCAGCCGCTTGTCGAGATCATAGATGGCGACATTGCCCGTCGCGCGCTCATCGCCCTTGGTCACCACGACCCCGCCCGTCGCGTCGAGCCGGTTGACGTCGGTGCCGCCGGCGCGCGTATAGGCGACGGTCATCCGCGCTGCGGTCAGGGTCAGCCCCGCCTGCGTCACGCGGACATTGCCCGAAATGACGACGCGGTCGGACCGGTCCTGCACCTCGATGCTGTTCGCGGCGAAATCGACCGGCGCATTGCTGTTGTGGTTCGCCAGCGCCTGTGCCTGCGCGGAATTGCCCCCGGCGCCCGTCGACAGGATCGCAAGGCTGGTGAGCGCAAAGCCCGCGCCCGCAAGCGCGGCGCTTTTCATGGCCGACAGGCGATTCATTTCAGCACTCCCTGGTTGATCCTCAGCCGCGCATTGCCCTGCAACCGCACGATCCGCTTTTCAAGGTCGGCGGTCAGCTCGTTGGCCGAGAAATGACCGATGTTCAACGTGCCGTTGACCCCGCCCTGCCCGACAAGGCTGCGGGTCTTGAGGTCGACCGCGACATTCTTGGCGTCGATACGATAACCGTCGGCGCTCTTCACCTGCACGTCGCCCGGAAAATCGACCTTTTCGGTGTCCATATTATAGGCGCCGTTCTTGGCGACGATCGTCGCCGGGCCGTCGGTCAGCGTGATCGCCCCCGACAGGTCGCTCATCCGCACGATCGGTTCGGCCGAGCTTTTCTGCACCGCGCTTCCCGCGAGCAGGGCAAAGGGCTGCCCCTTGCCGTCCTGCCCGCGATATTCGGCGCGCGTCACCTTCATCCGCTCCTGCGCCACCTCGACCTTGTCCTTGGCCAGCAAAAAGCTGATCTCGGTACGCTGGGTGAAGGGCGAAAAAACCAGAATCGCGCCGACGACGCCGATCACCAGCGGCAGGCCATAGCGCAGGATGCGCACGACGCGATCGTGGCTCGACCCGCTGGCCGCCCACATCCGGCGCATCGTGCGGTCAAGATCGGCGCGTTCGGACATGCTCTATCGATTCGCCCTTCAGCTGTGCGCGAAAATATCGGTTTCGGGCCAGCCCGCGAGGTCGAGCGCCGCGCGCGTCGGCAGGAAGTCGAAACAGGCCTGCGCCAGCTGGGTGCGCCCCTCGCGCGCCAGCCGCATGTCGAGAATATCCTTCATCGCATGCAGAAAGCGCACGTCGCTCGCGGCATAGTCGCGCTGCGCGTCGCTCAGCTCGGCGGCGCCCCAGTCGCTCGACTGCTGCTGTTTCGACACGTCCTGCCCCAGCAATTCGCGCACCAGTTCCTTCAGGCCGTGACGGTCGGTGTAGGTGCGGATCAGCTTCGAGGCGATCTTGGTGCAATAAACCGGCGCGGTCACCACGCCCAGCGCCTGCTGCAGCGCCGCAATGTCGAATCGCGCAAAGTGAAACAGCTTGAGCCGGCCGGGATCGGTCAGAATCGCTTTCAGTACCGGCGCGTCATAGGTGCTGCCCGGCTTGAAGCGGACGAGATGCTCGTCGCCCGATCCGTCGCTGATCTGGACCAGACACAATCGGTCGCGCAGCGGGTTCAAACCCATGGTTTCGGTGTCGATCGCGACCGCGCCGGGGCCCATCACGCCCTCGGGCAGATCTTCTTCGTGGAAATATACGCTCATACGCCCGCCTTAGGCGAAGCGGCCTTGCCGCTCAATGACTGGTTTTCGCCGCTGTGGCCGACGCGCCACAGTCCTGCGGCAAAGCGTGGGAAACAGGGCTTTTCGGCGTTGAATTTTCCGTTCGCTCACAGCGGTCATATAGGTTATATATATGGCCGTTAGAGGCACGGGGCGAGTCTGTGCCCATGGTGAACTGCGTCCCCGTCCGACGTAAGGCACTGATCGAATGGGGTATGGACGAACCGAAAGCGACTATTAGACAATGAGTTTCAACAAGGATCGCCGCGGCCAGCGGGGGCGCGGCAAGCGCGATGATTTCGGCAATTTCGATAGCTTCGAACCTGCACCCTACGGCGGCGACAGCTACGGCGGCGGAAACCGCGGTGGCGGCTTCGGCGATCGTGGCGGCTTCGGCGGTGGCGATCGCGGCGGCTTCGGCGGCGGTGACCGCGGTGGCTTCGGCGGCGGTGATCGTGGCGGCGGCGGTGGTTTCGGCGGCGGACGTGGCGGCGGCATGCCCGCACAGGTCGTCGGCGAAGGCAATGGCACGGTAAAATTCTTCAACCCGGCAAAGGGTTTCGGCTTTGTCGCGCGCGACGATGGCGGCGAAGATGTCTTCGTCCACATCAGCGCGGTCGAACAGGCCGGCCTTCAGGGACTCGCTTCGGGTCAGCCGCTCGGCTTCACCCTCGTCGAACGCAATGGCAAGGTGTCGGCCATCGATCTGAAGATCGACGGCGAACCGATGCCGATCGAAGACAGCGCACCGCGCCGTGACGATCGCGGTGACCGTCCGGCGCCCGGCGGCGCTCGCGGCCGTCGTCAGCTGACCGGTGAGCGTACCTCGGGTACGGTCAAATTCTTCAACGCGACCAAGGGCTTCGGCTTTATCGCGCGCGACGATGGACAGGCCGATGCCTTCGTCCACATCAGCGCGGTTCAGCGCGCCGGCATGGCGGGCCTGGAAGAAGGCGACCGTGTCGCTTTCGATATCGAGGTCGACGATCGCGGCAAATTCGCTGCGGTGAACATCCAGCCGCATCAGGATTGATCGGCGGATAATCGAACAAGGAAAAGGGCGGCTCTCGGGCCGCCCTTTTTATTTGTGCAGTCTTCCTCCTGCCGATGGGCAGGGCCCGGCATCAATAGCCCAGCGTCGCCTGCAGAAACCAGATCCGCTGCTGCGTCTCGTCGGCCCATGTATCGACCAGCCCGCTGGTCGCGATGTCGCCATCGGCTTCGGCCGCGGCCTTGACCGCCTTGAGCTGCGTCAGCAGCGTCTGATTATCCTCGGCCAGCGTCTTGATCATCGTATCGGCATCGACGTTCGCGGCGTCATCATCCCTGATCGACTGGCGGCGGCCGATGTCGCCGATCGAACGCAGCGTCGCCGCGCCATTTTTGCGCACCCGCTCGGCGATCAGGTCGGTCGTCGCCAAAATCTGCGTCGCATGTTCGTCGAACAGCAAATGCAGATCGCGAAAGCGCGGGCCCTGGACATGCCAGTGGAAATTCTTGGTCTTGAGATAGAGCGCAAAGCTGTCGGCGAGCAGCGCGTTCAGCGCATCGGCGACCGCGGGCTCATTGTGATTCTGGGGCATGGGTCATCCTTTCTGTTGCCCCAATGATATAGCAGCGCGGGCGCCGAAAGGCCCATGGATGCTCTCGGTTGCTGTTATCGAAAAACTCGATCAGCAACGCAATATCAGGACGATAGTCCGATCAGGCCGAACGCCGCCATCGCGGTGCGGGCACCCCAGAGGATAAGGATGATCGCGCTGCCCCAGCAAAGCAGACGCGCCGCGCGCCGGTCGGCGAGCGGCGGGCCAAAGGCAAGAAAGGGCAACAGCGCCAGCGTCCAGCCGATCAGGCCGCCCGCCGCCGCCCAATAGCCCGCGCCGCTGGTCGCGGCGAGCGCGCCGATCAGAAAATGGCTGCGGTCGCCGAACTGGTCGAGCAACATCCGGGCCATGAGCGACGCGGACGACGCGTCGGCGGCGCGATCGGCGGCGGCCACGGGCCGCCCGCGCCAGAGCAGCGCCGCCGCAGCGGCAAGCAGCGCAAAGGCGACGAGCAGCGCGACCACCCCCTGCCCGATCATCCGGTTGGCGACCGATCCGGCGATCGCTGCGACCACCGCATTGACGATAAAGCTGCCGAAAGCGATCAGCGTGACACGGCGCCGGTCGGCGCGCACGGCCAGCAATCGCGAAAGAAAAACGCCGGTGCGCCCGTCGGCATTGGCGAGCAGCACCGCCACGAGCGCGAGCATGATAGCATCCATGGAAATCGCGCCTGACGCGTCAGCCGGGGTCCGTCAATGGCCCAGCCGCATTGCAACCGATGCCAGCCACGCTTCCTGCACCGCGACGGGCAGCGGCCCGGGAGCACAAGCGGCGTCGCTCATCGCGTCGAGATAGGTCAGAATCGCCGCGCGCTGGCCGCCCGATCCGACGGCCGATTCCAGCCGGCTCGCCAGCGTTTCGACGGCGGCAAAGCCATTGTCGCGCGCAAGGCGGCGGATATCGTCGATGCTCTGGACGATCTGCGACAGCGCGCAATGCGGCAACGCCTCGGCAAGCGCGCCGATCTCGCCGGTGATCCGGCGCTGCATATCGGCAAACGGGTCGTTGTGGCTCAGCATCATCACCCCCTGTATTTACGGGGATCAGAATGCGCGCTTTTGGTTAATGCACCGTTAGCGGTGGCGGGGCAGCCGTTCCTGCGCCTGCTTGTGCCGATACATGTCGCGGTCGGCGGCGGCCAATATGTCCGATTCATTCGCCCCGGTGCGCAGCATCGCGATTCCGAAACAGGCCGACAGCCCGATTTCATGGCCGTCGAAAAAGGCCGGCGTCGCGCTCAGCATCTCGCAAATCCAGCTGACCTGCGTCCGCGCCGCCGTCTCGCTCGACTGGTCGAGGATCAGGCCGAATTCATCGCCGCCGATCCGCGCCGCGACATCGTTCGGGCGGATCGCCGTCGCAAGCCGCGCGGCGATTTCCATCAGCGCGAAATCGCCTGCGGCATGGCCAAAGCTGTCGTTGATCGATTTCAGCTGGTTGACGTCGACAAAGACGACCGCCGCGGATTCGGCGTGACGCTCGAACCGCGCGATGCGCTGGTGAATTGCGGTCAGGAAATAGCGACGGTTGAACAGGGGGGTCAGCGTGTCGCGTTCCGACACCCGCTCCAGTTCGGCGACGGCGATCTTGAGCACGCGGTTTTCGCGGCGAAGCGAGTCGCGCTCCCGGCGCATGTCGCGCAGCTGGTCTTCGATGGAGTCGACGGGCAGCAAGCCGATATGGCTGACTGCGATCCGTGCCCCCCCTACGCTGTCCATTCCAAGATCCCCGGCGTGTCAAATTGCTCGCCGGTGGATGCCGGCGACCATCTCGCGAAAGTCATTAGCTGGCAGTTGATACCAATCCGTAAACGCGCAGGCGTTTGGCGGCGTTGCGCGCGCGAAAGCGAATAGCTAGGGGGGAGGCAGCGGCGATTCATCGCCGAAGAACGGGGCCGAAACAGGGCCGGGGTCAGGAGTATAGGATGATGGGCGATCGCGCGCCGCAGGGCGGAAGCGCCACAGTCAGCGTTGGCGTAATCATGGGCAGCCAGTCGGACTGGCCCACCATGGCGCACGCCGTCCATATATTGGAGGAATTCGGCATCGCGCACGAGGTGCAGATCGTCTCCGCCCACCGCACCCCCGACCGCCTGATCGACTATGCGAAAAGCGCGGCGGCCCGCGGTCTCCGTGCCATCATCGCGGGTGCCGGCGGCGCCGCGCATCTGCCCGGCATGGTCGCATCGATGACGCGCGTACCCGTCCTCGGCGTTCCCGTCCAGTCGGCGGCCTTGAGCGGCGTCGACAGCCTCTATTCGATCGTCCAGATGCCCGGCGGCATTCCGGTGGCGACCTTTGCGATCGGCAAGGCGGGGGCGACCAACGCCGGCCTCTTCGCCGCCGCATTGCTCGCGGGCGAAGACGCCGATCTGGCGGCCCGGCTCGACGCCTGGCGCGCCGCACAGACAGAGGGGGTTGCCACAATCCCCGTGCGCGAGGGCTGATATCTTGCTGCCACCCGGTTCGACCATCGGCATTTTGGGCGGCGGCCAGCTCGGCCGCATGCTCGGTCAGGCCGCCGCCCAGCTCGGCTATCGCATCCACATCTATGCCCCCGACCGCGAAAGCGTCGCCGCCGACGTCGCGGCGCAGCACACGCAGGCGGCGTGGGACGATGAATCGCGCCTCGCCGCCTTTGCCGCGGCGTGCGACGTCGTCACCTTTGAATTTGAAAATGTCCCCGTCGACACCATCCGCTTCCTGTCGGGCCATGTCGCGGTCCGCCCCGGCGGCGGCGCGCTTGAAATCGCGCAGGACCGGCTGATCGAAAAGAATTTCGTCGCTGGCCTCGGCGGCCGCCCGGCTCCCTTCGCCGCGGCGCCGGATCGCGCGGCGCTCGATACCGCACTGGCAGCGGTCGGCACCCCCGCAATCCTCAAGACCGTGCGCATGGGCTATGACGGCAAGGGTCAGGCGCGCCTCGCCAGCCCCGGCGACGCTGACGCGGCATGGGACGCGATCGACCGCCACGCCGCGGTGCTCGAAGGCTTTGTCAGCTTCGCGCATGAATTTTCGGTGCTGATGGTGCGGGGCATCGACGGCGAAACCCGCTTCTGGGATAGCCCGGTCAATGTTCACGAGGGCGGCATCCTCGCCGTCTCCAGCCTGCCGCCGCCGCAGATCGTGATCGATCAGCAGGACGAGGCGCGCGCGCTGCTGGCGCAGATCGCCGACGCGCTCGACTATGTCGGCGTGCTGACCGGCGAGTTTTTCGCGACCGACGATGGTCCGGTGTTCAACGAAATGGCGCCGCGCGTCCACAACAGCGGCCACTGGACGATCGAGGGCGCGGTGACGAGCCAGTTCGAAAATCATATTCGCGCCGTTGCCGGGCTGCCGCTCGGCGACACGACGACCACCGCGCTGCCCGTCGTCATGCGCAATCTGATCGGCGCCGAAATCGACGGCGTGCCCGCGCTGCTCGCCGACGGCGCCGCGCGCGTCCATCATTATGGCAAGGCCGAGGTCCGCGACGGCCGCAAGCTCGGCCATGTCACTTGGGTCGGAACCGCACCTTTATGAACCATCCCGAAATCACGCTGATCCTCGCGCGTGCCAGCAACGGCATCATCGGCGCCGACGGCAAGATGCCGTGGCACCTGCCCGCTGACCTTCGCCGTTTCAAACAGCTGACGATGGGCCGCCCGATGATCATGGGCCGCAAGACCTTCGACAGCCTGCCCGCGCTGCTCGAAGGCCGCCGCCATATCGTGCTGACCCGCGATCCCGACTGGCAGGAGGAGGGCGCAGAGGTGGCCGCCAGCGTCGAGAGCGCGCTGCGCCTTGCCAACGCGCCGCAGGTGATGGTGATCGGCGGCGCCGAAATTTACGCGCTGTTCCTGCCGCTGGCCGACCGCATCGAACTCACCGAAGTCGCGCTGGAGCCCAAGGGCGACGCCGCCATCCCCGCCCCCGGCGCCGAATGGATGGAGATTGCGCGCGAGGATCATCCCGCCGGCGACGCCGGACGCCCCGCCTACAGCTTCGTCACACTCGTAAGGAAAAAATGATGCGCCGCTGGCTGATTGGCATTTTGGTCGTCCTGATCGTCGCGGCGGGCGCTTTCTTCACCCTCGCCCCCGGCATGCTCGAGCGCAGCATGAACAAGGTCGACGGCAAGCCCCTCGCCCAGGTCAGCGAGCGCGCCAAAGCGCTGCACAAGACGCTGACGATCGTCGATCTGCACAGCGACAGCCTGCTGTGGAGCCGCGACTTCCTCGACCGTGCGAAGCGCGGCCATATGGACCTGCCGCGCCTCGAAGAGGGCCATGTCGCGCTGCAGATTCTCGCGAGCACGACCAAATCGCCCAAGGGCCAGAATTACGACGCCAACGGCGGCGACACCGACAATATCACCGGCCTCGTGATCGCACAGCTCCAGCCGGTCCGGACATGGAACTCGCTGCTCGAACGCTCGCTGTGGCACGCCGAAAAGCTGCACCGCGCGGTCGCTGCATCGGGTGGTCAGCTCGTCGCGGTCGCCGATCAGGCCGATCTGAACGCACTGCTCGCCGCGCGGCAGGGCAAGGCTGCGCCGGTCGGCGCGATGCTCAGCATCGAAGGACTGCATGGCCTCGAAGGCGATATCGCCAATCTCGACAAGCTCTACGCCGCGGGCTTCCGCATGGCGGGGCTCACCCATTTCTTCGACAATGATCTCGCCGGGTCGATGCACGGCCTCAAAAAGGGCGGCCTCACCCCGCTCGGGCGCGACGTCGTGACGCGGATGGAGGCCAGGGGGATGGTCGTCGATATCGCCCATTGCTCCAGCGCCTGCGTCGCCGACATCCTCAAAATGGCGCGCCGCCCCGTCGTCTCCAGCCACGGCGGCGTCCAGGCGACGTGCAAGGTCAACCGCAACCTCAACGACGAACAGATCCGTGGGCTGGCCGCAACCGGCGGGCTCGTCGGCATCGGCTATTGGGACGCCGCGGTCTGCGACACCTCGCCCGCGAGCATCGCGAAGGCGATGAAGCATGTCCGCGATCTTGTCGGCATCAACCATGTCGCGCTCGGCAGCGACTATGACGGCGCGACCACCGTGCGCTTCGACACGTCGAAGCTGGTGCAGGTCACGCAGGCGCTGATCGACGCGGGCTTCAGCGACGACGAAATTCGCGCCGCGATGGGCGGCAACGCGATCCGCGTGCTGTCGGCTGGCCTCGTGCCCATCGCCCCGCCCGCCCCGTGATCCGTCTCGACGGCCACGCCCGCATCGAAGAACCGCTGCGCGGCGGCGTCATCGCGCTCGGCAATTTCGACGGCTTCCATGCCGGACATCAGGCGGTCGTCGGCCGCGCCGTCCGCCATGCGCGTGACGAGGGCCGCCCCGCGATCGTCGCGACCTTCGACCCGCATCCGGTGCGCTTCTTCAAGCCCGACGTCGCGCCTTTCCGCCTGACGACGCTTGATCAGCGGCAGGATCTGTTCGCCGCGGCGGGCGCCGACGCAATGCTCGTCCTGCCCTTCGACGCCGTGCTCGCGGGAACGACCGCCGAGGATTTCATCACCCGGCTGCTGCTCGATCGCTACGGCGCCGCCGGGGTCGTCACCGGCAGCGACTTCGTCTTCGGCAAGGGCCGCGGCGGCGATGTCGTCACCCTCGCCGACCATGCCCGCACCCATGGCTTCTTCACCGAAATGGTCGCCCCGGTCGACGATACGCAAGAGGTCGTCTCGTCGAGCCGCATCCGCGACGCGCTGCGGGGCGGCGATTGCGACACCGCCGCGCGGCTGCTGACCCGCCCCTTCACCGTGCGCGGCACGGTCGAACATGGCGACAAGAACGGCCGCCTGCTCGGTTTCCCGACCGCGAACATCGACATGGGCAATTATCTGCGCCCGCGTTACGGCATTTACGCCGTCACCGGTCGCCTGCCGGACGGACGCATCCTCAAGGGCGCGGCGAACATCGGCATCCGCCCCAGCTTCGATCCGCCCAAGGAATTGCTCGAACCGCATTTTTTCGATTTCGCCGAAGATCTGTACGGACAGGAAATCGACGTCGCCTTCCGCGCCTTCATCCGGCCCGAGGCGAAGTTCGACGACATGGACGCCCTGACCGCGCAAATCGCGGCGGATTGCGACGAAGCCAGACGATTGCTGGCCAACATATAATAACCCTCTCCCGACGGGAGAGAGGGGATGGGGGACATATGACCGAAACAACCGACGACTGGGCGGCCGGGCTCACCGCGCCGCCCAAAAAGCCGATGAAGCGCGGCACCAAGATCTTCCTATGGATCTTCGCGGCGATCGTCGGCTGGTTCACCCTCAGTAACGCCAGCTGGCTCGCCCCCGATCCCGTCGGCAAGCGCACGCTGATCGCGCACCGCGGCGTGTCGCAGCTCTTCGATCACACGGGCGTCGGCCGCGACACCTGCACCGCGACGCGCATCCGCCCGCCCGAACATGATTATATCGAAAACAGCCTGCCCTCGATCCGGGCCGCGATCGGCCGCGACGCGAACATGGTCGAACTCGACATCGCGCCGACAAAGGACGGCCAGCTCGCGGTCTTCCACGACTGGACGCTCGATTGCCGCACCGACGGCACGGGCCCGATTCGCGAAGCCACTATGGACGAGCTGCGGAAACTCGACATCGGCCATGGCTACACCGCCGACGGCGGACAAAGCTTTCCGCTGCGCGGCAAGGGCGTGGGCATGATGCCGAGCTTCGACGAGCTGCTGGGCCAGCTTGGTCACCTCTCGCTCCTCATCAACTTCAAATCCCCCGACCCGAAGGAGGCCGAGATGGTCCTCGCCGCCTTCGCCCGCGCCGGCATCGATCCGAACCAGTCGCGCTTCGGCTTTTATGGCAAGGGCAAGCCGATCGCGATCATCCGCGAAAAAGCGCCCAAGGCGTGGGCGATGGACCCCGACAGCGCCAAAAGCTGTACCATGGATTATATCAAATATGGCTGGTCGGGCTGGTATCCGCCCGCCTGCGAAAACAACACAATCATCGTCCCGCTCAACCGCCAATGGGCCTATTGGGGCTGGCCCAAACGCCTGCAGGCCCGCGCGGCGGCGCACAACACCCGCGTCCTGCTCGTCGGCGACCATGGCGACAAGGCCAATGGCCTCGGCCTCCACAATGTCTATCAACTACAGAAAATCCCGGCGAGCTTCACCGGCTATGTCTGGGTCGAGGACATCTACAACCTCGGCCCCGCGCTCCGCCCAAGGCAGAAGTAGAAAGATTCGCGCAGAGGACGCAGAGAAGAAGAGCTGTTCACGCGGAGACGCGGAGGCGCGGAGAAGAAAGATGATCGGCGGCATCGCCGCCCTTATCTCCTTTCCTCTGCGCTCTCTGCGCCTCTGCGCGAATCCCTTTTCCTTCCCTTCCTTCTCCGCGCCTCCGCGTCTCCGCGTCTCCGCGTGAACAACCCTCTTCCTTCCATATCCTGATGGTTCGCAGCCCCCCGACGCCCAATTTCTTTGCTAGCCAGCAAAACTGCGCTAAGCGCCGCCACCATGACCGAAACCACGCCCGCACCCGAAGCTCGCGCCAAAGACACTGTCGATTTCCGCGACACCGTCTTCCTGCCCAAGACCGACTTTCCGATGAAAGCCGGCCTGCCGCAGAAGGAACCGGCGATTCTCGCCAAATGGATCGAGGGCAATCTGGAAGGTCAGATTCGCGAGAGCCGCAAGGGCCGCGACCAGTTCATCCTCCATGACGGCCCGCCCTACGCCAATGGCGACATGCACATCGGCCACGCGCTCAACCATATCCTGAAGGACATGGTCGTCCGGACCCAGACGCTGAAGGGCAAGGACGCGCCTTACGTCCCCGGCTGGGATTGCCACGGCCTGCCGATCGAGTGGAAGGTCGAGGAGCAGTATCGCAAGAAAAAGCTCAACAAGGATGAGGTGCCCGTCGAGGAATTCCGCGCCGAATGCCGCGCCTATGCGCAGCATTGGGTCGACACCCAGCGCGAGCAGCTGAAGCGCCTCGGCATCGGCGGCGACTGGAACAACCCCTATCTGACGATGGATTATGAGGCCGAGGCCACCATCGTGCGCGAACTGCTCAAATTCGCCGCGAACGACATGCTCTATCGCGGTGCCAAGCCGGTGATGTGGTCGCCGGTCGAAAAGACCGCGCTCGCCGAGGCCGAGGTCGAATATGAAGACATCGTCTCGACCCAGATCGACGTGGCGTTCGAGATCATGGAAAGCCCGATCAAGGAATTGGTCGGCGCGCATGCGGTGATCTGGACGACCACGCCGTGGACGATCCCGGTCAATCAGGCTTTGGCTTATGGGCCGGAGGTTGAGTATGTCGTTGTGGCGCCGAAACTTAAGAGTGACGCCGCAGATCGCCAAGACTATTCAGTCCCGGCTTTTGAGCTAGTCGAGAAGCTAATCGCGCATAAGTTTCTCATTGCGCAACCGCTTCTTGCGGAGTTCGAGAATCGCATCCGTAAGACTTTCGAAGCTCAACTTGGCCATTCGCTTGCAGCGGGCAATGTCAATTTTGAGACTACTATTCTGCAATCGGTCAAGGGCGCAGACCTCGCCGGCACCATCGCCCGCCACCCGATGCACGCGCTCGGCGGCTTCTTCGCGCGCCCTCGCCCCTTCCTCGCGGGCGACTTCGTCACCACCGACAGCGGCACCGGCCTCGTCCATATGTCGCCCGACCATGGCGAGGATGACTTCGACCTCTGCAAGGCGAACGGGCTCGACCCCGTCTTCGCGGTCGAAGGCGACGGCAAATATCGCGCAGACTGGGGCTGGCTCGGCGGTCAGGGCAGCGTGATCAACCCGAAATTCAACGCCCCCGACGGCCCGATCTGTTCGGACCTCCGCGAATCCGGCGGGCTGCTGGCGGCCAGCGCGGATTACAAGCACAGCTATCCGCACAGCTGGCGCTCGAAGGCCAAGGTCATCTATCGCTGCACCCCGCAATGGTTCGTGCCGATGGACAAGGTGATGACCCATATCGAGCCCAAGACGCGCGGCGAAAAGCGCTGGGAGAGCGAAGGCGGCGCGATCAACCCGGCGGAGGAAGCGCTCTGCGCCGCCCCGACGCTGCGGCAGGCCGCGATGCACGCGATCGACGAGACGCGCTTTGTCCCCGCCAAGGGCCGCAACCGCATCGGATCGATGGTCGAAGGCCGCCCCGACTGGGTGCTGTCGCGCCAGCGCGCGTGGGGCGTGCCGATCACGCTCTTCGTCGACCGCAAGACCGGCCAATATCTGAACGACCCCATCGTCAACGACCGCATCGTCGCGGCGGTGAAGGAAGGCGGCGTCGACGCATGGAGCGACGCGCGCGCGCAGGAATATCTGGGCAGCGATTATGACGCCGCGAACTACGAACGCATCGTCGACATTCTCGACGTCTGGTTCGATTCGGGCTGCACCCACGCCTTCGTTCTCGAAAGCGGCCGCTGGCCCGCGCTCGTCCGCCACGACGGCGGCACCCACAGCGCCGACCTCTATCTCGAAGGCAGCGACCAGCATCGCGGCTGGTTCCAGTCGTCGCTGCTCGAAAGCTGCGGCACGCGCGGTCAGGCGCCGTACAAGGCGGTGCTGACCCACGGCTTCACGATGGACAGCAAGGGCTTCAAACAGTCGAAGTCGCTCGGCAACACGACCGATCCCGTCAAGGTGATGGAAACCAACGGCGCCGACATCATTCGCCTGTGGGCGCTGAGCGTCGATTTCACCGAGGATCACCGCATCGGCGACGAAATCCTCAAGGGCGTCGCCGACCAGTATCGCAAGCTCAGGAACACCTTCCGCTATCTGCTCGGCGCGCTCGACGGCTTTGGCGATGCGGAACGCGTCACCGATGTTTCGGCGATGCCCGAGCTGGAGCGTTACATGCTCTCGCTCCTCGCCGATCTCGACAAGAAAATGGCGCAGGCGGTCGATGATTTCGACTTCAACAGCTACACGCGCCTGCTCGCCGATTTCTGCAACGAGGATCTGTCGGCCTTCTACTTCGATATCCGCAAGGACGTCCTCTACTGCGACCTCGGCCCCGCCGCGCCGCTCGGCACCGACACGCGCCGCGCGTACCGCACCGTCCTCGACACGCTGTTCCACGCGCTCGTCCGCTACGCGACCCCGGTGCTGGTGTTCACCGCCGAGGAAGTCTGGGGCACGCGCTATCCCGAAGGCGGCAGCGTGCATTTGCTGGAGTGGCCCGAAGTTGATGCGCGCTGGCAGGACAATCTGCTCGGCGAAAAATGGGCCGGTGTCCGCGCCCAGCGTGAAGCCGTCACCGAAGCGATCGAACCTTATCGCCGCGAAAAGACGATCCGGTCGAGCCTAGAGGCCGAAGTCGTCGTTCCCGATCCCACGCTCGATCCGGCGGCACTCGAGGAAATCTTCATCGTATCGGTCGCGCGCGCGGGCGATGCGCTCACGGTAACCCGCACCGAAAACCACAAATGCGGCCGCTGCTGGCGCCACTTGCCCGAGGTCGAGGCCGACGGCAGCTTGTGCAATCGCTGCGACACGGTATTGGACGCCTGATGACCCGTACCCGCTCCCCCTATCTGGGTTTCGGCCTGCTGATCGCGGCCGTCGCCTTTCTGCTCGATCAGGTCAGCAAGTGGATCGTCATCACGCCGCTGTCGCTCGAAGCGAAGCGGTCGATCGAACTCGTCTCTTTCTTCAACCTGACCTGGGCTGAAAATTGCGGCATTTCGCTGTCGATGTTCTCGGCCTGCAACGACACCACGCGCTGGACCCTCGTCGCGGTCACCGCCGCCGTCGCCGCCGCCGTCGCCTTCTGGATGACGCGCGAAAAGGCGAAGGGCGACGTGATCGCGCTCGCGATGATCCTCGGCGGGGCGCTCGGCAATATCGTCGATCGCGTCCGCCACGGCTTCGTCGTCGATTTCGCCGACCTGCATTTCGGCGATTTCCGTCCCTTTCTGATTTTCAACGTCGCCGATGCGTGCATCACCATCGGCGTGCTTTTGCTGGTTGCGCGCGCGCTGCTCTTGGGCGAAAAGGCCCCAGCCGCGGACGGCCAGCCGTCCGCCGATTAACGGGGCGCATAGGAGAGTATTTCAAGTGAACCGGACCACCGCCATCCTTGCCGCCACGATTGCCGCATCCACCCTGTCGGCCTGCGGGTCGAGCAGCCTGTTCAGCCGCGACCGCCCCGATGAAATGATGGTGTCGCGTCAGGCACCCCTCGTCGTGCCGCCCGACTATTCGCTGACCCCGCCCGCCCCCGGCTCGGCGCGTCCCGGCGGCGAATCGACCGCGGAACAGACGCTCCGCGCGCTGTTCGGCGGCCCCGCCCCGCGCAGCGCCAGCGAAGCCGCAGTGATCGGCAGCGCCGACGGCGGCCGTGCCGACCCCGGCATCCGCAGCCAGGTCGGCAGCCCCGACACACAGGTCGTCGACAAGGGCCTCGTCGTCCGCGACATCATCGCCGCCCCCGAAGGCGACGGTCGCGACGCATCCTCGGCGATCCCGGGCGCGTAAAGCCCCACAAAATCCAAAGAGATCGGGCGGCCTCGGCCGCCCTTTTTCATATCCTCTACGCGACCGACGCGCCGCGATTCGGCCTGACCGCGCCTTCTTCGCGCCTTTGCGTGAGCTTTTCCGGTTTCACGCAAAGGCGCAAAGCCGCGAAGAAGAATTGGCTTGCCGGTGGGCTTAGCTGAACAGGCTCGACAGCAGGAACATCGCGATCAGGCTTTCGACCATCGTGCGCGACGCGTGACCAAAGGCGCGGAGCCGCCCGCATTTCAGATGCTGGTTGAACCAGGCGGTCTGCAGAAAGCCGAACCACAAAAGCCCGAAGAAGGCGAGCGCCGCGCCCGCGAGCGCCGACCAGTCGTGCCCCAGCTTGATCAGGATCACCCCTCCGCCCAGCAGCATCGCGAGCACCGCGGCGGCATAGCATTGGCTGTAAAAGGGCGCGCGCAGCGTGTCGCGGTTGACTTGCAGCCCCTGCGCGCGAACCATCCGCGTCGCCATCATCACCGGAAACAGGCTGTACATCACGATGCGCAGGACGATCAGGTCGGTGTTGTTGCTGACCAGCGCCGACAGCCCGACCTTGCTCGTGACCACCGCATTATTACCAACCAGCGCGATCTCGGCGGCGTGGACGATGATCAGCGACAACAGCAGGAACAGCGGCGGCGACAGCGTGTCGCTATATTGCTGGTCGGCGGCGTCGCCCTGCTCGACGTCCGAATAATCCATCATCTGCAACGGACGGACGAGCGTGCGCCACAAGGTGATCGGGTAGAAAATCAGCCACGACATCACCTCGTACAAAAGCTCGTCGAGCGATTGCAGGAGGTTGAAGAAGTTCATGCGCGGCTCCGAACGCAGCGGAAGCAGTCGCTAGCGTCCTTATAGATCGTCATATCGGTTGTAGTCGGAGATCACCACGCGATTGGTAAAAGGCGACAGCTTCAAGTCCTTATCACATCGAGCGCAATAGACAATTTCTCCGCCACTGTGCTTGTTCTTGACGTGCAAGATCGATCTTTTCTTATCCTCAAAGCATGCCGCACAAATTCTGTGAAATGTCTCAGCAGCAGAAAATTCATCGAGCAGATCATAGGTATAGGCACCACCTGTCGACTTGGTTAGTCGATATCTCGACGCAAGAGCTTGCCATTCATCGTTTGACGAAATTTGGCGACGAAAATCCTCGATCTCTCGGTTGAGCGCCGCGATTCGCTCCTTATCTGCCAACGCCGATTCTTGCACTTCCAAAAGTATGCGTTGAATCTCGATAACCGCAAGGTTGCGTTCGGTCTCCGATTTCAGCGCATTTATGCCTTTGGCCAGATCAAAGGCCGCTTTTGCTCCAGATATTGCCCCTGCGGCTTCTCCGAACATTATGCCCTAACCCCCGCCTCCTCGACGCCCGCGCTATTGTGGCGCAGCGCCTTCAGCACCGTATCGACGATCTGCGGCGCGTTCAGCCCCGCTGTGTCATATTGCGCCTGCGGCGAATCCTGATCCTGGAAGACATCGGGCAGGCGCATCGTGCGCAGCTTCAGTCCGGCGTCGATCAGCCCTTCGTCGCTCGCCAGCGTCAGCACATGCGCGCCCAGCCCGCCGATGCTGCCTTCCTCGACCGTCACGCACACCTCGTGATTCGCCAGCGTCTTGCGGATCAGCTCCTCGTCGAGCGGCTTCGCGAAGCGCAGGTCGACCACGCTCGTCGACAGTCCGCGCGCTTCCAGCGTGTCGGCGGCCTTGAGCGCCTCGGCCAGCCGCGTCCCCAGCGACAGGATCGCGACCGTCTTGCCGCTCCGCACGGCGCGGCCCTTGCCGATGGGAAGCTTTTCGGGAACCGCGGGCAGCGCGACCCCGGTGCCATTGCCGCGCGGATAGCGAAAGGCAATCGGGCCGTCGTCATATTCGGCGGCGGTATAAGTCATATGGACCAGCTCGGCCTCGTCGGCCGCCGCCATCACCACCATGTTCGGCAGGGTCGCGAGGTAAGTGACGTCGAACGATCCCGCATGGGTCGATCCGTCGGCGCCGACCAGCCCCGCGCGGTCGATCGCAAAGCGCACCGGCAGATTCTGGATCGCCACATCATGGACGACCTGATCATAGGCGCGCTGGAGGAAGGTCGAATAAATCGCCGCGAACGGCCGCATGCCCTGCGCCGCGAGGCCCGCCGCGAACGTCACCGCATGCTGTTCGGCGATCCCGACGTCGAAGCTGCGCGTCGGATGCGCCTTGGCGAATTTATCGACCCCGGTTCCCGACGGCATCGCGGCGGTGATCGCAACGATGCGCTTGTCGGTCTCGGCAAGTTTCGCCAGCGTTTCGCCAAAGACATTCTGGTACGCGGGCGGTCCCGGCGGGGATTTTGCCTGCTCGCCCGTGACCACGTCGAATTTCTGGACGCCATGATATTTGTCGGCGGCCGCCTCGGCGGGGGCATAGCCATGCCCCTTTTTGGTCACCGCATGGATCAGCACCGGGCCATGGTCGGCGTCGCGCACATTCTCCAATATCGGGATCAGATGCTCCAGATTATGCCCGTCGATCGGCCCGACATAGTAAAAGCCCAGCTCCTCGAACAGCGTCCCGCCCATCGCCATGCCGCGCGCGAACTCGTCGGTCTTGCGCGCCGCCTTGTGCAGCGGCTCGGGCAGCTTGCGCGCGAAGCGCCGTGCAATTTCGCGCAGCTCCAGAAACGGCCGCGACGACACCAGCTTGGCCAGATAGGCCGACAGCCCGCCGACCGGCGGCGCGATCGACATGTCATTGTCGTTGAGAATCACGACCAGCCGGTTGCCGGCCGCCTTGGCGTTGTTCATCGCCTCATAGGCCATGCCCGCCGACATCGACCCGTCGCCGATCACCGCGATCGCGCGGCCGGGCTCGTCCTTCAGCTGGTTGGCGATCGCAAAGCCCAGCGCGGCGCTGATCGAAGTCGACGAATGCGCCGCGCCGAACGGATCATATTCGCTTTCGCTGCGCTTGGTGAAGCCCGACAGGCCCCCGCTGGCGCGCAGCGTGCGAATGCGGTCGCGGCGTCCGGTGATGATCTTGTGCGGATAGCATTGGTGGCCGACATCCCAGACGATCTTGTCGCGCGGGGTGTCGAACACATAATGGAGCGCGGTCGTCAGCTCGACGACGCCCAACCCCGACCCCAGATGCCCGCCGGTCGTCCCGACGGCCGAAATCATCTCGGCGCGCAGTTCGTCGGCGAACTGGCGGAGTTGTTCGGGCTTCAGCTTGCGGAGGTCGGCGGGGACATCCACCGTGTCGAGCAGCGGCGTATGCGGACGTTCGGTCATCTCGCCGTCATAAAGATAAGCGCTGAAACTGTCGAACGAAAAGGCGGTGCCGGTCGCTCAACGCGCACTGGCGGGGTTCCTGATATCCGCCGTCAGCCGCCAGCAATCGGCGGTGCGCTCGAAGATCAAATAGCCGCCCGGTCCGGTTCGTTCGATCAACGTCCCCGGCCCGTCGCCCTCGCCGGGTTCGAAACGCCCCGGAGCCCAGTCGACGCGCTCGATTCCGCCCGACGAAATGTTGAAGTCGACCTGCACAGGGACAAGCTGGCGCGGATCGCCGCCGCCCGGCGCATCGAACTGCCGCGCCGACGCCCCGGTGACATAGGTGAAATCGATCATCACGACCGGAAAATCATCGGCATCCAGATAGCGCGCCACCGGCACCGCCACCGCGCTGCCTGCAACGCCCGTCCTGATCGCCGGCGCGCTATAGCGCTCGCGCACCAGCCGGCTGTTGGCAAAAGGCCAGAGAAAGGCCGAAAAATCGCCGCTGCTGCACGTGGTTTCGGCCTCGTTCAGAAAAAATTGATCGCTTTCGCTCACCGCATTCCCGGCGGCGGCGGCGGCGCTCACCGGCGCCAGCACGCACAATATCGCCGCCAGCGTCCGGCCCAGGCGGGTATTATTCTTCGTCATCGACTCGTTTCTCCTCGGCGGGCGGCGCATCTTTCGCCGCCCCGACCTGCGCATAAAGCCCGCGCACCATCAGGTCTGTGAACACGATCATAACCCCGATCATTCCGATCAAAAGCGCGACCGCCGCGACGGGGAAGGGGCCGAGGGCGTCGATCAACCCGCGACGCGACGCGAGCGCGAGCAGCGCCGCGAGCGCCATCATCGCATAGCCGGCAAAACGCGGCGCGCGGCTCATGCCGCTGGGTCCGCGAAGAAAGGAACGGGAACAGGATGCATGAAGGCCTGATGGCGCCAAATGCCCCGGCCCGCAAGACGAAGCCTTTGCATTGCGCCATCAATCTCTTACACCTGTGAACAAGGGGGTCGGATCACAGGAATGTCGAAACCTATGACGACAACCTCAGCCCGCTTCACTCCCCCTTCCCTTCCTCACTGGCGCTTCCTGCTGCCGCTCGCGGCGCTCGGCCTCTTCGCCGCCGTCCCGGCACGCGCCGAAGAAGAAGAAGGCGCCGCACCGCGCACGGCGACGGGCGAAGGCGAACCCGCCCGCTTCGTTCAGGACACGAACGACATCGACGAAAATATCCTGTTGCCCGCTGCGCGGGTCGATGACGAGGGCGACCGCAAATGGGCACGCGACTATATCGCGCTCGCTGCCGGGGCGATCACCTCGCCCGACTATAGCGGTTCGGACGAACGCCGCGTCCTGCCCGCCTTTTATCTGCGCGGCCGCATCAGCGGTTTTTCCTTTTCGACGCGCGGCACCAATTTCCAGATCGACCTGATCCGCCAGCGCCGGGGACAAAAGACCGATTTCAAATTCGGCCCGATCATCAGCCTGCGCGGCGATCGCACCGGCAAGGTCAAGGACCCGCAGGTCGCGGCGCTCGGCGAAAAGAAAATGGCGGTCGAGCTGGGCCTTTTCGCAGGGGTGACCCAAACCGGCGTCTTCACCAGCGATTATGACCAGATCGGTTTTCGCCTCGTCGGCACCCGGGATATTTCGGGCCGGCACGGCAGCTGGATGGCCTCGCCGTCGATCGACTATGGCACGCCCCTGTCGAAACGCGCCTTCATTGGCGTTTCGGCCTCGGTAAATGTCTATGGCAAGGGTTTCGGCCGCTATTATTACGACATCGACCCGCTCGGCAGCGCAGCAAGCGGCCTGCCCGTCTATGCGGAGGCCGGACGCAAGCCGACCGCGGGAAAATATACGTTCGGCATCGCCGGTGCTTATGGATTGTCGGGCGACCTGCGCAAAGGCTTTGTGCTGCTCGGCGGCGCGCAATATGGCCGGGTGGCGGGCCGCTACGCCGCCTCGCCGATCGTCGCAGAGGCGGGCGATGCCGACCAGTGGCTCGCCGGCGCCGGCATCGCCTATCAATTTTGACCGATCCGCGGCGGGGTGCGGACCGGCGAGGAAAAAGGGGGGAGTTTCATGCCTTACGTCAATATCCAGATCACCCGAGAGGGCGCGAGCGCCGAACAAAAGGCGGCGCTGATCGCGGGCGCCACCCGTCTGCTTCAGGACATATTGGGCAAGAATCCCGCGACCACCGTCGTCGTGATAGACGAGGTCGATACCGACAATTGGGGGATCGGCGGACTGCCCGTGCTCGACTATCGCGCGGCGCAGGCGGGCGAAGGAGCAGGCCGATGACGACCAGCCAGGCCCCCGCCTTCGCGGTGATCATGCTCCTCACCGGGGTCGGCATTCCGATCCTCGCCGCACTCAACGGCGGACTCGGCACCCGGCTCGGCAGCCCGATGGCGGCGTCGATGATCCTCTTCGGACTCGCCTTCCTCATCGCCACCACAGGGGCGCTGCTGACCGGGTCGATCGGCCAGATCCGCTTTTCGTCGGACATTCCGTTCCAATTTTACTTCGGCGGGCTGTTCGTCGCCTTCTATGTCATCGCGGTGACCTTCATCGCCCCGAAATTCGGGGTCGGCAATGCGATCTTCTTCGTCCTCGTCGGCCAGCTGATCAGCGCCGCGACGATCGACCATTTCGGCCTGTTCGGCGCGATGCGCTCGGCCATCGACGTCAAACGCATCGCCGGGATCGGGCTGATGGTCGCCGGCGTCTGGCTCGCCCGCCGCACAGGCTGAAGGACGCTTTCGACCGATAGCAGCCGACCACTTCCCGTCACCCCGGGCTTGACCCGGGGCCTGCCTTGCCTTTGCTAAAGTCGAGCGGGAGGAAGGCGGGATCCCGGGTCAAGCCCGGGATGACGCGTGAGAAACGGCCGGACGATCGCCGCGCCGGCCTGAACCGACACGGCGATCGTCACGCGACCCGAAGCAACATTGCGCCGGGTGCGGCGGCGCCCCCTAGAAGCGCCCGGTCACCTGCACCCCGTACATGCGCGGCTCAGCCGGGATGAAGGTCGGAATGCCGAAGCTCCCGCCCGTATTGCCCGCATCGAGCAGATAATTTTTGTCGGTCGCATTGCGGACGAATCCCGCGATCTCGAAACCGCCGTCGGCAAAGCTGACCCCCGCACGCGCGTTGACCAGCGTCACCGCGTCCTGACTGATCAGCTCCTGATTGGGCACTTCGAAAAAGATCTTGCTGCGATGGGTGATCGTCGGCGTCGCAAAGAAGCGCATTCCGCCGCCGATATCCGCGTTGATCGTAAAGCCCGCTGCCGCCTGCCATTCGGGCTGGAGCCGGAAACGGTCGCCCGCGAACACGCCGTTCGCCGCCTTGTCGTCGATGCCGCCGTCGATATAGCCGACATTGCCGAACAGCCGGAACCAGTCGGTCACCGCAAAGCTCGCCTCGGCCTCGACCCCGAAATTGCTCGCCGTACCGGCGCTCTGGGTTATTGTCTGGCCGTTCGACTGTGTCACCGACACCTGGAAATTGTCGTATTTCTGGTAATAGACGCCAAGCGACCCCGAAAAGCCGCCGCGCGCGGCCTTGAGCCCGACCTCGTAATTCCAGACATTTTCCGACGCGATATTGCCGATGTTCGGCACCGGACCCGTGGGCGTGCTGAGCGCGCCCAGATTGACGGTCGGCGACCGGCGGCCCTTCGACACCGTCGCAAACGCGTTGAAGCCACCGCCGAACCGGTAGAGGATGTTGAAGCGCGGCAGGAACGCCTGAAAACTATCCTCGCTGAAATAGGTCTGGCCGCCGGTGTCGACCTGTCCGGGGATCAGCGACGCACCGCCGGTGATCTGCGAGCGCGGCACCACGGCGAAAAAGCCCGAGCGGCGCTTCTCGATCAGCGCGCGCACGCCGGCGGTGATTTCCAGCGCGTCGCTGGCGATCCACGTACCGTCGGCGAACACCGAATAGCTCTGGTTCTTGCCGATATTGCCAAAGGTCGAGCTATAGGGAATGACCGTCGCCGCGCCGCCCGTCAGGATTCCGGTTGCCGCAGAGGCCGCGACGCTGCCGTCGGGGGCGATGCACGGCAGGCCCGGGATCAGCTGCGCCGCGCATTGCAGGAACGTGCCTTCCTCGCTCGAAAAGGGAACGACCTGCGAGCCATCCTCGATGAACGCATTCCAGCCGAACGAGCCGCGAAATGCGTCGCTATTATAGGAAAAGCGCGTCTCGTGGTTATACTGCCACCCCTTCGCGTCCTCGCCAAATTCCAGATACCAGGCCGCGCTGCCGTCGGCGTCGAAAATCTCCAGCGAATCGAAATCGCGATAGCTGTTGACCATCGTGATCGTCCAGTCGTCGGCGACCTCCCATCCCAGCGTCAGATTGGCGTCATAGACGTCGCGGGTCAGCCCCAGTTTCGCCGCGCCCAGCGCCGCCTCCGACACCGGCGAGCCGCCAAGGGCAGCATCGCCGAACGGGTTCGCCGGACCCGACGCGGTGGGATAGGTGCCCGAAACGAACGGCGTGCCGCTGTGGCGCTGGCGATCATAGGTCAGGATCAGGTCGGCGGTGAAGCGGTCGGTCGGGGTCAGGCGCAGCGACCCGCGCACGCCCAGCTGATCCTGCGCATACAGATCCTCCTGCCCGGCGGCGAGGTTGCGGACATAGCCGTCGCGCTTTTTCCATTCGAACGCCACACGGCCGGCAATCTTGTCCGACCCCAGGTTGACGAAGCCGCCCAGCGTCATGGCGTCATAATTGCCATAGCTCGCGTTGACCTCGCCCGAAAAGCCGGGCTTCGGCCGCGCCGATATGATGCTGATCGCGCCGACCGCCGACGCGGTGCCGAACAGCGTCGCTTGCGGTCCCTTGATCACCTCGATCCGGTCGACGTCATAGATCGCCTGATACGACCCGCGCGAACGCGAAATATCGGTCCCGTTGTAATAGAGCGTGACGCGCGCGGCCTGCTGCGCCGATCCGCTGTCCGACGTGATGCCGCGGATGACGATGCCCGGATTGTTGGCGCTCTGTTCCTGGATATTGAGCCCGGGGACATAGTTGGACAGTTCGTCGAGATCGCCGATCCCCAGATTGCGCAGCTGCGCCCCGCTGGTCGCCGAAATGGTGATCGGCACGTCGATCGCGCGCTGTTCGATCTTCTGCGCGGTGACGACGATCTCCTCGCCCGGCGCGCCGTCGGCGACGGGCGCCGCGTCGGCTTGCGCCAGCGCGGGAGTGGACACGGCGGCGAGCAAAAGCGACGCGGCAAGAACGCAGGTGGAACGGCGCATGGGGAGACCCTTTGTTTTTTGGAGGAGAGATTATTCTGCTTTGGGGCGCCCGCGGGCGCCGCCCGCTCCTTTGCGCCATGGCGGCGGCGGTTCCGTGTCGCTTGTGCTGCAGGACGATGACAATTGCGGACACTTTTGTTGCAGCGGCACCGACATTAGCGAATGACTTTACGGCCACGGGCGCTAAACTGCGGCCATCCCCGGGGAGCCTGCCGCGTGATCGCAGGTTGAGAGCGGAATAAACCGCGACCCGTTGAACCTGATCCCGGTAACTCGGGCGGAGGGAGGGTCGGCTTTCACCCCAGGCAAAAGGGGAGATGAGAACCGTCTTTCGCTCCGATAACAATGGAGCGACTGCACATGGCCGACATCGATACCCGCCTCGCAAAGGGCACCGCGACCCCCATCGGCGTCACCACCGGGCCTATTCGTGGCAGCCGCAAAATCCATGTCGCGACCCAGACCGGCAGCGGCATCCGCGTCGCGATGCGCGAGATCGACCTCGACCCGCACAGCGGCGAGCCCCCCGTCCGTGTCTACGACACCAGCGGCCCCTACACCGACGTCAATGCGACGATCGACATCAACGCCGGCCTCGCCGAACTCCGCCGCGACTGGATCTTCGGACGCGGCGACGTCGAGGAAGTGACGCAGCGCGAGGTTCGCCCCGAGGATAACGGCCAGCTCGGCCCCGACCGCTCGGGCGGCGTCCCCGCCTTCCCCAACGTCCGCAAGCAGGTCCTCCGCGCCAAGCCCGGCCAGAACGTCAGCCAGATGCACTATGCCCGCCGCGGCATCATCACGCCCGAGATGGAATATGTCGCCGAGCGCGAAAATCTCGGCCGCGCGCGCCTCGCCGAGTACAAGCGCGACGGCGAAAGCTTCGGCGCCAGCATCCCCGACTATGTCACCCCCGAATTCGTTCGCGACGAGGTGGCGCGCGGCCGCGCGATCATCCCCAGCAACATCAACCACCCCGAAAGCGAGCCGATGGCGATCGGCCGCAACTTCCTCGTCAAGATCAACGCCAATATCGGCAACAGCGCGGTCGCGTCCGACGTCGCGAGCGAGGTCGACAAGATGGTCTGGTCGATCCGCTGGGGCGCCGACACCGTCATGGACCTGTCGACCGGCCGCAACATCCACGACACGCGCGAATGGATCATCCGCAACTCGCCCGTCCCGATCGGCACCGTCCCCATCTATCAGGCGCTGGAGAAAGTCGGCGGCATCGCCGAGGACCTGACGTGGGAAATCTTCGCCGACACGCTGATCGAACAGGCCGAACAGGGCGTCGACTATTTCACCATCCACGCCGGGGTCCGCCTGCCTTACGTCCCCCTCGCGGCGAAGCGCATGACCGGCATCGTGTCGCGCGGCGGCAGCATCATGGCGAAATGGTGCCTCGCGCATCACAAGGAAAGCTTCCTCTACGAACGCTTCGACGAGATTACCGAGATCATGAAGGCCTATGACGTCGCCTACAGCCTCGGCGACGGCCTCCGCCCCGGCAGCATCTACGACGCGAACGACGAGGCGCAGTTCGCCGAACTCTATACGCTCGGCGAGCTCACCAAGCGCGCCTGGGCGCAGGATGTGCAGGTGATGATCGAGGGCCCGGGCCACGTCCCGATGCACAAGATCAAGGAGAATATGGACAAGCAGCTCGAAGCCTGCGGCGAGGCGCCCTTCTATACGCTCGGGCCGCTCACCACCGACATCGCGCCCGGCTACGACCATATCACCAGCGGCATCGGCGCCGCGCAGATCGGCTGGTACGGCACCGCGATGCTTTGCTACGTCACGCCAAAGGAGCATCTCGGCCTCCCCGACCGCGACGATGTGAAGGTCGGCGTCGTCACCTATAAACTAGCCGCCCACGCCGCCGACCTCGCCAAGGGCCACCCCGCCGCACAGGTCCGCGACGATGCGCTGAGCAAAGCCCGCTTCGAATTCCGCTGGCGCGACCAGTTCAACCTGTCGCTCGACCCCGACACCGCCGAACAATACCACGACCAGACGCTCCCCGCCGAAGGCGCCAAGTCGGCGCATTTCTGCAGCATGTGCGGCCCCAAATTCTGCTCGATGAAGATCAGCCAGGAAGTGCGTGATTTTGCGAAGCTGCAAAATCAGGACAGCGCGGGCTTCATCGCGGCCGAGGAAGCCGAGAAGGGCATGGCGGAAATGAGCCAGGTCTATGAAGACACGGGCCGCGAACTGTATATGGGCGCCGGTGACCGCGAACACGACTGATGTTTCGCTGGGTGCGGGATCGATGGGAGGCGCTGCTCGGTAGCGGCGTAATGCCGACCGCCAGCCGCCGCCCCCCGCACCCGGCGAACGTCCCCGGTCCCTTCTATGTCGAGGACGGCTGCTGCATCAGCTGCGGCGTGTGGGAAGATGTCGCCCCCGACCTGCTCGCATGGCTGGGGGACGACGACCTCCCGCATTGCTACGTCCAGCGCCAGCCCGAAAGTGACGAAGAGTTCGAACGGATGATCGAAGCGATGCAGTTCGGCGAAGTCGACTGCATCCGCGTCCACGCCTGCAAGCCCGACTGGATCGAACGCTTGCGCGAAGAGGGTTTGGGTGATCAGATCGACCCCGAAAGCGGGCCGCTGCCGAGGCGCCTGTTACAGTAATTTAAAGTAGGATGACCAATGGATGAAACCGCCGGGGCGCCTAACGATCCGAACCATCATATTCGCGATTATCTTGCACACTTCCTAGGGCTAGCGCATGCGCCACACTATGCCGTCATGCTCTCGGGTCGATGGGGAATCGGCAAGACATTCCAAGTAAAGAAAATCGTCAGCGAACTTCTGGCCGAAAGCGGCAAGCGGTACGTCTTGATGAGCTTGTATGGACTCAAATCGCCGCAGGAGATTGACGATGCCATGGTCGCAGCACTTTATCCTTGGACCAATAATGACGGAGTGAGAATCGCTTCAGCAGTTGGGAAAGCGATATTAAAGCACGCAAAGATTGAACTTCCTAAAATTCAATCGGGCGATCTCGTCAGTAGGATGAGTGCAGATGTATTTATCTTCGATGACTTAGAACGCTGCCGAATGTCAGTGACCGATGCTCTCGGCTATATCAACCAACTCGTCGAAAGAGACGGATGCAAGGTAATTATCCTCGCTAACGAGGACGAAATAAGAGAGCTAGATGATTACGTAGCAGGGAAAGAGAAATTAATCGGAAAAACATTGGAGCTCGACCTCGATTTCGATGCTGCCTTCACGAGCTTTCTATCCAAGATTTCTGACCATGGCTCAAGGACATTGTTTGAACGTTTTTCGCCTGACATCAGAGCAATTCATGAATATTCTAATTTTAAGAACCTCCGCATATTGCAGCAAACGATGTGGGATTTTGAGCGGCTATATAAGATTATTGGTCCGGAATATCGGAATAGCCAAGAAGCAATGGGACATCTATTGAAGTTATTCTTTGTTCTTAGCTTTGAGTACAAGGCCGGAGCCCTCAGTTCTGATGAACTATCTAGACGAACTGGAAGTTGGCTTCGCCTTGGATTGGATAAAGAAAAGCCATCCCCACTAACTGTCGCTTCGACGAAATATCCGGGTCTTCACATTTACGATTCGATGCTGCCCGACGAGGTTGCAGTGAACGTGCTGGTGAAAGGTGTCATCGATGCGTTAGAGATCGAGGCCGCTCTTAATGCGAGCTCTTGGTTTGCCACTGATAATGAACCGTCTTGGCGGACCGTTTGGCGGTCTACAGAGCTAGCCGACACCCAAGTTGAAGCCGCGGCGATCGTCATGCAATCCGAGTTTTCCGCGAGAAAATACGACATTTCGGGTGAAATACTCCACCTCTTTGGACAGATGCTATTTTTGGCTGATATTGGCGTCTCGGGTCGCAGCCGGACAGAAATAGTCGGAGACTGCAAAGCGTATGTCGATGACCTCATGAGTCAAGGTCGCCTCGAGAGGCCTCGAGAGGCTTATCTCGATGATATTCGCCACGGAAGCTTTGGAGGATTGGGTTTTGCGCAAAATGACACCCCGGAGTTTCGAGAGCTTTGGGCATATCTAGCGAAAATGCGCTCGGAGGCAGAGGTTTCTGCCTATTCCGTAAACGCGACCTCGCTAATAGATCTAATGAAGGCGGATCCTAGCGAGTTCGTTAATCAAATTACATACGGTCGCGAGGGCGGCGGAGAATTCGCAAATCGCCCCGTATTGGCGGCTTCTGACCCCATTCTCTTTGCGGAATCCCTGATCGGGCTCGATCCTAAATCGTACCGAGAAGTGTTGTTAGGATTGAGTTCTCGCTACGATATGGCGCGATTGGCGGCTAACCGCGAATTAGCTCAGGAACGTCCTTGGGCTGAGAAACTTGAAAGAGCAATTCTCGACAAAGCCAGTAGAATGGGAGCTTTTGCTCGCGACCGCTTAAGTAAGAATTTGATTTGGACATTGGGAAAGGAACTTGAGGAACTTCGCAAGGCTGACGCGGAATGAATGAAGTTGCGGTGACAACTTCCGCGCCGCACGAAGCATACGCCAATCGGCCTCGCAGCCACATCATGCTATACTCCCGCTCATGCGCGCCCGGAACCCCCTCTACATCATGGCCAAGCCGCCGCCGGAGGTTCAGGCGCAGATCGCCGCGCTGCCGCGCAACGATCCGTCGCGCGGGGTCGACCTCCTCCATGTCACGCTCATCTCGCTCTACGACCTGCACCATGTGCCGCCCGAGTGGCTGCCCGCGACCATCGCCGCGCTGGACAGTTTCGTCGCGGCGCCCTTTCCGCTCCGCTTCGACCGGATCGAGAACCGCAAGGCGGTGACTTTGCGCACGCGCGAGCCGCTCGCCGAGGCGCGGGCGTTCCAGAAGGCGCTGGTGAACCATCTGCTCGCAGCGAAGGCGCCGATCATGGACGGCACCACCCCCGAACCGCACATCACGATCAACTATCGCGGCGACCGGCTGGGTTCGCAGACATTCGGCGCGCTGAAATTGCCGCCGATCGGCTGGACGGTGGGCGAAATCATCCTGACCGAAAGCATCGTCGGCAAGACCACCCATGTCGAACATGGCCGCTGGCGGCTGCTTGCCACCTGACCCCGGCGGGGAACTCCCCCCACTCTCAAGACTTTATCTCATGCGAGGGGTAAAAACACAGCATGCCTGCGCCTCCCCCCTGGCGGGCACGCGACCCTGAATGGAGTGATGTCGATGAACAAGCTGATGACCCTGCCCCTGGCCGCCGCGACCGCCCTCGCCGCCGGCTGCGCCTCGAACGGCGCCTATGGCGGCGTCGGCGCGGGCACCGGGCGCTATGACGATGGCGGCTATGGCTATTACGACCGCGGCTATTACGACCGGAACGGCCGTTATGATTACGACCGCCCCGACCCGCGTCAGGACGGCTATTATGCCGACCAATATTACCGCGCCGACAAACGCTACAAGGAACGCCGCCTGTCATCGAACGACCGCGTCTATCGCGGCCGCGACAATAAATATTATTGCCGCCGCAACGACGGATCGACCGGACTGATCGTCGGCGGAGTCGTCGGCGGCATCGCGGGCAATGTTATCGCCCCCGGCAAGTCGGAAACGCTCGGCACCATCCTCGGTGCGGTGGGCGGCGCGGTCGCCGGACGCGCGATCGAACGCAGCGGCAACAACGACGTGCGCTGCCGCTAACGGCTGTGCGGAGGTGCGGGCTGACCGATTGCCGGTCAGAATGAGGAACTGACGTCCATTCCTTCGTCATCCCGGGCTTGACCCGGGGCCCGCCTTTCGGGTTCAGGACAAGGCAGGCCCCGGCATTGCCAACCCCCACCCCCCGGCCTACCCTCCGCCCATGTCGCACCCGTCGAACATCGTCCATTGCAGCGGCCCGCAGGACCGCCATGCGCTCGACGGCATTTCGCCGCGCCACCGGACCGGCGATCTCGACCTGCGCTGCCCCGTCTGCGCGGGGTATGGGCAATGGAACAGCCAGATCGACCTGATCAGCCACCGCTCGATCCGCGTCCCCTGCCCCAAATGCGACGGGCGCGGGTGGATCGAGACCGGGGCCGACATGGTCCCCAGCCACGATATTTCGCTGTCGCCAGAGGGCCAGCCGCAGTGGGTCGTGCGGCTCGACCCGTCCGACGATGTCGAATGACCGACCCCTTTTTCAACCAGCCGTGCCGACCGCCGCAATGCCCTTCGCGTCTTTGCGCCTTTGCGTGAACCCCATTCTTCCCTGACCCCGCCGCCGCATCCCGCCGCCCCAAATCCTATTTCGCACGCCCCCCGCGCAAAAGGGCTTTCCTAATAGATTTCGCCATGTTCCATACTGGTGGATGAGCAAACCAGATCCCATTCGCATCACCCGGGCACGGCGCGCGGCGCCGGACGACAGCCGCAAGATCGGCCAGATCCCCGCCTTCACCCCCGCTTCGCCGCGCGCGCGGCACGACGGGTGGACGCCCGAACGGCAGGTCGCCTTTATCGAGGCGCTTGCCGAATGCGGCTGCGTCGCCGAGGCGTGCGAGCGCGTCGGCATCACCCAGGCCGCGGCCTATCGGTTGCGGCGGCGCGTCGATGCCTACAGCTTCCGCGCCGCGTGGGACGCCGCGCTTGACTATGCGATCCGGCGCCTGTCCGACGCCGTTTTTTCGCGCGCGCTGAACGGCGTCACCCGCCCGGTGTTTTTTCAGGGCGAACAGGTCGGCGAGCGGCGCTATTATGACGAGCGGCTCGCCATGTTCCTGCTGCGCTATCGCGATCCCGACACCTATGGCGCGTGGCGCGACCGGCGCGAGCCCCGGCGGCGGCCCGACGCGCAGGCGATCGGGCTCGACCGCTGGACCAACCATGTCGCCGAGGATGCGTGGGACGGCGAAGCGGGTTTCGCGGTCGATCGCGCGCGAGAGGCCGACCCGACCGACTGGCTGACCGACGAAGAGGCGGCCGAGCGCGAACTGCGCGCTCCCCCCACCCCGCGCCCCACGCCGGAGGAAACCGACGCCGTCTTCATGGTGCGCATCGCCGCGATCAAGGAGCTGAAGGCGCGCGGCGTCGACCCGCTGACGGTCGACAGCGCCGAATTCGAACGGATGGTCGAGGAAATCGAAGCCGCGCAGGCGCGCGAGGTCGCGGCCCCGCCGCCCGGGGACGGAATGTAGGGGGCAAACACAGGGGGGACGCGGGCTATACTTCCGATACTTTGGAATAATATTGCGCGGCGGAACGAGCGGGATCGCGGACCAGTGGATTGTTGTGCCAACACAGCATCGGGCCTATCGTCCATCGCGGCCAACGGCCGAAGGCCCGCCGCATCCATCGCCGATCCTCATCCGGGAGGCTCCATGCTCGCCACATTCCTCGCCATCGCCGCCGCGACCGCCCCGGCCGCCACCGCCGTCCATCAGCCGGCGGACGATATCGCCGCGCTCACCGCCTTCGCCGACGCGTTCGACGCGGCACAGATCGCCAAAGACGGCGCGGCGCTCGATCGCATGGTCGCGGGCGACCTCGTCTTCATCGACGGCAGCGGCCGGCGGCTCGGCAAGGCGGATTTCATTGCGGGCTGGACCGGCGCCGGCGACAGCTATGACCCCGTCATCCTGCGTGACCGCATCGTCATGCCGCTCGGTGCCGGCGCCGGGCTCGCGAGCGCGGAGGCGCTTCTGTCGGGGCGCTCGGCAGGCCAGCCCTTTCGCGTCCGCATCCGCTTCACCGACATCTTCCGCCGCACCGGCGACGGATGGCAGGCCAGCTATATCCACGTCACCCGCATGGCGCCCGAGAAGGAGGCCGCGCCCAGCCCCTAAGCCGCGATCTCCATCACCGCCGCCCGCGCGATCGCCGGGCGCCAGTGCGGGCGCACCGGCAACAGGAACAGGTCGCCCAGCGCCGCCTCGATTTCGTCGGCGGTCAAATAGCTTTGCTCGACGCGTCCGTCGGTAAAGCGCACCGTCAGCCGGTTGTCGCGCAGCACATAGCGCGCCGCGTTGTCGGCCCGCGCGACGATCAGCTGGTGGCGGAAATGCGAGCTGGGGTGGGTCGATGTGTACCAGTTGGCGACCGCGATATCGATCGGCTGCTGCGGCACATCGTCGAAAACATACATCGCCTTCCAGCTGTCGCCCAGCAGCGCCTCGACCAGCCATTCGCCCGTCTCTCCGGCATGCGACTGGCGGATGCGATACGCCTCATGCACCGTCGGCTGCGGGTCGGGATCGTCCATCGCCAGCGGCGCGGTGGGTGCCGCCGCGCCGAAGCCGACATCGGCCAGCCACGGCCGCCCGTTCAGCATGACGCGGCTCACCATATGGCTGCGCGCGGTCGTCGGCGCATCGTCCGCCAGCATCCAGCGTACCCGCCCCAACCGCGCCTCGGCATCGAAACCGATCGTGCGCAGCACCCGAAGGAACAGGCCATTCTGCTCATAGCAATATCCACCGCGCTCCCGGTCGATCAGCTTGGCATCGACCGACGCGGCATCGACTTCGACCCCCTTGCCGGTCAGCACGTCGAGCGCCTCGAACGGGATCGCGGCGATGTGCGCCGCCTGCAGTTCGCGCAGCACCTCCAGCGTCGGCGCAATCGGCCCGTCATAGCCGATGCGCGCCAGATAGCGCGGCAGGTCGACGGGGTCGTGGACAGGAGCGGGGGCGGGCTGGGTCATCGGCATATCTCCGTTCGGCGAATCATCTGACGCATCTTATGCAAGCTCAACCACAGTTGAGATCAAGCGCCTTCGGACCATCGCGCCGCATCACGATTCGACTCTTGCCGCGAATGAGAACATAATAAGAACATATCCCGATTCGGAGGAGTGTCATGTCCAGTCAGATCGTTCGAACCTTTCTCGGTTTCCAGCTTCCGCAGGCGCTGCACCCGCTGTTCGCCGAATGGCAGAGGCGCGCCGGCCAGACGGGCAACGCCGTCGATCTCGACATGCTTCATCTGACACTCTGCGTCGTCGGCGAAACCTTTCAGCGCGACCTGTTTCTCAAGAACCGTATCATCGCCGCGCTGGGAACCGGGCTGCCGCCCGCCGCGCCGATCCGCCTGGGCCGCGTCCACAGCCGCGCGTTGGGCGCCGAACTCGTGACGCGCGGCCGGGCGAATGAAATCAGGGACTTCTTTGAAGCGGTCGCGGCGATGCTTTGCGCCGTTGGCATCGACCCGATGCACCGTATGTCGGGCCTCCGCCCGCATGTTACGCTCGGTTATGACCGGTCGCCCTTCGACGCCTTCGACGTCGTCCGCCACTGGACGCCAGCGGAATTGCTGCTGATCGAAAGCCGGCCGCGGCCCGGCGGCAAGGGCCGCGAGCATATCACCCTGCATCGCTGGCCGCTTTTGCCACCCGCGCAGTCGGCCTTCGCCTTCATGGCCGAAGAGCCGCCCGCACCGCCGATGCCGCCGCTCCTCCGCGCCGCCTAGCTCGCCAGATTATGCTCCAGCGTGATCTCGCAGTTCAGCAGCTTGGAAATCGGGCAGTTCTTTTCGGCCTCCTCGGCGATCCGCGCGAATTCGTCGGCGTCGATGCCGGGAACCGTGCCGGTCAGCGTCAACGCCGATTTGGTGACGGTAAAGCCGCCGTCCTGCTGATCGAGCGTCACCGCGGCGCTGGTGTCGAGCGAACCGTCGGAATAGCCGGCGCGCGCCAGCCCGAACGACAGCGCCATGGTGAAGCACGCCGCATGCGCCGCGGCGATCAATTCCTCGGGGTTCGTCCCGGGCTTACCCTCGAAACGCGTGCCGAAACCATAGGGCTGGGCGTCGAGCACCCCCGATTTGGTCGTGATCGACCCTTTGCCTTCCTTGCCAAAGCCTTCGTAACGGGCGGATGCGCGATTGACGGTCATGAACATGCTCCTGGGCTGAAATCGGTTCGGGGAGATTCGCGCGGCCAGCATAGCATGGCGGGCACGCTAGCGCTTGATCTTGCCGACCAGCGCCACGGCCGTGTCCTTCGCGCTTTCCGCCGGCGCGCTGCCGATCGTCAGGATCACGAACTTTTCGCCGTCGAGAAAGACGTTGAGCTGATTGATGCCGGGGATGAAAAACGCCGCCTTGCCCAGCCCCGCCACATCTTCGATCTTCTTGTCGGAAAAGGCCGCCATCGTTTTCGCGGCGCCTTCGCGCGTCTGCTTGATCGCGGCGTCGCTATTGTCGCCGATGGGCGACCGCCGCGTCATCAAGGTTGCGGTCCCGCCCTTGGCGAGGCGATAGCTGCATTCGGACGTCGCGGCATTCGAACCTTCGGCTTTGTTGACGAAAGCGAGGTTCGTTTCGGTCACCGTGTCGCCCAGCGCCGCGCCGACCGCCGCCTTGTCGAGCAATGCGCAGGCATCGCTGGCATCCCAGTCGTTCGCCGCCACCGCCTTGGCGTCGCCGTCGGCTGTGGCGCCATCCTTCGCCCCGCCGCCACATCCGGCGAGCATCAGGGCGCCGAACGCCACCGTCACGATATAATTCACACCTGTCCGCATAAGTTCATCCTTCTGCCATGGTGCGACCCGGGCGCCACGATGCGCGCAAAGCGCCGCCGCGGCAAGGATAGAGGAGCGGCGCGTGCATCAGCGTGCCGGGCGCGCCACCCCGGCCTTGTCGAGTTCGGGGCCCAAACGCCCGGTCAGCCACATCGCCCACATTTTGAAATCGGCGGCAAGGCTCCACAACGGATAGGTAAAGGTAGCCGGACGATTCTTCTCGACCCCGAAATGCGCGACCCATGCAAAGAAATAGCCCGCGACCGGCAGCGCGAGCAGCCACGCCCAGCGCCCGTTCAGCACCGCCGCAATCGCGATCAGCACGACAAGGCTCGTCCCGACATAGTGAAGCACCCGCGTGCGCACCTTGCTGTGCTCGCGCAGGTAAAAGGGCCAGAATTCAGCGAAGCTGGTGTAGAGCCGGGACATGGGCAAAGAATGTCGCGATCGGGGTGCGGGGTCAAGCCACCCGCCGCTGCCAACCGCAGCCCCCGCTCCACGAAAGGCATTTCGCCAGCCCCGCCGGCGGCCGGGGCCTGTTCCGTATCGCTATCCGCGCTTGAGCCGGACCAGCGCGCCATCCAATGCCTGCAAAAATTGCGAGCGATCAGCCTTCGAGAACGGCGGCGGGCCGCCGATCTGATCGCCCCCGGCGCGCAGGTCCGCCATGATCGCGCGGGTCGCGATCGCCGGGCCGATCGACGCCATGGTAAAGGGCTTGCCATTGGGTCCGAGCACGGTCGCCCCCGCCTTCAGCGCGCGGTCGGCAAGCAATATGTCGGCGGTGATCACGATGCTCCGCGGGCCCGCCGCCTCGGCGATCCAGTCGTCGGCAGCGTCAAAGCCATCGGATACGACGACACGTTCGATCAGCGGGTGGTCGGGGACGCGCAGCCGGCTGTTGCTGACCACTTTCACCGCGACCTCGTGCCGCCACGCAACACGATAAATCTCGTCCTTCACCGGACAAGCGTCGGCATCGACCAATATGGTGAGGGCGGTCATCGCAATACCGGCCAGGGGGGTGCCCCGGCTATTTCTTCATATTGTCGAGGCCAACGACGACATCCGCCTTGGTCGACGAGTTGCTGGCGTTGGGCTTTTTGGTCTTTTCCGCCTTGGGTTTGCGGACTTCGCGGGTCGATTTCTTCTGGCCTTTTGCCATGATCACTACCTTGAGGGCAGCGGACGCCTGTGTCCGCCAACATTGACCCTAGGCGCAAGCAGGCGCTGCGTCGCCCCCTTCCGGTAATGATCATCATCCCGCGAGCCCGTCCCAAAGCAGCTTGGCGCCCAGCAGGACCATCAGCCAATAGATGAAGGAATAGAAACGCGCGCCGTCGATCCGCTTGAGCCAGCGCACCGTCAGCAAAGTCGATCCGATCGCGAGCGGCATCAACAGCGCCGCCGCGACCAGCACTTCGTGCGGGAAAGCGCCGAGCGCTAGATAAGCGGGCACTTTCATCCAGTTGATCAGCGCGAACAGGATCGAACTCGTGCCGACGAACACCAGATGCGGCAGCCGGCGCGGGGTCACCCACATCTGGAACGGCGGGCCACCGGCATGCGCGATCTGGCTGGTGAAACCGGTGAACGCGCCGAAAAAAGTCCCGACCCAGCCGGGTGATTTCGACGCCGCTACGATGCGCCCGCCGCGCTCGACCCAAAGGCGATAGCCCCCGAACACCAAGGTGATTGCGCCAAGCGCCGCCATCAGCTTCGCTTCATCGACCCGCTCGGCGTAATAATAGCCGGCGGCGATGCCGATCGCTGCGCCGGGGAGCATCCACGCAATAATCCAGCCGTCCCAGGTCTTGCGAAACGACCAGACGCTGACGACATCCTGCACGATCAAAATGGGCAGCAGCAACGCGGCGGCGATCGTCGGCGGCAGCACGAGCGCGGCCATCGGGGTCGCGAGCGCGCCAACCCCCGACAGTCCGCCCTTCGCCAGTCCGAGCAGGACGACCGCAAGCGCGACGACCGCAAGCGTCACCGGGTCGGCGAGCAGGCTCATTCGGCCGAAAGCAGATCGGGTGCGTCGGGCAGGTGCCAGTCAATCGCGCCCCGGCCATGGGCCTCAAGGAAATCATTGGCCTGACTGAACGGCCGCGATCCAAAAAAGCCATTATGCGCCGACAGGGGCGAGGGGTGCGGCGCGCGCAGGATCAGGTGCGGGCTGCCCGCTCCCAATGCCGCAACATTCGCTGCCTTCTTCTGGGCGTGACTCCCCCACAGGATGAACACTTTGGGTGCCGGATCGCCCGCGACCGAAGCGACTACGGCATCGGTGAACTTCTCCCACCCCTTGCCCTGATGCGATGCCGCCTGCCCCGCCTCGACGGTCAGCACATTGTTGAGCAACAGCACGCCCTGTCCGGCCCAATGCGCCAGATAACCGTGCGAAGCGCGCGCTATGCCAAGGTCGCTCTGCATTTCCTTATATATGTTGACGAGGCTCGGCGGCACGCGAACCCCGGGCTGGACCGAAAAGCACAGGCCGTGCGCCTGCCCCGGGCCATGATAGGGGTCCTGCCCCAATATGACGACGCGCACATCCTGCGGCGATGTCGCATCGAGCGCGGCGAACCAGTCACGTGGGCGCGGATAAATCGCCTTGCCCTTCGCACGCTCGTCGCCAAGAAACTGCTTCAACGCCGCCATATAAGGCTGCTCGAACTCGCCGCCGATACGAGCGAGCCAATCGGGATGGAGTTTGACGTCGGGCATGCGCGCCCTTCGACCAGAGCATCCTGCGCTTGTCCAGTGCTCTTGTCCCCGTGGTCGCCGGACGCTAGGCACGCGGGCGAAAGGACAGTCGGAATGAGCAAGGCAATCGGCGAAGCGTTGGAGCGGCTCGAGACCGTCGTCCACGACCGGCTCGCAGCGGGTTCGGCCGAGGCCTCCTATGTCGCCAGCCTCGCCGCCAAGGGCCGCGGCAAGATCGCCCAGAAATTTGGCGAGGAAGCCATCGAAACCGTGATCGCCGCTATGAGCGAAGACGACCCCGCCCTGATCGGCGAGGCCAGCGACCTGATCTTTCACCTCACCGTCCTGCTCGCCGAACGCGGGGTCGCCTGGGCCGACGTCGCCGCCGAGATCGACCGGCGCCACGGCACCTCGGGGCATACCGAAAAAGCCAGCCGTTCATAATCCAGCCGTCAGCAACAGGAGCCCCCATGGCGATCGACGCGACCCTCCCCTATGACGACAGCAATATCTTCGCCCGCATCCTGCGCGGCGAACTGCCGTGCAAGAAAGTATTTGAGGACGATCACGCCCTCGCTTTCCACGACATCAACCCGCAGGCGCCGCTGCACATATTGGTGATCCCCAAGGGTCCCTATGTCAGCTGGGACGATTTTTCGGAGCGCGCGAGCGACGCCGAGATCGCAGGCTTCGTCCGCGCGGTCGGTCAGGTCGCGCGCGACAATGGCCTGGTCGTTCCGGGCTATCGCCTGCTCGCCAATGTCGGACCCGACAGTCATCAGGAAGTCCCGCATCTTCACGTCCACCTGTTCGCCGGACAGCCGCTCGGACCGATGCTCGTGCGCTGAACCCTCGCAGGGGTGCCCGTCGGGATTTACCCGCGCCTGTAATCCCTGTCACAGCATATCGGTCCATTGCGGCTAGTCGTGCACGATGCACGGTGGACTCACACCCCTGTTTCCAGCAGGATAGACCAACGCTCGAAAAGCGGGGAGACGATTAATGGCATCGATGTGGCACGGGCTCGGTGGCCGCCTGACCGGCAAGATGCGGCTGGCGCTGCTCATCCCCCTCGCCATGGCCGTGGCGGCGGCAGGCGGCGATACGCCCCCGCAGGTCACGCTCGCCACCCCGGGGAGCAGTGGTACCGGCGAAGGCACGATCAGCCGCTTCACCCTGCGCTTTTCCGAAGACATGGTGCCTCTCGGCGATCCGCGTGCCAAGGCACCCGCAACCAACGACTGCAAGCTCCCCGCCGACGGCCGCTGGGTCGACACGCGCACCTGGGTGCTCGAATTCGAAAAGCCGCTCCCCGGCGGGCTGCGTTGCCATGTCGAACTTCGCGACGGGTTGACCACTGCGCGCGGGGTCAATGTTGTCGGCAACAGCCGTTTCGCGCTCGACACCGGCGGTCCCTCGGCGCGCGCCGTTCTTGCGGGCGGTATGTATGGCGGAATCGAAGAGAATCAGATTTTCCTCGTTGCCACCAATGTCGCCGCCGATCGCAGTTCGGTCGGCCGCTATGGCTATTGCGCGGTAGACGGGATCGGCGAGAAGATTCCACTCGACGTGCTGCCGAGCGAAACCGCGACGCAGATACTCACGGGACTCGGCGACAATAACTGGTCGCGCCAGTCCTTCACCGAAGACGCGGGCCTGCCGCAGCGCCTGCCTGCGGCGGGCGCCGACCGCAAAGCCGCGCTCGACCGCATAGTTCCCGTCAAATGCCGCCGCCCCCTCCCTCCCGGGCGCGACATGGCGCTCGTCTGGGATGCGCGCATTTCGCAGGCCGGCGTTCCGGCACGCACGGCCGGGCGCGACCAGCGTTTCGACTATGATGTGCGCCCCGCCTTCACGGCGAAAATGTCGTGCAACCGCGTCAATCCGCAGGCCGGATGCAACCCGATCAAGGACGTCATCCTGACCTTCGCCGCGCCGATCGCGCGCGATACGGCGCTCGCCGCGTCGCTCAACACCGCCGACGGCAAAAAGCTGACGCCCAGGATTGCCGACAGTGACAAAAATGACGCGTTTCTGACGCAGGTTCGCTTCACCGGCCCACTGCCGCAAAATGTCGACGCAACGCTGGTGCTGCCAGCCGACGTAACCGACCAGAGCGGCCGCAAGCTTTCCAACCAGTCAAACTTCCCGCTGAAATTCCACATCGACCGCGCCCCCCCGCTAGTCAAATTCGCCGCCGAATTCGGTATATTGGAAGCAAGCGAGGGCGGCGTCCTGCCCGTCACCGTGCGCGGGGTCGAAGGGACGATGGTCCAGTCGAATCTAAAAATGCCCGCGACCGCGCTGAAAGTTGGGGACGACGATGCCGCGATCGCGCGCTGGCTAAAGCGCGTCGATGACGCCGACGACACCGACTATCGTGAGGAAAAGGACCGCACCGGCAAAGAGGTCACGGTCAACTACACCGGCACCAAATCGGTGTTTACGGGCGCGCCTGCGGGCGGCGAGCGCCGCGACCTGCAACTGACGCCCCCTGGCGGCGGAAAGGAATTTGAAGTCATCGGAATCCCGCTGACCGAAAAGGGATTCCACGTCGTCGAGATCGCCAGCCCCGAACTCGGCGCGACGCTGCTCGGCCGCAAAGCAACGCGCTATGTCGCGACCGCAGCTCTCGTCACCAATATGGCGGTGCATTTCAAATGGGGCCGCGAAGGCTCGCTTGCGTGGGTGACCTCGCTCGACAAGGGCCTGCCCGTCGCGGGCGCAGAAATCCGCGTCACCGACAGCTGCACCGGCCGTCTGATCGCGCGCGGGGTTGCCGACAAGGCGGGTCGTCTTGCCTTCCCGTCTGGACTGCCCCAGCCCGAAACCTATGCGAGCTGCGAGGAAAAACCCGATCTCGCGAACAGCGAGGGCCATGCGCTGATGGTCAGCGCGCGCGCGGGCGATGATTTCAGCTTCACCCTCACCGACTGGGGCAATGGCATCCGTCCCTATGACTTCGATCTGCCCTATGGCTGGTCGGAGCGGAACGACATTCTCCACACCATCTTCGACCGCGCGCTCGTCAAGGCGGGCGAGACGGTCAATATGAAGCATATCCTGCGTCGTCCGATCGGCCTCGGCTTCCAGATTCCCAAGGCGATGGCGGGCAAGCTGCGCCTCGTCCATCGCGGATCGGACACCGAATTTGAAATGCCCTTCGCGATCACCGCAAACGGCAGCGGCGAGACATTGTGGAACGTTCCCGCGTCGGCGCCGATGGGCGATTACGAGCTCGTCTTCGTCACCAAGGACAAGGATGGCGAAGATAAAACCATCTGGTCTGGGCAATCGGTTCGGGTCGACGAGTATCGCCTGCCGACGATGAAAGCGGCCGTCACTGGACCCAAGGTGTCCCCGGTGCGGCCGACTGCGGTGCCGCTGTCCTTGTTCGTCGGCTACCTCTCGGGCGGGCCCGCGCCGAACCTGCCGGTGGAACTGCGGACCAATTTCCGCCCGAGCTGGTCGCCTCCGCAAGATTATCGCGACTGGGATTTCGACGGCCAGCCCGTGAAGGAAGGCGTCGTCCAGCTCGACGACAGCGGCGATGAGCCCGCCGCCGAGATGCCGCTTGCGCGCTCGATGCCGCTGACATTGGGCGCAGACGGGACCGCGTCGACCAGCGTGACGGTCGACCAGCCGATCACCGAGCCGACGCTGATGGCGGTCGAAATGGACTATGCCGATGCCAATGGCGAGACGCTGACCAGCAGCCGCCGGATCACGCTTTATCCGTCGGCCGTCCGCCTCGGGCTCAAGACCGACGGCTGGATGATGCGCGACAATGATCTGCGCCTGAAGTTCGTGGCGCTCGACCTCGACGGCAAGCCATTGTCGGGCCAGCGCGTCTCGGTCGCGCTCTATAATCGCGAGATCATCACCGCACGGCGGCGCCTGATCGGCGGCTTCTATGCCTATGACAATCAGATGCGCACGACCAGGCTCGCCACGACGTGCGCCGCGACCACGGACAAGCTTGGCCGCGCGAGCTGCGCGATGGCGCCCGGCATCTCGGGCGAAGTGACCGTCGTCGCGACGACCACCGACGCCGACGGCAATGAAGCGCGCGCCGTGCGCTCGGTATGGCTCGCGGGCGACGACGACTGGTGGTTCGGCGGCGACAATGGCGACCGCATGGACGTGATCGCGGAGAAGCCGCGCTATGCCGCAGGCGAAACCGCGCGTTTCCAGGTCCGCATGCCGTTCCGCGAAGCGACCGCACTCGTCACCGTCGAACGCGAAGGCGTGTTGTCGAGCTTCGTCGTGCCTTTGAAGGGCACCGACCCCGTCGTGCAGGTCAAGCTCCCCGCCACTTATGCCCCCGACGTCTATGTCTCGGTGATGGCGGTGCGCGGGCGCGTCACCGGCGAGGAAAGCTGGTTCCGCCAGATGAAGCGCGCGGTTGGTTTCCAGATCGAGAATAGCGAGGGCGCTCCCCCGACCGCCTTGGTCGATCTTGCCAAGCCAAGTTATCGCATGGGCATTGCGCGCATCAAGGTCGGCTGGGAAGGCCATCAGCTGGGCGTCAAGGTCAAGGCCGACAAGGAAAAATATGCGGTTCGCGAAACCGCAAAGGTCGCGATCGAGGTCAAGACCCCGGGTGGCAAGACGCCCAAAAGCGCCGACGTCGCCTTTGCCGCAGTCGACGAGGCGCTGCTCCAGCTCGCCCCGAACGAGAGCTGGCAGCTGATCGACGCGATGATGGGTGAGCGCACGCTCGACGTGCTGACCTCGACCGCGCAGATGCAGGTGGTCGGCAAACGGCATTATGGCCGCAAGGCGCTCGAACCCGGCGGCGGCGGCGGCGGCGATCTTTCGGGGCTCGCCCGCGAAGACTTCCGCCCGGTCCTGTTGTGGAAGGGCAATGTCCCGCTCGACAGCAAAGGCCGCGCGATGGTCGACGTACCTTTGTCCGACAATCTGTCGAGCTTCCGTCTCGTCGCGATCGCGTCCGACGGCGCGCAATATTTCGGCACCGGCGAAACCAGCATCCGCACCGTGCAGGATCTCGCGGTCTTTGCCGGGCTCCCCGAACTCGTCCGCACCGGCGACACCTATGATGCGCGCTTCACGCTGCGCAACGGCACCGACAAGCCGATGGAGGTCACGGCGACCCCGACGCTGGCGCCCGCGATCGCGACCGCCCCTCCGCTGACCGTCACCATCCCGGCAGGCGGCGCGGTGCCGGTCAGCTGGTCGATGGTCGCCCCCGAAGCGACCGGACCGATCCAGTGGACGATCGAGGCGGTCGCCAAGGGCGGCAAGCAGCGCGACCGGCTGGTCTTCGAACAGATCGTCGAGCCGGCGGTCCCGGTCGAAACCTGGGCAGCCAGCCTGTTCCGCGTCGGCCCCGGCACGACGCTGCCGATCGCCATCCCGGCCGGCGCCTTGCCCGGCGGCTATGTCGATGTCGCACTCGCCGGCACGCTCGCACCACCGCTCGCCGGGGTGCGCGATTATATGGCGATCTATCCGTACAACTGCTTCGAACAGTCGACCTCGCGCGCGATCGCACTCGGCGATGTCGGGCGCTGGCAGTCGCTCGCGGAAGCCATGCCGACCTATCTGGATGACGACGGCCTGCTGCGTTACTGGCCGAACAACCAGATGACGGGCTCGCCCGAACTCACCGCCTATGTTCTGGCGATCACCGCCGCGAACGGTTTCGCGATCCCCGAAACGTCCAAGGCGAAGATGGTCAAGGCGTTGCAGGCGGTGATCGAAGGGCGCCTCAGCCGCAAGGGCTATGGCCCCTATGACATCCGCCCGGTCCGCATCGCCGCGCTGGCGGCGCTCGCACGCAACAATGCGTCGAGCGCGAGCCTTGTCGCAGCGATCGACGTCGCCCCGATCGACATGTCCACCGGCACCCTCGCCGACTGGCTCGTCGCGATCGAGCGGACACCGGGGGTACGCAATGCCGTCGCCCTGCGCACCGCGGCCGAGGCTGAACTGCGCAAGCGGCTCGTTTACGAAGGCACGCGTCTCGACCTTGTCGACGATGCCAAGGCGCCGTGGTGGATGATGACCAGCGGCGACGAAATGGCGATCAAGGCATTGGAAGCCGTTCTCGGCCGCAAGGGCTGGGAGGACGATGCCGGAAAACTGATGGTCGGCATCGCCCAGCGCCAGCGCAAGGGGCATTGGGACACCACCCCCGCCAATGCGTGGGGCGCCACCACCGTTCGCCGCTTTGCCGAGCTGTATCCCGCCAGCGCGATCACCGGCGTCACCAACATTAGCCTGGCGGGCGCCACCGCGTCGCAAAGCTGGCCGCTTCCGGCAGAGCCGATCTCGCCGCTGCGCGTCGCGCTGGCCGCCGCAACGATGAGCCTGAAGCATGACGGCACCGGCACGCCATGGGCGACGGTCAGCGTCAAGGCAGCCGTGCCGCTGAAGGAACCGCTCAACGCGGGCTACCGGATCAAGCGGTCGGTGAGCATCGTCAAGGCAGCCGACAAGAACCGGCTGACGCGCGGCGACGTGATCAAGGTGCGGATCGAGGTCGTTGCGGCGGCCGGGCGGACCTGGGTCGTGATCAACGATCCGGTCGCCCCGGGCGCGACGATCGTCGGCAATCTGGGCGGCCAGTCCGAAATGCTTGGCCAACAGGCCAGCGGATCGGGCGCGCAGCCAAGCTATGTCGAGCGTGGCAAGGACAGCTGGCGCGGCTATTTCGGCTGGATGCCCGCTGGGACGCACGCCGTCGAATATGTCGTCCGCCTCAACGGATCGGGCCGCTTCACCCTGCCGCCAACGCGGGTCGAGGCGATGTATTCGCCTGCGATCCGCGGCCAGTGGCCGAATACGCCGCTGACGGTGGCAAGCGTCGGGCAGTGATGCCCGGCCGGCCGCCTTCTTTCCGGTCGTGTCGAGCGAAGTCGAGACACCCCCAAGGCGTGCACGACCGATGGGCATCTCGACTTCGCTCGATGCAAACGGGAATTGAGGGATTCCGCCAACATTCTTTAATCTTCGTCACCCTGAACTTGTTTCAGGGTCCGCGGCCTGCCCTTGCGCCCCACGCGGCGCAGAAGGCAAAATCCGGCCATGGATGCTGAAACAAGTTCAGCATGATGAGTGTATCGAAGACGGCTGGAGGAAGCGGACCTCCTCGTAAACGCTGGGTTGACGCGCTCGCATGGGCTGCGCTCGCCCTCCTCATCCTGACGACCATCGCGCACCTCCTCACGCGCCCGCCGGTAATGCCCGAGTACGCCGCCGTCCGTGCCGACTGGAAACCCAGCGAAGCATGGCTCTATGACCGCAGCGGCCGCCTGCTCGACAGCGAGCGCGTCAATTTCGAGCGTCGCCGCCTCGCGTGGGTCGCATTGAAGGATATCAGCCCCGCAGTCCGCGATATGGTGGTGCAGGCCGAGGACCGGCGTTTCTGGTCGCACGGTGGGGTCGACTGGCTCGCGGTCGCGAGCGCGGCGCGCACCCGCCTGACCGGCGGTCGCTCGCGCGGTGCCTCGACGCTGCCGATGCAGCTTGCGGGCTTTCTCGCCCCCGAACTCGCCCAGCCGGGCAAGCGCGACTGGTTGAACAAGATCCGCCAGATGCGCGCCGGACAGGCGCTCGCGTCAAACTGGTCGCACGAAGAGATGCTCGAGGCCTATTTCAACCTCGTGCCTTTGCGCGGCGAAGCGCAGGGGATCGGCGCGGGGTCGCGCGCCTTGTTCGGCAAGCGCCCCGCCGAAATGACCCGCACCGACGCCGCCCTGTTCGCGGGCCTGCTCCCCAATCCGACCGCCGGCGCCAAAGCCCTCGGCCGCCGCGCGTGTCGCGTCGCGCAATCCAATCAAGGAGGGGCGAAGGATTGCAGCGAGATCCGCGCCGCCGCCGCGACGCTCGTGTCGGGCGAGCGCATCGCCGAACTCGATCCCGCGCTCGCCCCCCACCTTGCCGTCCGCCTGCTCGACCAGCCGGGCAAACGCGTCACGACCACCATCGACCGCCGCATTCAGGCCGCCGCGATCGTCGCGTTGCGCCGCCAGCTCGCAGGCCTCGGATCCGACCGCGTTCGCGATGGCGCGGTCGTCGTGCTCGACAATGCCACCGGCGAAGTCCTCGCCTATGTCGGCGGCGTCGGCCTGAAATCGACCGCCGCCGCGGTCGACGGCGCCAATGCACGGCGGCAGGCCGGATCGACGCTGAAGCCGCATCTTTACGCGCAGGTGATCGAACGCGGCTGGCTGACCGCCGCCTCGATCCTCGACGACAGCCCGGTTCAGCTCGACACCGCCTCCGGGCTGTATGTCCCCAAAAATTACGACCGCAGCTTCAAGGGGCCGGTCAGTGTCCGCAACGCGCTGGCAAGCTCGCTCAACGTCCCTGCCGTGCGCGCGCTGGTCATCGACGATGTTCAGGAATTTCGCGACCGCCTTTGGGCGCTGGGCTATCACGGCCTCATCGAGGATGGCGATTTCTATGGTTTCAGCCTCGCGCTCGGTTCGGCCGAAGTCTCGCTGGTCGAACAAGCCAACGCCTTTCGCAGCTTCGCCAACGGCGGTCGCTGGTCGCCGGTGCATTTCGCGCTGAACGAGTCCGCGGGCGAGACGCGCCAGATCGTCCAGCCGGCGGCAGCCTTCATCATCGGCGATATATTGGCCGACGCGTCCGCCCGCGCCGATGCCTTCGGTTCCGACAGCGCACTCCGCCTGCCATTCTGGGCGGCCGCCAAGACCGGGACATCGAAGGGAATGCGCGACAATTGGTGCGTCGGCTGGTCCGACCGTTTCACCGTCGCGGTGTGGGTCGGCAATCTTGAGGGCGATTCGATGCGCGCCGTGTCGGGCACATCGGGCGCCGCCCCGGTATGGCGCGACGTGATGCTCGCGCTCCATGCCGGTAGCCCCGGCAAGCCACCGGCGATGCCCGACGGCGTCGAGACACGCCAGATCAGCCTGCCCGGCACCCGCGAGCCGCCACGCCGCGAATATTTCGTGCGCGGCACCGCGCAGAGCGAAATGGCCGCCGCGCCGCCCGTCGCGCGCCGCCCGCGGATCACCAGCCCGGTCAGCGGCAGCGTCTATGCGCTCGATCCCGATATTCCGGTCGACCGCCAGCGGCTGGCGGTCAGCGTCAGCGGTTCGGTCGCCGGCCACCGCCTGATCCTCGACAAGACGGTGCTGGGCGACGCCGATGCGGGCCAGCAAATCCTGCCGCGCCCGGGAATCCATATGCTGACGCTCGTCGATCCCGGCGGGCGGATGATCGACCGGGTGCGCTTTACGGTACGGTAAGCGGTGCCGCCCCACGAAATTAAGTTGCGCTGACGGGTGGAGCGGCTAGTCTGCGCCGCCAGGAGAGGGCGCCGTTGACGGTCGCCCCACAAGGGGAAAATTCTCTATGATATTTGACCGGGTAAAACCGTTAGATGCCATTTTGGCGACAGCCGAAAAAAAATCGCTGACGCGAACTTTGGGCGCCTTCCAGCTCACCATGCTGGGGATTGGCGCCGTCATCGGTACGGGTATTTTCGTGCTGACCGCCGAGGCCGCGCAAAAGGCCGGCCCGGGCATGATGATCAGCTTCATCATCGCCGGTTTCGTCTGCGCCTTTGCCGCGCTTTGTTATGCCGAAATGGCCTCGATGGTCCCCGTGTCGGGCTCGGCTTACACGTATAGCTATGCCGTGATGGGCGAACTCATCGCGTGGATGGTCGGCTGGGCGCTGATCCTCGAATATGCCGTTGCGGCGGGCGCCGTCTCGGTCGGCTGGTCGGGCTATGTCGTCGGTTTGATCGAAAATGCGTTCAGCGTCGACATACCGTCAACATTGGTGCTCGGGCCCTATGACGGCGGGATGATAAATTTGCCCGCGATGTTCATCGCCGGGCTCGTGACCACCCTGCTGGTCATCGGCACGCGCGAATCCGCGACGGTCAACGCCTTCCTCGTCGTCATCAAGGTCGCGGCGCTGACGCTCTTTGTCATCCTTGCCGTTCCGGTGATGAATATGGAGAATTTCCAGCCCTTCGCACCGCTCGGGATCGGCGGCATCGGCGCCGCCGCCGCGTCGATTTTCTTCGCCTACGTCGGCTTCGACGCAGTCTCGACCGCCGCCGAGGAAACCAAGAACCCCCAGCGCAATATGCCAATCGGCCTGATCGGCAGCCTTGCGATCTGCACCATCTTCTACCTGCTCGTCGCCGCTGGCGTCATCGGTTCGGTCGGCGCGCAGCCGGTCGGTATCGACGCCGCTGCGGGCCATGCGCTCGAACCCGGCAGCCGCGAACTCGCTGCGGCCTGCGCCGCCATGGGCGATCAGGCGGTGGTCTGCTCGAAGGAAGCGCTGGCGTGGACGCTGCGCGAAATCGGCTGGCCCCAGGTCGGCAATCTGATCGGCCTTGCCGCCGGTCTTGCGTTGCCGTCGGTCATCCTGATGATGATGTTCGGCCAGACCCGCATCTTCTTCGTCATGAGCCGCGACGGTCTGCTTCCGCAGGCTTTCTCGAAAATCCATCCAAAGTTCAATACGCCGCACGTGATCACGATCATCACCGGTGTGGCGGTCGCGCTGTTCGCCGCCTTCTTCCCCGTGGGGCAGTTGGCGAACATCTCCAACTCGGGCACGCTTTTTGCCTTTGCCGCCGTTTCGATTGCGGTGATGGTGATCCGCCGTACCGACCCTACCCGCCACCGTCCGTTCCGCACCCCGGCGATCTATCTCACCGCGCCGATCGCGATTGCGGGCTGCATCTACCTGTTCTTCAACCTCGACACGAAGAGCATCATGCTCTTCCTGATCTGGGCCGCCGTCGGCCTGCTCGTCTACTTCGGTTACAGCCGCCGCCGCAGCCATGTCGGCCTGGGCCATGTCGAAGTGCATGAGGATGACAGCGATGCGCCGCCGCCGCCGGTTCCTCCGGTGCCGTCGTTCAAGGACTAATCGGAAAGGGGGCTTCGGCCCCCTTTCTTTTGCCCGCCGGTCAGTAAGGGCTTTTGGGTGCGGTGCCCGGCCGGGTGAACAATTTGCCGCGCTCGGCCCACAGCACCAGCAGCAATCCCGAAACCGCACAGCCAAGGAAGGCATAGGCCAGCGGCAGGGTGGTGCCGTCATATTGCTGGCCGATAAACGCTCCTGCCGATGCCGCGAGCAGCATCTTGGCAAAGCTTTGGTACGACGATGCGACGCCGGCCATATGGCCAAAATCCTCCATCGCGATCGACCCGAAATTGCTGCTGATGAAACCGATCAGCCCGACATTGACCATCATCAACAGGGTGAACATCGTCAGCGTTTCGCTGCCGCTCGACGCCGCTGCAATCTGGGCGATCGAGGTCGCCATGAAGGCGAAGACCGCGGTCTGCGACACCCGCCGCGCGCCGAAACGCTCGACGATATGCGCGTTGGAGAAATTGGCGATCGCGATGCCGACGGCAACGCACGCGAAGACGAGCGGGAACAGCGGCTGGGCGCCGAATATCTCGGCGATGATCTGTTCGCTGCTGTTGAGATAGCCGAACAGCGCGCCCTGCATGAGGCCCGAGGCGATCATATAGCCCGCGGCGCGGCGGTGCCGCGTCACCGTCAGCCAGCCCGACACCACCGTGCCGAGGTCCAGCGGCCGCGCATCGGCGGGGTCGAGCGTTTCGGGGAGGCGGCGCAGCCAGATGAGCATGACGAGGCTCATCACCGCGAACAGCATGAAGATCGCGCGCCAGCCGGCCAGCGCCGCGACCCCGGCACCGATCGCCGGGGCGATGATCGGCACGATCATGAAGACCAGGAAGATCAGCGACATGCGCTTCGCCATCGCATCGCCGACGAACAGGTCGCGGATCACCGCGACGACGATCACGCCGAGCGCCGCGCTGACCAGCCCATGGCCGAAACGCAGCGCAAGCAGCATCGGGAAACTCGTCGCGAGCGCGCAGCCGATCGCAAGCACCGCATAGGCCCATAGTGCCGCGACAAGCACGCGCTTGCGCCCGAAGCGATCGGAGAGCGGGCCGTAGACGAGCGATCCGAAGGCGACGCCGAGCAGATAGATGGAGATGACATGCTGGCGCTGGTTGGCGACGAGCACGCCCAGCCCGTCGGCGATCGCCGGCAGCGCGGGGAGCATCGAGTCGATGGCGAGCGCGTTGAGCGCCATGACCATCGCCATCATGAACACCATTTCGCGATCGCCCGGAAGGCCCGACCGTTGTGAAGTTTCGGATGAATTGTGCATTGCAGCGAGGCTATGCGCCGCTGGCGCCGTTTTGGATAGCCCCCAAGAGGCAAAGACGGCAGTGCAATGCTATGCAGTTCAAGCAAAAGGGCCGCCCCGCGCGCTGCGGAACGGCCCCTGCTATTTCCCGGCTGCGTGGGCGATCAGGCCTGACGCGTGCCGTTCATCGCCATCGAACCAAATGCGCCGGCCTTGATCGTGCCGGTCAGCGTGTCGCCATCGACCGTCGCTTCGCATTCGAGCGTCATCGGCATCGGGACCTTCATATTCATGGTCCAGGTCAGCTTGTTGCCGTCGACCTTGCCATTTTCGACATCGAGCGAGCCCATGCCGCCGGCATTCTGGCCGGTGAAGCTGCCGCCGTCGCTGTTGACGGTGAAAACCGACTTCTGGTCACCCATCGGCGACTTGGTGATGCAATCATAGCTACCATCGACTTGAGACATGCAAACTCTCCTACTGAAACTGATGTTAGTTAGCGGGTGTCGCTGTTTCCACTGCCAATCCCAATCCGTCAAGCTGCGGTTTTACCACCGCAGCATCGCCGACGACGACATAGACCAGATCGTCGCCGCCAAAGGCCTTGCGCGCCGCCGCGTCGATCTCGGGCGCGGTCATCGCCTCATAAGTGGCGGCGAGCGTTTCATAATAATTGTCGGGGCGGCCGAACTTGACGATCGAGCGGAGGCCCCCAAGCACGTCACCCGAAGTTTCGAAGCTGCCCGGCAGCTCCCGGACGCTGCCGTTGATCGTGCGCTGCAATTCTTCGGTGGTCACACCCTTGTCGCCGAGGAACGCCTTGAGGTCGCTTTGCAGTTCCTTGATCGAATCGCCGGTGCGGTCGGCCTGAACCGGCGCCGAGACGACCCAGCTCAACCGGTCCTTCTCGCCCGAGACGCGCGTTCGCACGCCATAGGACCAGCCCTTGGTCTCGCGTAGGTTCATGTTGAAGCGCGACAGGAAATTGCCGCCGAAAATATCGTTCGCCGAACGCAGCACTTCCAGTTCGTCGCCGCCCTTCGCATCCAATACCTTGCCCGCAAGGATCACCGACTGCGGCGATTTCGGCCGGTCGATCAGGAGGATGCGCGGCTTGGGCTGCGGAATCGCGATTTCGAAATGCTTGACCGGCTTTGCAGCCGCCGGAGCCTTCCACTGGCCGAACGCGGCGTCGAGCTGCTTCGTCACATCCTTCAGCGTCGTGTCACCGACAACGAAGATCCGTGCGGTATCGGGCCGGAACCATGTCGAATGAAAGGCCGCGAGCTGCTCGCGCGTCGCCGCGGTCACGGCCTTCGCGTCGCCCAGACCTGACGGCGGGATGCCATAGGGATGATCCGGCCCGTACAACGCCGGCATCAACACGCGCGAGGCGATCGCGTTCGGATTGTTGAGTTCGGCCTTCAACCGGTTGAGTTGCTGCGCCCGGACCCGTTCCAGTTCCTTCGCGTCGAACGCCGGGTTGCGGATATAGTCGGCGAGCAAGGTCAGCGACGGCGCGAGGTTCGGTTTCAGCGCGAACAGGCTGAACACAGTCTCGTCGGCATTGGCCGATCCGCCGATCTGCGCACCGAGGCGCTCCTTCGCCTCGGCGAACGCGATCGAATCGAGACTGGTGGTGCCCTCGTCCATCAGGCTGAGCATCAGCGACTGGGTGCCCAGCGCATTATGCGGGTCGGCGGCATAGCCAGCATCAAAGCTGACCGCGACATTGACCGTCGGCACCGTCGCACGGTGCGCGAAAACGACTTCGATGCCGTTTTTGAGCTTTGCGCGCTCGATGGCGGGGAAATCCAGCGCCTTGAGGTCGGTCACGGTCGGGAGCTGCGAGCGGTCGGCGATCGATGTGCCGATGCCGGTGTCGGGACCGACATCGCCAAGCGCCGGGTTCCAGTAATGATTGGGCCCGGCAACATCACGCGCCTTGCCCGTGGTCACCGCACCGCCGCGATTCTCGCCGCCCTCGGTGCGTTCGCCGGGAGTATAGGTCAGCGAGAAGGCCGGACGCGACAGCCATTTTCCGGCGATCGCCTTCACCTGCTCCGGGGTGGCCTTGGCCATACGGTCGAGTTCGACCTTATAATAAGCCGGATCGTTCGAATAGAGCGCCCCCTCGGCGAGCGCCACGGCCTTGCCGCCGAAACCACCGACCGCTTCGAGCCCGCCGATCACGCCGCCCAGATGGCTGGCCGCCGCGCGCTGCAATTCATCAGTGGTGGGCCCACTCGCGAGGAAGGCGGCGATTTCTTCGTCGAGCCGTTTGGCGACATGCGCCGGATCGACCCCGGGCTTCACATCGGCCTGAACAAGCAAAATGCCCGCATCCTCGAACGGCTGAACCCCCGCCGACACGCTGACCGCGATCGGGTCCTTGCGCACCAGTGCATTGTCGAGGCGCGACGACGACAGGCCGCCAAGTACGGTCATCGCCATTTGCAGCGGCACCGCTTCCGGATCGTTGAGCCCCGGGATCGTCCACATGCGATAGATGCGCGTGGTGGGGATCAGGTCCTTGACCTCTTTGGCGAGCGGCGCGGGCAGCGTCGGCACCGATGCCGCCGGCATCTGCACCGCCGGGCCGCGCGGGATATCGCCGAACCATTGCTGCGCTTTCACTTTGGCGGTGGCGGCATCGATATCGCCCGCCAGCACCAGCACGGCATTGTTCGGACCATAATTGTCGGTGAACCATTTCTTCACGTCGGCAAGGCTTGCCGAGTTGAGGTCCGCCATCGAGCCGATCGTGCTGTGATGATAGGGGTGGCCCTTGGGAAACAGATTTTCCTGAACCTCGTACCACAGCAGCCCATAAGGGTTGTTGTCGCCCTGACGCTTTTCATTCTGGACGACGCTGCGCTGGTTATCTAGCTTTTCCTGCGTCACCGCGCCGAGCAAATGCCCCATGCGATCGCTTTCGAGGAACAGCGCGCGATCAAGCGCGCCGGTCGGAACGGTTTCGAAATAATTGGTCCGATCAAGCCAGGTCGTCCCGTTGAAATCGGTGGCCCCGACCTGTTGCAATGGTTCGAAGAAATCGCCGGGGGCATTTTCCGATCCGTTGAACATCAGATGTTCGAACAGATGCGCAAAGCCCGTCTTGCCTTTGGGTTCATGCTTCGACCCGACGCGATACCAGACCGACACCGCGACGACGGGTGCCTTGCGGTCCTCGTGCACGATCACGCGCAGCCCGTTGTCGAGGGTGAAGGCCTGATAGGGAATATCGACCGCTTTCACGAGGTCGGCGATCGGCGCGGGGTTGGCCGCCTTCGCTTTGGCGAGCGCTGGCCCCGCGGCGACAAGCGATGTGGACAGCGCAAGCGCCACGGCGAAACGATGGAAACGGAGCATGGATATCCTCTCGGAACGGCGGGCGTGGACGCCCGCATATGACGGTGTGCCGGTCGGCACTGTATCAGTGGTTTAGGACGGCTATATTCGCCGTTCAAGGGCGATAGACGCGGGGCTTCGTTGCCATCAGCGCCGCCGGATCGAACAGCACCGGTTTCAGCTGATGCCGCACGAACAGCGGCGCCTGATCATTATAGTGCGGGCTGTCCGGCCGCGTCGTCGCGGCGCCGAACGGCTGGATCGATTCGGAGCGCACCCGGCCGTCGCGATCCCATGTCATGAACATGATGAAGCTGTCGCCGTGGCGGACCTTCAGGCGCCCGTCGGGCTCAGCGTCCCACAGCGTCGAGGCCCGCACCGTATCATTCCCGCCGTCGAGCGGCAGGTCGATGCGATGGGCGCCCTCGCCATGACGCAGGCGCAGCACGGTACCGAGCCTGGGGTCGAGAGACGCGAAATGCTTTTGCAGATGGACGACGGTCTCTTTCAGCACGGTGCGCGGATCGGGCGCCGCGCGCCGCTGATAATGGCTGCCATTGGCGGGGCGCAGCACCATCAGCGCCAGCGCATCACCCTTCCCCTTGCCGTCGAGGTTCCAGTCCCATTGGCGGAGCAGCTGCTGCGCTTCGACCAGCGCCGGATCGTCCTTCACATCGAGGGCGAGCAGCCGGTCGATCCACGCCTTGGCATAGCCCGCCTTCGCATAGCTGGTGTCATATTTGATCGCCTTCAGCCGCGCCTCGTCAATCTGTCCCGACGCTTCGAACAGGTCGATCAGCCGCACCGCGCGGTTGGTCATATCATCCTCGATCCCCAGCAGGGGCGAGAAGGCAGCGGCGTCGAGCTCGTCGCCCGGCCCCGCCGCGACCCAAGGCGTGTTGTTGGCGTTCATCACATAGCCCGAGCGCGGATTGACCAGCGCGGGGACGCGGTCGAACGGCAGCGTCTTGGTCCACAGATCGGCCGAGGTGTCGCCGGGCAGCACCCCGCGCCAGTTGAAGCCCGGCTGGCGGTCGGGGAACATGGCATTATAGAAAAGCCCGATATTGCCCCGGGCATCGGCATAAATGAAATTGGTCGCAGGCACGCCCTGTCCCGCCATCGCGGCGCGCCATTCGGCGAAACTCTTCGCCTTGTTCAGCCGGTAATATTGGGTGACCATATTCGCCTGATCCTGTCCCGCATAGCGGATCGCGAACGCACCTTTGTCATTTTTGACCACCGGCCCGTGGACCGAGCGATAGATGGTGCGCGGTACGGGTAGCACGAAGGGGCCGAATTTGACCCCAAGCCAGATGCGCCTCTCCTCAAGCGGGCGCCACTGACCGTCGAAACGGTAATTGTCGCCGCTGTCGTCAAGCGTCAGCTTATAAACGTCGATCAGATCGGGCCGGTTCACCGTGTTGGTCCAGCCGAGATATTTATTGTGGCCGAGGAAGGGATAGGGCGATCCGGGGAAGTTCGCACCGGCGAAATCCCAACCCTCTTCGCTATGGACGACCAGCTCGTACCACGCGACCCCGCCGGTCCACGGCTGGTGCGAGTTGGAGACGAGCCGCGTCGCGCCGTCGGTCGCGCGCGCCGGGGCGACCGCCATGCCGTTCGACCCATTGGCGTCAGGATCGCGTCCGACCGGGGTCAGCGCGCGCGGCACGACCTTGCCCTTCACGTCGAGCAACGGCCCGCCTTCACGCCCGCCCGGTTTGCCCTCGACCAGCGAGCCCAGCACCGAATCGAGCCCGAAGAAAAAGGGCGAACGCAGCACAAAACCCGCGACGACATCCTCGCCGGTCGCCGGGAACAAGCCGCGCAGGCGCACTTCGCCCGGATGCTTGTCGGCATAATGGTTGAGCCCGGCGGCATAGGCGGTGAACAGCTTTTTCACATCGTCGGGCAGTCGCGGCCAGTCGCGCGCGGTGGTCGCGCGAATGTCGAGCAGCGCGGCAGCATAATCGACCTTCGCACCATCGGCGCCCAGCATCGCCCCGGCGCGACCGCGCGTCATCGCCAGCACCTCCTGCAAGGTCGAAAAATCATCTTCGGCGTGGGCGTAGGCGACGCCATAGGCCACGTCGGCGTCGGTCTTGCCAAAGATATGCGGCACGCCGAACTTGTCGCGGGCGATTTTGACGTCGGTGGGCTTGAAGACGGACGCCTGCGGCGGCGGCGCGGCCATCGGCTCCCACAAGACCAGCCCGATCCCGGTCGCGACGAGCAGAAAGGCGAAAACCAGGAAAATCCGTCGCAGCATCACCGGTCCTCTTCTGTGCGTCGTCCGGGCGCCTGTGTGGCGGCGTCATCGGTCGATGGCAAGCGGCTGTCGTTCGTCGAGCAGGATTTGCGATACGGCGCGTGGTCGCTATGCCTGTCGCTCAGGTCATTGAACAAACCGGGGAATGTCGAAATATGCGTACCAAAAGCCTGCTCCTTGCCGCTTGCCTGTCGTTCGGCGCAATGCCTGCCGCGATGGCGCAAACCTTTGTCGGATCGGGGGTTGCCCCCGCGACGGTGGCGAACAGCGCGGAGCGCGCGATCGGCTTTGCTGCAAGCGCCCCCGCAGGCAGCGCGCTCGCGCTGCTCATGGCCGATGCGGTGCTGCCGCCACTGACCGGCGTTGCGCTGAGCGCCGCCGAGCGCGAAGCCGTGACGGCGGCGATCGCCGCCGCGGGTTTCGACGGCAAGGCGGGGTCGACCCTGTCGCTGCGCGGCATCGGCGCGCATCCGCGCATTCTGCTCGTCGGGACCGGCACGGCGCCGACCGCACTCTCGCTTGCCGAGGCTGGCGGCAAGGCGGCGCAGGAACTGAAAAGCGAGGCACATCCGGTGACAATCGCGGGCACCTATAATGACGCGGGTGCCGCCGACGTCGCTTATGGTTTCGCGCTCGGCCAATATCGCTTCGACCGTTACAAGACCGTCGACAAAAAGGCTCCCGCGACCGGCGCGGTGACGCTGGTCGGTGCCAATCCCACGGCAGCCGAAGCCACCTTTGCCGCGCGCGGACGTCCGCTCGCCGAGGGGGTTCGCCTGTCGCGCGACCTCGCCAATGAACCCGCCAATGTCATCTATCCCGAAAGCTTCGTTGCCGAGACGCGCCGTGCCTTCGCCGGGGTCGCCGGGGTGACGATCGAGGTTCTCGACGAAGCCGCGATGCGCAAGCTCGGCATGGGCAGCATCGTCGGGGTCGGTCAGGGCAGCCCGCGCGGGTCGCGCATGATGCTGGTGCGCTATCGCGGCGCCGGCGCGCCCGCCGCGCCGCTCGCGCTGGTGGGCAAGGGCATCACCTTCGATTCCGGCGGCCTGTCGATCAAGCCGAGCAGCGGCATGGGCAATATGAAGGGCGACATGTCGGGGGCCGCATCGGTGATCGGCGCCGCCTTGTCGCTCGCGAAATCGCGCGCGCCGGTCCATGTCGTCGCGGTTGCGGCACTCGCCGAGAATATGCCCGACGGCAATGCCCAGCGCCCCGGCGATATCGTGCGCACCATGTCGGGCAAGACGATCGAGATGGTGAACAGCGACGCCGAAGGCCGCCTCGTCCTCGCCGATGCGAATGAATATGTCGCCAAGGCGTATCAGCCGCGCGCGATCGTCAATATCGCGACGCTCACCGGGTCGATCGTCGGCGCGCTGTCGGATCAATATGCGGGGCTGTTCGCGCGCGACGAGGCGCTTGCGGCCAAGCTGCTCGCCGCCGGGACCGCGAGCGGCGAGGAACTGTGGCGGATGCCGCTCCACACCAAATATGCCGAACGCGTCAAATCCGACATCGCCGATGTCCGCAACAGCGGCGGTGAGGGACCGGGCGCCAGCCTCGGCGCGCATTTCATCGGCTTTTTCGTCGACGATGCCATGCCGTGGGCGCATCTCGACATCGCGGGGGTCAATCGCAGCGACAAGGCATCGGCGCTGGTTCCCGCCGGGATGACGGGCTTTGGCGTCCGCCTGCTCGATCAGCTGGCGCGCAGCGGAGAGTAAGCACACGCCCCAACTTCGCGCGTATCAAGCGAACGAGGTTGGGGCGAAACTCGCCCCTTGTGTTGCCAAATAGCAACACTATCTTGCTTGACGAGAAAGGGGATTTTCCATGAACCTCGAAAAATTCACCGACCGCGCCAAAGGCTTTCTGCAAGCCGCGCAGACGATCGCGATCCGCATGAACCATCAGCGGATTTCGCCCGAGCATATCGCGAAAGCGCTGCTCGAAGACAATGAAGGCATGGCCGCAGGCCTGATCGCGAAGAGCGGCGGCGACGCCGCGCGCGCAGTGCAGGGCATCGACGCGCTGCTCGCCAAGGTTCCCGCCGTTTCGGGTTCGGGGGCGCAGCAAACGCCGGGCCTCGACAATGATGCCGTGCGCCTGCTCGATCAGGCCGAACAGGTCGCATCCAAGGCGGGCGACGGCTATGTCACCGTCGAACGGCTGTTGCTCGCAATGGCACTTGCGCCGACCACGCCGGTCGGCAAGGCCTTTGCCGACGCCGGGGTGAAAGCCGACGCCCTCAATGCCGCTATCAACGACCTGCGCGGCGGGCGCAGCGCCGACACCGCTTCGGCCGAGGACCGCTACGAAGCGCTGAAGAAATTCGCCCGCGACCTCACCGAAGTCGCGCGCGAGGGCAAGCTCGACCCCGTCATTGGCCGCGACGAAGAAATCCGCCGCACCGTGCAGATCCTCGCACGCCGGACCAAGAACAACCCGGTTCTGATCGGCGAACCCGGGGTCGGCAAGACCGCGATCGCCGAAGGGCTCGCGCTGCGCATCGTCAATGGCGACGTGCCCGACAGCCTGAAAGACCGCCGCCTGCTGTCGCTCGACATGGGCGCGCTGATTGCGGGCGCCAAATATCGCGGCGAGTTCGAGGAGCGCCTGAAAGGCGTACTCGACGATGTGAAGGCGGCCGAAGGCGAGATCATCCTGTTCATCGACGAGATGCACACGCTCGTCGGCGCGGGCAAAGGCGAAGGCGCAATGGACGCCTCGAACCTGCTCAAGCCTGCTCTCGCGCGCGGTGAGCTCCATTGCATCGGCGCGACGACGCTCGACGAATATCGCAAGCATGTCGAAAAGGATCCCGCGCTCCAGCGGCGCTTCCAGCCGGTTTTCGTCGGCGAACCGACGGTCGAGGATTCGATCTCGATCCTGCGCGGCATCAAGGAGAAGTATGAACTGCACCATGGCGTGCGGATCACCGACGGCGCGATCGTTGCCGCCGCGACGTTGTCGAACCGCTATATCTCCGACCGCTTCCTGCCCGACAAGGCGATCGACCTGATGGACGAGGCCGCGAGCCGCATCCGTATGGAGGTCGAATCGAAGCCCGAGGAGATTGAGAGCCTCGACCGCCGCATCATCCAGATGAAGATCGAGGAATCGGCGCTGTCGAAGGAAAGCGACGACGCGTCGAAGGACCGCCTTGCCGCGCTCAAGGCCGAACTCGCCAATCTCGAACAGCAATCGGCCGGACTGACCCAGAAATGGCAGGCCGAAAAGGACAAGATCCACGCCGAGGCGAAGATCAAGGAGGCACTCGACGCCGCGCGCTCGGCGCTCGATCAGGCGCAGCGCGCCGGCGACCTCGCGAAAGCGGGCGAGCTATCCTACGGCACCATTCCCGGGCTCGAACGGCAGCTCGAGGAAGCGCAGGCGATCGCCGGCAATGCGATGCTGCGCGAAGAGGTGACCGCCGACGATATCGCGGCGGTGGTCAGCAAATGGACCGGCATCCCCGTCGACCGGATGATGGAGGGAGAGCGGGAGAAACTGCTCGGCATGGAAGCGACGCTCGAGCAACGCGTGATCGGGCAGGACGAAGCCGTCCGCGCCGTGTCGACCGCTGTCCGCCGCGCGCGCGCCGGGCTGCAGGACCCGAACCGGCCGCTCGGCAGCTTCCTCTTCCTCGGCCCCACAGGCGTCGGCAAGACCGAGCTCACCAAGGCGCTCGCGCGATTCCTGTTCGACGACGACAATGCGATGGTCCGCATCGACATGTCCGAATTCATGGAAAAGCACAGCGTCGCGCGGCTCGTCGGCGCGCCCCCGGGCTATGTCGGCTATGAAGAGGGCGGCACGCTCACCGAAGCGGTGCGGCGCCGGCCTTATCAGGTCGTGCTGTTCGACGAGGTCGAGAAAGCGCATCCCGATGTGTTCAACATCCTGCTGCAAGTTCTCGACGACGGGCGCCTCACCGACGGGCAGGGCCGCACGGTCGACTTCACCAACACGCTGATCATCCTGACGTCGAACCTCGGCAGTCAGGCGATCGCCGCGCTCCCCGACGACGCGCCGGTCGAACAGGCCGAACCCGCGGTGATGGAGGTCGTGCGCGGACATTTCCGGCCCGAATTCCTCAACCGGCTCGACGAGATCGTGCTCTTCAACCGGCTGGCGCAGCGGCATATGGGCGGCATCGTCGACATTCAGGTCGCCCGCGTCCAGAAACTCCTCGCCGACCGTAAGGTGACGCTGGAACTCTCCGATGCGGCACGCGCCTGGCTCGGGCGGGTGGGCTATGATCCGGTCTATGGCGCACGGCCGCTGAAGCGCGCGGTGCAGAAATATGTCCAGGATCCGCTCGCCGACCTGATCCTGCGCGGCGAGGTCAAGGACGGGTCGACGGTCAAGGTCGACGAGGGCGATGGGGCGTTGGTGCTGACGTCCTAACGACAGGCCGAGAAACGAAGGAAGGGCGGAATTTTCATTCCGCCCTTCCGAAAATCAATGGATCATTCTACGCTGGTCAAAGCCCGACCTTGACCCCTGCGTAGACATAGCGGCCTACACCCGAAACGGGATAGCTCAGCTCGCCAAATTCAGGCTTGGTGTCGAACAGGTTGTTGACGCCTGCATAGAATTGGAACGCATCGGACACCTTGACCGCAGCGCGGACGTCATGCTCGATCTTTTCCTTCATCCAGAAATATTTGGGATCGGAAATGTCCGGATCGGCCGCAAGCTGCTCCGTCGTGAAACGGCGCGTCTTGCTCCAATAGCTTACGCCATAGTTGAGCGAAAAATTGTCCAGCGACCAGTTGACGCTGGCGCTGCCACGCCAACGCGGATTGTATGCCTCCAGGATATCATTATCGACATCTGCGCCAATCGTCGGAACAAAGCTGATCTTGTCGAGATAGCCGGCGGTCATATTCAACTCGAACTGCCCGAGCTTGTCGCTCGGCGAGAATTTATAGTTGATCGTGAAATCCGCACCGGCGGTACGGAAACCTGCAACATTCTCCGGACGCGACAGGAAGGCGTTCCGCTGCAGCGGATCATTGCCGCCACCGAGGAAATAGCCCGTGCTCTGATCGCGGAAAACATTCTCACAATAGATATTGTCGATCGTCGCCTGGTCGACGCAAAGCGCCGCCAATTCCGTCGCCGTCGGCGTGTTGATCGCGCCCTTGATCCGGATATTATACCAGTCGAAGGTCATCGTCAGGCCACGAATGAAGCTCGGCTGCAGAACAACGCCCGCCGTCCAGGTCTTGGCGGTTTCTTCCCGCAAATCCCTATTGCCGGAAACCTGCCCGCGGCGGGTCGTATTCATTTCAGGCACCGAATTCGGGCTGAAAGCGGCAATCTCGGCAGGGGTAAGGCCGATACCTGCAAGCAAAGCTTCGCAATTAGCCACCCGATACTGGGTTCCCTGATCGCGCCGGGTGATATCGCAAGGATCGGTCATGCGCGAGAAGGTACCCGAAGCCGGCAAAAACAATTCGCCCATGTTCGGCGCGCGCACAGCCTGCGAATAGGTGGCCCGGAAACGCACGTCGCGAATGGGAGCGTATAGGCCGTCAACCTTCCACGTCGTCGTGGTGCCAACGGTCGAATAATCCGAATAGCGGATTGCCCCACCGAATGACAGGCGCTCGGCAAACGGCATATCGGCGAGGAGCGGCACGTTCAACTCGGCGAACACTTCCTTGACGTTGAACTTGCCGCCACTCGGAGCAATCGCCGCGAAATCGCGGAAATCACCGTTCACCATCAGCGGATCGGGGTTTTCGCTGCTCTTTTCGCGGCGATATTCTGCGCCCACAGCAAAGCCCACAGCGCCGCCCGGCAGGTTGAAGAAAGCGCCGGTGTCGCCCGAGATGGAACCGCTGAACACTTCCTGCGAAATGCGCGAGCGGCTGATGTTGTCGGCGAGCACGAAATCCAGCGCAGCCTGATCGGCAACGCCTTCGCCCAGCAGATTCAAGGGGCGGCAGGTGCTGCCTGCGCCCGGCGTGAACGTCGTCGCCCCCGCAGCAGCGCTCGGATCGAGGGTCGACCGGCAGACAATCTGGCCCGAACCCGGGTCGTACACGGCATCGAGTGCCGCAAAGAAGCGATCGCCGATCAGGTTCGATGTCTGTTCATAGCGAGCGGTGGTGCGGCCATAGACATAGGACATGTCGTAACGCAGATGGTCGCTGAGCTCACCCTCCAGGCCCAGAACGATGCGATACGTCTTGCGCTGGTTGGTCTCGCCGCGGATGCCCAGATCAAAATTGTCGCGATACAAACCCGCGCCGCCGGCCGCGGCGGCCGCACCGAAACGTTCGATCAGATAGGCGTTGTCGCCGGCAAGCGCGGTGCCGAATTCAAAGCTTGGCTGAGCCACCGAAAAAGCCTTGGTTTCGACATATTTCCCTTCGGCATAAAAACGCGCCGCAGGCGAAAATTCAAAGCTGCCCATCAGATTATAGGCATGACGCTGGGTCGCGGGCTGCAAGTCACCGAAATAGCCCGCAACCGGCGTGTTGGTGCCACCGATGGCAAAGGCGGTCCCGGGAAGTACGATACCGGGATCATAGGCCGAACCGTCACCCAGGAACAAACCCGAGTCGAGTTCAACCATCCCCTGCGGTGCGCTATATGCCCAGGTCAGGTTGTTCTGCGGAATAAAATCGAAAAGATCGGGATTATCGCCCGGCTGGAAATCATCCGGATTCTGCACCATGCTAAAATATTCATCGGGGTTGCCCGAGAAGCCGCGCCGCGAGCTATGGAGCCGCTTCGACTTGCTATATTCATAGGCGGCCGTGACGTTGCCGCGACCGTCCGCGAAATTCTTGCCCGCGACGACCGAGATCAGCTGGCTGCCAGCGTCACCACGGCTGGAAAGGCCAGCCTGCGCGCGCGCGGTAAGACCTTCAAAGTCACGCTTCAGGATGAAGTTGACCACACCGGATACGCCGTCGGCGCCATAGATGGCCGATGCGCCGCCGGTCAGCACATCGACCCGTTCGATCAGATCTTGCGGAATGGTGTTGATGTCGACAGCCGCCGAGTTGGGAATACCAGCGACATGGCGCTTGCCATTGACCAGCACCAAAGTACGCTCCGTACCCAGGTTGCGAAGATCGAGCAGATTCACGCCCGTTTCGCCAAAGCCCGCATCCGGACCACCGGCGAGCGACGAACCAACCGAGGCCGTCAACGCAGGGTTGCGGAGAAGAATGTCGGTGATGTTGGTCTGACCGCTGTTCTCGATCGTCATGGCCGTGATGCCAACAACGGGATTGGTGTTGTCCAGTTCCGGACGCGCGATGCGCGAGCCGGTGACGATGATCGTATCTTCGCTGCTGACAGCTTCATCCGCTGCCGCGTCTTGCGCGAAGGCAGGTGCCGAAATCAACGCGACACCCAAAACAACCGGGGCGACACCCAGCTTGAGCCTGGAGAATTGGATTTTCTTCACAGTGCAGTCCCTTGCTACTGGTGGATTCTCATGGGGGATAGTCACCGGGACACGCACTGCGAAAGCGCTAAAAGCACCGCGTAACGACACCCAGATAGGGGCTCGATGGCGGCTCATCCATTGGGAGTAAAGTGATATCCCCCGCTTTCGCGCGTTTAGGGAGGGGACTGTGATCCATTTGCAACAGCTCACAGAGACCTTGCAACATGTGAATGGAGGAAAGCAATGGTGAGCCGCATGCCATGGTCGATGGCCAGCAAATTGCCCTCGATCGTAAAGAGGATCGTTGCAGCCAGCACCACAACCCCGCCGATGATCGCGCCTGTTGGACAATTTGCAATATCACGCTGGCACCGGAAAATGGAGAATCCCGGTGTCTGTGGGCAGCGGCGCCATGTCGGGCACGGATACCGCATGCAAAAAAGAGGGCGGCCTTTCAGCCGCCCTCTCTTTTTGGCTGTCGCTGCGCAGCTACCCGCGCAACGTCAGTCAGATATTATCAGAAGTTCGCTTTGACCCCCGCATAGAACGAACGCCCAAAGACGTCGTAATAAGCGGGAATCGTATCCAGCGCCTGCGTACCCGACGTACCCGTCGGGAAGAACGGCGGCTGGTTGTCGAACAGGTTGTTCACACCGAAGTAGAACTCATACTGCTTGTTGACGTTGTAGCTTAGGCGAATGTCGCTGTAGGTCTGCGCCGGAATGTCGGGGAAGCCCGCTTCCTTGGTTCCCACAGCCGCTTCCGTCTTCGGAATGTAGCGGAAGTGGTAGTTGAACGCAAAATCATCAAGCTTGTAGTTGAAGTTCAGCGTGCCCTGCCACGTCGGCCAACCCTGATCGGAGGTCGAACCGCCAATGGTTCCGTCATACTTGATCGGATCCTGGCCCGGAATGGCGATCTTTTCTGCCTTGTCATAGATCGTCGCCTGACCCTGCAGATTGATGCGTCCGCTGCCGAGGTTGAAGGCATAGCGCGCATCGACGTCGATGCCCTTGACCTTCAGGGTCGCCACGTTGAGCAGCTGATCGTTAACTGCCTTCAGCACGTAGTTTGCACCCGGAACTGCCGGATCCGTACCGCGCCGCAACTGGTCGCAGAACAACCGGTCGGTCGTGTCGTAGCAAAGGTCAGCCTGTTCCTGACGACCCACGGTCGAGATCAGATCCTTGATCTTGATTTCGAAGCGGTCGACCGTCAGCGAGAAGCCAGGCAGGAAGCGCGGGGTCAGCGCGACACCATAAGTCAGCGTCGTTGCCTTCTCCGGCTCGAGATCGGCATTACCGCCAACGAAGCCCTGAACGCCCTGCTCCACCGTCAGCGGCGGATTATAGTTGGCAGGAACGCCATCGGCGAGACAGTTGGCCGCACGCGTCGTGTTAGCGTTGCGGCGAGCTGCGGTGCACGGATCGTTGACGACACCGAAAGTCTGACCGATCCCCGAAAGGTCGCTCGGCACCGGCGCGCGAACAGCGCGCGCGCGGATGGCACGGAAACGGACACCTTCGACCGGCTCCCACGTACCGCCGTACTTCCACGTTTCGTAGCTCTTGCCGCGGTTCGGGTCCGAAATACGGAACGCGGCTTCGAGCGTCAGACTCTTGGCGAAGGCCATGTCCGACAGGACCGGCAGGATCGCCTCGACATAGGCTTCCTTGGTGGTCGACTTGACGAAATCGACATCGCCGATCTGGTTGCCGGTGGTCAGACCGCCTTCGATCGCGTCATCATAATCGAGGAAGCCCGAGAAGGTGCGATATTCTGCACCCAGCGCGACGCTGACCGGACCGCCGGGCAGATCGAACAATTCACCCGAAATATAGGCGTTCGCATCGTGCAGGACGCTGCGCCCCTGCTGACCGGCCGAGATGGTGAGATAGTCCTTCATTTCCTGCGTGTAGGGCGCAAAGGGATTGATCGGCACGCAACCCGCGGCGCGCGCGCCAGCATCGACGCAACGATAACCGGTGGGGTTGGCGGGATCCGCCTCGACGCGCAGACCATAATAGAGGCGATCGGTCCCGACGAGACCTTCGGTCTTGCTGTTCAGCGAAGTCCGGCCATAAACATAGCTGACTTCCCAGTTCCAGTTGCGGTCCTTGAGCAGCTCGAATTCGCCGTTCAGGCCGGCGACGATGCGCACGGTCTGCCGCTCGTTGGTCGAACCGCGGTCACCCAGATCCTGGAAACGCTGCGACCAGCTGATGCCGTTTGCAATTTGGTCGGGCGTATAGGCGTTGCGCACAGCGGTGGGCACAAAGGGATTGTCGAAGGGGATGGTCGCTTCGAGCACGCCGCCGAACGTATTGACATTCGACTGGAAAGGCGCCGCTTCGAACAGCCCCGTGGTCGTCGAGCGGCCATAGCTCGCTTCCATGAACACATTGACCGAATCGTTCACCGCATATTCGGCCTCGGCCGAGAACATCATACGCTTGGTCGGGATAGCGAGCGTGCGACGCGCGTTACGGTTATAGCCGTCGATCGGAACCGAAAACTGCACGAAATCGCCGTTGCGATTGGTGAAGCTGCCCGTGGAGCCTGCGAAGAAGCGGCCGCCGAGCGGCACGCCCGAATAAGCTGCGGGACCACGGATCGGGTCGGCCGCAGGGTTGGTCCACGCAAAATCCTCCGCGCACAGGTAGCGCGACGAACAGCCGACAAAGCCCTGATAGTCATATTCAGCGGTCACGAGGATGTGTCCGCGATCATTCAGCTTCGAACCGAACATCAGGTAAGCGCTGGGATTCTTGTTATCCCCGCGCTCCGAAATGCCATAGCTGGCACCCGCTTCGAGACCCTCAAAACCCTTTTTGGTGATGATGTTGATCACGCCCGCGACAGCATCCGAACCGTAGATCGCCGACGCGCCGCCGGTCAGGACCTGCACCTGTTCGATATTCGCGGTGGTCATCGTGTTGAAGTCGACGAACGTATCGGTCGGGCTACCGCCAGGCACGCGACGACCATTGATCAGGACGAGCGAGCGGTTCGCGCCGAGATTGCGCAGGTTGACGAGGTTCAGACCCGACGAAGCCGAACCCGAAAAGGTCGACTGCGTGCGCGATGCACCGAAGGACGGTGCGAACTGGGGATTCTGCGCCGCAATGTCGGCGAAGTTCTTAAGCCCTTGCTGGTCAAGCTGAGCCTCGCCCAGAACGGCGACAGGCGTGCTGCTTACAAGGTCAGGCCGCGAAATGCGCGAGCCGGTGACGACGATCGTGTCTTCGGAAGATGCGGCATCACCTGCCGCCGCATCCTGCGCAAACGCAGGAGTGGACAGCAACGCCACACCAAGAACGATCGGCGCAACGCCGACCTTCAGTTTCAGAATTTGAGTTTTCACAGAGCAGTCCCTTGCTACTGGTGGATCGAAACACCCGGGCAGGTCCTGCGCTGAAGATTATCCCTCCGCAAAACTACCCCGATGGCACGCCGGATGGCGGTTCGTTCATCGGGAGTAAAGGGAATAACCTACGCTTTCCGCCGTTTAGAAGGCGATTGTGACGTATTTGCAACAACACGGAGACTCAACGCAACACAATGTGCCGCCTTTGCCGGTTTTGCGAAATTTTGTTTCAGCGGTTACCAGTTCATGGACGGCGAGCCGATCAGCTGCCCATCGCGCCCGCGAGTTTTCCGGGATCGATCCGGGCATCGCGCCACTTCAGACCCCAGTGCATATGCGGTCCGGTTGCGCGGCCGGTCGCGCCGACAGTGCCAAGCCGCTGCCCTTGTATCACCCGGTCCCCGACCTTCACGTCAAGCCGCTGACAATGGAGGAAGGCACTGCTCAGCCCCATGCCATGGTCGACGATCAGCAAATTGCCCTCGAGCGTGAAGGGCGCCGCAGCCGCGAGCACGACAACGCCATTGGCGGGCGCGACAAACGGCGTTCCCGCCGGCACCGCGACATCGGTGCCGCTGTGATAGGCACCGGGCTTACCCTGATAGACGCGCTGCGACCCGAAGAAGCCCGAGAAACGCCCCTTCACCGGCCAGATGAAGTCTTGCCGCCAGCCATCCGAATCGACCGCCATGTTCCGTGCTGCAGCGATTTGCGCCAGCTCGGCGGGGCGGCGGCGCTGGAACTCGGCGTCATTCGACGCACTGCCGCGATAGGGGGCATTGATATGCTCGAGCCGCCAACTTCCGGGGGCCACATCGAGCCGACGCTCCACCGCGCGTCCGTCGGCGAGCGTCGCGACAAGCCGCGCATCAGCCCCGGCATCGCGATCGAAGGCGATCAGGAAATCGCCGTCGGAGGTGACCGGAATCACTTGGCCATCGAGCGTCAGCGTGCGCGTACCACCGGGCGCCTTTCCGACAAGTACCCCACCCTGCCCGGGCGTTCCGCGTAGAATGAAGTCTCCGCGAATCGGCGCCGCGGGCCGCACCGGAACGGCGACCGGCGGAGAATAAGCGGCAGCGGGAGGATGGGGCGCCTCAGAGGTTGCGGAGGACGGCACACAGCTTGCGGTAACCAGCAACGGAACCAGCAACAGCGACGCGGCCGCATGGCGCGGCCCATGCCCGGCGAAACTCATGCCCCGCGCGTGTCGTCCAGCGCGGCCTGCACCGATATGGCGGCGGTGGCATAGGGCTCCTGCCGCGCGACCGACCAGTAACGCAGCTCGTCGAGCCCGATCGGCGCACCCGTCACCGCGCACAGCACATGATCGCCGGGTTCCAATACGCGAAATCCGTTCGGGCCATATTGCAGGCGGGCGAGGCGGTTGCGGCTGGCGATCAACATGGCTCTATATCCAAATGGTGGCACGTCATCGGGCTTCTATATCAGCTTCGCCGCGCGCGGACACCCCCGCTGACCTCAGAAAAGCTCGCCCTGCCCCCGTTTGGGCGCCGGTGGCAGCGGTTTACGTGCGGACCTGGGCGCTCCCGCGGGAGCATCGCCGTCCGTCACCTCTGCGGCCACTTCGCCATCAGCGAATTGCAACCGCAGCGAACCGGCCTCCCGCGCCTTGCCCGCCGTGGTGACGATCGCCCCGCCCGTATCGCGCACCATCGCATAGCCGCGCGACAGCAGCGCGCGTGGGTCGAGCGACGTGAGCAACCGCCCCAACCCTTCGATCCGCGCCCGGTCGCGGTCCCATGCCCTCGCAAGCAACGACGGCCGCAGCGCGCCTGAACGGTTCGCAAGACGTTCGGCCATCACCGTCAACCGGTGCTGCTGCCCGCGGTCCAGCCGGTCGCCATATTCGTCGAGCCGCTGACGCTGCGGCGCATAAAGCGCCTCGCGCTTCGGCAGATGCCGCGCGAGCGCGGTCAGCCGCTCGACGCCCAGCGCCTGATGGCGGCTCGCAGCGCCGATCATCCGGCCGCCCCATGTCGCAAGCTGCGCCTGCAGCTCGGCACGCACCGGCACCGCCATTTCGGCGGCGGCGGTCGGCGTCGGCGCGCGCACGTCGGCGGCATAGTCGGCCAGCGTCACGTCGGTCTCATGCCCCACCGCGCTGATCGTCGGGATGCGGCAGTCGGCGATCGCCCGCACGACAATCTCTTCGTTGAACGCCCACAGATCCTCGATCGAGCCGCCGCCGCGCGCGACAATGACCAGATCGGGGCGCGGCACCGGGCCGCCCGGTTCGATACTATCGAAGCCCCGGATCGCATTCGCGACCTGTGCCGCCGCGCCGTCGCCCTGCACCAGCACCGGCCAGACGATCACCCGCGTCGGGCAACGGTCGGCAAGCCGGTGGAGAATATCGCGAATCACCGCCCCCGTCGGCGAGGTCACGACGCCGATCGTGCGCGGCAGATAGGGCAGGCGGTCGTATTTGCGCTCGCGGTCGAACAATCCCTCGGCGCCAAGCCGCGCCTTCAATTTCTCGAAGAGCAGCATCAATGCGCCCTCGCCCGCGACCTCGAGGCTGTCGACGACGAGCTGATATTTGGACCGGCCCGGATAGGTGGTGAGCTTGCCGGTCGCGATCACCTCGATCCCGTCCTCGGGCCGGAAAGCGAGGCGGCCCGCCTGCCCCTTCCACATCACCATGTCGATCAGCGCATTGTCGTCCTTCAGCGCCGCATAAAAATGCCCCGACGCCGCGCGCTTCGTCCCCGACAATTCGCCGCGCACCCGCACGCGCGCAAAGCCGTCCTCGACCGTGCGCTTGATCGCCGCCGACAATTGGCTGACCGAAAGGGCTGGCGCATTGTCGCCGGGCGCGCCCTCGGCTAACAGCCGCGCGGGCGCGTCGCTTTCGGACGCCGGATCGGGAAAAGGGACTGACATGAATATCCTGCTGGTGGGCTCGGGGGGCCGCGAACATGCGCTTAGCTGGCAGTTGGCACAATCGGAAAGCTGCGCCAAGCTCTATGCCGCACCGGGGAGTCCGGGGATCGAAGCCTATGCCGAATGCGTCGCCATCGGCGTCGACGACCTCGACGGGCTGATCGCTTTCTGCACCGCGCACAGCATTGATTTCGTCGTCGTCGGCCCCGAAGCGCCGCTCGTCGCGGGGCTCGCCGACCGCCTGCGCGCGCTGAACATCGCGGTCTTTGGCCCCGGCGCTGCGGCAGCGCAGCTCGAAGGATCGAAGGGCTTTACCAAGGATCTGTGCGCGCGCGCCGGCATCCCGACCGCCGCCTATGTCCGCTGCACCAGCGCCGACGAAGCCCATGCCGTGCTCGAAGGCTTTTCGATCCCCGTCGTGATCAAGGCCGACGGCCTCGCCGCGGGCAAGGGCGTGATCATCGCCGAGACTTCGGCGGACGCGGCCGCAGCCGTCGACGACATGTTCGACGGCGCCTTTGGCGGCGCGGGCGCCGAAGTGGTGATCGAGGAATTCATGACCGGCGAGGAGGCGAGCTTCTTCGCGCTCTCCGACGGCACCAACGTCATGGCGTTCGGCAGCGCGCAGGATCACAAGCGCGTCGGCGACGGCGACGTCGGCCCGAACACCGGCGGCATGGGCGCGTACAGCCCCGCCCCCGTGCTGACGCCCGAACTCGAATCCCAGGTCATGGACCGCATCATCCGTCCGACGGTGGCGACGCTCGCCGCCGAGGGCACGCCCTATGTCGGTGTCCTTTTTGCCGGGCTGATGCTGACCGACGCGGGACCAAAGCTGATCGAATATAACGCGCGCTTCGGCGACCCCGAATGTCAGGTGCTGATGATGCGCTATACCGGCGATCTCGCCGCGCTGCTCCACGCCGCCTCGACCGGCGCACTCACCGGTGCGACGCCTCCCGCCTTCGCCAGCGACTATGCGCTGACCGTCGTGATGGCGGCGAACGGCTACCCCGCCACCCCCGAAAAGGGCGGCGCGATCCACGGCATCGCCGACGCCGAAACCGGCGGGGTCCGCGTTTTCCACGCTGGAACGGCGCGCGATGGCGACCGGATCGTCGCCGCGGGCGGGCGCGTACTCAATGTCACCGCGACCGGCCGCACCGTCACCGAAGCGCAGGCGCGTGCCTATGCTGCGGTGGACAAGCTCGATTTCGCCAGCGGTTTTTGCCGCCGCGACATCGGCTGGCGTGAGGTGGCGCGAGAGGCGGAATAGCAGACGCTGGACGCGGCGCTGCCAGCCGCATAGGCTGGGACAATATGGGAGCAGAAAATATCATGATATGGCTTCAGGAAAATTGGATCATCGCGGTCGTCGGCCTCGTCGTCGCGATCATACTCCTCACATGGCTGCTGCGCCGCAAAAAGCCTGAAGAAATTGCGCCGCCCACAGCGGCACCCGCGAAACCCGCAAAGCCGCTCGAACCGGCAAAGCCCGAAATCATCGCCGCCGAACCCGCGCGCTTCAAACCGATTGAGCCCAAGCCGCAACCCGTCGCGCCCGCCGCTCCGCCACCCGCACCGGAGCCCGCAGCCAAGGCACCGCCTGCGCCGGAACCCGCGCCGGCTCCGAAGCCCGCCCCCGTGATGGAGCCGGTTGCCAAAGCCCCCCCGCCAAAGCCCGCGACGAAGCCAAAAGCCGCCGCAAAGCCTGCCACGGTGAAGACTGCGGCAAAGGCACCAGCAGCAAAGCCCGCCGCAACACCCCCGGCGAAGCCCGCTGCCAAGGCTGCGAAGAAACCCCCTGCAAAGCCGGCACCGGCCAAAGCGGCAGCCCCGGCTCCCGAGAAACCCGGCACTCCGGCGCGCGCACCCGCGCCTGCAAAGGCCCCTGCAAAGGCCCCCGCAACGGCCAAAGCAGACAATCTTCAGTTGCTAAAGGGTGTCGGACCCAAAATGGTCGCACTGCTTCATGGCCTTGGCGTCAACAGCTTTCAGCAGATCGCCGGGTGGACCGCCGCCGACATCGCCGCCATCGACCCGCAACTCGGCACGTTCCAAGGCCGCATCGGGCGCGACAATCTGGTCGATCAGGCCGGCTATCTCGCGCGCGGCGACAAGGCCGGCTTCGAAGCGAAATATGGCGCGCTGGGCGGCGAACTCTGACCCTGCCTTCCGTCAATCTCCACAGATGCGGACAGGCAGCCTTCCCATTCTCGTGCCGGAATCGACCCGGGGTGACGATCTGGGAGATGGGAGCGAGCGACCGATTGCGGAGCTTTGATCCTCCCTGTGGCGAAGCCATGGGGAGGTGGCAGCGCGAAGCGCTGACGGAGGGGCTTTGGCGCTGCTGTCGCTGCCCCTCCACCACCGCCTGCGGCGGCGGTCCCCCTCCCCATCGCTGCGCGACAGGGAGGATTTCTGACGTCCGCTTCCCACCCCATTTTCGCCATTTACTGCCGATTGGGCGCGATGACTGGAAACGACCGCAAGCCGACCTCGCCTGACTCGTCATCCCGGACTTGATCCGGGATCCACAGCAGCATTGAAGTCATGGACCCCGGATCAAGTCCGGGGTGACGAAATGGAAATGGCAGCTCACGACCGAACTCCGTCATCCCCGCGAAGGCGGGGATCCCGCTTAACGCCGGTGAGGAACAAGCGGGATCCCCGCCTTCGCGGGGATGACGACAAGAGTCGGAAACGTCCGCTTCCCACCCAAAAGCCAACAAAGGGACAGGCCCGAAAATTCCGCTGTCCTACATTATCCGGAGCGCATAGCCTCACGCTCATGGCCACTCGATCACCCCTCCACCTCCGTCATTCGCTGCACAGCGCCCGCCGTGCGCGAGGGAGCGAAATGAGGGGGTACGTGGTGTGTACTTCCTATACTTTGGAATAAAATTGCGCGGCGCGAACCGCCTATTCGCCGTCCGACTCGGCCTTCGGCTTGCTCATCTCGGTGACCAGCAGCTTGTCGATCTTGCGGCCGTCCATGTCGACGATCTCGAACTGCCAGCCGCGATCGCGGAACACCTCGCCCTCCTTGGGCAGATGCTTCAATATCGCGAGCGCGTGGCCTGCCGCCGTCGCATAATCGCGGTCGTCGGCGAGTTCGATCCCCAGCCGTTCGGCCATCTGATCGGCGGGCATCGAACCCGCAACCAACAGACTGCCGTCGTCACGCTCGACGACGAAAGGCTCGCTGCCGATGTCCTGATCCGACGCAAATTCGCCCGCGATCGCTGCGAGCAGGTCGGCGGGGGTCACCAGTCCTTCGAAATGGCCATATTCGTCGTGGACGAACAACATCGGCACTTCGGCGACACGCAGCGCCTCAAGCGCATCCATTGCGTCGATCTGGTCGTGGATGACCTTTACCGGGCGGGTGAGTTTTTCAAGGTCAAGCGCATCGCCGCGGAACAAGGCGCCGGCGATGTCGCGCGCCTGCACGACCCCGACGATATCGTCGACCGAGCCCCGCGCCACCGGGATTCGCGTGTGCGGGGTTTCCAGCAATTTCGCGCGCACCCCATCGGCGTCGGACGCGATGTCGATCCAGTCGACATCCTTGCGCGGGGTCATCACCTCGCGCACCGGGCGGTCGGCAAGGCGCACGACGCCCGAAATAATCGCGCGTTCGCTCTCCTCGATCACGCCCGATTTGGACGCTTCGGCGACGATCAGGTGCAATTCCTCGGCGGTGACCCGATCTTCCGATTCGCGGTTGAGCCCGAGCAGGCGGAACACCAGCGCCGAACTGTTGTCCAGCAGCCAGACCAGCGGCGCCGCGACCTTCGAAAGCCAGTACATCGGCACCGCCACCGCAATCGCGATGCGTTCGGGCGAGCGCAGCGCGAACTGCTTGGGAACCAGCTCGCCCGCGATCAGCGAGAAATAGGTTGTAATCGCAATGACGAGCGCAAAACCGGCGGCCAGCGCATTTTCGTCGTTGAGGCCAAGCAGCGCCTGCAATCGCTCGCCGACGGGGCCACCCAGGCTGGCACCCGAATAGGCACCGGCGAGAATCCCGATCAGCGTAATGCCGACCTGTACCGTGGACAGAAAGCGTCCGGGGTCGGCAGCGAGCCTGCGTGCGATCGCCGCACCGCGACTGCCGCGCTTCTCGGCCGCCTGCAGACGCGGGCCACGCGACGACACGAGCGCGAGTTCAGACATGGCGAAAATGCCGTTGAGCAGAATCAGGACGGCGATGATCGCAACGTCAGACCAGGGAAAAGGAGTCATCGGATGTGTTGCGGGCGCTTCGGCGCCCAGCCCCTGTCTTCGTCGGTCATGTCCTGCCTATAGGCGAAAGATGCAGCGATATACAATGGTGCCCGTCAACACATGGCTCAGCTATTGTTCAGCAAGATTTTGGAACCAGAAACGCAGCCATATGTTATCGGCTTGAAGCGACGTTCGCATGACCGGCGAAGCCGCCGCAAATAAAGGGAGCGACACGATGAATAGCAGAATGATCAAGCTCACCACGCTCGCCAGCCTTGGCGCGCTCGCGCTGACCGGCTGCGTTACCGATCCGGAAACGGGTCAGAAGCGCATTTCGAAGGCCGCGATCGGCGGCATCGGCGGTGCGCTCGGCGGATATCTGCTCGGCGACCTGATCGGCGGCCGCAACAGCCGTACCGAAGAAATTCTAGGCGCTGGTATCGGCGCCGTCGCCGGCGCGGGCATCGGCAATTATATGGATCAGCAGGAAAAGAAGCTGCGCGAACGCACTGCGGGCACCGGCATCGACGTCGAACGCCAGGGCGATCAGCTGGTGCTCAACATGCCGGGCGACGTGACCTTCGACCTCAACAGCGCGCTGGTGAAGCCGCAGTTCCGCAGCGCGCTCGACAATGTCGCGACGACGCTCGCCGAATATCCGAGCACCTATATCGACGTGTACGGCCACACCGATTCGAAGGGCAGCGATACCTATAATCAGGGCCTGTCCGAACGCCGCGCGGCGTCGGTCGCCGACTATCTGGGTGGCCGCGGCATCCAGCGCGCGCGCATGGCGACGCTGGGCTACGGCGAATCGCAGCTGAAATGCACGCCGGAGGTGAGCGAGGCCGATTATCAGTGCAATCGCCGCGTCGAAATTCGCATCGCGCCGGTGACCCAGGCCGACGTCAACGCCGCACGATAAATCCATTCCCGTGGATGAGAAAGGGCGTCGCCTGCGGGCGGCGCCCTCTTTTCATCACTAACCCAGCGAGGGGAAGCTGGCTTTCAATCCATCGATCACGAACTGCGCCGCAAGCGCCGCGAGTAGCACGCCGAGCAGCCGGGTAATCACCGCCTCACCTTTGTTGCCGATCAGCCGCATCAGCGGCCCCGCGGTGAGCAGAGCGGCCAGCGTCAGCAACAGCACCAGCAGCAACGCACCGAAAATCACCATCGCGCGGTCGAGGCCGTTATTCTGCGCGACCAGCAGCATCACCGAGGCGATCGACCCCGGTCCCGCGAGCATCGGCATCGCCATCGGGAACACCGAAACATCCTCGACCTCGGGGGTCGCCATCAGCTTCTCGGCGCGCTGTTCGCGTCGCTCGGTGCGCTTTTCGAAGACCATGTCGATTGCGATCATGAACAGCATGATGCCGCCCGCGATGCGGAAACTATCAAGGTCGATGTGCAGGAAGCTGAGCAGCGCTTCGCCGAACATCGCGAAAAAGACGAGAATACAGCCGGCGATCAACGTCGCGCGGATCGCCATCGCCCGGCGCTGCGCGGCGCTCGCACCCGACGTCAGGCTGGCATAGATCGGCGCGCATCCCGGCGGGTCGATGACCACGAACAGGGTGACGAAGGCCGAAATGAACAGGTCCATCATGGCCGCTTGGGCACCGCGACCTGATCGTCGATGACGGTCGCCATCTGCGTGCCATCCCACAGCCGAATCGTCACGCGGCGCGACTGGTCGGCGCGGACGGTCGAGGTCCAGCTAAGCGTCTGGTCGGGTGACAGCCCGATCATCCGATCCTCACCCTCGGTTCCGCCATCGACGCCAACGCCCGGCGATCCGCAGGTCGCTTGTTTCGACGCGATGAAATCGGGCGCTTCGCGCGGAGTGGTCAGCGTGTCGCCATGGTCGAGCGTCCAGAGCAGATCGCCCTTTTTGGGATCGCGCAGCCAGACGGTGGTGAAATAGCCATTCTCCCCGCCCTTCTGCCACGCGCCGGTCGTCGCCCCGGCATTGCCGTCGCAGCTGACGTACACCGCATGCGGTTGCCACTTCACCGCCTCGGCAGGATCTTTCTGCGATTTCAGCCAGTCGCGCGCCTTGACGCGCTGCGGTACGAACATCACCGCATCGGACGCCGCGGTTTCGCGGAACGCCGTCCATTGCCCCTTTTCCTGCGCCAGCCGGGCAAAGCCGATCTCGGCGGCGATGAAGGCGCTGGGGTTGGCCGAAAGCGGCCTGTTGCGAAGATCGTCCGTCGATGCGCAGGCTGCGAGCAACGGCGCGGAGATAGCGGACATCAGCAACAGGCGGCGCATCATCAAAAACCTTTCGGATCGGCGAGCCCCGCGCGGCGATGCGCGGCGACGAGCGTGTTGCGCAACAGACAGGCGATGGTCATCGGACCGACGCCGCCAGGAACCGGGGTGACCGCACCGGCGACCGCCGCGGCCCCGGCATAATCGATGTCGCCGACGAGCCGCCCCTTTGCTTCCCCCGGTGCGGGGGCGAGACGGTTGATACCGACGTCGATGACGACCGCGCCGTGCTTGATCCAGTCGCCCTTCACCATTTCGGCACGGCCGACGGCGGCGACGACGATATCGGCGCGGCGAACGAGGTCGGGCAAATCCTTCGTCCGGCTGTGCGCCATGGTGACGGTGCAATTGGCGCCGAGCAGCAATTGCGCCATCGGCTTGCCGACGAGGATCGAACGGCCGATCACGACCGCATCCTTGCCCGACAGGTCGCCGAGACGATCCTCGAGCAGCAGCAAACAGCCATATGGGGTGCATGGCACCATGCCGGGAATGCCGAGCGCGAGGCGCCCGGCGCTGACCGGGGTCAGCCCGTCGACATCCTTGTCGGGGTGGATCGTCGCGACCGCCGCCTGTTCGTCGAGATGTCCGGGCAGCGGCAACTGCAGCAGGATACCGTCGACGGATTCGTCGGCGTTGAGGGTCGCGAGCAGCCCCTCGACCTCTTCCTGCGACGCACTGGCGGGCAGGCGATGCTCAAAGCTCGCCATGCCGGCCGCAACCGTCGCCTTGCCTTTCGACCCGACATAGACCGCGCTCGCCGGATCGTCACCGACCAGCACAACCGCGAGCCCGGGAACGCGCCCTGTTGCTGCCTGAAATGCCGGAACCGCATCACCGATCCGGGCGCGAAGACCCGCAGCGAAGGCCTTGCCGTCGATTGCTTCGGCAGTCATCACGCCATCCCGCTGCTATAAGCGAGGCTCGCCAGATAGTTCAGCACGGGTCCGTCGATGATGATGATCAGGATCAGGACCAGCATGGGGGTCAGGTCGAGGCCACCGAAATCGGGCATGATGCGGCGAAACGGGCGGTAAAGCGGCTCGGTGATCCGGTCGAGTACCGTCCACAGCTGGCGGACGAAATCATTGTGCGTGTTGATGACGTTGAACGCGATCAGCCACGACATCACCGCCTGCGCGATGATGAACCACCACAGGACCGTCAGGATGATGTGGACGATCTGGATGAGCATGAGAAGCAAGACAGGTCTCCGTAAAAGGCGGCGTTTGAACGCTCTTAGCGGTGAATGAGCGTGCCCGCACCCCTCGCCGTGAAAATTTCCAGCAGCATTGCGTGCGGGATGCGTCCATCGAGGATGACCGCGGCCTCGACCCCGGCATCGACGGCGGCGACGCAGGTCTCGACCTTGGGTATCATGCCGCCGGTGATCGTGCCGTCATCCTTCAGCGCCTCGATCGCCGGGCGGTCGAGGTCGGTGAGCAGCGCGCCCGATTTGTCGAGCACCCCGGCGACGTCGGTGAGCAGGAAGAAGCGCTTGGCGCCCAGCGCACCGGCGATCGCCCCCGCCATCGTATCGGCGTTGATATTATAGGTCGCGCCATCGGCGCCGAGCGCGACCGGCGCGACGATGGGGATGAAATTATCCTTGGTCAGATTGACGAGGATCGTCGGATCGACCGCCACCGGTTCGCCGACGAAGCCGAGGTCGACATGCCGCTCGATCCCCGAATTGGGGTCGGGTTCGGTGCGGCGTACCTTTTCGGCGAGGACCAGATTGGCGTCTTTGCCCGAAATGCCGACCGCGCGACCGCCGAGCGCGGCAAGCCAGCCGACGATTTCCTTGTTGATCTTGCCCGCCAGCACCATCTCGGCAACCTCGGCGGTCGCGGCGTCGGTGACCCGAAGGCCCCCGACGAAGGTGGATTCGATCCCGAGTTGCTTCAGCATCCGCCCGATCTGCGGTCCGCCGCCATGAACGACGACCGGATTTATCCCGACCGCCTTGAGCAGCACGATATCTTCGGCGAAATCGCGCTGCGCCTCGGCATCGCCCATCGCGTGACCGCCATATTTGATCACGAAGGTCTCGCCGGCGTAGCGCTGCAGATAGGGCAGCGCTTCGACGAGGGTTTCGGCCTTGGCGAGCAGGTCGGGCATTTTGGAGGGATCGGTCATCGTCATCATCCTGCGTTCTTTGCATCAAGGTGGCGGCCAAGCGCAACGAGGCCCGTGATGACAAACGGAATGACCACGATCGACAGCCCGACTTTTGCCAGCATCTGCCCGCCCATCAAATTGGCGATCGGGAAGACGCCCGAAAAAGCGATGGTGACGAACAGCAGGGTGTCGACAATCTGGCTCAGCGCGCTGGCGATCGCACCGCGCACCGCAAGCCAGGTCGATCCGGCCCCCGCGCCTTCGCGTCCGCGAAGTTTGCTGAAGATGGTGACGTTCAGAAATTGCGACGTGCCATAGGCGACGATCCCTGCCGCCATCAGGCGCGGGCTCTGACCCAATATCGTGTCGAAAGCGGCAAGCCGTTCGGGCTGCATTTCGGACGACGCCGGGAGCGCGAGCACCAGCGCGGTCAGCATGATCGACAGGACCAGCGGGACGAAGCCCCAGAGTACGAGGCGGTTGGCGGTTGACTGACCGTGCAGTTCCGACACGCTGCTCGACAAGGCGACGAGGAACAGAAACGGGAAAATCCCGGCTTCGACCGCGAGCCAGTCGCCCAGCGCGACCTGCTTGTTACCGAGCACCCCGGCGAGCACGACCATGCCGCCATAGATGATGGTAAAAAGAAAGAGCGAGGGCGATAGCGTGCGCGGCAGCGCCGTCGAAGTGGTGTCGGTCATGCCGCCCGATAGTCGGTTTTGCTGGCGCTGGAAAGATGGCGCCGCAACCTCGTTTCGGCATGCGGGATATGGCCCGATGTCCGCCACGTCCTCTCGGAAAGGCCGACCCCGGACTTGCCCCGCCGCCAAAGCCCGCTAGACAGGCGAATTACGCTCGCGGGGGACGCACGAAGATATGGAACGCCTGATCGGTTTGCTTGGCATTGTCGCATTGCTCGCGATTGCCGTGCTTTTCTCGTCGAACCGCCGCTGGATTCGCTTGCGGATCGTCGTCCCCGCTTTCCTGCTTCAGGCCGGTTTCGCCCTGTTGGTGATCGGCACCCCGTGGGGCCGCGCGATCATCCAGGGGATGTCGAACGCGGTGTCGAACCTGCTCGGTTATGCCAAGGCCGGGACCGATTTCATCTTCGGACCGCTTGCGGCGCCCGAGATGGGCGGAAACAGTTTTGCGATCGCGGCGCTGCCGGTCATCATCTTCTTCGCCTCGCTGATCTCGATCCTCTATTATCTGGGCATCATGCAGCTGGTGATTAAATGGGTCGGCGGCGCGATCCAGAAAGTCACCGGCATCACCAAGGTCGAAAGCCTCGGCGCCGCGGCGAATATCTTCGTCGGCCAGTCCGAAGCCCCGCTGGTCATCCGCCCCTATCTCGCGGGCCTGACCCCGTCGCAGCTGTTCACGATCATGACCGTCGGCATGGCGGGGGTCGCTGGCACGATTTTGGGCGCCTATGCGAGCATGATCGGTGAACAATTGCTGCCCTACCTGCTCGCTGCCAGTTTCATGTCGGCACCCGGCGGCATTTTGATGGCCAAGATCATGATGCCCGACGATCCCAAGGATCTGGGTATCGAGCCCGTGATCATGCCCGAGGCGAGCCATGATGAGGAAAAACCCGCCAACCTGATCATGGCGGCGGCACAGGGCGCACAGACCGGGGTCAAGCTGGCGGTTGCGGTCGGCGCGATGGTTCTCGCCTTTGTCGCGCTCGTCGCCCTCGCCAACGGCCTGCTCGGCGGGATTGGCGGCTGGTTTGGCTATGACGGCCTGTCGTTCCAGGCGATCATCGGCGCCATTTTTCGCCCGGTGATGTGGCTGATGGGCGTACCATGGAACGAAAGCGCCGCCGTCGGCGGCTTGTTCGGGACCAAGGTCGTTCTCAACGAGTTCGTCGCCTTCATCGACCTTGGCAAATTGCAGGGCGACATGTCGCTGGCTGCGATCGCGATCGCGACCTTTGCGCTGTGCGGCTTTGCCAATTTCAGTTCGATTGCGATCCAGATGGCAGTCACCGGCAGCCTTGCCCCCAATCAACGCCCGATGATCGCACGACTGGGGCTGAAAGCGCTGCTCGCGGGAAGCCTGTCGAACCTGATGTCGGCGGCGCTGGCGGGCTTGATGCTGAGCATCGCCCCGCCCGTGGCACCTCCGGCAGCAACGCCGCCCATTTCGGCGGTGACGCCCGCGGAAGCACCTGCTCAGGCCCCGGCAAAGGCGCCTTGAACTGACAGGTTGCCTTCCTTCGACAGCGACATAGGCACTGGCCTCCGGCCGCTTGGCGGAACCGGCCGGAAATGATAGATTCCCGAGGTTCGGATCTGGAACAGGAGGGCATCATGAAAACCGCCTATCGTTTGTCGATATTCGCCGCAGCCGCGCTTTCGGTGGGAGGTGGTCTGTTTGCCGTTTCCCATGCCCAGCCGCCCGAAGAGCGCATGGCGCGTCCGACCGAGGCGACCATCTATCGCGACGCCAGCTATCGCGGCCCGGCAGTCTTCATCGGCGAGGCCAAGCCAAACCTCGGCCTCGCCTGGCCGGTCAATTCGATTCGGGTGACGAACGGACGCTGGGAGCTGTGCGAAAGGACCCGCTATCGCGGTCAGTGCCGCACCGTCGATCGCGACACGCCGGTGCTGAACAATGTGCTGCGCGGTCTGACCATCCAGTCTATCCGGCCGGTCGGTTCGGGCGGCGGCGGTGGCTGGGGCCCGAGCCCGCCCGCCAACGACCAGAGCACCCGCGGCAATTTCGCCGAATTCCATACCCAGCCCGCGACCGGAAACCGCCGTGTTCTAGCCTGCGCCAACGGGTCGGGAACCGCCAATTGCGCGGCGCAGACCGCCGACACCTGGTGCCGTTCGATCGGCTGGAACGGGTCGGCACGCGAGCATATGGAAACGGTCGCAAACCGCGTTTACCTCGCCGACGTGCTGTGCGTCCGTTCGGGTTATTGAGCCATACGAACGCAGATGCACATCGTCGCAGCCGCCACCGCTACGTTCGCGCTGGCCGCCTGCTCATCGGTCCCCGCAAGGACGGGAACCGCCTATGAATGCAGCGGCGGGACCCGGCTGAAGGTCGACTATTTGCCGGATAGCGCGATCGTGCGCGTCAATGGTGGCAGGACGCTGGTACTGCGTTCGACGCCTGCCAACAGCGGCGCCATTTATGAAAACAAGACGGGCGCACGACTGCACCGGCAGGGCAATCAGGTGACATGGAACACCGCCACCCGTTCGGCGGCCGAGACCTGCAGCGTGGTTATACGGCCGATGTAGTTTGAACGGGCCGCCGGCGACGCGGCGGCCCGTTCAAAGCGTCATCCCCGCAAAGGCGGCGCGCACTTCGGCGGCGAACAATTCCGGTTGTTCCCACGCGGCGAAATGGCCACCGCGCTCGACCTCGTTCCAATAGACGATGTTGCGATAGCGGCGCTCCGCCCAGCGCCGCGACAGCCGCATGATCTCGTTCGGAAACAGGCTGCAACCTGTCGGCACCATGATCTCGCCCGCGGCAAAGCTACGGAAACTGTGCCAATAGAGCCGTGCCGACGAGGCCGCGCTCGCGGTGAGCCAATAGAGGCTGATCGTGTCGAGCATCGCATCCTTTGACAGCGCCTTTTCGGGGTGTCCGCCAACAGATTGTCCGCCCGGTTCGTGTCCGCAATCGGTCCAGCCATGGAATTTTTCGGCGATCCACGCCATTTGCCCGACCGGCGAATCCGTCAGGCCATAGCCGAGCGTCTGCGGTCGCGTCGCCTGCTGCGTCGAATAGCCGCTGTCCTTCGCCTGATACCAGCCGAAGCGCGCCAGATAGATTTTCTCGACGTCGGTGAGATCGCTCATCAAGTCGGGCGGCGGCACGCCGACGACCATATTGACGTGGATGCCGGCGCAATGATCGGCGTGATTCATTCCGATCGCGCAGGTGACGGCGCTCCCCCAATCGCCGCCCTGCGCGAAATAGCGATCATAGCCGAGCGCGCGCATCAGCGCGTCCCAGCCGGCGGCAATATGTTCGACGCTCCATTTGGCGTTCGTCGGCTTGCCCGAAAAGCCATAGCCGGGGAGCGACGGAATCACGAGGTGATAGTCAGCCGAGAGCGGAGCGACGACATCGAGGAATTCGAGCACCGATCCCGGCCAGCCGTGGGTCAATACCAGCGGGCGCGCAGCGGGGTTGTCCGAAAGGATATGGAGGAAATGAATATCGAGGCCATCGACCTCGGCCAGATAATTGGGCAGCGCATTCAGCCGCACCTCGACGCGCCGCCAGTCATAGTCATGCTGCCAATAAGCGGCCAGTTCCTGTGCATAGGCGAGCGGAAGACCCTGATCCCAATCGGCAACAGTTTCCTTTTCGGGCCAACGGGTTCGGGCGAGGCGGTCTTTCAGATCATCGAGCGCCGCGTCGGGCACCGCGACGTGGAACGGACGGATATTTTCGACGCGCATTCGGCTCTCCCCCGGCAATCATGCCAGATTAGGGCCGCGCGGGCGCCTTGCAACCGCGTTCGAGGCCGACGCCTTTCAGGAAACCGCGGCGGACCGTGCCGGCATAGACGGCGAAGGCGTAGCGGCGGCGCTCGGCATTGGCCCCGGTGACCTCGCCGATCAGCCCGCGGAACGGAATAATCCCGCCTGCTATCGTGCCAGCGACGCGGCCTGCCGTTTCTTCACGCTTCTTCGCGCGGTCCTTGTCGACCTGTTCGTTGACGTCGGGGCCGAGCACCGCGTTGAGTTCGGTTATTTCCGTAATGATCGTAGCACATTTGCCAAGCCCCGCGAGCGAATAGGGATCCTCCTGAATCGCCAAAAGCTTTGGGGGCACTTCCTTGCCATCGAACGGTTCGGTCACCGAATTGGCCGTATCCTTGATCGTCGAATCCTCCGGCGCACCCTTTTGGGCGTAAGAAGGAACCGGAAGGATGAAGGCCGTGGCCATCAGGCCAATCAGAAGCTTGCTGCGCATGATCTTTTCCTCTGTTCGCTCCGGGCAGTGCGGCCCATAGTCTCAACGCATGGAAAGTCAGCCGGCTCCCGGCTCAATCATTGTCGGCGTCAGCGTGTCGGTACGGGTTCGGGCCCGGTCCAGTCGTAGAAGCCGCGCCCGGCCTTTTTGCCGACCCAGCCCGCATCGACATATTGAACGAGCAGCGGTGCGGGGCGGAATTTGGGATCGCCGGTGCCACTGTGGAGCACGCGGATGATTTCGAGGCAGGTGTCGAGCCCGATGAAATCGGCGAGCGTGATCGGACCCATCGGATGGTTGAGGCCGAGGCGGCAACCGGCGTCAATATCCTGCATCGTCGCTACGCCTTCACCCAGAGCGAACACCGCTTCGTTGATCAGCGGCATGAGGACGCGGTTGACGATGAAGCCCGGCGCGTCGTTGGCGTGGACGATTTCCTTGCCGAGCCCGCGGCCATACGCCTCGACCGCCTGCAGCGTCGCATCGCTGGTCGCGAGCCCGCGGATCAGTTCGATCAGCCCCATGACCGGAACGGGATTGAAGAAATGGACGCCGATGAAGCGCGCGGGATCGTGCGACGCCTGCGCCAGACGGGTGATCGGGATCGAGCTGGTGTTGGTCGCGAGGATCGCGGTCTCCGACAGATGCGGCCCGACGCTGGCGAAGATCGCGCGCTTGATCTCTTCGCGCTCGGTCGCCGCCTCGATCACGAGATCGGCGGGGGCGAAGGCGCTATGGTCGGCAACCGGCGTGATGCGCGCGAGCAAGGCGTCGGCGTCGCCCTGGGTCATTTTTTCCTTGGTGACGAGGCGGCCGAGCGCCTTGGCGATGCCTGCCTTACCGGCTTCGGCACGCGCGAGGTCGATGTCGGAAAGCAGCACATCATGGCCGGCGCCGGCCGACACTTGCGCAATCCCCGCACCCATTTGCCCCGCACCGATGACGCCGACGATCATTCCGCTATCCTTTCACTATATCCGTGGGCGCTGACTAGGCTTTGGAAACAGCGCGTCAAGGGGCGGAACGGAAAGCGGTTGCTTCGGCAAGGATCAAGGCGAAGGCGGGATCGGCGTCATCCCATGTCGCGACCGGGGTCCAGCCGCCCGTCCGCAGCAGGAGATTTGCGTCGCGCGGGCCATATTTATGGCTGTTCTCGCTGTGGATCGTCTCACCCGCGGTCATCGCATAGCTGTGGCCATCGACAGTGAATTCCATGTCGCATGCGGCAACAAGATGCATTTCGATCCGCGCATAAATGTCGTTCCAGACGGCGCGGTGAACGAAATTCTCGATCGGAAGGTCGCCGCCGAGTTCGCGGTTGATCCGTTCGAGGAGATTGAGGTTGAACGCCGCAGTCACCCCGGCGGGATCGTCATAGGCTCGTTCGAGAATCGCGATATCCTTGATCCGGTCGATCCCGATCAGGAGCAGCGAGCCGTCGCCGAGCGCCCCGCGCCAATGGCGGAGCAGATCGACCGCGCTGCGCGCGACCATATTGCCGATCGTCGAACCGGGGAAGAAACCGAGCTTGGGCAGCGGCCCGATTTCGCGCGGCAGATCGACGCGCTGGGTAAAATCGGCCTCGACCGGATAGATGGGGAGACCGGGAAAGCGCAAAGCGAGCGCCGCCGAACTATCACGAAGGAAATCGCCCGAAATATCGACCGGCACATAAGCGGCGGGCGCAATCGCGCCAAGTAACAAGGGCGTTTTGGTCGAACTTCCCGATCCCAGTTCGACCACAGCGCGGCCGGAGCCGATCGCGGCCGCCATATCGGCGGCGTGGCGGGTGAGCAGGTCGGTCTCGCTGCGCGTCGGATAATATTCGGGAAGCGCGGTAATATCCTCGAACAGCGCCGATCCGGTCGCATCGTAAAACCAGCGCGCGGGAATCGCCTTTTGCTGCTGGCTGAGGCCGGCATGGACGTCGGCGCGAAAGGCGACGTCGATTCCGGCATCGTCGGCCGAAACCTGACGAAGGTTGCGCACAACGCCCATATTTAAATATCCTTGGCCAGGCGAAGGCCCGTGAATTGCCAGCGCTGATGGGGGTAGAAGAAATTGCGGTAACTGGCGCGCACATGGCCGCGCGGAGTCGCGCAGCTGCCGCCGCGCAGCACAAACTGGCCGCTCATGAACTTGCCATTATATTCGCCGACAGCGCCGGGCGCGGCGCGAAAGCCGGGATAGGGGCGATAAGCGCTGCCGGTCCATTCCCACACGCTGCCGAACATCTGTTGCAGCCCCGTGTCACCATCGTCCGCAACCGGATGCACCGGCCCGGCGGTGTCCATTTGTTGCCCCGATGCCGGGTCGAGCACGGCCGCGGCGGCTTCCCATTCGATCTCGGTCGGCAAACGCGCGCCGGCCCAGCTGGCAAAGGCATCGGCCTCGAAAAAGCTGATGTGGGTGACGGGCGCGGCGGGGTCGATATCCTGCCAGCCAGCGAGCGTGAATTGCCGCCCGTCCTGCCAATAGGCCGGCGCTTCGACATTTTCGGCCTGCACCCACGCCCAGCCGTCGCTGAGCCAGAGCGATGGCATGCGATAGCCGCCATCGTCGATAAAATCCTGCCATTCGCCGTTGGTCACGGTGCGACTGGCGAGCGCGTGCGGCACCAGAAGCGCGGAAAACTGCGGAAGTTCACAGTCGAATGCGAAATCTTCGCCATGATGACCGACCGGAACCACGCCCTCGCCGCCCTCAATCCAGCGCATCGGGGGAGCCGCGTCGCGCGACGACGAAAGGGCGGAAAACTGCGCAACTTCATTCTGAAATGCAGGGTCGGCAGCGTTCCACATGGCGGGGCCGAGCGGGTTTTGCGCGAAGAGATGCTTGATATCGGTGAGCAGCAATTCCTGATGTTGCTGTTCGTGCTGGACGCCGAGTTCGACGAGCGCGAGAGCGGCAGGCGAGAGGCGGGGCAACGCGTCTTGCACCGCGGCATCGACATGCGTGCGCCAGTCGCGCACGTCGTCCAGTGACGGGCGGGTCAGCAGCCCCCGCTGCGGGCGGGCGTGGCGCGGACCTTCGGCTTCATAATAGCTGTTGAACAAATAGGCGAAGCGGTCGTCCCAGGCGCGGTAGCCCGGCACATGATCGCGCAGCACGAAGCTTTCGAAAAACCATGTCGTGTGCGCGAGATGCCATTTGGCGGGCGACGCGTCGGACATCGACTGCGCCGAAGCATCGGCGTCGGACAAGGGGGCGACGAGGTCGAGCGACAGGCGCCGCGTCGCCGCGAAGCGCTGCGTCAGCGCCTCCACTCTGTCGATTGTCGGCGAAACATCGGTTCGGCTGGCCATGACAAGACAATTCCCCGAGGCGCGATTCGGTTTCGCAAGAGACGTCGATTATGGTGATGCCGCGACGCAATGTCCAGAACATTAAGGGAACATATTTCCTGATCCCGCTCCATGAGAGCGTAGACCCCGGATCACGTCCGGGGTGACGAAGGAGGGGCGCGGTGCCCCCTCAGCGCGTCGCGCCGGGTTTCCACAGGATATCGCCGCCAGCAGCAGCGTTGAGGTGACGCGTCAGAACGAAGAGATGGTCCGACAGGCGATTGAGATAGCTGAGCGCGAGCGGATTGAGATCGCGTTCGGCGCCCGCTGCGACGCCCGCACGTTCGGCGCGCCGGGTAATCGCGCGGGCGAGGTGGAGGCGCGCCGCCGCCTCGGTCCCGCCGGGCAGGATGAAGCTTTTGAGCGAACCGAGCGCGTCGTTCATCGCGTCGATTTCATCTTCGAGGCGCGCAATCTGGCTGGGGACGATCCGCAGCGCCATATCGTGCGGACCGAAACCGAACTGGATATCGGGCGGGGTCGCAAGGTCGGCGCCAAGGTCGAAAAGCTCGTTCTGGATACGCGACAGCATCGCGGCTTCCTCGCTCGCCGGATCGAGAGCAGCCGCCGCAATCCCGACCGCGCTGTTCGCTTCGTCGACGTCGCCGATCGCCGCCATCAGCCCGTCCGATTTGGCGATACGCGATCCGTCGACAAGTCCGGTGGTGCCGTCATCGCCCGTGCGCGTGTAGATCTTGTTGAGTTTGACCATGATATGCGCGGGCTCAGCTGCCGCCGGCCGCCGTCAGGCCGATCACCACGAGCAGGATGATCGTGATCGCCTGCCACTTGATGCGCGACATCATCATTTTATTCTGCATCAACTGATTTTCCTCGACCTTGCCTTCCATCGCGGCGTGGTGGCCCTGCGAGAAATAGAAAAGGCCCCGCGCGAGCGAGAAGAGGACGAATCCGGCCGCGACAACGACCGCCAGGACGAGAAGGATTTGCATGACGCTATTTTAGGGATTTTGCAGCGAATAGCCAGCGGGAAGCCGCCCGGCGCGCAAATCGGCGGCGAGCGCGCGGCCGTCGATGCCCGCGGCGCGCAACGAGGCGAGCGACGCCGCGGCGTCGCGCTTCGCCAGCCGCTTGCCGTCGGGGCCGCAGATGAGGCCGTGGTGGCGATAGACTGGGGTCGGGAGATCGAGGAGCGCCTGAAGCAGGCGGTGGACATCGGTCGAGGCGATGAGGTCGGCACCGCGCACGACGTGCGTCACGCCCATATTGGAATCGTCGAGAGTGCTGGCGAGATGATAGCTGGCGGGGGCGTCCTTGCGCGCGAGGACGATATCGCCGTGGGCGCGGGGGGCGGCGGCGCGCATCCCCTGCCCCTGCTCCTCCCATATGAGGTCGCCCGCCCCTGCCGCGGCACGGTCCATGTCGAGCCGCCAGCAATGCGCCTCCCCCGCCGCGATGCGCCGCGCGCGCTCCTCGGCGGAGAGGTCGCGGCAGATACCGGGATAGACCACACCCGACGGGCCATGCGGCGCCGAAAGGCTGGCGGCGATATCGGCGCGGGTGCAGAAACAGGGATAGACAAGGTCGCGGGCGCGCAGCGTCTCCAGCGCTGCCGCATAATCGCCGAGCCGCTGCGACTGGCGTACCGGTTCGCCGTCCCAGTCGAGCCCGAGCCATGCGAGATCGGCGAGCGAAGCGCCTACATATTCGTCGCGCGAGCGGCTGCCGTCGATGTCGTCGATGCGCAGCACGAACCGGCCGCCGGCTGCCCGCGCGGCGCCGTGCGCGAGCTGCGCGCTATAAGCATGGCCGAGATGGAGTTCGCCCGTCGGACTGGGCGCGAATCGGGTCAGCATGGCGGTCCCGGTGATTTCAGGGACTGCGCGCGGCAATGCCCTATATGCTGTGGTCGCGACTTTTGAATCATTCCATATCTTGCGGCAATTGCCCCCTTGACGTCAGATTCAGATACGTCATGTAATGACAGTGTCACTCGGGAACGGCAGTGGCGCGCCATCCCTCGCAGCAAAAGGGGCAGCGTCGAAAAGCCATGTTCCATCCCGATCTCGCCCGACATCCTGATAGCTGTCCCGCATTGGTGCTCAACGCCGATTATACGCCGCTCAGCTATTACCCGCTCAGCCTGTGGCCCTGGCAAACCGCGGTCAAGGCGGTTTTCCTCGACCGCGTCACCATCGTCGAAAATTACGAACGCGAAATCCATTCGCCAACGCGCACGATGCCGATCCCCAGCGTCATTGCGCTGCGCCAATATGTGAAGCCGTCGCAGCACCCCGCCTTCACGCGGTTCAACCTGTTCCTGCGCGACCGTTTTTCATGCCAATATTGCGGGGCGGGCAAAGACCTGACGTTCGACCATGTCGTTCCGCGCCGGCTGGGCGGACGGACGAGCTGGGAAAATGTCACCACCGCCTGCGCACCGTGTAACCTGCGCAAAGGCGGCCGGACGCCGCAACAGGCACATATGCCGATCTATCGCCAGCCGTGGCGCCCGACGACCTGGCAGTTGCAGGACAATGGCCGCGCCTTTCCCCCGGGATATCTGCACGAAAGCTGGATCGACTGGCTGTACTGGGACGTCGAACTGGAAGGATGACAGGCGCACAACGGGGCAGACAGCATCAATTCACCTGAGCGGTTCCAGAGCGCCGCCAACCATTGAAACAGGAGAATGTCATGGTCCGTATCACCCGCGCTGTCGCGCTCAGCCTCGCCACCCTGCCGCTTGCCGCCTGCGCGACGATCATGCCGTCCGAAGAGCCGGTATCGGTCACCGGCAACATCACCTATCGCGAGCGCATGGCGCTGCCCCCGACCGTGCAGGTCGAAATCCAGCTCGCCGACGTCAGCCTGATGGACGCCCCGTCAAAGACGATCGCCCAGCAGTCGTTCACCGCCGATGGCCGGCAGGTGCCCTTTCCCTTTACCCTGACGGTCGATCAGCGCCGCCTCGACCCGCGCGGCCGCTATGCGGTCTCGGCGCGGATCACCGACGCGTCGGGGAAGCTGATGTTCATCACCGATACGCATAATAGCGTGACCTTCACGGGCCAGCCGCGCATCGACCTGGGGACGCTGGTCCTCATCAAGACGCGCTGACGACAGGATATGACAGGCGCGCATAGCTATGCGCGCCTGTCCCGCCGCTTGACGCTGCGCCTTCGCAGGTGCAGCAAAGCGGTCATGGGCCCTCCGATACAGATCTCGCAAAATCCCGACATCCGCTATCTGGGGCGGATCCTCGGTGACGTTATCCGCGCCTATGGCGGCGACAAGCTGTATCGCCAGACCGAATATATCCGATCGTCGAGCGTCGACCGGCACCGCGGGATCGCGGGGGCCGAGGCGATCGACCCGGGGCTCGACGCGCTGGGCCTTGACGACACGATCGCCTTCGTTCGCGGCTTCATGCTGTTTTCGATGCTCGCCAATCTTGCCGAGGACCGGCAGGGAGTGGCGGCGGAGCCCGAGGCGACCGTCGCGGCGGCGCTCACCAAGCTGAAGACCGACGGGATCGGCAGTGATGCGGTTGCCGCGCTGCTCGACGCCGCGCTGATCGCGCCGGTGCTGACCGCGCATCCGACCGAGGTACGCCGCAAGTCGATGCTCGACCACAAGAACCGCATCGCCGAGCTGATGCTGCTGCGCGATACGGGGGCCGACGAAACCCCCGAGGGCGATGTGCTTGAGGATGCGATCCGGCGGCAGATCGTGCTGTTGTGGCAGACGCGTCCGCTGCGCACCGAAAAATTGTTTGTCGCCGACGAGATCGACAATGCGCTGACCTATTTGCGCGACGTGTTCCTGCCCGTGGTGCCGAAACTCTATGCGCGTTGGGAAAAGGAACTGGGCCAGCGCCCCGCAAGCTTCCTGCGCGTCGGCAGCTGGATCGGCGGCGACCGCGACGGCAACCCCTTCGTCACCGCCGAGACATTGCAAATGGCGACAGGGCGCAACGCCGCCGCTGTACTGGGCCATTATATCGACGCGGTCCACGCGCTGGGCGCCGAGCTGTCGGTGTCGTCGGCGCTGGCGCCGGTGTCCGAAGCGGTCGAGACGCTGGCCGAGGCGAGCGGCGACGATGCGCCGAGCCGCCGCGACGAGCCTTATCGCCGCGCCTTGTCGGGGATTTATGCGCGGCTGTGCGCGACCTATGCCGCCATCGTCGGCCGCGCACCCCCGCGTCCGTCGGCGTTGACGGGGCGGATTTACGAGTCCCCTGCCGATTTTCGCGGCGACCTTATCACGCTCGCCAATGGCTTGTCGGCGAGCGGCGAAGGCCAGCTCGGCGGAATCGGCGCGATCGGGCGATTGATCCGCGCGGTCGAAGTCTTCGGTTTCCATCTGGCGACGCTCGACATGCGGCAGAATAGCGCGGTGCATGAGCGCGTGCTGGCCGAACTGCTACAGGTTTCGGGCGTGTGCGCCGATTATCTGGCGCTGGACGAAGACGCGCGCGTCGCGCTGCTGACCGCCGAGTTGCAGAGCGACCGGCCGCTCGCGGCGCCGTGGCACGCATGGTCAGAAGAGACCGCGGGCGAACTCGCGATCGTCCATGCCGCCGCCGACGTCCGCAGGCGGCTGGGCGGGCAAGCGATCTGCCAGTGGATCATCAGCATGGCGCAGGACCTGTCCGACTTGCTGGAAGTCCATGTCCTCGCGCGCGAGGCCGGGCTGTGGCGCAGCGGCGAGGCGGCGGGCGAGAGCAATCTGATGGTCGTGCCTTTGTTCGAGACGATCGCCGATCTCGACCGCGCACCCGACATCATGGCGCGATATTTCGCGATGCCAGAAATCGGCCCGCAGGTTGTCTTACGCGGCCATCAGGAAGTGATGATCGGCTATTCGGATTCGAACAAGGACGGCGGTTATCTGACCTCGACCTGGGGGCTGCATCAGGCGTCGCAGGCGCTGACCCCGGTGTTCGAGGCGGCGGGGCCGTCGATGCAATTGTTCCACGGCCGCGGCGGCGCGGTCGGGCGCGGCGGCGGCAGCGCCTTTGCCGCAATCCGCGCCCAGCCCGCGTCCACGGTGCAGGGCCGCATCCGCATCACCGAACAGGGCGAAGTGATCGCCGCCAAATTCGGCACGAGCGAAAGCGCGGCGACCAATCTGGAAGCGATGGTGTCGGCGAGCCTGCTCGCAAGCCTCGAACCCGACGCGCTGGGCACGGCCGACGCGCCGCGCTTTACCGAGGCGATGGGAAAATTGTCGGACAGCGCCTTCGCCGCCTATCGCGGGCTGGTCTATGACACACCGACGTTCAAGGATTTCTTCCGCGCGATGACCCCGATCGCCGAGATTGCGACGCTGAAAATCGGGTCGCGCCCGTCGAGCCGCACCAAGAGCAGCGCGATCGAGGATTTGCGCGCAATCCCGTGGGTCTTCAGCTGGTCGCAGGCGCGCGCGATGCTGCCCGGCTGGTACGGCACGGGCGAGGCGTTCGCGGGCTTTGGCGACAAGGCCTTGCTGTCCGACATGGCGCAAGGCTGGCCCTTCTTCGCCGCACTGCTCGACAATATGGAGATGGTGCTGGCGAAATCCGACATGGGGATCGCGGCGCGTTATGCCGAGCTGGCGAACCATGTCGACGGGCATGAAGCGATCTTCGGCCGCATCCGCGACGGATGGAACCGCGCGCATGACGGGCTGCTCGACATCACCGGCCAGACGCGATTGCTCGACAAGAATCCGGCGCTGGAGGCGTCGATCCGGTTGCGGCTGCCCTATATCGAGCCGCTGAACCTGTTGCAGATCGAGCTGATGAAACGCCACCGCGCGGGCGAGACCGACCCTCGGATTGCCGAGGGGATTCAGCTGACAATCAACGCGATCGCGACCGCGCTCAGGAATAGCGGGTAGGAATTCGTCGCCCCCGCGAAGGCGACGGATATTATTTCGAAGTGATCAGCGCTTCGCCCTTGGCCTGCGTGCCGTCGGGGGCGAAGCTGATCCGGAACATGTCGCCATCGCTGGCGGTGCCCGCGAGCGTGTCGCCGGTGCGGGTGATCTTGACGCCCTTCTTCGCGAACTCGGCGGCCATCCAGTCAGCGGCCTTTGCAGGCGCGGCGGGCGCGGTGAAGCCGAACTTCACCACCGCGTCGTTCGCGCCATTTTTGTCATTGGCCTTGACGTCCATCGCGGTGATCTTGCTGCCGGGATAGAGCTTGACCCCGTCGATGTCGAAATCACTCCCGAGGTCCATGTCGCCAAGGTCGGGGATATCGAGGTCGATATTCACGCCTTCGCCGTTGATCTTCAGCTTGCCGCCATCCTTGCCCGAACTGATCTGGAGGTTCCCGCCGTCGCCGTCGGCATTGATGCTGATTTCAGTTTCGTCGTTCGCCTTTTTCTCCTGCCCGCAAGCGGCGAGGAGCATGATCGGCGGAATGAGGAAGGCGAGACGCATGACCAATCTCCTTGGTGAGTTATATTGATAATACACCAAGGAGATTGTTGAGTCAATTTCCCCTCACATCGTCATGCCGGACTTGATCCGGCATCCATAACAGCGCCGCCGTCATGGACCCCGGATCAAATCCGGGGTGACGATGAAAGAAAGGTTGGAGCTACGCGTCGATGCCGGTGCTGATATTGCCATGGACGATCCCGCCGTCGACAGTGATCGTGTCGCCGACGACATAGTCGCCCGCCTTCGACGCGAGGAAGATGGCGGCGCCCGCCATATCTTCGGGTACGCCGATGCGCTTGACCGGGATGCTTTGCGCGACCGCGTCGCCATGGTCGCGCGCGGCCTTGTTCATGTCCGACTGGAAGGCGCCCGGCGCGATCGCGGTGACGAGGATATGATCGCTGACCAGACGTGCGGCGAGCCGCTTGGTGAGGTAAAGGATCGCCGCCTTCGACGCATGATAGCTGTAGGTTTCCCACGGGTTGAGACGCTGGCCATCGATCGAACCGATGTTGATCACCTTTGCGGGGCGGTCGGCTGTGCCGCCGGCCTTGAGCAGGCCGTGCAGCGACTGGGTGAGGAAGAAGGGCGATTTGACGTTGATGTCCATCACCTTGTCCCAGCCCGCCTCGGGGAAGCCCTCGAACGGTTCACCCCATGCCGCGCCGGCATTGTTGACGAGAATGTCGAGGCGTTCTTCGCGGGCTTCGAGTTCCTTGGCGAGCGCGCGGCAGCCCTCGACCGTCGCGAGGTCGACGGGGAGGCCGATGACCTTGCCCGGATAGCGGGTTTCGAAATCGGCGACGGCTTCCTCGATCTGCGCGGTCTTGCGCGCCGAAATATAGACGCGCGCGCAGCCCGCGGCGAGATAGCCCTCGACGATCATCTTGCCGATGCCGCGCGAGCCGCCGGTGACGAGCGCGATGCGGCCGTCGAGGCCGAACATGTTCTGGAGGTTCATTGTCGTTCTCCGATCATCCCCCTCCCGCTTGCGGGAAGGGTTAGGGGTGTGTCAGCGACGGTGAGGTTGCCCACCCCGCTGCGACTAGCCAGCAAGCTGGCAAGTCTCGCTGCCCCTCCCGCTTGCGGGAGGGGATAGATAGATCAGTAGCCGTTCATCCGGGCGACCTGGTCGATGTGATAATGCACGTCGCCCATAAATTCGGCGAGCGCGCGGTCGCGTTTCATATAGAGGCCGATGTCATATTCGTCGGTCATGCCGATGCCGCCATGCATCTGCACGCCTTCGCGCACCGCGAGATTGGCGGCGCGGCCAGCCTTGGCCTTGGCGACCGAGACCATCAGCTTCGCGCCCTCGCTGCCGTCGTCGAGCAGCTGCTGCGCCTTCATCACCGTCGCGCGCGCGACTTCCATTTCGCCATAGAGATGCGCGGCGCGGTGCTGGAGGCCCTGGAACTCGCCGATCAGCTTGCCGAACTGCTTGCGTTCCTTGAGGTAGGTGACGGTCATGTCCATCGCGCCCTGCCCGACGCCGACCATTTCGGCGGCGGCACCGGTACGGGTGGCGGCGAGCAACGCGTCGAGGATAGCCTGCCCCGCATCGACCTCGCCGATCACGGCGTCGGCATCGACCTCGACGCCGTCGAGCGTGACATGGCTTGCAAGACTGGAGTCAACGAGGCGGCGCGGATCGGCAGTAACGCCCTTCGCATCCTTCGGCACCGCGAACAGCGTGATCCCGCCGTCGGTCTTCGCCGCAACGATGCTCATGTCCGCGGCATGGCCGTGGAGGACGAAGCTTTTCTTGCCGTCCAATCGAAACCCGTTACCGGCGCGCGTCGCGGTGGTCGCGATACGGTCGGGGCGGTGCTTCGCGCCCTCGTCGATCGCGAGCGCGATGATCGCCTCGCCCGATGCGATCGCGGGGAGCCAGCGGTCGGCCTGCGTGCCACCCGCCTTCGCGAGCGCAGCGACCGCGCCGACGCTGGTCGCGAGGAAAGGCGACGGGGTCAGGTTGCGGCCGATTTCCTCGAGCACGATGCCCGCCTCCATATGCCCCATGCCGAGCCCGCCGTGGGCCTCGGGGACGAGCATGCCGGGCAGGCCCATTTCGGTGAACTGCGCCCAGAGATCGCGCGAGAAACCCGTTGCGTCGGCGGTATCGCGCAGACTGCGCAGATGCGAAACGGGGGCCTGTTCGGCCACGAAGGGCGCGACGCTGTCCTTGAGCATCGCCTGGTCGTCATTGTGGTACAAAGGCATGGGTCAGGCTCCGGGCAGGTCGAGAATACGCTTGGCGATGACGTTGAGCATGACTTCGCTCGTTCCGCCCTCGATCGAATTGGCTTTGGTGCGGAGCCAGCCGCGCGGGCGCGCCCCGCCCTTGGTCTCTTCGCTGTCCCATTCGAGCGCTTCGCTGCCGCCGCCCGACATGACGAGTTCGTGGCGGCGCTTGTTGAGTTCGGTGCCGACATATTTCATCATGTTCGACGAGGCGGGATGTGCGCGGCCGGTCTTCCACATGTCCATGAAACGCTCGCCCATCGCGCGATAGGCAAAGACGTCGACGTCGAACGCCGCCATTTCGGCGCGCAGGATCGGATCGTCGAGTTCGCCCGCGGCGTTCTTGCCGAACGCTTTCGCAAAGGCGCCGCCGATGCTGACCATGTCGCCGCCCGCGCCGCCGCCCGAAATCATCTCGCGTTCGTGGCCGAGCAGATATTTGGCGACGTCCCAGCCGCGGTTGATTTCGCCGACAAACTGCGTCTTGGGCACTTCGACATCGTCGAAGAAGGTTTCGCAGAAAGGGCTGTTGCCGCTGATCAGCAGGATCGGCTTGGTGGTGACGCCCTTGCTCTCCATGTCGAAGAGCATGAAAGTGATGCCCTGATATTTGTTCGCCTTGTCGGTGCGGACGAGGCAGAAGATCCAGTCGGCCTTGTCGGCATAGCTGGTCCAGATTTTCGATCCATTGACGACCCAGTGATCGCCCTTGTCTTCGCCGAAAGTCTGCAAGCTGACGAGGTCGCTGCCCGAGCCGGGTTCGCTATAGCCCTGACACCAGCGGATTTCGCCGCGTGCGATCGGGTTCAGATATTGCACCTTCTGCTCTTCGGTGCCGAATTGCAGCAGCGCGGGGCCGAGCATCCAGATGCCGAAGCTGTCGAGCGGCGAACGCGCCTTGATGCGCTTCATTTCCTGTTTGAGGATCTTGGTCTGTTCGGCGGTCAGGCCGGCGCCGCCATAGGGCTTCGGCCAGTCGGGGACGGTATAGCCCTTCGAAACACAGGCATCGAGCCATGCCTTCTGGGCGTCATTCTTGAATTTGAAGTTGCGTCCGCCCCAGCAGACATCGTCTTCGTCGCGGATCGGTTCACGCATTTCGGCGGGGCAATTCGCCTCCAGCCATTCGCGCACTTCGGTACGGAAAGCGTCGACTTCGCTCATGTCAGGTTCCTCTTCTGCCTCCAAATCTAGGGGGAGTCGCCTGCTTTACGCAAGCGTCAACTTGATCGATCCAGCCTGCCGTTACGGCGCCGTAGCGTCGGATCGAGCGCCGTTGACGCGCCCGGTCGCGTCCCTAAGTTAGGTGGCAAAAGAAAACGGGAGAATGGGTATGCGATTCGCGAACAAGATTGCCGTCGTCACCGGTGCCGCATCGGGAATCGGCAAGGCGGCGGTGCTGAAACTTGCCAGCGAAGGCGCGCATGTGTTCGCCGCCGACATCGACGAAGCCGGCGGCCAGGCGCTCGCCGCCGCGTCGAACGGCAGGATCGATTTCATCCGCTGCGACGTCACCCAACCCGCCGAAATCGAGGCGCTGATGAACGAAGCCGCGGCGCGCGGCGGCGGGATCGACATCGTCTTCAACAACGCCGCCGCGGGCGGCGACCGCGCGCCGATCGACGAGATTACGCCCGAAGGCTGGGACCGGACGATGGATCTGGTGCTGAAATCGGTCGCGATGGGAATCCGCTATGCCAGCCCGCACATGAAGGGCCGCAAAGGTGCGAGCATCGTCAACACCGCGAGCGTCGCGGCGCTGGGCGCCGGCTATTCGCCGACCGCCTATGCCGTTGCAAAGGCCGGCGTCTTGCACCTGACCAAGGTCGCGGCGACCGATCTTGCGCGTTACGGCATCCGGGTGAACGCCATCTGCCCCGGCTTCATCAACACCAATATCTTCACCTCGTCGCTCGATGTTCCAGACGCGAGCAAGGATATGGCCAAGGCGATCATCGCCGGAATGAGCGAAGCGGCGCAGCCAGTCGCGCGCGGCGGCCAGCCCGACGATATCGCCAACGCCGTCGCGTACCTCGCGAGTGAAGACAGCTCGTTCATGACCGGCACGCATATGCTGGTCGATGGCGGGCTGACGATCGGCCAGCGCCACGCGTGGGACCCGGAGGCGCCGGGAATCTTCGACGCGCTGACCGCGATGGAGGATGCGGCAAAGGCCGGGGCCGCCGCGTGAACGCCGCCGCAGCCGCGGTTCCCGCTCCGGAGAAACTGCCCCTCGGGCTGAAGCTGATGCACGGCCTCGGCAGCATCGCCTATGGCATCAAGGACAACGGGTTTTCGACCTTCCTGTTGCTGTTCTATAATCAGGTTATCGGGCTCGACGCCGGTGTCGTCGGCACCGCGATCATGGTCGCGCTGATCGCCGACGCCTTTGTCGATCCGATCATCGGCGAATTGACCGACCGCACCCGCAGTCGCTGGGGCCGCCGCCTGCCATGGCTCTATGCCGCGCCGATCCCGCTTGCGATCGCGTGGATGCTGCTGTGGAGTCCGCCCGAGATGAGCGACACGATGACCGTCGCCTGGCTGATCGGCCTTGCCATCATCGTCCGGTCGCTGGTGTCGATGTGCGAGGTGCCGTCGATCGCGATCGTCCCCGAACTCACCGCCGATTATGACGAACGCACCGTCGTCATGCGCTATCGCTATCTGTTCGGCTGGGGCGGCGGATTGCTGATCCTCCTCCTCGCCTACGGCGTCTTCTTCGGCGGCGCCAAGGGTCTGGTCGATCCCGACGGATATTTCCCCTATGCCCTCACGGGCGCGCTGATGATGTCGGGCGCGGTGCTGATTTCGGCGCTGGGGCAGCATAAGCGGATCGCGGCGTCGAACCTTGCCGACGTCAAACCCGCCATGTCGCTGGGGCATATCCTGCGCGACATGCGCGACACGCTGTCTAACCGCGCCTTCCTGTGGCTGACCTTTGCGGCGCTGTTCGGCTTCGTCAATCAGGGCATCACCTTTGCGATGAACAATTACCTGCTCGGCTTTTTCTGGAAGTTCGATCAGTTCGAAATGATCGCCTATGTGTTTCTGCTCTTCGCCTCGATGATCGCGGCCTTCCTGCTCGTCGCGCCCATATCGGCGAAGCTCGGCAAGCGCGACGGCGCCATCATGGCAGGCATGATTGCGCTGCTCGTCAACAGCGGCATCTATTTCGCATGGATTCAGGGATTTTTCCCCGGCCTGCCCGGCAAGCCAAGCGTACCGACGATGTTCGCGCTGGTCTTTATCAGCAACAGTTTCTCGATCGTGCTGATGATCCTGTCGTCGTCTATGATGGCCGACGTTGTCGAAGCGTCGCAGAGCGAAACCGGGCGCCGGTCCGAAGGCCTGTTCTTTGCGGGATATTTCTTCATGCAGAAATGCGCGACGGGCATCGGCATTTTCATCGCCGGGCAGATATTGTCCTTCGCCGCCTTTCCGGCCGCCGCGAAACCGGGGCAGGTCGGCGATGCGGTGTTGGGGAATCTGGCGCTGGGCTATTCACTCGCGATCCTGACAATCGGCACTTTGGGTCTGATCGTCATGCGACGCTTTCCGATCTCGCGCGCCGATCATGAGGCGCGGCTGGCGGTGCTTGGCGATGCGGCGCGGGTCGATCCCGACGCAAGCGGGGCGCACCCCTGACCGATCATGTCGCCGGGTGACCAAATGAGGTAATTTTCGGGCGGCAGGACTTGGCAAGGCCGGCGAATCGGTCCAAGAGTTTACGTGAACGTAAAGGGAAAGGGAGCGCAGATGGATTTCGATCTTACCGAGCGGCAGCAGCATTGGCAGGGCCGCGTGCGCGAGTTCATCGAGCGCAAAGTGCGGCCCGCCATTCCGGTCTACAAGGAACAGGATGCCGCGGGCGACCGCTGGAAAGTCATTCAGGTCGTCGAGGATCTGAAGGCCGAAGCCAAGGCGGCGGGGATCTGGAACCTGTTCATGCCGCCCAAGTCGGCGGCGCATCATCATGTCGACGAAAGCATCGAATTCGAAGGCCCCGGTCTCACCAACCTCGAATATGCGCTGTGCGCCGAGGAAATGGGCCGCGTCGGCTTTGCCAGCGAAGTGTTCAACTGCTCGGCGCCCGACACCGGAAACATGGAGGTGTTCCACCGTTACGGGACGCGCGCGCAGAAGGAAAAATATCTGCTGCCGCTGATGAGCGGCGAGATTCGCTCGGCGTTTCTGATGACCGAACCCAAGGTCGCCTCGTCCGACGCGACCAATATCGAAACGCGTATCGAGCGCGACGGCGACGATTATGTGATCAACGGCACCAAATGGTGGTCGTCGGGCGCGGGCGATCCGCGCTGCAAGGTCGCGATCGTGATGGGCAAGACCGATTTCGCCGCAAAGCGCCACGCGCAGCAGTCGATGGTGCTGATGCCGCTCGACGCGCCGGGGATCACGATCCTGCGCCACCTGCCCGTCTTCGGTTATGACGATGCCCCGCACGGCCATATGGAGATCGAGCTCAAGGACGTCCGCGTCAACGCCGAGGAAGCGATGCTGCTGGGCGAAGGACGCGGGTTCGAGATCGCGCAGGGGCGGCTCGGGCCAGGGCGCATCCATCATTGCATGCGCACGATCGGCGTCGCCGAGGAAGCGCTGGAAAAAATGTGCAAGCGGCTCCAGTCGCGCGTCGCTTTCGGCAAGACGATCGCCGAATACAGCATCTGGGAACATCGCATTGCCCGCGCGCGCATCGACATCGAAATGACGCGCCTGCTGTGCCTGAAGGCCGCCGACATGATGGACAAGGTCGGCAACAAGTCGGCCGCGGCCGAGATTGCGATGATCAAGGTGCAGGCGCCGAACATGGCGCTGAAGATCATCGACGATGCGATCCAGGCGCATGGCGGCGGCGGGGTCAGCGAGGACTTCGGCCTCGCCAAAATGTACGCCGGTCAGCGCACGCTGCGGCTGGCCGATGGCCCCGACGAAGTTCACGAACGCGCCGTCGCCCGCATCGAATTCGCCAAGCATTCCGCCGCCGCTGATCCCGGTTTTTCGTCGGGCGACATCGGGGTGTCGCGCTAAGGATATCCCTTCGCCCTGAGCCTGTCGAAGGGCCGTTCTTCTTTTGAAAGCAAGAAGGACGGTGCTTCGACAGGCTCAGCACGAACGGTCAAAGAGGATAGTTTATATGACCAAAGCTGCGATTCTGATCGAACCGGGCAAACCGCTCCAGATCGAAGATATCGTCATTGCCGACTGCGGCCCGCACGAGGTGCGCATCCGCACCGCCGCCTGTGGCCTCTGCCATTCGGACCTGCATTTCATCGACGGCGCCTATCCGCACCCCCTGCCTGCGATCCCCGGCCATGAAGCGGCGGGCATCGTCGAGGCGGTCGGCAGCGAAGTGCGCACGGTCAAGGTCGGCGACGCGGTCGTCACTTGCCTGTCAGCCTTCTGCGGTCATTGCGAGTTCTGCGTTTCGGGCCGCATGTCGCTGTGCATGGGCGGCGACACGCGTCGCCCGGCCGGTTCCGCGCCGCGCATCACGCGCCCCGACGGATCGCCGGTCAACCAGATGCTCAACCTCAGCGCCTTTGCCGAAACGATGCTGGTTCACGAACATGCCTGCGTGCGGATCGACCCCGACATGCCGCTCGACCGCGCCGCCGTCATCGGCTGTGCAGTGACGACGGGCGCGGGCACCATCTTCAACGCGTGCAAAGTGACGCCGGGCGAAACCGTCGCGGTGGTCGGCTGCGGCGGTGTCGGGCTCGCCACGATCAACGCCGCGAAGATCGCGGGCGCGGGGCGGATCATCGCTGCCGATCCGGTTCCCGAAAAGCGCGAACTGGCGATGAAGCTGGGCGCGACCGACGTCGTCGATGCACTCGCCGACGACGCCGCCAAGCAGATTCTGGAGCTGACGAAGGGCGGGGTCGATCATGCGATCGAGGCCGTCGGGCGTCCGGCATCGGCCAGCCTCGCCGTCGCCTCGCTGCGCCGCGGGGGCACCGCGACGATCCTCGGTATGATGCCGCTCTCCGAAAAGGTCGGCCTGTCCGCGATGGACCTGCTCTCGGGCAAGAAACTGCAGGGCGCGATCATGGGCGGCAACCGTTTCCCGGTGGACATCCCGCGCCTCGTCGATTTTTATCTGCGTGGGCTGCTCGACCTCGACTCGATCGTCGCCGAGACGATCCCGCTCGACCAGATCAACCAGGGTTTCGACCGTATGAAGAAAGGCGACGCCGCCCGTTCGGTGATCGTATTCGACCAATGACATTAGATGCACAGGCCGCCTTTAGCGGCACCGTAGCGCCCGAGGGCGCCGATATCCTCGACGAAGCGAAGCTCACCGCGTGGATGGAAGCGAATGTCGAGGGTTTTGAAGGCCCGCTGACCCAAAGCAAATTCGCCGGTGGTCAGTCGAACCCGACGTACAAGATCAGCGCTCCGTCGGGCAATTATGTGCTGCGGCGCAAGCCCTATGGCCAGCTGCTCCCCTCGGCCCACGCGGTCGACCGCGAATATAAGGTGCAGGCGGGACTCCATAAGGCAGGCTTCCCCGTCGCGCGCCAGTTCGGCCTGTGCACCGATGACAGCGTCATCGGCAGCTGGTTCTATGTGATGGGCATGGTCGACGGCCATACGATCTGGGACGGCGCTATGCCGGGATCGACCCCCGAAAACCGCCGCGCCACCTATGAGGCGATGATCGATACGCTGGCGGCGCTGCACAATGTCGATGTCGAGGCGGCTGGGCTGTCCGACTATGGCAAGCCCGGCAATTATTTCGGCCGTCAGGTCGATCGCTGGACCAAGCAGTACCGATTGTCAGAGACCGAGACGATGGACGAAATGGAGCAGCTGATCAAATGGCTGCCCGCGACCCTGCCCGAACAGACGCGCACCAGCGTCGTTCACGGCGATTATCGCATCGACAATATGATTTATGCCAAGGGGCGCCCCGAAATCCTCGCGGTGCTCGACTGGGAATTGTCGACGCTGGGCGATCCGCTCGCCGATTTCACCTATGTGGCGATGGCGTGGGTCACCGAAAATGGCGGCCGGTCGGGCGTCGAAGACCTTGACCGCAAGGCGCTTGGCATTCCCGAGCTCGACGAGATGGTCGAACGCTATTGCAAGGCCACCGGCCGCGACGGCGTGCCCGACATGAACTGGTATTTCGCCTATAATTTCTTCCGCCTCGCCGGAATCATCCAGGGCATCAAGAAGCGCGTGATCGAAGGCACCGCCTCGTCGCAGCACGCCCGCGACATGTCCGAACGCGTCCGTCCGCTCGCCGAAAAAGCGTGGGACTTTGCAAAGAAGGCCGGCGCATGAGCCTGTTCGACCTGAGCGGCCATGTCGCGCTGATCACCGGATCGTCACGCGGCATCGGCAAGGCGACGGCGGAGGCGATGGCCGAACAGGGCGCCAAGGTCGTGATTTCGAGCCGCAAGCAGGACGCCTGCGACGCGACCGCAGCCGAAATCAACGCGAAGTTCGGCGACGGCACCGCGATTGCGGTCGCCGCGAACATCTCGTCGAAGGACGATCTGCAGAATCTGGTCGACGAGACGCGGCGCGCGTTCGGCAAGATCACCACGCTGGTCTGCAATGCCGCGTCGAACCCCTATTATGGTCCCGGGCTCGGGATCAGCGACGATCAGTTCCGCAAGATCATGGACAATAATATCCTGTCCAACCACTGGCTGATCACGATGGTCGCGCCCGAAATGCTCGAACGCGGCGAGGGATCGATCACGATCATCAGCTCGATCGGCGGGATCAAGGGATCGCCGATCATCGGCGCCTATGGCATTTCCAAGGCCGCCGACATGCAGGTCGCGCGCAATTTCTCGGTCGAGTTCGGCCCTTCGGGCGTGCGCGTCAACTGCATCGCCCCCGGACTGATCCGCACCGACATGGCGCGCGCCTTGTGGGAAAATGAAGAGAATCTGAAACGATCGACTGCCGCTTCGACGCTGAAGCGCATCGGCGAGCCGCATGAGATTGCGGGCGCCGCGGTCTTCCTCGCCAGCCGCGCGGGGGCATTTACCACCGGCCAGACCATCGTCTGCGATGGCGGTGCCACGATTTCAGGAGGTGCATGATGGGCGCGTTGGACGGAAAGATTGCGATCATCACCGGGGCAGGCAGCGGGATCGGCCGCGCGAGCGCGCTGCGCTTTGCCGCCGAGGGCGCGAAGCTCGTCATCGGCGACAAGAGTGCCGCCGTGCATGAAACGGCGCAGATGGTGAAGGATGCCGGCGGCGAAGCGGTCGCGCTGGAAATCGACGCCGGGGTCGAAGCCGATGTGGCTTCGCTCGTCGCCACCGCCAAGGAAACCTATGGCGGGCTCGATATCGCTTTCGCCAACGCCGGGATCATCGGCGATATGGGCGGGATTTTCGACTTCGATCCGGTCGCCTGGGCCGAGACGTTGCGCGTCAATCTGATTGGCCCCGCGCTGATGGTGAAGCATGCAGGCAAGGCGATGGTCGATCAGGGGCGCGGCGGCGCGATCGTACTGACCGCGAGCGTCGCGGGTCTCAATTCGGGCGCGGGTCCGGGGGCTTATTCGGCGTCGAAGGCCGGCGTCATCAACCTCGCCAAGACCGCGGCGCAGCAGCTGACGACCAGCGGCGTGCGCGTCAACGCGGTCTGCCCCGGCCTCACCGAGACGGGAATGACCAAACCGACCTTCGACTATGCCAAGGCCAAGGAAGTCACCCACAAGCTTGGGCAATTAAACCCGCTCAAACGCGCGGCGCAGCCCGAAGAGCTCGCCAATGTCGCGCTGTTCCTCGCCAGCGATCAGGCAAGCTATGTCAACGGGCAGGCCATCGCGGTCGATGGCGGGCTGACCAGTTCGCACCCGGTGACCCGCCAGCTGCTCGGCCAGACCTCGCACTAAAGCAGATAATTTGTCCCCCTTCCCCCCTTCGCTCGACACGAACGGAAGCGGGGGTATGATTTGACGGAAAATCTCGAAGGAACGCCATGACTCACGGCTTCGACACCGCCCGGCTCGACCGCATCCCGGCCTTTCTCGCCGCCAGATATGTGGATAGCGGCCGCCTGCCGCACGCGGCGACGCTCGTGTCGCGGCGCGGCAAGATTGCGCATCTGTCATGCATCGGCGATGCGCGGCCGGGTGAGGCACTGAAAGAGGATGCGATCTTCCGCATCGCCAGCATGACCAAGCCGATCACCTCGGTCGCCTTCATGATGCTGGTCGAGGAGGGTAAGGTCGCACTGTCCGATCCGCTGGTGAAGTTCTGCCCCGAGTTCAGGGACACCGGCGTTTTCGTCGCGGGCGGCGGCAATGTGCCCTTCGTCACGCGGCCGCCGACACAGCCGATCCGCATGATCGACTTGCTCCGCCACACGGCGGGGCTGACCTATGGCTTTCAGGAGCGCACCCCGGTCGACGCCGCCTATCGCAAGGCGAAGATCGACGATTTCGATGCCGATTATACGATGGACAGCTTCATCGCCGGACTCGCCAAAATTCCGTTGCAGTTCGACCCCGGTGCGCACTGGAATTATTCGATGGCGACCGACGTGCTGGGCGCGGTGATCGAGCGGATCGAGGGCAAGCCCTTTGCCAAGGTGCTGCAGGACCGCATTTTTGGCCCGCTGGGCATGGTCGATACTGGGTTTCAGGTTCCCGCCGATCAGCAGCACCGCCTGACCGACTGTTATATGTTCCATCCCGCCGAGAAGATGAAGCCGTTCGACGGCGGCGACCGCAGCCGCTGGGCGAAGGATCGCAGTTTTCATTCGGGCGGCGGCGGGCTCGTCTCCACCCTTTCCGACTATCACCGCTTCTGCCTGATGCTGCTCGGCGGCGGAAAGCTGGATGGCGTGCGCATCCTCAGCCGCAAGACGCTGGATCTGATGACGTCGAACCATCTCGTCGGCGGAGGCGACCTGACCCGGCACAGCGTCGGCGTGTTCAGCGAGGATGAAAATGCCGGGGTCGGTTTCGGGCTCGGCTTTGCGGTCACTCTCAATCCCGCTGACGCCGGCATCCCCGGCTCGGCAGGCGATTTTTACTGGGGCGGCATGTTCTCGACCGGCTTCTTCGTCGATCCGGTCGAACAGATTTGCATGGTCTTCATGACCCAGCTGATGCCCTCATCCACCTATCCCGTGCGGCGCGAGGTCAAGACCCTTGTCCATGCCGCGATCGACGATTGAAATGAAACCCATGTTTCCGTTCGTGTCGAGCGAAGTCGAGACACCCCGAGGGCACCTGCTGCCGATGGGCATCTCGACTTCGCTCGATGCGAACGGGTCAGTTTAAAGGAGCATCCCATGTCCGAAGATACCCCGATTTCTGTCACGATGGAAAAGGACGGCGAAGTCGCCGTCATCATCGTCAACAACCCGCCGGTCAACGCACTGAGCTGGCACGTCCGTCAGGGACTGCAGGATCATTTCGCTGCCGCGATCGCCGATGACAGCGTGCAGGCAATCGTGCTGCGCTGCGACGGCGCGACCTTTATCGCGGGCGCCGACATCACCGAATTCACCAAGGCGCCGCGCGGCCCCGATTTCAACGCAGTGCTCAACAGCATCGAAGCCGCGTCGAAGCCGGTCGTCGCTGCGATCCACGGCACGGCACTGGGCGGCGGTCTCGAAACCACGCTCGTCTGCCATTATCGCATCGCCGTTCCGTCGGCGAAGCTCGGCGTGCCCGAGGTCAAGCTCGGCTTGCTGCCCGGCGCCGGCGGCACCCAGCGCCTGCCGCGCGTCGTCGGGGTCGAGACCGCCGCGATGATGACCTCGCTCGGCGATCCGCTGCCCGCCGCCAAGGCGAAGGAACTCGGCCTTGTCGACGCCCTCGCCGGTGAAGACAGCCTTGCCGCCGATGCGATCGCCTTTGCCCGCACCAAGATCGCCGATGGCCCGCGTCCGACGCGCGAACGCCCGGTGTTCGGTGACGTCGGCGCGATCGAACAGCTGAAAACCGCGAACGCCAAGCGCTGGCGCGGCTTCGAGGCGCCCTATGCCAACCTCGCCTGCGTCGAGGCCGCGACGCGCCTCCCGTTCGAAGAAGGCATGACCTTTGAACGCGAGCAGTTCACCAAGCTGATGTTCGGCAGCCAGTCGGCGGCACAGCGCCACATCTTCTTCGCCGAGCGTCAGGCGGCAAAGATCGACGGCCTGCCCAAGGACACCAAGCTGCGCGACATCAAGAAGGTCGGCGTGATCGGTGCCGGCACGATGGGCGGCGGGATTTCGATGAACTTCCTGCAGAAGGGCATTCCCGTCACGATCGTCGAAATGCAGCAGGAAGCGCTCGACCGCGGCGTCGGCGTGATCCGCAAAAATTACGACGCATCGGCCGCCAAGGGCCGCTTCAAGCCCGAACAGGTCGACCAGATGATGGGCATATTGACCCCGACGCTGAGCCTCGACGACCTCGCCGACTGCGACCTGATCATTGAGGCGGTCTATGAGGATATGGGCGTCAAGAAAGAGATTTTCGGCAAGCTCGATGCGATCGCCAAGCCCGGCGCGATCCTCGCGTCGAACACCAGCTATCTCGACGTCGATGAAATCGCGACTGCGACGAGCCGCCCCGGCGACGTGCTCGGCATGCATTTCTTCTCGCCCGCCAACGTCATGAAGCTGCTCGAAGTCGTGCGAGGCGACAAGACCGCGCCCGACGCGCTGGCGACGGCGATGGCCATCGGCAAGAAGATCGGCAAGGTCGCGGTGGTTGCGGGCGTGTGCGATGGCTTCATCGGCAACCGCATGCTGAAGCCGCGCCAGCTCGAGGCAATGAAATTGCTGATGGAAGGCGCCACCCCGGCGCAGGTCGACAAGGTCCATGTCGAATTCGGCATGCCGATGGGACCGTTCCAGATGAGCGATCTGGCAGGGGTCGACATCGGTTGGCACCGCGATCCGAACCGGATCGAGAGCATCCGCGACGCGCTGTGCGCCGAAGGCCGCTGGGGCCAGAAGAAGCAGGCGGGCTTCTATGATTATGACGAGAAGCGCCAGCCGTCGGAAAGCGCACGCGTCGCCGAACTGATCGAACAGTTCCGTGCGAAGGCGGGCGTGGAAAAGCGCGAGATCACCGATCAGGAAATCATCGAGCGCACGCTGTACCCGATGGTCAACGAGGGCGCGCTGATCCTTTCCGAAGGCAAGGCGCAGCGCGCGTCGGATATCGATGTCGTGTGGATCTATGGCTATGGCTGGCCGGTGTATCGCGGCGGCCCGATGTTCTGGGCCGGGCTGGAAGGCACCGACAAGATCGTCGCCGCGCTCGAGAAACATGGTTTCGAAATTGCGCCGCTCCTCAAGGAAAAGGCCGACGCCAAGTCGGGTTTCTGATCGCTTCGCACAGATAAAGACAAGGCCGCCTGTCCCGATGGGGCAGGCGGCCTTGTCTTTATCTGGCGATTGTTGGTGGAACGACCGCTATCTTCGTCACCCCGGACTTGATCCGGGGTCCATCACGACAGCGCGGCTATGGATCCCGGATCAAGTCCGGGATGACGATAAATGGAGCTCCGCGCCTCGCACCGGAGCAAACACCTCGCAGCGCGGGCGACGACTAGCCCTGAAGCGTCTTGATGATCGCCGAAAAGTCGCGGCCGTCCTTGTCGGCCTCGACGAACGCTTCGTACAGTTCGCGTGCTTTCGTCCCCATCGGAACATCGGCATCGACGCTCGCTGCCGCTTCCATCGCGAGGCGGAGATCCTTGAGCATCAGTGCCGCGGCGAAACCGCCCTTATAGTCGTTGTCGGCGGGGGTCGTCGGCCCGACGCCGGGCAGCGGCGCATAGCTGGTCAGCGACCAGCATTGCCCCGACGACACGCTGGCGATGTCGAAGAATTTCTGCGGGTCGAGGCCCAGTTTCTGCGCGAGCGCGAGCGTCTCGCACGTCGCGACCATCGAGGCGCCGAGCAGCATATTGTTGCAGATTTTCGCGCCCTGCCCCGCGCCCGCGTCGCCGGCGTGGATCACCGCCTTGCCCATTTTCACAAGGATCGGTTCGGCGCGCGCAAAGCCTTCATCGGTGCCGCCGACCATGAAGGTCAGCGTGCCCGCATTGGCGGCGGCGATCCCGCCCGAAACCGGTGCATCGACCGCAACGAGGCCCTTGGCGGTCGCCGCCGCGATGTTCGAACGCGCGGTCGCGACGTCGATCGTCGAGCAGTCGAGGAGCAGCGTGCCCGGCGCCGCGTTCGGGAAGACGTCATTTTCATAGACCGACGCCACATGCTTGCCGGCGGGGAGCATGGTGACGACGGCTTCGGCGCCGGTAACCGCCTCAACCGCCGAGGCGGCACGCGTGCAGCCGGCTTCGACGGCGCGCGCGAGCGCCTCTTCACTGAGGTCGAAGGCGCGGACTTCGTGCCCGGCCTTCGCAAGGTTCGCGGCCATGCCGCCGCCCATATTGCCGAGTCCGATAAATGCGATTTTCATATAATCTCCCCTCCCGCTTGCGGGAGGGGCCGGGGGAAGGCCTGTCCCGAATATTGAACTGGTGGAAAGGCAACACGCCTTCCCCTAACCCCTCCCGCAAGCGGGAGGGGGACTGGGCTCACCGCCCCTTCCACACACCTTCGCGCTTCTCGATAAAGGCCGCCATGCCTTCGGCCTTGTCCTCGGTCGCGGCGAGGATCTGAAACAGGCGGCGTTCGTAGACGAGGCCCTGGTCGAGGGTGGTTTCGAAGGCTGCGTTGACCATATCCTTGTTCACCATCGCGGCCATCGGCGGCATGGCGGCGATCACCGTCGCAGTCTTCACCGCTTCGTCGACCAGCGTGGCATGCTCGACGACGCGCGCGACGAGGCCCGAGCGTTCGGCTTCGGCGGCGTCCATCATCCGGCCGGTGAGGCACATTTCCATCGCCTTCGCCTTGCCGATCGCACGCGTCAGCCGCTGCGACCCACCCATGCCGGGCGCGACGCCGAGCTTGATTTCAGGCTGGCCGAATTTCGCCTTGTCCGACGCGATGATGAAGTCGGCCATCATCGCAAGCTCGCAGCCGCCGCCAAGCGAAAAGCCGTTCACCGCCGCGATCCACGGCTTGCGAACCTTCTTTACGAAGTCGCTCGTCCATTTCGAGAAGAAATCTTCAAGGTAGAAATCGGATGCCGGCTTGTCGGCCATTTCCTTGATGTCGGCACCTGCGGCGAAGGCCTTGTCGCCCGAACCGGTGAGGACCGCGCAGCGCTGGCTGGCGTCGGCTTCGAAGGCGGCGAAGGCAGCGATCAGGTCGCCCAGCACCTGGCTGTTCAGCGCGTTCAGCGCCTGCGGGCGGTTGAGCGTCACCAGCGTGACGGCGCCGCGCGTTTCGACGAGAAGGGTTTCGTAGGTCATTCTTTTGATCTCCAGATAATCGTCATGCCGGACTTGATCCGGCATCCATTCCAGCGAGGCCCGAAGGGACCCCGGATCGGGTCCGGGGTGACGAGCTTATGGTAGCGGGGTCCATTTCTCGTTTTCGGGGAGCGGTGCGAAGATCGCATCGATCCAGTCCTCGGTGACAGCCTCGGCGGTCGGCGGGTCCCATTTGGGCTGATTGTCCTTGTCGACGATCAGCGCGCGAACGCCTTCGATGAAATCGTGCATCGCGACGACGCGGCTGCCGATCGCATATTCCTGCGTCATCTGGGCGGCAAAGTCGTGCATCGCGCCGCCTTCCTTCAGCTGGCGGAGCGCGACCTTGCATGTTTGCGGGCTTTTGCCGTTGAGCGTCGCCAGTTCCTTCATCGCCCATTCTCCGCCGTCGGCTTCGAGCGCGGCAAGGATATCCTCATAAGTATCGCTCGCGAACAGGCGGTTGATGCGATCAAGATGCTGGGTGATCGCAGCGGGCGGCGCCGTCACAGACAGTTCGCCCAATATGCCGCCGATGCGGTCCGGGTGCGCCGCGATGCGTTCTTTCGCCTCGGCAAGCTTTTCGGACGGGAGGTAATGGGTCGCGAGGCCGAGCGCGAGGCATTCGGCGCCGTCGAGCCGCGCGCCGGTGAGCGCGAGAAAAGCGCCGACACGGCCTTCGAGGCGCGGCAGATACCAGCCGCCGCCGACGTCGGGGAACAAGCCGATTCCGGTTTCGGGCATCGCGAAGCGCGTATGTTCGGTCGCGACGCGATATTTCGCCGGCTGCGAAATGCCGACCCCGCCGCCCATAGTGATGCCGTCCATGAACGCAACCACGGGTTTGGCATAAGTGAAGAGCACATGGTTGAGGCGATATTCGGTGTGGAAGAAGGCGCGCGCCTCCTTGCCGTCCTTCGCGCCGCTCTCCGCCAGCATGCGGATGTCACCGCCGGCGCAAAAGCCGCGGCCTTCGCTATGGTCGATGATGACGGCCTCAACCGCATCATCGCCCTGCCACGTCACAAGCGCGTCGGTCATTGCCTCGCACATGGCGAGGTTGAGCGCATGGATCGCCTTGGGGCGGTTGAGCGAGATCCGGCCGACACGGCCATCATTCGCCAGAATTACATCTTCGGTCATTGGCGCAGCAGGTCCCTTCCGACAATCATCCGCATCACCTGATTGGTGCCTTCGAGGATCGAGTGGACGCGCAGGTCGCGCCAGAAACGCTCGATCGGATAATCCTTCAAATAGCCATAGCCACCGAATAATTGCAGCGCGTCATTGACGATCTTGCTGCCATTATCGGTCGCAAGCCGCTTTGCCATCGCCGAGAAGCGCGACTTGTCGGGGGCGTTCGCGGTGACCTTTGCCGCCGCCATATAAAGCAGCGCGCGCGATGCCTCGAGGTCGGTCGCCATGTCCGCGAGCATGAACTGGGTGTTCTGAAAATCGGCGATCGGGGACCCAAATTGCTGGCGATCCTTGGTGTAGGCGATCGCTTCGTCGAGGCAGCGCTGGGCGCCGCCCAAGGAGCAGGCGCCGATGTTGAGGCGACCGCCGTCGAGCCCCGCCATTGCGAAGCGGAAGCCGTCGCCCTCGGCGCCGACCAGATTCTCCACCGGCACGCGGCAATCCTCGAAGATCACCTGTGCGGTCGGCGAGGCATTCCAGCCGAGCTTCTTCTCGGGGGCGCCAAAGCTGAGACCCGGTGTGTCCTTTTCGACGACGAGGCAGCTGATCCCCTTCGACTTTTCCTCGCTGGTGCGGACCATGCAGACATAAATATCGTTATAGCCCGCGCCCGAGATGAACTGCTTGGTGCCGTTCAGCACATAATGGTCGCCGTCCTTTTTCGCCGTCGCCTTGAGCGCCGCAGCGTCGGACCCCGAACCCGGCTCGGTCAGGCAATAGCTCGCGATCTTTTCCATGCTGACCAGATCGGGCAGGAAGCGCGTCTTGATCTCCGCCCCGCCGAAGCGGTCGATCATCCACGTCGCCATATTGTGGATCGAAACATAGGCGCTGGTCGCGGGGCAGCCATAGGCCATCGCCTCCATGATCAGCGCCGCGTCGAGCCGGCCGAGCCCGATGCCGCCCGATTCTTCGGCCACATAAATCGCGCCGAAACCGAGTTCGCCCGCCGCTTTCCACACGTCGACGGGGTAGTGATGTTTCTCGTCCCATTCCGCCGCAAAGGGCGTGATGCGATCAGCGGTGAATTTGCGCGCCATATCCTGAATGGCGAGCTGGTCGTCGGTAAGCTGGAACTGGTCGGTCATTGTCACTTCTCGATAATGGCTTCGGCTTCGATTTCGACTTTCCACTCGGGGCGGATGAGCGCGGGGATGACGAGCATCGTCGCGGCCGGGCGGATATCCTTGAACACGGCGCCATGCGCATGGCCGACAAGATCGGCGTCGGCGGCGTCGGTGATGTACATGCGCGTGCGCACGACATCGGCGTAGCTGCCGCCGAGCGCCTCAAGCGCCTCGCCGATGATCGTCAGACAGCGCGCGGCCTGTGCCCCGGCATCGCCGGGGGTCGAGGTGCCGTCGGCCTCGATCGGCGCGCAGCCCGCAACGTCGATGCGGTTCCCCACCCGAACCGCCCGGCTGTAGCCGTAAACGGGTTCGAACGGGGACGCCGAAGAGTGGTTACGCCGCGTCGGATCAGCCACAGGTGACCTGCGTGATCTTGTACGCGTCGTCGTACATGACGTTCACGCGGTCGATGCGATAGTCCATCGTCATCGCCGAACGCGGCGGCCCCCAGCGCAGCGTGCGAGCGCCCGCGGCTTTCAGGATCGCGCCGCCAAGGTCGGGGGTTGCAGTCTGGCCGACATAGGATTGCGCCGCATCGGCCTGGCACGTCATTTCGGCTTCGGGCGGAGTCGGGATCGATTCGACGGGTGTCCGTTCCTGCGTGCAGGCGGCGAGCGGCAGAATGGCGGCAATTGCGAGCAGGCGAATGTCCATCGTGAGTCTCCCTTTCAAAAAGCCGTCATCCGGCGCAGCGCGTATAGCGCATCGCGCCTGCGGCGGCACCCTCGTCGGTGTCGCGCCGGACGAGCGTTTTGCCCCCGTCGGCCAGATCGAGCTGCATCCGGCGATCCCATTCGACGCCCTCTCCGCTGAATTTATAGTCTGCGACGATGCTGTTCGCGTCGCTTTCGCGGACGCGTGAAAGCGCGCCATGCGATTCGTAAAAGCGCAGGTTGGTGGCATCGATGGTCAGCGCGGTGAGGTCGGCGCCCTTTTTCGCGGTGCAGTCGGCCGCCTTGAGCGCCCAGCGGCCACGGATCGCGGGCGGGATCGCCTTGCCCGCGTCCTTGGTTGCGGCTTCGGGTTTCGCAGACGCCTCTTCGGGCAGGTCGACATCGACCGCAGCCGCGGGCGTTTCGGCAGGCGCGGGGCGCTCCGCCTTTTGCAGCGGGCCGATCGCGGCGCTGGCTTCGGGGCCGGACTCCTCGTCCTTGCCGCCGCTGCACGCGGCGAGCAAAAGCGTCGCGGCAAGAAAGACCCGGTGCGTCATCGTCACTCTCCTCGCGGCGCCGACCACATGTCGGCGCCGTCAGAAGAAGAATGCCCGATGGCCGAGCCGGGTTTCATGGGTTCGCGCCGTCAGCCCATCGTCGGGATGACGAAGGCGTTGCCGCCATCGAGCGAACCGTCGGGCCAGCGCGCGGTGACGGTCTTGACCTTGGTCCAGAACTTCACGCCTTCCATGCCGTGCTGGTTGGTGTCGCCGAACGCCGAACGCTTCCAGCCGCCGAAGGTGTGATAGGCGACGGGAACCGGGATCGGGACGTTGATGCCGACCATGCCGACATTGACCCGCGCGGCAAATTCGCGTGCGGCGTGACCATTGCGCGTGAAGATGGCGACGCCATTGCCGTACTGATGCTTGCTGGGCAGTTCGAGCGCGGTTTCGAAATCGGCGGCACGGACGATCTGCAGCACGGGGCCGAAGATTTCTTCCTTGTAGCTTTCCATGTCAGGCGTGACATGATCGAACAGCGTCGGGCCGACGAAGAAGCCCTTTTCATGGCCCTGCAAGGTGAAGCCGCGGCCATCGACGACCAACTCGGCGCCTTCATCGGCGCATTTCGCGATCCAGCCTTCGACCTTTTCCTTATGCGCCTGCGTCACCACCGGGCCGTAATGCGCCTCGGCATCGGTCGACACGCCGACACGCAGCGCCTCGATCGCGGGGATCAGCTTGGCGCGCAGACGGTTGGCGGTGTCCTCGCCGACGGGAACGACAACAGGCAGCGCCATGCAGCGTTCGCCCGCCGAGCCGAAGGCCGCACCGGTCAAATCATTGACGACCTGATCGAGATCGGCGTCGGGCATGACGATGCCGTGGTTCTTCGCGCCGCCCATCGCCTGCACGCGCTTGCCGTTGGCGACGCCGCGATTGTAGACATAATGGGCGATATCCGACGAGCCGACGAAGCTGACCGCGCCGATATCGGGATGGTCGAGGATCGCGTCGACCATTTCCTTGTCGCCATGGACGACCTGAAAAATCCCCTCGGGCATTCCGGCTTCGAGGAAGAGTTCGCCGAGGCGCACCGGCACGCTGGGATCGCGCTCGCTGGGCTTCAGGATGAAGGCGTTGCCGACCGCGGTCGCAACGCCGCCCATCCACAACGGGATCATCGCGGGAAAGTTGAACGGGGTGATGCCGGCGCCGATGCCGATCGGCTGACGCATCGAATAGACGTCGATGCCCGGACCCGCGCCCTGCGTATATTCGCCCTTCAGCACATGCGGCATACCGCAGCAGAATTCGATGACTTCGAGCCCGCGCTGGATGTCGCCCTTGGAATCGGCAATCACCTTGCCATGTTCGGCCGAGAGCATTTCGGCGAGCTGGTTCATATTGGCTTCGACGAGACGCTTATATTCGAACATCACGCGCGAACGGCGCTGCGGGTTTGTCGCTGCCCATGCGGGCTGCGCCGCCTTCGCCGCCGCGACCGCGCGGTCGAGCAAAGCACGATCGCCGAGTGCGACCTGCGCCTGAACGCCGCCATTGTTCGGGTCGAGTATGTCGCCGAGGCGGCCATTGCCGCTGGCACCGCCAACGATGTGATGATCAATCTGTCGCATGCGTCGAGTCTCCCGTAACTGAATTGCCGCCGGTTGAGACCAAGCCGGGTCCGATTGCAAGGGATAGACTTGCAGGACGATACTGCATAATTGCAGCACATGGATTGGGACAAGCTGCAATATTTCCTGATGGTCGCGCGTCACGGCACGCTCGCGCGCGCAGGGCAGGCGCTGCACGTCGATGCGACGACGGTGAGCCGGCAGGTGAGCGCGCTCGAGACGGCGCTCGAACAGACTTTGTTCGAACGTGCCCCGGGTGGATTTGTTCTGACGGCAGCGGGCCGCGCGCTCGTCCCGCATGCCGAAGCGATGGCGGCGGCGGCAGCGCGCATTCATTCGGCGCGCGAGGGCGGGTCGGCATTGTCGGGGCAGCTACGCGTCAGCGTCTCCGAAGGTTTTGGCGGCAGCTTTATCGCACCGCGACTGGGCGGCTTCACCGCCGCACATCCGGAGCTGGAGATCGATCTGGTCGCATCGAGCGGTTTTCTGAACCCGTCGCGGCGCGAGGCCGATATGGCCGTACTGCTCGCGCGGCCGCGCAGGGGGCCGCTGATCACGCGCAAATTGTCTGATTACAGCCTAGGGCTCTATGCGCCCGCCGACCGGCCCGACTGGCAGGCGGCGGTGGCCGAGGCGCCTTTGTCGCGCGCGGGAATTCCGGTGATCGGCTATGTCCCCGACATTCTCTACGCACCCGAACTCGACTATCTGGGCGAGATCGAACCCGGGCTGCGCGCCGGAGTCCGGTCGTCGAGCATCCTCGCGCAGCGGCGGATGATCGCGGGCGGCGCGGGGGTCGGTGTCCTGCCCTGCTTCCTTGCCGCGGGCGATCCGGCGCTGGTGCGGGTACGCCCCGACCAGACGATCGGCCGCAGCTTCTGGCTCGCCCTCCACCGCGACGTCGCGCCGCAACCGCGCATCCGCGCCTTCATCGACTGGCTCGATGCCGAAGTACGGGAGAGCCGGGGGCTATTCGTTCCCGCCTAGCCCCTGCCGTTATTGCCATTAAGCCGCCGGTCACGCGGTAACAGCCCACTTTACATGCCCTTTACCCGATAATCTTTTGCAGCTTCTTCGGCGAATGCCGATAGTAACCGGTATCGATTCTGTGCAACGGCTCGTGACGAGCAAAATTGTCGTAATTTGTCGCAAGCGGTGCATTGGACTTGCATGCGGGAGGTCTATCGGTTGAATAGGCCCCATTCCGCCCATCCCCCGGCGGACGGACATGAGAATAATCGATTATGCTGGAAAAAAGGTCGCTGTGGCTGACCGGAGCCGTGTGCGCTGTGACGCTGGCTTTGAGCGCGTGCGCGAACAAGGATGAGCAGGGTGGCCACGATCGCGGGGCGCCGCAGGTCGGCTATGTCGTCGCACAAGTCGGGGCGGTGCCGGTCACCACCGAATTGGGGGCGCGCACTGTTGCCTTTGAAACTAGCGAAATCCGGCCGCAGGTCAGCGGCCTGATCCGCCGCCGCCTGTTCACCGAAGGCGGCCTCGTCCGCGCGGGCCAGCCGCTGTACCAGATCGACGCCAGCCTCTATCAGGCGGCGGTCGATCAGGCATCGGCGAACCTCGCCAGCGCGCGTGCGAGCGCGCAGGCGGCCGAGGAAAAAGCCCGCCGTTTCGAACCGCTTGCCAAGATGCAGGCGATCGCCGAGCAGGATTATACCGATGCGCTGGCACAGGCGCGGGTCGCCCGCGCCGCCGTCGCGCAAAATGCCGCGGCGCTCGAAACCGCGCGCATCAATCTGCGCTACACCACTCTCTCCGCACCGATCAGCGGGCGCATCGGCCGATCGCTCGCCACCCCCGGCGCGCTGGTCAGCGCCAGTCAGGCGACCCCGCTCGCGGTGATCCAGCAGACCGACCCGATGTATGTCGATATGCAGCAATCGAGCGCCGAACTGACCGCGCTGCGTCAGGCGATCGCCAGCGGCGGCACCGCAGCGGGCAGCACATCGGTGCGCCTGCGGCTGGAAGATGGCAGCAGCTATGGCTTTTCCGGTAGCGTCCAGTTTTCCGAAATCACGGTCAACGAGGCCACCGGCACCGTGACGCTGCGCGCCCGCTTTCCCAATCCGCAAGGCTTGTTGTTGCCCGGCATGTTCGTGACCGCCTTGTTCGACCAAGCGGTCAATCCCGCCGCGATCCTGATCCCGCAGGCGGCGGTACAGCGCGATTTCGACGGGTCGGCCTTCGTCTATCTGGCGGGTAAGGACAATAAGGCGGCCCGTCGTAAAGTCACCGCGGCGCGGACGATCGGCCCCAACTGGGTTGTGACCGACGGGCTGAAAGCCGGCGACCGGGTGATCACCCAAGGCCTCGGCAATCTGAAACAGGGCGCGCCGATCCGCCCGGTTCCGGCGTCGAGCGCGCAGCAAGTGGGGCCGCCGGCCGGCCAAGCGGCGCAGGATAAATAACGGACAATGTCACGTCTTTTCATCGAGCGGCCGATCTTCGCCTGGGTGCTGGCGATCATCGTCATGCTGGGGGGCGTAGGCGCCCTCTTTTCCTTGCCGATCGAACAATATCCCGACATCGCCCCGGCGCAGGTCAATGTTCGTGCCAGCTATCCCGGCGCGTCAGCCGAGACGATCGAGAATAGCGTCACGCAGGTGCTCGAACAGCAGCTGACCGGGATCGACGGCCTGCTTTATTTCAGTTCGCAGTCGAGTTCGCGCGGACAGGCAAATATCACCGCGATCTTCGAAAAGGGCACCGATCCCGACATCGCGCAGGTCCAGGTCCAGAACAAGATCCAGGCGGCAATCTCGCGCCTGCCGCAACAGGTGCAGCAGCAGGGCGTGCGCGTCACCAAATCCAATTCGGACACGCTGCTGATGGTCGGCGTCTATGATTCAACCAACACGCGGGTGAATCAGGATGTGTCCGACTATATGGCGTCGAACATCCAGGATCCGCTATCGCGCGTCGAGGGCGTCGGCGAGGTCAATATATTCGGCGCGCCGCACGCGATGCGCATCTGGCTCAATCCGCAGCGCCTGGCCGCCATGTCGCTGATGCCGAGCGACGTGATTTCGGCGATCACCGCACAGAACAGCGAAGTCGCGGCGGGCGACGTTGGCGGCCTGCCGTCGCCGCAGGGGCAGATGCTCAACGCGACGGTCACCGCGCAGTCGCGGATGCAGACCGTCGAGGAATTCGAGAATATCATCCTCAAGACGCTGCCCGACGGGTCCAGCGTGCGGATCAAGGATATCGCGCGGGTCGAGATCGGCGCCGAAAGCTATGCCGTCGTCAGTCGCATCAACGGTCACCCGGGCGCAGGCATGTCGATCTCGCTGTCACCGGGGTCCGACGCGCTCGAAACCGCCGACCGGGTGAAGGCGCGGATGGAGGAACTCGCCGCCGACTTCCCCGACGGGCTTACCTACAGCTACGCCAATGATTCGACCGCCTTCATCAAGCTGTCGGTCAGCGAGGTGCAAAAATCGCTGTTCGAGGCCATTTTGCTGGTCATCCTGGTGATGTTCGTCTTCCTGCAAAGCTGGCGCGCGGTGCTGATCCCCGCGATCGCGGTGCCCGTCGTGCTGCTCGGCACCTTCGCCATCTTCTATCTGCTGGGGTTCAGCATCAATACGCTGACCCTGTTCGGACTGACGCTCGCGATCGGCCTGCTCGTCGACGATGCGATCGTCGTCGTCGAAAATGTCGAGCGTTTGATGGAAGAAAATCCGGGCATGTCGGCGCGCGAGGCGACGATCCAGTCGATGAAGGAGTTGCAGGTCGCGCTGATCGCGATCGCCCTCGTCCTCTCGGCGGTGTTCATGCCGATGGCCTTTTTCGGCGGATCGACCGGCGTCATCTATCGCCAGTTCTCGATCACCATCGTCTCGGCGATGGCGCTGTCGGTGCTCGTTGCGCTGATCCTCAGCCCGGCGCTGACGTCCAGCCTGCTCAAGCCCCGGACGCATGGCGAAACGCCGCCCGAGGGCGGCCGCTTCGCGGGTGCGCGCGCCATGCTCGAACGAGCGAAAAACGGTTTCAACACCCGCTTCGACGGCATGGTGAACCGCTATGTCGGCAGCGTCACCGCGGTCGTCGAGCGCAAATGGATGTTCCTCGGCATCTATGCCGTCATCCTCGTCCTCCTTGCCGTCCTGTTCCTGCGCCTGCCCAGCGGCTTCCTGCCCGGCGAGGATCAGGGACGCGTCCAGGTTCAGTTCCGCCTGCCCGCCGGCGCCACCCAGGCGCGCACGCTGGAGGTCCGCGACACCATCGAAAATTATTTCCTGACCCATGAAAAGGCCAATACGCAGGCGCTGTTCCTGATCGCGGGCGGCGGTGGCGGCGGGGCCGCGGGGCAGAATACGGGACAAGGCTTCGTCAACCTTACCCATTGGGACGATCGGCCGGGCAAGGAAAATACCGCAGATGCGATCGTCGATCGCGCGCGCAAGGCGTTCAGCGGTATTCGCGACGCCCAGGTCTTTGCGCTGGTTCCCGGCGCTGTCCGCGGGCTTGGCGACAGTTCGGGCTTTACGATGCAGTTGCAGAATCGCAGCGGCATGAGCCGCGAGGAATTCGCCGCAGCACGCGACCGGCTGCTCGCGATGGCCAACGCCAACCCCCGGCTGACATCGGTGCGCCTTGGCGATCTTCCCGACGTCGCGACATTGAAGGTCGATGTCGATACCCAGCGGCTGACCGCTTATGGCATCAACAATGCCGATGTGAATTCGACCCTCTCGGCCGCTTGGGGTGGCCGCTACGTCAATGATTTCATCGACAAGGGCCGGGTCAAGCGCGTCTATGTCCAGGGCGATGCCCCCTATCGCGCCAAGCCCGAAGATCTTGGCCAATGGTATGTCCGTTCGAGCGGCGGCGAGATGTCGCCTTTCTCGGCCTTCGCGCGTACCAGTTGGGCGACGACCCCCAGCAGCACCTCGCGCTTTCAGGGCGTCCCGACGTTCGAAATCTCGGGCCAGCCCGCCGCCGGTACCAGTTCGGGCGAGGCGATGAACGTGATGGAGGCGATGGCGGCCCAAATTCCGGGCACCAGCGTCGCCTGGTCGGGCTCCTCCTATCAGGAGCGGCTGTCGTCGGGGCAGGCGCCCTTGCTCTATGCGCTGTCGTTGCTTGTCGTCTTCCTCTGCCTTGCGGCCTTGTACGAAAGCTGGACGATCCCGCTCGCGGTGATTCTGATCATCCCGCTCGGCCTGATCGGCGCGGTGTTTGCGGTGACGCTGCGCGGGCTGGAGAATGACGTCTATCTGCAGATCGGCCTGCTGACGACGATGGGGCTCGCGGCGAAAAATGCGATCCTGATGATCGAATTCGCCGAACAGGAGGAACGCAAGGGCAAGCGCGTGATCGATGCGGCGATTGCCGCCGCGCGCATCCGCCTGCGCCCGATCCTGATGACCAGCTTTGCCTTCATCTTCGGCGTGCTGCCGCTCGCCATCGCGACCGGCGCTGGCGCGAACAGCCGCGTCGCGATCGGCACGTCGGTCATCGGGGGCATGCTGACCGCCGCCTTCCTTGCCATCTTCTTCATTCCGCTGTTCTTCGTGCTCGTCCGCCGCGGGGTACGCGACGGAATCGCCGCCGTGCGCGCCCGGTTCGGCAAGGCCAAGGGCGGAGACACAGACCCGGCGGAGATACCGGCATGATCCGCACCCTCATGCTCGCGAGCACGCTCGCCCTCGCTGGCTGTTCACTCGCGCCGAAGACAATGCTGCCGACGCCGCCCGTCCCGCAAAGCTGGCCGGTCGGAGATGCCGGGCTGCTGCAAAGCGAGGCGGCGCTGCCGATCCTGTCCTATAAGCAGGTGTTCACCGATCCGCGCCTGCAATCGCTGACCGAACAGGCGCTCACGAACAATCGCGATCTGCGTATCGCCTTTGCCAATGTTGCCGCCGCGCGCGCGCAGGTGCGCGTCACGCGATCGGGACAATTTCCCCTTGTCGGCGTCAGCGCGGGCGCGGGCTATGGTGAAAGCGCGGGCGCGAACAGCGGCAGCGGCGATTTTTCGCTGCGCGGCGGCGTCACCGCCTTCGAACTCGACCTGTTCGGCAAGCTCGCCAACGCGACCGAGGCCGACCGCAATCGCGCGCTTGGCACAGAGGCCGCCTCGCGCACGGTACGGATCGGACTGATCGCCGACCTCGCGCAGGCATGGGCCAGCTATGGCGCCGACCGCGACCTGCTCGCCATCGCGCAGCAGACCGCGACCAACGCCCGCGAAAATGTTCGCCTGACCCGCGCCCGGCTCGACGGCGGAGTCGCACCGCGCACCGATCTGCGTCAGGCCGAACAGATTCTGGCAACCGCCGAGGATGCGATCGCCCAGCAGACAAGCGCACTCGCACAGGATGAAAATCTCATCCGCCTGCTCGTCGGCGGTGACGTCGATCGGGCGCTTCTTCCCGCCGGGCTCGCCGAAGTGACGCCGACGATCGTCTCGCTTCCAGCGGGGGTCAGCTCCGACATATTGCTCCGCCGCCCCGATGTCATCGAAGCCGAATATGGGCTCCGCGCGGCCAATGCGAATATCGGCGTCGCGCGCGCGCGGCTGTTTCCGTCGATTTCGCTGACCGGCCTGCTCGGTTTCGCCAGCGACGCGCTCGGCGGGCTGTTCGACGGCGGAGCGTTCAACTGGTCTGCGGGCGGCGACGCAACCGCCACCCTCTTTGACGCTGGCGGCCGCCGCGCCGGAGTCGCAGTCAGTGAAGCGCAGCGCGACGCCGCGCTTGCGGGCTATGAAGGCGCGATCCAGACCGCTTTCCGTGAGGTCGCCGACGCACTTGCCGTGCAGGGCACGATATCCGAACGGACCCGCGCCGCGGCGGCGAACAGCGAGGCCGCTGCCGACACCGCGATGCTCACCGACGCGCGCTACAAGGGCGGCGTCGACAGCTTTTTGTCGAGCCTCGACGCCCAGCGCAGCCTCTATTCGGCGCGGCGGAGCGAGATCGGAACGCAGCTGTTGCTCGTCAACACGCGAATCGCGCTGTTCCGCGCGCTGGGCGGCGACAGCAGCGCAGGAAGTCAGCCTACTCCATAATATCTTCGCATGACGGACCTGATCCGGCATGACGAAAGTGGAAACCGACTCTCCTTGACAACCGCCCCCGCTCGCGCGCTAATAGAACACATCAGGAACAAATGATGCGCGAGTCGTCTCCCATACTCGCCGGGCTGCGCAAACGCATCGCCCGGCTGGCCGCCGATGGCGGTTTCGAAAGCCGCCGGGCAGAGGGCTGGCTGGCGAGCGGACATGCGCGCTTCGACGCGGCCCTCGGCGGTGGACTGATGACCGGGCGCACCCATGAATTTTTCGCCGCCGACGCAATCGACGCCACCAGTGCCGCCGCCTTTGCCGCGCTGATCGCGTTGCGCATGCCGGGGAAGGCACCGCTGATCTGGCTGCGCACGAGCGATGCGGGCAAGCGGTGCGGCCATATCTATGCCCCCGGCATCGCCGAGCTTGGCGGCGACCCCGACCGGCTACTGCTCGTCGAGGCGGCCGATCCCAAAATGCTGCTCGCCTGTGCCAATGATGCGGTCCGTTGCGCCGGATCGGCGGCGGTGATCGTCGAAAGCTGGGGCAAATTCCCGCTGCTGGACCTCACTGCGGGGCGCCGCCTTGCCCTCGGCGCGCGCGATGCGGGCACCACGCTGCTGATGCTCCGACTGGGCGCCGCCCCGGCACCGAGCGTCGCCGAGACGCGCTGGAGCGTCGCCGCCGCCGCCTCGCACGCCCTCGAAGCCAACGCCCCCGGCGCGCCCGCCTTCGACCTTGAATTGCTGCGCTGGCGCGGCGGCTCTGCGCCCCCCCGCTGGCGACTGGACTGGAACCATGACGAAAAAGCTTTCGGGCCCAATGCCGGCGAAGCGGCGCTATCTGGCGCTCTTCTTTCCCCTCCTGCCCGCCGAGCGATGGCTTCGCACGGCGCCGCGGCCGCCTGACGCTCCGCTCGTCTTTGCGGAGAAACAGCGCGGTGCGATGCGGATCGCGAGCCTCGATGCGCAGGCGGAGACCGTGGGGCTACGCATCGGCATGCCGCTTGCCGATGCGCGCGCGCAGGTGGGTGAACTCATCGTCATTCCACATGATCCCGTGCTCGATCAGGACTGGCTCGATCGACTTGCACAGGGCTGCGCGCGCTACTCTCCGCTTGTCGCGCTCGACGCACCCGACGGGCTGATCCTCGATATCGCGGGCGCCGAACATCTGTACGGCGGCGAAGCCGGGCTGGTCGCCGATGTCGAGAGACGCTTTGCGCGGCTGGGCATGACCTTGCGCCACGCGCTCGGTCCCACCGCCGACGCCGCACGCGCGCTGGCGCGCTACCAGACACGCCCCGCCCCCGACGAAGAGCAGGCGATCCGCCGTTTGCCGGTTGCCGCGCTCGAACTCGAGGCCGAAGCGACGACCGCCCTCGTCCGCGCCGGGCTCAAGACGATCGGCGATCTCGCGAGCCGTCCGATGGCGAATATCGCCGCACGCTTCGGCGCCGATGCCGCAATGGCGATGCGCCGCCTGCTCGGCGATGCGCCGAGCCCGCTCGCCCCGCGGATCGCCCTGCAACCCGTCGTCACCGAACGCCGCTTCGCCGAGCCGCTCGGCAGCACCGCACACGCAACCAAAGTGCTGGCCGAGCTCGTGGGCGAAGCGATCGAGGATTTGTCCGAACGCGGCAAGGGCGGGCGCCACTTTCGCGCGACTTTCTTTCGCAGCGACGGCCTCGCGCGCGGTATCGCGATCGAAACCGGCCATCCGACGCGCGACACGGGGCTGGTGATGCGCCTGTTCGCGGAACGCATGGACAGCCTGGCGGACCCGCTCGACCCCGGCTTTGGTTTCGACATGATCCACCTCGCTGTGCCGCGGCTGGAGGCGCTCGGTGCGAGCCAGCTCAAGCTCGAGGGCGGCGCGGCACGCGCTTCGAACGAGGGGGCGGCGATGGACGAACTGGCCGACCGGCTGGCGACGCGGCTCGGGCGCGGACGGGTACGGCGGCTGCGTCCCGCCGATACGCATATCCCCGAGCAGGCGCAGCTCGAACTGCCCGCAATCGACGCGCCCGAGCCACTGCCCTGGCAGGCGCTCGAACCGGGCGAGCCGCCGACGCGGCCCTTCCACCTCTTCGACCCGCCGCAACCGATCGAGGTGATCGCCGAGGTGCCCGACGGCCCGCCGCACCAGTTCCGCTGGCGCCGGCAGGCCCATGCGGTGCGGCGCTACGAAGGCCCCGAACGCATCGCCGCCGAATGGTGGCGCCGCCGCGACAATGGCGGGCTGACGCGCGACTATTACCGGGTCGAAGATGCACAGGGCCGCCGTTTCTGGCTCTTCCGCCACGGCCTCTATGACGAAAAGCCAGATCCGCGCTGGTATATTCACGGGGTTTTCGCGTGAGCGACATGCCCACCGATCCCGGCTTCGCCGAGCTGGTGGCCGCGACCAACTACAGCTTCCTGCGCGGCGCCTCGCATCCCGCCGAGATGGTCGCGGAGGCAATCAACCTTGGCATGACCGGCATCGGTATCGCCGACCGGAATAGTGTCGCGGGGGTGGTGCGGGCGCTGACCGGGCTGCGCAAGCTGCGCGAAGACGCCGCAGAGGAAGGGGTGGAGCTTCCCGACATAAAGCTCGTCGTCGGTGCCCGGCTGGTTTTCGACGACGGAACGCCGGATATCATCGCCTACCCCACCACACGCCATGGCTGGGGCCGGCTGACGCGGATGCTCACCATCGGCAATCGCCGCACCATAAAGGGCGATTGCGTGATGAAGCTTAAAAATCTGCTGATCCACTGCGAGGATATGATCCTGATCGCAATGGCGTCCGAAAAAGATGAATCCGTGTTGCGCCGTCTGGCCGAGGTCGCACCGGGCTCGTTATGGCTGGGTGCGACGATGCCAAGAGGCGGCAGCGATCGCCGACGACTCTCCCGGCTCAGCGCCCTGGCAGGGCGTGTCGGCATTCCGATGCTGGCAACCAACGACGCGCTTTACGCCACGCGCGTGCAGCGGCCGCTGCACGATGTTATCACCTGCATTCGCGCAGGGCGAAATCTCAACGATGCCGGCCGCCTGTTGCGCGCCAATGGCGAACGTCATCTGAAATCGCCACAGGAAATGCGCCGACTTTTCCGCACCCACCCCGAAGCAGTCGATGAGAGCGCGAAGATCCTCGATCGCATCGGTTTTTCGTTGAGACAACTGGAGTATGAATATCCGCACGAGCCGGTCCCCGAGGGATGGGAGCCCCAAAGCTGGCTCGAGCATATGGTGATGGAAGCCGCGAACCGGCTTCATCCAGATGGATTGCCGAGACGCTGGCAGGAGGTACTGGATGAAGAACTTTCCCTCATCCGCAAATGCAAGTTCGCCTGCTATTTCCTGACCGTTCACGACATCGTCAATTTCGCCCGCACGCGAGACCCGCCCATCCTTTGTCAGGGACGCGGTTCGGCGGCGAATTCGCTCGTCTGCTATCTGCTCGAAATCACCTCGATCGATCCCATAGCCAACAATCTGCTCTTCACCCGCTTCCTGTCCGAAGAACGTCGCGAGCCGCCCGACATCGACGTCGACTTCGAGCACGAGCGGCGTGAGGAGGTGATGCAATATGTCTATAGCCGCTACACGCGGCGGCGCGCAGGCATTGCCGCGACGGTGATCCATTACCGGCCGCGCAGTACGGTCCGCGAAGTCGGAAAGGCATTGGGTCTCAGCGAGGATATCACGCAACGGCTCGCCGACACGACCTGGGGCAGTTGGGGCAGCGAGATGCCCGTCGAACGCTTTATCGAAGCGGGACTGGATCCCGAGTTGGATGATATTGCACGGCTGCAATGGATCGTCTCGCAGCTGCTGACTTTCCCGCGCCACCTGTCTCAGCATGTCGGCGGCTATGTGCTGACCGAAGACCGGCTCGACGAAACGGTGCCGATCCACAATGCCGCAATGGACGAACGCACCTTTATCGAGTGGGACAAGGATGACATTGATGAGCTGAAGCTGATGAAGGTCGATATACTTGCACTCGGGATGCTGACCTGCATCCGCAAATGTTTCGACCTGATGCGGTTGCATGATCTGGGCGATCATGATCTCAAATCGGTACCGCCCGAAGATCCTGTCGTTTATGACATGCTATGCAAGGGCGACAGCATCGGCGTATTTCAGGTCGAAAGCCGTGCGCAGATCAACATGCTGCCGCGATTACGCCCACGCGAATTTTACGATCTCGTCATCCAGGTCGCGATCGTCCGGCCGGGACCGATCGAGGGCGATATGGTCCATCCCTATTTGCGTCGCCGCAACAAGGAGGAAAAGCCCGAACTGCCGCTGCGCGCCGGATCGCAAGCGAATGAACTCGAAGACGTGCTAGGAAAGACCGAAGGGGTCCCGCTGTTTCAGGAACAAGCGATGAAACTGGCCATTGTTGCAGCCGGGTTCACTTCGAAAGAGGCCAATGGCCTGCGACGCGCGATGGCGACCTTTCGCAATGTCGGCACCATTCAGAATTTCAGGGAGAAGATGATCGGCGGCATGATCCGGCGCGGCTATGAACCCGATTTCGCAGCCCGATGCTTCAAGCAGATTGAGGGTTTCGGCAGCTATGGTTTTCCTGAAAGCCACGCCCAGTCGTTCGCCAAGCTCGTCTATGTATCGTCGTGGCTGAAATGCCATCACCCCGCCGTCTTCGCATGCGGGATTCTCAATTCACAGCCGATGGGCTTCTACGCCCCCGCCCAGCTCGTGCGCGATGCGCGTGAGCATGGGGTTGAGGTGCGCGAGGTCGATGTGAATGCCAGTGGCTGGGACAACAGTCTCGAACGGCGCGAGGACGGCAGTCTCGCGTTGCGGCTCGGCTTTCGGCAGGTTGACGGGTTTCGTGAGGAATGGGCGAATGAGATCGCCAAAGCCCGCAGCACCGCCTTCTTCACCTCGGTCGAAGAACTCGCACGCCGCGCCAACCTGCCGGCGCGCGCGCTGCGTCTGCTGGCAGAGGCCGATGCGTGCCGGTCGATGGGACTCGACCGGCGACCGGCACTATGGGATGCGCGGCGCGTCCGGCAGGGGGTGCTGCCGCTGTTCGGCGCGGCCGACACCGACGAATTGGGCGCCGAGGAAGATGCACAATTGCCCCCCACTCCGCTCGTCGAGCATGTGCTGACCGACTATCAGACGACACGCCTGTCGCTGAAGGGCCATCCGATGGCATTCCTGCGCCGCGATTTCGAACGCGAAGGCGTACTCAGCGCTGCTCAGGTCGCGGCGGCAAAGAACGGCTCGATCGTCCGCACCGCGGGTGTCGTGTTGATCCGCCAGCGCCCGGGAAAGGGCAATGCGATCTTCATCACGCTCGAGGATGAGGGCGGGATCGTCAACATCCTGCTGTGGGCACGCCATTTCGAGCGGTATCGCCGCGCCGTCATGGCGTCGCGGCTGATGCTGGCCGAGGGTGAGGTGCAGCGGAGCAAGGAAGGCGTGATCCACCTGATGGCGACGCGCATCGTCGACCGGACCGCGATGCTCGATACGCTGGGCAGTGACCGGCATTTCGACCCCGAAGTTTGCCGCGCCGACGAGGTCAGGCATCCGCAGCATCCGCGCGGCTATGCGGCGAAGCATGGCCACCCACGCGACGTCCGCATCCTGCCAAAATCGCGCGACTTTCATTGATGCATTTGTTCCGGCTGACGCCGGGAGCGGTTCCAGCCCGCGTCTATTTCGGCTTTGCCGAAAAAAAGATGCCCCGGTCGTGGGGGACCGGGGCATCGGATCAGGCTATCAAAGGGACCAGCCAGTTATAGCCTGAGATGGGGTCGTCCGGCTTAACCGCGGAGCAGGTTCATCACGCCCTGCTGGCTCTGGTTCGCCTGAGCGAGCATCGCGGTCGATGCCTGCGACAGGATGCCGGCAGCCGCGAGCTTGGTCGATTCGGCCGAGAAATCGGCGTCTTCGATGCGCGACTTGGCGTCCGCCAGATTGGTGACGGTCGATGTCAGATTGTCGACAGTCGCTTCGAGGCGGTTCTGCTGCGCACCGAGGTTGGCACGCTGCGTCGCAACCGTCTGGATCGCCGCGTCAAGAACGCTGAGAGCATCCGAAGCGCCAGCGACATCCGACAGGTCGATATCCTCAACCAGTGCAGCGGTGACGGCCGGCGGGCCAGCTGCGGCCGCACGGCCCAAAGCGGAGGCGCGCAGGTCGGCGATCGTGATCGACACGCTCTCGCCCGAGTTGACACCCGTCTGAATGGCGATCGGCGTCGTCGTTGCGCTGCCGTCGAGCAGCTTGGTGCCGTTGAAGGTGGTGCGTCCCGTAATATCGCCGATCTGTGCGATCAGCGCGGTGATTTCGGTCTGGACTGCGGCGCGATCGGTCGTGCCGTTGGTGCCGTTGGCCGACTGAACCGCCAGTTCGCGCATGCGAACGAGGATGTTCGAGATATTGCCCATCGCGCCTTCGGCGGTCTGCGACAGCGAGATGCCGTCATTGGCGTTGCGCACGGCCTGCGTCAGACCGCGGACATTGGCGTCCATGCGGGTTGCGATGGCGAGGCCGGCGGCGTCGTCCTTCGCGCTGTTGATGCGCTTGCCGCTCGACAGGCGTTCCATCGCCTGCGACTGCATCTTGTTGGCAACGCGCGAGTTGTTCTGGGCGCGGAGCGCGCTCACATTGGTATTGATGACGGTCATGTTGTTCCTTTCCGGCCTCGATGGCCATTCTTGTTGTGATGGCTCGAGGAGCGGTCACTGAAATCAGTAACGGCGGATGATCGCGGCGTTTAAGCGGCATGCACAAAAAATCGGTGTTCGCCACTCTTCGCCAAAAGAGCCAAGGCCCGCGAAAAGACGCCCCGGTCGTGGGGGACCGGGGCATCGGATCAGGCTATCAAAGGGACCAGCCAGTTATAGCCTGAGATGGGTCGTCCGGCTTAGCCGCGGAGCAGGTTCATCACGCCCTGCTGGCTCTGGTTCGCCTGAGCGAGCATCGCGGTCGATGCCTGCGACAGGATGCCGGCAGCCGCGAGCTTGGTCGATTCAGCCGAGAAATCGGCGTCTTCGATGCGCGACTTGGCGTCTGCCAGATTGGTGACGGTCGATGTCAGATTGTCGACAGTCGCCTCGAGGCGGTTCTGCTGCGCACCGAGGTTGGCACGCTGCGTCGCCACCGTCTGGATCGCCGCGTCGAGCACTGTCAGCGCGCCCGAAGCATTGGTCTCATAGTTGAGCGCATTGACACCGAGAGCCGCCGCCCGAAGATCGGCAATGCCGATTTCGACCGTCTGACCCGTATCGAGACCTGTCTGGATCTGGACCAGGGTACCCAGGGTGGTGCCGGCGCCGGCACCGTCGAGATCGGTCGTGCCGTTGAGCAGGCTGGTGCCATTGAAGGTCGTGCGGGTGGCGATGTCGCCGATCTGGGCGACCAGCGCATCCACTTCAACCTGGATCGCCTCTTTGTCTTCCGTGCCATTGGTGCCGGTCGCTGCCTGAACAGCCAGTTCGCGCATGCGAACGAGGATGTTCGAGATATTGCCCATCGCGCCTTCGGCGGTCTGTGCCAGCGAGATACCGTCGTTGGCGTTGCGCACAGCCTGATTAAGGCCACGAACATTGGCGTCCATGCGGGTTGCGATGGCGAGGCCGGCAGCGTCGTCCTTCGCGCTGTTGATGCGCTTGCCGCTCGACAGGCGTTCCATCGCCTGCGACTGCATCTTGTTGGCAACGCGCGAGTTGTTCTGGGCGCGAAGCGCGCTCACATTGGTGTTGATGACGGTCATGTTGTTCCTTTCCGGCCTCGATGGCCATTCCCGCGGCGTGCGACTGTATGAGCTTTACCCATCCATTAACGGCACGCGGCGGCGCCGCTTAAGCGGCACATAAAAAGCCGTGCTGCCCCTCCTCGCCCGAGCGCGAGAGGCCCTGTCCCCCAAAGACGCCCCGGTCGTGGGGGACCGGAGCGTCGGATCAGACTATTAAAGGGACCAGCCAATTATAGCCTGAGATGGGGTAGTCGGCTTAGCCGCGGAGCAGGTTCATCACGCCCTGCTGGCTCTGGTTCGCCTGAGCGAGCATCGCGGTCGATGCCTGCGACAGGATGCCGGCAGCTGCGAGCTTGGTCGATTCAGCCGAGAAATCGGCGTCTTCGATGCGCGACTTGGCGTCTGCCAGATTGGTGACGGTCGATGTCAGATTGTCGACAGTCGCTTCGAGGCGGTTCTGCTGCGCACCGAGGTTGGCACGCTGCGTCGCAACCGTCTGGATGCCCGTGTCGAGCAGACCCAAAGCGGTCCCGGCGCCCGCTGCCGTCGACAGGTCGACCGCGCCGACGCCGAGGCCGGCTGCGGTAAGGTTGCCGATCGCGATCGTCACGCTCTCACCCGAGTTGACACCCGTCTGAATGGCGATCGACGTGCCGCCCGACAGCAGGTTGGTGCCGTTGAAGGTCGTGCGGGTCGCGATATCGCCGATCTGTGCGATCAGTGCGGTCACTTCGGTCTGGATCGCGGTGCGATCGGTCGTGCCGTTGGTGCCGTTGGCCGACTGAACAGCCAGTTCACGCATGCGAACGAGGATGTTCGAGATATTGCCCATCGCGCCTTCGGCGGTCTGCGACAGCGAAATGCCGTCGTTGGCGTTACGCACGGCCTGATTGAGGCCGCGAACATTGGCGTCCATGCGGGTTGCGATGGCGAGGCCGGCGGCGTCGTCCTTCGCGCTGTTGATGCGCTTGCCGCTCGACAGGCGTTCCATCGCCTGCGACTGCATCTTGTTGGCAACGCGCGAGTTGTTCTGGGCGCGGAGCGCGCTCACGTTGGTGTTGATGACGGTCATAATGATCCTTTCCGGCCTCGATGGCCATTCCCGTAATGTGAGGGCTCGAGGAGCGGTCACGAGATCAGTAACGACGGACTGCGGCATCGCTTAAGTTTGCCCGTCAAAAAAATGCCGGGCACGCGTGAAAGCCGGATCAGCCCCACTAAAATCGTTGAAAATGCGCCATTAGAAATTCTGGCACGGCCTTTGCATTGTTCTTTGCGAGCGGCGAACAGCTGCACCTTAGAACGGATGAAAAGATAATGAGCACGATTGACCAGAGCCGGCTGTTATTGATGCGCAGTTCAATCCTCAATCAGAATGTGGCGCTGCAACGCGCCGCTGGCCGCGGCGCGGCGGGGGGCGGCGAAGGCGCCGAGGGCGCTCCCGATTTCAGCGTCGCGATCAACAACGCGCTGCAACAGGTCAACGCCCAGCAGAGCAAGGCGAGCGAGCTGACCGAATCCTATGAGCGCGGCGACACCCACGACATCGTCAGCGTGATGATCGAACGGCAGAAAGCCTCGCTCGGCTTTGAAACCACGCTGCAGGTGCGCAACAAGCTGCTCTCCGCCTACCGCGACATCATGAACATGCCGGTATAATCCGATGGCCGACGCACAAATGCTCACCCCGATCGATGCCGGACATGCGAACCGCATGCCCGGCACGACGTTCGGCGATCGCCTGGCGCCGCTGCGCCAGTTTGCGCAGCAGCCCGCGGTGCAGCGTGCGCTGCCCGCCATCGCCACCTCCACCGCGATCGGCATCGCGGCCCTCGCTTATTTCCTCAGCCAGTCGGCACCGCAGGCCCAGCTGTTCGCCGGACTGGCCGACGCCGACAAATCGGCGGTCGCCGACGCGCTCCAGACCTCGGGCATCGCGCATAGCATCGACCCGGTGACGGGCGCGCTGACGGTCGACGCCGACAAGCTCCATCAGGCACGCATCGCGCTCGCCGGACAGGGCCTGCCCAAGGCACAGCCCGATGGCGACAGCCTGATCGCGGCGCTGCCCATGGGGTCGAGCCGCGCGATCGAGGGCGAAACGCTCCGCGCCGCGCGCGAAGCCGAACTGTCGCGCACGATCGAAACCATCGACGCCGTGAAAAGCGCTCGCGTCCATGTCGCCGCCGCCGAACCCAGCCTGTTCGTCCGCGAGGACAAGCCCGCAACCGCATCGGTGATGCTGACGCTGCAGAACGGCCGCTCGCTCTCCGAAGGTCAGGTACAGGCGATCCGCTTCCTCGTCGCTTCGTCGGTTCCCGGCATGAACGCCGATCAGGTATCGGTGATCGACCAGCGCGGGGCCCTATTGTCCGACACCGCGACCTCGACCGACATGAAGGCTTTCCAGCTTCAGACCCAGATCGAGGATCGCTTCCGCCGCGCGCTCGATACCTTGCTCGGCCCGATGCTCGGCGCCGGCAATTACAGCGTCGAGGTTCACGCAGATGTCGACATGTCGGAAAGCCAGGCGACGCGCGAAAGCTTCCCCGAAAATGATCGCGCGCTGACCAGCGAACAGATCACGCGTCAGGTCAGCGGTCAGACGCCGCCGCCCGCCGTCGGCATCCCCGGCGCCTTGTCGAACCAGCCGCCGCAGGCGACGACGGTCAGCGCGACCGCCCCGGTTCCGGCGCCCGCCGGTGCCCCCGAAACCCAGAGCAACGAAAATGCCCAGCGCGCCTACGAAGTCGGCCGCGAGATTTCGGTAACGCACCAGCCGCAAGGCCGCGTCCGCCGCGTTTCGGTCGCGGTCGCGCTCAATCAGGGCACGAAGGCGCTGACGCAGGCCGACATGATGAAGATCGACAGCCTGGTAAAGGGCGCAGTCGGTTTCGACGTCGCGCGCGGCGATCAGGTCGCGATCAGCCAGCGCCCGTTTGCCAAGGTCGAGGATACCACCCCCGCCTTTTACGACGAACCCTGGTTCATGCCGCTGATCACGCAGGTCGGCGCGCTCCTCGCCGCACTGCTCGTCTTCCTTTTCATCGGCCGGCCGATGATCCGCGCTGCCAAGGCCCGTGCCGCCGCACGCGCCGAACAGACCGCCGCGATCGAGGAAACGCTGCTTACCGCAACCAGCGGCCGTCCCGCACTCGAGAATGGCCGCCGCGAAATCACCCTCGACATGATCGAGGCCGCGCCGAGCTATGAAGCCCGCGCAAACCTCGTCCGCGCCTTTGTCCGTCAGGACTCGGCCCGCGCCGCGCTGGTCGTTCGCCAGCTGATGCAGGAGGGCGCCCGTGCCTGACGCCGCCGACACCCTGTTGGGCGCAGCCGCCAAGCCCAAGCCCGCCATCGAAGGATCGGCCGCCGCCGCCATCCTGCTGATGCTGCTCGACGAAAGCGAAGCCGCGACGATCCTGAAGCAGCTCGCTCCCGAAGAAGTGCGCCACCTTGCCAAGGCGATGTTCGACACCGCCAATGCCAGCGAACATCAGATCGAGCAGGCGCTCGACCGCTTTGTTCTGCGCAGCCGCGACGTCAGCGCGCTCGCAATCGGCGCCGACACCCGCATCCGCACCGTAATACACGAGGCGGTCGGCAACGTCCGCGCCGACAATATCCTCGCCGCCGTTGCACCGCAGTCGAGCGCCGCGTCGCTGGAAATGCTGCGCTGGATGGACGTCGATGCGATCAGCGGCCTGCTCGCCAGCGAGCATCCGCAGGTCGGCGCGCTGATCCTGTCGGTGCTGATCCCCGATGTCGCCGCCCGTGCGATCGAAACGCTCGACGAGGTGCTGCAGGCCGATCTGGTGCTGCGCGCCGCACAGCTCACCTCGGTTCCCGCTGCGGCGATCGAGGATTTGGAATCGGTCCTCGCCAGCGCCAATGCCGACGGTCAGCGTGTCGTCAAGCAGGCGATCGGCGGTCCGGGCGACGTTGCCAAGATCATGAAGAAAATGCCCAAGCAGCTTTCGGAACGCACGATCCGCGCGCTCAAAAAGACCGACAAGCTGCTCGCACAGGCGATCGAGGAAGAAATGTTCATCTTCGAGAATCTCCGCGATCTCGACAAGAAGAGCCTCAGCACGGTGCTGCGCTCGGTCGAAGCCGCCGAACTCGCAATCGCGCTCAAGGGCACCGACGAAGAAATGGTCGACCTCTGCCTCGCCACCATGTCGCAGCGCGCATCGGAAACGATCCGCGACGAAATGGCCGAAATGACGATGGTCAAGCGCACCGACGTCGACGAAGCGCAAAAGGCGATCATGCTGGTCGTGCGCCAGATGGCGGCCGCGGGCGAAATCATGATCGCGGGCGGGGGCGACGACTATGTCTGATCGTTTCCCCGAAACCGGCTTCGCCGCCGGCGCGCTCGGTGATGCGATGGCCCGCAAGGGCGGCTTTCGTCCGCTGAACTTCGCGCCCGAGGCGCCCGAAGCCGATGTCGAGCATGACCTTGCCGACGCCGTCGTCGCGGACGATCCCTATGCCCTCGGCCTCGCCGAAGGCCAGCGGCTCGCCGAATCGGCTTACGCCGCCGAACGCCATCAGTTGCTCGCCTTGCTGGCAGGCACCGAAGCGCTGCAGGACGAACCGAGCGAAGAACTGGCACAGCTGATCGCCGAAACCGTCGAACGACTGGTCCGCCAGATCGTCGAGACCGCGCCGATCGACGCCGCCTGGCTGCAGGCGCAGGCCGAAACCGCCGCGGCGCTCGTCGCCGAAGCCGACAAGGCGCGCACCCTGTGGGTCAACCCCGCCGACGCTGCGCTGCTCGTCGATTGCCCGCTCCGCCTGCCGGTCGAAGCCGACGCGACGATGAAGCGCGGTACGGTGCGCATCGAAACCTCGGCAGGCTGGATCGAACATGGCCGCGCCGTTTATCTCGACGAACTGCGCGCCGCGCTCGGCGGTGCCGGAGACAATGCATGACCCGCCGCCTGTCCCTGTCGGCGCGTCAGCTGCTCGACCCGATCGACCTCACCGACGCCAGCCCGCGCCGCATCGGCACGCTCGTCTCGCACGAGGGCATCATGCTCGAAGTGTCGGGTTTTCCCCAACCGCTCGGCAGCAATGTCCGCATCAAGTCGGCGAACAATGAATATGTGAACGGCGAAGTCGTCGGCTTTCGCGGTCACCGCAGCCTTGTCCTGCCATTCGACGCCAATATGCCGCTCGTCACCGGCGCGCCGGTCGAACCGCATGGCGCATCGGGCATGGTCGCATGCGGAAAGGCACTGCTCGGCCGCATCATCGACGCGCAGGGCCATCCGCTCGACGGCCGCCCGCCGGTCAAATCGCAATTCCAGTGGCCGCTCGCCGGACGCAAGACCAACCCGCTGCGCCGCGGGCGCGTGACCAAGCCGCTCAACATGGGCGTCCGCGCGATCAACGGCCTGCTCACCGTCGGCGAAGGCCAGCGCGTCGCGATCATCGCGGGGTCAGGCGTCGGCAAGTCCGTGCTGATGGGCCAGATGATCGCCGGCACCGAATGCGACGTGATCGTCGTCGGCCTGATCGGCGAACGCAGCCGCGAGGTCAGCGATTTCGTCGAAACCAAGCTGCCGCCCGAGGTCCGCAAGAAAGCGGTCGTCGTCGCGGTTCCCGCCGACCATCCGCCACTGCTTCGCCTGCGCGCCGCGATGCGCGCGACCGCAATCGCCGAGGCGTTTCGCGCCGACGGCAAAAAGGTACTGCTGTTGATCGACAGCCTGACCCGCGTCGCGCATGCGCAGCGCGAGATCGGCCTGACGCTCGGCGAACCGCCGACGATGAAGGGCTATCCGCCCTCGGTCTTCGCGTTGATCCCCTCGCTCTGCGAGCGCGCAGGCATCGACCGCGAAACCGGCGGCTCGGTCACCGCGCTCTACACCGTCCTCGCCGATGGCGGCGATATCGACGATCCGGTCGTCGACAGCGCCCGCGCCATCGTCGACGGCCATATCATCCTGTCGCGCACCATGGCCGAACAGGGCGTCTATCCCGCAATCGACGTCGCGCGATCGCTGTCGCGCACGATGGTCGATTCGGTCGATGCCCCCCATGCCGCCGCCGCCGCCCGCTTTCGCCAGCTGTGGTCGGCCTATGAAGAGAATCGCGATCTGATGCTGATGGGCGCCTATGTCGCCGGCACCGATCCGGTGCTCGACGAAGCCATTTCCCGTCGCGCCGACCAGCTCGCTTTCGTTTCACAACCCGCCGCCGCGCAGGTCGATTTCCAGGCCTCGCGCCAGACACTGATTGAAGGATATACCGCATGAACGCCCGCACCGAACGCCGCAAACGGATCATTCGCGTGCGCTCCGTCGAACATCAGATGGCCGAAGCCAATCTCGCGCGCGCCAATGGCGAACTTGCGAGCCTGGTCGAACTCGCGCGGCGCCTCGAAACGCTGCGCGTCGATCTGGCCATGGCCAAGGGCGCGGTTGCCGCCGGCGCGCTCAACACGATCGGCGAGCTCGCGATGCGGCTCGACATCGCGCAGGAAAATCTGACCGCACCGCTCAGCAACGCCAGCGCGCGGCGCGACCATATGGGCGCGCTCGCCCAGAGCGCGCTGGCCAAGGAAGAATCGGCGGTCCGCCTGTATGAGCGCAGCCGCAAGGCGGCCGAAGTCGAACAGGAACGGCGCAGCGACGCCAACCGCCCGTATCGCTCGGGCGTCGGCATGCGCCTGCGCCTGATCGAAGGCGGCGCGGCATGATGAGCGCCCTGCCCCAGCCTGCGGCCTCTCCGGCCCTTGCGAACTTTCTCGCAGCGATCGGTCAGGCACCCGCCACCGGCAGCGAAGGCGGCAGCTTCAGCCAGCTGCTCGCCGCCACGCCCCAGCCAACGCTGGGCGATGGCCCGATTCCGGTCATCGCCAAGCCCGAAATGCCGCAGGGCGTCGAAGGCATAACCCTGCCCACCACCGAAGCGATCGACGTCGAAGTCACCGCAAAACCGGTTGTCGCGAAGGACGCCGTGCCCGCCGACACCGCGGCTGCGACCGCCGCCAGCCTGCTGATCGCGATCGCGGGTGCCGGTGCCGCTGTTCCGGGAGCGAAGCCTGCACCGACCCAGGCTGCGGGGACCGCGCCGGAGATCGAAGCCGAAGTCAGCGATGGGCCCAACGCCGAAATTGCCGCTCCGGTGGCGACCTGGTCGCCGATCGTCGCGGCGCCGCTCCCCGCCGGAAAGCCGGTCAAGCCGGCCAACGCCGACGTGGGCAAATCCACAGCCGAAGGCATGCCGTCGCCTGTTCCGGCCACCGCGAAACAGGTTCCCGCGCCGCTTCCGACCCTCGCCGTCCTTTCGGTCGAACCCCCGGCCGCCAAAGCCGCGCCCGCCGATGCAGGCGCATCGATGACGGTCCTGTTCACCCAGCCGGGTACGCAGGGCGCCACCCCGCTTGGTGAAGCGGTGCAACCTGCGATCGTCACCGAACGCACGCTCGACATCGGCTCCGACGACGCCTGGATCGAACAGCTGGCGCACGATATTGCAGCGACCAAATCGACGACGGGCGACGTCAGCTTTCGCCTGATGCCGCGCCACCTCGGCCGCCTCGACGTCGCGATGCAAATGGGCGACGAGGGCGTATCGCTGAAACTCGACACCCAGCATGAAGCAACCGCAGTCATCGTCACCGCCGCGCAGACCCGCCTGGTCGAGGATCTGCGTCAACAGGGCGTGCGTGTTGCCGGGGCCGAAGTCACCTGCACACCGGGCGAAACCGGCCGTCAGTCGCAGCAGGGCCAGGGCCGCAGCGCCGCTCAGGAAGCCGCCCATCTTATCGAAACCGCCACCGAACGCGCCGAGCCGCGTGACGAAGACCGCGCCGCCGACCGCCGCGGCCGCTTCGCCTGATCAGGAAAGATCCCGTCATGACCAAGGATAAAGTCGAAGCCGCGCCCAAGAAGGGCAAGTTCAAGAAGCTGATGCTGATCGTCATCGGCGCCGCAGTGCTGATCGGCGCCGGCGCCGGTGCGGGTATGTATTTCGGCGTCGGCATGGCGGCACAGCCCCCGAAGCCTGAGGATAATTATCCCAAGCTGGTGGAACGCAGCAGCAAGGACGAGGCACCCGCCGCCGCCGACAAGAATGAAGAGGCGCCGCTGAAAATCGGCACCGTCAAGGTCCCCAACGACCGTTTCAAGGTCGATCCGCGCAAATATGAAGTCACCTATTATCCAATCGCCGATGCCTTCACGACAAACCTTGCCGACGGGTCGGGTTTCCTGCAAATAGGCATCAGCCTTTCCACCTTTTATGATGGCAAGGTTATCAATAATATCAAACGGCAGGCGGTGCCGATCCGCTCGGTTGTGCTTATGGTACTCGCCGAACAGGATCCGGTTTTGCTCTCGACATCGCAAGGAAAACAGCGATTACAGCGTCAGCTGACCGGCGCAGTCAATGGGGTTCTGCGCGAAAAGGAAGGCTTTGGGGGTATCGATAATGTCTATTTCACGAGCCTGGTGGTCCAGTGAAAGCTGAGGCCAAACCGGTCAAGGCGGTCAAGGCACCGGCAGCGAAAAAGCTCGAGGCGTCGGATGCATCCGACGCCAAGGCGTCGCTGCTGCTTCGCAAGACGGAGGGCAGCTATGCCTTTCCGGCGCTTGATGCCATCGCCAACCAGTTTGGGCGCAGCCTGCGCGACCTGCTGCGTGCGCTCGGCGCGCCGGCCATTCAGGTCGAGCGCGCCGGCACCGAACAGATGAGCTTTGCCGACTGGGCCGCTGAAGCCGCGCCGGCGATCTTCTGGCGCTATCACGCCCCGCCGCTCAAGGGTCCCGTGCTGCTTTCCGCGGCGCGGCCGTTGATCCTTCAGCTCGTCGACATTTTCTATGGCGGCAAGGGCAAGCTTTCGGGCGAGCGCGAAGATCTGACCGATGCCGAGGAGCGCTTTGCGGCGCGGCTCGGCCGCGACATGGGAATCCAGCTCGCCGCCGCCTGGGGCGACAAGCTGCCGATCGAACCCGAACTCGACTGCGTCACCGGCGACAGTAGCAAGCTCGCGGCGGTGCGCGCCGACGATGAATTGCTCGTCCAGCGCTTCATATTGCGCGGTGCGCCATTCGAAGGACGCACCGTCCTGTGCGCCTATCCGCTTGCGGCGCTGCGCGGTATCGCCGGCGCCGAACCCGTTCCCGAAGTGCGCGAGACGCATTCGGCCGATCCCGTGTGGAGCGCGACGCTGAACAAGGCGCTGCGCGATATCCGCCTGCCCGTCCGCTCGGTTCTCGCACGGCCCGAAATCAGTCTTGTGAAATTGCTTGGGCTCGAAGTCGGCGACGTCATCCCCTTCACCATGCCGCGCCATGTGCCCGTGACCGTTGCGGGCCGCAACTTTGCCGTCGGCAGCATCGGCGAGGCCAATGGCAACGCCGCCATCATGATCGAACATATCGAAGAAGGACCGGACCATGACTGACACCAGCGAAGCCCCCGCGGCCGCGCGACGCGAACGCCGCGATAGCAAGGACATCGCAGCATCGCCCAATTTCGACCTGCTCGCCGGCGTCTCGCTGCGGGTGTCCGTCGAGGTCGGATCGACGTCGATGACCCTCGCCGAGCTGCTTGCCCTGTCCGAAGGCAGCGTGATCGAACTCGACCGCGCCGCCACCGACCTGCTGGACATCTACGCCAACGGTACGCTGATCGCGAAGGGCGAGATCGTCAGCGTCGACGGCCGCTATGGCATTCAGGTCGCCGAAGTCGTCGCCCCCGACCGTGGTCTGGGCGGCCTCGACCGGAGGAAGTAATGCTCGAATATATCCTCCGCCTCCTGATCCTGCTGCCGATGATCGGCGGACTGGCGTGGGGTAGCCTGTGGTTGTGGAAGCGGGTCCAGATGGGCGTGCCGCTGGTCGGCGGCAATGCCAAGGAGCGCGCCATCCAGATGGTCGATATATTGCCCCTCGGTCCGGGGTCGAAGCTCGCTGTCGTCGAATTCGGCGGGCGGCAAATATTGATCGCGGTATCGCGGAACGGCATCACCCGCCTCGCCGACGACGACAGCCAGGGCGACTTCCATGTCGACTGATCGGCGCCCGATCTCCAGAAACAGCTGGCTGCGCGGCGCGGCACTGATCGGCGGCCTTGCGCTGCTCGTCGCCGCGCCCGCCGCCTATGCGCAGGCCACCGACGGGCTGAACCGCGCCGTCGCCGATATCGGCGGCGATGGCCGCCCGCTGTCGCTGTCGCTGCAAATATTGGTGATGATGAGCCTGCTGACGGTGTTGCCGTCGCTCCTGCTCATGATGACCAGCTTCACCCGTATCATCATCGTCCTGTCGATCCTGCGCCACGCGCTGGGGCTGCAGCAGACGCCGCCGAACCAGGTGCTCGTCGGGCTCAGCCTTTTCCTCTCGCTGTTCATCATGCAGCCGGTGATTACAGAGGTGAATCGCGTCGCGATCGAACCCTATGGCCAGGAACAGATCGACATTGGCGAGGCGGTGTCACGCTCCGGCGTCGCGCTTCACGGCTTCATGATGAAGCAGACGCGCAAATCCGACCTGATGATGTTCGCCAAGATCGCCAAGGCGCCAAGCTATGCGAGCCCGAAGGATGTTCCCTTCTCGATCCTGCTGCCCGCCTTCGTCACCAGCGAACTCAAAACCGCCTTCCAGATCGGCTTTCTGATCTTTTTGCCCTTCCTCGTCATCGACCTGATCGTCGCCTCCGCGCTGATGTCATTGGGTATGATGATGCTGTCGCCGATGATCATATCCATGCCCTTCAAGTTGCTGCTTTTCGTCCTCGTCGACGGATGGGCCCTGACGATGGGCTCGCTCGCCTCCTCCTTCGTGAGTTAGCGCGGTGGAGGCCGACTATTTCATCGGGGTCGCGCAGCAGTCGCTGTGGATCCTCGCGCTCGCCTCGGCGCCGCTCCTGCTGCCCGTGCTCGTCATCGGCGTGCTGCTCGGCATGGTGCAGGCCGCGACCTCGATCAACGAACAGACGCTGACCTTCGTCCCCAAGCTGATCGTCGCCGCAATCTGCCTCGCGATTTTCGGTGGCAGCATCCTCGTGCTGCTCACCGATTTCACGCGCGAGATCTTCGCGCAAATCCCGGCCTTGGTGAAGTAAGCCACGGATGAATCCCGCCGACATCCCGAATGTCGAGGCGATGCTTCAGCTGTGGATGCTGGGGATGATCCGCCCCGGCGCTGCCTTTCTCGCGGCGCCGGTGTTTGGCGCCTCCAATGTGCCGGTGCAGCTGCGCCTCGTCATCGCGCTCGCGGTCGGCGTGCCCGCGGTTGCGGCATCCGGGATGGCTCTGCCGGCGGAAGGCATTGTATCGGTCCCCGGACTGTTGTTCATCATCGGCGAGGTGATGATCGGGCTTGGCATCGGCTTCGTGCTGCAAATGGGGCTGGCGGCCGCCTTGCTCGGCGGCGAGGCGATCAGCAACGCGATGGGGCTTGGCTTCGCCGCGATGGCCGATCCGATGAGCGGGCAGATGAGCTCGGCAATCGGCCAATTCCTGTCGATGCTCGCGACCGCGCTCTTCCTCGCCGCCGACGGCCATTTGCTGCTGATCGATATCATCGTCGAAAGCTATAGCGCGCTGCCTCCCGGCGGCGGCGGCCTGTCTTTCGAGGCGATCGGCGGGATCTTGCGCTTCGGCAGCCTGATGTTCGCCGCCGGGCTGACGATCGCGCTGCCCGTCGGCTTCGTCCTGATCATGGTCCAGATCATCATGGGCGTGATCGGCCGTTCGGCCCCGGCGCTCAACCTGTTCGCGGTCGGCATCCCTGCGACCCTGCTGGCGGGCGTCGTCTTGCTCGCCATCGGGACGCCGGTGATGGCGGAGGCGATCGCGCGCATATTGTCGGACGCGCTCGACGCCGCGCGCCGGATCGCCGGCGGCTGAGCCATGGCGGGCCAGACCGAAAAAGACCAGAAAACCGAACAGGCGACACCCAAGAAGCGCGCCGATTCCGCGCGCGAGGGCGATGTACTGATGTCGCGCGAACTCGCGACCGCGCTGATGATGCTCGCCGCGGCAGGATGGATCATCGCCGCGGGCGGCTGGTTCGTCCAGTCGGCGGGCGATCTGCTGCGCCGCGGGCTGACGCTGACCGCCGCCGACGTCGCCGACTTCGCCCCGGCCGAGGCCTTGCTGCGCAACGGGGTCGAGATTTTGCTGCCGCTCGGCAGCCTTTTCGCGCTGGCGCTGGGCGCCGCGATCGCGGGGCCGGCCTTGCTCGGATCCTTCGGCTGGCGCGGCAAGGCGCTGGCGTTCAAGGGCAACCGCCTCAACCCTCTGACCGGGCTGAAGCGCATGTTCGGGACGCAGGGCCTCGCCGAACTCGGCAAGGCGATTGCCAAGGTCCTTCTGCTCGGCCTGATCGGCTATTGGCTCGTCGCACGCAGCCTGCCCGCGATCATGTCGATGGCGGCAAGCGACCTCACCTCCGCGATCGGCCTCGCCGGACAGGCGCTCGGCCATGCGATGCTCACCCTGTCCGGCGGACTGGTCGTCATCGCGCTGATCGACGTGCCGGTACAATGGTTCCAGCGCAACAAGCGGCTGATGATGAGCAAGCAGGAAATCAAGGAAGAGATGCGCCAGTCCGACGGCGCGCCCGAACTCAAACAGGCCCAGCGCCAGCGCGCGCATGAGATGATGAGCGGGTCGGCGCGCAAAGCGGTGTCGGACGCCACCGTCATCCTGACCAACCCCGCCCATTTCTCGGTCGCCCTGCGCTATCGTCCGGGGGTCGACGCCGCGCCGGTCGTCGTCGCGCGCGGGCGCGGCGATGTCGCGCTGGCGATCCGCGAACTCGCACGCACGGTCGATGTCCCGATTCTCGAATATCCGCAGCTCGCCCGCGCGATCTATTTTACCGCCCGCGCCGGGCGCGTGATCCCCGAAGAATTGTTCGTCGCGGTGGCGACGGTGCTCGCTTTCGTCTTCCGGCTCGAACGCGCGGTCGCCGACGGGACGCCCCCGCCCAGCGTCGATGTGCCCGCATCGCACCGCTTCGACCCCGACGGGCGTCGTCAAAGCTAAATCCGCTTAATGCCGTCCTCGCGCTGCCGTTAAGAGGTGCGAAGGAATTTACCATGAGCTCAATCATCAACAGCCTCGGCGCCGGTTCCGGGATCGACATCAAACAGCTGGTCACCGACCTGTCCAACGCGTCGCGCGCGCCCAAGGTCGCGCGCATCAACACGCTGGCACAACAAAATCAGGCGCGGATCAGCGCGGTCGCACAGGCACGATCGGATCTCGACGGCTTTGCCGATTCGCTGAGCCAGATGGTTGCCGACGGCACGCTCCGCAGCACGCCGACCGTGTCCGACGACAGCATTCTCGGCGCGACCGCTCGCGCCGGCATCCATGCCGACAGCTTTGCCGCGACCGTCGTGGTCAACCAGCTCGCGCGCGCGCAGAGCGCCTATACCGGCGTGGTTGCCGACCGCACCGCGGCGATCGGTACCGGCACGATGACGCTGACAGTCGGGGGCGTCGCCAAAACCATCACCATCGACGCCGCGAACAACAGCCTCGACGGACTGGCCAAGGCGATCAACGCCAGCGGCAGCGGCGTGACCGCGTCGATCATCGCCGACGAAGGCGGACATCGCATGATCCTGAAAGGCGCGTCGGGCGAGGCGAACGCCTTCACCCTGACGGCCGACGCCGGCGCAGAGCCCGGACTTGCGGCGCTTGGCTATGGCCCCGGCGGCGGCATGACCCTGGGGCAAAGCGCCGCCAACGCCGAATTCACCATCGACGGCGTGGCGTTCAGCCGCACGAGCAATATCGTCGACGACGTCGTTCCCGGCATGTCGCTGACGTTGAAAAAGGCGGCCCCCGGCCAGCCGGTCGACATTGGCGCCAGCCGCCCGCTCGACATGATCAAGCAGACGGTCGGCGATTTCGTCTCGGTCTATAACCAGATGAAAAAGAGCCTCGAATCCGCGTCCAAAATGTCCGGACCGACCAAATCCTTGCAGGAGCTGGAGCGCGAACTCGCTGCTTTGGTCAGCAAAGTGCTCTCGAGCCACGGCACCATCAACAAGCTGACCGACATCGGCATTTCGACGACGAAGGAAGGCACTCTCGCGATCGACAGCAAAAAGCTGGACGCGGTGCTTGCCTCCGACGCGGGTGCGGTCGAAGCGCTGTTCAATCCGCGTCGCGACGCGACCCACACCGAGGCGACCGATCCCGGCATTGCCTTCGCCCTCGATGCGATCCGCGACAAGGCAGTTGCCACCGACGGGGTCATTGATCGCGTGTCGAAATCGCTGACCGAAAGCCGCGAAACGCTGACCGAAACGCTCGAGAAGATCGAGGTGCGCGAGGACGCCTATCGCAAGCGGCTCGAGAAACAATATGGTTCGCTCGAAGCGCGGCTCGCGACGATCAAGGCGACGCAAACCTATCTCGAGCAGCAGATCAAACTCTGGACCAACTCGCGTAACGACTAAGGGCCCTGACCGTGGCAGCTACCGCTTCAACTGTCCGGGCGACCGGGCTTTATCGCCGATTGCAGCACGAAAGCCGTGCGGCGACCGCCAGCCCCGTCGAGCTGGTGACGATGCTCTATGACGAGCTGGAGACCGCGATTGGCGTACTGGGCGCGATGGTGCGCCAGGGACAGCGCATCTCGGCAACCGATCCGGCGCACCGCGCACGCGCGATCCTGATCGGGCTTGATGCTGGACTGGATCATGACGCGGGGGGCGATGTGGCAGGGGCCCTGTCGCGCGTCTATCGCAGCATGCGCCGCAAACTCGACGAGGCGGTAGCCGCAAACAGCGAAGAGGCACTGGCCGATCTGCTGGAGGGCATATTGACCATCAGTTCGGCCTGGCGGCAATTGAGCTAAGGCGCATCCCGCACAGATAAAATCCATCGGCCCGCACTGCATCGAAATGGCAGCGCGGGCCGATGGCGTTCGGGTAAGGCAGGAAATGTCCCGCTGGTTACCCGGCCACCCAGTGGGGTTGGGCGGCCGGGCGATAGGGGCGGACCAGAGCCCCCATTTTCAGCGGGTGCTGAAACTCTAAAGCAGCGCCGGTCAGGCGGCCTGCTGGTGAACCCCATATTTGCGCATCTTTTCGATCAGCGTCGTGCGCTTCAGCGTCAGCAGCCGCGCGGCTTCGGAAATAATGCCGTCGGCGAGGTCGAGCGCGACGTGGATCTGTTCGAGTTCGATCGTCTCGATCTCGCGCTTCAGGTCGATCGGGCGACCCGGCGCCGGCGTCGGCGCAGGCGCCTTGGCATGCGCGGCAGCCGGAGCGGCCATTTCGTTCGCAGCCGTCGGCGTCGGGACCAGGCTGATGGGCACGGCGTAGCGCGGGGCGAAAGCGGCGGTAGGGTTCAAAAGCATCGCGACATCATCGGCGCCAAGCGTCTCGCCGCCATGCAACACGCTGGCGCGTTCGACGAAATTGCGCAGTTCGCGGACGTTGCCGGGCCAGCGATGCTGCATCAGCAACGCCATTGCGGCATCGTCGAAACGGCATTTTGCGTCGGCAGGCATCTTGCGCTGGAAATGGCGGATCAGTGCGGGAATATCCTCGACGCGGCTGGCAAGGCTGGGGACCTGCAGCACAACCACGCCGAGCCGGAAGAACAGATCTTCACGGAATTTTCCGTCGGCGATCGCGCCATCCAGATCCTGGTGCGTCGCCGAGATGACACGAACATCGACGCCGCGCACTTCGCTGCTGCCGACGCGGACGATCGTCCGGTCTTCGAGCACGCGGAGCAGCTTGACCTGCATGTCGAAACGCATGTCGCCGATTTCGTCGAGAAAGATGGTGCCGCCCTCGCTCGCCTCGAAATGGCCGAGGCGACGGGCCGTGGCGCCGGTGAAGGAGCCTTTTTCATGGCCGAACAATTCGGATTCGATGAGCTCGCCGGGAATGGCGCCGCAGTTGATCGCGGCAAAGGGCTTGCCCGAACGGACGCCCTCGTCGTGGATCGCACGAGCGACCAGTTCCTTGCCCGAGCCCGACGGACCGCAGAGCATGACCGAGGCGTTGGAGCGCGCGACACGCCGGATCATCTCGCGCAGATGCTGCGCCGCCGGGCTGTGCCCGATAATCAGCGACTCAAGCGCCGTCATTGCGTTGTTATGCCCGCCCTCGATCATCTTGGTCTCCATCGCCCCCCCGGGCGTCTTTCGATGTCCCTGAGATTGACGAAATTGGTAAACAAAAGATTATTCGCGGAAATCTAACTCATTCAAAACAAAGGATTATTACCAATCTGGCAGTAATAGCCGCTGAACATCGTTGTCAGGGCTGCATTTACTGCCAAATTGGCACTAATTCCCGCCACCATCACCCCAGCCCAGCGTGATCGATATGCGGCGGTTGCGCGGATCGAATCGGTCGGCTGGGACATAGGGCTCGCGATCGGCGACCCCTTCGATCCGCGAAAAGCGGCTTGAGGTGATGCCGCGATACTCGAGGAAGTTGCGTGTCACTTCCGCGCGGTCGACCGACAGCCGCCAATTGTTGGTTCCGGCTTTTGCCGACCAAGGCGCTGAATCGGTGTGGCCGCGGATCATCAGCTGGTTGGGAGCTGCGGAGATCGGCACAGCTATCTCGCGAAACAGGCGCGCGCCGTCGGCAGTCAGCTGACTGGTGCCGATCGCGAACATCGAAAAATCGGCGTCATCGATAATATCGATCCGCAGGCCTTCGGCGGTTTCGGTAAAGCGCAAATTGGGTGCCAGCCGCTTGAGGTCGGCCTTGGCTTGCACGCGGTCAACCAGCGACTGGGCGAGCTGCCGGAAGCGCAAATTTTCCTTCACGCGCTCGCGCCCCGACGCCTCCCTCGGTCCACCCACCGCATCGCGGGGGATGGTCATCGAGCGCGTCCCGGTCTGCGCGGCGCCATGGGGATATTTGTCGGCCGCAACCAGCGAGTCACCGCCGAACATGCCGGTTGAACCGGCACTGTCGGTCTTGGTCTGGACGATCGTGGGCGCGAAATAGTCGGCGAGCGCCTTGCGCTGCTTCTCGTCTGTCGCGCCGAGCAGCCACATCAAAAGAAAGAAAGCCATCATAGCGGTGACGAAGTCGGCATAGGCCACCTTCCACGCGCCGCCGTGGTGGCCGCCGTGCGCTTCCTGAACGATCTTCTTGACGATGATCGGCCGCGGCATGTTGGGACGCGCGGCCATCAGCGGCCTCTCATTCCGTCGAACACTTCAGCAAAGCTCGGCTGGTTGACATGGTCGACGCCCGATCGCGCCGCCTCGATCACCAGCGGCTGCGGATGGCCGTGGAGAGAAGCGATGATCAGCTGCTTTACCGTGTGATAGATGGCGTTGTCGCTTTCGATCACCGCCTTGGCGCGTGTCGCAAACGGACCCACCAGGCCATAGGCGAGAAGCACGCCGAGGAACGTGCCGACGAGTGCCGACCCGATCATGCCGCCGAGGATCGCCGGCGGCTTGTCGATCGAACCCATCGTCTTCACGACGCCAAGCACGGCGGCGACGATGCCCAGTGCCGGCAGAGCGTCAGCGAGGCTCTGCAAACCCTCGGCCGGCTTCATCGAATGATGGTGATGACTCTTGAGCGCGCTGTCCATCACCTCTTCGACCGCATGCGGGTCAAGGGTGCCGGATGATACGACGACGAGGCGCAGCGTATCGCAGATCAGGTGGATGAGCGTATTGTCCTTGAGCAATTTCGGATATTGCTGGAAGATCGTCGAATTGCTCGGATCTTCGATATGCGGCTCGACCGCAACCGGGCCGTCGGTACGCATCATCTTCATCAGCGTCGATACAAGCAGGATGCAATCGAGATAGTCCTGCTTCTTGTATTTCGGCCCCTTGAACACTTTGGCAAGACCGCCGCCGAGCGCTTTCAGGTCAGCGCCCGAATTTCCGATGATCAGCGAACCGATCGCGGCGCCGCCGATGATCAGCATTTCGTGGGGCAGCGCGTGCATGACGGGGCCAAGATTGCCCCCGGTCAGCGCGAACCCCCCGAAAACCAGCAGGATCAGTACGATGATGCCGACAACGGGAAACATGCAGGGTCAACTCCATTCGGGCGCCCGGTTCCTGGAACCGGGGCCCGCAAAATTCAGATGCGTCTTGATACTTAACGGCAGCGATGCCGCGAACTTGAGTCGATCAGTTCAAAAGATCGAACAAACTCTGCCGGTTGATCTTGGCAAAGGCCGCCTGCGCGGCGTTCAGCGTTAAATCCTGCGCATTGAGCTGCGCGATCGCGACCGACAAATTCGTGTCCTCAACGGCCGAACGCTCGTCCGCCAGCGCAATGCCGCGGCTCTCCAGCCCGTCGCCAATCCGCTCGAGCCGCCCCGCCGAAAGGCCGAGCGCAGCATTCTGGTCGGCGACATGGCCGATCGCGGCGTTGAGCGTGGTGAGCGACGCACCCATCGCGGCCTTGTCACCCGCGGCGAGCGCGGCAGCGGCATCGCGCAGCCCCGTCGACAGGCTGTTGCCGCCCATCACAAAGGCGTCGCCCGCCGAAGGCACCGGCGCAAAGCTGACATCGGAATCAAAGCGCACGACCCTGGCGCTGCCTGCCGAAAACAGCGGCTCGCCATTCGAATCGCGCGTCGCCGCAAGGCCGTCGATCTCGGCAGCGATCGCATTCAGTTCGGCGGCGATCGTCACGCGGTCGGCGGGATTCACCGAATCGCTGGTCGCGGACAACATCAGTTCGCGCGCGCGGACCAGCATATTGCCGGTCGATTTCAGCACGCCATCGGCCTGCGAGACGAGCGCCTCGGCCGATTTGATGTTGGTCGACCAGGTCTTCATGCTCGCCTGCGTCTTGCCGATCGTCGCGATACGACGCGCGGCGACCGGATCGTCTGACATGCGCTGGATCAGTTTGCCGCTCGATATCTGCACCATCGTGCGCTCAAGCTGGGTGGCGAGTTTCTGCTGACGCGCAATTTCACGCGTCATGCGATTGCCCACGGCATTAATCATGGTCTTCGCCTTTCTAGATCGAGTTGAGCAGGGTTTGCATGGTTTCGCGCGCGACCTGGATGGTTCGCGCCGCCGCCTGATAGGCTTGCTGGAAACGGAGAAGTTCGGCCGCTTCCTTGTCGAGATCGACCTGACTGACCGAATCGCGCGCTGCCGCCGATGCATCGGCGCGCGTCGCCGCGGCGGCATCCTGCGCCCGCGCCGACGCGGTCGCCTGCGCCTGCGTCGCCAGATGGCCCGACCAGCGCGCCTCGGGATCATTCGCTCCGCGCAATGCGCCGAACGCCAGCATATTGCCGTTCACCGATGTCGCATCGGCGGCGGCGACCTGACTGGCGGTCAGCGGCGCCACGGTCAGCGATGCTGCGCCGCCGGTGCCGGTGAACAAGGCTGCGCCGGGATTGCCCGCCGCATCCAGCCCGCCCTGATGCGCCGCGTTGATCTGGTTCGCAAACTGCGTCGCCATGGCGTCAAGCCCGGCGCGCTGATCGGCGATATGGCTCGCCGCCTCGGCCAGACCCGCCAAAGAGCCGGTCGTGGTGGTGAAAGGCGCACCGCCGCCAACCGCATAAGACAGGCGGCCATCGGCCGCGGTGGTGACCGTAATTGGCGTCACGACGCCGCCGCCAACGAGCAGGTCGCCCGATCCGCTGACGCGGAGCGTCGCCGCGCCGCGTTCGTCGAAGGTCGCCTTGACCCCGCCCTGCGCCGAGAGACGGTCGAGGAGACGATCCCGCTCATCGAGCAAACTCGCCTCGTTGCTCGACCCCGGGCGCGCTTTGCGGAGGCCGATATTAATTTGTTCGAGCGCCTGAAGATTGGTGTTGAACTGGTCGACCTCGCTCTCCGCCGCGCCCGACACCCCCTCGGCCATATCCGATAACTGGCCCGCCGCCGTGCGAAAGCCCGAGGCGACATCGTCGGCGGCCTGCAGAAATTGCGTCCGCAGCGTCTGGTTCGACGGATCAGCGGTGAGCAGATCGGCGGTGGTGAAGAGCTTGGTCAGCCCGGTCTTGATGCCGTTGGTGTCGTCGCTGAGTGCGCCTTCGACCTTGTTCATCCAGTCGAGCCGCGTCGCCGAGCGTTCGGCGCCGCCGAACGAAATCCGCGAATCTTCGATCAACCAAGCGTCGACCGACCGGTCAATGCCGCGGATCTCGACCCCGCCGGGCCGGATGCTGCTGCGCGTCAGCGTGGTGTCGCCGCCCGCCAGTGCTTCCATCAATTCGAGCCGGCGGCGCGCATATCCGGGGGTCTGAGCGTTGGCGATATTGTCGCCGACGGTCGACAACGCACGCGAATACGCCTTGAGCCCGCTATAGCCGATGCTGAGAAGATCGCTCATGGCTTACCTCCAGCGAGACCGCGGAATTGGCGGTCGACCATGTCGGCGATGCCGAACTGGCGCATCGCCGCGATGCTGTCGGCGGTCCGCGCATCCGCCATTTCGCGAAAATTGTCGGTTGCGCTCGATCCGAAGACATCGTCGCCAAGTTTGGCCTGACGCATCGATGCCATCATCTGGCGCAGGATCACGGCCTCGAACGCTTCGGCCGCCTTGCGAAGGCCGGCATCGCCGCCGCCCGCACCCGCCACGGGCGCCGTCGCGGATATGGAAGAAGAAATGGGGGTCGTCATATGATTACCAATTCTGCGGTCAGGGCGCCGGCCTGGCTCAGCGCCTCGAGGATGGCGACAAGGTCACCGGGAGGAACACCCATGCGGTTGATGGCATCGACCAGTTCGGACAGCGACGCCGTGGGCTTGACGAGCATCACCGGACGGTAATCCTCCGTCACTTCGATCTCGCTCGACTGTTCGACCGCGGTCTGACCGCGACTGAAGGGAGCGGGCTGGACGACCATCGGCGATTCCTTGATCGACACCGATAGCTTGCCCTGCGTCACCGCAGCGGTGCCGACGCGGACCGCGCCGTTGATCACGACCGTTCCGGTACGCGCGTTGACGATCACCTTCGCAGGCGGTTCGGCGCGCTGGACGCCCAGATTTTCGATCTGCGACATCAACCGCATGCGCGTGTCGCCATTGCCCGTGGTCCGGATCGCGATGCTGGCGCCGTCGATCATCGATGCGCTGCCGGGGATCGCGAGGTTGATGGCATCGGTCACGCGCTTGGCATTGGTGGCATCGAACTGGTGGAGGTTGAAGGTCAACCAGTCGCCGGTCGCAAAGCCGGTATCGACCGCGCGCTCGATCGTCGCACCGCCGGCGATCCGGCCGCTCGACGGCACATTGACCGTCAGCTTCGATCCATCGGCACTATCGATGCCGAGACCACCGATGACGAGATTGCCCTGCACCATCGCGTAAATCTGCCCATCGGCGCCATAAAGCGGCGCGAGGACGAGCGTACCGCCGCGCAGGCTTTTCGCCTTGCCGATCGCTGACACGGTGACGTCAAGACGCTGACCGGGCTTGGCGAAGGGCGGCAGCTCGGCGGTAATCATCACCGCCGCAGCATTTTTGAGCGCGGGATTGACCCCGGCGGGCAAGGTCAGGCCAAAGCGCGATACCGCGCCCTTCATCCCGAGCGTCGAATAGTCGAGGCTGTCGTCACCGGTACCGGCAAGGCCGACCACGATGCCATAGCCGGTGAGCTGGTTAGCACGCAGGCCCTGGAACTGGCCCATATCCTTGATACGCTCGGCCGAGGCCGGCGCCGCAAAGCCAAGGCTGGCGAACAGCAGCGCCAGAAGCGCGAACAGGGTGGAACGCTTGATCACGTTATAATCCTCTTCAGAACGGGCTGATGATCGCGAAGAAACGCTGGAGCCAGCCTTGCTGGCTGGCACGTGCGATCTCGCCCTTGCCGACGTAACGAATGTTGGCGTTGGCGACGCGGGTCGACAGGACGCGGTTGTCGGGGCTGATGTCGATCGCGCGAACGAGACCCGAAATCTGGACCCGCTCGTCGCCGCGATTGAGCGTCAGCAGCTTTTCGCCGCGCACCAGCATCGTGCCGTTGGGATAGACTTGTGCAACGGTCACGCTGACTTCACCCGACAGGGCATTCGATTGCGAGGCGTCGCCCTTGCCCTTGAACTGCTGGCCGCCGCCCATCCCGATATCGCTGGGGTTGAACAGCGATAACGGGCCGGTCGCGGGCGGCGTCAGGCCGACGCTGCCGTCGCGCTGGGTGCCCGCGGCATTGCTCTTGGTCGCGGCGGTGCGCTCGACAAGCTGGATGGTGATGATATCGCCGACCTGCCCCGCACGCCCCCCCGAAGTGAGCGGCGTGTAGCCGCCCTGGAAGATCGAGCCATTGGCCGGCAGCGGCGCCGAAGGCATCGGCATCGTCGCGGCAAAGGCGTCGGGCGCCGGCGCGTCCTTCGCGCTCGCCCCCAATGGGGCCAGCGCGACGGACAGCATCAGCAGCCCTGCAAGATCAGAGCGTCTGCGCGGCATTTTTCATCATTTCATCGGTGGCCTGGATCATCTTCGAATTGACCTCATAGGCACGCTGGGTTTCGATCATGTCGACGAGTTCCTCGACGACATTGACGTTCGATCCTTCCAGCATTCCGCCGCGCAGGCTGCCACGGCCTTCCATATCGGCAGCGCCGACCTGCGGCGCGCCGGAGGCAGAGGTTTCCACGAGCATATTGCCGCCGATCGCCTGCAGCCCGCCCGCATTGGGGAAGCGCGCAATTTCGATCCGGCCAAGCTCGGTGGCTTCATTCTGCCCCGGCACACTCGCCGAAACGGTGCCGTCGGCGCCGATCGAAATGCCGGTGGCATCGTCGGGAATCTGGATCGCGGGGGTCAGCGGCTTGCCGTCGGAGGTCACAATCGTGCCGTCGGGCGATCGGCTGAAATTGCCGGCGCGGGTATAGCCGGTACGGCCGTCGGGGAGTTCGACCTGAAAATAGCCGGCGCCGTCGATCGCGATGTCGAGCGGATTGCCGGTCGTCGCAAAGGTTCCCTGCGTATCGATCCGCGCGGTGCCGCCGAGCGACACACCGGTACCGAGGTTGAGCCCGGTCGCATAGCGATTCTCGGCCGACGACGGCGCGCCCGGCGCGGTCATCATCTGATAGCTCAGCGTTTCAAAGCTGGCGCGGTCGCGCTTGAAGCCCGTCGTGTTCACGTTGGCGAGGTTGTTGGCGATCACCTGCATCCGGAAGCCCTGGGCATCCAGACCGGTTCGCGCGACGTGCAAGGCACCGAAGCTCATGTCATATTCTCCTTAACGGGGCAGCTGCATCAGGTTTGCGGTCGCGCTGTCCATGTCGCGTGCGTCGCTGACGAGTTTGATTTGATTGTCCCAACTCCGGCTCGCCTCGATCATCTCGACGAGCGCGGTGGTGGCGGCGACGTTCGATCCTTCGATCGAGCGGGTGACCAGTCGCGCTTCGGGATCGTCGGGCAAAATGCCCCCACCCTTGACGCGGAACAGATTGTCGAGGCCCTTGACGATGTCGGACCCGACCGGGGCCGCAAGCCGCAGCCGGTCGACCTCGATCGGATTTTCAGGATCGCCGCCGGCAGGAACCGCCCAGATGCGCCCTTCGGTGTCGATCTTGACCGAATCCGACGGCGGGACGGTCACCGGACCCTGGGTACCCTGAACCGGGTGACCGTCGCCGGTGGTAAGCAGGCCGCTCGACGACAGCTGCAGATCGCCGCGCCTTGTATAGGCTTCCTGACCATCGGGCGCCTGAACGACGAGCATCGCTTCGCCCTCCATCGCGACGTCAAGATCGCGTCCGGTTGCGGTGATCGTGCCGGAGCGCATGTCGGCGCCGATCACCTCTTCTGACGACACGGCGCGGGCGTCGAGCCCGCCGCCGTGCAGCCACAATGTCTGCGCTTCGGCCAGATCGCCGCGGAAGCCGGGCGTCTGGGCGTTGGCCAGATTGTTGGCGATCGCCGTCTGCCGGGCCGAGCTGCCCCGCATCGCAGTGAGGCTGGTATAGATAACGCGGTCCATCGAAATTCTCCTGGCAGGCAGCGATCAGCGAAGCGTCAGCGCATGCCGATGATCGTCTGGGTCAGCTGTGACGCGCCCTCGATCGCCTTGGCATTGGCCTGGAAATTGCGCTGCGCCGCCATCAGCATCACCAGTTCTTCGGTGATATCGACGTTCGAGCGTTCGAGCGCGCCCGAGCGCACCGCACCCATCGCGCCGTTTCCGGGCGCGTCGATTTTCGGCGGACCGCTCTCGCCGGTCGACTGCCAATGCGCGTCGCCGGTCGGGCGCAGCCCTTCCATCGCGGGGAAGGTCGCCATCGCAATCTTGCCCATTTTCTGATTGGATCCGTCAGCGAAGGTCGCAGTCACCAGCCCGTCGAGACCGACCGACATGTTGATCAATGCAACGTCGGGCAGGCCCGGCGCGTGCGGCGGCAGGACGAGGTCGAAAGCCCCCGCGAGCGTACGATTGGTAACGTCGCCATTGGCATCGACCGGAAGCAGCTGCAGCGTCGAACCGGTGGTGTCGACGACACGGCCGTCGGGAAGCGGCGTGAAGGCGCCGTTGCGCGAATAGCTGACGGCATTGGTCGGGGGTGCGCCCTTGACGATGAACATGCCCTCACCGACGATCGCCATGTCGAGCGTCTTTTCGCTCGCTTCATACGATCCCTGCGTGAATTGCTGGGTGATGCCGTTCAGGCGCGTGCCCTGACCCGCGATGGTCTTGGTCGACTGGTTCGGCGACGCAGCGAAGATATCGCCGAACTGCGCCTTGCTGCGCTTGAAGCCGACCGAACCGGCGTTGGCGATATTGTTCGAGACGACCGACATGTCGGTCTGGGCGCCCTTGAGACCCGAAAGCGAAGTATAGAATGACATAAGATTATCCTTCCGTAGGAGTGGGTGTCGGGGTTGGTGTCGGGGTGATGCCCCCGGCCTTGATGTCCTTGAGCAACTCGGTCTGCGCCGCGATCTGCTTGGAAATTTCGGCGAGCACCGTGTTGGTGTCGTTGATCCCGGCGAGGCTGGAAAACTGCGCCATCTGCGCGACCATCTGCTGGTTATCGACCGGGTTGAACGGATCCTGCTGGCTGAGCTGCGCGGTCATCAGGCGCAGGAAATCCTGCTGACCCATCTGGTTCGTGCTGCCCTTCGGGTGGATCACCGGGTTGTTATTGGTTACGCCATTGACGGCCATGTCATTGTCCCATCCTGAGAGTTTCGTTGATCAGGCCCTTCGCGGTTTCGAGGACCTGCACATTGTTCTGATATTGGCGGGCAGTTTCGACCATCTCGACCAGTTCGGCGGCGCTATCGACCGCAGCTTCCCAGACGTTGCCGTCCTTGTCGGCGAGGGGGTTGGTCGGATCGTGCCGCTTCGACGGCGCGATTTTCGCGGCCGTCACCTGATCGACCTGAACCGTCGCGCGCCCGAAATCGTCCATCACGGTACGAAAGACGGGCTTGAGCGAGCGAAAGGCGCCCGCTTCGCTGCCCGCAACCGTTCCCGCATTGGCGAGGTTCGACGCGGTGGTGTTCAATCGGACAAGTTGTGCCGACATCGCGCGACCGCTGATGTCGAAGACCGAAAAGGCATTTCCGTTCATCGTCATTCGCCCTTGATCGCGCGGGTCAGCGTGTTGACGCGGCCGCTGAGGAATGAGAGGCTCGAGCGATAGGCGAGCGCATTTTCGGCGAAGGCCGTCTGCTCGGTCGCCATTTCGACCGTATTGCCATCGAGCGACGACTGGACGGGAACGCGATACAGCACCGCCCCCTCGGTCGAGCCGCCCTGGCGCGCCAGATCGAATGCCTTGGAAAAGTCGAGGTCGCGCGCCTTGTAATTGGGCGTCGCGGCATTGGCGATGTTCGACGCGAGCATCATCATGCGCTGGCTGCGCAGCTGGAGCGCCGTCGCATGCACGCCAAAGAGTTTCTCGGATGCCATCATCACATTCCTTCATTTGCCGCCTGGCCGGCGACGGGCTTTATTCTGTCGCATGCTCAACCGGCCTGACCGGCCCGAGCGTGTGGGACACAGGGCATTATGCAATCGGCGTGCCAAATTGATCTTCTCCATGATTTTTCGTGGGTTTTGCTGTGAGCAGCGTCCCCATCGCCGCGGCCTGCACACCGCTCGTCAAAAGTTTGACGACGCGCGCCCGGCGCCCGCCATATCGACGCAGAACCGCGACTGGCACGCTTCCTGCTTCTCCTCGTGCGATCTATTCGGACCACAGGAGATGGACATGTATCGCAAGACAAGCGCCGCGCTCGCCGCCGCCCTGCTCGCCGCAGCAATCCCCGCCGAGGCCCAGCAGCCGCATGAGGATTGGCAGCGGATCGACGCGCTGACCGCCATGGTCGCGGGCGCGATGGGCCGGTCGGCAACCCCGATCGACCGCCGTATCAAGCTGGCGCGTTGCCCCGAACAGGCGGTGGTGGCCCCGATCGACGGCCAGGCCCTTGCGGTCCGCTGCCCCTCGCTCGGCTGGCGCCTGCGCGTACCGACGACCGGCCCCGCAGCCGGATCCGCCGATGCCGCACCCGTGGCCGCCAGCCCGGCCAAGCCCAGCGGCACCCCGGCGATCCGCCGCGGCGACAATGTTCGCGTAACGATCGAAACCGACAGCTATTCGATCAACTATGCCGCGGTCGCGACCCAGGATGGCCGCGTTGGCGAAACCATTGCGCTGCGCGGGAGCGACGCAAAGAGCATGCTCAGCGCCACCGTCGTCGGCCCGGGACGCGCCCGCCTCGACAATTAATACCGGCCGCAACGACGAAATATCTGCCCGGTTTGACCACCGGCATGCCCGGCGCTGTCGCTTTCCCGACGCCGCCGGGTTTATTTTTACCTTTTTCTTACTCTTCGCCTTAATCGCTAGCTGCGGCGTCCGTTAAACCCCTTCGAACAAGGTCGTCACTTTTCTGACGGCACGGCATGGAGGCGAAAATGTCGGGTGACAGCAAGATCGGGCTGCAAGCCGTCAGCGGATACGTCCGCACGGGCGCACCGCGCAAGCTCGCCGGCGAAGCGGCAGCGCCAATGCGCGCAACGGCCCCCGCGCTCGCTGCGCGGGATCCGCTGCCCGCCACCCGGCTGATCGGTCTTGCTGGCGAACTCGCCGACCAGGGTCCGACCGTCGACGTATCGCGTGTCGCGACGCTGCGAACTGCGATCGCGAACGGCAGCTATACCGCCGACCCCGCAGTCATCGCCAGGGCGATGGTGCAATTCCACCGGGGCAATGCCTGATGCTGACGCAAATGGACGACGTGCAGCAAAAGCTCGACCATCTGATCGCCGCGCTGGACGGCCATGATGCCGGCGCGATCATCGCGGCAACCGAAGAACTCGCCACCGCGGTCATCCTGATGCGCGGCGCAACCATCGCCGATGGTACCGAACATCGCGCCCGCGCGCTGATGACCCAGACTCTCGCCCAGCTCGAAGCGGCGGCGATGCGCGTCAACATATTGAAGCACTGGACGCGTCAGAGGATTGACAAAGGCCATGCCCTCCGCGGCTCCCAGCCCCGGGGGATCGCTTTAAGCTATTGATAATTCTCGTTTTAATGCCGTTATCTAAAAATGGCACGATGATTGCTTTTGGTCTGCTGAACCAGCGGGACCAAAATCATGTATGCAATCAACGACCCAGTACCCGGAACCCGCGTCGCCGCACCCGTATTGAGTGCGGTGCAAAATGCGTCGGCGCGATCGGGTATCGACTTCAACTATCTGTTCGACGTCGCGCGCGTCGAAAGCGCCTATAACCCCACCGCGAAAGCGGCGACGTCGTCGGCGCGCGGATTATTCCAGTTCACCCGCCAAACCTGGCTCGCGACGCTGCGGAAGCACGGCGCCGACCATGGTATGGCATGGGCCGCCGACGCGATCGGCCGCGACGCATCGGGCCGCCTGTCGATCGCCGACCCGGCGCTCCGCCAACAGATCCTCGACCTGCGCGACGATCCGGCAGCCTCGTCGAGCATGGCCGCCGCGCTGACAGCCGACAACCGCGACCATCTGGAAAGCCGGATCGGCCGCGCGGCCGAGCCCGTCGACCTGTATCTCGCGCATTTCCTCGGCAGTGGCGGCGCGGTCGAATTTCTGTCGGCGATGGCGGCGAATCCCGACCAGCCGGGCGCGACGATGATGCCCGAAGCCGCTGCCGCCAACCGTTCGGTCTTTTACGCTCCCGACGGCAGCATGCGCAGCCTGGCCGACATCCGCGAACGCTTTCGCGTCAAGCTGGAGGACGGCGGCAAGGCTGAAAATATCAAGATCGTGCCCAGCGCCGGCTGGCAGATGGCCTCGAGCAGCTCCGCAAGCAGCGCGCCCGGCGCTGGCCCCGGACGTCCGCCGCTGCCGATGATGGACATTCAGCCCATGCCCCGGAAATTGTCGATGGGCTTTGCCGCCGATGCCTATCGGCGACTTGCCAATCTGTCGGGAGGCGCAGCATGATCGCCGGCTTCAACTTCCGCAGCCTCGGGCCCATGGCGGGCGCCGCCGCGTTGCCCGCCGGGATGCTCATCCTCGTCGGCCTGATGGTGATCCCGGTATCGCCGCTGATCCTCGACATCAGTTTCGTCGCCAATATCATGGTCAGCCTCGCGATCCTGATGGTCGCGCTGTCGGCGGCCAAACCGCTCGACTTCTCTTCCTTTCCGACCGTGTTGCTGTTGGCGACGCTGTTCCGCCTCGCGCTCAACGTCGCCTCGACGCGCGTCGTGCTCGTCCACGGCCATGAAGGCACGGCGTCCGCGGGCCATGTCATCGAAGCCTTCGGTCAGGTGCTGATCGGCGGCGACTATGTCGTCGGCCTGTTCGTCTTCGTCGTGCTGATGATCATCAACATGGTCGTCATCACCAAGGGCGCCGGACGCGTGTCCGAAGTGTCGGCGCGCTTCACCCTCGACGCCCTTCCGGGCAAGCAGATGGCGATCGACGCCGATCTCAACGCCGGACTGCTCAGCCCCGAAGAGGCCAAGGCGCGCCGCGTCGAAGTTGCGACCGAAGCCGATTTCTACGGCTCGATGGACGGTGCTTCGAAGTTCGTGAAGGGCGACGCGATCGCGGGCTTGCTGATCCTGTTCGTCAATATCGTCGGCGGCCTGATCCTCGGTATCTTCAGCCACGGCCTCAGTTTTTCGGAAGCCGGCGCGACCTATATCACGCTCGCCATCGGTGACGCCCTCGTCGCGCAGATTCCCGCGCTTTTGCTGTCGATCGCCGCCGCTTCGATCGTCACCCGCGTTACTTCGCCGCTCAACCTCAGCGACCAGATCAGCAGCCAGTTTTCCTCGTCGCAGGTCTGGCTGGCGGTTGGCGCGATCCTCTTCCTGCTCGGTCTCGTCCCCGCGATGCCGCAGATGCTGGTCCTGCCCGCATCTTTCATTGCGCTGGGCCTCGGCTGGCACCTGAAGCGCGCCGCCGCCGAAATCGCCGCTGCGCCCGAACCCGCCGCTCCTGCGCCCGACCCGCATCATATCGATTGGGCCGACGTCAGCGACGCCAGCGCATGCCAGCTCGAGATCGGCTATGCGCTCGTCGCGCTCGTCGACGAACGCAAGGGCGCACCGCTGATGGGCCGGATCACCGGCATCCGTAAGCAATTGTCGAAGGAGCTCGGCTTTGTCGTCCCGGCGGTGAAGGTCAGCGACGATCTGTCGCTGCCCGGCAACGTCTATCGCATCTCGGTCGCCGGCGTGATCATCGGCGAGGATGAGGTGTTCCCCAATGAAATGCTCGCGCTCGATTCGGGTGACCTCGTCACCCGGGTCACCGGGCGGGCGTGCAAGGATCCGACCTTCGGTCTCGACGCGCTGTGGATTCCCAAGAGCTCACAAAATGACGCGATCGCCGCGGGCTATACCGTCGTCGATCCGGCGACAGTGGTCGCGACGCACCTCAACAACAGCATCGTCGGATCGGCGTCGGACCTGTTCGGCATCGACGACGCGCAGGCGCTGATCGACAATCTGAAGATTCATTACCCGCAGCTTGCGCAGAATCTGAGCCCGCAGGGTTACACGTTGCCGCGCATCGCCAGCCTGTGCAAATCGCTGCTGATCGAGCGCGTTCCCTTGCGCGATTTCCGCAAGATCGCCGAGGCGATGGTGGCCCTGTCGGCCCAGCAACTGGGCGAATCCGATCTGGTCGAGGCGGTGCGCCAGCGCATCGGTGCACTGATCGTCCAGACGATCGTGCCAAGCCGCATGCCCCTGCCCGTCGTCACCTTCAGCCCCGAGATCGAGATGCTGCTCAACCAGGCGGTGCGTGCGAACCCGGGCGCCGAGTGGCCGTTCGAACATGGTATGGCTATGAAGATCATCGGCGAGGTCGGGCAAGCCGTCGAGCCGCTGCTGCTCCAGACGCGCAGCTTTGCCCTCGTCGCCTCGCCCATCTGCCGCTCGGCCCTGTCGCGCCTCGTGCGCGCAACATTCCCCGATGTCGCGGTCATTTCCTACCTCGAAATCCCGGCAACCAAAGCGACCGAGATCGTCGCGACGATCGGCGGCGAAGTCCCGCGCCTCACCAGCAGTGAGAACGCCCAGATGGAGGACGAATTGCATGAGAATTGAGCCCGCCGAGCAATTCGCCGGCGCTGCAACCCGCGCCCTCCGCCCGCATGGCTATGTCGACAGCGTCGACACGCTGGTGGCGGAACATGCGCCGCTGGTACGCAAGATTGCATGGCAAGTATTCTCACGCGTGGCGCGGACCAGCGAACTCGACGATCTGATCCAGACCGGGCTGATCGCGCTGATCGAAGCGAGCCGTCACTATGAAGAACGCGGTTTTGCCTTCACCACCTATGCCACGACCCGCATCCGCGGTGCGATGATCGACCAGCTGCGCCGCGAGGCCGACGTCGGCCGATCGGCAATGGCCGCGAACAAGCGGATCCAGGCAGTGCGCAAGACGCTGGAACAACAGCTGATGCGCGCGCCGGCCACCGCCGAAATGGCGGCGGCGCTCGACATGTCGGCCGAAGATTATTTCACCCTCGAACGCAGCGCGACCCACGGCCGCTCGACCTCGCTCGACGAAATGATGGATGGCGGCGATTTTCTGATCGCGGATACGGACGGCGACGCGAGCGATCGGTTCGAGCAGGAAGACATGCTCAACGCGTTACAGAAATGCATCGGGCGACTGTCCGATCGCGAACAGATGGTGCTGCAGCTCTACTTCTTCGAGGAGTTGAATTTGCAGGAGATCGGCCTGACGCTCGACGTCAGCGCCGCGCGTATCTGCCAGATCAAGCGTGAGGCGATGGCCAAGGTCGATCGTATGATACGCGAGATGACCGACTGATCCGGCAGGACATCGGAGCGCCGCCAGTGCGGCGCCCGATGTGCAGGATCAAGCCGCGCGCGACTGGCCTTCCCGCCAGGCGGCGCCGATGATTTCAAAATAGGAGGCCATGCGTTCGGCACCAGTCTCGGTCAGCCGGACGATCGAACGCCGCCGGTCGCGCTCGTCGATGCTGCGCCGGGCAAGATCATGCGTTTCGAGCGCGGCGATCATCCGGAGGCCCGACGACAAGGGGACGTCTGCTCCGGTCGCAAGATCGCTGGCGCTCAGTTCGCGACCATGCGCTTTGGCCAGCATCAGGTCGAGCATCATGTCCCATGCCGGCCCGGTCAGCCGGGCGCCGCCGAAATGACTCTTGCGCATCCGCCGCATCTGGATGTTGAACGCGACCTGATTTGCCAGGACCGGACGTGACGCACCGACCCGCAATGCCTGCGCATCGCGAGCCTGGCCCAGTTCGTCCATGACGACCGGTGAATCGGTTCCGCGGTTCCCCAGCATTTCGTGGAGCTGGTCGATACGCGACTTGATTTCGGCAATTTCTTGGTTCGAAAATTGCTGCATATGATGAAGCCCCTTCGGCCGTAGCACCTGCTACGCCCTCACTTCACCCCTCCGTTTTGCCGACCCGGATGCATAAAGAATGACAAACAGGATCGGGTAGGAAATATACATTGAAAGCAGCGCATAAGGGCGCTCCAATATCTCCGAAAACATCAGCTTCTGAACATGGCCGAAAATCGCGATCAATTGCCAGCCGGTAATCCAGTACGGCCAGAAACGATGCGTTTTCAACGCGATGAACCAGAAACTCATCAACGCAAGAACGTCGATGACGAAGATATTGGTCTCAATGTTAGTCCATTTCGGATAGGGTACCAAAACACTGGTAAAGACCGAGGCGAGCAGCGCGGTATACGCCGCCCACCGCTCCAGCTGGCCGCCGCGCCATATGGCAACGGCGACCGTCATGAGCAGCACGCCATAGTAGGCCGCCACGGTCCACATCTAACTTATCCGCCTTCTTGCCGGTCAGTCAGGACACCTTGGCGAACGACCGCGCCGCAACGCCGGCCTGGGCCAGATCGTTGCTGCCTTCGTCGCTCAGCATCCCGCTCGGCGGCTTGACCCCGGCACCGAACATCCGCGTGCCCAAGCCAACTTCCTTTTGCGTGACGGTCAGCGCCAGATGCGCGTCGGTCAAAAGCTGACGCACCTCACCCGCCGCAGCGAGCGCATGCGCAACCTTGCCCATCGCGGTCTGACCGACGATCGCCGACATGTTGGTGTCACGCCGCGCCGTCGGCAATGTCGCCGCCAGCCGGGCGATGCAAATCATCGCCTCATCGAGAGCGTCTTCGGCCTGATGCAATTCGGATGCGATCTTCTTCGCTGCAGAAACCCGTTCGTTCAGCATGGTCTTATCCCTTGAAAAGAGAATGCTAACGGACCCCCCCGCAGCATCTCGACTCGAACATTCACTTCAGAACGCGGCCGAGTCCGACAAGGATTGAATAGAGAGCGGAGAAGGCCAAAATGGTCGCCAATGCGATCAGAATCGGCCAGATGATCCTTTCCAACAACCCATGCCGGTTGACCGGCTGGGACGCGGTCGGAAGTGGCGAACCTATATCAAATATTCGCTTAAACGAACTGCGCCCCGGATCCGCATCGGCGGGGGGCACGTCGCTGCCTAGGTCGATCAATTGATATGTCAAAGGTTGATAAGGGGTAACATCGTCGAAAACGCCATGCGCGGCGAGGATTCGCGATGCCTCGATCCTGTTGGAAACATTTAATTTTTTCAGCGAACGCCGTACCCGCTCATCGACCGTATGGGGTGACACGCCCATGATACGGGCAATTTGCTTGGAATTTTTATGCTCGAAAACATGCCGCAGCGTTTCAATTTGCGCGGCCGAAAGGAGACTGATGTAATTGTCCGGGTCGCCTTGCACGGGCCCCGGAATAGAGCATCACGAGTCGAAATCAAGTTGGGTGAACAGACGATTCACGCATAATATGCCATAACGCACTGTCCAACCTGCTGAAAAAGGCCGTGCCGCAGCGCAGGGCAAGCGCCATCGCGACCGATCGCCCCCTTTCAGAAAAGGCGTGCATCCTCGCCAGAAAACGAAAAACGAGGTTCCAAAAGACGCCGGCACAGGGTGGTCGGCGGCCCAGTCCGTCATCATTTCCTTGCAGTTTCGGCTCGAAACCAGAGCCATGCCGGGCTATTGTGCAAGCGCGCCAAAGCTGCGGTAAGCCGCATTCGATCGCGAGCTTGCGGAGGAGACGAAGGATTCAGCCGATACCTGTCCTGCCGTGCGCCCGCATCCACAGCGTGCATGTCCCCCATGGCTGATCCGTCCAACAGCGGCCCCACGTCGGGCGGCTATATTTTCAAGCCGCATGAACGACCGATGATGCCGGGATCGCCAGCGAACCCCGACCATCCGTCATCGCGCAAATTCGCCTATTTTCTGATCGGCGCCTATCTGGGCATCGTCGGCGGTTTTCAGAACGGCCTGCTGCTCGCGAACCTGACCGCGCTCCAGGGTCATCTTGACCTGACCCCGGTCGATGCCGGCTGGGTTACCGCCACCTATAGCATGACCAATGCGTGCATGAGCATCCTGCTGTTCAAGGCACGCCAGCAATTCGGGATCCAGCGCTTCGTTCGCGCGGTGATGCTGGCGCTGCTTCTCGCCAACTTCCTCCAGCTGTTCGACGCCGGTTACCGTATGGAACTGATCGCGCGCGGGGTATCGGGCGTCGCGGCGAGCGGGCTGTCCACGCTGGCGATATTTTATCTGATGCAGGGCGTACCCGCGAAGGCTCGCCTCGGCGGGCTGCTGATCGGCATCGGCCTGACGCAGGTCGCACTGCCCTTCGCGCGCGCCATCTCGCCGCTTTTGCTCGCGGACGGGGACGTCACCAATTTGTTCGTGTTGCAATTTGCGTTGTCGCTCGTTGCGGTCGGGCTGGTCAACATCCTCTATCTGCCGCCGGGCGAGACGATCCGCTCGTTCGAAAAGCTCGATCTTGTCAGCTTTCCGCTGCTCGCCGCCGGGGTCGGATTGCTGTGCGCCTTCCTGATCCAGGGGCGGATCATATGGTGGTCGACGCCGTGGCTCGGCGGGGCGCTGGCGGCGGCGCTCCTTCTGATCGGCGTCGCATTCCTGATCGAACACAACCGCGCCAACCCGATGCTTCACACGCGCTGGATGGGCAGTCGCGACCTGCTGAAATTTGCGTTGGCCGGCGCTTTGGTGCGCGTCCTCCTGTCCGAACAGAGTTTCGGTTCGACCGGACTGCTGTCCGCCCTCGGCATGGTGAACGACCAGCTTGTCACCTATTATACGGTGCTGACGCTCGCGACCTTGTTCGGCGCGATACTCGCCGTGGCCCGGCTCGATCCCAACGACCTCCGGCGTCCGACGCTCATCTCTCTGGCGATCATCGCCGTCGCCGCATTCGCAGACACCCATTCGGGTCTGCTGACCCGTCCCGCCAATCTTTACCTGACACAGGCCGCGCTCGCTTTTGCTGCCGTCTATTTCATGGGACCGATGCTGATGGAGGGTTTTGTTCGCGCGCTCGCCAAGGGACCCTCCCATGTGATCAGCTTTCTCGCGCTGTTCAACCTCTCGCAAACGCTCGGCGGTCTTGCCGGGGTCGCGGCGCTATCGGCCTTGCATACGCTGCGAACCAAGGCGCATCTGATGATGCTGGGACAAAGCGTATCAACCAGCAATCCCGGGGTCGCCAAAGCAATCAACGATCTGGCTGCCAGCATGAGCGGGACCATGACCGACCCTGCACTGCGCAGCGCAACGGCGGGCGCTCTGGTGGTACAGGAAGCCGCGCGCGAGGCGGCGATCCTGGCCTTTAACGACATATTTTTCGTGATCGGTACGGGGGCTTCGCTGGCGTTTCTGATCATGGCGGGGCGCTGGCTTTACGATCGCAAGCGCGGGGTCAATCCGCTGGCCAAGGAACTGGAGGCGCTTCAGAAGATGATGACGAGAAACCAATGAGCGACAAGCAGGAAGGCACGCAACCGCCCGCCGACACGGCCAAGGACGCTCCGGCTCCCCCGCCAGCCGAAGTGGAGCCGGCTGTCCAGGCCGAGGAACCTCCCGCCAGCGGATGGCGGCCGGACCGGTCGCGCAAGCAATTGCTCCTGTTCGGCGGCATCATCCTCGTCGGCGCGCTCGCCATTCTTTACGCGTGGGGTTTGCCGCCCTTCCGGCCCGCCAGCCAGTCGACCGACAATGCCTATGTCCGCGGCCAGACGACGATCATCGCGCCGCAGGTTGGCGGTTATGTCACCGCGGTTCTGGTGCAGGATTTCGAACGGGTAAAGGCCGGCCAGATCCTCGTCACCATCGACGACCGCATCTATCGGCAGCGCGTCGCACAAGGCAGCGCGAGCATCGCCGCTCAGTCGGCCAATCTCAGCAACAGCGAGCAAAGCCGCCGGTCGGCCGAAGCACAGGTGCAATTGCAGGAAGCCAGCATCGGCAATGCAAAAGCCCAACTCGCCCGCGCGCAGGCCGATATGCGCCGCGTAAATGAACTGGTCGACGCGGGATCGGTTTCGCTACGCGAGCGCGACCAGACGCTCGCCGCGCTGCGTCAGGCCGAAGCGGCGGTTCGCCAGGCCGAAGCCCAGCGGCAGATCGCGCTCGAGCAGGTCCGCTCGGTCGGGGTGGGCCGCGGTGGGCTGGAGGCCGGTGTGGCCAATGCCGAAGCTGCGCGCGGTCTCGCCGACATAGACCTGCAGAACACGATCATCCGTGCCCCGCGCGACGGAACGCTGAGCGAAGTGCCGGTGCGCGTCGGCCAGCTCGTCAATCCGGGCTCTCAGCTCATGTACCTCGTGCCTCAGCGTCATTGGGTGGTCGCCAATTTCAAGGAAGCCCAGACCGCCAAAATCCGCGTCGGCCAGCGCGCGACGCTGGTCATCGACGCCCTGGGCGGCGCCGAGCTGAAGGGGCATGTCGAAAGCATCGCCCCCGCTGCGGGCAGCGAGTTCAGCGTGATCAAGCCCGACACCGGATCGGGCAATTTCGTCAAAGTGCCGCAACGCATCGCGGTGCGAATCCGAATCGACAAGAATCAGAAGCTGAGCGAGCGGCTCGGTCCTGGCATGTCGGTGATCGCGAAGGTCCATACCGGGGACGGGAAATGACACGTCGCCCGATGCGCGCGGCCTTGCTGCTTCCGCTGCTGCTCGCCGGCTGCATGCCGGCGATCACGCCGCGTCCCGAAACCAGCATGATCGCGCCGCCCGCCGACTGGCGCACCGCGCCGCCCGCCACGGGAGAAACCGACCGCAGCTGGTGGACCGGCTTTGGCGACGCGCAGCTCACCGCGTTGGTCGAGCAGGCGCGCGTAAACAACGTCGATCTTGCGATCGCCGCAGCGCGCGTCGCCGAGGCGCGGGCGCAGGAACGCGTGTCGCGATCGCTGCTGCTACCCGGCCTCAGCGCCAATATCCCCGGCGCCGAATCGCGCAGCGTCAATGCCTTTGGAACACCGACCGAAAGCTTCGCCGCGCAGCCCGCCTTTCAGGCCTCCTATGAAATCGATCTGTTCGGCCGCAACGCCGCGCAGGTCGAAGCCGCGCGGGCCAATGCGGCGGCGGTACAGGCGGCGCGCGAAGCGGCAATGCTGTCGGTCAGCGCCGCGACCGCGAGCAGCTACATCGCCCTGCTCGCGCTCGATGAACGGCGCGAGTTGCTGACCCAGACGCTTGCCTCGCGCGGCGAAGCGCTGCGCATCGCCCGCGACCGCGCCGAAGCCGGCTATACCTCCCAGCTCGAACTTCGGCAGTCGGAGGCCGAATATCGCGCCACCGAACAGCAGATTCCCGCCATCGAAGCGGCGATCGCGCGGCAGGAAAATGCGCTGTCGCAACTGGTTGGCGACACCCCACACGCGATCGCGCGCGGGCGCGATTTTGCGGCGCTTGCGACCCCGCCGGTGCCCGGGGTCCTGCCGTCAGACCTCGTCCGCCGCCGCCCTGACATCGCGCAGGCCGAATATGCCCTCGCTGCGACCGATGCCAATTTGCGCGTCGCGCGCGCGCAATTCCTGCCGCAGGTCCGCCTGTCGGCGTCGGCGGGCGCCGCCATCTCCTCCGCTTTGCCCGACCCGGTGAGCGTCTGGTCGATCGGCGGCAGCATCCTTGCCCCGCTGTTTCAGGGCGGGCGGTTGCAGGGCCAGTTCGACGCCGCAACCGCACAGCGCGATCAAGCCGCCTTCGCCTATCGGCGAACCGTGCTGGCCGCCTTCCGCGAGGTTGAGGATCAGCTTGCGGTCATCGACCGCCTCGGCGCACAGGAAGTGGCCCTGCTCGCCCAGCGCGCCGCAGTTGCCGATACGCTGCGCCATGCAACCAACCGCTATCGCGCGGGCTATTCGCCCTATCTCGAGCAAATCGATGCGCAGCGCGCGCTGCTGGCGGTCGACCTGGCAATCATCCAGCTCCGCGCCGACCACCTCACCGCCTATGTCGCTTTGTATCAGGCTCTCGGCGGCGGCACGGCGGCCTAAGCGGCGCGGCCTATAACGTGACCATCGTGCGCAGGTCGTCGCCGTCGCCCGCGATGACGATCCTGTAGTCGCCCGGCTCGAGCCGCCATTGATGCGTCCGGTCATCACGATAACGCAAATCGTCGATGCGAACGTGCATCGTCAGCGTCCGGCTCTCGCCGGGTTGCAGCGATACGCGGGTGAAGGCTTTCAGGGCCAGCGGCCAGCGTTCGACGCCGCCGGGGCTACCGACATAGCAGAGGATGCTTTCGTCGCCCGCGCGGGTTCCGATGTTGCCCACCGTGACCGAAATCGCCAGTGCGTCGTCCAAGAGGGCGACGCGCAGCGCGCGGTGCTCAAAGCGCGTGTAGCTGAGGCCATGGCCAAACGCGTAGCGGGGTTCGACCCCGTCGCGGGCGAATTTGGCGTAGCCGTGCCAATAATCATAGTCGATCCGGTCGGCGTCGCGGTCGAAATACGGATAGTCGGCTGCTTCGCGCGCGACGGTGAAGGGCAGACGCCCCGAGGGGCTGACCTCGCCGAACAATATGCGCGCGAGCGCGGTGCCGCCCTCCATCCCCGAATAGAAGCTTTGCAGGATCGCCGAACTCCGGTCGCGCCAACGCTCCACGAGCACTGCCGAACCCGCGACGATCACGACGATCAACGGCGTACCGGTCGCGGCAACAGTCTCGATCATCGCAATCTGCGCTTCGGGCAAATCGAGCGACAGCCGATCGCCGCCAATCGGGGCGCGCTTTGCGCCGCCGTCTTCTTCCTGTCCTAACGTCAGGTCGCCGGGGATGAACTCGCCCTCTTCCCGGGCGGTATAGCCCGCGACAATGACGGCAACGTCAGCGCTCTCGGCGGCGGCAACCGCAGCGGAGATATCATCCTCATCGCCGGTCGCAATGGCATCGCGACCGAGCGCGGCTTGCAGCGCGGCGAGCGGCGTCACGACATGCGGCGGACGGACGCGGCTCGACCCTTTGTCGCCGGTGTTTTCGAGCGCTGCCAGTTTCCCGAGAACCGCCAGCTTGCCCACTGCGGCACGGTCGAGCGGCAGCACGCCATCATTTTCCAGCAGCACGATCGATTTTTCGGCGGCCTCGCGCGCCAATGCGACATGTTCGGGCGACGCGACCAGCGCGATCGGATAGGCCGCGAGCGGATCGTCGGCACAAGCGAAACGATATTGGGTGCGCAGGATGTTGCGGCATGCGCGGTCGATCACCGCAGGCGCAATATGCCCCGCCTCGACCGCCGCAACCAGATTGTCGCCGAACACACGCGGTTCGGGATTTTCGATATCGAGCCCGGCGGCAACGCCATAGGGCTTATAGACGCCCATCACCCAGTCCGAATGGACAAAGCCCGAAAAGCCCCATTCCTCGCGCAGGATATCGGTGAGCAGCGCGTGATGCTGACCGCAATATTCGCCATCAAACTTGTTGTACGCGCTCATCACGCTCGCGACGCCAGCGTCGAGCGCGGCCTTGAAATGCGGTAGGTAGATTTCGTGCAGCGCGCGTTCGCCCACGCGGATATCAACCTTGAAGCGCGCATTCTCCATCGAGTTGAGCGCGAAATGCTTGACCGTCGCGATCACATTATGCGTCTGGATGCCAAGCCCGAGCGCCGTGCCCATCGCACCCAGATGATGCGGATCCTCGCCATAGGTTTCCTGCGCGCGCCCCCACGCCGGATGGCGCAATATGTTGATGCAGACCGCGCCCGACAGGGTGCAATCCTGCGCGCGCGTTTCCGCCCCCATCGCTTCGCCGATCCGCATTTCAAGGTCGGTGTCGAAGGTAGCGCCGCGCGCCATCGTGCAGGGGAAGCAGGTGCTCTGGCCGCGCGCAACGCCGCGTGGGCCATCGGTGAACCAGAGCGGCGGAACCCCCAGCCGTTCGATGCCGCTACCGGCGCGATAGGGACGCGCTCCCCACAATTTATCATCGGCGACGAAATCGGCGAAGAAGCCGCGGCCCGACAACATGCCGATTTTTTCGGCCAAAGTCGCCTCGGCGATGATCGCATCGATCGTCTGCGCAATCCAATCGGCAGAAGCGCCGCGCCGGGGTGCGAAATCAAGCGTTTGCTGGTCGGTCATCGTTCTTCTGTCTCAATTCGGATGGGAGGGATTGGCGGCGGCACGGCGCGCATTGCGCCACGCAATCGCGCGGACGAGGCGGGCGTGGGTGCGCGCATCGAGGGGATAAAAATAGACGAACAGCCCGGCAAGGATCGCAAGTGTTGCGGGTACCAGCGTCGTCACGATCTGGATTCCCGACAGCGCGCCCGGCGTCTGTGCGACATTGGGGGCATATCCGATCAGGTCGAGCAATATGCCGACGAGCCCGGTTCCGATGCCGAGTGCGACCTTTTGCGTGAAGGCGATAAAGCCGACGAGCGCCCCCTCGGCGCGCAGGCCCGTGCGCCATTCGCCGACCTCGACCGTATCGGGCAGCATCGACCAGAAGGTAAGAACGAAGGCCGCATTTCCGATCCCGGTGAGCGCGAGCAGGCTATAGAGCAGCGGCCCCGCCGTCGGCGTGAAGATGAAGATCAGCAGATTGGCGGTGCTGCCGATGACGATCCCGCTCAGCCACACCGTGCGCTTGCTGGTCCGCCGCGTCAGCATCACCCACGGGACCATCGCCAGCGCCGCCGCAGTCAGCGACACCGTCAACCCGACGGTGATGCTCGCCTCTGACCCCGCATAATATTTCATATAATAGAGCTGCGCCTTGCCGCCCATCGTATAGCCGATCGACCCGACCAGCGTCGCGCCCAGCAGCAGCAGAAAGGCCGGGTTCGCGCGGATCGCCGCGAGCATTGCACCAAAGCCCGGATGCGCCGTCGGCGCCTCCCCCACTGCTTCGCGGGTGCGCGCGAAACAGTTGAGCAACACGATGCTGGCGATGACGGCATAAAGTGCCGCGATGCCGAAAAAGCCCTCGCGCCCGCCGCCGAAGCGCGCGACCAGCGGCAGGGTCAGCGCCGCCATCAGCAGGCCCGACGCGATTGCGAACAACATCCGCGCCCCGGCGAGGCGGGATCGCGCCTGCGTATCGCTGCTCATCCGCGCCGACAGCGCAATGTAGGGAATATTGACGACGGTGTAGATCGTGCGGAACAATATATGTGTCGCAAGGCAGAATGCCGCGAGCGCTCCGCCCGACAGATCGACCGGCGCGAACATCAGGATGAAGCTGAGCGCAAGTACCGGCGCGCCGTACAGAAGATAGGGGCGATAGCTGCCGAAGCGGCTACGCGTCCGGCTGGCGATCACGCCCATGGCGGGATCGGTGATGCCTTCCCACACCAGCGCCGCCATGATGATCAGCCCCGCAACCGACGCCGAAAGGCCCAATATGTCGGTGTAGAAATAGAGCAGGAACAGCGAGCAGAAGGTGAAATAGAGATTGAACGCCAGATCGCCCGAGCCATAGGCGATGACCTGACCAACCGGCAGATGGGGTGGGTCTGCGGGCGCGACGCGCTCTGCTATCCCGGCGCTGGCATGGGCCATATCGATCTCTCTCCCTGTTTTGGAGAGTGTTATCGCAGCGAAATTACCTTGTCTCTATTTTTTATCCGATTGGATAATTATTTTTCATCCGCGCCGGCCATCGCCTTTTTGCCGGGCAGGAACAACGCGACGATGGCGTCGGAATAGGCTTCGATCGTCTCTTCGGACAAAGCATCAATACCGTGCGTCAACCGCGCCTCGGCGGCGAGATTGAAGATCGACTGGGTCGCGCCGGTGATCGCATAGACCATCAGCACCGGGTCGACCTCCGGCATCAGGCCCTCGCGCATCAATGTCTGCCAGCCCGGGAAAATCCGGTCATGGCTCGGGCGAATGAAATTCTCGGCAGCCCACGCCAGCCGCTCATTATCGCGAAAACTTTCCTGAACCATCAGGCGCGCATGTTCGGGATGCTCGGCGCAATAGCGGACATAGCGCCTGAGCGAGATCTCGAACGCCTCGGCGGGAGGAAGGTCGGCCTCGCTCTCCGCGCGCCGCAAAATGTCGTTCGCGCGGGCGAACATCAATCGCACCGCCTCGCGCCACAATTCGTCCTTGGTACCGAAATGATATTTGATCAGCCCGTGCTGAACCCCAACCGTTTGCGCAATGTCGCGCACACCGATGCCGTCAAAACCGTGGCGCGCGAACAACAGGAGCGCCTCTTCGATAATCCGCTGCCGCGTCGCGACGCCGCGATCCTGGGCTTTTCTTTGTGTTTCAGGCTTCGTCGGCAAGCAATATATCTCCGCTGTTCATATCAGGACTATCCGCGATAAGCGGCAACGTGCAACGCCCTATCCCGTCGCCGGTCCCGCGCATTATGGCAGGACTTTGCCACCGGGTATCCGGTCGGGCTCGCCCTTGACGCCAAGCGGTTCATAGGTCTTGCGATATTGTTCGAAGCGCACCCGCATATCCTTGACCACATCGGGATAGCGCGTCGCGAGATTATAATTCTCGCCCGCGTCGGCGCGCACGTCGAACAGCAGATTGGCGCCGATCCGCGCCAGCGGCAGGTCATATTCGCGGTAATAGCTGCGCGCGACGAACTTCCAGCGGTCGGTGCGAATGCCCGCGACCTTTTCATTGTCGAACAGGATCAGCGCATCGTGCGGGCTCGCCATGCCCTTGTGCATCACGCCGCTGATATCCTTGCCGTCGAGCGTGACGCCTGCGGGCAGCGGCTTGCCGGCAATCGCGGCAAAGGTCGGCAACAGGTCGATGTTCATCGTCAGCGCCGTGCTTTTGCTTCCCGCCGGGATGCGGCCGGGCGCCCAGGCGACGAAGGGGACGCGATAGCCGCCGTCCCATCCCGCGCCGCCCTTGCGGTCGCGCAGCTCGCCGCTCGATCCTTCGAACCACGGCCCATTGTCCGACGTGACGATGACATAGGTGTCATTCTCGAGATCGAGTTGCTCGATCAACTGGCGCAATTTGCCCAGCTCGCTATCGACCTCTTCGACGACATCGCCATAGTCGCCCGCGGGCGAGTGGCCGGCATGTTCGGGGCTCGGATGGAGCGGAATATGCGGCGCGGTCAGCGCCAGCATCAGGAAAAAGGGCCGGTCGCGGTTGGTTTCGACAAAGTCGCCTGCCCGCGCAAAGAAGCGCTGGGTCAGCTTGACCATATCGACGTCTTCCTGCGTGAACTCGACGCCCTTGCCCGCCGTATAGAGCGACAGCGGCTTCATATCGTGGCTGTACGGCAGACCGAAGAACAGATCGAAGCCCTGCACCGTCGGCGGCCAGTAAGGCGCGACATGGCCCAAATGCCATTTGCCGATCAGCGCCGAAACATAATCGGGTCCCAACGCCTCGGCGATGGTGACTTCGCCCGGCGGCAGGCCGTTCGTGTCATTCGCCTGGATCACCTGCCACGCCAGCCCGGTACGGATCGGGTAGCGCCCGGTGAGCAGCCCGGCGCGCGACGGGGTACAGATATTCGCCGAGGCATAGGCATCGGTCATCACCAGCCCGTCGGCGGCGAGGCGGTCGATGTTGGGGGTGCGGATGCTCCGCCCGCCATTCACCCCGACGTCGCCGTAACCAAGATCATCGGCGAGGACGAGGATGAAGTTGGGCGGGCGCTTGTGCGCGCCGCCCGTCTTCGATTTTGCGAGCGCCAGAGTGGACGCCCCGCCGGCACCTGCGATGGCGAGGCTGGCGAGGAGGCTGCGGCGATCGAATGTCATCATCAGAACCGGTACTCCACCGTAACGCCGAACTGGCGCGCGGCCGTCGACGGAAAGAATTGCGACTGGCCCTCGCTGTCGAGCGGGGTGTCATAGATCATCTCGACGAAGCTCTTGTCGGCCAGATTCTTGCCCCAGATCCATGCCCGCATCCGGTCCCCCGGCAAAGCGAAACCGAGCTGCGCATCGAGCAGTCCATAGCCCTTTTGCACCGACTGCGGGTCAAGGTCGAGCGCGGTGAAGGTGCGGCCGCGATAGGAATAGGAAAGCTGGCCGAAGACAGTCGATCCCGCCGCCGAAACCTCGGTTTCATAACGGACGGTGGCATTGCCGGTGAACTTGGGCGCCATGGCCAGCGGCTTGCCCGTCAGATCCTGGCTCCTCTGCCCACCAGCAGTGATGCACCCCAGCGCCAAATTCTGCACGGCATAGCAAGGCGCCCGTGCGAAATCGGTGTATTTGGCGTCGGTATAGGCGGCGCCGCCGCGCAGGCTCAGCCCGTTGTGCAGATCGATGTCGATGTCGGCTTCGACCCCGCGCGTCCGCAGCGAACCTGCGTTGATGACATCGAACACAATGGCGCCGGTATCCGACGTGCCGACCGCCTGCGCCTGGAAATCTTCGAAGTCGGTGCTGAACAGTGCGATGTTGAGCCGCACGCGGCGGTCGAACAAGACGGTCTTCGCGCCGATTTCATAGGACGTCGGAATTTCGGGCTCGACGGTGCGCAGCACGGTCGAATCCTGCAACGCGTTGAACCCGCCGCCCTTGAACCCGCGCGCCACGGTTCCATAGAGCGTGATATCTTCGGTCGGGCGCACCTGCGCGCCAAGCCGCCACGTCCACGCGCCATCGACGCGCTTCATCTTCGTGTCGACGAGCGGGCCGAGCCGCGTCGTCCCGGGGAGCCCGAAACGCGTGAAATGCGTGTTCAGCCGCTCGACGGTATAGCGCAAACCGCCAAAGACGTTGATCTGGTCGTTGAGATGCCAGGTCGCGTCGGCAAAGGCCGCCATATTCTGGGTTTGATTCTGGACGGAGATCGCGCGCGACAGCTGGACACCCGGCGGGACCGGCTGGTCGAACGTGCCCTGCTGCGAATTGCCGAGATCATAATCCTGATTGAACAGAAACATGCCGAGCACCCATTCGATCCGCTGTTTCGACGGCGACGCCAGGCGCAATTCCTGCGTGAACTGGCGCTGGCGGCTGTCGCCATTGTTGATATTGAGCACCGGCAGCGGGCGCTGATCGGAATCATTGTTGTCGACGGCATCCCACCAGCGCAAGCCGGTGATCGACGTGACGGTGACGCCGCCCGTTCCTTCGATATCGACCTGCACCGACCCGCCATAGGTTTCCTGACGAACGAAGGTATCACCGTCGAGCGCGACCTTGCGGTTGTTCGGCCCCGGGACGATGCCCGCCGCGGTCGCGGCATTCTTTACATTGGTGTTGGTGCCGAAGTTGCGCAGCGTCCACATGCAACAGGCCGCATCGCGCGACGTATAATCGCCTGCGACGACAACGCGAATATTGTCGGCGGGCTCCCAGAGCAATTTCGCCCGGCCACCCCATTCGTCGCGGTCGTTGAGCTTGCTGCCGTCGAAGACATTTTTGATATAGCCATCGCGCTTGGTCATATAGGCCGATGCACGGAAGGCCAGATTTTCGGTCAACCCGCCGGTCACCGCGCCGCGCAGGACAAATTCATTATCCTCGCCATAGCTCGCCTGAACGCGCCCGCCCCAGTCATAGCTGGGGTCGGTGGTGACGATGTTGAGCACGCCTGCCGAGGCGTTTTTGCCGAACAGCGTGCCCTGCGGGCCGCGCAGCACTTCGACGCGCTGGATGTCGAAAAGGTCGGTCATCCCGGCGCCCTGCCGCCCGATCGGTACCCCGTCGATAACGATGCCGACCGATCCCTCGATCGCCGACGAGAAATTGTTGGTACCGATACCGCGGATCGAGATACCTGCACCGCGCGGATTGTTGCTGCCCTGGAAGGAAAAGTTCGGGGTCGTCGTCTGGAGCTGCGAGATTTCAGTGATATTGCGGTCGCCCAGCTGCTCGCCGCTTAGCACTGCGACCGACAGCGGGACATCTTTCAGCGACTGTTCGCGCTTTTGTGCGGTGACGATGATCTCGCCGCTGTCCGCACCCATGTCCGTCGGGGCGCCCGCATCCTGCGCAAAAGCCGCGCTGGTGAGCAGCGTCGAGCCGAGCAGCGCCGTCAAGATATTCTTCATCCTCATCCCTCCCAATTTATTTATCCATCTGGATAGGAATTTGGATCACCTTTTGTCAAGAGGCCGTCGCCGGGAAAGCAAAAGCGCCCCGCGACGGACGATGCCGTCGCGGGGCGGGGCCGGCGCCCATCGCACTATGAATCAGCCGTCCGAGCGGATCAGATGGTCGAAGGCTGACAGCGCGGCGGTCGACCCCTGCCCCATCGCGATGACGATCTGCTTATATGGCACCGTCGTCACGTCGCCGGCGGCGAAAATGCCCGGCTGACTGGTCGCGGCGCGCGCGTCGACTTCGATCTCTCCGCGGTTCGACAATGCGATTGCGCCGTCGAGCCACTCGCTGTTCGGGATCAGCCCGATCTGGACGAAAATGCCCTCCAGCTCGACCAGATGCTCCTCGTCGCTGCTGCGATCGCGATAACGCAATCCCACGACGCGCTCGCCATTGCCGAGCACTTCGGTCGTCAGTGCCGAAGTGATGATGGTGACATTCGTCAGGCTGCGCAGCTTCTTCTGCAGCACCGCATCGGCGCGCAGTTCGCTGTCAAACTCGATCAGGGTGACATGGGTGACAAGGCCCGCAAGATCGATCGCCGCCTCGACCCCCGAATTGCCGCCGCCGATCACCGCGACGCGCTTGCCCTTGAACAAGGGTCCATCGCAATGCGGGCAATAGGCCACACCCTTGTTGCGATATTCCTCTTCCCCGGGGACCCCCATCTGGCGCCAGCGCGCGCCGGTCGACAGGATCACGGTCTTGCCGCGTACGCTCGCGCCGCTTTTCAGCTTCACTTCGTGGAGGCCGGTCGCACCGCCGGGGATCAGCTCGACGGCTTCCTGCAGGTTCATGATGTCGACATCATATTCCTTCACATGCTGTTCAAGCTGTGCGGCGAGTTTCGGCCCCTCGGTGTGCTGGACCGAGATGAAATTTTCGATCCCCAGCGTGTCGAGCACCTGACCGCCAAAGCGTTCGGCGACGACGCCGGTGCGGATGCCCTTGCGCGCGGCATAGATCGCCGCCGCTGCCCCAGCGGGACCGCCGCCGATCACGAGCACGTCGAACGCATCCTTGGCGGCGATTTTTTCGGCGGCGCGGGCGACGGCGCCGGTGTCGAGCCTCGCCATGATCTGGGCGAGGTCCATGCGGCCCTGACCAAAGGGTTCGCCGTTCAGATAGACGGCGGGGACAGCCATCACCTGACGGCGCTCGACCTCGTCCTGAAACAGCGCGCCATCGATCGCGGTATGCCGCACGTTGGGATTGAGCGCTGCCATGATGTTGAGTGCCTGCACGACATCGGGGCAATTCTGGCAGGTCAGCGAGAAGAAGCTTTCGAAGACAAATTCGCCCTCGAGAGCACGCACGGCATCGAGCAGCTCGGCATCTTCCTTCGGCGGATGACCGCCGACGTGGAGCAGCGCGAGGATCAGCGAGGTGAATTCATGCCCCATCGGCAGCCCGGCGAACACCGCTTCGGCGCGTGCCCCATTCTCGTCATCGGCGTCGGCGCGGATCGCGAAGGACGGCCGGCGGGCGTCGTCGCCGTCGAAGCGCGCGCTGACCAGATCGGACTGCGCCGCAACCTCTTCGACCAGGCCACGCATCTCGGCCGACTTGGGCGAGCCGTCGAGGCTCGCGACCAGCTCGATCGGACGACGCAAATTGCCGAGATAGGTTTTGAGCTGGGCGGTCGTGTTGGCGTCGAGGATGGGCATGGGAGAGGGCCTTTCCGGGCAAGCGCAAGGCTTCACGGCCGAACGGGCGGTCGCGGCGACTTGGCTACGATGTGTTCTTGAAGGGAGTGGAGGCCGGGCGGGCAGGCTGCCCGCCCGGCAATCCGATAGCTACGGCTTAGATCTTGCCGACGAGTTCGATCGAGGGAGCCAGCGTTTCGGCGCCTTCTTCCCACTTCGCGGGGCAGACCTGACCGGGGTTGGCGCGGACATAGACCGCAGCCTTGATCTTGCGGACGAGTTCCTCGGCATTGCGGCCGACGCCTTCGCTGGTGATTTCCATCACCTGGATCACGCCGTCGGGATCGACGACGAAGGTCGCACGGTCGGCAAGGCCCGAATCTTCACGCAGCACGCCGAAATTGTTCGCGAGGACGTGGTTCTGGTCGCCCAGCATGTGATAGTTGATCTTGCCGATCGCCGGCGAGCTGTCGTGCCATGCCTTGTGGCTGAAATGCGTGTCGGTCGATACCGAATAGACTTCGACGCCCAGGCCCTGCAGCGTTTCATACTGGTTGGCGAGGTCTTCGAGTTCGGTCGGGCAAACGAAGGTGAAGTCGGCGGGATAGAAAAAGAAAACGCCCCATTTTCCCTTGGTGTCGGCGTCCGACACGGGAACGAACTTGCCCTGATGATAGGACGTGGCGTTGAACGGCTTGATCGAGCTTCCGATGATACCCATGGGAGAGTTCCTTTGGTTTGTTGCACTGCAATAATCTCTTGCAAGGGGGCAGTTATGGATCGCGGCGCCGCCCGGCAAGTTCAAAATATCTTGCAGACTTATCGGCTAAATCGATCAAGACGCTTTTTCTAGCCTCAGCTGACCGATCAGCGGCCGCCTATTCGGGACCGGCTGGAGCTTCGGTCATGATGTCAATCACTTCGCGATCGAAGGCATCGGCTTCGCAGGGAGTGATCTTGCGAAAGCGCCGCGCGCAATAGGCGGCCCGGGGCCCCAGGTCGGGCGCGCCCCGAAAACGCAGCGCGATGCCATGATGCCCGGTCACCGCATCGACCATATCGCCGATGACTTCGCGCACGGTGAGAATAACGCCCGGATGCACTTCGGGCGGATAGCGTTCGTGGCGGCTGATACACAGCGCCAGATCGTCGACATTCCAGTCGTCGGCCATCATCTGCCCTCCTCTTCCCGATACGCAGGCTGGCAAGGCGCAGCATATCACACCGCTGGCGGTGCGAAGAGGATTAAATGCGGCGCTCGATCAGGCTGCCCAGGGCGTCATATCCTCTTCCTGCGCGATCAGCGCGAGCCCGTGCGCGATCGAGGTGAGTTCGTCGCCGCTCATGATCGCGTCCGCGCCGAAGCGCCGTGTGAACAGCGCGCGGATGGCGGGGGTCAGCGACGTACCGCCGGTCAGGAACACGCGATCGATATCGCGCTCCTGCGTCCCCGCCGCGACGAGCGCACGGTCGACGGTCGCCTCGACCGCCGCGACATCTTCGGCGATCCAACCTTCGAATTCGGCGCGCGTGACATCGGCCTCGATCTCAAGCCCCGCACCGGCGAAATGGAAATGCGCGGCCTCCTCTTCGGACAAGGCCCGCTTCAGTCGGCCGACCGCATCATAGAGCGGATAGCCCAGCTCATTTTCGATCACTGCGATCATCCGCCCGATCGCCGCGCCGTCGACCGCGCTCTGCTGGAGACGGTTGAGCTGGTCGAGCGTGCGGCGATTGCGCATCAGCGCCAGCCGCGACCAGTCGGCGAAATCGCGAAAATGCCCGCCCGGGATCTCCAGCAATTTGTCGAACGAGCGATAGAGACCACCCTTGCCGAGCATCGGCAGCACCAGCCGGTCGATGATACGGTAATCGAAACGATCCCCCGCAATCCCGATCCCCGCATGCCCCAGCGGCACGCAGCGCCGCGCGGCGCCGGGTTCGGCGACCTTCACCACCGAAAAATCGCTCGTCCCGCCACCGAAGTCCGCGACGAGCAGGGTCGCGGGCTCGGTCAGCCGCGAGGCATAGCTGAACGCCGCGCCGATCGGTTCATAGACATAGTGGATCTCGGTCCCGAGGTCCGCGAACATCGCATCATAACGCTGACGCGCAATGACCGGATCGGGCCGGGCCCCGGCATATTCCACCGGACGCCCAACCACGACCCGCCGTGGCCGCTCGGCGAGCGGAGCGCCCGCATGCGCGACCAGCTTGGCCAGGAACAGCCGCCCCAGCTCCTCGAAACGATAGCGTTTGGTGAAGATCGAGGCGGTTTCGAAACTCGCGCTGGCGGCGACTGATTTGAACGACTGCAGAAAGCGGCTGTCCTGCGGCCATGACAGATATTCGGCGATCGCCCACGGCCCGGCCTCGACCGCCAGCCCGCCGCGAACCGCCTCATCCTGCCAGAAGCAAAGCGCCGAGCGAAAGACCGGCCCGCTGGCGGCGGGGCCATCGAAGCCGACGAGTTCCGGCGCACCATCCTCGCCGGCAATCGCGGCAACGCTGTTCGTCGTGCCGAAATCCAACCCCAGGACCGGGCCGGCCGGGCGGGCCGTCATATGCTTTTCCATTCTTGAAACGCGCGGCGCCCGGATGACCGCACAAACCGTGCATGGCCAATGGGAGCGAATATTAGTGGGAGGGCAGCCCCATAGTCAGGTCCACAACGCGCATCAAGCTTCAGCTCATCTCGATTCAGGGCAAGAGAAACGCATCGTCGAGGGCGGCGCGGTCGATCCCGCCGCACGGCGACGGAAATTTCCGGCGAAAGCCTTCGACCTCTTCAGCGGTGGCCAGAACACGCGCCTTGAACCGGTGAGCCAGCGAATGCCGGACGGGCAAGCCACCGGTAATCTTGATCCAGCTGTTCCAGCTGATGCCGATTTTGGTCATGATTTCGCACTGGCCACCCACGAGGGGAACGATATCGTCCACCAGTTCCGGATTCACGATGCACATGCGCTGCTTCACTTCGCTCACTTCAACCACTCCTCCGTTCCATAGATTATTCGAATTTCACGCCATATTTCAAAAAATGTCCTTGGCTATTTCGTCATAACATGGGACCAATATCGGGAAATTATAAATATGACCGGAGAATCCTCGATGCTGACCGATGCCGACCGTCGCATTCTCAAGGTGATTCAAGCCGAGGGCCGGATCACCAATCAGGAATTGGCCAATCGCTGCGGTCTGTCGCCGTCGGCCTGTTTCGACCGGTTGAAGCGGCTGCGCGAACAGGGCTATATTCTTGGCTTCCATGCCCTGCTCGATCCGACCAAGCTCGACCGCGCGCTGCTCATCTTCATCGAAGTGCTGATGGATCGGACCACCGGCGACGTGTTCAAGGAATTTGCCGCCTCTGTGTCGGTGATGCCCGAAATCCTCGAATGCCACATGGTCGCCGGCGGCTTCGACTATCTGATCAAGGTTCGCGTCCGGGATATGGAAGCCTATCGGAGGTTTCTCGCCGAAACGCTCGTCCATATGCCCGGGGTCCGCGAGACCCGGACCTACGCCGTTCTCGAAGAGGTCAAGAATGTGAGCACCCTGCCCCTGTAACGTCATCCCAAAACGCCCGTCCTATCGGGCCAGGCGGCTTTTGCGCGCGCCATAGGCCAGATAGATAGCGACCCCGATCAGGTTCCAGATCAGGAAGCGATACTGGGTCACCCCGGGCAGGCTGATGAACAGATAGATGCAGCCGCCAATCGCGATCGACCCGACGACCCATGGCATCGGCGCGCGGAACACCCGCGGCAGGTCGGGTTTACGGACGCGCAGGATGATCAGGCAGAAACCGACCGCGACGAACGCCGCGAGCGTACCGGCATTGGCAAGTTCAGCGATCTCCGACAGCGGGAAAAAGCCCGCGATCGCCGATACGACAAGTGCCGTTCCGACCGTGACCGCGACGGGCGTGCCGCGCTTGTTCAGCTTGCCCAGCCGTTCGGGCAGCATCCCGTCGCGCGACATGACGAAGAAAATGCGGCTCTGACCGAACATGAAGGCGAGGATCACCGTCGGCAGCGCGACGACAGCGACCGCGCCTATGAAAGTCGCGACACCGGGGTGCTCCAATGTGCGCAGAACATGCGCGAGCGGCTCGCCCGACGCCGAAAATTCGAGGAAGGGCATGGCGCCGATCGCGGCGGCGGCGACCGCCATATAGACGATCGTGCATACGACCATCGAGCCGATGATCCCGATGGTGAGGTCGCGGCCCGGATTCTTCGTTTCTTCCGCCGCGGTCGATACCGCGTCGAAGCCATAAAAGGCGAAGAAGATGATCGCCGCCGCAGCCATGACCCCGCGCACCTGCCCATCGACCTCATGCGACGCGAAGCCATAAGGCATGAAGGGTTTGAAGTTCCCGGCGTCGAACGCCGGCAGCGCCAGTGCGATGAAAGCGGCGAGCGCGGCAAGCTTCAATATGACGAGGATGATGTTGAACGTCGCGCTTTCGCGTGTCCCGACGAGCAGCATGCCCGCAACCCCCGCGACGATGAAGATCGCGGGCAGATTGATGATCCCGCCCGCATGCGGCCCGGCGACGAACGCGTGGGGGATATCCAACCCCGCCGATTGCAGAAAGCCGACGGCATAGCCCGACCAGCCGACCGCGACCGCGGCGCAGACGACCGAATATTCGAGTACGAGGCTCCATCCGATCACCCAGGCGACGCCTTCGCCGATCACGGCATAGCTATAGGTATAGGCGCTGCCCGATACCGGCATCAGCGTCGCAAGCTCGGCATAGGCAAGCGCCGCGCAAACGCAGACCAGACCCGCGATGATGAAGGCGATGAGCACAGCGGGGCCAGCACGCTCTGCGCCGACGCCGATCAGCGTATAAATCCCCGTGCCGACAATCGCCCCGACGCCGAGTGCGATCAGGTGCCACCAGCTCAGCGTCCGGTGCAGCCGCTGGGATTCGTTCACCGCGGTGATCGATTCGATCGATTTTCGTCTGGTCAAAAAAGACATGGAGATCCCCTTGCCCGACCATCACGACGATCGGGGTCAACGCCCGGAAGTCCGGGACCACCACCCGCCGCGCATGCGGCGAGGGGTGATCCCGGTATCGGTTCGATATGCTGGTTATTGGCCCAGTCGGGCTTTTTCGGATTCGACCATCGCCGCGACTTCGGCGAGCATCTGCTTCGCGTCGTAAACGATGCCGTCCTTGATGGTGTATTTCACGCCGCCGACGACTTCCTGCTTGTTCGTTTCCGAATTGAGCCGCAGGAATCCGGTGCCATAAAGCGTCTTCAGATTTTGCAGCGGATTTTCCGGAACGATCACCAGATCGGCGAGCATGCCGGCGCGGACCGCACCGATCGGCGGGGTTTCGCCGCGCGGTTCGTACAGCGTCTTGGCGCCCATCATCGTTGCGGCGCGGATCGTCTCCAGCGGCGAGAAGCCTGCTTCGCGCAGCAATTCCAGTTCCTCGACATAGGCGAAGCCATAGGTTTTGAAGATGAAGCCCGAGTCCGTACCGACGGTGACGCGGCCGCCCATATTTTTATAATCATTCATCAGGCGCATGTAGAGTTTGTAGAAATTCTTCCACGCAAACTCATTCTCGGTCGTCCAGTCGAAGAAATAGGAACCGTGATTGTCGCGGGTCGACTGGAAATAGCTCCACATCTGCGGCGTCGTATATTTGCCGTGCCAGTCGGCGTTGCGCGCGCGCATCAGGTCGCGCGAGGCGGCATAGATGTTGAAGGTCGGATCGAAGGTGACGTGGTTCGCCTTCTGCGCCTCCAGATATTCCTGCCACTGCTTGGTTTCGGGACCGTTGACCTGGTCCCAGATCTCGGCGACCTCGCCAAAGCGGTGCTGCTCGTTGTTATAGTCGTAGTTCGCCGGGAAATCCTGAATCGCGCGGCCCTTCAGCAGCGATTCCATATGCCCGTAATAATGGGTGATCGTGTTCAGTCCGGCATCGCCGGCCTGACGCCCGTTGAAATTGGCAACGCCGATCTGGCTGAGATGCGCGGTGGTGCCGAGGCCCAGTTTTTTCGCTTCGTCGAGCGCGGCCGAGAAGACGTCCGGGGTTTCATTCTCGCGGTTGAAGAATTTGATCCCGTCGATGTTGTTCTTCGCAGCCCAGCGCACCCATTCGCGCGCTTTCAGCGGCGTATCGACGACCCCGCCGGGCCAGCCCGCGCCAAGTGTCTGATAGTTGAAGATGCGCGGCGCGGCGATTTCGTTGCGCGCCGAACGGTCCTTCTCGCGGCTGGCGACTGCAGGTGCGCCCAGAGGAACACCGCGCACCGTCGTCACGCCATGAGCAAGCCACAGCTTATAGGCATAGCTGGCGTCGGGCGCCTTGTCGGCACCGGGCAGGTGGACGTGCATGTCGGTGAAACCGGGCATGATATACATGCCGGTCGCGTCGATTTCATGATCGGCATCGTTCGGCGCGCGGTTGGCGGGCGAGGGAAGCCCCGGCCAGCCTGCCTGCTTGATCGATGCGATACGATTGCCCTCGATCACGATGTCGAAACGGCCGCGCGGCGGAGCGCCGGTGCCGTCGATGATCGTCACGTTCCGGATGACCATCTTGCGGAACGGGCCGGCGCCTTCGCCGGGCTTGCGCGCCGGCGCGCCGGCGCTGATCGGGAAGGTTTCCGCCGCGGCGGGCTTTTTGCCATCGCTCTGATGCGCTGCTGCCGGCACCGTAAGCAACGCCGCCGCCAGCGCGATTTTCGTCAAGTTCAACTTCATAATCTCTGCTTCCCCAGTTCGAATTATCTGCTTTGAAAAGCGAATGGGGAGGCGGCACCTTCCGGCACCGCCTCCCCATCGGCTCAGGGTAGTGAAACGCCTTCTTCGGGAAGGCCCATGCGCCGCTTTTCGGATTTCACCATTTCGGCGACATCGGCGAGCAGCTTTTTCGCATCATAAACGATGCCGTCCTTGATCGTGTAGCTGACCCCGCCGACGCGCTCGAGCTTCTGCGTCTGTTCGTTGAGGCGCAGCGCCCCGGTGCCGTATAGCGTCTTCAAGTTCTGAAGCGGGTTTTCCTTCACCAGCACCATGTCGGCGAGCTTGCCGACGCGCACCGTACCGATCGGCGGCGCGGCATTGCCCTTCGGCTCGTACAGCGTCAGCGCGCCGTTGAGCGTCGCGGCCTGCACCACCTGCGTCGGGTTGAAACCGGCTTCCTGAAGCAATTCGAGTTCCTCGACATAACCGAAGCCGTAGGTTTTGAAGATGAAGCCCGAATCCGAACCCGCCGTGACGCGGCCGCCGATATTCTTGTAGTCATTGATCAGGTGCATGAATTTCTTGTAGAAATTGCGCCACCGCACCTCTTTTTCGGTCGTCCAGTCGAAGAAGTAGGAGCCGTGATTTTCGCGCGACGACTGAAAGAAATTCCACAGCTGCGGCATCGTATATTTGCCGTGCCAGTCGGCATTGCGCGCGTGCATCAGGTCGCGCGACGCCGCATAGATCGTCATCGTCGGATCGAAGGTGACGCCATTTTTCTTCTGTGTCTGAAGATAATCCTTCCACTCGTCCGAACCCGGCTCGAAGCTCTCGCGATAGAGGTTCGCGACGTTGCTGAAGCGATCCTGCTCATCCATATAATTATAGCTCGGGTCCCAGTTCTGGACGGGACCTTCTTTCAGCAGCGATTCCATATGGCCATAGAAATGGGTGACGGTGCCCAGCCCGGTTTCACCCGCATGTCTGGCATCCATTCGCGCGACGCCGATCTGGCTGAGATGCGCGACGGTGCCGATATGCTGCTTCTTCGCCTCGTCATAAATGGCTTCGAGCACTTCGGGCGGCTGGGTCGGGTCGGCAGTGACTTTGATCCCGTCTATCCCGGCCTTGGCTGCCCAGCGCACCCATTCACGTGCTTTTTCGGGGGTGTTGGTCGTTCCGCCGGTCCAGCCGCGCCCGGTGCCGGGGCGGTGATAGGAAAAGATACGCGGCGCCGCGATTTCGTTGCGCGCCGAACGGGCACGCTCGCTCAGCGCGATTTCGAACGGCGCAAGGTCGACGCCGCGCACCGAAGTGACACCATGCGCCAGCCACAGCTTGTATGAATAGCTGAGGTCGGGCGCCTTGTCGTCGCTCGACCCGTGGACGTGCATGTCGATGAAGCCGGGCAGCATATACATGCCGGTTGCGTCGAGTTCATAATCGGCGTCGCGCGGCGCGCGGCCCTGAACCAGCGGCAGCCCGGGAGTGCCCGCAGCCTCGATCGCGGTGACGATATTGTTTTCGACGACGACATCGACCGGGCCGCGCGGCGGGGCGCCGCTGCCGTCGATCAGCGTCACGCCGCGGATAACCATCTTGCGGAACGGTCCGGCGCCCTCACCCTGCTGCCGCGCTGGTGCCGGAACCGCGCCGGCGCGCGCCTTCACCGGTTCGGGAGCGGGAGCGGCGGTCTGCGCCTGCACCGCCGTCGCCGCCAGCGTGCCCAGCAAGCCCGCACTTCCAACCATCAACGCGTGCCGCGCGACCAAGCCCAGTTTCTTCATGATGACCCCTCTCCGTTTCCCTTGGAAATCTTCGAAATATTGTAATTGCCGCCGCAACGGGCGGGCTGCGGGGAGCCCCCGCAGCCCGCCCGTCCCCATTGTCAGCGGAACCGCTTCGCGAGGCTGAGACCGATCGTCCGCGGCGGTGCGCCGTGGGTGACCGTCAGGCCGCCGGTGTTCGCGCTGCTCGATTTGGTCGTGATCGCCAGCGCATCGAACAGATTGTTCACATAGATATGCGCGCTCCAGTTGCCGTCGGGCGCCTCGACGCCGATCCGCGCGTTGACCAGCGCATATTCATCGACCTTGCGGCGATAGATGTCGGTCTTGGCGAGCGTCGAATAGGACGAACCCGAATAGCTGGCGTCAAGGCGCACCGACGCATCCAGGCTGTCGCTCAGCGACCAGCCATATTCGGCCGATCCGCTGACGTTCCACTTGGGAACGAAGGGCAGACGGTCGCCCTTGCGGCCAGCGGCGACGACAACCTGGCTGACCTGATCTTCGGTCAGCTTGGCATCGGTGTAGCCGACGTTGGCGATCAGCGAGAGGCCGTCGATCGGCGAGGCGTTGATTTCGGCCTCGACGCCCTTGATGCGCGCCGCGCCAACGTTGGAGATCAGCCCGAACACCGACCCGGTACCCGCCGTGCGGGCCGAGACCTGCATGTTCGACCAATCGATCTGATAGCCGGTCAGGTTGAAATAAATGCCCTGGATCGGCTGGCTCTTGAGGCCCAGTTCATAGTTCCAGAGGCTGTCGGCGCTGTATCCGGTGAGGGCGGCCGGCAGGCCGATCGCCTGATTGACGCCGCCGGGACGGAAACCTTCGGCCGCCTGCGCATAGATCATCAGGTCGCGGCTGAATTCATACGACAGGTTGAACTTGTGGACGAAGCCATTTTCGGTGGTCTGCGCCTGCGTATAAGCCGACGGGACCGACGCATAATGAATCTGGCCCTGATCGACGACGCCGCCAACGGTCTTGTCATATTCATACCAACGCGTGCCGACCGTCGCGGTCAGCTTGTCGAAGAATTTGTACGACAGCTCGGCAAACAGCGCCTTCTGCTTCAGATGATCGTCGATCGTGCGATCATAATAGATGTTCGCGGGGACGAACGGATTGAGTTCGCCGCTCGCCGGATTGGCACTGAGCAGCGTCGAACGCACCCAGGACTTGCGATCTTCCAGATAGCCGCCGAAGGTCCAGTTGAACGGGCCGCCGTCGGTCGACGAAAGCCGGATTTCGTTCGTCCAGTTCTTCACGCCCTGCGGCTGATAGAGGCTGGAGAATTGAATGGTACGCGTCAGGTCGAGATAGGGGGCAAGCTGTGCGGGCGTGCAGACACCCCCGGCCGGCTTCAGGTAGGTGACGCAGCCCGCAGCGGTGTCGCGGCCGTTGAAATTGTCGCTGACGTCACCGACGACCGTGCGGTCGCGGTCGAAATAGGTCGAAACCGCGGTCAGCGCGACCGGCCCGAAATCATAGCGCAGCGTACCGCTATAGATACGGCTTTCGTCATAATTGCCTGATTCCGAACGCGCGTTGGTCGTGTGACGCTCACCCGTTTCAAAGAACCAGCGCGACGCGTCGGTCGATACCTTGGTGTAATAAGCGCCCAGATCGATGGTCAGCGCGTCGGTCGGGGTGAAGCGCAGCAAGGCGCGGCCGCTATAGCTATAGCCGTCGTTGATATTCTTGGTGCCGTAATAGCTGTTGTCGATATAACCGCCGAACTGCTGATAGCTGCCGACGACGCGCAGCGCGAGCTTGTCCTCGACGATCGGCAGGTTGATCATCCCGTCGACCGACGCGCCCGGGCTGCCGCCCTTGACCGCCGACAAATTCACAGTGCCTGCGCCTTCGAGCAGGTCGGTCTTGGGCTTTTCATAGATGATGCGGACCGTGCCGCCCATCGAACCCGAACCATAAAGCGTGCCCTGAGGCCCGCGCAGCACTTCGGCGCGCTCGACGTCGAAGACGCGGAAGTCGGGGGTGCTGCCCGCCGCGTCGCTGGTCGTACCGACCGAGCCCGCCACCGGCGATTCGTCATAATAAACGCCAACCGTCGCTTCGCCCGCGCCGACGACACCGCGCAGGATGACGCGGCGGTTGCCCGGACCATTGTCGACGATGCGCAGGCTGGGGGTATTCTGGGTCAGCTCGGTGAAGCTGGTCGTCCCGGCACGCTCGAGCGAATCGCCCGTCACCGCCGAAATGGCGAGCGGCGTATCCTGAAGGCGGGTGCCGCGCTTCAGCGCGGTGACGACGATTTCACCGCCCGTCGCATGCGCATTGTCCTGAGTTTCCTGCTCTTCCTGGGCCATCGCCGGCGCGATGCCCATCGCGCACATGGCAGAAACCAGAAGCGCGGCGCGGGTGGAGCGACCGACGCAACGCACGGAAATTCCTGTCTTTTTCATTCTGTCTTCCCCTTTTTGCATTTTTGGCATTTTTTTCAAAGCTATCATCAGACCTCCCGAAGGTGCGTGGTATTTTGGGCAGAACGGCGTAGTTTATTCTCCCTATCTGTCATAAAACTGAAAAATCTTCGAATGCTATGGATAGAAATTCGATAAATCGTCTAGATTCCGGCCGGTAGACCCATGCATTGCCGGACGGAAATGCTGATCAGCCCGCGCAGGCGGAGATAATTCGTCAAACCGCACGCCCGGCCGGGCTTTTGTTTTCCGGGATATCGCCGTGCCGTCGGGCAATCGCGACCGCCTGTGGGCTCTGCGGACCCCGCGGCGCCTTGCGCTGCGATCCCGACTCCTGCCAAAAGCAGCGACGCCGTTTGTAAGACTGCTACCTTTGCGACCTACAGGCGAATATTTGGGTGGAGAATGTCCAGGCAGGGCGTATCTCCAGCGTTGACATGGAGAAGCGCAGATGAAAATCCTGATGAAGATTGCGATGTCGCTGGGCCTTGGCCTGTCGCTCACGGCCATTCCGGTACAGAGTCTCGCCGCCCTCCAACAGGGCGCGAAGGCACCCGACTTCACGCTGAACGCCGCGCAGGGAGGCAAGCCCTTCAGCCTCTCGCTGAAGCAGACGCTGAGAAACGGGCCGATCGTGCTCTACTTCTTCCCCGCCGCCTTTACGCCCGGCTGCACGATGGAGGCCCATCTTTTTGCCGAAGCGAACGGCGAGTTCAATCAGCTGGGCGCCCGCGTCATTGGCGTCACCGCCGGCAACATCGATCGTGTCGCGGAATTTTCCAAATCGGAATGCCGCAGCAAATTTGCTGTCGCAGCCGATCCGGGCGCCAGAGTCGCAGCGCAGTATGACGCCGCAATGCGCGGCCCGGGTCAGACGATGATCTCCAGCCGGACATCGTTCGTCATCGCGCCGAACGGCACCATCCTGTTGAGCTATACCGATCGCAGCCCGCAGGCTCATATCGAAAAGACGATGGCGGCGGTTCGCGCATGGAACGCCACCCACCGCTGATCCGCTCCGCAACACGATTATCCGGGATAGCTACCGCATGAAAACGCTTCTGGTTGCCGCCCTCGCGGCGCTTGCCCTCGCCCCGCTTTCGGCCACGGCAAAGGACCGCGGCGATATATTGATCCGTCACGCCACTATCGTCGATGTCGAACAGGGACGCCTGCTGCCTGATCAGGCCGTGGTGACGTCGGGTGACACGATCGTCGCGGTGGGCAGCGACGCCGAGGTTGCGAAGCAATGGACCGCAAAGCGGACGGTCGATGCCGGCAGCCGTTATCTGATCCCCGGCCTGTGGGACATGCACGTCCACTTCGGCGGCGGACCGCAACTGATCGCTGAGAATCAGGCGTTGCTGCCACTTTATGTCGCTCACGGAATTACGACGGTGCGCGATGCCTCGGGCGACTTGCCCGACGACGTGCTCCGCTGGCGCAGCTCCATCGCCGATGGCAGTCTGTTCGGACCCACCTTGCTCAGCTCGGGCCCCAAGATCGAGGGACTGAAGCCCGTCTGGAAAGGGACGATCGAAACGGGCTCGAAAGCGGAGGTCGATGCCGCGGTGGCACGGCTCAAGACACTCGACGTCGATTTTGTGAAGATAACCGACAGCACGCTGACGCCCGACCTGTTCCTCTATGCAGTGACCGCGGCGCGCTCTGCCGGTCTGCGCGTTTCGGGGCATATTCCGATGGCGCTGACGGTGGGGCAGGCCGTCGACGCCGGGATCAGTTCGATCGAGCATCTCGATTATGCGTTCAAGGCCGGGGTGAAGGACGAAGCCGCTATCGCCGCGGACTTTGCCGCAGGGCGTATCGACCGGGCCGAAGCCAATCGGCGCCTCGACGCCGGTTTCGACCCGGAAACCGCGATGGCCGCCTATCGCCAGCTCGCCGCGAAGCGCGTGTTTGTCACGCCCACCCTGAACGGCGGGCGGATCATCGCCTATCTCGATCGGGACGATCATAAGAATGACGATTATCTGGGGCTGATCGGCCCCGGGCTTCGCGCCACTTATAACTGGCGCGTCGAGCGCGCCGCCAAGGCCGACGCGGCAGCGATCGCGGCGCGCCACGCGCATTTCGAGCGCGAAGCGGCAGTGCTTCCGATGCTCGAGGCCGCAGGCGTAACGATCATGGCGGGAACCGACGCAGGTTTCCTGAACTCCTTTAACTATCCGGGCATTGGTCTCCATGACGAGCTCGCGCTCTTCGTCGAGAAGGGACTGACACCCGCGCAGGCGCTGGTGTCGGCGACGCGCGCAGGCCCCGACTGGTTCGGCAAGCTCGATCGCTATGGCTCGGTCGATCGCGGCAAGGCGGCCGATCTGGTGCTGCTCGATCGCAATCCGCTCGAGGACATCGCCGCGACACGGTCGATCCATGCGGTGATCCTGCGCGGCACCGTGCATGACCGCGCTGCGCTCGACGCCATGCTCGCGGACACGCGCGCCAAAGTCGCAGCATGGAATGCCACAGCGACGCCGCAGTAATCCGGCGCGGGACGGAGGAGCGCACCATGGATGAAACCGAACGCTTCCTCCGCGAAGCCATCTCCCTTGCTTATGCGAACGCCCGCAAGGGCGGACGCCCGTTCGGCGCGGTCATCGTCAAGGATGGCGCGATCGTTGCGACGGGCGTGAACGAAATCCTCGCCACCGGCGACCCGACCGCCCATGCGGAAATGGGCGCGATCCGCGCCGCGAGCCGGAAGCTGGCAGCCCCCGACCTGAAAGGCTGTTCGGTCTTTGCCAGCGGCCATCCTTGCCCGATGTGCATGGCGGCGATGCGCCTCGCCGGGATCGGCGAGGTCGTCTATGCCTATGACAATGACGACGGCGCGGCCTTTGGCCTGTCGACCGCGGCAATCTATGCCGATCTCGCAAAGCCTTTTGCCGAACAATCGATGGCGATCCGCCACGTCCCGGTCCGGCTGGAAACGGCAACGAACCTCTATTCCGACTGGCAAGCCATGCAGGATCAAAACCTGTAGCGAGGTCCGCCCCGGGGCCGCGTCAGAGGCTGCGCGCGATCACCATGCGCTGGATGTCCGACGTGCCCTCGTAAATCTGGCACACGCGCACGTCGCGATAGATTTTGGCGACGCCATATTCCTCGAGATAGCCATATCCGCCGAGCGTCTGGAGCGCGCCCGACACCACGGCTTCGGCCACCTCCGACGCGAACAGCTTCGCCATCGACGCCTCGGTCAGGCAGGGTTCTTTCCCATCCTTCACGCGCGCGGCATGCAGCACCAGCTGCCGCGCCGCCTCGAGCCGCGTCGCGAGATCGGCGAGGCGGAAACCCACCGCCTGATGCTCGATGATCGGCTTGCCAAAGCTCCGCCGATCCTTTGCATAGGCGGCCGCGATATCAAGCGCGGCCTGCGCCATGCCGACGCATTGGGCAGCGATGCCGATACGACCGGTTTCGAGGTTGGCGAGCGCGATGCGATAACCCTGCCCCGGCGCGCCGAGCAGAAGCTCGTCCTCGACGAACATATCATCGAAACGCAGCGCGCAGGTGTCCGACGCCCCCTGCCCCATTTTATGCTCGACCTTGTCCACCGCATAACCGGGCCGGTCGGTCGGAACGATGAAGGCCGAAAGACCCTTTTTGCCCGCCCCCGCATCCGTCACCGCGATGATCATGACGACGCCCGCGATCCGCCCCGAGGTGATGAACTGCTTGGCCCCGGTGATCCGCCATCCGCCATCGACCTTTTCGGCGCGGGTACGCACAGCAGAGGCGTCGGACCCGGCATCGGCTTCGGTCAGCGCAAAGGCACCGATCATGCGTCCGGCGATGAGGTCGGGAAGGAAGCGCGCCTTTTGTGCCTCACTGCCATCCTTGAGCAGCCCCGAGACGAGGATCGAATTCTGGATCGACACGATGGTCGAAAGCGCCCCGTCGGCGGCCGCAACCTCCATCAACGCCAGCGCATAGGACACCGCATCGGCATCGGCCCCGCCGAAAGCCTCGGGCGCGGTCATGCCCCACAGGCCGAGCGACGCCATCGCCTGAAACAGGTCGGGCGGATAGCCGCCTTCGGCCTCGAACCGCGCGCTGTGCGGGCGGATGACATCCTGCGCAAAGGCGCGCACCGAATCGCGGATGGCTCCCTGTATCTCGGTCAGACCCTTCATTATCCGTTCCTCTTTTCGTTCAGGCGGCGGCAGCTATCGTGATTGCGTCGTCGAGGCGCGCGAGCGCCTCCTGCAGGTTGGTGCGATACTGCGCCATCGCCTGCTCCTTGACCGGCCCATAGCCCCGGACCTCACCGGGAAGCGCCGCGATGGCAGCGATCGCGTCGAGGTTGCCCGCGTCGAGCCGCAGCAGCAGTCCGTCGATCATTGCCAGATAGTCGTCGCGCAGCGCGCGCTCGGCCCGGCGTTCGGCGGACCGTCCGAACGGGTCGGCCCAGCTATCCCGCAAGAGCCGCCCCTTGGCGAGAAGCGCCATCGCGCCGAATATCCACGGCCCGAATTTGCGCTTCGCGGGGCGTCCGGTACGCGCATCGATGCGCGACAACAGCGGCGGCGCCAGATAGATCGACAGCCGCTTCGTGCCGGAAAATTGCGCCGCCAGCGTCTGCCGAAAGGCAGGCTCGCTATAAAGGCGCGCGACCTCATATTCATCCTTATACGCCATCAGCTTATAGGCGTTGGCGGCGATCGCACGCACCAGCGCCGCGCCGCGCGCACCATGGGGCGCGGCGGCCGACGCAACGCGGCGCATCAGCACTGCATAGCGGTCGGCATAGGCCGCGTCCTGATAGGCGGTGAGATCGGTCGTGCGCCGCGCCACCAGTGCCGCGACATCCTCGTCTGCCAACGGGGATACAGCCTCGACGAGCCCCGCGATCGCATTCACCGCATCGGGATCGACCGCCGCCAGCCGCCCCCACGCAAAGGCGCGCTTGTTGAGCGCGACCGCAGCGCCATTGGCCTCGATCGCCGCGGCAAAGGCCTCCGCCGAAATCGGCAGCAGCCCCTTTTGCCAGGCATAGCCGACGATCAGCGTGTTCGCCGCGACAGTGTTGCCGAACAGCCCTTCGGCGATCCGTGTCGCGCGGAGCAGAAAGCCCCGGTCGCCCGCGCGAGACAGCAAAGTGTCGAGGATACGGGGGGTCGGCAGCACCGCGTCGCGGTCGGTGACGACGTCGGCGGTCGGCGTCTCGTCGGCATTGAGGACGATCGCCCCGCGCCCCGACGCCAACTTGCGCAGCGCGTCGGGACTCGCCGCCACGAGCGCGTCGGTGCCAAGGACCAGATCGGCTTCGCCGCCGCCGATACGCACCGCATGGATCGACGCGCCCGCCGCCGCGATCCGCACCTGACTGACCACCGCGCCATTTTTTTGCGCAAGGCCGGTGAAGTCGAGCACGGTCGACACCAGCCCGTCGATATGCGCCGCCATGCCGAGCAGCGCACCGACGGTCAGCACGCCCAGCCCGCCGATCCCCGCGACATAGATATTATAGGCTCCGTCGAGCGTCGGAAGCGCCGGCGCCGCAAGCGCGGCGAAGCGTTCGGCCTCGACCGCCGCGATCCGCGCGGCATCGGGCCCGCGCAGCACCGCACCCTCGATTTCGACGAAACTCGGGCAGAAACCCTTGAGGCACGAGAAATCCTTGTTGCACGCCGACTGGTCGATCCGGCGCTTCACCCCCTCCGGCGTCGGCAAGGGCTGCACCGCGATACAGTTTGATTGCACCGAACAATCGCCGCAGCCTTCGCAGACGCGCGGGTTGATGAACAACCGGCGGTCGGGATCGGCAAAGGCGCCGCGCTTGCGCCGCCGCCGCTTTTCTGCGGCACAGGTCTGTTCATAGACGATGGCGGTGACGCCGGGCGTGTCGCGCAGCGCGCGCTGGATCGCATCCATATCGTCGCGATGCGCGGCGACGACTCCGCCGGGCAGGTCCTGCCACTTCCCAGGATCGTCGCTGACGAAATTCACCCCTCCGACACCCTCCGCCAGCAATTGGGCGACGATGCGCGGCGGATCGATCACGCCTTCGGCCGGCTGGCCGCCCGTCATCGCCACCGCATCATTGTAAAGGATCTTGAAGGTGATGTTGGTCTTCGCCGCCACCGCCGCGCGGATCGCAAGCAGGCCGCTATGCTGATAGGTGCCGTCGCCGATATTCTGGAAGATATGGTCGGTTTTCGAAAAAGGCGCGGCGCCGACCCATTGCAGCCCCTCTCCGCCCATCTGGCTGAAGGTCGTCGTCTTCAGTTTCGGCACCGACAGCGCCATGACGTGACAGCCGATGCCGCCGCCCGAGATCGAGCCTTCGGGCGTCTTCGTCGAACTATTGTGCGGGCATCCCGAGCAGAAAAAGGGTTTGCGCGCCGGAAAGGGCACCACCACACCGCGCGACGCCATCGTCTCCAGCGCCTTCAATCGATCCGCGACGCCGACGGGGTCATGCGCCAGCCGGCCGGCCAGCGCCTGTGCCACCATCAATGGGGTGAACTCCATCACGACGGGCAGCAGCGGCTTGCCCTCGGCATCGCGCTTGCCGGTGACGCGGACGCGCTTGCCGCTCCGGTGGAACAGCGCCGTCTTGATCTGATCCTCGACGGTCGGCGCCTTTTCCTCGACGATGAAAATCTCGTCGGCGTCGCCCGCAAAGGCGAGCAGCGGATCGGCCGCAAGCGGCCAGCTCATCGCGACCTTATAGACCGAAACGCCGAGCGCCTCGGCTTCGTCCTCGCCGATGCCGAGATTTTCGAGCGCCTGCATGAAATCCTGATGCGCCTTGCCCACCGTAACGACGCAAAGCCGCTTCGCACGGCTTGCAAAGACCGGCGTGTCGATGCGATTGGCAACGGCCCAGCCGATCGCGGCAGGAATGCGCTCTTCGATCAGGCGGCGCTCATATTCGGCGCGCTCGGCGGGCCACTGGATCGCGGGGTCCCAGTTGAGCCCGTGCGGCGGGACCAGTCCGGCCGGCGCGATATAATCGGGATAAGGATCGGGAAGCGTGAAGGAAGCGGCACTTTCGACCACCTCGGCGATCGTCTTCATCGCGACCCATGTACCCGCGAAGCGCGACATCGCGATGCCCGCCATGCCGAGGGTCAATATGTCGGCGACATTGGCGGGCTGGAGCACCGGAATATGCGCCGACTGGAAGATGCCGTCGGTCTGGTGCGGAAACATCGACGATTGCGCGGCATGATCGTCGCCGCCGATCGCAAGCACGCCGCCGAGCGGTGACGTGCCGATCATATTGGCGTTGCGGAAGGCGTCGCCGCTGCGATCGACGCCGGGGCCCTTGCCGTACCAGATGCCGAACACGCCATCGACCTTCGACGGCCCGAACGCTTCGTGCATCTGCGCCCCCCACAGCGCGGTCGCCGCGAGATCTTCGTTGAGCCCGGGCTGAAAAACAACGTCATGCGCATCAAGATATTTCTGCGCTTTCCACAGCTGCTGGTCATAGGCGCCGATCGGCGAGCCGCGATAACCCGAGACGAGCCCGGCGGTGCTCAAACCGCGCCGCTGGTCGAAGCGGCGCTGCATCAGCGGCAGGCGAACAAGCGCCTGAATCCCCGTCATGAAAACAGGGCCTTCATCCGCATTGTAAATCGCCTCAAGGCTGACGACACGCTCCGGCTTCATCGCAATCTCCTTCGGCAGGAGGATAGGCGAGATGCGCCGAAAAAGGCCGCTAAACCCAACCGCGATCACGTTCGATATTAGAGAAATTTATCCAATATTTCTCATTTTACGATAATATTGACCATGACCGCTCATTCCGGCAGTGGATATCGATCGCTCCGGTCCACTTGGTCGGGCTCGAATCCCCCGCACCGAAGACCAGGAGACGAATATGACATCGGCGCCGTCGCTCGACGCTTACGACCTCAAAATATTGAAGAGGCTTTCGGTCGACGGGCGCATTACCTGGAGCGATCTGGCGGAAGAGATCGGCCTGTCGCTGACGCCGACGATCCGGCGCGTCCGGCAGCTGGAGGAAGCCGGCTACATCAGCGGCTATTTCGCGCGGCTCGATGAAAAGCGGCTGGCGGGCGGAATGATCGTCTTCATTTCGGTCACGCTGGAAAAACAGGTGCGCGAGGCGCTCGACGCCTTTGAGTCGGGGGTCGTCGACATGCCCGAAGTGATGAGCGGCTTCCTGATGTCGGGCGGCTCCGACTATCTTCTCCGCTCCGTGGTGCGCGATCTCGATCATTATCGCGACCTTCTCGACAAACTGACCCGATTGCCGGGGGTCGCGCATATTCAAAGCAGCTTCGCGCTCAATTCATTCGTCAATCGTGCGTCACCCCTCATCAATGCCGCGCGATAGGAAGAAAGGCCGATTGCCGACGGGCAGGCAGGATAGCTGCGGGTAAAGGCCCGCGCTTCCAACCTGCCCTTATCGGCAAGGCATAGCCGTCAGAAAGCCCAGGAGAATGTGGCCCTTCCGGCATGCGATTCTGCTCTGCTTGCGACGTCGCCGCTATAGGACAGGTCGAGCCGCGTGCGGTTTGACAGGGCGAGGCTGATACCGACGTCGGCCGCAAAGGCATCGCGCGCGATCGGGGCGCCCGCGATCCGGAACGACGGCGACGTATCGAACCCGCTGGCGGTGACGGCGACGCGATCGTCGAACGCATGCCGCCAACCGGCCGACAGCTTCAAATGGGCGCCCAGCGATCCCAGCGAGAAGCCCTGATCGAGCCGCGCGCCGAGGGTCGATACGCCCGTCGACATCTTGCCGCGCGCGACTTGCAGCGCCGCGGCGCCGCCCTGCTCGTTCATCCGCTCGCTATCAACCCAGATTTGCGCGATCTGCGCAAAGGGCTCGATCTGTGCCGAGCCGAAGTCGATCCGATAGCCGATTTCGGCGAACGCCTGCGCCGTCGAGGCGTCGAACTTGCCCGTCGTGACATCGCTGAAGTCCCCGAAGGCAATCCGGCGCGTGACATCGGCCTTGTGCCAGCTGAACGAATAGCCCGCCCGCAATGCCAGTGCCCCAAGCTCGGCGCCGGCGTAGACCCCGACATGATAGCTGTCGATGTCGGCCTCTGAAGACGCCGCACGAACGCTGGCGTCGCCCTGCTGATAGCCGCCGAAAGCGCCAAGCTGCACCGTCTCGCTCGCGATCGCATCGATCCCCATCAGGAAGCCCGCCGAGTCCTGCTTCATCCGGCGTGCATTGCCGTCCCCGTCCAGATGCCCGCGCGACCCAAGGCCTTGCATCCACAGGCGCGCACCCGGCTCGGCATCGGCCGCCGCGCCAAAGTGACGCATCCGGTCCAGCGCCGCACCGCGCACGAACCGGCTGTCCTGCACAAAGCCCGCCAGAAGCGACGGATAGATTTCGCCCGACAGCTGATCGAACGCGAGGCGCGCGCCATGTTCATCGAGCAGAAGCACGGTGTCGAACAGCGGGTTGCCGAAGCTCAGTTCCTCGACGCCGTTCGCGACCTCTCCCTGATTGGGCGTCACCGCGACATCCGAAAAATCGATGTCGTTGCGCGCAAGGGTCAGGGTTACCGCGTTGGCGCTATAGCCCAGCGTCGGGTCGAGGAAGGCGAAGCTCGACGTTATATTGGAAAATACGCCCTGAACGCCGCCCGCCGCGGTCAGGATCGTATAGGTGGTGAGCGGCCGGTAGTTGCCGTCGAGGCCGATGTGGACCACCGAACCACCGTTCAGCACAGCGCGGCCCGATGCCGCAATCAGGTCGGCCGTCGCTCCGGCGGGGTCGACCTCCACCTCATAGATCGAACCGGGCGCAAAGCTGATGTCGCCATTGACATTCAGCGTCCCGATCGAGTTGCCGGGCGCGATCGTCGCACCGCTGGCGACAGTAACGCTGCCCACCGTCCCGGTTCCCGACAGCCGCGTTCCAGCGGCCAGTGCCAGCGCGGATTGCGCCAGCGATCCGTTGACGGCAAGTTCGCCGCCCAGCAGCCGCGTCTGACCCGTAAAGCCCGACGTGCCGGTCAGGACAAGCCGCCCAGCACCGGTCTTTTCAAACACGCCGCCGCCGCTGATCGCACCGGCAAAGCTCCCCGCTGCCGCCTGCGCGAACTCGACCGCCCCGTCGGCACGGATCGCGTTGGCGCCGAACGCCGCGGCATCGCCGCGCAGCCTTCCGCCCGATATCTCGAACCCGCCGGTCAGGCTGCTTGGGCCGCTCAGCGTCGTCGTCCCGCCTCCCGCCTGAACGAAGCGGCCGCTGCCCGACAGCGCATTGCCGAAGACGATATTGTCGCTGCGGTTGATGACCAGCGTCCCGTCGTTGACCACCGCGCCGCCGATCGCACCCGACGTCCCGCCGTTGCCGAGCTGCAGCGTGCCGCCCGAAATCAGCGTGCCGCCCGAATGGCTGTTCACGCCGGTCAGCGTCAGCGTCCCCGCACCCGTCTTCACGAGCCCCCCGCTGCCCGCAATCGTCCCCGCGAACTGCGTCGATGTCGTATCGCCGACCGTCAGTACCGTCGCTGCGCTGCTGCCCGTCTGGACCGTACCGGCGCCGCTCAGCGATGCGATCGTTGTGCTGAACCCGGCGAGGTCGAAGGTCGCGCCGGCGGTCTGCGTCAGCGCTGCGATGCCGGTGGTCGTACCGGTGAGCGTGATGCTACCATTATTGCCGATATTGCCATTGAGTTGGCCCGCGAGGCTGGTGGTTCCGCTGTTCGTCAGCGCCCCGTCGATCCGTCCGGTCGAGACAAGCGACCCCGTGTTCACGACGCTGGTGGCAATCGTACCCGCGTTCGCCAGCGTCGCGTTGTTCGTCACGCCGCTGCCGCCGATCGCCCCGGTCGCGGAGATCTGGAGCGTGCCCTGCGCCACCGTCGTCGCACCCGAATAATCGCTGACGCCATTCAGAGTGAGCGCGCCGCTGCCCGTCTTGGTCAGCCCGCCCGCACCCGAGATCATGCCCGCAAAGCTCGTATTGCCGTTCGCGCCGCCGGTGGTCAGCGTCGCGCCGCCCAGTTCGATCGCACCCGCTCCGGAAATCGAGCCGATGCTGGTGTCGAACCCGCCAAGATCGAGGTTGCCCGCCGCATCCTGCGTCAGCGCTGTTATCCCGCTCGTCGCGCCGGTCAGCGTTACGCTTCCTGTGTTGCCGAGCGCGCCGTTCAGCTGGCCCGCAAGCGACGCCGTGCCGCTGTTCGACAGTGCGCCGTTGATGATGCCGGTCGAGGTCAGCGTGTCGCTGTTCGTGATACCGCTATTGATCGTGCCGGCATTTTCGAGACCGGCGTTGTTGACCACGCCTGCGCCCCCGATCGAGCCCGATGCCGCGATCCGCAAGACACCTTCGGACACGGTGGTGACGCCCGCATAGCCGTTCGCCGCGCCCAGCACGAGCGTGCCCGCACCGGTCTTGGTCAGCCCGCCATTGCCCGAAATGCCGACATTGACCGTCGCCAGCGGCGCGTCGACGTCGATGACCGAGAAGCCGCCGGTCGTCGCAAGCGCGCCGCCTGCCCCGGCTTGCAATGTGTAGCCCGCGGTGTCGAAGCGCAGTTCCTGAAAGACCTGTGTTCCCTCAACGGTGACATTGCCGCCGCTCGCGCCGCCAAAGACTGCGACCTGGCCTTGCCATGCGTCGTTGACGCCAAAGCCCGTCTGCGTGGTCCAGTTGGTCCCGGCTGCGTTCCACACGCCGCTGCCGCCATCGCCGTTCGCTACCACGCTGGCGCCCGTCGTATCGGCGCCATCCCAATATTGGACGATCTGCCCGGCCCCATCGCCGAGCAGCAGGTTCACCTGACCATTGATATTGGTGAGGACCGTCGGCGTGTAACCGCCCGCGATCGACCCGATGTTGAGACCATTGTCGGTCAGCGTCCCGCCATAGTTGAACAGGCGATAATAGCCGGGCCCGTAAGCCGGCGCGACAGCGATCGTGTTGAGCGTACCGTCGAGCGTCAGATCGCCGCCGACATTGACCAGATCGTTGTTCGCGCCGCCGACCGTACCCGCTTCACCCAGTTCGAAGTTGAGGGTCGTGCCGGCACCCAGCAGCAGATTGCCCGCAATGTTCAGCGTCCCCGGGCTGTTGCCCGGCGCCAGCGTACCATTGCGCGCATCGACGTCGCCGAAGAAGGTGCCGCTACCGCCCAGCGTGCCCGCCGCACCGACGACAAGCTGCGCGCTATTCCCCGCCACGTCACCAAAATCGCCATCAATCGCCAGACGCCCGGCATCGACGAACACGCTGCCGGTAAAGTTCTGGCCCGCGACATTGCTGCCCGTCAGAACCGTCGTGCCGGTCCCCAACTGACGCAACGTACCGTTGCCAGTGATCCGGTTCGTGACCGTGCCGAGGTCGCTGCGGTTGAAATGCAGTGCGGCATTGTTGACGATATTGCCCGCGAGCGCGCCCGTCGTGCCGCCATTACCGATTTGCAGGATACCGCTATTGATCGTCGTGCCACCGGCAATGTCGTTATTGCCCGTCAGCGTGAGTGTACCCGTTCCGCTTTTGACCAGAGCGCCGCCTGCCGGAAAGTCGGCAAGACTGCCGGAGAACAGCGTGGAGACGTTGTTGGCGCCAACCGTCAATGTCGAAGCCGAGTGTATGAAAACATTCCCTGCGCCGGCCAGTGAACCGATCGTCTCCGACGCGTAGACCTGCAGCATACCACCCGCGTTGACGGTGACCGCGACATTGTCTTCGATTGCCTGACTATTGAAAAGCTGGAGCGAACCGCCGTTGACAGTCAGCGGACCAGTGAAGCTGTTGGCTGCGAACAGCCCGACGACGCCCGATCCGTCCTTGGTGAGGCTCGTCAACTGGCCGATGCTGCCCGCAATACTCATACGGCCGGCGCCACCCAATGTCAGGTCGTTACCGCCCCCGTTTATTGCAGAAAGGAACAGCGAACCGGCGTCCGAGTTGATCCGCGCGCCCGCGCCGGTCGTGACGGTTCCGTCCCACGAGTTTGTGCCCCCGATATTCCGAAGCGCGCCGCCGCCCGCAACGCCGGCCCCGTTCAGCGTGAGTGCCTCGCCCGCTATGTTGACGTCGCCTGCAAGCTCGAGTGCGCCGCCGCTCTCCACGATGGTGCCGCCCGCGGCCGATCCAAGCGCATCGCTGTTGCTGACGCTCAGCGTACCCGCCTGAACGGTGGTCACGCCGGTAAAGCTGCTGGCCCCGGACAGCGTCAGCCGCCCCCCACCTGCCTTGACGAGCCGACCCGCGCCGGTGATCCGGTTGGTGGCCGTCATGTCGTTCGACCGGTTGAAGATGAGGCTGGCACCGCCACCGATGCCAATGTCTCCCCCGGCGAGCGATCCGGTCGCGCCGCCGTTACCGATCTGCAGCGTGCCGGCATTGATCTGCGTGCTTCCGCTGTAGCTGTTGGCGCCTGTGAGAGCGAAAACACCGCTGCCGTTTTTGATCAGGCTACCAACGCTTCCGGCAACGCGGTTTTCTTCGACGATCTGTCCGGAGAAGGTCGACGACATATTGTTGCCGCCGGTCGTGAGCGCCGTCGCCCCCCCGGTCGCGCTCAGGATGACCAGTCCCTTACCCTGGAGCGATCCGATCGTTTCCGAAGCGCCCATCTGATAGCTGCCGTTGACCGTAAGCGACGCGCTGTCGGCGATCGACGCGCCCCCCAACGTCTGCAAGGAACCGCTGCTGATCGTAACCGAACCGAGAAAGCTGTTCGCGCCGCCCATGAACAGGACGCCGGTGCCATCATAGGTCAGCGAGGTGATATCGCTGATCTCGCTCTGGAACTGGACGCGCCCCGATCCGCCGATGATCAGCGCGTTGCCGCCACCTGACACCGCGCCATTGACGTTCAGCGTGTCGACGAAATTGGCGCTGCCCTCCGCGTTGATCCGGGTAGTCGAGCCAAGCGTGATATCGCCATTGACGGTGTTGAGGCCGGAGATGTTGCGCAATGCTCCGAGGTTCGTGACCCCGAGGCCGGCCAGCACCAGATCGTCGTCGACGTTGATGCCGCCTCGAAGCTCCAGCGCCCCGCCGCTTTGCACCACCGTATTGCCAGCCGTAGTCCCGAGCGCGCTGCTGTTGCGGACATCCAGTATCCCACCCGATCGGACCGTGGTGACCCCCGAATAGCTGTTGGCGCCATTAAGCGTCAAAGTACCGAGCTGCAGTTCGAGGGTGCCTGTGCCGCTGATGTCGCCATTGATGGCAATGGTGCCAGTTCGATTAATTTGCAGCACGGAGTTGTTGACGATGTCGCCAGACCCCATCGTTCCGGTGGCGCCTCCATTTCCGATCTGCAATGTTCCCGCGCTGATCGTCGTGGTGCCGGAATAGTCGTTGGTACTCGCAAGGGTCAGCGTTCCGGTGCCAACCTTGACGATGTTTAGCCGCGAACCGCCAGTTTCCGTTATCAGCCCTGAAAAGCTCGTCGACAGATTGAGCCCGCCGACCGTGAGTATCTGGTTGGCCGCCCCGCCGTCCTGGGTCGTGGCGAAAACGGTGCCTGTCCCGCCAAGCGCGCCCAGAGTTATCGTTCCATCGCTGGCTTGAAGTGAGGTGCTGCCGCCGCCAACCATGATAGCGTTGGCGCGGCTGCCATTCGACTCAATGGCAAACTGCAGGAAACCATTGGAGACGTAAATGTCCGTCTGGGTTCCGGTGAAATCGCTGGTGCCCGTCATTTGCAGACTGGCCGGAGAGGTGCCGTCGACATTGATCCTCTGGATCACCCCAGACTGATTGTTGATGCCACTGCCGAGAAGATTGGTGATAGAGGAGATGTTGATGGTGCGCACAGGCGCATTGGCATCGAAGCGCAGACCGCCCAACACACTGACGCCGGAAAGAGAAATCTGGGCCGGCGCACCATTATTCTGAAAGACGGCCGTCTCGCCCGGTGCATCGGCTACATCGTTGCCGCTCCAGTTGGTTGCCGAGGTCCAGTCCGTGCCGGGGCCGACGTAAATGCGATCCTGCGCATGGGCCGGCGTTGCGATGGCGCCGAAGGACATACCCGCCGCGAGAAAGGTGGCGGCCAGAAACGGATGTTCTTGCCGCGCCGCCTTCAGAATCGACCGTTCACCCCGACGATATGCCATGACCACCCCCTATTTCCCGAAAATCGCACGGTTTCTGAAAGGCTTCCGCCGAAAGGTCAACCGGAATAGATGCCGAAAGCCTGTATATCCGGGCCGCACAACAGGCCGCATCGCTCCGCGCCCGACGGCACCGTGGCATGGCGGAAGATGGCGAATGTCGTTTCCGGCCCCATTGGCGGCCGGTCGCTCGGCCTTCGACCCGATATATGCGCAAGCGGGCGAAGCCGGGGCTTGCAATGGAAACCGGCATCACGATAGAGGGCCGACATTCGCAAGGACCCGGTGCAACTCCGGGTGGCTATTCCGGCCGCCGATCCGCCGGACAACATCGCACATGCAAATTTGAACGCGGCCTGCACGCGCCTTTGTCTTCGCGCCCTGTCCCTTCGCGCCATGTGTCTTGATGTGAGCATTTCATGTTGAACGGATTTCATTCCTACCGCCAGCAATGGTTCGCCGGCGGCGCAACCCTGCGCGCCGATATTCTCGCCGGCATCGTCGTCGCTCTTGCCCTGATCCCCGAGGCGATCGGCTTCTCGATCATCGCCGGGGTCGACCCGCGCGTCGGTCTCTACGCCTCGATCGCGATCGCGATCGTCATCTCCTTCACGGGCGGGCGGCCCGGAATGATCTCGGCGGCAACGGCCGCCGTCGCGGTGCTCGTCGTCCCGCTCGTGCGCGAACATGGTGTCGAATATCTCTTCGCCGCAACGATATTGATGGGCATCATTCAGATCGTTGCCGGCCTGCTGCGTCTCGACCTTGTCATGCAATTCGTGTCCCGCTCGGTGATCACGGGCTTCGTCAACGCGCTCGCCATTCTCATCTTCATGGCGCAATGGCCGCAGCTCGTGAATGTGACATGGCATGCCTATGCGATGATCGCCGGCGGACTTGCGATCATTTACCTGCTGCCGCGCGTGACCAGAGCCGTCCCTTCGCCTCTCGTCGCCATCCTGATCCTGTCGGCGATCAGCATCGGCTTCGGCCTTCCGGTGAACACCGTCGGCGACATGGGCAAATTGCCTGAGGGTCTTCCCAGCCTCGTCCTGCCGAACGTCCCGCTGACGTTCGAAACGCTCAAGATCATCCTTCCCTATTCGCTGACGATGGCGGCGGTCGGCCTGCTGGAATCGCTACTCACCGCACAAATCATTGACGACATGACGCATAGCGACAGCGACAAGCGGCGCGAGTGCGCGGGCCAAGGCACCGCCAACATCGCCGCCGCCTTCGTGGGCGGAATGGGCGGTTGCGCCATGATCGGCCAATCGGTCATCAATGTGACCTCGGGCGGCCGGACCCGCCTGTCCACCCTGACCGCCGGCGTGACGCTGCTCCTCCTGCTTGCCCTGCTCGGCCCCTATGTCGGTCGCATGCCGATGCCCGCGCTGGTGGCGGTGATGATCATGGTATCGATCGGAACCTTCAGCTGGAATTCGATAGCCAACCTGCGCCGCCACCCTCCCACCTCATCGATCGTGATGGTGGCGACGGTCGTCGTCGTCGTCGCGACCCATGATCTCTCGCTTGGCGTCCTCACGGGCGTATTGCTGTCGGGCATTTTCTTTGCCGCCAAGGTCCAGCGGATGTTCGAAGTGCGGCGCGAGCTATCCCAAGACAGCGCCAAGACCACCTATTTCGTGACCGGCCAGATCTTCTTCGCCTCGGTCGAGCGCTTCACACGGAGCTTCCAGGTCGACGAAAGCACATCGACCATCGTTATCGACGTCTCGGCTGCGCATTTCTGGGACATCTCCGGCGTCGGCGCGCTCGACAAGATCATTGCCCGCCTCCGCCGCGATGGCCGTGTCGTGGAGGTGATTGGCTATAATCGGGCAAGCGCGGATATCGTCGACAAGTTTGCACGGCACGACAAGACCGGGTTCGAGCTGGGAGCCGTGCCGCATTGATACGGGACCGCCATTTGATGCCCGCTTCGGGTCGGCGGCGTCTGGCACGACCTCATCTTTCCCTTCGGGACCCCGGACGCTGAACGGCGCACACACGGACGGTCCCTCTGGCGTTGCACGCAGATGGCGGACGTTGGACAGGGTCCGCAGCAGGCTCCTTCCGGCCCGGCACCGGCCGCGTGTCAGGCGGCAAGGTCTCGCGCATAGGTAAGGTCCGCGACGAACGCCTTGCGCTCCTCGGCGGCACGCGCCGGGTCGGGCATGCGGAGCAGGAAAGACGGATGGATCGTCGCGATCAGCCTGCTCCCTCCCGCCAGTTCATGCGCCGCGCCGCGCATCGACCTGATGCTCGCGCTCTTGCCCATAACCGCGCGCAACGCGCTGGCACCCAGCGTAATGATCAGGTCGGGCTGAACCAGCGCGCGCTCCTTGTCGAGCCACGAGCGGCAGATGTCGATCTCGCCAGCCGTCGGGTTCTGGTGGAGGCGCCGCTTGCCGCGCGGCTCGAACTTGAAATGCTTGACCGCGTTGGTCAGGAACAGCCGCGTGCGATCGAGCCCCGCTTCTTCGAGCGCGTCGTTCAGCACCTGCCCTGCCGGGCCCACGAACGGCCGACCCTGCAAATCTTCCTGATCCCCCGGCTGTTCGCCGACGACCATGATCCGCGCGCGCTCCGGCCCCTCGCCCGCCACGCCTTGCGTGGCGTTGCACCCGATCGGGCAGCGCGCGCAGCGATCGATCGCGCGCGCCAGCTCGCCCAGCGTCTTCCCGTCATCATCAGGGAGCGATTCGCCGGGCACGCGCGTCCGCCATTTGTCGGTCATCGGATTCGCCATGGAAACCGCGGCTTCGCGCATCCGTTCCACCCGCGCCTCAGCCCCCGCAAGCAGCGGCGCAATGTCCTGCGCCTCAGGCAGGTTCTTCCAATATTTCTTAGGCATCTCGGCGCGCATCGCGTCGATCTTGACCCGCGCGGGGTTGAAGATTGCGCCATAATAGGTGCGCCACTGATCCTCGACGACATCGCTTTCGGGCACCTCATCCTTCGTCCCGCCCGGGCCGTAGATCAGCTTTTCATCCCGCCAGATCGCGCGCGCATCGGGCGTCACGATCGCCCAGTCCATTCCGGTGAAGCGCCGCTGAAAGAAAGGCGCGGTCAGCCGCACGATGCGGTGGGTGGGTTCGAACCAGGCCGCGAAACTTTCGCGTCCCGCCTCTTCACCCAGCCGGCGAAAACGTACAAAGGCGTGCATCTTGTGAACGTCGCGGCGGATCGCCTTGTCCGCCTTGCGAAGCCAGTCGACCTCGGCATCGGTCGTTCGCATGAGCAGTTGCCGGTCGCGCGCCGCGCGCCAGATGATGCGGTAAAGCCGTGCCGGAACCTCGGGGTCGCGATGACAGATCACCCGCTCGGCGATCTCAAGCAATTCGCGCGGCAACGACACGGCACCCGCGGGCGCTGCGACCGCTTCGTCCCCGAAAAGCGATCCGCCCTCCTCGCTCCCCCGCCAGCTTACATCTTCGGGCGCGACCCCGCCCGCAAGCAGCCCCCGCGCCGCGCTCCGCCATTCGGCAAAATCGCCGGGCTCGGCGAGCACCACCTCTCTCACAGCGCGAGCGCCAGCTGCTCCGCCGGTGGCGCGAAACGCGCCCGCAGATCGGCGCTGTCGATGAGCTTGCCCGGCCGCCAGTCGGGCGTGACGATGAACGGCAAAACCTTCTTCACCGACGCTGTCAGCTTCGCCAGATCGCCGAGCCGCAGCTTGCCCAGCCGCCGCGCCGCAACGATGCGGTCGACCGCGCGCGTCCCCAGCCCCGGCACGCGCAGCAGCAGTTCGCGCGGCGCGCGGTTGATGTCGACCGGGAACGCCTCGCGCCGCATCAGTGCCCATGCGAGCTTCGGGTCGATCGCAAGATCGAGCATCCCGCCGCTCGCCCCCGCCATGATTTCGGCGCGCTCAAAACCATAGAAGCGCAGCAGCCAGTCGGCCTGATACAGCCGATGCTCGCGCATGAGCGGAGGTCGCACCGGCGGCAGGTCGCTGCTCGCATCGGGGATCGGGCTATACGCCGAATAATAGACGCGGCGGAGCCGGTAACCCGAATAGAGGTTCGTTGCGGTTTTCAAAATATCGTCGTCGCGCGCCGCATCCGCACCGACGATCATCTGGGTCGATTGCCCTGCCGGTGCAAAACGCGGAGGCATCGCCTTGCCGATCAGCCGGCTCTTCGCGGCCTCGATCGCATCCTCGGCACCGACGCGCACCGACGCCATTGTCTTGCGGATCGTCTCGGGCTTCTTCTCGGGCGCGAAGCTCGACAGGCCCGCTTCAGTCGGCAGCTCGACATTGGTCGACAGCCGATCGGCATAAAGCCCCGCGAGCGCGATCAGCGCGGGATCGGCACCCGCGATCGTCTTCAGATGAATATAGCCGCCGAAACGATGCTCCTCGCGCAGGATACGCGCGACCTCGACCAACTGCTCCATCGTATAATCTTCGGACCGGATGATCCCCGACGACAGGAACAGCCCCTCGATATAATTGCGCTTGTAGAAATCGAGCGTCAGCCGGACGACCTCCTGCGGGCTGAACCGCGCGCGCTCGACATTGCTCGACGCGCGGTTGATGCAGAAACGGCAGTCATAGATGCAGAAATTGGTCAGCAGGATCTTGAGCAGCGAGATGCATCGTCCGTCGGGGGCATAGCTGTGGCAAATACCCATACCTTCCGTCGACCCGATGCCCTTGGTTTGGGTCGAATCGCGCTTTACCGTCCCCGACGAGGCGCAGGAGGCATCATATTTGGCCGCGTCAGCCAGAATACCAAGCTTTTCGAGGGTCGTTTTACCGCTCATGCCATTTGAATAGCATCAAGAACAAACAATGAACATATAATTTTGCGAAGCGGATTTTTTTCCCACGAACGCCTCTCGCATCACCAATGGATCGGGATCCGGCGGACGGGGAAGCGCCAACCTCATGTCAACCTCAGTGGCGCCGCACCGTACAATGGAGGGAGAAGCATTCCCCAATTGGTCGCGGCAAGCCCCACGCCCCCCCCCCCCCCCCCGGGCGCGATGATCACGACTAATGTTCCCGGCCGGCTCGCCACAGCGTTTGGGTGAGCGGTTCGATCAGATAGCCGAGTGCGGTCCGTTCGCGCAGCGGCACCATCACCTCCGCCGGCATCCCCGCGCGCAGGCTGTTCTCGCCGCGCAGGGCCGCAATCTTCTTCATTTCCACAGGCGGGACGACGACCTCGATCTCGAAATATTCCATCCCGGTGCGATTATCCTCGAAGCTGTCGGCCGACACCTTGCTGATCTGGCCCTTCAGGATCGGTAGGCTGCGTTCCTGAATGCCCGAAAAGCGCACTTGAGTTTCCATGCCCGATGACAGGTCGTCGGCGTCGTTCGGCGAGGCTTTCGCCAGCACGACCAGCGCCTTGTCCTGCGGCACGATTTCCATCAGCATTTCGCCCGGTGCGACGACGCCGCCGACCGTGAAGACCTTCAACCCGACGACGCGCCCGTTGGACGGTGCGCGGACGACCGACTGGGTCAGGCGCTCGCGCGTGGCGAACAGGCGGGGCTGCAATTCGTCCAGCCGGACCTGGACCTCACGAAGCTGGGTCGCGACCTCCTCGATTACCTGGCGGTCGAGCGACACCATCTGCAGGCGCGATTCGCCGATCGCCTCCTCCAGCCGCGCGACGTCGGAACGCAGCGCACCAAAGTCGCCGTCGAGCTGCGCCGAGCTACGTTCCACCGCGCGAAGCCGGTTCGTCGAAACGAAACCGCGCTCGGACAGCGTACGGAGCCCGGTCAATTCCTCGTTGATCAGTCGCTGCTGGATCCGGTTGGATTCCATCTGGGCGCCATAGCCCCCGATCTGCTGGTTATGCTGCGCGATCCGCTGGCCCAGCATTCCCCGCTCAGTGACGCCCGACCGCTGCCGCGCGTCGAAAAGCAGGCGCTGGCCGCGCATCGCCTCGTCGGCAAGCGCCCGGTCGCCCGCCAGATAGGACGAAAATTCGACCGGCCGCACGATGTGCCGCGCGCCGTCGCGCTCGGCGGTCAACCGCGCCCGCTGTGCCAGCAGGGCCACGACCTCTCCGGTCAGGCCGCGTTCGGCGGCGACGATATCGGAGGCAGAGATTTTGAGCAGCACGTCGCCGCGGCGCACCTCGCTTCCCTCGGTCACCATCAACGCGGTAACGATCCCGCCATCCTTGTGCTGAACCGCTTGCCGATTGCCCGAAACCGAAACCGAGCCCTGCGCCATCGCCCCGGCGTCGAGCGGCGTGAACGCCGCCCAGCCCAGAAAGCCGACGAAGAACAGCACGGCGATCCACAAGCCCGTGCGGGTTTCGCCTTTCGGTGAATCGATCGTTTCGGCAGGCAGCGGCTCACCATGGAGATCGTCGCCAAAGCTCATCGCATTCATGGTTTCTTGCCCCTCGTCATCTTGATCACATTCGCGGCAGCCGCGGCGCTTTCGCGCAGCAGTTCAAAGACTTCGGCGCGCGGCCCCTGATGTTCGATCACACCATTTTTCAGCACCGCAAGCCGATCCGCGTCGCGGAGCGCCGACTGCCGGTGGGTGACGATCATGATCGCGGCCTGACGAACCTTCGCGGCGGCGATGGCGTCGTTCAACGCGTCTTCGCCCTGACTGTCGAGCGCGGCGTTCGGCTCGTCCAGAATGAGCACGCGCGGATCGCCGTAGAGCGCGCGGGCGAGCGCGATGCGCTGCGCCTGTCCGCCCGACAGGCGCAGTCCCCCATCGCCGATCTGGGCGTTGTAGCCGCCGGGCAGATGCAGGATAAGGTCGTGGATGCCTGCGGCGATCGCGGCCCGCGTCGCCTTGTCGTCGATGTCGGCGGCGTGCTCGCCGCGTGCTGCCGCAAAGCGCGAGATATTCTCGCCGATCGTACCCGGCAGCAGCGTCGGCTCCTGCGGCAGATAACCGATATGCGCGGCGAGACGCTCGGCGTCCCAGTCGCCATATTGCGCCTCGTCGATGCGCACTTCGCCCCCGTCGGGCGGGATCGCCCCCGCCGCGATCCGCGCCAGCGTCGTCTTGCCGGCACCCGAGGGACCGATCACGCCAAGGACTTCGCCGGGAATCAGCCAGGTCGATACGCCGCGCAGGATCAGCGCGCTGTTGTCGGGCGTGCGAAGAGAAATATTGGAGAGTTCGACATAGCCCTCCGGCGCCGGCAGCGCGACCCGGTCGCCAACGAGGCTCTCGGTCGACCGGAAGAGCGCCTCGATCGATGCCTTCGCCTGTCGCGCCTGCCCGATGGTGGGCCAGGCCTGCACCATCTGTTCGATCGGTTGAAGCGCTCGCGCGAGCAACACCGACGCAGCGATGATTGCGCCCACCGAAATTTCGGCATTGATCGCAAGCCAGGCACCGACGCCGAGCGCCAGCGACTGCAGGAACATGCGCGCGAATTTGACCAGTCCGGTATAGCGAGCTGCAGTCAATTGCGTGTTCGCACTCGCCTCCAGCCCCTCCCGGCGATCGGCGATCTGGCGGGCGACGAGTGCGCGTCGCATCCCCAGCGCGCGAACGATCTCGGCCATCGCGAACATCGACTCCTGCTTGGCATAGGCGGCCGCCATCGCCCGATGGCCCATCGCGGCCGACTTTCGGGTCGCCCGTTCGTTGAGAAGCGCGAGGCCGAGGAGCACAAGACCTGCGCCTAAGATCATCAATCCGAGAGCGGGATGAATGATGAACGCGACCACGAAATAAAGCGGCGTCCATGGCAGGTCGAACAGGGCAATCGCCGCCGGGCTTGCGACGGCGTTCCGGAAACTGTCGAAATCGCGCATGGCCTGCGCCGCCGCCGGGTCGGCATTGCCCTTTGCGCGGGCGAGCAGACGGTCCAGAACCGGCGCCGCAAGCTGGCGGTTGAGCCGCAACGACGCGCGCAGCATCAACCGGGTGCGTAGCATGTCGAGCGCGCTGAGGCAGCCAATCGCCAGAGCGACGATGACGGTGATCCAGAACAGCGTCAGCACGCCCCCGGTCGGAACGACACGGTCATAGACTTGCATCATGTAAATCGTGGGCGCGAGGTAGAGGATGTTGACGAGCGCGCTAAACAAGGCCGCCGCAACGAAGTGCTGACGGCACAGGGCAAACGCCTGTCTGATTTGCGGCGGAAGGGTGGGATCTGTTCTCATGACCCTGTTTCTTTCCTTTGCGGTCGCGTCCGGACCGGCGCGAGCCGGCCCGGACCTCCCGGGGGCGCGGGAACTTAGAAGAAGCTCCATTCGTAGCCCAACTCGTCGCGCCCCTCGTTTTCGAACCGCGAACGCGAACGCCAGCCAAGGTCCATGTCAAAGTCGCCGCCCCAGCGATCATGTATCAGTTCGGGAGGACGCGACGCGAGGCCAGGGTTAACCGGCTGTGTCGGCAGACCGGTCGTCGCCGGTTCGCTCTCGCCCGGTGAAGCGGCATTCGGACCGGTTGAGGCAAAGGCGAAGGACGCGGTTTGCATGTTGGCCGCAGCGACGCCGTCGAGGCGCAGCTCATTGCCGTCGATACGGACGATCGTGTCGGCCCCCGACTGGCTGATCACGACGCGCGAAGCGAAGCTCTGCGCGGTGATACCAAGGCCGCTCAGATCTATGCTGTCCTCGCCCATCCGGAAGTCGGTCACCCGATCGTCGCCTTCTCCGAAGACGAATATGTCGTCGCCGCTGCCACCGGTCATGACGTCATCGCCGCTGCCGCCATCGAGCCGGTCGTCACCCGATCCGCCCGCGAGCATATCGTCGCCGCCGCCGCCAAGCAGCACATCGTCACCCGATCCACCCGACAGGCTGTCGTCGCCAGCCTCGCCTTCGAGCCGATCGTCGCCCGAACCGCCGCCGATGACATCATCACCGCCGCGGCCGTGGATGACGTCGTCAGCCGACCCGCCGTTCAGCTTATCCTTCCCTGCGGTTCCCGTCAGCGTGTCGGTCCCCGACGGCGGCGAGACTGGAACATCATCGTCATCATGATCATCATCGTCATGCGATGGCCCGGCATTCTGCGCGTTGGCGGTGGTGCCGAAGAAGGTCACGCTATGGCCTTCGGACGCCAGCGTCGTGCTGCCATCGTCGTTGTCAGTCGCCGTATAGTCGGCGATCGTCTTGCCGTCGGCGAGTTCGAAGCGATCCTGCGCGCGCATTTCGCCGATGATCACATCATTGCCGCCGTTCGACCGGAAGACAACACGATGCGCCGACTGCAGCGCGCCGATATCGACCGTATCATCGCCCGCACCGCCGTTGATCGTGATCGTGTTCACGTCGAGGCTGGTGGGCGCGAAGTTGCCGATCACCTGCACCGTGTCGTTGCCATTGCCGGTGTTGACGACAATCTCCTCGATATTGTCGAGTTCGGCGATGATGAAGGCATTGGTCGTGCCGCCGCGCGTAATCACGATCTCCGTATCGGGATTGCGCACCGTAAGACCTGCCGCATTCGCCTCGGCGCGCGAGTAAATGCGATATGCTTCGGTCGTGTTGTTGCCGTTGACGGTGAACGTGTCGTCGGTGCCCGCGCCGCCATCGACGATATCGCGGCCATCACTGTTGTTGTTGCTCGTCGCGCTCGCCCCGTTGGCGTTCCACACGATCGTGTCGTTGCCGCCGCCCGCAAAGACGATGTCGTCGCCGGTACCCGCATCGAACGTGTTGGCGGCATCGCTGCCGATCAGAATGTTCGCACCGGTGGTGCCGTCGATATTGCCCGCCGTATCGCGGGTAACGGTGACCGTCGCATTGTCGTTGTCGCCCGGCGCTCCGGTCGCTGTGTAGGTGAATGAACCGCCCGCAGTGCCGGTCGCCGGATCGGTGAAGCTGACGGATGTCGCGTTATGCGCAAGGCCGTTCAGGCTGTTCGCATTGCTCACAGCAGTGATGCTGATCGGGCTGTCCGGATCGACATCGTTTAGCAGCAGCGCCCATTTGGGAACGACGATGGTCGCCCCGCTGACGTTCGTGATGATGGTGTCGTTGTTGGCGTTCACGTCATCGTCGACCGCGACGACATTGATGGTCGTCGTCGCGACATTGCTGTCGCTGAAGCCGCCATTGACGGTTACCTCGACCACGCGGTCAACGACGGCCGGATTATCTGACGTGTTCTCGAACTCGATCGCCTGGATCGCCGCCTGATAATTGGCGATCGTTTCCGCACCGGTCAAGGTGACGGTGATGCGGCCGGCCACCGACGTGTCCACCTGACTGTTGATATTGCCCGGCAGATTGTTCGGGATGACGAACTGATCGCCCGCCTGCGCATTGGTGAGTATGATCCGCGCCGATACGAGCTGACCGTCATTTTCCACAATGAACGGCCCGCGCGCGATCGCGACCTCGTTACTGTCCTCGGTAAAGGTCGTTTCATAATCCTGCACCGGAGACGTGGCGAAGTCGATCGTGACATTATCGATGCTCACCTGCTCGTTCGTCGCGTTGATCGCGCTGGCAACGAAGCGGATCGCCGCATTTGCCGTGAACGGCCCCGTCAATTGATGCTCATAATCCTGATTGCCGCCATTGCCGGTGATCGTGCGGAGCAAGGTGAAATTGGCACCATCGGCGGCAAACCACACCTCCACATTCTCGCCGGCATCCAGATTGTCCGGGTTTGCGGAAAAGCTGAGCGTCGCCGTGACCGCGCCCGCCAGATCGACGGTACGCTGGATCTGCGCGCCGTCTCCATTGTGGAAGCGCAGCACATTGCTGTTGCCTTCGTCGATGCGGATCTGGCCAGCCGTAATGCCCCCCGAATCGTTGCTTTCGACCCAATCCGGAACCCAGTTTGTTGCCCCGTGCGAATTGCCCAACGTGGCCTGAGTGAACTCGTCCTGATATTCCCCGGGGGTCGTTTGCAGCGCCAACGTCGGCCCTCTCAGGTCGACCACACGATCCGAAAACTGCAGCTTTTCGATGTTGAACAGCCGGTCGGTCCCATCGGACAGTGGCCGGTTCAGGACTTCTTCGGGCAGATCGTCATCACCGCCATCGTCGTCGAAGCCGGTGTGATCGACCGTAACACTGCCGTCCGCGTTGCGGGTGATCGTGTAATTCGCGAACACATCGGTGTAGACAGCAGTGTCAACGTCGCTGTTGTCCGCATCGCCGTCGAGAAGCTCGCGGACGATCGACAATTGCCCGGGATTGATCTCGCCAGCGACCATGCGCGCCGCGATTTCGGTCATGCTGTCGACGCTGAACGCCTGCCAGGTGTCGCCTTCCTTGGGAGTGACGAGGATACGAACGTTGAGCCAACGGTCACCGTCGATGATGTCGTTGCCGGCAAGGCCCTTCATCGTATCGCTGCCGCCGCCGCCGAGAAGGATGTCTCCAGCCTCTGACGTGCTGAAGATGATGCGTTCCTGCACGCCATTCTCGTCGAGCACGGGGATGGTCTGCCCGTTCACCACCTTGGTCACCGGGATGCCCGCGCCCAGATGCGCGACCAGCACGTCGAGCCCGTCGATCAGGTCGACATTCTTCGCCAGCAGATCGTTGGAATAAGAGTCGAGCGGCGAGTCAGGCCCGGGGATGGCTGCGGTATTCTGCAATTCGCCGCGCGCATTGGTGCTGCGGCTGCGTCCCGTCAGCGTGTCGTCGTGGATCCAGCCCGACAGCCCCTCGACCAGATCGAAGCGGTCGCGCAGGATGAATGCTTCCTGCGTCTCGAAAATCGGGATGCCAAGGTCGGAATTGGCCGCGGTGACATCGCCCTTGTGGATGCCCCAGTCGAAGCCCGCCTGCCCGTTCGAGCGCTGGATGCCCTCATTATTCTGGAACATGATGTCGTCGCCGGATTCGGCGTCATAGTCGGTATCGCCGCTGCCGCCATTCATCACGTCATGGCCGATGATCGAGGAGTTGAAGAACAGCTCCGAATTCTCGCCTGCCAGCGTGTCGAAACGCTGGCCGCCTTCCAGCCAGTCGTCGCCTTCGTTGCCGAGCAGGAAGTCGCCGCCCGAGCCGCCGAGGATGAAGTCGTTCCCGGTGCCGCCGAAAGCCTCTTTGCCGTCGGGCCCGGTGATGATGAAATCATTGCCCTGGTTGCCGAACAGCAACGACAGGCCCGACCCGCCGTGGATGACGTCATTGCCTTCGTTGCCGTGCAGGAAGTCTGCCTCGCCGATGTCGGTGCCGGCGTTGGTGATGATGTCGTCACCCTCACCGCCGAACACTTTGTCGACGCCATAGCCGGCCTCGATCCGGTCGTTGCCGCCCTTGCCCCAGATGGCATCGTCGCCGCCGCCCGAGACGATGACGTCATCATTCTCGGTGCCGCCTACGACGAAATGCTCGTTGCTGTTGATGCGGATATATTCGGCGACGCCGTCATTATTGGCGTCGATGCGCTCGACGAGGCTGGAGAAGCCGCCGAGGAAGGGATCGTCCGACACCGGATCGGCGCCCAATTGCTTGCTGATATCCATTTCCAGCTGCGGCATCTCGAACCCGGAAAAGAGATTGCCCGGCAGCGCGGTCGAATGATCGTCGCCCAGATCGGTGTTGCGCATCACCAGTTCGGCGAAGGTGTTGTTCTCCAACTCGTTGAGCAGGTTGAGGCCCTGCGTACGCGACAGATAATAGAAGCGGTCGGCGTCCTGCAGGTTCTCCATCGTCATCTGGAACACGAAGCTGAAGGTCGAACCGAGCATGCCACCGAACGCCATCTTCTTTTCGGCGAGGCCGCCGATCCAGAAATCGATGTCGTTGAGGCCGCCGAGCTTCGCGTCATTGGCATAGGCGCCCTCGGCATTGAGGAAGTCGAGCCGGTCTGCCGGTGCGCCCGCGCCGCCGAGGACGAGCAAGGTCGCCGCTTCACGCAGCTCCTCGACCGTTTTCGGGTTGGCGGCGGTGTTGAGCACCGATTCATGCGTGCCATAGGCCGCGATGAAGTTGATGATCGACGCCGGATTTTTGAGGTTGAGCGCGAAATCGGCCCAGCTTTCATAGGGCTTCAGCAGCGTGTCGCCGGTCGCCTCGAAGAAGCGTTCGCGCGCGGTCTGCAGCGAGGGCATGCCAACGTCGCGGCCACGCGCGAGGTTGATCGTCGCCAGATCGAGCGGAATGCCGAGCAGCTGGTTGCGCAGCACGTCGGTGACGAATTCGTCGATTTCGCTGCCGGTCTGACGGCTCATGCCGCGGATGATCGCCCCCGACGCCTCTTCGGCCGTACCGAGCGAGTCGTACATCACCGGATTCAGGAAGCCATCGAACAACGAAATGTCGTTCTGGACGGGATTGCCGTTCGCATCCATCTCGATGACCGCGATATCCTGCCGCAGCATCGAGTGGCCGAAACGATAGACGACATGTGCGAATTCGGCAGCGATGCTGGGGTTGATGTCGGCCGAGGGCTCGAACACGAAGGCGTCGATATCGGGCTGCATCATGCGGCCGAATTCTTCAAACACCAGATGCTGATATTCCATTTCGTTGGTGAAGCGCCCGACCTGGAACAGCCGTTCGCCGTCCCACGCCAGCGATTCCGACAGCGTCGCGATCGCGGCGGGATTGCCGCTCGTCAGCGTCGCGAACTGGGCATCGGTCAGGTCGGTCAGCAGCCATTCGTTGATGAAGGCGCGGTCCATCGAGGCGAGCGTCACATCCTTGGTGTGTTCGACGATGCGGTTATGCTCGGCGTGGAACACCTGATGGACGGCGGTCAGCGCGATATTCTCGTTCGCCCGGCCGTCGCCTGCGATGAAGTGACGGTCGAGCAGTTCATTGTCATAGGCCGTGGGACCGCGCTGGCCCTGCGGACCCGGCGAACCGTCGGCGTTGGCATAACCGAGTGCCGAATCGCTATCTTGCTGCAGCACACCGCTGCCGTTCACGATCGGCGCGGCGGCATGCGCGATATCGTCGAGGAAGGCATGACCGGTCAGCGCGACACCTTGGGCACTGACGGGTGACGTCGGATTGCCTTCGCGCATGACATCGTCCGCGGTGCCCAGTTGGCCGTCGGGGCCAAGTCCTGCGACCATCTGCGGATAGCCGTTCGCACCGGGGATGAAATTGCCATAGGGATCGGTCGCGATCAGCGGGATGTTGCCGACGTTGAGGTCGGTAAGCTCGATCCCCAACATGGTCCGCGCTTGCGCCTTGATGTCTGCCCAGGTCGCGAGCCCGCCATTGCTGCCTTCGAGCAGCAGGCCGGTTGCGATCGGCTTTCCGTCCGGCCCGGCGACATATTCGCGCATGAAGACCTGCTTCGATGCGGAGGAGGCATAGGTCTGATTCTGGTCGACCCACGGCGTCGTCAGATTCTTCGGCCCCGGGCCGTCGTCGGCGGTGCCGAGAATGCCATCGGCGCCGGGGTTCACGGACACGCGGGTGAGCGGAATATAATTCTGGCCGCCCGGCACGTAGAGCGGATCATCGGGCGACAACGGCACATAGACCGTGCCGTTGCCGCCCTTCGCGACCAGATCGAGGCCATGATCGAAGAATTGTCCAAAGATCGTCATCCAGCCGTTGAACGGCGACGATAGTCCTTCGTCGGGCGATACGTTGGGCAGATAGACGGTGTTGCCGTCCATCTCGACCCCATGTTCGGCGAGCGCCGCATCGAGCGCGGCGCTGGCGGCTTCGTCGGCACCAGCGGCAGCCTGCGCGTCCGCCAGCGCGGTTTCTGCACCGGTAAGCGCAGCCTGCGCCGCCAGAAGCGCGGCGGCGGCATCGGCAGCAGCCGCAGCCGACGCCGTCGAGGCAGCTTCCGCCGCCCCGGCATTGTCCTGCGCGAGCTGATAGGCAGCTTCCGCTGCGTCATAGGCATCTTCGGCAGCCGTGATTTCGGCGGTCTGCTGGTTGTTCGGTATCGCGTCGGCGAGAAGCGCCACAAAGGCAGCGAGGCTCACGTCGCGCACCACCATGGCAGGGGCGACTTCGGCATCGGCCGCTTCGGAGGCGGCGAGGTCGGTCGCGGCCTGAGCCACGGCTGCCGCATCGGCGGCCTGCGCATCGGTCAGCGCGAGCTGAGCCGCAGCGACAGCGGCAGTGAGGCCGCCGATCGTTCCGTTTGCGGCTGCAGCCGTCACCACGGCGGCTTCGAGCGCATCGCGCGCCGCAACGATCTGGGTCAGCGCGGTCATCAACGGCTGGCCCGACAGGCCGGCATGCGTCAGCGCTGCCGCAATGGCGGCCGGATTCTTCAGCGTCTGGTCGACGATCAGGTTGGAGATGATACGCGGATCGGCGTCGATCACCGTGCCGCTGCCGGGTCCCGGCTGCGACCCCGTGCGCGTGCCCGCATTTGCGTAATTGTTGTTGGTGTACCAGCTCACCCCCGTATCATCGGCCGTTCCCATGATACCATCGGCTCCCGGCCCGTTGGGTGCCGGGTTGAAATCATAGCGGTCGCCGTCGGCGTCGTTCATATATTCGGGTGTGAAGATGCCGGGGAAGGACTGATCCGCCGCGCCCCAATTCTCGCGGCCGGGCAACAGATTATTATAGCTGCCATCGACGGTACGCAGGCCATAGGGCAGCAGATGCGCCTGCGCGAACCCGTCGTTGCCATTATAGCCAGCGACCAGCGCGGCGAGATCGCCGCCTGCGGCATGCGCCTCTGCAATCTTGATCTGGGCGAGGATGAAGTTGAGGTCGTGTTTCGTAAGCTGTACCATGTCGCATCTCCGGTCCGGCCGAATGCGAAGGACGCACGCGGCCTCATCCGCAAAATCGTGCGGACGATAAGGTTGAACAGAAGCTGGTGCGGCCCCCCGCCAGCAAGGCCGAATGTCGTGAATCCAATCGACTCACCCGACGGCTTAAGATCAGGTTAAGAAAAATCTGTAATGGGAGTCTATTGGACTTTACGGACTAGCCCGATATGGGACTCGGTGAGTCTTACTCTTTACCTGTACGGCTAGAGTACTTAATACTTTTGGCCGATACATGGATGAACTTCATTCACCCCGGCCCGAAAGCAAGATATTCCGGTCCCGGTGAGGATTATCCGTAAGCGCGTGTTCTGAAATCGGTGTTCGGTCGACGGCCGAGGAACTGGTCCCGGACAAAAGCCGATGTGTCTCCGCGGCTCTGCAGCGCGGCCACCGCTCCGACGCGATTGTGCACGCCGAGCAGGCGGAATGCGGCGGCCACATGGACCTTGACCGTACTCTCCGAGATGCGCAGCGAGCGGGCAATTTCCTTGTTCGACTTACCCAAAGACATATGCGTCAGCACTTCACGCTGGCGTTCGGTGAGACTGGACAGCGACGCCTGATGCGAACCCGAAGCGCCCTTGACCCGCTGCTCGGTGTCGACGTCGCTGACGATCGGCGGAACATAGACCTGACCCGCCATCACCTGACGGAAGGCGTTGAGCATTTCGTCCTGCTCCATGTCCTTCGGAATGAAACCATGCGCGCCTTGGGCGATAGCCCCAAGCACATCGTCGCGATCGCGCCGCCAGTCGACGATCACCAGCGAAAGTTGCGGAAAGCGGTGACGCAATCCCCGAATACCGTCGGGCACCACCGAGGCCAGGTCGATCCCGCCATCGAGAACGAGCATGTCCCGCGCGCCGCTTGCGGCCAGCCAGTCGAGAGCCTGATCGGCATCTCCTGCGGTCGCAACGTCGCAACAACCGAACTCGCCCCGGATGATGGATGCGAGACCGCTTCGGCAAAGCAATTGCCGCTCCCAAATCAGTGCCCTTGATACAGCGGACAAAATATTTCCCCCAAGTTCATCAACGGTTGCGACCCGCTGTGAACGCCGGACAGCTGCTCCCCTTTTTTCTCTCAAGCTAGTCCGTCGGAAAGACTCGCCCTACCGAATCCTTCAGCCCCAGATGTAGCGGATTTTGCTTACAGAAAGCTGACGGGTCCGAAATCTGTATCAACTCACTACAATATCTCCGAAATCCAGCTCGATCGATGGCTGTTCCGGATGGCTTTTCATCGTTCCGCCATGCACTTCCATGATTCGCGCGACGATCGACAGGCCAAGGCCGGCGCCGCCATAACTCGCATGTTCGCCGCGCCGGAAGCGGTCCGACAAGGCCAGCAGCCTGGCAGGGTCGATCCCCGGCCCGCCATCGACGATGCGAATAGTGGGCCCCGGCCCGCGAACAATAACCACTTCCTTGCCAGCAGCGGTCACCCGAACGGCGTTTTCGACGAGATTGCGCAGCGCTGCGGTCACCGCTTCGATACGCCCCATCACCGGAGGCCCGCCCTCATCGCGATAGGCAAGCGCGACACCCTTTTGCGCCGCATCGACCGCGCAGAGTTTGATCGCGTCGAGCGCCGCATCCGCCAGATTAATGGGTTGGAACGGCTGGGGCGCCGCCGCATAGGCGTCGAGCTGGGCCAGCACCAGCAATTGTTCGACCAGGCGGTTCATCCCGGCAAGGTCGGCACTCACCCGATCGGTATCGGCCGTCTTCAGCCGCCCCAGTTCCAGCATAGCGACAGCAAGCGGCGTCTTGAGTTCATGCGCGACATCGGCGGCAAACCCCTCCTGCCGCCGCGCCGCGTCGTCCAGCCTCGACAACAGGGCATTGACGGCCTCGGCAAAGGGCATGGCTTCGGTCGGGAAGTCGGCAAGCGTCACGCGAAAGCCCCGCTCGCGGCCGGTCGCCTGGTGAATAAACTCCGCCGCGTCATGCAGCGGCCTCAGCGCCCGGGCGATCAGCCATCGTGTCGCGATCGCCAACGGGGCAAGCAGGACGATAATCGGGAAAATGACATGATCAATCACCTCGTGGGCGATGCCGATATGTCCGTATGTTTCGCGAATATCCTTCCGCACCAGCTCGAAATCGACAACCAGAAAAGCGGCGAGCACAACGCTGCCCCCTGCCGCCATCCACGCGAAACCCGTTCGCAGTTCGTCGATGATGGATCGCCCCTGCTGCATCAATCGACGGGCTCGAGCATCAGATAACCGACCCCCCGAAGCGTCACCAGCCGATCGTGGATTCCCAGATTCGCAAGCTTCTTCCGCACCCGCGATACCAGCACTTCGATCGCGTTCGGCGTTACCGGCTCGTCGAAGGAATAGAGCGACGCCTCGATCTGTTCGCGGCTGACGACACTGCCGGCCTTGACCATCATCAATTCAAGCAGCGCCGCTTCACGTTGGCTAAGGTGGAGCGGTTTGCCTTTACAGCTCCCCACACGCGCGATCGTGTCGAAATCGACCGGCCCCACGGAAAGCACAGAGCTCGAACGGGCGCCCGGCCGGCGAAGCAGCGCGCGCACGCGTGCCGCCAGCTCTTCGATGGCGAACGGCTTGACCAGATAGTCATCTGCCCCCGCATCAAGGCCGTCCACACGATCCCCCAACGCCGAACGCGCGGTGAGCATGATGACCGGAGTGATAAGGCCGCGGGCGCGTTCGACCGCCAGCCATGCGCGCCCGTCGCCATCGGGCATCCCCAGATCGAGCACGATGATGTCATAGCTGGTCGCCGCCAGAAGTTCCCACGCTTCGGATAGCGTCGGCGCGATGTCGCAGCAAAAACCCATCGCCGAAAGCCCTTCGGCGGTCAAAGCCCCAATCCTGGCGTTGTCCTCGACGATCAATATCCGCACGCCGTTCCCCCGGCGGGAGTGCAGCACCCCTCTGCCCGCTGGTCAAGCGCAACGACCTAATCCCTACGGCTTAACCCGATAGGTCGATGGACGACCGAACGCGATCGCGCTTGAATTGTTACAACAGGGGCGGCAGTTGTATCTGCGGGCGAGGGGGACAGAAAGTTATGCGCAAAGAAGGCTGGTTCCTTGGCGTCCTCGCTGCGCTGTCGCTGCTATGGCTGCTACTCCACGCGCTCGACATACTTTAGCCGCCCGCCTGCGAATATCCGCGACGCGCAAGCGAAGCTTCATCATCCAATACCGTGCACTGGGCCGCACGCGTCGTTTCACGATTGGCAAGCACGGCCATGCTGCGCGCCGCTTTGACATAGGCTGGACTTGCCGCACACGGTCCACGCCTGCGGAATGCTGATGCGCGGAATATCCTTGAGCGCCGGATGATGGAGCATTTCGCTCCCTTGGTCGGTGACCTCGTCGGTCGCGCTTTCGACGATCAAAAAGGCGGGCTGCGCCGCGACCATCTCCCAAGCCGAAGCTGCGACAGCGCCGGTTTGCCAAGCTTCGCGGCAAGATTGACCACGCCCACGCGCTTCATGAGATCGTCTATCAGCGTTCCCGTACCGGTCATGAACCCGCGCCGCTGATAATATGCAGCGACGCGTCCCTTCCCGGGACGCGGAATGGCCGCGAGCTGGCTCTCCCTATCCGCGATCAGCATACTCCCACGTTCGGGATGCCCTACGGCGGTGGCGGTCTCGCGTATCGACGCATAGATTTCCACAAGTGTGTTCGCGGTCTTGAGGTCGAGCGTGGTGTATTTCTGCCCGTTCAGCACTCCGATCGAGGCGCTGCGCCGTGCCGGAATGCCAACGACGAGATCGGGATCAAGCTCCAATATCTCTTCGGCCGAATTGCTCAAAATCCGAAGTCCGCGCGCCTTGCCGGCCTCTCCCGACATCTCCGGATCGGCGGCATTGCGCGTAAGCCCGGCAATCTGGCCGCGGTCCGCGAGGGCCAGCACCAGTTGGTCTGCACACAGGGTAAGCGAGACGATGCGTTCGGGCTTCCCGGATGGAGCCGGGTGACCGCGCTCCTCATGCCAAAGCGCCGCACCGCTTACGCCGACAGCTTGTTTTTGCTTCTTCGAGGTCCTCCCCCATTATCCGATCGGCGTCTCGGAGGTTCACCTGATTTTGGGATCGACCTTATTCCTGCTTCTCGGCGCGGGTCCCGCCGCGATCGGGCTTGCCGCAGCACTGCTTCTCCAGGCGATATTCTTCGCCCCCTTATTTGGCATGAACGTCACGACGCTGCTGGTGCCTCTATTCGCGCTGGCTGCCCTTGCCCGCCGCCTCATACCGCTCAAAACACTCTATGTAGATCTTCGTTACGGTCAGGCGCTGGCACTCTCGACCGCCTATCAAGCCGGCATAGTGAGCTGGGTCGCTTTCCGGGCATTCTACGGCCAAGGCTTCACGGCAACCAATGCCGTATCGATCGGCACATTTGGCGGAGCCTACATGCTGGTGATCATCGTCGAGCCACTCATCGACTTAGCAGTACTCGCCGTCGCGAAGGGCCTAAATGACCTCAGAGGAAACCGGTTTGTCAACCGCAGGCTGTTCGCGCTCGACTGAGTATGGCCGGGTAGCTTATGAGAGGAGCCCGCAGGAACCGTCATTGGCTTATACCGAGCTTCAATCATTCGGACGTTTGGTGCCGCCCGGACTCCCGGAAGATTCAAGCGTCTGTCGGTGCCTTTCGGCACTCGGGATCACGATTGTACAGGGCATCGGCATCGCCCGAATTGCCGCCATTCGGGACATCCAACCCGGCACGAAATATTGTGGAAGAGGAACGGGAATTGCAGACAACCGATTTTCTTATCGTGGGCGGCGGCATCGCCGGCGTATCGGCCGCCGCGCGGCTCGCCCCGCACGGACGGACCATCCTGCTCGAAGCCGAGAGTAGCTTCGGCTATCATTCGAGCGGTCGCAGCGCGACCTATTATCATTTCGGTATCGGCAAATCGGTGGTGCGCGGCATGACCGCATTCAGCCGCGCGCATTTCGAAACCCCGAGCGCAAGTGGTACCGCGCTGTCGCGCCCCTCCCCTGCGCTGTTTATCGCGCCGCCCGAGATGCTCGCGGGGCTCGATGTGCTCGAAGCGGACATGCGCCCCTATAGCGACGGGCTTGAGAGGCTCGACGCCGATGCCGTGCGCGACATGGTGCCGGTGCTCCGCTGCGGGGGCGACGGCATCGTTGCCGCCGTGCTCGACCGGACCGCCCGCCGTCTCGACAGCGAAGTACTGCAGCAGGATTATCGCGCCGCGATCAAGCGTGCGGGGGGCCAGTCGATCGCGGGTGCCAGTGTCGTCGCGATCGAACGCGAAGGCGCGAACTGGATTGCGACCACGGCTGCCGGGGACCGCTTTTCGGCACCGATCCTCGTCAACGCGGCGGGTGCCTGGTGCGACGAGGTCGCGCGCATGGCTGGTGTCGTGCCGCTCGGCCTTCAGCCGCTGCGCCGGACGATCATCGTTTTCGATGCCCCGTCGGACCAGCAGACAGGCGACTGGCCCTTCACCAAAACCGCGATCGACGATTTCTACATGCTGCCCGAATCGGGTCGCCTGCTGGCCTGTCCCGTCGATGAAGTACCGAGCGAACCGACCGACGCCCAGCCGGAGGAATATGACATCGCCCTCGCCGCGGCGAAGACCGAACATTATACCTCCCTCGCCGTCCGGCGGATCAGTCACAGTTGGGCCGGATTACGCACCTTCACGCACGACCGAATTCCGGTTGCAGGCTTCGCACCCGATGCAGAGGGGTTTTTCTGGCTGGCCGGTCAAGGTGGATATGGCCTGCAGACGGCTCCTGCGATGGCTGCCGCAACTGAGTCGCTGATCACGGGCGGCAGCTGGCCGACCGGCTTGGCGGATTGGGGCGTCAACCAGGTTGATCTTGCTGTAGAGCGCCTCCAGATCGGCCAAAAATAGCCTAACATTCGCCTTTGTAATGGGCCTCGATGGCTGCTCGGGAGCCCGTCGCGCGGCCTGACCAAATCCGCCCCGGCCTTCGCCAGATCGGTCAGCTTCAATCGAACCCATTGCCGAATTTTTTGGCCGGTTAGACTGCTTTCGGGATAAAATAAGAAGCAGACACGCAGGTAAGCTGATTCCTCGAGAGCCAGCTTTTGCACGTCGCCCATTCAGAACGTGACGAATGACAGCTTCGGTTGGTTTTCTCCCCGCGCCGGATTGAACGCTCTTGTCAGGGCATCGATTGATCCAACCTGATGAGAAACGCGCGAGGAAATTGCGGTCGCCTTGTCCGGCGATGACAGCTTCCAGTAGAGGTCGGCGAGCGCGACCAGTTCCGCATCGGCCTGGGGGCTGTCAGGAAGCAAAGTCTCCGCCAATCCCGCGATGATTATAGCGTTGGCGCTATGACCGGATTGCCGCGCCAGATCCGCCAATTGCGTGACCAGCCGGGCATTCTTTCGCCCTCTCTCCATGCGCGATATTGCCCCGGTGAGTAATTCGGGTCGCAAACCGGCGCGGGCGAACTCCACCATCGCATCAGCCGAGACGGCAAGCGGCTGGCCGCTGCCCAAACGACGCAAAAGCCGTTGTTCCAGGCTATCACGGACATTCGATGGTATCGAACCGACAACCGCCAGCGTATCGACAAGAATGTGATCGCGTTCCCTCGCAGGCGCTGCCTCGATCGCCATTATCGCCTCATCGAAATTTCCCGACAATGCAGCGCCCCGGGCGACCCCCAGCCTTACATAATAGGGGTCCTCGATCTTTGGTCGCTGTTCGGCCTCGCGCACGAGGTCTCTTGCAGCTTCCAAATGGCCGAGACGAGCAAGCGCCTGGGCCTGGCGCCCGCGACCGTAATGGTCGCCATCCGGAATCTTCAACGCGGCTCGCGCGGCACGCTCGGCGGCTTCCGGGAAGCCAGCACGGTCAAGCGCTTCAGAATAGCTGATCAGGCCGAGCTTGGCGTTGAAATCCGTGCCGAACATGCTTGGCTGTTCGACATAGGGAATGAATGCGGCGGGCCAGCTTTCCGTCAAACGGCTGACGGTTTTGCCCTTCGTAACCCAATCACCCCGCGCGATCAGTTCAACGGTATGTTGAATGTCACCTTGCCTGAGGGCCGCCTCGACAACCAAGCCCTCGCCATTAATATAGCGCACGCCGGTGGTTTCCAGGAGCCGTTCCGCGGACCGCCGCTCACCCGCCCCCAGAAGCACCAACGCAACCTCGATCCAACCGGTACTGGTCAGGAACTTTGGTTCCACGGCTGCGCGTTTCTCGAGCGATTTCGCCAACAGAAGTTGCAGCGGCGTTCCACGATAGTCCCAGAGACGGTTGATCAGCAGGGTTTCGCGGCGCCGTGGCGCATCGCCCAAAGAAATGTGCACAGTCAAACCCTCCAATTCCAACTCGCGCATACTGGCGGACTCGGGCACGGTATCGAGGTCTGAAAAATTGGCGGCCGGCATTTTATATGATCGGGTCGCCTGTCCCGCCAACATCAGCATTGTCTGCCCGCGGATGCGCAGCTCAGCACGCTGAGGGTCTGTCAGTGGCGCCTTGGTAAGCGCCGTTTCGATTCTGGTTGCCACCCATCTCATGCAGAGCGGGTCGCGCCCCGTCAGAGCGCCGGTTGCCAATCCTCCCAAGGCGACAGGATCAGCCACTTTGACGAGATATTTTGTCATTATGGGGAGCGCTTGCGGACAATCACCCCTCATCATCAACCGGAAAGCGACGAAGGTCGACGCTTGATCGCGGACCAGGCCTTCAGGCATCGTCGACACTTTTGCCAGTGCATCTTTGAACGCTTGTTTCTGGAACGCGCTCATTGGCTCCAGCAGCAGCGACACTGACTGTGCCCCGACCGGAAATGCATGTAAAAGCAGCGCAACGACAAGAATAGTTCCGCGGGCATCCATTCCATGATCATTGGCCATAGCGATTAAATAAAGGTCAACCTATCGCACATTCTTGCACAGCCAGCGCGGATACTGACGCCGACGGCTGATTGGAGAAGGCCGGGTTTTGAGATGCCAAGGGTAAAAACAGGATATGAACCGCAGAAATTTCACGGTCATGTTGGAGAATTCGTCCAAGCGGGACAGGGGACATTGAAATGTCGCAAATCTGCCTGATCCAGCGCATTTGATCATGTGAAATAATCTATACTGTCACGAAACCGGCCGGGTATTGAATTATTCAACAGCTCAACGGTTGGACAGGCACCATGACTGTCATTTCATTGCGAAGCGATGCCTGCGCGGAACGCGCATGTTTCGGCCATCCACATCGGTTTGGCTTCAGCCCCTCCCCGGGTAAACGAGACGCTCCAGGAACGGCTTGGGACCGCAAACCATAGCCGGTTTTTCGTTGGGGAGCGCGGCGAAGCAGACCGCGCGTCCGGCTTCAATCCCACATCATCTAGGTCGGCGAGTTCGCGAACCGGCCCGGCTCATCTTCCGGAAAGGTCAGCACGGCCTGGCTGGCTTCACACCATAAATGACCCGTCGCCCCGCACCGGAGTTTTCCGAAATCCTCGTCGGATACGATCAGGATCGGGATGGCCGCGCCATAAAGATAGTCGGCGACCAGCGCGCCGATGGTTAGGATCGGGTCACCCCGCGTCGTAATCACCCCGGCGGGCGCCCGCCCGGTCCGCGCGAGTTCGACGAGGGCGCTTGAGGAGGACGAAGATCCCCGGCTTCCCGGCATCGCGAGCAGCCGGTTGGCCAGCACCGCGCCCCGCTGGGGATGCGAGGCATCGACGATACCTCCCGTTTGCAGGTCGACCCCGCCCCACAGGCTCAGCGGTTCGGTGAGCTTCAACACGTCCCCGCTTGCCAGTCCCGCGATCAAGGCATGCCCATGGATCAGCATGGCGCCACCACCCTGCCCGTTTCGGCCGACCGGATGCAGCGTTCGAGCGTCATCAGCGCCACGCGCCGCCCGAGATTGCCGGGACCATAATGGGCGTATTTTCCCGACGTCGTCAGGATCAGGCCCGACGTCTGGCGAACCACGGGCGCCAGATAGGTGCAGGTGTCAACGATGATGTTGACGCCGAAGGCGCGCAACGCATCGCACGCCGGATCCGCCGTAACCGCGGCCGCAATCTCGCGCGAGGTCGAGACATAGATTTCGGTCTCCGGCGACCGGCGGCGCCCCTCGAGCGCGCGGTTGAGCTCAGCAAATTCATTGATCGAGTAATGCGGTGTGCCGAGACAGACCGCCGCGACGGCTTCGCCCTCCGCGGCGCGGCACAGCGATGCGATCGCCGCCACCGGCTCCGTCGGCGATACGACCTCGACCTTCACGCCTTCGGTCGGCATGTCCGCGGCCTCCGGCGTCACCCCTTCGGCATGGAACAGCGCGAGCGCGCCCGACGAGGCCCCTGTCGCCCCGAGCGCTTTCAACTCGTCCTCGTTCGCGTCGCATGGCAATCCGCGCAAATAGGGAACTATACCCGGTGCCCGGCGGCCCACGACATAGCCGATCGCGGCGAAATAAAGGTCGCGCGGCAAGCCGGTCGCCTCGACCGAGGGCAGTTCGAACAGGATCGTCGGCCACCGCGCTTCGTCGCGATGCAGCCCCGCGAGCGGCACGCGCCCGGTCAATGCCGCGCAAAGATCGGTGAAATCGCCATAGCGGTCGGTCCGCGCGCCGAGCACCGAATTGATGAAAACGATCGCATTGGACTCTGCCCACGCGACATGCTCGCCGCGCCGCGGACGCGCCATCCGCTGATAGGGCGCGCAGGTCAGCGTCGGCAGGCACCCGAGTTGTTCGTGCAGGCGGGTCAGCGTCTCCTGCTGCGCGATGATTTCAGGGGGGCCGCAATGCCAGCCCGGGTGGGTGACATCGACCGCCGCGACGTTGAGCGTCGTCGGAACACGCACCTTCCCGCCAAGATCGACAAAATGCTGCGCAAAATCGATGCTCGACGGCCCATGATAAAGGCAACCGTCGATATGCGCCGACTCGATGCCGATGAAGCGATCGGCGCCGCAAGCGGTGCCGTATCGGACCAGAAGCGCCATGGCGCGCGCGGCAGCGGCGCCATGCTCGCCTGCCAGCAACGCATGGTCGATCGGTTCCAGCTTCACGGTGCAACATCCCCCACGACGAGTTCCGCCGCCGCCAGATCCTCGATCGCGGTGCCCACCGATTTGAACAGGGTGATCGCCTCGTCTTCGTCGCCGCGGCCCGGATGCGCACCCGAACAAAGCGCCGCAAGATCGGCTTCGATCGCGTCCGCGCCGATCGCACCCGCAGCGATCGCCTGCAGCAAATCCCCCGCCTCTTCCATCGCGCCTTCGTGCGTATCGACGAAAACGCGCGCGCAGGCGAAGGTCTCGGGATCGGCCTCGCACATATCGGGGCGGAAAGCGCCGATCAGGTCGATATGCATGCCGGGCCGCAGCGCCGCGCCGGCGATCAGCGGTTCGGCCGCGAGCGTCGCAGCCGACACGATATCCGCCGCCGCCAGTCCGGCCTCCACCGTCGCAATGGCCGCAGCAGGATATCCCAGCGCACGCGCCGCGCACGCCGCCGCCTCGGCCTTGTCCGCATCGCGGCCCCAGATCAGGATATTTTTCAGCGGAAAAACGGAGGCATAGGCTTCGATGATCGGCGCATTGAGCGCGCCAGTGCCGATGACGAGCAAGGTGGCGGACGCGGGTCGCGCCAGCCGCGATGCGGCCAGAACCGACACCGCAGCCGTGCGGCGGCGGGTGAGCACGGCGCCGTCGATCGCGGCAATGGGCCGGCCGGAGGCACGATCGCTCAAAATATAGGTCGACTGGATGGAGGGACGCGCGCGCGGATCGACCGTGACGATCTTCGTCCCGACCCGCTCGCTCCCCTTCCATGCCGGCATGACGAGCAGCGACGCGCCGCCCATGTCGGCGGCCAGTCGCGGCGGCGCATGATAATCGCCGGAAGCAAAGGCACGCCGCAACGCCGCGATCAGCGCGGGCATTGGTGTTGCCCGCGCGACCGCTTCGCCGTCAAAATAGGGGATTGTCGCCATCGCCCCGGTCATGCGCCCGGGGTTCTGAGTTTCAGCATTTCGCGCGTTTCGGCGGGCGTCGCGACCTCATAGCCGCCGACCGCGTTGACGAGCGTATAGGCGCGCTCGACCAGCTGGCCGTTGGTCGCCCAGACGCCGCGCGACATATAGAGATTATCCTCCAGCCCGACGCGGATATTGCCGCCGAGCAGCAGCGTGTGCGCGAGCATCGGCATCTGTTCGCGCCCGATACCGAACGCGCCCCAGATCGTGCCCGGCGCCATCAGGCTCTTCTGATACAGGATCGTCTCGACGCCGTGCGGCGCAGCCCACTGCACCCCCAGCACCATCTGCATCATCGCCGGGCCATCGACCAGCCCTTCCTCGACCAGCTTGTTGCCGAACAAAATGTCGCCGGCGCCGAACACTTCGAGTTCAGGCTTAACCCCTGCCGCCTGGAACCGTTTCGCCATCGCGCGCAGCGTGTGCGTCGGGCTGAAATAAATATATTCGGTCGGCCCTTCGACCTGATTGTTGGTGACGATGTCGAGCGTCGCAATCTCGGGCAGCAACTCCTCGACATGCGCGACGCGCTCGTCGACGCCCACGACATCGCTGCCGGGCAGCATATGGCCTTCATTTTCGGGGTCGGGCAGAAAATAGGCGCCCATGCCGCACGTCAGGTTGAGCACGATGTCGGTACCGGTCTGCCGCACGCGATCGACGACTTCGCGGAAATGCCCGCGATCGCGATTGCCCTCACCAGTTTCGGGGTCGCGGACGTGGATGTGGACGATGCTCGCGCCGGCCGAAGCCGCCTCGATACACGCGTCGGCGATCTGCTTCGGCGTCACCGGCATCGACGGATGCTTCTTGTTATAGGGCGCGCCGCCGGTGACCGCGCAGGTCAGGATCGTCTTGTTGCTCATCGTCATTCTTCCCATTCCATATTGCCGCTCACGGCGATGATCTCGCCGGTGATCTTCTTGCCGGCGTCCGAGGTGATGAATTCGACCATGTCGGCGAACTCGCTGAGCTCGACCTTGCAGCGCAGCGACACATATTTGAGATAGTCGTTCTCGATGTCGTCAAAGCTGCGGCCCGTCGCGTCGACGTTGCGCTGGACGATGAAGCGGAAGCGGTCGTTGTTGATGATGCCGGGAAGGATCGCGTTGACGCGAATGCCCGACGGGCCCAGTTCGCGCGCGCTGTTCTTTGTCAGCCCCTCGACCCCGGCTTTCGACGCAATGTAGGGCGCGCGAAACGGGATCCCGGTGCGCGTCGAACAGGTCGAGAAATTGACGATCGAGCCGCCGCCGTTCGCCTTCAGCATCGGGACCGCGCGCTTCATCGTATAGAACATGCCCGACAGGTTGACCCCGATCGTCTTGTCCCACTCGTCCTCGTCGATATCCTCGATCGCCGCGCGCGGACCTGCCATGCCGACGACATTGACCAATATCGTGAGGTCGCCGACGTGCGTGCGCACATCGGCAAACAAGGCATCGACCTCGGCGCGCACGCCGACATCGGTGACGCTGCCGCTCATTCCGGGATTCGCCGCCAGCGTCGCCGCTACCGCATCGCCGCGCACGTCACAGATATGCACCTTGGCGCCCTTTTGCAGAAAACGCTCTGCAATCGCGCGGCCGACGCTGTCGCCCGCCCCCGTAACCAATACTCGTTCCATGAAGCCTCCCTTGATTTCAGTGTGTTTCGGCCGGCAGCATCAGCTGCGCGGCGATGGCGCGTTCGCGATCGGACAAGGGCGTCGCCTTGCGCGCGTCGAGATCGAAGCGGACGGTGACGCCTTCCAATATCGTGCAGGCCGTGGCGTCGGGGCGCCGCGACAATATCGTCCGGTGCCGCAGCGATGTGCGCCCGATCGACAATATGCCGCTCGAAAGGATCAGCAGGTCGCCCGCGACCAGTTCGTGAAGATAGCGAATCTCGTGCGAGACATCGGCCCAGCCGGCGTTGCGGCCATCGATCTGTCCCGCTGCCGGGCCAAAAAAGCCGAGCAAATGATAGACGGCATTGTCGAGCAGCGGCACCTGATGCTGCACCGACATGTGCCCCATCGCGTCGCAATGCCAAGGAAAGACGACTCCGCGAAAAGTTTCAACCGGAGCGCTTCCTGCTGATTCTGCGGTGATTTCCGGTCCCATGATGCGTCTCTCCGTTGCCGATGGCACCGGACTAATCACCCACGCTTGACTTGTCTACACAGATTATACACAATGTGTTCACTGGGTATTCGCACTCTCGTCACAATCCATAAAAAGTGCAAAAGGGGACATTATGCGTAGCAAGTTGAAGACTGGATCCGGCCTTGGCGTTCTCGCCGCTCTGCTGTGGGCGACGCCCGCTCTCGCGCAGACGGCTGAAGAGGCCGACGGCGCCGACAGCGCGAACGAAATCGTGGTCACCGCGCAGAAGCGCGCCGAACGGCTCCAGGATGTTCCGATCTCGATCTCCTCGCTCAGCGGCAAGGACCTCGATGCCCAGGCCAGCGGCGGCGTCAGCGAAGCCCTGCGTTCGGTCGCCGGCATCTCGATCACCAACTCGCCGCAGGGCGGCGGAACGCAGCTCACGATTCGCGGTGTCGCCGCGAACGGCGCGACGCTCGCCGGATCGAGCACCTCGGCCTTCTATATCGACTCGGTCCCCTTCGGCCTCGTCAAATCGGCGATCCTGCCCGACACCAACGCCTATGACATGTCGCGCATCGAAGTGCTGCGCGGGCCGCAGGGTACGCTTTATGGCGCCAATGCGCTGAACGGTGTCGTGCGCGTCCTCACCAACGACGCCAACCTCGACCGCTTCGAACTCAAGACCCGCGCCGGCGTCGCCGCGACCGAAGGCGGCGACCAGAGCTACCGCGGCGACATGGCGGTCAATATCCCGCTGGTCGAGGGCAAGCTCGGCCTCCGCGTCGTCGGCGGTTTCGAAAGCGCCGGCGGCTGGATCGACCAGCCCGGACGCGGCGTCAACAACGCCAACGACAGTCGTTCGCGCAACGTCCGCATCAAGCTAAACGGCCAGCCGACCGACAACTTCAGCTTCGGCCTGTCGGCATGGATCTCGCGCATCGATCAGGATGCGCCCGCCTATGCCAATGACGATGGCAACCAGCTCACCACCGTGCCGCTGCCGCAGAAGCTGAACTATGACGCGTTCAGCGCCAAGCTCGGCTATGATTTCGGCGCGTTCGAAGTGTCGAGCGCGACCAGCTACCTCAAATTTTCGAACCTCAGCGAGCGCGACTATACCAATCTCGCCGCGAACCAGACGCTCCACACCGAAATCAGCTCTAAAATCTTCACCGAAGAAGTGCTGATCAACTCGACTGGCGGCGGCGACTGGCGCTGGTCGGTGGGCGGCTTCTACCGCGACGCATCCGACCTTCTGAACCAGACCTTGTTCGTGCTTCCCGCGCCGATCAACTTCAAGGACAAGTCGCGCTCGTTCGCGGCCTTCGGCGAAGTGACGCGCAGTTTCATGGACGGCACGCTCGAAGTCACCGGCGGGCTGCGCTATTTCAAGGATCGCGTGACCCAGATCGAGCTCACCCCGACCACGGGCAACCCGGCACAGCCGCTCGCGCGCCGCACCGACACCTTCGATGCAGTGACCCCGCGCGCGGTGATCACCTGGCTGCCGAGCCGGCGGTTCACCGCCTATGCTTCCTATTCGCAAGGCTTCCGCAGCGGCTTCAACCAGAGCCCGACCATCATCCGCACCGCCCCCGGCATCCCGCCGGTCAAGGCCGACCGCCTGTCGAACTACGAGGTCGGCGCCAAGGGCAGTCTGCTGGGCGGCGCGCTCACCTTCGATGCCGCACTCTATTATATCGACTGGAAGGATATTCAGCAGAATCTGAACGTCGATATCGACGGCGTCGTCTTCGCCGCTTCGGTCAACGGACCGAAGGCCAGCGGCCTCGGCGCCGACCTCGCGCTGACCGCGCATCCGGTCGAAGGACTCGACATCGGCGGCACCTTCAGCTGGAACGGCCTCGACCTGTCGGGTCCGATCATCACGCAAACCGCCGGCGGCCCCGTCACCCTCTATAACAAGGGCGACCGCCTTGCCTTCTCGCCCGAATATACCGCGAGTGGCTTCCTCGATTACCGCTTCCCGGTCGGAGACGCAGGGCTGAAGGGCATCGTGTCGGGATCGCTGACCTACCGCTCGAAAATCCCGGCGCGCCTGCTCGTCGCGGGCGCCGCGCGGAGCTTCATCAGCGATGCACCCTTGCTCGCACGCGCCAGCATCGGGATCGAATCGCCCGACAAGTGGACGGCCACGCTTTACGCCGAAAATATCGGCGGCTGGGATGGCATCACGCAGCCGCCGACGGATATCAGCCAGCAGTATCGCGTGCGCCCGCGCACCTTCGGCCTGCAGTTCGAATTCCGCTATTGAGTCTTTGTGGGGGCCGGAGCAATCCGGCCCCCTCTTCAAAAGGTTTGCCCGTGACCTCCCCGGATAAAATCCCCTCCTCCCCCAACGCCGATCCGGTCGAAGCCCGGGTTCGCGATTATTTCGAGCGCCTCTATCGCCCCGGCGCTGCGCAATTCCACGGCATTGTCCATGTCGCGGCAAATCCGGTCAGCGGCGTGATCGCCTTTTCGGGCCCGATGATGTGCGCTGGCGGCGGCTTTCCCGTCACCCGCATCGGCCTTCTCGCCCCCGATGGCGCGGTCACGCTTCTCGGCAGCGACACCGCAAACGACAGCCAGCCGAAATGGTCGCCCGACGGCGCCCGCCTCGCCTTCCTGTCCGACCGCGATCATGGCGCGGGCAATTTCCAGCTGATGATCGCACCGGCCGACGCGCCCGAGGCCGCCACCGCACCCGCGCCCATCGCCGGTGAAGCCATCGAGAGTTTCGTCTGGGCGCCCGACAGCCGCCATATCCTGCTCCAGAGCGCCGACGCCGGCGCCGATGCTGCCGGATCGGCGGCGACCGCACGCATCGGAGGGGCCAGCAGCGAACGCCCGTCGTGGATGCCGACCGTCGAAACCGGCGGCCACGACGGCCTGTGGCGCCATGCGCATATCCTCGACATCGAAAGCGGCGCGCTCGCGCGCGTCGGCGCCGACGACCAGAATGTCTGGGAGGCCGACTGGTGCGGTCCCGACGCGGTCGTCGCGGTCATCTCGGCGAGTCCCACAGAGGGCGGCTGGTATCAAACCGAAATCGCGATCGCCCCGGCGGCAGGTGGCGCCTTCGAACGCTTCGCCGCACCCGAAGTCGAGATCGCGGGCGTAACGGCATCGCCCGATGGCAAGACCATCGCAGCAATCGAAGGCCGCTTCCACCGCACCGTCCAGCTTGGCTCACTGATCCTCTACGACCGCGCGACCGGCGCGGCGCGCGAACCCGATATCGGCGCGCAAGTCTCCGCGCTCGCCTGGCGCGACGCGAACCGCCTCTTCTTCGCCGGCTTCGCCGCGCCCGGATCGGTTGCGGGCACGCTCGATATCGCGAGCAATATCACCACGATCGCATGGCGAGCCCCCGGCACCGCGGGCCGCAAAGTGCCTTATGCGGTACCCGAAGGGCACGATGCCGTCCTCGTTCCTGGCCATGCCTTCGACCGCTATCCCTATCTCGCGCGCTCGAACGCTGTGGGCGAGCAGATGTTGCTCGATCTCACCCCGCCCGATCTCGCACCCATTCAGGCACGTATGAAACCGGCCGAGGTCGTACGCTGGCAGGGCCGCGACGGGCTCGACATCCTCGGCTATCTCGCGATGCCCGTAGGCATCGAGCGTCCGCCGCTGGTCGCCTTCATCCACGGCGGCCCCTCGCACCTGTTCCGCGACAGCTGGAGCTTCGACAACCCGCTCGCGGCGCTGCTCGTCAGTTCGGGCTATGCGGTCCTCTTTCCCAACCCGCGCGGCAGTTCGGGACGCGGGCTCGATTTCGCGAGCCGTGTGATCGGCGACATGGCGGGCGAGGATGCGAACGACATCTTGGCGGGGATCGACCATGTCATCGCCAATCATCCGGTCGACGGCAGCCGGCTGTTCGTCACCGGCGGCAGCTACGGCGGCTTCATGACCACCTGGCTCGTCGGTCAGACGGGGCGCTTTCAGGCCGCGTGCGCGATTGCGCCGCTGACCGACATGCGCAGCCAGTATTTCACCGCGCATCACCCCGAATTCCTGTCGCTCTATTCGCGCGGCGATCCCTATGATGTCGGCGGCACCTTCGATCAGCGGAGCCCGCTCGCCCATGCAAACAAGGTGACGACCCCAACGCTGCTTATCGCGGGCGAGATCGACAAGACCACACCGCCCGCACAGGCCGTGCAGTTCCACCACGCGCTCGTGCTCGGCGATGTGCCGACCGAACTGGTGCTTTATCCCGAAGAGGGCCACGCCGCGTTACGCTACGAGGCACAGATCGATCAGGGAACCCGCGTGCTGCACTGGTTCGCGCGGTGGGAAGGCCGCAATTGAGTACCGGCCCTCAACCCGCCGCCACGCAGGGCGGCAGCGCGGCGCATCTCTACACCCCCGCCCGGCGCTGGACCTTCCTCGCGATCCTGTTCCTCGTCGGCGCGTCGAGTTCGATCGACCGCGTCGTCATTTCGGTGTTGCTCGAACCGATCAAGCAAGAGTTCCAGGTTTCCGACACCCAGCTCGGCTTGCTGAGCGGCCTCTCCTTCGCCCTCCTCTATTCGGCGTTCGGCCTGCCGATCGCGCGCTTTGCCGATCGCGGCAACCGCAGGAAACTGATCGCGGTCGCGATCTCGGTGTGGAGCCTGATGACCGTGCTGTGCGCGGCCGCGGCCAGCTTCTGGCAGCTCCTGCTCGCGCGCATCGGCGTCGGGGTGGGAGAGGCCGGCGCGACGCCGCCCGCCCAGTCGCTGATCGTCGATTATTTTCCCACCGCGCAGCGCGCCCGCGCGATCGGTATCTTCGCGACATCGGGAACCGTCGGTTATCTGATCGGTCTGTCCGCAGGATCGCAGCTCGTCGCCGCCTATGGCTGGCGCGCGACCCTCGTTGCCTTCGGCCTGCCCGGTCTCCTCATCGCCGCACTCGTTTACTGGGTGCTCGACGAGCCGCGCGAGCGCGTCGATGCTGCGGTGTCCCGTGGCAGCACCGAGGATTTTCGCACTTCGGTCGGCCGCCTCGCCGGGAAGCGGTCGTTCGTGCTGATGCTCGCGGGCTTCACCCTCTATCATTTCGCCGCTTACGGCTCGCTCGTCTTCGTGCCCTCCTATATGGTCAGGGTGATCGAAAGCCCTATCGAGCAGTCCGGGCTTTATTATGGCGCCACTTCGGCGTTCGCGGTGCTGATCGGCAGCCTTGCCGGCGGCGCAATCCAGGATGCGCTGTCACGGCGCGATCCGCGCTGGATCGTCCGCTTTCCGGCCATCGCCTTCGGCCTCGCCGCTCTGCCCAATTGCGCGATGTTCCTGATCGACGACCTTCCGACCTTTCTGATCGTCAGCACGATCGGCGGCATCCTGCTCTACGCCGCCCTGCCCGCCGCCTTCGCCGCGATCCACGCCGTGTGCGGCAGCGCGCGCCGCGCAACGGCAATCGCCGTCGTCCTCTTCTTCGGAAACCTGCTGGGTTTCGGGCTTGGCCCGGTGATCACCGGCGCACTCAGCGACCATTTCAGCGCGATCCACGGCCCCGAAGGGCTACGCTATGCGCTGATCATCGTCATGGCGCTGACCGTCCCGACCGCATTTTTCTTCTACCGCGCCAGCAGTAAGGTCGCGGAAGATCTGGAGGATTGAAACAGGAGGCCGCGGCTCAGCCGCGGCCGGACAGCGAGAAATCGGCGGTGCTCGAACCGGCGATAAAGGTCTTCATCCGCTCGCGAAACTCGTCCGAATGCTCATAGACAAGCCGTTCGGCCTCGTCCGCATCGCCGCGGCGGATCGCATCGATCATCTGATTGTGCTGATCGATGACATCCGAATAGCTCAGCAGCGCCGCGCCATTCTGGCGAAAGGCGAGCAGCGACAGGCGCATCACGCCGCGCAGCATCTTCGAGCAGTCCGCGGCAAGAAACCTGTTTCCGCACGCCTGATTGATCGCGTCGTGAAACGCCCAGTTTGCCTCGACGATCAGGCGCGGGTCGCGCGTTTCGCTGGCGGCCGCAAACTCGCGGTTGCGCTGTTCGAGCAGTTCAAGATGGTGTGGTTGCCGGCGCAGGGCGGCCCAGCGCGTCGTCGCACGCTCATAAAGCTCGAGCGCTTCCAGGACCTGCGGCACCTGATCGAGATCGAGCGGCGCGACGCGCGCGCCGCGGTTCGGCGCCAGCACGACAAGGCTGTCGGACGCGAGCCGGATCAGCGCCTCACGGATCGGGGTGCGCGAAAAGCCCAGCTCGCGGCTGAACTGGACCTCGTCCAGCTCGGTGTTCGGCGGCAGGTCGAGGTTCAGTATCTGCTCGCGCAGCAAGGCATAGACCTTCTGCCCCGAAGACTGCCGGGCGATCTCGTCGCCTATGTCGACCGCCTCTGTTGATTCGGCGGTTTTTGCGGATTTGGTTCGGGCTGCGCACATCGCCGATCTCTACTCTGCATGGGTGATCGCAATCAACCTCGACATGAAGCGCGCGCCCGCCTCGATTTGCGCAATCTCGATAAATTCGTCGGGGCGATGCGCCTGCATGATCGAACCCGGGCCGCAAATCACCGTGGATACGCCCGCCCTCTGGAACTGCCCCGCTTCCGCGCCATAGGAAACCGCGCCCGGGGGCGCCGTGACTTCGCTCAGCAGCGCGGCAAAATGCTCGGCCGCTCCCTCCTCCTCGCGGCGCAGCGGCGGCACCTGTGCGATCGGGTGGACCATAACGCCGGTTTCTTCGCCCTCCCGCTTCAGGCGCGTCCGCGCCTCATCGACCGCGGCCCAGAAGGGGGCCAGCACGGCATCGATATCGCGGTCGGGCACGGTGCGCAGGTCGAAGGTAAATCGGCATTCGCGGGCGAGGATATTCGCCGCCGTGCCGCCATGGATCGTCCCCACCGTCAGCGTGGACCAGGGCGGGTCGAAGCGCGCGTCACGATGGTCCGTGCGCTCGCTTTCGGCGATCCGACCGAGCACCGCCAATATCTCGATCGCGACCATATTCGCCGAGACGCCCTCATGCACCAGGCTCGAATGCGCCTCCCGCCCGGTGACGACGACTTCATAAAGATGAATGCCCTTGTGGCTGTTGATGATCGCCATGTCGGTCGGCTCGCCGACGATCGCCGCCACGGGGCGGTGCCCCTCGGCCACCAGCGCGTCGATCAGGTCGGGCGCACCGAGGCAGCCGATCTCCTCGTCATAGGAAAAGGCCAGATGGACCGGACGCGTCATCGTCGAGGGGGAAAGATACGGCACCGCCGCCAGCGCCAGCGCGATGAAGCTTTTCATATCGGCGGTCCCCCGCCCATAGAGCCGCCCTTCATGCTCGACGAGGGTGAAGGGGTCGCGGCTCCATGGCTGTCCTTCGACCGGCACGACGTCGGTGTGCCCCGACAGCACAATTCCCCGCGCGCCCACAGGACCGATCGTCGCCAGCAAATTCGCCTTGCTGCCATCGGCGTTTGCGATCCGCCGCGCGGTGACGCCATGGCCCGCCAGATAGGTCTCGACATAATCGATCAGCGCAAGGTTCGAACCCGAAGAGGTGGTGTCGAACGCAATCAGGCGCCCGAGGATATCGATCGCCGACGCGGCAAGCGCGGGGGAAAGATTGTCGTCGTTCCGCGGCGCACCGGTCATCGCCCTTGCCCCTTCACGCCCGTCAACGACGCGAAAGACCTTCGAACGCATCTCTTCCGCGCGCGCCGTTCAAAACCTTCCTGCATGAATACCCCTGTTGCGGATGCCGATCACAAACTTTTGTATACATATTGTATTTTTCCTGTCGGCAGTCAACAGCGATTGCGCCCCATGATGGGCGATGTGCGTGAAGATAGATAAGTTTTGAAGGAGCATCTTCTGCCCCAACTCCCCTCATTGGCCGCAGCGAGGCGACCGGGCGCTTCGCGGCGATGCCAATCGCATCCAGCTCCGCGATGACCGAACATTCCATGCGAGGCCTATGCCTCTGGTGACGGTCGCTAACGCGGGCTTGAGGTCTTGTGCAGAATGCTTTGAAGGTTTCCGCCCGATTCTATACGGGCACCGGATTGATTGCTTCCATTGCCTCGCGCTCGGCTTCCGCGCCCAGCCGTTCGCATGAAGGCAGATCGCCGGGATTTTGAATTACAATGAATTATCGCCATAGCTTCCATGCTGGAAACAGCGCCGATGTTGTAAAGCACAGCCTGCTGATCGCCCTCGTGCGCGCCTTGCAGCAAAAACCGGGCGCGCTGACCCTGATCGACACCCATGCCGGTTGCGGGCTGTACGACCTTGGCGGCGAGGAGGCTCAACGCACCGGCGAGGCCGCACAGGGCGTGCTGCGAGCCTTCGCCGACACAAACCCCTTGTTGGACGACTACCGCGTCGCCGTACAGGCGGTAAATGCCGGGGCCGAGCCGCGCCTCTACCCCGGATCGCCGCGATTTCTGGCGCAGCTTCTGCGTCCGCAGGATTTGCTGATCCTGAACGAGAAACATCCCGAAGACGTCTATGCCCTGCGGGGCGCGATGCGCGACACATCCGCCGCCGTGCATCAGCGCGACGCCTACGAGCTTTGGCTGGCGATGGTGCCGCCGCGCACCGCGCGCGGCGTGGTGGTAGTCGACCCGCCGTATGAGCAGACCGACGAACGCGCCCGCATCACCGCCACCCTAGCCGCGGCTACCCGCAAATGGGCGCATGGCGTGACGGTGATCTGGTATCCGCTGAAGGACCGCGAGACGCATCGGCGGTGGAAGCAGCAGTTGCGGAACCTCGGCATCCCGAAGTTTCTGGTGGTCGAGCATTGGCTGTACGACAGCGATCAGCCCGACATTTATAACGGCGCGGGCCTTTTCATCGTCAACCCGCCCTACGCCTTCACGCAGGCGCTGCCGCCCCTGCTGGAAGCCCTGCGCGCCGCGCTGGCGCCGGAGGGGCATAGGGGAGAGATTATCTGCGATTGGTTGGGCGATCGCGCTTAGTCGCCGTTGGCATCAACCATGAAGACCGTGGGCTTGCCGCGAGAAGCCGGGTCCCATCCTGCCGACAATGCCGCTCGCACCCCGCGCAAGGCTATCGCGTCGTTGATGTGCGAACGCCCTTTCGGCAATCCTTTCAACAGGCGCTTGGGCGTCGGAAATTCCAGCACGGCTTCGCGTGGCATATCTCTCTGGCGCAAGGAGACCGTCATGCCCCTCCAGCCATCGGAAGAGGATAGTTGGGGCTCGCTCAGGAGTTCCCAGTCATATTTGGCACCATCGATTTCGACGGTGCCGCCGCGGCCGTGCATGTGAAGCATAGGATGCCCTTAGCATGTTAGGCGCGGCACTCCAGTCGGTTCACATCAAAGATTGGGTACCGGAACGTTTGTCGGCCAGGACAGCCACTCCGCGGGACGATATCGACCGAAAGTGGAAGGTTGAGAGTCCCCATTCATAGCCCGTAAGCATCCCTCCTATAGATGGTCTTCAGCATCAGCAGGGTGTGAACGGACGAAACTAAACCGCAATCAGGTGCTCGTTCCGCCAAAGCTGGGCGGCAGCGATTGGGCGGGCGACAATGACGAGCCGTTCAACCAGCCGTTTTGAGCGCGGCGAGCGGTGGACGCCTAGCGGCGTCCACACTGGCCTAACGCCGCTATATTTGACGAAAGCAGCGATGCGGTCGCTAAACCGTTGGGAAATGGCGCACCCGAAGGGATTCGAACCCCTGGCCTCTGCCTTCGGAGGGCAGCGCTCTATCCAGCTGAGCTACGGGTGCCGGTAGAGCGCGGCCTCTAGCAAGCTCCGGGCGCGCCAGCAATGGCCTTATCGCACGATCATTGCGCGCGCGCGCGCAGATGTGCAAAGCGAGGCACCGCCACGGCACAGGGAGCCGAAGTGAAACCATCCGAAACGGGCTGGCCGATGGCCGCCGATCTTTATGGCGAGATGCAACTCGAGGTGCATCCGCCCGCCCGGCACCGCGACTATCTGCCCGGCATTCTCGTCACCGGCATCGCCGCGCTCGCCGCGGCGTGGCTCGCCGATCATTATGCCGCGCCGCTGGTTTTGATGGGGCTTCTCATCGGCCTTGCGATGAGCTTTTTGTCGCAGGACAAGCGCACCCACGCCGGGCTCGACCTGCTGTCGCAGACCGCGCTGCGCATCGGTATCGTCCTCGTCGGCGCGCGAATCACAGCGCAGCAGCTCGCCGAACTCGGCCCGCTGCCCTTCGTCTTCCTCGTCCTGATCATGCTCGCCGTGATCATCGTCACCGTCGCGACCGCGCGGCTGTTCCGGCAGGACAGCCACGCCGCACTGCTCGCCGGGGGCGCGACCGCGATCTGCGGCGCATCGGCCGCGCTCGCGCTCTATTCGCTGATCGGCGACAAGCGCGTCGATCAGGCTCGCTTCACCCTCACCCTCGTCGGCATCACCGTCGCGAGCGCGCTCGCCATGTCGGCCTATCCGGTGCTCGCCGCCGAATTCGGGCTCACCGACGCGCAGGCGGGTTTCCTGATTGGCGCGTCCATCCATGACGTCGCGCAGGCGATCGGCGGCGGCTTTTCTTTCTCGCCGCAGGCCGGCGAGGTCGCAACGATCGTCAAGCTGGCACGCGTCGCCCTGCTCGCGCCGATGCTGACGCTGATCGCGATGTGGCTCAGCCGCGGCGTCACCCGGGAAGACGGCAAGCTGCGCATCCCGCTGCGGCTACCCTGGTTCATCACCGGTTTCCTGGCCGTCGCCGCGGTCAATTCGCTCGCCGTGATTCCCGCACCGGTTCAGCACGCCGCGAACGGCGGCGCACAGGCGCTGTTGCTGCTCGCCATCGTCGCGACTGCGATGAAGGCGCGGCTCGCGCTGCTGCTCGATCAGGGCTGGCGCAGCTTCGCGCCGATCATCATCGCGACATTGACCAGCTTTTTGCTGTCACTGGCGGCGGCGCTCAGCCTGTGACGCCGTGACGCCACATCAAACTGCTGTTTGCCCTAGCTTTTGGGTAACGCCCAGCTGACGGTCAGCTGCGTCGCGCGGCGCGGAATGTCGAGCTTCGCTTCACTGAAATTGACCTTTTCATTCGGCGGCAGCATCCGCACCGGCGGCTTGATCGTCCAGCTATAGACGATCGTCCCCTGCGCATCGCGCAATTCGGCGAGGATCGGCGGCACGCGCTGTTCGCGGTCGGTCGGATTGATGATCACCCCAGATGCGGCGAAATAGATCGTGCCGTCGGCAAGCTCGCGATGATCCTGGTTCGGCGGCAGTTCGATCACCAGATCGGGCTCGTCGGTTGCGCCGGGAAGCCCCAGCCCCTGCGCCCAGCTCGGCAACCCGAACCAATAGAGCGCGCCGGTCGCCCCCACCATCAGCGCCGCGGCGCCGGCGGCGATGATCGTCCAGCGCTTCGCCGGATTGCGGCGCGCGCGGCGGAACGGCAGCGGCGTATCGTTCACCGGCGTCCGCGCGGGACGCGGCGCGGGCTCTGCCGATGCGGGCGCCGCAAACGTCTCGGGCGGCGGGGGCGGCGCGGGGTCGGCGACCGCCGGAGCGGCAACATCGGCCTCCGCAGCGGCTATAGGTGCGGAAGAAACGGGCGTGGGAGCGGGCGCCGGTTCGGCAACCGCTTCCGGGGCCGGCGGCGCGGCCGTGGCAGCGCTCGCGGCGGGTTCCTGAAACCAGCTGTGGCGACAACTGGCGCAACGCACCGTGCGACCGTTTGGACCGATCGCCGTGTCGGGTACGACATAACGGGTGTGGCAGGACGGACAGGCGAGGATCATGGGACCCCTCTAAACACGCTGAGTCGCGGTGTTGCAAGCGCCGCGTCGTGCCATCACGATTACTCGCCGCTTTACCTCGCCGAACAGCCGTGCAACAGGCGTCGGGATGAGCGCGGAGGCTCCCCTGCTGACCCAATGGGCAAAGGCGCGAAACCGCGCCGGGGTGACACGATGACATTAACCGCAACCGCAATTCCCCGTCCCGGCGGCGCGATGGTCGAATTCGACGGCGTCGGCCTGCGCTATGGCCCCGATGCCGAAGTGCTCGCCGACATCAGCTTCAATCTGCAACCGGGCAGTTTCTATTTCCTCACTGGCGCGTCGGGTGCGGGCAAGACCTCGCTGCTCAAATTGCTCTATCTCGCGCAGCGCCCGAGCCGTGGCATCGTCCGCCTGTTCGGCGAAGATCTGGTGTCGATGCCGCGCCACCGTCTGCCCGGCTTTCGCCGCCGCATCGGCGTCGTCTTTCAGGACTTCCGCCTGATCCCGCATCTCTCAGCCCGCGACAATATCGCGCTGCCGCTGCGCATCGCCGGGGTCAGCGAAGAGGATTTGTCGGGCCCCGTCGGCGAAATGCTGAGCTGGATCGGGCTGAGCGAGCGCGCCCATGCGCACCCCGCGACGCTGTCGGGCGGCGAACAACAGCGCGTCGCGATCGCCCGCGCGGTGATCGCGCGCCCGCAATTGCTGATCGCCGACGAACCGACCGGCAACGTCGATCCCGAAATGGCGATGCGGCTGCTCGGGCTTTTCGAGGCGCTCAATCGCCTTGGCACCACCGTCGTCGTCGCGACCCACGACATCCATCTGATCAGCCGGATCGAAAATGCGCAGATGATGCGGCTCGAACGCGGCCGCCTCGCCGATCCGACCGGCGCGCTGCGCTATCCGCCGGCGAACAGGACGTGATTTGGGCATGATCATCCCGCGCGTCCCCGTCCAGCACCGCCGCCTGCTTCCCGATCGCCGCCTGTCGGGTCCGACGCCGTGGGTGATCGCGATCCTGATGATGCTCACCCTGCTCGCCGCCGCCGCCGGGGTCGGGCTGGCCCGCTCGGCGAACGCGATCGGCGATGCGATCGCGGGGCGCGTCACGGTGCAGATCGTCAACGCCAATCCGGTGATCCGCGCCGAACAGGCGCGGGACTTACGCCGCCGCGCCGCCGCACAGCCCTTCGTCCTGTCGGCGCGCTCGGTCGAACAGGAGGAGCTGCAGGCCACGCTCGGCCAATGGTTCGGCAGCGCCGAGGGCGACGACCCGGTGCTGAAGTCGTTGCCGCTCCCCGCGCTGATCGACATCGACTTCGTCGGAGAGAAGCATGCCGGCCATATGCGCGCGCTGCAAAAACTGGTCGCGCAAGAAGCGCCCGGCGCGCGGATCATCCCGCACGCCGAATGGCTGGGCCCCGTCGCGCGGCTGATCCGCTCGCTGGCGTGGGTCGCGGGCGGGCTGGTGCTGCTGATGGCGCTCGCCAGCGCCGCAGTGGTGATCATGACCGCGCGCGCCGCGCTCGCCACCCATTATCCGACGATCGAGATGCTCCACCTGATCGGCGCGACCGACCGCCAGATCACCCGCTTGTTTCAGCGCCGCATCGCGATCGACACCGCCTATGGCATCGCGCTCGGCACGACGGTCGCCACCGCGATCCTGCTGCTGATCGGATGGCAATGGACCGGGGTGACCTCGGGACTCGCCGCGACCGCCTCGCTCGGCCCCGCCGGCTGGCTGCTCTTGCTGGCCTTGCCGCTATTGGCTATCGCGCTTGCAGCCCTTACCGCGCGGCAAACCCTGCTCAGCGCGCTCAAGAAGATTTTATGATCAAGCGCCTGATTTCCTTGCTCTTCCTGGCCTGGGTGCTTGGCTTCGCCTGGTTCGCGCTGCTCTTGCCGCTGCCCGCCAAGGATCAGAAGACCGACGCCATCGTCGTCCTGACCGGCGGCCCCGGCCGGATCGACCGCGCGCTCGAACGGCTGGAGGCGGGCGATGCAAAGCGGCTGCTGATCAGCGGCGTCGCGCGCGAGGTCAAACCGCGCGAACTCGCCGCAACCTATCACCGCCCGATGAAATTATTCGATTGCTGCATCGCACTGGGGTTCGAGGCGGAGGATACGCGCTCGAACGCGACCGAAGTCGCGACCTGGGTTGCGCGGCGCAACTATCAGAGCATCCGCCTGATCACCACCGACTGGCATATGCGCCGCGCCGAATATGAAATCGCCCGCGCAATCGGCGACAAGGTGACGATCCTGCCCGACGCGGTGCGCAGCCAGCCGAACTTCGCGACGCTGTTTCGCGAATATCACAAATATCTGGCGGGAATCGCCGGCGGATGGCTGGGCCTGTGAAGTATATGATCGCCCTGATCCGCTCGATCCTGTTCTGGATCGCCTTTTTCGTGATGAGCAGCATCAGCTCGATCGGCGGCGTTATCGCGCTGCCTATCTCGCATCGCGGCACCATTTTCTTCGTGCGCATCTGGGCGACGTCGCACCGCTATTTCTGCCGCTTCCTCCTCGGCCAGACCATCATCGTCGATGGTGAAATGCCCGACATTCCGGTGCTCTATGTCTTCAAGCATGAATCGGCGTTCGAAACGGTCGAGCAGCCGATGCTGTTCAAGCACCCCGCCGTGTTCGCAAAGGAAGAGCTGTTCTCGATCCCGGTGTGGGGTCAGGCGGCGCGCTTCTATGGCCTGATCCCGGTCGACCGCGATGGCGGTGGCAAGGCGATGCGCGCGATGCTCGGCGCCGCCAAGGCCGCGCTCGCGGCGGGCCGGCCGCTCTGCCTGTTCGCCGAAGGGACGCGCGTTCCGCATGGCGAGGCGCCGCAATTGCGCGCCGGTTTCGCGGGCATGTACCGCCTGCTCGGCGTGCCGGTCATCCCCGTCGCGGTGAACAGCGGCGTCGCCTATCCACCGCGCCGCTGGGTCAAATGGCCGGGGACGATTATCTACAAGGTCGGTGAGACGATCCCCGCCGGGCTCCCGCGCGAAGAAGCCGAAGCGCGGGTCCGCGCCGCGATCAACGCGCTGAACCCGCCCGAGGCGTTGTTGGAATCCTGAACGTCCCCCCCGCGAAGGCGGGGGCCACTGGCAACCTTGCGCTATCTCGATAGCGGCCCCCGCCTTCGCGGGGGCGACGATGGTATCAATGCTTCCGCCCGAAATCGGGCGCCGGATCATCCTGCCCCTCGGCGATGATCGACCGGCGGATCGCGCGGGTGCGGGTGAACCAGTCCTCCAGCTTGCCGCCATCGCCGCGGCGGATCGCCTGCTGCAACACCGTCAGATCCTCGTTGAACCGCTGCAGCGTCGCGAGCACCGCATCCTTGTTCGCAAGGAACACGTCGCGCCACATCACCGGGTCGCTTGCCGCGATGCGGGTGAAGTCGCGGAAACCGCCCGCCGAATATTTGATCACCTCGCTCTCGGTAACCTCTTCCAGCTCGCTTGCGGTGCCGACGATCGTATAGGCGATCAGATGCGGCAAATGGCTCGTCACCGCCAGCACCATGTCGTGATGCGCGGCGTCCATGACGTCAACCTTGGCGCCCAGCGCCTTCCACAGCGACGACACCGCCTCGACCGCATCGGCGGGGGCGTCGGCGCCCGGGGTCAAAATGCACCAGCGCCCCTCGAACAGCGTCGCAAAGCCCGCCGCGGGGCCGCTATTCTCGGTCCCGGCGACCGGATGGGCGGGAATGACGACATGATCGGGCAGCGTCTTGGCAAGCGCGGCGGCGACCCCCGCCTTCGACGATCCGACGTCGGAGATGATCGCATGCGACGCCAGTCCCGGCGAGATCGCCTGTGCGGCGTCGGCCATACCGCCAACCGGCACCGCGAGGATGACGATATCGGCATTTTCGACCGCCGCCGCCGGATCGTCCGCCAGATGGTCGCACAATCCGAGCCCGCGTGCGGTCTCGCGCACCGCTTCGCTCGCGTCATGGCCGGTCACGACGACCTGCGGCAGCCGTTCCCTGACCGCGCGCGCGATCGACGATCCGATCAGGCCCAGCCCGACGACCGCCACCCGTTCGACGCTGCGCGCCATCGCGCTCAGCCTTCCAGCGCGGCGCGGATCACCGCCGCGAGTCCGCGCGTCTCTTCTTCGGTGCCGATCGTCATACGCAGCGCATGCGGCAGTCCCTGCCCCGGCAACCAGCGGACGATATAGCCCGCGTCCATCAGCGCATTGTTCATCGCCTCGGCACTGACCTTGCCTTCGAACAGCACGAGCAGGAAATTGGTCGCCGACGGCACGACGCGCACGCCATGGTTGCCAAGGCTCTCGAGCTCGCCCGCCAGCCAGCGGCGCCATTCGGCATTCTGTGCGCGGCTGCGGTTGACGAAATCATCGTCGCCGATCGCCGCAATCGCCGCTTCCTGCCCGCAACGCGTGACGTTGAACGGCGCGCGAATCTTGTGGAGCGCCGAAATCACCTCGCTCGACGCATAGCCCCAGCCGATGCGCTCGGCAGCAAGGCCGTGGATCTTCGAAAAGGTACGCGTGACGAAAACATTGGCCGCAGTTTCGGCGAGCGCCAGTCCGGCGTCATCCTCATCGGGCTCCAGATATTCCGCATAGGCCTGATCGAGCACGAACAGCACATCGGCGGGCAGCCCGGCGTGGAGCCGCGCGATATCGGCGCGCGACGACAATGTGCCGGTCGGGTTGTTCGGATTGGCGACGAAGACGACGCGCGTCTTGTCGGTCACCGCCGCGAGGAGCGCGTCGACGTCGGTCGCATAGTCGCGATCGGGCGCCTCGACCGGCGTCGCGCCGACCCGGCGCGCGGCGATTTCATAGACCGCGAAACCATAGCGCACATAAAGCACCTCATCGCCCGGCCCCGCATAGGCGCTCGTCGCAAGGTGGAGCAGCTCGTCCGAACCGGTGCCATAAATGACACGCGCCGGGTCGAGGTCATATTTCGCCGCGATTGCCTCGCGCAGCGCGGCCGCGCCCGGATCGGGATAACGCGCCAGATCGTCCGCCGCGGCGCGAAACGCCGCGCGCGCCTTTTCGCCCGTGCCGAGCGGATTTTCATTCGCCGACAGCTTGACGAGCGGCCGGCCGTCGGCGCCCGCCGATTTGCCGGGAACATAAGGAGCGATGCCGCTGATCCACGGCTTCGGCTGCAAGATACGGGTCGTTTCGGTCATGCGCGGCGTTTAACGCGTGGCGGCGCTGAGTCCAGTCCGTTGACAGCCCGCCCGCGCGCCCTTAGCCCCGCCGCATCATGGCGAGCATGCTCCATCAGATCCAGCACCAGAGCGTGACGATCCGCGCGCCACTGCCGCTCGACAGCGGCCAGCGGCTCGATGCGGTCACCATCGCCTATCAAAGCTATGGCACGCTGAACGCCGACAAATCCAATGCGGTGCTGATCTGCCACGCGCTGACCGGCGACCAATATGTCGCGAGCGACCATCCCGCGACGGGCAAACCGGGCTGGTGGGCCCGCATGGTCGGTCCGGGCAAGCCGATCGACACCGACCGTTTCCACGTTATCTGCGCCAATGTGCTCGGCAGCTGCATGGGCTCCAGCGGCCCGGCCACCCCCGACGCGATAACCGCCCAGCCGCTCGCTATGCATTTTCCCGTCATCACCATCGGCGACATGGTGCGTGCGCAGGCAATGCTGCTCGATCATCTGGGGATCGCGCGGCTTCATGCGGTGGTCGGCGGGTCGATGGGCGGGATGCAGGCGCTCGCGTGGACGGTCCATTATCCGGAGCGCATCGCTTCGGCGGTCGTCATCGCCAGCGCGGCGCGCCATTCGGCACAGAATATCGCCTTTCACGAGGTCGGGCGGCAGGCGATCATGGCCGACCCCGACTGGCAGGACGGCCAATATTACGCCAGCAACCGCGCACCGGCCAAAGGCCTCGCGGTCGCCCGCATGGCGGCGCACATCACCTATTTGTCTGAAGCCGGGCTGACCGAAAAATTCGGCCGCCGTCTGCAGGCGCGCGACATCAAAAGCTTTGGTTTCGATGCCGATTTCCAGATCGAATCCTATTTGCGGCATCAGGGGCTGGCCTTCACCGATCGCTTCGACGCGAACGCCTATCTCTATATCACCCGCGCGATGGATTATTTCGACCTCGCCGATCCACACGAGGGACGGCTCGCCGGAGCGTTCGCTGCGGCAAAGGATGTGCGCTTCACCCTGGTCAGCTTCGACACCGACTGGCTCTATCCGACCAGCGAATCGCGCCGCGTCGTCCAGGCGCTGCAAAGCGTCGGCGCCGCAGCGAGCTTCGTCGAACTGTCGGCGCCGTTCGGCCACGACAGCTTCCTGCTCGACGTGCCCGCGCTCGACCGGATCGTCGCCGGCGCCTTGACGGCGAACATCTGACGATGGCGCTGCGTCCCGACCTTGCGACCATCGCCGGCGCCGTACCCGCCGGCGCGCGCGTTCTCGACGTCGGCTGCGGCGACGGCGAATTGATGGCGGCGTTGCAAGCCAAGGGCGTCGATGCGCGCGGGCTGGAGATCGACCCCGCCAATGTCACCGCCGCGATCGCGCGCGGCCAGTCGGTGGTACAGGGTGACGCCAACCGCGACCTCGCCGACTATCCCGGCGATGCCTTCGATTATGCAATCCTGTCGCAAACGCTGCAGACGACCGAACGCCCTGATCGCGTGATCGACGAACTTCTGCGCATCGCGCCGCGTGCCTTTGTCAGTTTTCCCAATTTCGCGCACTGGCGCGTGCGGCTCGCGCTGCTCTGGGGCGGCCGGATGCCGGTGACGCGGCTGCTGCCCGTTGCCTGGTACGAAACCCCGAACATCCACCACGTCACCGTCAGCGATTTTCGCGATCTCGTGGGCGGCAAAGGGATTTCGGTCGAGGCCGCATGGTATCTGTCGGGCGACCGGCCGACCAGCGACGCCGCAGCAAGCTGGCGCGCCGAACACGCCATTTTCCTGATCAGCCGCGCGGCTTCCTGATCCCGTCGGCGATCAGCGCATTGGCGCGGCCCGCGACGCCGGCAATATCTTCGCGCCGGTCCCACACGCCGTAACGCAGCCCCAGAAACACATTCATTCCCATGATCGCCCAGGCCTCGACCTCGCCGATCCCGCTCCTGAGCTCGCCCGCGTCGGCCCCGGCGGCAAGGCGTGCCGCAATGCGCTCCGCGGTCGTCGTATAATGGCCGCGAAAGCTGTCGGGATCGACGAATTCGGCCTCGTCGACGATGCGATAAATTTCCTGATGCTCGCGCGCGAAGTGCAGGAAGGCGGCCAGAGCGCGGCCCTCGGCGTCGATCGCGCCCTTTGCGCCCTCCATCGCCGGGGCGACATGGTCGCGCACCCGGCCCGACATGTCGGCGACAAGCGCCCGGAAGATCGCATCCTTTGAATCGAAATAGGTATAGAAACTGCCCAGCGCGGTGCCTGCGCGCCGCGTGATGCCGCTGATCGAGGCGTCGTGAAATCCACGCTCGCCAAACTCGATCGCCGCAGCGTCGAGCAATTTGCGCAGGGTCCGCCGGCCACGCTCGGTGCGCGGCGTCTTGTCGGAAGCTCCGGGCTCGTCCCCTGTCGCGACGTGCGGCTGATCCATGGCAGGCTGCATCCCTTCCCCGTGCGGTGCGCTCGCGCTGCCATCGTGGCTTTTCAGCACCACTGGCAAGCAAAAAACGCATCGCAATATTTCCAAGTTGAAACTTGGTTCACCTTTCATTATTGGATGCGGCGCGGCTTGGCAAGCACCGGGCCCGGAAAGTCAGAACAGAAAAATGACAAGGGTGACGAAGGGTCACCCGTCTATTGGGAGACTCGTTCATGCGTCCTTTCGCCCGCCAGCTTCGTCGTGCCGTCCTCGCCACCAGCGCTCTGTCCCTGCTCGCCTTCGCGCCGACCACCGCTTTCGCGCAGGATGAAGGGGCAAGCACCGACGCCAGCGACGGCGACATCATCGTCACCGCGCGCCGCCGCGACGAACGGCTGATCGACGTGCCGATCGCGGTCACCGCGATTTCGGGCGACGCGCTGGCCGCCGCGGGCGCGATCGACATCACCGACGTCGCCAATATGACCCCGAACACGACGCTCGAAAATTCGCGCGGTACCAATTCGACCCTGACCGCCTTCATCCGCGGCGTCGGCCAGCAGGATCCGGTTCCGGGTTTCGAGGCCGGGGTCGGCATCTATCTCGACGACGTCTATCTCAACCGGCCGCAGGCCGCGGTGCTCGACATCTACGACGTCGAACGCATCGAGGTGCTGCGCGGGCCGCAGGGCACGCTCTACGGCCGCAACACGATCGGCGGCGCGGTCAAATATGTGACCCGCGCGCTCAATCCCGATTCGCCCGAGCTTCGCATTCGCGGGACTCTGGGCACCTATAAGCAGGCCGATCTGGTCGTGACCGCCAGCGCGCCGATCAGCGACATCCTGCGCGTCGGCGGATCGGTGGCACGCCTGTCGCGCGGCGGCTTCGGCGATAATCTGAACATCGCGGGCCTTGAAAATTACAACAAGGACGTCTGGGCGGGGCGCGGTACCGTCGAATTCGGCGGCAATGGCGCGCCGGTGCTGATCCGCATTTCGGGCGATTATACCCGCGACAAGTCGGACCCGCGCAACGGCCACCGCCTCATCCCCGGGCTCGTCTCGGGCGCCCCGGTCCTCGACAATGTCTATGACACGCGCGCCGGCCTCAACAGCCCGAAACAGGATATCAAGGCCTATGGGCTGGCGATGAATGTCTCGGCCGGACTGACCGACACGATTACCCTCCGCTCGATCAGCGCGTGGCGCAAGGACACCAGCTTCACTCCGATCGACTTCGACGCGCTTCCCTCCGTCGATGTCGATGTGCCGGCGGTCTATCGCAACGAGCAGCTCAGCCAGGAATTCCAGCTGCTCTATGAGGGCGACCGGGTGAACGGACTGGTCGGTTTCTACTATCTCGACGCCCGGGCATCGACCTCGTTCGACGTGCTGCTCGGCCTTGCCGGCGCCGCCAATCCCCCCGCGCTCGGCGGCCCGCTGCCCGGCCTCAACGCCTATACGGCGGGCGACGTGCGGACCAAAACCTGGTCGGTGTTCGGCGATGTCACTTTCGATTTCACCGATCAATTGAGCCTGTCGGTCGGCGGCCGCTATACCAACGACCAGCGCAGCGCCTTCGTCTATAAGGCGACCCGGATCACCGGCCTCTCGCCCGAATTCGGCGGCACGCTGACCCCCGTCGCGATCGCTGTGGCGACCAACTTCCGCGGCGACCGCACCTTCAAGGAATTTACCCCCCGCGCTTCGCTGAGCTTCAAGTCCGACGAAAACAACATGGTCTATGCCTCCTATTCCAAGGGCTTCAAGGGCGGCGGCTTCGATCCGCGCGGATCGGGCACCTCGGCGCCGATCAGCAACCCGGCGGCCGGCCGTTCCTATGATGATATCTACAACTTCCTCGCCTTCGACCCTGAAAAGGTCGACAGCTATGAACTGGGTTACAAGGGCTCGCTGTTCGACCGCCGGCTGACGCTCAGCCTCGCGGGCTTCTACATGGACTATAAGGATGTGCAGATCCCCGGCTCGGTCGGCTGCCTTGTCGGCGGAGTCCAGAGCTTCTGCGGCATCACCACCAACGCGGCAAAGGCGCGGCTTCAGGGGATCGAGGCCGAAGCCAATGCGGTCCTCGCGCGCGATTTCGCGGGCGCGGGCTCGACCTTCCGCTTCAACGGCGCGCTCGGCTATGTCGATGCGAAGTACAAGCGCTTCATCGGCCCCACCGGCGCCGACGTCGCGGATATCCGCACCTTCCAGAACACGCCGAAATGGACGCTGTCGGGCACGATCGCTGCAGGCATTCCGGCGATGGGCGGCAATGTCGATGCCTCGACCACCCTGTCGTACCGCAGCCTGACGCATCAGTTCGAGGTGCCCATCCCCGCGCTCGATCAGCCGGGCTATATGCTGTGGGACGCCAGCCTCGTCTGGACGGCGGACAGCGGCGATTATTCGATCGGCATCCACGGCAAGAATCTGACCGACAAGCAATATATCACGTCGGGCTATAATTATCAGAATGCCGCCGGGGGCTCGACGCTGGGGCTCGAGGGCGTGCAGACCGCCTTCTACGGCAACCCGCGTCAGGTCTTCGTCACCGGCACGGTCAAATTCTGAGCCGGAACAGGGGCTGAACCGGCCAGCCAGATGACGACGGCGACGAAGGATATTGCGGGAGGGTCTTGCTCAGCCAAGCCCCTCCCCTAATCCACGTGCCGAAACGGCATATGTCCTTCCAGCCATTCCAGTTCCTGCGTTTCTGCCGCGCGCTCGCGTTCCAGAAACTCGGCAACCGCGCGGCGAAAGCCCGGATCGGCGATGAAATGCGCCGACCAGGTCGCCACCGGGCCATATCCGCGCGCAAGCTTGTGCCCGCCCTGCGCCCCCGCCTCGACCCGCGCCAGCCCGCGTGCGATCGCAATGTCGATCGCACGGTAATAGCATAGCTCGAAATGCAGATAGGGGATGTCGGTGAGGCAGCCCCAGTAACGCCCATAAAGCGTATCGGCGCCGACGAAGTGCATCGCCCCCGCCACCGGACGCCCAATCCCTTCGGCCCCCTCATAAGCGATCAGCAAAATCACCCGGTCGGCCATATGCTCGCCAATCAGGTCGAAGGCCTCCCGCGTCAGATAGGGCTGCCCCCATTTGCGCGCGCCGGTGTCCTGATAGAAAAGCCACATCGCGTCCCAATGATCGGGGCCGATCGCATCGCCGGTCAGCTCCTCGATCCGCAGCCCCTGGACCGCGCGGGCGCGCTCCTTGCGCAGCTGCTTGCGCCGCGCCGAGGTCAGCGTCGCCAGAAACGCCTCGAAATCACCATAGCCGCTGTTGGCGAAATGAAACTGGACGTCGCGGCGGACGAGCCACCCGGCCACCTCGAACAACGCCATCTGCCCGGGCGCGACAAAGGTCGCATGCGCCGACGACAGCCCGTTCTGCCGCACCACCGCCTCGGCGGCGCGGATCAACAGCCGGGCCTCCTCGTCATCCTTCGCGAGCAGGCGCGGCCCCGGCACGGGGGTAAAGGGCGCCGCAATCTGCAGCTTGGGATAATAATCGCCGCCCGCCCGCGCCCACGCATCGGCCCAGCCCTGATCGAAGACATATTCGCCCTGGCTGTGCGATTTAAGATACGCGGGGGCGGCGGCGACCAGCGCGCCGCCCTCATCCTCGACCAGCAAGGGCGCCGCCTGCCAGCCGGTCCCCGGCCCGACACTGCCCGAATTTTCGAGCAGCGACAGAAAATCATGGCTGACGAACGGATTGCCGCCATCGTGGAGCGCGTCCCACGCGCCCCGCTCGATCGCGGCGACCCCGGTGCCGAGCGAGATGGTCCGCGCGGGCGGTTCGGCTTCGGCCATCAGGCGCCTGCGTCCTACGCCGGGCGCACCGCGACGATCGCATCGACCTCGACCGCCGCGCCCAGCGGCAACACCGCAACGCCGACCGCGCTGCGCGCATGGCGGCCGACATCGCCGAACAGCGCCTCCATCAGTTCCGACGCGCCGTTCGCGACCTTCGGCTGCGCGGTGAAATCGGGGCTGCTGCTGATGAAGACGCCCAGCTTGACGATCTTTTCGACCCGCGACCAGTCGCCATCTACGGCCTTCCCGATCTGCGCGACCAGCATCAATGCACATAGGCGCGCGGCATCATAGCCCGACGTCTCGTCCATATCGGCGCCCAGCCGGCCGGTGACGACCGCGCCGTCGCGAAAGGGCAATTGCCCGCTGATGTGGAGCAGCCCGCCCACTTCGACGACGGGAACATAGGCGGCGACAGGCGCTGCGGGCTGGGGAAGTTCGAGGCCGAGTTCGGCGAGTTTGGCGGCGATATCCATGGGATCAGTCCTTTTCTGCAAGCGCGGGGGAGGGCGCGGGGATGTTTTCGGCGAGGCGCGCCAATATCCATTCGCGCGCCTCGGTCCAATCGTCGATTCGCGCATGGGCATGCCGCGCGGGCGCAATCTTGTCGGCAATCACGGGTTCGCCGACCAGATGGAGCCGCCACACGTCGGGCGCAACCTCTGCGACCGATGTATGATGCCCCGGAAGATCGTCGATGAACACCGCGACCGAGGGTTTATATTCCTCGATCAGTCGGCGCACCGGCTCGCCCTTGCCGCCGCGGCTGCCGATCACCGGCGCGTGAAAATCATGGAGCGCGAGCTGTTCGACGCGCGCCGCCTGATGTTCGGGGCCCACGTTAGTCAGCACGACGATATCGGCCTCGGCGCCGATTGCCGCCATCGCCGCCAGCGCCCCGTTGATCGGATATTGCCGCGCCATTTCCTTGCGGAAGAAACCGTCGAGCAACGGCCAGACCTCAGCCGCCTCCAGCGGCGTGCCGCATTCCTTGCGCTTCAATGCCCCGGCAAAGCTCGCATCCTCGATTCGGAACAGCACGCCATGTTCGGCGTCGACCCATTCGGCAAAGGGCACGACCATGTGCATCAGCACCTCGTCGCAGTCGGTGATCACCAGCGGGCGGTTCATATGTCCATTCCTTCCAGCCCCTCAAGGCGATGCGCCGCAGCGGCAAGATGTTCGGGTTTGACCTGCAATGCCCCGGCGCAGGCGACAAGATCGCTTTCATGCGCGGTCAGAAAGGACAGGATCGCCGCCAGCGTCGCACGCTCGCCCAGCGAATCGCGCAATTCACCGGGCGCGAGCCCGGTCAGCGCAAGCAGCCGTTCGGCGCGCGGCTCGTCGGCCAATATCCATCCGAGCGCACCCAGCGCCAGTGCCGCATCGTCGTCATCGAGCAAAGCATATGTCCCTTCATCGGGAGGCAATTGTGTCATGGCGCCGATTCGCCTAAACGGACCGCGGACGCAAGCGGGGAAAACGCAACATCATGGGTAAGACCATATTGGTCGTCGAAGATAATGAGCTCAACCTCCGCCTCTTCTGCGATCTGCTCAACGCGCATGGCTATCATGCACATCCCGTGCGCGACGGCCGCGACGCGTTGGCCAAGGCGCGCGAAGTGTCGCCCGACCTCATCATCATGGATATTCAGCTGCCGCATGTCAGCGGGCTCGAACTGATCGGCCAGATGAAGGCCGACCTGACCTTACGCGCCGTCCCGATCATGGCGGTCACCGCCTATGCCGGAACAGGCGACGAGGAACAGATTCGCGCCGCAGGGGCCGAGGCCTATGTATCGAAACCCATTTCGGTGATCAAATTCATCGAAAGCGTCGGGGCCTTCGCCTGACGAAAGGCGCCGGGCTGCGCCTGATCGCGCCGAGCGGTTAGCTTCACCAGAGCGCTGGCTTGGCCACCATCAACCAGAATATGGCGATCAGCCCCAGAAAGGCTGGCCACCCCAACAGAAACCACCAACGCATCGCCCGATCATAATCTGCGCCGAGCGGTTGTTGGCGTTCCGCCGCCAGTTGGGCAAGGCGCTGCGCTCTGATCTGCAAACCAACCACCGGCACCCAACATGAAAATGCCAGCAAATATAAGCCATAGGTGGTGACGAGCCAGGGCTCGGTCAGCGAGTAGCCCGCTCGATGAACAAGCCACAATCCGCTTAGGGGCTGCACAATCCCGCTGGTGCCGGTGAACAGCCAGTCGGCGCGCACCACCATCCGGCCGACCGCCGCGATCGTCGCGGGATCGCGCGTCAGATGCGCATTCCACAAATACCAGGCGGTCCCCGCCCCGAAACCGAACAAGATGGTGCTGCTGACGATATGCAGGATTTTCACCAGGAAATAGGGATCGATCATCGTTTGTCCCCGACCACGCCATGCACGGCGACCAGCAGCAATATCGGCAGATTTTTAATCAGCGGACCAAGCGGATCGAACCACAGATGGGGCAGGGCAAGGCCGATAACGACCGTATATCCGGCGATGAGGCCGATCTGGACAATCGTGCTCCAACGCGCCTTTCGATCGGACAGGACAAGAGCCGCAACCGCGATGTCGGCCAGCGAGGCGCCGATACGAAGCGGATCCGCCGCAGCGGCGGTCAGCCCCAGGCTGGCGACAAGATCGCGCGTCGCCTCCCCTCCATGGACGAAACCCAGCCATGCGGAGGCCAGCCACAACAGGATCAGCATGGCCCGGATCGCCGGGGCCAGAAAGAACAGGCGCGCATGCCATCGATCCTGAACCTCTGCCGGGCGGAGCAGGAGCGCGTCGTCGAGCCTCCGCTGTTCGAAACCGATTTGCCGGGCATAAGCCGCACTGTCGCCCGCATTCCCGGCCATAAGTTGCGCCAGACTGTTGCTGGCGATTGGCCCGTCGCCGGCTATATCCCCGATTCGGCCAAGCGCCCGCATTACGGGAAGAGGGATGGTCAGAAAACGGGCGCGGCCGAATCCCAGCCAGGCGCGGTAACGACGAAGCAGCGTGCGAAGGTCAAGGGTTTCGGGACCAACCGGCTCGAGTTGCTGCCCGGCAAAGGACGCATCGCCGCAAATCCTGACAACGCCCCGGGCCAGGTCGCCTACGTGGATCGGAGTAAAATCATATGTGCCTTGGCCCGGAAGCGGGATGAGCCCGGGCAAAGCCGCCATGCCGCGCAACAGCGATGTGCCGCCATAGCTTCCGTCGCCATAGACCAGCGAGGGTCGCAGGATCGTCCAGCGCACCCCAGAGGCGCGAAGCACTGCTTCACCCGCCAGCTTCGATTGCGAATAGTCGGTTCGAATCTCTGGACGTGCGCTGATCGCCGAAATCAACAGAATATGTTCGACGCCCGCCCGACGCGCGGCGGCGTATAGCGCCAAGGGCATATCGACATGGATCGCGGCCATTTGCGGCCCGCGCAAGATTCCAGCCGCATTGACGATGTGCGTGATGCCCCGAAACACATCGCTTTGGAAATGATCGTGCCATATCGCCTCGGCGCCTTGCCGGGCGAGGTCCATCTCGACGAAAACAGCCTGCGGAAAGCTGTCGCCCAGATTGCCGGCTTTGCGGACAACCGCGACGACATCATGCCGTTCCGCCAGCAGCGCGGCCATGATCTGGCGCCCGATGAATCCGCCAGCACCCAGAACCAATATGCGCATGTCGCCTTCCCTCCGGCGGAACATGTAGCGCCACCGGTCAGGATCGTCATTAGAAACAGGCACTTCGGCCTTGGAAACGCTCGTCGCAATTGCGAGGCGAAAAGGGGGCGACACAACGGGTCGCCCTCCAATCTGTCAATATCCTGCGCTTCGCAGGACCCGCAGCTTGGCTCAGGCTGGGCGGTTGCCGCCTTTGCGCCGCGCCGGATACGGCGACGCCGTCGACCCGCTCCACGGCGCGGCATAATGCACGGCCACGGCGGCGGCGGACGCTTCGGTCATGGCGGCCCAGACACGGCTGAGCCAGTTTGTTTCGGGGTGCTGGTTCATCGTCAATCTCCTTGCGTCCGGGCCGCCTTAAGGGGGGAGGGAGGGCGACCCGGACACCGCCCATCTACGCCGGAGCAAATGGCTATTGGCGCCGAAATTGAGCATGAAAGCGACTAATTTTCGCGCTATGAAGGCAATGATGCGAAAAATGATCGATCTCGACAATTTCGACCGCCGCCTGCTCGAAGAAGTGCGCCGCGACAATCTTCAGCCCGCGCGGGTGCTGGCGGACAGGATCGGCCTGTCACTGTCGGCGGTGCTCCGCCGTCTGCGCCGCCTGCGCGACGAGAAGGTGATCGTCGCCGACATCGCGGTGGTCAATCCGGCGCTCACCGGATCGGCACTGACGATGCATGTTCTGGTTCAAATGCAGCAGGCGGGGCCGCAGACGATGGACAATTTCGGGCGCGAGATCATGCGCCATCCCGAAATCACCGGCGCGTGGGACGTGACCGGCGACGATGACTTCCTGCTTAAGGTGCAGGTCGGCTCAATGGAGGATTACGACGTCTTCACACGCCGCGCGCTAGGCGAGGACAAGGGCGTCCACTCGTTCAAAACCCTTATCTCGATCCGCACGCTCGTCGAGGACGATGTATCGCGGCGCCCCCTGCGCGATCGGTAAGGGGGAATTGCCAATCCTCCCTGTGGCCGCAGGCCATGGGGAGGGGGACCGTCCGCGAAGCGGATGGTGGAGGGGCAAGCGCCAAAGCCCCTCCGTCAGCGCTGCGCCCTTGGCGCAGTTTATCCTGAGCGCCTGCAAGGCAGCCGAAGGGCGCTGCCACCTCCCCACGCCTTCGGCGCAGGGAGGAGTACGCCCGACATGTCCCGCGCGCACGAAAAAGGGCGGCGCAAAGGGCCGCCCCGGTCCCCGGCTTTCGCCGGGATGATACATGTCCGTCCCGCGCGCCTTTCAGCGCACGGGCCGATGCATCACTTGATCTTCGATTCCTTGAACTCGACATGCTTGCGCACGACGGGGTCATATTTGCGCACGGCCATCTTCTCGGTCATCGTGCGGGGATTCTTTTTCGTCACATAGAAAAAGCCCGTGTCAGCGGTGCTCACCAGCTTGATCTTGACGGTCGTCGGCTTGGCCATGGCCCTGTTCCTCGAAATATTGGCGCATCTGCCGCCGGGCGGCTTATGCGGCGGGACCAGGGCCCCGACTGCTTATGGTGAAAACATATAAGGGCCGCGCACGTGGCGCCGCCCCCGATATCCCGGCGCCTTTGGCGGGATTCGCCCTTTCTGTCAAGCGAAAGGCGTGAAGCCGAACAGTCGGCGGGCGGCATCGGCCACCCGCCATTTTCGCGCTCAGCCGTTGCGAATCTGGAAACGGACGGTCATCGTCTTCCAGCTTTCTTCGGCAACGCCGCCCCGCGTCGCGGGTTTGAAGCGCCATTTGGCGAGCGCGCGCCGCTTCGTTTCCTCGAAAAATCCCTGGCTGTCGGTGCTCACCAGTTCGACCGCCTTCACCCGGCCGTCGGTGCCGATCAGCACGCGGACCTTGGCCATGCCCTCGATCTCGCGCCGCTGTTCGCTCGCCGGATAATCGGGCTGGAACGCCCCCGCATAGCGCGGGTCAAGCTCGGCAAGAACCAGCGGCGGCTTGGGCAGCGGCGGCGGATCGACGATCGTCGTACCCGTTCCGCTTCCCGCCGGCGGGACATAGGGCTGCGACGGCGGCGCCGCGGGCGGATCCTCGGCCAGCGGCGGCAGAATGGTGTCCGGGGCCGTAAAGCGCGTCTCGGTCTGCTTCGTCTGCGGCTTTGCGTCAGGCTGCGGCTCGGGTGGTTTCGGCTTGGGCAGCGTGATCGTTTCCCACGGCTCCGATGCGATGTGCGGGGCCTGTTCGATGATCATCGGCGACAGCGCGACCGCAACGACCAGCGCGGCAGGCAGCCCGATCGCCAGCACCGCCGCCAGCGGGCGATGCCCCCCGCCCGAATCATAGGAACCGCGCCGGGAAAGCTCCGTCGCACCGACCGGTGCCGTCACCGTCTCGGGCGTCGCGACGATCGCCGAAATCAGGGGTATCAGGGTCATGGCCTCTCTCCTTGCCTAACGACCCGGCCGCGCCGCGTTCCGACCGCAGCTGTCGACGAGGTCAGATGCAAAGAGATATTATAACATTACTAACATTGTCAAGCGACCAAGTCGGCAAGCGCACCGCGCGCGAAAACGCGCCTTTTAGCTGGCGGAAAGCCGCGCCACCGCCTGATCCTTGGCGATCAGCGGCAGCAGCTCGGCCATGTCGGGGCCATGATCGCGTCCCGTCAACGCGCGGCGCAGCGGCAGGAACAGCGCGCGGCCCTTCGCCCCCGTCGCCTCCTTCACCGCAGCCGTCAGCGCGTGCCAGGGGTCTGCATCCCAGTCGATCGCGGGCGCGGCCGCGGCGGCGGCGGCCATCACCGCCCGATCCGCTTCCTCGGCGGGCGGCGGCGCAAAGGGGCCGTCGAACACTGGAGCCCACTCGGCGGCTTCGGCAACCGTCATCAAATTCGGGCGAATCGCGTGCCAGCGCGCAGGCGTGATCGCACCGGGCAGCCGATCCGCGACCGCCTCATGGTCGGTGTGGTGCAGGATCTTCTGATTGAGCAGCGCCAGTTCGGCTTCGTCGAAGCGCGCCGGCGCCCGGCCGAAGCGCGCGAAGTCGATGCTCTCGATCAGCGGTTCCAGCGATGTCACCGGCTCGACCGGATCGCTCGTCCCCAATCGCGCGAGCAGGGCCGCAAGCGCGATCGGCTCGATCCCAGCCTCACGCAGTGCCTCCATGCCAAGCGAACCCAGCCGCTTCGACAATTTGCCCTCGGTCCCGACGAGCAGCGCCTCGTGCGCAAACGCCGGCGGCTTCGCGCCCAGCGCTTCGAACATCTGGATCTGCGTCGCGGTATTCGACACATGATCCTCGCCGCGCACGACATGGGTGATCGCCATATCGATATCGTCGATCACGCTCGGCAGCAGATAGAGCCAGCTGCCGTCGGCACGCCGCACCACCGGGTCGGACATGGTTTTCGGCTCGAAATGCTGATCGCCGCGCACCATGTCGGCCCAGATGATCGGCGCATCATGGTCGAGCCGGAAGCGCCAGTGCGGCGCCACGCCCTCGGGCACCGGGGCATCGGCCGCCTTGCGCTCATAGACCGGGGGCAGTCCGCGTGAGAGCAGGATCTTGCGGCGGATATCCAGCTCCTCGGGCGTCTCGTAACAGGCATAGACGCGCCCGGCCGCCTTCAGCTTCGCAAACTCGCGCTCATACAGATCGAAGCGCGCCGACTGGCGCTCCTCGCCATCCACATCGAACCCCAGCCACGCCAGATCGGCACGGGTCGCATCGACATATTCCTCTTTCGACCGTTCGAGGTCGGTGTCGTCGATGCGCAGCAAAAAGCGCCCGCCATGCTTGCGCGCCCACATCCAGTTGTGGAGCGCGGTGCGGACATTGCCGACGTGAAGGGTGCCGGTCGGCGACGGAGCGAAACGGGTGATAACGGTCATGCGCGCGCCTATAAACGCTTTGACCGCCGCGTGGCGAGATTTATCCCGCACCGGCGCGCCGCTCCCTCCCTCGCTACCCCGTCCGAAAACCGTGGGTGATCGGATAGCGCCGGTCGCGCCCGAAATTGCGCGTCGACAGCTTTACCCCCGGCGGCGCCTGACGCCGCTTATATTCGGCGAGCATCAGCAACCGCTCGATCCGCACCACCGCCTCGCGGTCAAAGCCATATCGCGCGACGACATCGTCGACGCTCGCTTCCTCCTCGACCAGCATATGGAGCATGCGGTCGAGATCGGCATAGGGCGGCAGGCTGTCCTCATCCTTCTGGTCGGGGCGCAGCTCGGCGCTCGGCGGCTTGGTGATGATGGTGTCGGGCATCACCGGGGTCACCGGGTTGCGCGACAGGCGCGGCACATTCTCGTTGCGCCATTTCGACACCGCGAACACCGTCAGCTTATAGGCGTCCTTCAACGGATTATAGCCACCCGCCATATCGCCATAGATGGTCGCATAGCCGACGCTCATCTCGCTCTTGTTGCCCGTGGTCAGCAGCATCGGGCCGAATTTGTTGCTGAGCGCCATCAGCGTCACGCCGCGGATGCGCGACTGGACATTCTCCTCGGTGATATCGACGTCGCGATCGGCGAAGCTCCCCGCGAGCATGTGATCGAACGCCTCGACCGCCGGCGAAATCGCGATCGTGTCGAGCCGGCACCCGATCATCCGTGCGCAGCCCGCCGCATCGTCGAGGCTCGCCTGGCTGGTGAAGCGGCTCGGCATCATCACGCACCACACCTTGTCGGGGCCCAGCGCATCGGCGGCGATCGCGGCGCAAATCGCCGAATCGATCCCGCCCGACAGGCCGAGTACGACGCCGGGAAAATGGTTGCGCTCTACATAGTCGCGCAAGGACACGACCATCGCGCTGTAAATATCGGCGGGATGCGCCTCCCACTCGGCGATCGCACCGCTGTCGCAAGTCCAGCCATCATCGCTGCCCTTCGTCCAGCGGGTAACGCGCTCCTCGGCTTCCCAGTCGACCAGCCGGTGCGCGGCCGTGCCGTCGGCACCCAGCACGAACGAACAGCCATCGAACACCAGCTCGTCCTGCCCGCCAATGCGGTTCAAAAAGATCAGCGGCAGGCGCGTTTCGGCGACCCGGCTCGCGAACACTTGGCTTAGTCGCCGCTCGTCCTTGTCGATCTCATATGGGCTGCCGTTGACCGAGATCAGCAGCTCGGCGCCCTGATCGGCGAGATGGCGGCACACCGTCGGCAACCAGCCATCCTCGCAGATCGGCAGGCCTAGCTTCACCCCGCGCCATTCGACGATGTCGGGCAGCGGCCCGGGCGCGAAGACGCGCTTTTCGTCGAAAGTGCCATAATTGGGCAGCTCATGCTTGCGCCGCGTCGCCACGATTTTGCCGCCGTCGAGCAGCGCGACGATATTATAAAGCGCATCGCCGTCACGCTCGACCGACCCCACGAGCATCGCGGGACCGCCATCGGCGGTTTCAGCCGCCAGCCCGGCCAGCATCGCCGCCGCACGCTCGGCCAGCGCGGGCTTCAGCACCAGATCTTCGGGCGGATAGCCGATCAGCTGCAACTCGGGATAGAGGATCAGGTCGGCGTCACCGTGCCGCGCGCGCGTGGCACGCATCGCATCGGCATTGGCGGCAAGGTCGCCGACGACCTGCGTCATCTGGGCAAGGACGATGGTAAGCTTTTGGGTCATGGATGCGGTTTAGGACGAACCACCCGGAATTCAACCGCGGACCCGTGCGATCGGCCGTTATGGGGTGGGAAGTGGACATCAGCTCTCCACTCGAAATGGATGGCTTGGATTATCAGCGATGAACTTTGCTACGTCGCGAAACTGTTGTGGATAGGGTTCGACCTCGCGCCAGCCGGTATTGGGGAAGAACCGAAACCCGGCGCGCCACAGCGCCTCAACCTTTCTCCACTGATCTTCGTCCGTTTTCTTTGGGGCTTTGAAAGCTCGTCCCATCCAGCTCGCAGATTTTCCGCACTGCGGACAAGTTCCGGTGCTTTCCTCGGGCAGCTTCCACGATTTTCGACAATCGAAGCAAGCGTGAGCTACGAGATACTCCGGGCCGCGATGATAAGGCGGAACATAGGGGGCAGCGATGACCCTGTTCCCGATTGCCTTGCGCAACTCCATGCGTTCGGATTTGGACGGTGAGGGTTTCATTCGCCGAATAGTGCCGCAATCTTCCAATGGCTGCAATCGGTCGTAAGCTGCCCTGCTCAATCTCCGACCCCTTCGCTCGACCTTATGCATCCCCAAGCCCATCAAAGGCCCGAACACGACCGCCATGGCTTTAACCCCTTCCCCTATCGGTCCGCGCTGGCTAAGGGGGCGCGCAATCCCATCCCCGCGCGAAAGGGCTTTGCACCCCATGAAACTCATCTCCGGAAACAGCAACCTTCCGCTCGCCCGCGCGATCGCGGACTATCTGGAACTCCCGCTGACCGATTCCAGCGTCCGCCGCTTTGCCGATGAGGAAGTCTTCGTCGAGATTCACGAGAATGTGCGCGGTCAGGATGTCTTCATCGTCCAGCCGACCAATTTCCCGGCGAACGACAATCTGATGGAACTGCTGATCATCACCGACGCGCTACGCCGCGCCTCGGCGAAGCGCATCACCGCCGTCATCCCCTATTTCGGCTATGCCCGTCAGGACCGTAAACCCGGCCCGCGCACGCCGATTTCGGCGAAGCTCGTTGCCAATCTCATCACCACCTCGGGCGCCGACCGCGTCCTCGCGATCGACCTCCACGCCGGACAGATCCAGGGCTTCTTCGATATCCCGACCGACAATCTCTATGCCGCGCCGGTGATGAGCGCCGACATTCAGGCGCGCTTCGGCGGCAAGAATCTGATGGTCGTGTCGCCCGACGTCGGCGGCGTGGTGCGCGCCCGCGCGCTCGCCAAGCGGCTCGACAACGCGCCGCTGGCGATCGTCGACAAGCGCCGCGAACGCGCCGGCGAATCGGAAGTGATGAACATCATCGGCGACGTGAAGGGCCGCTTCTGCATCCTGATCGACGATATCGTCGACTCGGCAGGCACCCTCTGCAACGCCGCCGCCGCGCTGAAGGCCGCAGGCGCCGAGGGCGTCGTCGCTTATTGCACCCACGGCGTCCTGTCGGGCGGCGCGGTCGCGCGCGTCGAGGCGAGCGAACTCACCGAACTGGTGATCACCGACTCGATCCAGCCGACCGACGCAGTCAACGACAGCAAGAAGGTCCGCGCACTGACCGTCGCGCCGCTGCTCGGCGAGGCGATCAAGCGCATCGCCGACGAAAGCTCGGTCAGCAGCCTGTTCGACTAAGGCCCAGCGGGGCGCAATCCCCGCATTGCCATAGCATCGCTTTGCGCCCAGACTTTGCGTGAGGAACGTGAGGCATGGGGCATGACGATGGCAGACGAAGGTCGGCGGATTGCCTGAACAAGCGCCACCGCGCAGGCAGCGTTTCGTCCGGCGCATGCTGACGTCGCTGATCTTCCTGACCGGCAGTTTTGCGCTGCTCGCGCTGGCGCTGTGGGCGGCCTTTCCTTTGCCCTCGCTCGAGGGACGGCGCAGCAGTCAGGCGCTTGCGGACCAGACCACCCCCGTCGCTGCGGCGATCGCCCCGGTGTCGGCGCGGCATCCGGGGAAAAGCGGCATCTATCTGCTCCCCGATGCGCTCGACGCCTTTGCCGCGCGGGTCGAAATGATCCGCGCCGCGCGGCAGTCGGTCGATCTGCAGTATTATATCTGGCACAATGATCTGTCGGGCCGCATCCTGCTGTCCGAACTGGTGAAGGCCGCCGACCGCGGCGTGCGCGTCCGCCTGCTCATCGACGATAATACCACCGCCGGGCTCGACCCGATGCTTGCGGGCGCCAACGCCCATCCGGGGATCGAGGTGCGGCTGTTCAACCCGCTGACCCTGCGGCGCGTCCGCCCGGCCAATTATCTCTTCGCCTTTCCGCGCCTCAATCGGCGCATGCACAACAAGTCGCTGACGATCGACGGCGCGGTGACGATCGTTGGCGGGCGCAATGTCGGCGACGAATATTTCGGCGCCGAACAGGATGGGCTGTTCATCGACATGGACGCGCTGGCGATCGGCGCGGTGCTGCCCGCGGTGTCGGCGCAGTTCGACCAATATTGGAACAGCCGCTCGGCCTATCCCGCCGAACTGCTGCTCGCCGCCGACCGCGCCGTGCCCATGGACGGGCTGCGCGATCCGCCCGAATCGAATAGCCTTCGCGGCCGCCAATATCGTCAGGCGATCGCAGGGACCGCCTTCATCCAGGGCGCCATGTCCCAGACGCTGAACTGGCAATGGACCGACGTGCAATTGTTCAGCGACGATCCGGCAAAGGCGCTGGGGGCCGAACCGCCCGAATCGCTGCTCATCAACCGGCTGAAGCCCGTGATCGCCGATGCCGACGACAGCTTCGACCTCGTCTCGGGCTATTTCGTTCCGGCGACCTTCGGCACCGGCCTGCTCACCGGCCTCGCCGCGCGCGGGGTCGACACCCTCGTCGTCACCAACAGCTTTGCCGTGACCGATGTCCCGCTGGTCCACGCGGGCTATGTGAAAAAGCGCAAACCCCTGCTGAAGGCCGGCGTCCGGTTGTTCGAGGTTCGCCCCGGCCCGCAGGCCCCCGCCGAAGAGCCCGGACCCCGCGCCACCCGCTTCAGCGGCGGTGGCGAAAGCCTGCACGCCAAGACCTTCGTCATCGACCGCCGGCTGCTGTTCGTCGGCTCGTTCAATTTCGACCCGCGTTCGGCCGATCTCAATTGCGAAATGGGTTTCCTGATCGACAGCCCCTATTTGTCGGGACTGGTCGCCGACGGACTGCGAACGCGCCTGCCCGAACATAGCTATGCTGTCACGCTGTCGGCCGGGGACCGGCTGCAATGGAGCGACACGGCGAACGGACGGCGCGGCATATTGACCACCGAACCCGGAACGACCACATGGAACCGCACCGCCGTCTGGCTGCTCTCGCATCTGCCGATCGACTGGCTGCTCTGACATGATTTTGATCCGTGACAATCGCACCGCCGGGCGCCAAGGCGTCCGGTCATGACCCAACGGAGCCCCCATGCGCACTGACGATATCGCCCTCGCCCATCGCCTCGCCGACGCCGCAGGCGCCGCGATCCGCCCGCTGTTCCGCGCCGAATTCACCCATGAGGCAAAGGCAGATGCGTCGCCGGTGACCGAGGCTGATCGCGCCGCCGAAGCCGCGATGCGCCGCATCCTCGATGCCGAAGTTCCCCGCGACGGTATCATCGGCGAAGAATATGGCGCCGAACGCGCCGATGCGACGCGGCAATGGGTACTCGATCCGATCGACGGCACGGTCAGCTTCATGGCCGGCCGCCCGATCTTCGGCACCCTGATCGCGCTGCTGCAGGACGGCTGGCCCGTGCTCGGGATCATCGACCAGCCGATCAGCGGCGAACGCTGGGTCGGCGCGCTGGGCAAGCCGACTTTGTTCAACGGCCAGCCGGTGCGCACCCGCGCCTGCCGCGAACTTGCAAATGCGACCCTCGCAACCACCGGCCCGCAATATTTCAGCGACCATGACGCCGAACATTTCATGGGCCTCGCCGCGCAGACCGCGCACAAGCGCCTGATCTTCGGCGGCGACTGCTATAATTACGGCCTGCTCGCCAGCGGCCATATCGACCTCGTCGTCGAGGCGGGGCTGAAGCTTCACGATTATGCCGCGCTCGTGCCCGTAGTCGAGGGCGCCGGGGGCACGATGTGCGACTGGAACGGCGACCCGCTGAACGCCGACAGTGCCAATGAAGGTGGGGGCCATGTCCTCGCGCTCGGCGATCCGGCACGGCTCGAGGACGTGATCGAAGGACTGGCCTGCCACCATTGACCGGAAAGGATTGATCCATGGCTTTTCAGGGCAGCTGCCATTGCGGCGCAGTGACCTATAGTGTCGAAGGCGAAATTCCGGATACGGCGATGAGTTGCAACTGTTCGCACTGCCGGCGAAAAGGATTTCTGCTCGCCTTTGTCCCGATCGACCAGTTTCGGCTGACAAGCGGCGCAGACAAGCTCAAGTCATACCAGTTCAACAAGCATAATATCGACCATCAATTCTGCTCCGACTGCGGTTGCCAAGGCTTTTCGGTTGGCACCGGCCCCTCGGGCGAGAAGATGGCGGCAGTGAATTTACGCTGCGTTCCCGACGCCAACCTGGATGCTCTGACAATCCACAAAGTCGATGGCGCAAGTTTTTAGGAAAATTTCCAGTATCTTCGCTTTACACCCGCGACAATACTGCTACCGGCACCCCCGACGCTAAGGATAGCGTCCACTATATTTGGGGGAATAAATGAAAAGACTGATTTTGGCTGCGGCTTGCGCGGCCGGTTTTGCTGCGCCCGCACTCGCGAAGGAAGGCGAAAGCAATGCCAAGGCGGGCCTGCGCGTCGAAGCGCGCGCGGTCTATGAAACGCCGACCGTCAGCGACATCGATGACGAAGATGATGACGTCTACAAGCTCGGCAGCGCGGTGGCATTTGGCGGCGAAGTCGGCTTCGATGTCGCGGTCAGCTCGTCGCTCGTCGTCGGCCCCTATCTCACCCTCGAAAAATCGTCGGTCAAGACCAGCGACGGCACCGACTATCTGAAGGTGAAGGACAATCTCGCCGCGGGCCTGCACATCGGCTACGCCGTGGGCAGCAAAGGCCAGATCTACGGCAAGCTCGGCTATGCCAAGCTGCGTCTCGAAGCGCAGGTTGGCGCGTTCCGCGAGACCGCAAGCGGTTCGGGCGTTCAGGGCGCGATCGGCTATGAACATGGTTTTGGCGACAAATTCTATGTCCGGGCCGAAGCCGGTTATGGCGACAATGGCCGGATCGGCGGAATCAAGTTCCAGCGCCGCCACGTCGGCTTGGGAATGGGCGTTCGTTTCTGACGCGAATGAGCGGGGGTCCGGCAACGGGCTCCCGTTTCTTTTGATACCCGGCGTCGCTTGCATTTTCACGCGAATCCGTCTAGGCGCGCCGCTTCCGATTGTAACGACTGGCTGAAAGGGCTGCCATGTCGCTACGCAAACGGACTTCCTGAGGAGACCAAAATGCCCAAAATGAAGACCAAGAGCGGTGTGAAGAAACGCTTCAAATTCACCGCATCCGGCAAAGTGAAGCACGGCGTCGTCGGCAAACGTCACCGCCTGAGCAGCCACAATGCGAAATATATCCGTACCAACCGCGGCACCAGCGTGCTCAGCGAAGCGGATACGGCACATGTGCGCCTCTGGGCGCCCTACGGCCTGAAGTAAGGAGCCCCTGGAATGTCACGCATCAAACGCGGCGTTACCACGCGCGCCAAGCACAAACGCGTATTGGAACAGGCGAAGGGCTATTATGGCCGTCGCAAGAACACCATTCGTGTCGCCAAGCAGGCGGTCGAAAAGGCTGGCCAATACGCCTATCGCGACCGCAAGGTTAAGAAGCGCAACTTCCGCGCTCTGTGGATCCAGCGCATCAACGCTGCGGTTCGCGCCGAAGGTCTGACCTATTCGCAGTTCATGCACGGCGTTAAGCTGTCGGGCATCGAACTCGACCGGAAGGTCATGGCAGACCTCGCGATGAACGAAGGCGGCGTGTTCGCTGCGATCATCGCGCAGGCAAAGGCGGCACTGCCCAAGGCAGCTTAAGCCCCATCGCCAGACAGTTCAAAAAGGCGGAGCAGCTTCGGTTGCTCCGCCTTTTTTTCTGGGCGGAAACCTAGGCAATCGTCGAAATGGCTGCCCGCACCCGGCGTGCCTTGGGCAGCACCGAGCTGTCACCGCAGGCACCACATCCCGCTCGCCGTGCACAGGATCGCAAGGTCGAAGTGATGATCCCGAGGGACCAATCGGGCCGGGTCCACGCGCCCGATGTGGAAGAGGCGGTGCGGAGCTTTCGCCCCGCGCCGCCCCGACAATGGCCCCCAATGGCAAACCATCGCCCCCCGTCCGTGCCGAATAGCCGTGGGTCGCAGAAAGCCGCCGGCCGGAACGAAGCTCTGGAAAATTCGTCGTTTATTTCAGGTCCACACCAATCCCAATCCGTTGGTGCCAACGCCCGAAACTTCCCTCCTGTGCCCGCTCCCCCTCCCCAGCGGGACACTTTGTTATGCGCCAGTCCGCGGCAGCAAAATTGTAGAAACCCGACAATCAGGATACGGTAACATTGTTCTTTATCCGCCTTGTCAGCTAGATGTATCGATCATGCCCGGCCGAACAGCCTCGCCCTTCATCACGCCACCCGGCGTCCAGGTCGCCACGCGCTTCTTTCCCCTGTCGGCAAAGCTGGCCCCCTATGTCAGCGCAATCTATATGAGCGATATCGCGGTACCGGCCGGCGAACGGATCGAAGATTATCTGCATCCCGAATGGGCGAATTTGCGCTTTGTCGAGGGCGAGGTGCCGATCGCGGCGATCGGCGACGCCGCCCCGGCCGCGATTCCGCGATTCACCGTTACCGGCCCGACGAGCCACGCGACCTATTTCGCTGCGGGCAATATGCGCGTCTGGGGCATCGGCATCCTGCCGATGGGCTGGGCGAAGTTCATCCCGTTGCCCGCCGAGGATCTCGCCGACAGGTTTTGCGATGGCGCCGAACATTCCGCCTTTGCGGCCTTCGCCCCGCTCCTTGGCGCGCTGCCACAGGCGAGTAGCACCGAAGCGGCGGCGGCGATGATCGATGCCCATATGGTCGGCCTGCTGGCGGCCGCACCGCCCGACGATCCCGCGATTCTCGCGGCGCACCGTGCGCTGGTCGATGATGATCTGGCGAGCGTCGCCGATCTTTCGGCCAAATTGTCGCTGTCCGAACGCTCGGTCGAACGGCTGAGCCACCGCGCCTTCGGCTTTTCGCCAAAACTTTTGCTGCGCCGTCAGCGCTTTTTGCGCTCGCTCGGACGCTTCATGCTCGACCCCTCGATGGCGTGGATCGACGCACTCGATCATCAATATTGCGACCAGGCGCAATTCACCCACGACTTTCACCGCTTCATGGGGATGAGCCCCCGCGCCTATGCCGCGCGGCCAAAACCGATCCTCGGCGCGGCCGCCTTTGCCCGCGCCGCCGCTGCTGGCGCTGCGGTTCAGGGACTCCACAAACCCGCCGGATAGCGCCGTTCGGGGTTGACCCATGCCGCGCCTTCGGTGCAAGCGGCGGCAAGGCAAAGGCGGACTCCCCGCACCCAATAAACCGACAAAGAAGCAAGCGGCGGCGCAGCATGCGTCCCGCCGCGGCAGGACGAATGACGATGAGCGAACTTCAGGCGATGCAGACCCAGCTGGTGGGCGACATAACGACAGCGGCCGATCTGGATGCGCTGGAAGCCCTGCGCGTCGCCGCGCTGGGCAAGGCCGGAAGCGTCACCGCGCTTCTGAAGACGCTTGGCGGCCTGTCGCCCGAGGAACGCCAGTCGCGCGGGCCGGAGATTCAGGGGCTGCGCGAAGCGGTGACCGCGGCGATCGCGACGCGCAAGGCGGCGCTGGATGCTGCTGCGCTCGACATCAAGCTCGCCGCCGAAGCGATCGACATGTCGCTCCCCGCCGACACCGCCCCGCGCGGCAGCGTTCACCCGGTCAGCCAGGTGATGGACGAGCTCGCCGAAATCTTCGCCGACATGGGCTTTGCCGTCGCAACGGGCCCCGAGATCGAGGACGACTGGCACAATTTCACCGCGCTCAACATTCCCGAGACGCATCCCGCGCGCGCGATGCACGACACTTTCTATTTCCCCGACACGAACGCGGACGGGCAGAAAATGCTGCTGCGCACCCACACCTCGCCGGTGCAAATCCGCACCATGATGAACGAAGAGCCGCCGATCCGCATCATCGCGCCCGGCCGCGTCTATCGCAGCGACAGCGACGCAACCCACACTCCGATGTTCCACCAGGTCGAGGGTCTGGTGATCGATCGCGGCATCCATATGGGCCACCTCAAATGGACGCTCGAAACCTTCCTCAAGGCCTATTTCGAACGTGACGATATCGTTCTGCGCCTCCGCCCCAGCTATTTCCCCTTCACCGAACCATCGGCCGAGGTCGATGTCGGCTACCGTCAGGAAAAGGGCCGCCGTATCGTCGGCGGAAACGGCGACGACGAAGGCCATGCGTGGATGGAACTGCTGGGCAGCGGCATGGTCAACCGCCATGTGATCGCCAATTGCGGGCTCGATCCCGACGAGTGGCAGGGTTTCGCATTCGGGGTCGGGGTCGATCGGCTCGCGATGCTCAAATATGGCATGGACGACCTGCGCGCCTTCTTCGACGGCGACCTGCGCTGGCTCGCCCATTACGGATTTAACGCGCTGAGTGTTCCGACGCTCAGCGGAGGAATTTCGGCATGAAGATCACCCTCGACTGGCTGAAAGCCCATCTCGAAACCAATGCGACGGTCGATGACGTCGTCGCCACGCTGAACCGCATCGGCCTCGAGGTCGAAGGCGTCGAGAATCCGGCCGAGAAGCTGACCGGTTTTCGCGTCGCCAAGGTGCTGACCGCCGAACGCCATCCGCAGGCCGACAAATTGCAGGTGCTGACCGTCGATACCGGCGACGGCGGTACTCCGCTGCAGATCGTCTGCGGCGCGCCCAATGCGCGCGCCGGTCTGGTCGGCGTGCTCGGCCTGCCCGGTGCGGTGGTTCCCGCGAACGGCATGGTGCTGAAGGTGGCGGCTGTCCGCGGTGTCGAATCGAACGGCATGATGTGCTCGACCCGCGAGCTGGAACTCGGCGACGATCATGACGGCATCATCGAATTGCCCGCAGATGCGCCGATCGGGGCGAGCTTCGCCGACTATTCGGGTGCAGGCGAGCCGGTGATCGACATTTCGATCACTCCGAACCGGCAGGATTGCATGGGCGTGCGCGGAATAGCGCGCGATCTCGCGGCCGCCGGGCTTGGCACGCTGAAACCGCTCGACGTCCCGACGATCGTCGGCGAAGGCACCCCCGCGACCGAAATCCGCACCGACGATGTCGAAGGTTGCCCGGCCTTCTTCGGCCGCACGATCAGCGGCGTCACCAATGGACAGGCCCCCGAATGGATGCGCCGCCGCCTCGAAGCCGTCGGCCAACGGTCGATCTCGGCGCTTGTCGACATCACCAACTATGTGATGTTCGATCTTGGCCGCCCCAGCCATGTCTATGATCGTGCGCAACTGAGCGGCGCACTGGTCGCCCGCCGCGCCCGAAATGGTGATACGGTGACCGCATTGAATGGCAAGCTATTCACCCTCACCGACACGATGACCGTGATCGGCGACGATCATGGCGTTCACGACATCGCGGGCATCATGGGCGGCGAGCATAGCGGATGCAGCGATACGACGACCGACATCGTCTTGGAAATCGCCTATTTCACTCCCGAACGCATCGCGCTGACCGGACAAGCCCTCGCGCTGACCAGCGATGCGCGCAGCCGCTTCGAGCGCGGGGTCGATCCCGCCTTCCTCGATGATGCGACCGCGATCGTCACGGGCCATATCCTCGCCATCTGTGGCGGCACGCCGTCCGCTGTAACCCGCGCCGGAACGCCGCCCGCGGCAACGCACCAAATCGACTATGACCCGGATCTGTCCGAAACCTTGGGCGGCATCGCGATCGCGCCCGAGCGCCAGCGCGACATATTGACCACGCTCGGCTTCGGCGTGGTCGAGCAGGGCAGCCGCTGGCAGATCGCCGTGCCGAGCTGGCGCCGCGACATGGATGCCGCGCCCGACGTCGTCGAGGAAGTCACGCGCATTCACGGTTTCGATGCGATTCCGTCGACTCCGCTGCCCCGCAGCGAAGGCGTCGCAAAGCCGACCGCAACCGCCGACCAGCTGCTCGAGCGTCGCATGCGCCGCGCGGCGGCGGCGGCAGGTTGCCACGAAGCGGTGACCTGGTCTTTCATCAGCGAACGCGAGGCTGCCCCCTTCGGCGGCGGCGCATGGAGCCTCGCCAATCCGATCAGCGAAGACCTCAAGGTCATGCGCCCGTCGCTGCTGCCCGGCCTGCTCGCCGCGACGCAGCGCAACCAGCATCGGGGCGCAACCAGCATCCGCCTGTTCGAAATTGGTCGCCGCTATCTCGCGGATGCCGAGCATCCCACGCTGGCGATCGTCATGGCGGGCAACAAAAGCACCCGCAGCTGGCAGACCGGCAAAGCCGCGCCATTCGACGCGTTCGACGCCAAGGCTGCGGCCCTCGCGCTGCTCGAGGCGGCAGGCGCGCCGACCGACCGGTTGCAGGTGATGGAGGCGGTCGCCGAAGGCAGCATCTGGCATCCGGGCCAGTCCGCAACGCTGCGGCTCGGTCCCAAGGCGGTGCTCGCCGAATTCGGTGCACTCCACCCGCTGCTGACCCGGGCCTTCGACGTCGAAGGCCCGGTGATGGCGGTGCAGATTTTCCTCGATGCGATTCCGGCGAAGCGCGCGAGCGGTCCGGCGCGGACCGCCTTCACCCCGCCCGCCCTGCAGTCGGTACGCCGCGACTTCGCCTTCCTCGCCCCCGACGCACTGACCGCCGCCGATCTGGTGCGCGCAATCCGCGGCGCCGACAAGGTGAGCATCGTCGACGCGCGCCTGTTCGACCGCTTCGCCGGGCAAGGCGTGCCCGAAGGACAGGTCAGTCTGGCCGTCGAGGTTGAACTGCAACCGCAGGACAAGAGCTTCACCGACGCGGACCTCAAAGCGATCGCCGACAAGGTGGTCGCGGCGGCGGCGAAAGCGGGAGCGACACTGCGCGGCTGACACGGCCTCGCGCCGACGAGACAAAAAAGGGAGAGTTTTGCCATGGACACCCGCCACCTCGTCGACCGCGAGATCGCGCCTATCATCGACCTGTTTCCGCGGGTTGAACTCGATTCAGCGCCGATCACCGACATCCGCGCCAGGGCGGCACAATCCTATTCGATCTTGCCGCCCCCGGTGATTGCGCCCGAAGAGATAATGGTGCCGTCAATCCACGGCGGGCCTGACATTCCGGTTTTCCTTTATCGCCCCGCCGAAACCCGCACCGGCGGCGGCGCGATCCTCCACATCCATGGCGGCGGCATGGTGATGGGGTCGGTCAAACAGATGCAGGCGGGGCCCGCCGCCATGGCGGCCATGGCCGGCGTACCCGTCGTATCGGTCGAATATCGCCTCGCCCCCGAACACCCCTTTCCCGCGCCGCAGGAGGATTGCCATTCGGCGCTGACATGGCTCGCGGGCCGGGCGGATGATCTGGGTTTCGACGCGAGCCGGATCGTCGTCGCCGGCGAAAGCGCGGGCGGCGGTCTTGCTGCGGCGCTCGCCATCATGGCGCGCGATTTGGGGGGCCCGGCCATCGCCGGGCAGCTTCTCACCTATCCGATGCTCGATCACCGCACCGGCGGCGACGCCTGCCCCTATTGCAATCCCACGACCGGCGAGTTCATCTGGACGCGCGCGAGCAACCGCTTCGGCTGGCGCGCGCTGCAGGGCGACTATAGGGCAGACGACGCACGGCGCGGCTGGTTTTCACCGAGCCTTGCCGATGATCTGACGGGCCTGCCCCCCGCCTATATCGCAACCGGCAGCCTGGACCTCTTCTTCGACGAGAATCTGGATTATGCGCGCCGCCTCACCGCGGCGGGCGTTCCCGTCGATCTGCACAGCTATGCCGGTGCGATCCATGCCTTCAACGCGATCCCCGACGCCGCGCTGTCGCAACGCTTCAACGGCGGGTTGCTCGCCGCGGCGGCAGCCATGGCAGGCCCGCCGGCGGGCTGAACCCAGCGCGGAGAACATGGTTTTCGGTCAGACGCGGCCCTATATATCCTTATCGACGATGCAGGATCGGGTATGGCGAGCCACAACCAGTATCAGCTTTTCGAAACAGCGGCAGGCGTGGCAGCGATCGGCTGGCAGGGCGCCGCGATCACATGCTTTCGCTTGCCCGCCCCCCACGCGTCCGAAGCCGAACGATCCCTCTTGCGCCGCCTGCCCGGCGCGGCGCGTGCAGAGCCCCCGGCCGGCATCGCCACGGTCGTCGCGGCCGCGATTCGCTATTTCGAAGGCGAGCGGGTCGAGTTTTTCGAGACCACGGTCGATCCGGGCCCGCAGCCACCCTTCTTCGCACAGGTCTATGCTTTCATCCGCACGCTCGGCTGGGGCGAAACGACCACCTATGGCGCTGTTGCACGGGCGCTGGGCGCGGGTCCCGAACACGCCCGCGCGGTCGGACAGGCGATGGCGACGAACCCCGTTCCCCTGATCATTCCCTGCCACCGCGTCATGGCGGCGGGCGGCAAGATCGGGGGTTTCTCAGCGCCCGGCGGCTCGACATCCAAAGCTCGGATGCTCGAACTCGAAGGCGTGCCGATCGCCATGGCGCCGGTTCAGCACGGGTTTGATTTCTAGGCCGCGACCGCCGCATCGCTGTTGTTGGCCGCCGCCTCCAGCATACGCTTTTCCAGGCTCTTTACCCGCGCGGCACTGTCGATCTTGTCGCCCAGCAAATCGGTAACATAAAAGGTGTCGACCGCACGCTCGCCATAGGTGGCGACATGCGCCGAATGCACCGTCACTTTCGATTGGAAGAGCGCATAGGCAAGCTGGTTGAGCAGCGCGGGGCGGTCCTGCGCATTGACCTCGATCACCGTGAATCTGTTGGAAGCCTTGTTGTCGACGAAGACATTGGGGGCGATGGTGAAAGCCTCCGCGCGCGGGCGCGGCAACGCGCGGGCCGTGAGCTTCGGCAGCAGTTTCTGGCGGCCGGCCAGAGCATCCTCGATCGCGCGCGTCAGCCTGACAATCTGTTCGGCCTCCGCAAACGGCCGGCCGAGCGGATCCTGGACGAGGAAATTGTCGAGCGCGAGGCCGTCGCGCGTCGTGTGGATGCGCGCGTCGATGATATTGCCCCCGGCGAGGTGGATTCCGCCGGCTATGCGATAGAAAAGCCCCGCATGATCGGCCGCCAGAACCATCACCAACGTCGCGCCGCGATCATCGTCGGGAACCGCGGCGATATGCAGCGGCGTGTTGCCCGCGTTCTGGATATGGATCAGATTGGCGGCAATGACCTCAACGGGTTCGGCAATCCAATAGCTTTCGGGCAAGCGGCGGGCCAGATTGGCGAAGGTCTTTTCGTCGAGCCGGAGGAGTTCGGCGACCGCTTCCTTCTTGCTGGCGATCCGCACCTCGCGCCCGCGCTGCTTGTGGCCGAGCCGCAGCACCTCCTCCGCGGCGTCATACAGCTCGCTCAAGAGCTGGCGCTTCCAGCTGTTCCACACCCCGGGGCCGACCGCCCGAATATCGACGACGGTAAGGACGAGCAGCAAGCGCAGCCGTTCGGGCGATTGCACCTGCCCCGCGAAATCGAGGATCGTCTTGAAGTCGGCCAGGTCGCGCTTGAACGCGGTTGCCGACATCAGCAGGTGATAGCGCACGAGCCACGAGACGGTTTCGGTCTCCGCGTCGCTGAGCCCAAGGCGCGGACAAACCCGCAGCGCAAGTTCGGCGCCAAGCACGCTATGATCGCCGCCGCGCCCCTTGGCGATGTCGTGGAGCAGCACCGCGACATAGATGACGCGGCGCGACTGGATCTGTTGCAGGATCGCGGTCGACAGCGGATGGTCGTCCTTCAGTCGTCCCTGTTCGATATCGGCGAGCAGACCAATGGCGCGGATCGTATGCTCATCGACGGTGTAGTGATGATACATGTCGAACTGCATCTGCGCGACGACGCGCCCGAAATCGGGCACGAAGCGGCCGAACACGCCGGCCTCGTTCATCCAGCGCAGCACCGTTTCGGGATCGCGCGGGGAGCTCAGCACATCGAGGAACAGCGCATTGGCGCGCGCGATCCGCCGCACCCCGCGCGCGTCGATCAGCTTCGCGTCGTGGCGCGCCTGGCGCATCGCCTGCGGATGGATTTCGAGCCCGTATTTGTCGGCGAGCGCGAAGATTTCGACCAGCCGAACCGGGTCGTCGCGAAAGAAATCATCCGCTGGCAACGCGAGCCGCCCGCGATCGAGAACAAAGCCATTGAGCTTCCCCGGCCGGCGGCGGATCGTCGGCAGAAAGCGTCGCCCGCGTGCCGCAAGCTGGTCGTCGAGATGCGCGAGGAAGGTACCGGTAACGTCTCCGACGCTTTTGGCGTGGATGAAATAGAGCTGCATGAAGCGCTCGACCGCACTTTTTCCCGGCCGCTCGGCAAAATGCATCCGGCGCGCGATTTCGGGCTGGAAGTCGAAGGTCAGCCGGTCCTCGGCGCGGCCCGCGAGGATATGGAGGTGGCAGCGTACCGCGAGAAGGAAATTTTCGGCGCGCTCGAACTGCCGAAGCTCGCGCGCCGATAGCAGTCCGGCATCGACCAGCTCGGGAACGGTGCGGACACGGTGGATGAACTTGCCGATCCAGAACAGGGTGTGAAGGTCGCGAAGCCCGCCCTTCCCTTCCTTCACATTGGGTTCGACGACATAGCGCGAATCGCCCATTTTCTTATGCCGCTCATCGCGTTCGGCCAGTTTTTCGGCGACGAAGGCCCGCGCATTTCCTGCGACGACCTCGGCATCGAAACGCGCGCTTGCCTGATCATAAAGATCGCGGTCGCCCCAGATGAAGCGCGCCTCGAGCAGCGCGGTACGGATCGTCAGATCGTCCTTCGCGGCGCGGACCATCTCGTCGACCGAACGGCTCGAATGGCCGACCTTCAGCCCGAGGTCCCACATCGTATAAAGCTGGGCCTCGATCACCTGTTCGGTCCAGCTGGTCTGTTTGAACGGGGTCAGAAAACCGATATCGATGTCGCTGTGCGGTGCCATTTCCGCGCGGCCATAACCGCCCACCGCGATCAAGGTGATCCGCTCGCCCGCAGATCTGTTGCTGGCCGGATAAAGATGACCAACGGTAAAGTCGTGGCTGAGGCGGACGATCTGGTCGATCAGAAACGCCGTCGCACTCGCGGCAATCCGCCCCGAAGAGGGCCGGGCGAGCAGCCGACGTTCAATCTCTGCCCGGCCGTCGTCGAGCGCCGCCTTGAGCAGCGTCACCATCGCGCGGCGCCGCGCACCGCCATCCTTGCTCTCCGCCGCAATCTCGTCGAGCTCGCCCGCAATGCGGCGCCGGTCGATAATCGCCCGGCGGTCGTCGAGATGAGCGAACAAATCGCTCATGACGCGTCGGTCATCAGGCGTTTGAGCGCGTAGAGCGCCTCAAGCGCGTCGCGCGGTGCGAGCGCATCGGGGTCGATCGCCGCCAGCGCCTCACGCAGCGCATCCTTCGCGGCGGCAGGCGCCGCGGCGAGGGTCGCGGCAAACAGCGGCAGATCATCGAGCCCCGCCGCGAGGCCGCCGGTCGCCTCGCGGCCCGCCTCCAGCTTTGCCAGCACCGCTTCGGCGCGCTTGACGACGTTCGCGGGAACGCCCGCAAGGCGCGCGACGGCAAGGCCATAGCTGCGATCGGCCGGCCCCTCGGCGAGTTCGTGGAGCAGCACCAGGTCGCCCTGCCATTCGCGCGCGCGAACATGGTGGAGCGACAGCGCATCGAGCGTTTCGGCGAGCCGCGTCAGTTCGTGATAATGGGTCGCGAAGAGACAGCGGCACTTGTTCACCTCATGCACCGCCTCGACCACCGACCAGGCGAGCGCGAGCCCGTCATAGGTCGATGTGCCGCGCCCGACCTCGTCGAGGATCACGAAACTCTGCGGGGTCGCCTGCGCGAGGATCGCCGCGGTTTCGACCATTTCGACCATGAAGGTCGAACGCCCGCGCGCCAGATTGTCGCTCGCACCGACGCGGCTGAACAAGCAATCGACAAGACCCAGCTTCGCCGACGCCGCCGGAACAAAGCCCCCCGCCTGTGCGAGGACGACGATCAGCGCGTTCTGGCGCAGGAACGTCGACTTACCGCCCATGTTCGGACCGGTGACCAGCCAGAGGCGATCGTCGGGCGCCAGCGACACATCATTGGGAACGAAACGGTCGCCCGATTTCGCGAGTGCGGCCTCGACCACCGGATGGCGGCCGCCGACGACCTCGAGGCAGGGTTCATCGGCAAGGTCGGGGCGACACCAATTGTGGCTCATCGCATGATCGGCCAGCGCGGCGGCGACATCGATTCGCGCAAGAACATCGCAGCTCGCAGCGATCGCTTCGCGGCGCGCCACGGCGGCTTCGGTCAAGGCCTCCAGATGCGCAGCCTCGGCCGCGAGCGCGTGGACGCCCGCCTGCGTCACCCGGATCGCCGCTTCATGAAGATCGGACGAGTTGAAGCGCACCACCCCGGCGAGCGTCTGACGATGGGTGAAACCCGAATCGGGAAGCATCAGCGCATCGGCATGTTTTGCGGGTACTTCGACATGATAGCCAAGAACGCCATTGTGGCGGATCTTGAGCGAGGCAATGCCGGTGCGGTCGCGATAGCCCGCCTCGAGCACCGCAATCGCCTTGCGCCCGTCGCGCGCGGTTTCGCGAAGCGCATCGAGTGCCGCGTCATAACCCTCGCTGACATATCCGCCCTGCGCCGCATCGACCGGCGGGGTTTCGACGAGCGCCCGGCTGAGTTCATCGACCAGCGCGCCATGGCCGTCGAGTCCGGGAAGCAGGCGCGCGAGCAAAGGCGGCAGATCGGCACGCCGCGCCAGATGTTCGCGCAGCAGACGCGCGCCGCCGAGCGCATCGCGAAGCTGCGCAAGATCGCGCGGACCGCCGCGTCCTGCGACGAGCCGGCCAAGCGCACGCCCCGCGTCGGGTAGCGCACGCAGCGCCGCACGCAACTCGCCGCGCCACAGCGCATCGCGCGCGAGCGCATCGACAAGATCGAGCCGGTCCAGAATCGCGCCCTTGTCGGTGAGCGGGCTCGCCAGATCATCGGCGAGCAGCCGCGCACCCGCGGCGGTCACGGTCCGGTCGATCGTACCAAGCAGACTGCCGTCGCGCGCACCGGTCATCGTGCGAACGAGTTCCAGACTCTCGCGCGTTGCCGCGTCGATCGCCATGCGATCGCCCGACTGGTGGCGGACCGGCGGCTGCAGGAAGATCGGCTGGCCGGTGGCGACATGGTCGAGATAGGCGGCGATCGCTCCCATCGCCGCCATTTCGCCGCGCGAAAAACTGCCAAAGCCATCCAGCGTCTGGACCCCGAACATTGTCTCGAGCCGTTTCTGGCCGGGTCCGCTCGCGAAATCGCCCGCCGGGCGCCTTACGACCTGCCGCACGCTCCAGTCGGGTATGTCGCCCGCCGCGTCGCTGACGAGCAATTCGGACGGCGCGAGCCGCGCGAGTTCGGCATCGACAGCATCGCGGCGCACCGCGACCACCTCGAACCGTCCGGTCGAAATGTCGGCGGCAGCGATCGCCACATCGCCCTCGCTGCCAATTTCAGCCAGCGCCGCAAGGCGGTTGGCGCTGCGCCCCTCCAGCAGGCTTTCCTCGGTCAGCGTCCCCGCCGTAACGAAACGCACGATCGCACGCGCGACGAGCGCCTTCGACCCGCCGCGCGCCTTGGCTTCCGCAGGGGTTTCGACCTGTTCGGCGATCGCAACGCGATGGCCGGCGCGGATCAGGCGGGCGAGATAGGATTCGGCGGCATGAACGGGAACCCCGCACATCGCCACCGGCGCGCCGTCATATTCACCGCGCGAGGTCAACGCGATATCGAGCGTAGATGCCGCGGCCTTCGCATCATCGAAAAAAAGCTCGAAAAAATCGCCCATGCGGTAGAAGAGCAGGCAGTCGCCGGCCTTTTCCTTCAGCGTCCAATATTGCGCCATCATCGGCGTCGCCGCAGGCGCGGACGCGGAGCTGGAGGCTTGGGAGGCACGGGCGGTCGCGGTGGCAGGCATTCGCCCTGCTTAGTGATTGATGGCGGCATGGCAAGGCAGGCAGCGTCGAGATTGCAGGTTACTTTTTGCAGAATGCGACGCTAGGGAACGGGCTTGAACGCACATCCTGTGGTTTTAGGGGATAGAAAATGGACAGTGGTAGCAAGGTGCAATTCTCGGACCGCGAGGCGCTACTCTACCACGAATATGGCCGCCCCGGAAAAATCGAGATCGTCGCATCGAAGCCGATGGCGACGCAGCGCGACCTCAGCCTGGCCTATTCGCCCGGCGTCGCCGTGCCCGTGCTCGCGATCGCCGAGGATCCGGCAAAGGCCTATGATTATACGATCAAGGGCAATCTGGTCGCGGTCATCTCCAACGGCACCGCGATCCTCGGCCTCGGCAATCTGGGCGCGCTCGCATCCAAGCCGGTGATGGAAGGCAAGGCGGTGCTGTTCAAACGCTTCGCCGACGTCGATTCGATCGACCTCGAGGTCGATACCGAAGATCCTCAGGCCTTCATCGACGCGGTGGCGTTGCTCGGGCCCAGCTTCGGCGGCATCAACCTCGAAGATATTGCGGCGCCCAACTGCTTCATCATCGAAGCGGCGCTGAAAGAGAAAATGAACATTCCGGTGTTCCATGACGACCAGCATGGCACCGCGATCATCACCGCCGCCGGTCTCATCAACGCCTGCCACCTGACGGGCCGCGACCTTGCGACGGTGAAGGTCGTCGTCAACGGCGCCGGCGCGGCGGCGATTGCGTGCACCGCGCTGATCAAGGCGATGGGCGTGCGGCATGAAAATGTCATCATGTGCGACCGCAAAGGCACCATCTATCAGGGCCGTACCGAGGGCATGGACCAGTGGAAGTCGGCGCATGCGGTACCGACCGAGGCACGCAACCTGACCGAGGCGCTGGTCGGCGCCGACGTGTTCCTCGGCCTGTCGGCCGCGGGCGCGCTCAAGCCCGAAATGGTCAAGGATATGTCGCCCGCCCCGATCATCTTCGCGATGGCGAACCCCGATCCCGAAATCTCGCCGCCCGATGCCCGCGCAGCACGGCCTGACGCGATCATCGCCACCGGGCGCTCGGACTATCCGAACCAGGTCAATAATGTCCTCTGCTTTCCCTTCATCTTCCGCGGCGCGCTCGACGTGCGTGCGACCGCGATCAACGAAGAGATGAAGATCGCTGCCGCCTATGCGATCGCCGACCTCGCGCGCCAGCAGGTGCCGGAGGAAGTCGCCGCAGCTTATGGCGGGCGCGCTTCAAGCTTTGGTCCCGAATATATCATCCCGTCGCCCTTCGATCCGCGGCTGATGGAAATCGTCCCTGCGGCGGTCGCCCAGGCGGCAATGGACACAGGCGTCGCGCAATTTCCGATCGCCGACATGGACGCCTACCGCACGCGGCTGCGCGCACGGCTCAACCCGACGACGTCGGTCCTGACGCTCGCTTATGAAGCCGCACGCGCCAATCCCAAGCGCGTCGTCTTTGCCGAGGGCGAAGAAGAGGTCGTGCTGCGCGCCGCCATCCAGTTCCGCGACGGCGGCTATGGCATCCCGGTGCTGGTGGGGCGCGAAGGGCTGCACGACAAGCTGCGCGCGATGGGCGTCGCCGATCCCGAAAGCTTCGAGGTCCACAACAGCGTCAATTCGCCGCATGTGCCGCAGATGGTCGACATGCTCTATGAACGGCTGCAGCGCCGCGGTTATCTGCGCCGCGACATCGAGCGGATGGTCAATCGCGACCGCAACATCTTTGGCTCGCTGTTGCTCAAGATCGGTCTCGCCGATGCGATGATCACCGGCACGACGCGTACCTATTCGCAGACGATGCGCGAAGTCCGCCGGGTGATCGACCATGCCGAGGGCAAGACGCCGTTCGGCATCCATGTGCTCGTCGACCAGCATCACACCATCTTCATGTCCGATACGACGGTCAACGAACGGCCGACGGCGGAAATGCTGGCCGATATCGCCGAACGCACCGCGCAGGTCGCGCGGCGCATGGGGCATGAACCGCGCGTCGCCTTCCTGTCCTATTCGACCTTCGGCAATCCGCCGGGATCATGGCTCGACAATATTCGCGAAGCGGTGGCGATCCTCGACCAGCGCCAGCCGGGCTTCGAATATGAAGGCGAAATGGCGCCCGACGTCGCGCTGAACGAAAAGGTGATGAAAAACTATCCCTTCTGCCGCCTGTCGGGGCCCGCGAATGTGCTGGTCATGCCGGGACTGCAATCGGCCAATCTGTCGGCCAAGCTGCTGCGCGAACTGGGCGGCGGCGCCGTCATCGGCCCGATGCTGGTTGGCATGGAAAAGCCGGTGCAGGTTGCCACCATGGCATCGACCGCGTCGGATCTGGTGACCCTCGCCGTCCTCGCAGCGGGCGGGATCGCCCAGTAAACATACCAGTAAATAAAATCGGCGCCCTTGCGGAGGCAAGGGCGCCGATTTTGCTCTGATTATGTTGGCAGACAATCTGCCGACGCGGGCGCCGCGTTCTACTGTCCGGGAGCGCCTGCACCCGGGGCGCCAACGGCGCCGATATTGCCGAAGATATCCTCGAAGAAGCTGCGGCTTCGACCCAAGGTCGGCGTCTTGTCGCCCGACGGGCTCAGCTTGCTGACGAGTTCGATTCCGGTGCGATCGACCGCAACGACATTACCGGCAGGATCGAAACGAACCCGCAGCACCTGCTGCGAGATCGGGCGCGGCTTGGCAAAAGCCAGCTGGCGCGTTTCGCGCGACACATAATAATATTCATTGTTGCTGAACTGGCCGACGAAAGTCGGGCGGCCGAGCGTTTTTTCCACCGACTCGCGATTGTCGACGCCGACCGAGACCGAATCGGTCAGCACAGGGTCGACAATATAGCCCTGCCGGCCTTTGAGCTGCGAACAACCGCTCGCGGTCAGCGCAACGATCAGGCCGAGGGCGATCAGGCGCGCGCGCGGGGCGGAAAGCGAAAGGATCGAAGTGGGCATAATTATCTCCATAGCGCCTGTCCGCCGCGTCTCCCGGCGGTCGGCGCTGGCTCTCGCGCCTCTTAACCGCAAGCGCCCGGCGCGCACAAGCCGCTTGTGCCGCGACAAAGCTTGCCACAAGCTGACCGGCGGGCCTTTTCCGCCGGCCCGAATGCGACTAAGCGAGGCCCTATGTTCTCACTTGGCAAATTGTTCAAACCCGGCCCCGACCCGCGCGAGGCGCGCCGTCCGCTGTGGAACGCCGTCGTCGCCACCGCGCGCGCGCCGCACTGGTATGTCGAAGGCACCGTCCCCGACACGCTCGACGGGCGGTTCGATATGGTCAGCTTGATCCTCGCGCTCGTCCTGCACCGGATCGACGATGCCCCGTCACACGGCCTCGCGGGGGTCGAACTCACCGAATTGTTCGTCAACGATATGGACGGCCAGATGCGCCAGATCGGGTTCGGCGACATGGTCGTCGGCAAACAGATCGGCCGGATGGTCGGCGCGCTCGGCGGCCGGCTCGGCGTCTATCGCGCCGCCGACGGGTCCGACGAACTCAGCGCCGCGCTGGTCCGCAACCTGTGGCGCGGCAACGCCCCCGCCGCATCGGGACTCGCGCATGTGATGACACAGGTCGCCGCACTGCGCCGCGCCCTCGCCGCCACGCCGGTCGAGACGCTCATCGAAACCAATAGCCTCCCCGGACCACCGACATGAACGACGCGCCCGAATTTTCGCATATCGTGACGCTGGGCGACGCTGCGCATGGCCGCCCGATCACGCTGGAAGCCGACGCCGACGCCCGCGCGCGCATTGCCCGGCGGCTCGACCTTGTCGAACTCGGCGAATTTGTGGTGACAGCCGAGGTTCGGGCAATTGCCGGAGGGATCGCGGCCAAAGGCGAAGTGCGCGCGAAGCTCGTCCAGCGCTGCGCTGCGACCGATTTACCCGTTCCCGCGGCACTGACAGAGACCTTCGACCTTCGCTTCCTGCGCAACGTGGATGCGGCGGCTGACGATATGGAAGAGATTGAGATCAGCAGCGAGGATTGTGAAACGCTGCCGCTTGAAGGCGACCGTATCGACCTCGGCGAAGCAGCGGTGCAGACATTGTCGCTCGGTCTCGACCCCTTTCCGCGTCACCCCGATTCCGCGCGCATCCTCGCCGAAAAGGGCGTGTTGAGCGAGGAGGCGGCTGGCCCTTTCGCCGCGCTGGCCAAATTGCGCGGCGACAAACCCGCTTCCTGAACGGCTCCCCCTAGCGGTCGCCTTCCTTCATCTGGTCCTCGCCCAATGCTTTGGCCAGCCCGGCAAGCTGTTCACCGATCACACTGTCGACGGCGGGGGCGATGTCGCCGACCTTGAAGTGCATATAGCCGCCGACGACATAGTCGAAGCGGATCGACGAGCCGGTCGGTATTTCCTTGATCTGGATCGTCAGCGTCCCTGACAGCGCCTCACCTTGAAGCGGCCCGAAGGCGCCCGACAGACGCAGCATCTGATTTGGCTGAGCGAAGAGGATACGCGCGTGCTGGACGCTGCCGGGCCTGCCCCCACTGTCGGGGAGCTTTTCGCAGAAACAACCGCCGGCTTGCGAATCCAGCCAGAAATTGGCGGCGTCGCCTGACCAGCTATGCTCTTTCGACCACCATTTATCCGGCCTGCGAAGCAGCTTCCACACGTCGGCGGGGGTCGCGGTGACCTCGACCGTATGCGCAACGGTGAAGCCGATCTCGCTTTGATCGACGACCTCCGCCGCGGCAGGCGACGCCGGCAGCGCTATGCCGGTCAACGCAGCCACTGCGGCGTATATTCTGCTATCCATGGCCACTCCCCTTTGCCGCCAATGTAGGCAGCGCGGGAAATGGTGACTAGTCTGCGGTGGCGGCTGCGAGAATGGTTTCGATCGCGTCGTTGACCTGATCGATCGGCGCCATGCCGTCGACATGGGTTACGATCCCACGCGCGTCATAGATCGGCAGGATCGGCGCGGTCTTGGCGCGATATTCGGCCATGCGCGTGCGCACCGTTTCCTCATTGTCGTCGGGACGGCGCTTGAATTCGTCGCTGCCGCAAACGTCGCAAACATTGTCCACCTTGGGGCGCTTGTAACGGTCGTGATAGCCGGCGCCGCATTTCGCGCAGGAGAAGCGTCCGGTGATGCGATCGACCAGTGCGTCTTCCTCGACCTGCAGCTCGATCACATGATCGAGCTTGCGGCCACGGGCGCTGAGGATTTCGTCGAGCGCGTCGGCCTGTGCTGCGGTGCGCGGATAGCCGTCGAAGATCACCGATACGTCAGAGCCCAGCTCATCGAGGCGTTCGCCGATCAGGCCCGAAACAATAGCGTCAGAGACCAGTTCGCCCGCGTCCATCACGGCCTTCGCCTGCAGACCGATCGGCGTTCCCGCCTTGACCGCAGCGCGCAGCATGTCGCCGGTCGACAGCTGGACCATGCCATGCTCTTCTTCCAGACGCACTGCCTGCGTTCCCTTGCCCGCCCCCGGCGGACCCAGCAAAATGATATTCAGCGTCATGGAAGCCCCTATACCCTGCCCTGCGCGTTGTCCGTAGCGGGCACCTTAGCGCCGCGCAACGCCGCCCTTCAATTTGGCCTTCTTGATCAGATCGCCATATTGATGCGCGAGCATGTGGCTTTGAATCTGGCTGATCGTGTCGATGGTGACATTGACGATAATCAAGAGGCTGGTGCCGCCGAGCTGGAAAGGCAGGCCCGACTGCGCGATGAAATATTCCGGCACCAGACAGATCGCCGCCAGATAGGCCGCGCCAAGCACCGTGATGCGGGTCAGCACGAAATCCAGATAGGCCGCGGTATTCTTGCCCGGACGAATCCCCGGAATGAAACCGTTCTGCTTCTTGAGATTGTCGGCGGTTTCTTCGGGATTGAAGACGACCGCGACATAGAAGAAGCAGAAGAAGATGATCCCCGCGGCATAAAGCGCCATATAGAGCGGCTGGCCGTGCGCGAGATACTGGTTGAGCGTGATCAGGAAATCGCCGGTCGCGGTATCGCCCTGAACATTCTGCCCCATCATCTGGGTAATCGTCAGCGGCATCAGCAGCAGCGACGACGCAAAGATCGGCGGAATGACGCCCGCGGTATTGACCTTCAACGGCAGATGGCTGCGGTCCGCCTGCATCACGCCACGCTGGGTCGCGCGCTTCGGATATTGCACGAGCACGCGGCGCTGCGCCCGCTCCATGAAGGCGATAAAGGCGATAACAAGGATCGCGCCGCCAATAACGGCGAAGACCGTGCCGCCGCCCATCGATCCTTCGCGGACCTGCGTGAACATCTGCGAGAAGCTGCGCGGCAGCTGCGCGAGAATGCCCGCCATAATAATCAGCGAAACGCCGTTGCCGATGCCGCGGCTGGTGATCTGTTCACCCAGCCACATCAGGAACAGGGTGCCGCCGACGATGCTGATCACGGCACCAATGCGGAACAGCATCCCGGGATCGACGACCGCCGCAATCGCCTGGCTCTGGCCCAGCGATTCAAGACCGACAGCGATGAAATAGCCCTGGATCGCGGTCAGGCCGACGGTGCCATAGCGCGTATACTGGTTGATCTTCTTGCGCCCGCTTTCGCCCTCTTTCTTGAGAGCTGCGAGGCTGGGCGACAGCGCGGTCGCCAGCTGAACGACGATCGACGCCGTGATATAAGGCATGACGCCGAGCGCGATGATGCTCATCCGCTCCAGGCTGCCGCCCGAGAAAGTGTTGAAAATATCGAGAACGCCGCCCGAGGCCGCCTGGCTGTACAGCTGCGACAATGCCACGGGGTCGACGCCCGGCAGTGGCACATAGGACAGGAAGCGGAAGACGATCAGCGCACCGATCGTGAACCAGATGCGGTTCTTGAGCTCGGTCGCCTTGCCGAACTTCGAAAAATTCAGATTGGAAGCAAGCTGGTCGGCGCGAGAGGCCATGGTGATCTTTCCTCAGTGGGCGGACCGCGCCCCCCGCGATCCGGCGCCTATGTGCGTTCGCTCGGCGCGAAGCGCAAGGGGAAAGGCCCATTTTTGCCATGTCGCGGGGGGGGGGGGGCCCCCCCCCCCCCCCCCCCCCCCCCCCAACCCGGGGGGCCCCCCCCCA